>NZ_JAVDUY010000002.1:0-812937 GCF_031456615.1 Pseudomonas sp. 3296
AAAACTGCGTAACTCTTTGTTTACCAAGGAGTTTTCCGTTTCGACTGCGCCGGAAGTGGGGCGAATTATAGACATCCAGAATCTGCCGTCAAGCACTGTTTGCAGCTTTACTCGGATTTCAGCGTAATACGCGCAAATGACTTCTTACCGGCCTGGCAAACGTGCGTCGCGCCCAGTACGTATATAAAGGTGCGATCAACCACCTCACCATCTATACGTACACCGCCAGCATTTAACAGGTCACGCGCCACCGCCGAATTCTTCACCAGGCCTGCTTTATTAAGAACAGCCGCAATCGGCATATCTTCAGCAGCCGTCAATTCGATCTCAGGCAGATCATCCGGCAGCTCACCCTCCTTCATACGATTGCCTGCCCCACGGTGAGCGTTGGCCGCAGCCTCCTCGCCATGGAAACGCGCAACAATCTCTTCAGCCAGCCTGATCTTGATGTCACGCGGGTTCGCACCAGCCTCGACATCGGCACGGAATGCATTGATCTCTTCCATGGAGCGGAAGCTGAGCAATTCGAAGTAACGCCACATCAGCGCATCCGGAATGGAAACCAGCTTGCTGTACATGACACCCGGCGCTTCCTGGATACCGACGTAATTGCCCAGGGACTTGGACATCTTCTTCACGCCATCCAGGCCTTCGAGCAACGGCATGGTCAGAATGCACTGCGGCTCTTGACCGTACCCTCGCTGAAGCTCGCGTCCCATCAACAGGTTGAACTTCTGATCGGTACCGCCCAACTCGACATCTGCACGCAGCGCGACCGAGTCATAACCCTGAACCAGCGGATAGAGGAACTCATGAATGGCGATGGGCTGATTGGTGGTATAGCGCTTGTCGAAATCGTCGCGCTCGAGCATGCGCGCAACCGTGTACTGCGAAGTCAGGCGAATGAAGTCGGCCGGCCCCATCTGGTCCATCCAGGTGGAGTTGAACGCAACCTCGGTTTTAGCCGGATCAAGAATCTTGAAGACCTGGGTCTTGTAGGTCTCGGCATTCTCGAGGACCTGCTCACGAGTAAGCGGCGGACGAGTCGCACTCTTCCCGCTCGGATCACCAATCATTCCGGTGAAGTCACCGATAAGGAAGATCACCTGATGCCCCAGTTCCTGGAACTGACGCAGCTTATTAATAAGCACGGTGTGACCCAGGTGCAAATCCGGCGCAGTCGGATCGAAGCCAGCCTTAATACGTAGCGGTTGGCCACGTTTGAGCTTCTCGATCAGCTCGGACTCGACCAACAGTTCTTCCGCACCACGTTTAATCAGCGCTAGCTGCTCTTCAACCGACTTCATAACAGACCCGCAAGGCTCGAATTCAAAGGGGACCAACCATACAAGATCACGCGTCAAATACAAAGTTTGGCCGGCGCAATGACGCCAATCCGCCGGCAGAGTGTCCGCGGACTTGCTTCAGAGATGATTTGGTTATATTTTATACAGTTATTTCATCTTCATCATGTCATTCATCTTTTCCAATTCATCTTTTTTCAAAGTCAAAAAATCACTTATGACCAAAGAATCGTCTAAAGCGCCACCGCTTTACCCGAAGACCCACCTGCTCGCAGCAAGTGGCATCGCCGCTCTGCTGAGCTTGGCGCTTCTGGTATTCCCTTCCAGCGATGTTGAAGCCAAAAAGACCACCCTGAGTCTTGAACTGGAAAGCCCTGCTGATCAACTGTCACAAGAACAAGACGCTGCTGAGGCCGCTCAAGCCACAAATGAACCAGTGGCCTCCCCTTTCGCGCAGATCGAAAACGCCGCCGAAGAACCGCAGGAAACCGCTGAAGTCGCGCCTGTGGTCGAAGAAAAGAAAGCTCCAAACCACAGGGAAGTGATCGTCTCCAAAGGCGATACGCTCTCCACCCTGTTTGAGAAAGTTGGACTCCCGGCCGCTTCGGTGCATGAAATCCTCGCCAGCGACAAGCAAGCCAAGCAGTTCAGCCAGCTTAAACATGGGCAGAAGCTCGAATTCGAACTGAACCCTGAAGGCCAGCTGACCAACTTGCACAGCAAGATCAGCGACGTCGAAAGCATTACCCTGACCAAGAATGACAAGGGTTATACGTTCAACCGCATCACTGCCAAGCCCACCGTACGTTCCGCCTACGTTCATGGCGTCATCAACAGCTCGTTGTCGCAATCCGCCGCTCGCGCCGGACTGTCCCACAGCCTGACCATGGATATGGCCAGCGTGTTTGGCTACGACGTCGACTTCGCCCAGGATATTCGCCAGGGTGACGAGTTCGATGTTATCTACGAGCAAAAAGTCGTCAACGGCAAGCCTGTCGGCAACGGCCCGATCCTTTCCGCACGTTTCACCAACCGCGGCAAGACCTACACCGCCGTGCGTTACATCAACAAGCAAGGCAACAGCAGCTACTACACGGCCGACGGCAACAGCATGCGCAAAGCGTTCATCCGTACCCCGGTTGATTTCGCCCGCATCAGTTCGAAATTCTCCATGGGCCGCAAGCACCCGATCCTGAACAAAATTCGCGCCCACAAAGGCGTTGACTATGCAGCACCACGGGGCACGCCAATCAAGGCTGCCGGCGACGGTAAAGTATTGTTGGCCGGTCGCCGCGGCGGCTATGGCAACACCGTGATCATCCAGCACGGCGCCACCTACACCACGCTGTATGGCCACATGCAAGGCTTCGCCAAAGGCGTTAAGACTGGAGGCACGGTTAAACAGGGCCAGGTCATCGGCTTCATCGGCACCACCGGGCTCTCCACCGGCCCGCACTTGCACTATGAGTTCCAGGTCAACGGCGTTCACGTCGATCCACTGGGCCAGAAGTTGCCAATGGCCGATCCGATCGCCAAGGCTGAACGCTCGCGCTTCCTCGCGCAGAGCCAGCCGCTGATGGCGCGCATGGATCAAGAGAAGGCCACCCTGCTGGCTTCGAGCAAGCGCTAAGCCATGACGCTCTATATTGGTGTGATGTCCGGAACCAGTCTCGATGGCCTGGACATCGCGCTGGTTGAGCTCTCCCCGGCGATCAAACTGATCGCCACGCACTACATTCCCATGCCGGTGTCCCTGCGCACCGAGCTGCTTGGCTTGTGCGCCAGCGGCCCGGACGAGATTGCCCGCTCTGCCATCGCCCAACAACACTGGGTAAAACTGGCAGCCAAGGGTATCCACTCCCTGCTTGATCAAAAAAACCTGAAACCCGAAGACATTCGCGCAATTGGCAGCCACGGCCAGACCATTCGCCACGAACCGGCGCGCGGCTTTACCGTGCAGATCGGCAACCCTGCCCTGCTGACCGAACTGACCGGTATCACCGTGGTCAGTGACTTCCGCAGCCGCGATGTGGCCGCAGGCGGGCAAGGTGCTCCGCTGGTTCCGGCCTTCCACGAAGCCTTGTTTGATGAACGCGCAGGTCATCGCGCGGTGTTGAATGTGGGTGGATTCAGCAACCTCAGCCTGATTGAACCCGGTCAACCCGTTGCAGGTTTCGACTGCGGCCCGGGCAACGTTTTGCTGGATGCCTGGATTCATCAGCAGCGCGGCGAAAACTTCGATCGCGACGGCCAATGGGCTGCCAGCGGCAACGTCGAACCGGATTTGCTCAATCAATTGCTCAGCGATCCCTTCTTCGTGACCAAAGGCCCAAAAAGTACCGGCCGTGAAGTGTTCAACCTGCCTTGGTTGACGCAACATCTGTCGAAACTGCCGACCTACGCCGCCGAAGACGTGCAAGCCACCCTGCTCGAGCTCACCGCGCTGACCATCGTTGAGTCACTGCAACACGCCCAGCCGAACACTCAAGAACTGCTGGTCTGCGGCGGCGGTGCGCACAACGCCACGCTGATGGAGCGCTTGGCCGGCTTGCTGCCGAATACGAAAGTCAGCAGCACCGCCACTCACGGTGTAGACCCCGACTGGGTTGAAGCCATGGCTTTCGCCTGGCTGGCCCATTGCTGCCTCGAAGGCATCGCCGCCAACCGCCCAAGCGTCACCGGCGCCCGCGGCCAGCGCGTACTCGGTGCGATCTACCCCGCATAAACCCCAGACAGCAAAACGCCGCATAACCCGTAAGGTCCTGCGGCGTTTTACAGTGTGCTGAAGGTGCGATCAGATCGAGAATGAAGAACCGCAGCCACAGGTAGTGCTGGCGTTCGGGTTCTTGATCACGAAACGCGAACCTTCCAGACCTTCCTGATAATCCACCTCGGCGCCTGCCAGGTACTGGAAGCTCATCGGGTCCACGACCAGGCTCACGCCCTCGCGCTCGACGATGGTGTCGTCATCGGCCACTTCTTCATCGAAGGTGAAGCCGTACTGAAAACCTGAACAACCGCCGCCCGTAACGAATACGCGCAACTTCAAGCGATCATTCCCCTCTTCATCGACCAGGCTCTTCACCTTGTGCGCGGCACCGTGGGTGAATTGCAAAGCCGTGGGGGTGAAGGATTCGACGCTCATGCTGACTATCTCCCGGCGTTACGCCGCCATAATGCGTGATGACGCGCATTATCCGCTTCTCCTAGAAAATCGGTCAACTATTGTTACGGTATATCAATCAAGCAAACTGTCCGACCAGAATGCAAAAAGGCCCATTCAATGGGCCTTTTTGCTCTCCGCGATTGCGCCTTACGGCAGCATGCCGGCGTGGGACAAGCCGAAGCGCTCGTCCAGGCCGAACAGAATGTTCATGTTCTGCACCGCCTGACCCGACGCGCCTTTGACCAGGTTGTCGATCACAGACAGCACGACGACCAGGTCGCCATCTTGCGGACGATGCACGGCAATACGGCACACATTGGCCCCGCGCACGCTGCGGGTTTCCGGGTGGCTGCCGGCTGGCATTACATCGACGAACGGTTCATTGGCGTAGCGCTTTTCAAACAACGCTTGCAGATCGACCGAGCGATCCACAACGGTTGCGTAAAGCGTCGAGTGAATGCCGCGAATCATTGGCGTCAGGTGCGGAACGAAGGTCAGGCCGACGTCCTTGCCTGCTGCGCGACGCAGCCCTTGGCGGATTTCCGGCAAGTGACGGTGACCTTTCACCGAATAAGCCTTCATGCTTTCCGAGGTTTCGGAGTACAGCGATCCTACAGAGGCGCCACGACCCGCTCCGCTGACACCGGATTTGCAGTCAGCGATCAAGCGCGTGGTATCCGCCAGGCCCGCTTCGAGCAGTGGCAGGAAACCCAATTGCGTAGCGGTCGGGTAGCAACCTGGCACCGCGATCAGGCGAGCCTCCTTGATCTGTTCACGATTGACTTCCGGCAAACCGTAAACCGCCTCTTCCAGCAGTTCCGGAGCGCCGTGCGGCTGGCCGTACCACTTGGCCCACTCAACAGAGTCCTGCAGACGAAAGTCCGCTGACAGGTCGATGACCTTGGTCCCGGCTGCCAGCAGTTCGCCCGCCAACGCATGGGCAACGCCGTGTGGTGTGGCAAAAAACACTACGTCACAAGCACCCAATGTCTTGATGTCCGGAACGCTGAACGCCAGGCCGTCGTAATGGCCTCGCAGGTTCGGGTACATGTCGGCCACGGCCAGGCCAGCCTCGGATCGGGAAGTGATCACTACCACTTCAGCTTGCGGATGCTGTGCCAACAGACGCAGCAGTTCGACACCGGTGTAACCCGTGCCGCCGACGATACCGACCTTGACCATAAACCTGCCCTCAACGAACCCACTGGAAAGCCGTCGATAATAGGGTGCGTATCGCCCTGCGACAACCGGCAAGGTGACGTGCGGCCGCTCAAGCCTCTACTATCCGGGCTACCGTGAACCTGGGAATAACTAAAAATGCTCTATTTGTGGCTCAAAGCGTTTCATATCGTCAGCATGGTCTGCTGGTTTGCCGGCCTGTTCTACCTGCCGCGCCTGTTCGTTTATCACGCACAAAGTGAAGACTCGGTCAGCAAGGAACGCTTCAGCGTCATGGAGCGAAAGTTGTACCGAGGCATCATGGGCCCCGCGATGATAGCGACCCTGATCTTCGGCATTGCGCTGATCGCCCTCAATCCGAGCATCTTCAGTCAAGGCGCATGGATTCACGCCAAACTGACCCTGGTGGTGATCCTGATCGGCTACCACCACATGTGCGGTGCGCAGGTGAAGCGCTTTGCCCGTGGCGAAAACACCCGCAGCCATGTCTTTTATCGCTGGTTCAATGAAGTCCCGGTTCTGATATTGCTGGCTATCGTCATTCTGGTCGTCGTTCGGCCGTTCTAACTTCAATACGCACCACTTACCGGGGTACTTCCAATGTCGCTGCCCGCACTGCTCGAACAATATTTGCGTCTGCCGGTCGTGGCCGCGCCGATGTTCCTGATTTCCAACCCGCAACTGGTGCTCGCCTGCTGCCGCAATGGCGTGGTGGGCAGCTTCCCCGCGCTCAACCAGCGCGAGAGCAGCGGGTTCAAGGCCTGGCTGGAAGAGATCGAGGCAGGCCTGGCGACACTGGAGAACCCGGCCCCTTACGCGGTCAACCTGATCGTCCACAACAGCAACCCACGACTGCAAGCAGACCTGGCAATCTGCATCGAGCACAAAGTGCCGATTGTGATTACCAGCCTCGGCGCGGTGAAAGAAGTGGTCGACGCCGTGCACAGCTACGGTGGCCTGGTGTTCCACGACGTGACAACTCGCCGCCACGCGGAAAAAGCCGCGGAGGCCGGTGTGGATGGGTTGATCGCCGTGGCTGCGGGCGCCGGCGGCCACGCTGGCACCTGGAGTCCGTTCTCGCTAATTGCAGAAATTCGTCAGTTCTTCGACAAGACCCTGCTTCTGGCTGGCTGCCTGAACCATGGCCACGAGATTCTCGCAGCACAATTGCTCGGTGCGGATTTGGCCTACTTCGGTACACGATTTATCGGCACCACTGAAAGTCATGCGCCTGACGCATACAAAGAGATGTTGCTGACTTCCAGGGCGGCGGACATCGTCCATACTCCTGCGGTGTCCGGCATACCGGCGAGTTTCATGCGCCAAAGCCTGGAAGCCGCCGGTTTCGATATGGCGGCCTTGCAAAACAAGGGTGAGGTCAACTTCGGTTCCAAACTGAAACCGGTCAGCGACGAAGCCAAAGCCTGGAAAACCGTGTGGTCTGCGGGTCAGGGTGTTGGGGAAATCGATGATTTGCCGAGTGTCGATCAATTGGTCGCACGTCTGGACGCGGAATACCGAAAGGCACTGGATCTGGCGGCACAGCTGCCAAAACGCTGGCCGCGCTGAGAGGAAAATTTTGGCCAGCACAACCTGGCTGGCCTTACACTCTGTCGCTGTAACACTTTCTAACTTAAACACTCGCGACAAGGATGCCTCGCAATGAGCGAAAACCGTTTCAAGATCGTATTCGACGGCGCTCTGCTGCCTGGCGTCGACCTCACGACCGCCAAGCACAATCTCGCCGCGCTGTTCAAAAGCGAAGTCGCTGCGGTTGAACGGCTGTTCACCGGCAAGACCGTCACGCTCAAGCAGGATCTGTCGCACGCCGACGCACAAATCTACCTGCAGGCGCTGACGAAAACCGGCATCAATGCACGGATCGAAAGTGAATCGTCTATCGAGCTGAACCTGGCCGACGTGCACGAGCACGCTCCCGCCAGGCCCCAGCCTGTCTTCGCCGAACCATCCTCCCCCTACGCTCCGCCTCAGGCCAGCGTCGGCGAAAGCCTGCCAGCGTTCGCCACACTTAAGCCGTTCAGTGTCGAAGGTCGCATCGGGCGCTTGCGTTATCTGGCGTGGACGATGGCCCTGACCCTTGTCTTGCTCGGCGTCGGTTCGGTTCTGGCCATCCTGGCATTTGCCATCATCAGTGCCGATTCAACGGCAGGCTTGATCATCGGCGGCCTGGTCGCGTTCATTCTGTTCATCGCGATCGCGGTCGTCAGTATCCAGTTCAGTGTTCAACGCTTGCACGACATCGGCTGGTCCGGCTGGCTATGGCTGTTGAACCTCGTCCCGTTCGTAGGCAGTTTCTTCCCGCTGGTGATTATGGTCGTCCCTGGCACCAACATCGCCAATCGCTACGGCCCGCCACCTCCGCCCAATACCACTGCGGTCAAAGTGCTTTCTTCGTTGTGGGTTGTGTTTATCGCCATCGTCATCGTGGGAGCTCTGGCCGGCGGTTACAGTGCAATTCAGGAAGAGTATGAAAGCACCACGACAAGCAGCTACGACAGCGGTTCGGTGACAACTGAAGACGTTGAAGTCGAACCGGTCGAAGCAGCCGAACCCGCACCGGATTCTGCAGACGATGAAGCCGAAGAAGCCCCGGCACCTGTAGACTCTGCGAAAGAATAAACAGCGCTCCCCGCCCGTGACACCTGCGTCGCGGCGCGGAGCTGTTGCGATGGAGAACTGCATGACCCGTTACGCTCTGATCACTGGCGCTTCCAGCGGCATCGGCCTGGCGATGGCCGAAGCGCTGGCCCGCCGTGGCCGCAGCCTGATTCTGGTGGCCCGTCAGCGTGATCAGCTGGAAAGTATTGCGATTGAACTGACTCAACGTTTTGGCGTGGAAGTGCTGTTCCGTGCCTGCGACCTTGGCGAGCCGCTACGCCTGTCGGGCTTTCTGCTGGAGTTGGAGGAAGGTGACCGGCAGATTGATCTACTGGTCAACTGCGCCGGCATGGGCACCTGTGGTCCGTTTCTCGCTCAAGACTGGATGACCGAGCAGGACCTGATCGAAGTGAACATCCTGGCGCTCACCCGCCTCTGCCACGCCATCGGAAACTCCATGGCCTTGCAGGGTGGCGGGCAGATCCTCAATGTCGCCTCGGTCGCCGCGTTCCTTCCCGGCCCGTGGATGAGTACCTACTACGCGAGCAAGGCGTACGTGCTGCATTTTTCCGAGGGCTTGCGCGTCGAACTGAAGAAATGCGCGGTCAAGGTCTCGGTGCTGTGCCCCGGCCCGACGCGCACCGGTTTCTTCCGTACCGCACAATTGGACACTGGCAAACTGACCAACAGCAAAATGCTCATGAGTCCTGAAGAAGTGGCGCTCTATACCGTACGCGCCCTGGAGAAAAATCGCGCAATCATCATCCCCGGCCGACGCAACCGCTGGCGCGCCTTCCTGCCACGGCTCGGCTCGCGCTGGCTGAATCGGACAATCGCCGGCATGGTCAACAAGGTTTACTGCCCACGCTGAATGGTCCTTCGGTAAAACCATGGGTACACTCAGGCCAGCCAAAACAACGGAGAAAACAGCTGTGGATACTCTGTTCACCAAGATCATCAACCGGGAAATCCCGGCCAAGATCATTTACGAGGACGACCAGGTACTGGCCTTCCACGATATCGCCCCACAGGCACCGGTGCATTTTCTGGTGATCCCGAAAAAGCCTGTGCGCACCCTTAACGACCTCACCGAGGACGACAAAGCGCTGGCCGGGCATATTCTGTTCACCGCGCAGCGTCTGGCGCTGGAACTGGGTTGCGAAAAAGGTTTTCGCGTTGTCATGAACTGCAATGAAGAAGGTGGGCAGACTGTCTATCACATTCATATGCACGTGCTGGGTCAGCGCCAGATGCACTGGCCGCCGGGCTGATTGCCGGTTGTTCCGGGGGAGTGGCCAGCCACTCCCGCATGACCCAGCTCAAACCTTCCCCGGCCGATTGGGTTAAACTGGCCGCCGAGATTTTTCCCGGAGGTCAGCATGACTACCCAACGTCACTACTCGCCGATTGACCGTCTTCTGCTGCAAGCCGATGCCGCCATGCGCACCCTGCTGCCCTCCAGTGGCCAGCCTTACCGCCCGTCGCCGGCCATCGTCCAGCCCGATGCAAAATTGAGCGATGAGGACACCCGGCACGTTGCCGGGCTGATGCGCATCAACCATACCGGTGAAGTCTGCGCCCAGGCGTTGTATCAGGGGCAAGCCCTGACCGCCAAGCTCCCGCATGTACGCGCCGCCATGGAACATGCTGCCGAAGAAGAAATCGACCATCTGGTCTGGTGCGAGCAACGCATTCATCAGTTGGGCAGCCATACCAGCATTCTTAACCCGCTGTTCTACGGCATGTCCTTCGGGATTGGTGCAGTGGCCGGGTTGATCAGCGACAAAGTCAGCCTCGGTTTTGTTGCGGCTACTGAACATCAAGTGTGCAAGCACTTGAATGAACACCTGGAGCAATTGCCGGCGGAGGACGAAAAGTCCCGGGCGATTCTTGAGCAGATGCGTATTGATGAAGAACATCACGCTGAAAGTGCGCTGGATGCGGGCGGGTTCCGCTTTCCGGCACCGGTGAAGTTCGGGATGAGTTTGTTGGCCAAGGTGATGACCAAGAGTACTTATCGGATCTGACCGTAGGAGCATGGCTTGCCCGCGATGGCGATCTCTCGCGGGCAAGCCATGCTCCTGCAAAGGTTGCGACACAGACATAAAAAAGGCGACTGCCGTGACGGAGTCGCCTTTTTTGTGTTCGAAAAATCTTACGCCATGTTGCGTGCGTAGAAGATTTCGAGCATTTCGTGCTTCACACGCTCAGTCACCTGGGCACGTTGCTCAGAGGACAGGCTGCTGGTGGCATCGCCGAACAGGTAGTTATCCAGTTCGAAGTTCTTCAGCAGCATTTTGGTGTGGAACAGGTTTTCCTGGTACACGTTCACGTCGGTCATCTGGTACGCGTCGCGAGTGTCGTCGGACAGGTAGTTCTGGATCGAATTGATCTCGTGGTCGATGAAGTGCTTTTTGCCTTCAACGTCACGGGTGAAGCCGCGCACACGATAATCCACGGTCACGATGTCCGAATCGAACTGGTGAATCAGGAAGTTGAGTGCTTTCAACGGTGAGATGACACCACAGGTCGACACGTCAATGTCCACACGGAAAGTCGCAATACCGTCCACCGGATGGATTTCCGGGTAGGTGTGCACCGTGATGTGGCTCTTGTCGAGGTGGGCCAGGATAATTTCAGGCAGCGGGCCCGGGGACTCTTCGATCTGGCTGTCGGTCGGGGTTACCGGCTCTTCAGAGATCAGAATCGTGACGCTGGCGCCCTGTGGTTCGTAGTCCTGACTGGCAATGTTCAGGATGTTGGCACCAATGATATCGACAACTTCCGTGAGGATCTGCGTCAGGCGTTTCGCGTTGTACTCTTTATTGATGTACTCAACGTAAGCCTGTTGGTCTTGCGGGGTTTCCGCGTAGCAGATGTCATAGATGTTGAAGCTCAAGGTCTTTGTCAGGTTATTGAACCCGTGGAGCTTGAGTTTGCTTTTCACCGTTAAAAACTCTCTATGTATTGCGGCCCGGCCGCGTGATCAAGCATGCCCGTCAAATGCGAACAACGCACCTGCGTAGGACGGTTAACACCTCTTCGCGATGGCGATTTTGGTTGTCAGTTCGGGGGCGCGGCCTGTCGGTTGACGGACCACTACCCTGAAAAAAGTGGCGCATTATGCAGACGTCAGCTTGGGTTCGCCAGAGTCTGCACCGCTTTTATGATAGTTGAATGTCGGCTCAACCGAGTTCGATGATCTCGTAGTCGTGAGTAATCGCCACGCCAGCGGCGCCCAACATGATCGAGGCCGAGCAATACTTCTCCGCCGACAGTTCGATGGCGCGCTTGACCTGGGCTTCTTTCAGCCCGCGGCCCTTGACCACGAAGTGCATGTGAATCTTGGTGAAGACCTTCGGGTCCTCGCTCGCACGCTCGGCTTCAAGGAAGGCTTCGCAGCTTTCAACGGCCTGACGGGACTTCTTGAGGATGCTGACCACGTCGAAATTGCTGCAACCGCCGACACCCAGCAGGAGCATTTCCATCGGCCGGACACCCAGGTTGCGACCGCCGGCATCGGGCGGACCGTCCATGACCACGACATGACCGCTGCCGGATTCACCGAGGAACATGGCTTCGCCAGCCCATTGGATGCGTGCCTTCATCGCCAAGACTCCACTGTCTAAAAAAGGGACGCCAGCTTAGCACAGGGCCCCGGAATGACAGCGTTTCACCTTCCTAGGGCACAGGTGTCCAAGCCGTAGGTAAATTCTCAAATATTGCAGGAAGTGTCTGTTAAGCTGACGCCAATTCGCTGGCGCATAGCCAGCTTTGCCTCGACCCTAGTCAGCAGCTCATAAGAAAACCAAACACACACCGTGACGTCTTTTCGGGATACAACCATGGTTGCTATTACCCCAATACCCAAAATCAAAAACCTCGACAAGCTGTTGATGCATTGCCAGCGCCGTCGCTATGCGGCCAAGAGCAACATCATTTGCGCGGGTGATCGCTCGGAAACTCTGTTCTTCATCATCAAAGGCTCGGTCACGATCCTGATCGAGGATGACGACGGTCGTGAAATGATCATCGCCTACCTGAACGCCGGGGACTTTTTCGGTGAGTTGGGTCTGTTCGAACAGGCTGGCCTGGAACAGGCACGCAGTGCTTGGGTACGCGCGAAAATCGAATGCGAAGTCGCGGAAATCAGCTACGCGAAATTCCGCGAGCTGTCCCAGCAAGATCCAGACATTCTTTACGTCCTCAGCGGACAAATCGCACAGCGCCTGCGCAACACCACGCGCAAGGTCGGTGACCTGGCGTTCTTCGATGTGACCGGTCGCGTCGCTCGCTGCCTGCTGGAACTGTGCAAGCAGCCGGACGCAATGACCCACCCGGACGGCATGCAGATCAAAGTGACCCGTCAGGAAATAGGCCGGATTGTCGGTTGTTCGCGTGAGATGGTCGGCCGCGTGCTCAAGGATCTGGAAGAGCGCAACCTGGTGGACGTCAAAGGCAAAACGATGGTGGTCTTCGGTACGCGCTAAGCCTTGAACAGGTCTGCCAGCAATTGGCGATAAAGCGCATCGAGCCGCCCGAGCGCATCGGGCGCGGCGAACTTTTCATGCAGGGCGATGTGGCTTTCCGCGCGAACCCGCTGTTCCAGGCCGCAGGCTTCATTGAAACGATTGACCGCCGTAACCATCGATTTCCGCTCGTTATCCAGCAACAACGCACCATGCACCAATCCGACCGGACGCGTGCCGCCCTTGCTCTGGCGCCACCGCTGAGCAGTACCGACCATTTTCCGGCCATCAAGGTTGACGTTGAAACGGCCGTCACAGAACGCACCTTCGATTTCGCCGAGGGACGACACGCCGCCCAGCTCATCCAGCAACTGGCAAATCGGATCGCAGAGTCGGTGATAGGCGGTTTCGATGCGGTTTTGGTCACCTTCGCTGCGTGGCGGTGCGTAGACCAATGCGATATTGATGGTGGATGCCGATTGCGGCACGGGCTCACCGCCGGTTTCACGCAAGAGCACGGGCCAACCCGCAGCGGCCGAGACTTCGCAGGCTGCTTCGAAACCGGGTAGGCGATTCAGGCGGCGGGGCATGACCAGGGCGCGGTCATTGGGTTGCCACAACAGCAAGCCGAATTCCGAATCTCCGGTGCAGACCGCTGCCAACAGATCCTGCTCGGCCTGCAGGCCAGCTTCGACAGTCAAAGAGACGATTGAGGTCATAAGGCATTCCGTTGGACGTGAAGTCTGAGGTGCTATTTATGCCGCCATCGCCAGCGAGGTTCTCCTGTAGGAGCCGAACTTGCTCGCGATGGGGTCGACTCGGTCTAAGCGAAATCAGTCGAGTGTCGAACCACTCACCGCAGTACCGCGCTCCGGAAAGAACAGGCGCTGCAATTCGGTCCCCGGGCTTTCGGCACGCATGAACGCCTCACCGACCAGGAACGCATACACGTCGCTGATTTCCATCAACTCGACATCGGCACGATTGAGGATGCCGCTTTCGGTAATCACCAGGCGATCACGAGGGATGCGCGGCAGCAGATCGAGGGTGGTTTCCAGGCTGACGTCGAAGGTGTGCAGGTTGCGGTTGTTGATGCCGACCAGGGGAGTGTCGAGGGTTTTCAAGGCCCGCTCCAGCTCGTCGCCGTCGTGAACTTCCACCAGCACATCGAGGCCGACACCTTTTGCCACGGCAGCCAGCTCGGCCATTTTCACGTCATCCAGCGCGGAGACGATCAACAACACGCAATCGGCGCCCAACGCACGGGCTTCGACGATCTGGTAAGGATCGATCATGAAATCCTTGCGGATGACCGGCAGTTTGCACGCCGCCCGAGCCTGTTGCAGATACGCATCGGCACCCTGGAAGTAATCGATATCGGTCAGCACCGACAGACATGTCGCCCCGCCCTTCTCGTAGCTTTTGGCGATGTCGGCAGGAACGAAGTTCTCTCGGATCACGCCCTTGCTCGGCGAAGCTTTCTTGATTTCGGCAATCACCGCTGGCTGCTTGAGCTTGGCCTGCGCCAACAATGCCTGGGCAAAGCCACGGGGTGCATCGGCCGCCTTGGCCAGACTTTCCAGCTCGGCCAGGCTCACACGAGCGCTACGCTCGGCGACTTCCTGGACCTTGCGCGCCAGAATGTTTTCCAGAACCGTCGGTACACTCATCCCTCATTCTCCACTCGAAATACCGCGGTAAATGCACCCAACTCCTCGAGTTTCTCCCGAGCAAGACCGGTGTGCAGCGCGTCGTGCGCCAGGGCAACGCCCTCTTTCAAACTGGTGGCATGGTCAGCGGCGTACAACGCGGCACCGGCATTGAGCATAATCATTTCGGCGGCTTTCAGACCGCTTTCGGTTTTGCGTTTGCCCAAGGCATCGCGAATCAATTCCAGCGAGGCCGCCGGGCTTTCCACGGCCAAGCCATGTAGGCTCTGGCTCTTCATGCCCAGGTCTTCAGGCTCGACCCAATACTCGCTGATCTGGTCGTTCTTCAATTCCGCCACGAAGGTCGGCGCGGCCAGGCTGAATTCGTCCAGGCCATCTTTCGAATGCACCACCAGCACGTGCTTGCTGCCCAATCGTTGCAGGACTTCGGCCAGTGGCCGGCACAGCGCCTGGTTGAACACGCCCACCACCTGATGCTTCACACCGGCCGGATTCGTAAGCGGGCCGAGCATGTTGAACAGGGTACGCAGGCCAAGATCCTTGCGCGGACCGGCGGCGTACTTCATGGCGCTGTGGTGAGTCTGGGCGAACATGAAACCGATGCCGACGTTGTCAATGCAGCGCGCGACTTGAACCGGGGTCAGGTTCAGGTAGATCCCCGCCGCCTCCAGCAAATCGGCGCTGCCGCTTTTGCCCGACACCGCACGGTTACCGTGCTTGGCCACGGTGCAACCGGCCGCCGCAACCACGAAAGCAGAAGCGGTCGACACGTTGAAAATGTTGGCGCCGTCACCGCCGGTACCGACCACGTCGACGACGCTGTCGAGGGTCTTGAGTTCGACCTTGTCCGCCAGCTCGCGCATGACCGACACGGCGCCGACGATTTCGTCGATGCTCTCGCTCTTCATGCGCATGGCCATCATGAATGCGCCGATCTGCGCATCCGTGCATTGGCCGGTCATGATTTCGCGCATCACATCGCGCATTTCATCGGTGCTGAGGTCGAGGTGATCGACGATACGGCCCAGGGCTGTCTTGATATTCATGAAAGGTCCTTAGCGCGTGCCGCCGGTTTGTTTGAGGAAGTTAGCGAACAATTCGTGGCCCTGCTCGGTCAGGATTGATTCGGGGTGGAACTGCACGCCTTCGATGTTCAGGGTTTTGTGGCGCAGGCCCATGATCTCGTCGACCGAGCCGTCTTCAAGCTGGGTCCAGGCGGTCAGCTCCAGGCAGTCGGGCAAGGTTTCACGCTTGACGATGAGCGAATGGTAGCGAGTGACCGTCAATGGACGATTCAGGCCTTCAAATACGCCCTTGTCCTCGTGGAATACCGGGCTAGTCTTACCGTGCATCACTTGACGGGCGCGCACCACATCACCGCCAAAGGCCTGGCCGATGGACTGGTGGCCGAGGCAGACGCCAAGAATCGGCAGTTTGCCGGCGAAATGCTTGATCGCTTCAATCGAGATCCCGGCTTCGGTCGGGGTGCAAGGACCGGGGGACACCACGATGCGCTCTGGGTTGAGGGCTTCGATTTCAGCGATGGTCAGTTCATCGTTGCGCACGACTTTGACCTGGGAGCCGAGCTCACCGAGGTACTGCACAACGTTGTAGGTAAAGGAGTCGTAGTTATCGATCATCAGCAACATGGCGTTTTTGAACCTCTTGAATTCACTGACTTTAAAGACAGCCTTCGAATGATTGACCCGCAGAGCGCTGCGCTTTGTCAGGTGCCGGGGTAGCGCCAGCAAAGCGGCATTTCAAACGGGTAAAGAAGGCAAAGCGGTACAGGTCCGGCGGAACCGGCAAAAGAATTCAGGCGCGCCAACGCCAGCGGGCGTGTGCCTTGATGACTTGATCCAGGAGTTTACTGATGATCAACACGGGGAAGGTCTCATTCATACGTCTCGGCACAGTAACTTAGCTGGGCAGAGCGTGCAATATGGCCGGGGCTGCTGCTCGCGAAACTCTCAAAGGCTTCGCGACGGATGGCAAAAGGCCGGAAGTTTTTGGTACTGTCGTTTCGTTCTCCTAAAACAATAAATAAACGGACTTGCTCATGATCAAACAGACGTTGTTTGTACCGCTCGCAGGATGCTTGCTGGCAATGGCCTGCGCTCAAGCGTACGCCGCACCGAATCCTTACACCAATTTCGTCGTCTTCGGCGACAGCCTCAACGATGCCGGTACCTTTGCCGACACCGGCGGGCCTGCCGGAGCGACTCAGCGTTATACCAACCGGACGGGACCGGTTTATCTGGATGGCAGCGGCGAAGTCCGCTCGCTCAACTCCACGCAGATTCTCGGTGGCAAACTGGGGTACACGGCGGACCAGACTGCTTCGTCATCGTCGGCAGTGCGCGCCAGCAATGGCCAACCCGACGGCAACAACTGGGCCGTCGGCGGTTATCGCACCGATCAGATTCTCGATTCGATCACCAGCACGTCCGCCACCGGCGATCGCACCCGTTCCGGATACTTGCCATCGAACAACTTCCGGGCTGACCCGAACGCGCTGTATTACCTGTCGGGTGGCGGCAACGACTTCCTGCAAGGGCGCGTGACCAGCCTGCCCCAGGCTAGTGCCGCCGCCGACCGGCTGGCCGATAGCGTACAGACGCTGCAATCCGCTGGCGCAAAATACGTCATGGTCTGGCTGCTGCCCGATATCGGCTTCACACCGGCGTTCAACGGCTCCCCGCTGCAAGCATTCACCTCCCAGCTCAGCGCCCAGTTCAACACTGAATTGGTCAGTCGACTGCAGAACATCAATGCAGAAATCATCCCGCTCAACATTCCGGTGCTGCTCAAAGAGACGTTCGCCAACCCGGCGCAATTTGGCCTGGCCACCGACCAGAACCTGAGCGCCACCTGCTTCAGCGGCAGCGGCTGCACCGAGAACGCGCGATACGGCATCAACAGCGCCACACCCGACCCGACCAAGCTGATCTACAACGACTCGGTACACCCGACCGAAGCAGGACAACGCCTGATTGCCGATTATGCGTATTCGCTGTTGTCAGCGCCGTGGGAGCTGACACTGCTGCCGCAAATGGCCCAAGGTACCCTGCGCGCGCACCAGGATGAACTGCGTAACCAATGGCTGGCCGATTGGGAAAACTGGCAAGGCGTGGGTCAATGGCGTGCCATTGTTTCCGGCGGTGGCCAACATCAGGACTTTGATGGCCAGGACAGCGTCGTGAGCGCCGACGGCAATGGTGCCAACCTGAACATCGGCGGCAGCTATCGCCTCGACGAGGCCTGGCGCGTGGGTGTAGCGGCCGGTTTCTATAACCAGAAACTCGAAGCCGGAACCAACGATTCCGACTACAAGCTCAACACGTACCTGGGTACCGCATTCGCCCAATACCAACAAAATCGCATTTGGGCTGACATGGCGTTGACGGCCGGACACCTGGATTACGACAGCCTCAAGCGTAAATTCCAGCTGGGCGCCGGCGAACGCAGCGAAAAAGGCGACACCAGTGGCTTCGTCGAAGCCTTCAGCGCGCGCATCGGTTATGACATCGCGCAGCAAGCCAGCAGCCCTTGGCACCTGTCGCCGTTTGTCAGTGCCGACTTCTCCAAGGTCAAAGTCGATGGTTACTCAGAGGACGGCAATAATTCCACGGCGCTGACCTATGGCGATCAGGACAGTATTTCCCGCCGCCTGGGCATCGGTTTGCAGGGCAAATACCAGATCACCCCACAAACCCAGGTCTTCGGTGAAGTGGCTCACGAGCGTGAGTACAACGACGATACCCAGGACGTGGCGATCAACCTCAACACCTTGCCAAACAACCAGTTCACGCTGGAAGGCTACACCCCGCAAACCAACCTGAACCGGGTGAACCTGGGGGTGAGCCACAACCTCACCAAGGAACTGGCACTGCGCGCCAGCTACAACATTCGCAAGGATGATGACTTTACCCAGCAAGGGATTAATTTAGGGGTTGCGTTGGACTTCTAAATCGCGAGGCCATAAAAAACGCGGCGCCTTTGCAGGTGCCGCGTTTTTTTGTGTCCGCAAAATCCAATGCGGGAGCGGGCTTGCTCGCGAAGAGGCCATGTCAGCCGCCATCCACTTCGCTGACACGCGCGAGCAAGCTCGCTCCCACAGGGTTATCGGTGGGCTCAGGTGTCCGGTGTTTGTTCGGCCAGGGCCACGGCGCGGAACATTGCGCGGCGCTTGTTCAGGGTTTCTTCCCATTCCAGCGCCGGTACCGAGTCGGCCACGATGCCGCCACCGGCCTGCACGTGCAGTTCGCCGTTCTTGATCACCGCAGTGCGAATCGCAATCGCGGTGTCCATATTGCCGTTCCAGGCAAAGTAACCGACAGCGCCGCCGTAGACGCCACGTTTTACCGGTTCCAGTTCGTCGATGATTTCCATCGCACGAATCTTCGGTGCACCGGACAACGTGCCCGCAGGCAGGATCGCCCGCAGCGCGTCCATCGCCGTCAGCCCGGCCTTCAAATGCCCGGTGACGTTGGACACGATGTGCATCACGTTGGAATAACGCTCGATGACCATTTTCTCGGTGAGTTTCACCGAACCGATTTCCGAGACCCTACCGGTGTCGTTACGGCCCAGATCGATCAGCATCAAGTGCTCGGCGATTTCCTTGTCGTCGGACAGCAGGTCTTTTTCCAGCGCCAGATCGGCTTCTTCGTTGGCCCCACGTGGACGGGTGCCGGCAATCGGGCGCACGGTGATCAGGTTGTCTTCGACCCGCACCAGCACTTCCGGGGAACTGCCGACGACATGGAAGTCGCCGAAGTTGAAGAAGTACATATAAGGCGTCGGGTTGAAGCAGCGCAGCGCCCGGTACAGATCGATCGGCGCAGCCTTGAAGTCGATCGACATGCGCTGGGACGGTACGACTTGCATGCAGTCGCCGGCCAGGATGTATTCCTTGATGGTGTCGACGGCTTTTTCGTAATCGTCCTGGGTGAAGCTCGAACGGAACACCGGATCAGCCGACTGCTGTTTGCTGAAATCCAGGCCACGACGCGGCGTGATTGGCTGGCGAAGTTTTTCCAGCAGTTCTTCCAGACGTTCCAGGCCTTGTTCGAAAGCACCGGCCTGCGCCGGGTCAGCCAGCACAATCGCGTGCATCTTGCCGGCGAGGTTGTCGAACACCACCACCGCATCGGAAACCATCAGCAGAATGTCCGGCACGCCCAGTGGATCCGGGTTCGGGCATTTGCCCAGACGCTTCTCGACATAGCGCACGCAGTCATAACCGAAGTACCCCACCAGGCCGCCGTTGAAGCGCGGCAGACCGGCGATGGTCGGCACGTTGTAGCGGGCCTTGAAGGTTTCGACGAACGCCAGCGGGTCTTCCACGTCGTGGCTTTCGGTCTCGATGCCGTCGACGGTCACACTGACGTGATGGTCATGCACGCGCAGCACGGTGCGGCATGGCAGACCAATGATCGAATAACGGCCCCACTTCTCCCCGCCCTGAACCGATTCCAGCAGGTAGGAGTTCGGCTCGTCGGCCAGTTTCAGGTAGATCGACAGCGGCGTGTCGAAGTCAGCCAGGGTTTCGCAGGCAAGCGGGATGCGGTTGTAGCCGGCAGCGGCCAAACGCAGGAATTCTTCGCGGATCATGGGGTAGCCTCGTGGCTTGAGGGTCTAACAGTCAGGTATGCAAACGCGCCGGCAGGCCGGCCAGGAACAAGTCAGGCGCGCCAACGCCAGCGGGCCAGGGCCTTGATGACTTTCATCCAGAGTTTGCGAGTGACCACCACGATGGCGTTTCCAGCAGGGGGTTGAACAGCGTCGGGCAACGTTATCTCAGCGGCCGGATCCAGGCAACCGGGAATTAGCTTGCGCAGATCGTCGATCACCAGCGCCGGCGACTCTTCGGCAATCGGCCGGCCATGGTTGTAGCCATAACTGAGCCCCACACACTTGACCCCAGCCGCTTTCGCCGCCAGCACATCGCTGCGCGAATCGCCGACGAACAAGGATTGCGAGGCCGGGATGTTGGCCATTTTCATCACGAAAAACAGCGCGGCCGGGTCAGGTTTCTTCTGCGGCAAGGTATCGCCGCCGATGATCCATTTGAAGTAGCGGCCGATTTTCATCTGATCCAGCAGCGGCGCGACGAAGCGTTCCGGCTTGTTGGTGATCAGCGCCATTTCCACGCCTTGTTTATTCAGCCACTTGAGGGTGTCACGCACACCGGGGTAAACCACGGTCAGCTCATGGTTCGCGCCATAGGCCTGCATGAAAATCTCCAGCGCATGTTCAGCCTCGACGTCGTCGACCGCCGAGTGTTCGATGCCACCCGCCAGCGCACGACGCACCAATACCGGCGCGCCGTTACCGACCCATTCCCGTACCGACTCGAGGCCGGCGGGTTTGCGGCCCAGCTTGAGCAGCATGTGATCCACAGCCGCTGCGAGGTCCGGGACCGAATCGATCAACGTGCCATCCAGATCGAACATCACCAGCCGCGGCAGACGCCCCGGGAACAGCTGCTCAAAACCACTCATGGGCGAGCCAGCGCCAGTTCGGCACGCATCTTCTCAATCACTTCCTGGTAGTTCGGCGCGTTGAAAATCGCCGAGCCTGCGACGAAGGTGTCCGCGCCCGCCGCAGCGATTTCACGAATGTTGTTCACGTTCACACCGCCGTCGATTTCCAGGCGGATGTCACGCCCGGACGCATCGATCAGAGCCCGCGCCTGGCGCAGCTTGTCGAGGGTGCCGGGGATGAATTTCTGCCCGCCGAAGCCCGGGTTGACGCTCATCAACAAGATCATGTCGACCTTGTCCATCACGTATTCGAGCACGCTCAGCGGGGTCGCCGGGTTGAACACCAGGCCCGACTTGCAACCGCCCTCGCGGATCAGTTGCAGGGAACGGTCGACGTGCTGTGAGGCTTCCGGGTGGAAGGTTATGTAGGTCGCGCCGGCTTCAATGAAGTCACCGACGATGCGGTCCACCGGGCTGACCATCAGGTGCGCGTCGATCGGCGCGGTCACGCCGTACTTGCGCAGTGCCGCGCATACCATCGGGCCGATGGTCAGGTTCGGCACGTAGTGATTGTCCATGACATCGAAGTGCACGAAGTCGGCACCGGCGGCCAGGACGTTGTCCACTTCTTCACCCAGGCGGGCGAAGTCGGCGGAGAGAATCGACGGAGCAATGACGAAGGGCTGCATGACGCACCTTTTTTGAGCAGAATCACGATGGCGCGCATTGTATACCTCATAGTTTGGCGCGCGCACTGTGACCACGATGATTGGGGCTGCCTTCGATCAATTTGCGCGGGCAGGCTCTAATACGCCGCCCGGTAGATCTTCTCGATATCGACGGCGCTCAATTTGCGAGGATTGTTGCGCATCAGGCGCTCGATCCCCGCCGCTTCTGCGGCCATGGCCGGGATGGCATCTTCGGGAACACCGAAACTGCGCAAGCCCAGCGGGATTTCTACCGCTGCACACAGAGCGGTCATCGCCTCCACGGCTTTGTCCGCCGCTTCGTTGGCGCTCAAATGAGCGGTCTTCACCCCCATGGCCTCGGCAATATCCTGCATGCGCTCGACGCAGGCCATCTTGTTCCAGGTCATCACATAGGGCAGCAACAAGGCGTTGCTGACACCATGTGCAATGTTGAAACGTCCGCCCAGTGGATACGCCAACGCATGCACCGCGCCGACCCCGGCATTGCCGAACGCCATGCCCGCCATCAGGCTGGCGGTGGCCATGTCTTCGCGGGCTTGCAGGTTGGACGGATTGGCATAGGCCTTGGGCAGCGCCTTGGCAATCAGCTTGATGGCGCCAATGGCCAGGGCGTCGGTAATCGGCGAAGCGTTGACGGACAGGTAGGATTCGATGGCGTGCACCAGCGCGTCGACGCCACTGGCGGCGGTGACACTGCGCGGACAGGTCAGTGTCATTTGCGGACTGACCAGCGCCACGTCTGGCAATAGATAGTCGCTGACGATGCCTTTTTTCAGCTGCGCGACCTTATCGGAAAGGATCGCCACGTTGGTGACTTCCGAACCGGTGCCAGCCGTGGTCGGGATCGCGATCAGCGGCGGTCCCTTGCGCGGTACCTGATCGATGCCGAACAGATCTTCCAGCGCACCGTGGTAACCGGCATACGCCGCCACGCTCTTGGCGATGTCGATGGCACTGCCGCCGCCCAGACCGATCAAGCCGTCATGCCCGCCGTCGCGGTATACCCGCATGCAGTCTTCGACGATGGCAATTTCCGGGTCTGGCAACACCCGGTCGAATATCTCGTAGGACCGGTCCCCCAGCTGTGCCAGCGCCAGTTCAACCGTACCGGACTTGACCAGCGCGGCATCGGTGACGATCAGCGGGTTGTCGACATCCAGACGGGTCAGTTCAGCGGCGAGCTGCTCGATGGCCCCTGCGCCGGTGATCAGTTTATGAGCGATTTTGAAAGAGGAAAGACTCATCGTGCGCAGCCTCTTATAGATAGGGGAGCTGGGCACAATAGTAGCTGGGGATTGGGGTTTGTCTGCTATTCAGGCAATGAATGACCAACGACCCCGAAAACACCTTGAATTCCAGTGGGAGCGAGCAGGCTCGCTCCCACAGTTGACCGGTGTGAAATCTTAAACCTGGGCGGTGCGCAGTTTTTCGCTGCGTCCGCGCAGCCATTCCAGGGTTAGCAGCAGGATCACCGAGAAGGCGATCAGCAATGTCGCGGCGGCGGCGATGGTCGGGCTGAGGTTTTCGCGGATCCCGCTGAACATCTGCCGTGGCAAGGTCGCTTGCTCGGGACCGGCGAGGAACAGCGTCACCACCACTTCATCGAACGACGTCGCGAAGGCAAACAGCGCCCCGGAAATCACGCCCGGCGCAATCAGCGGCAACGTCACCCGGCGAAACGCGGTCAGTGGCGAAGCCCCCAGGCTCGCCGCAGCGCGCACCAGGTTATGGTTAAACCCTTGCAAGGTCGCCGACACCGTGATGATCACAAACGGCACACCCAGCACCGCGTGCACCACGATCAGCGAGAAGAAGCTGTTGCCCAACCCCAACGGGGCAAAGAACAGGTAACTCGCCACACCGATAATCACCACCGGCACCACCATCGGCGAAATCACCAGTGCCATGACCAGCGCCTTGCCGGGAAAATCACCGCGGGTCAGGCCAATCGCCGCCAGCGTCCCGAAGACCATCGCCAGCACCGTCGCCGCCGGGGCGACAATGATGCTGTTCTTCAGGGCACGCATCCATTCGGCCGAGGCGAAGAAGTCCTGGTACCAGTGCAGCGAGAACCCTTGCAGCGGGTACACGAGGAAACTGCCCGAGTTGAACGACAGCGGAATGATCACCAGCACCGGCAGAATCAGGAACAACAGGATCAAGCCGCAGAGAATCCGCAAGCTGTAGAACCACACCCGCTCAACGGGCGACATATAAGGACTCAGCATTTCGTTCTCCCCTTAGCTCAGGCGCAGGCGACTGGCGCCCACCAACCAGCTGTAAATCAGATAAAGCACCACGGTCGCCAGCAACAGCAGCCCACCGAGTGCGGTCGCCATGCCCCAGTTGATGCTGGTGTTGGTGTAGAAGGCGACGAAGTAGCTGACCATCTGATCGTTCGGGCTGCCCAGCAACGCCGGGGTGATGTAGTAGCCGATGGCGAGGATGAACACCAACAGGCAACCCGCGCCGACACCGGCATAGGTCTGCGGGAAGTACACCCGCCAAAAGCTCGCGAACGGGTGGCAGCCGAGGGAAATCGCAGCGCGCATGTACGTCGGCGAGATGCCTTTCATGACGCTGTAGATCGGCAGGATCATGAACGGCAGCAGGATGTGCACCATGGAGATGTAGACGCCGGTGCGGTTGAACACCAGTTCCAGTGGTTTATCGATGATGCCCATGGCCATCAGGCCGCTGTTGATCAGCCCGCCCGATTGCAGCAACACGATCCACGCGGCGACGCGTACCAGGATCGAGGTCCAGAACGGCAGCAGGACCAGAATCATCAACAGGTTGCTTTGACGCGATGGCAGGTTCGCCAGCAGGTAGGCCAATGGATACGCGAGCAGCAGGCAGATCACCGTAATGATCAGGCCCATCCAGAAGGTCCGGGCGAAGATGTCGAGGTAGATCGCCTGGTCAGGTGTGGCCGGGGCGATTTCACCGAGGTCATCGATACGATGATCGACCGCCGCCAGCAGGTAGAAAGGCGTGATGCTGCTGACGTTGCGGCGCACGGCTTGCCAGTAGGCCGGGTCGCCCCAGCGTTCGTCGAGACCTTCCAGTGCTTCTTTATAAGAGGCCGGCTCGGTGGCGAACGGCAAGGCGCGGGCGGTTTTGGTCAGCAGGCTGCGGTAGCCGGCCAGTTCCATGTTCAGGCGCTTGGACAAATCGCCCAGGGTTTGATTCTTGCGGGCTTCGGCGAGGTCTTCGCTGGCCGCTTTGTAAACCGGCTCAGCGGGCAGGCCTCGGCCGTCCCAGCTGGCAATGGCCGAGACAGTGCGCGGCATGCCGCCGACCACTTCCGGGTTACCCACGCTTTTGTAGAGCAGCGCCACGATCGGCACCAGGAACACCAGCAACAGAAACAGCACCAGCGGCGCGATCAAGGCCTGGGCTTTCCAGCGGTTGACCCGCTCGGCGTGCCTGAGTCGCTGCTTCAAAGTGGGATCAGTGCCCGCGTTCAGGGGAATGGCGGTAGCCATGGCGTACTCCGGAAATCTTTGATCGTTACAGAGGCGGTAAACACCGCCTCGAACTTTTAGTACTGATCGTTCCCACGCTCTGCGTGGGAACGCATCCAGTGACGCTCTGCGTCACAGGGACGCGGAGCGTCCCGGGCGGCATTCCCACGCAGAGCGTGGGAACGATCATCCGGCGAACCGTCGTCCTGTGCGACTCGCTTACTTCGCAGCCCAGGAATTGAAGCGCTGTTCCAGTTGCTCCCCGTTGTCAGCCCAGAAGCTGACGTCGATCTGCACCTGGTTGGCGATGTTTTCCGGGGTGGTCGGCATGTCTTTCAGGACATCCTTGGACAACAACGGTACGGCTTGGGTGTTGGCCGGACCGTAAGCGATGTTTTCCGAGTAGGTCTTCTGCTGCTGCGGCATCACCGAGAAAGCGATGAACTTCTTCGCCGCTTCAGCGCGTGTCTTGTCCAGACCTTTTGGAATCGCCCAGGCGTCGAAGTCGTAGATGCCGCCGTTCCACACCACTTTCAGATTGCTTTCTTTCTGCACGGCAGCGATCCGGCCGTTGTAGGCCGAGCTCATGACCACGTCACCGGAAGCGAGGTACTGCGGAGGTTGTGCACCGGCTTCCCACCACTGGATGCTTGGCTTCAACTCATCAAGTTTCTTGAACGCGCGGTCCTGACCGTCTTTGCCGGCCAGTACTTTGTAGACGTCTTTCGGCGCAACGCCGTCGGCCATCAGAGCGAATTCCAAGGTGTACTTAGCGCCTTTACGCAGGCCACGCTTGCCCGGGAATTTCTTGGTGTCCCAGAAATCCACCCAGCTGGTTGGCGCGGAAGCCAGTTTGTCGGCGTTGTAGGCCAGCACGGTCGACCACACGAAGAAACCCACGCCGCACGGCTGGATAGCGCCTTTGACGTAGTCTTCGGTTTTGCCGAACAGCTTCGGATCCAGCTGCTCGAACATGTCTTCGTCGCAACCACGGGACAGTTCTGGCGACTCAACTTCTACCAGGTCCCAGGACACGCTCTTGGTGTCGACCATGGCTTTGACCTTGGCCATTTCGCCGTTGTACTCGCCCGCCACGATCTTGCCGTTGCCTGCCGCTTCCCACGGTGCGTAGAAGGCTTTGACCTGCGCCGCCTTATTCGCCCCGCCAAAGGACACCACAGTCAGGTCCGGACCCGCCGCCATCGCGTGTGCCGCACCGATCATGCCCATGACCAGGGCGGTGAATTTCAGGGATCTCAACATTTATTGTTCTCTCCACGTGCAGGGTTGGTGTTGGTATTGCGGGGGCGTTAGTGCGCCTCTAGAAGTGGGTCGAGCGCGCGAACGTGTTCGACCTGCCAGCCAAGCGGTACCACGTCGCCGACAGCCAGCGCGGGATCGAGCTCGGCAATCGGTTGTTTCACGAAGAAGTCGGTCTTGCCGCAGACTTCCAGGCGAACCCGGACGTGATCGCCCAGATAGATGAATTCGGCCACCCTCCCTGAGAAGCGGTTGACGCATGACTCGCTGGAACCGTTGAGGCTGATGCGCTCGGGACGAATCGACAGCGTGACCGGCTCACCGGTCCTGCCGACGTTGACCGCCAGTGCTTCAACTTTTTCACCGCGACTCAGTTCAACGATGCAGCGATCACCGGTCTGGCTGTGCAGACGGCCGTTGAGGCGGTTGTTCTCACCGATGAAGTTGGCGACAAAGGTGTTTTTCGGTTCTTCGTAAAGGGTACGCGGCGGTGCGATCTGCTGGATCTCGCCCTGGTGGAACACCGCTACACGGTCGGACATGGTCAGGGCTTCGCCCTGGTCGTGGGTCACGTAGACCACGGTCACGCCGAGGCGCTGATGCAGGTGCTTGATCTCCATCTGCATGTGTTCGCGCAGTTGTTTATCGAGTGCGCCGAGAGGTTCGTCCATCAGCACCAGTTGCGGCTCGAACACCAGCGCCCGGGCCAGCGCCACACGCTGTTGTTGACCGCCGGACAGTTGTGCCGGGTAACGCTGAGCAAAGGCGTCGAGCTGAACCATGCTCAGGACCTTTTTGACCTTGTCACTGACATCGCTCTTGTTCAGGCCGCGCACGGTCAACGGGAACGCGAGGTTCTCGGCGACGGTCATGTGCGGGAACAACGCGTAGTTCTGGAACACCATGCCGATGTCACGCTTGTGCGGCGGCACGTTGTTGATGGAACGCCCGGCCAGCAGGATTTCGCCTGCAGTCGGTGTTTCGAAACCGGCAAGCATCATCAGGCTGGTGGTCTTGCCGGAACCGGACGGCCCGAGCAAGGTGAGGAATTCGCCTTTGCGAATGTCCAGGTTGAGGTCTTTGACGATCAGGTTCTCGCCGTCGTAGCTTTTCTGCACTCCACGAAAGCTGACCAGAATGTCATTGGCCCCTGCGCTTGAATCGACCTGGCTCATACCCACACCTTTGTTGTTGATGACTGCTGTGGACTAAGCCTAGTGGACCCTGCTGACCACGCAAATCGGGGCGCAGGAGAGAATCGCCTCAGCCATATGGAAGGTTTGGGGTAGGGATTGCCCTACAAGGATGGCGGGAATGGACAGGTGCAACGGTGATTTGCAGCTACGAGCCGCAAAAATGGGCAAAAGCGGGTTTTCAGGATGTCGCAAATGGATATGACGAAGAACCCCTGTGGGAGTGAGGTGTTCTTTAGAGGAGTTTGTGTTCCATCGCGTACTTCACCAGTTCCGCCAGGGACGTAATGTTGAGCTTCTGCATCAGCCGCGCCTTGTGGGTGCTGATGGTTTTGCTGCTCAGGGCCAGTTGCTGGGCGATGTCATTGACGTTGACGCCCTGGGCCAGGCGTTCGAACACCGAAAACTCGCGTTCCGACAGCAATGAATGCAACGGCCGCGAATCGGTCAGGCCGACTTCGAACACCATGCGGTCGGCGAGGTCCGGGTCGATGTAGCGCCCGCCCGCCGCCACTTTACGGATCGCGGTCAACAGCAGCGCCGGATCACTGTCTTTGGTCGCATAACCCGCAGCACCGACCTTCAATGCCCGCGCGGCCATTTGCGCTTCGTCGTGCATCGACAACACGAGGATGGCGGGCGGATTGTTCAGCGCACGAATCCGCGGAATCGCCTCCAGGCCATTCACGCCTGGCATGGAGATGTCGAGCAATACCACCTCGCACGGCACGTGCCGCAAGGTTTCGAGCAACTGCTCGCCATTACTCGCCTCCCCCACCACCAGCAAATCCTTGGCCAGGCCGATCAACTGCTTGATGCCTTCACGGACGATGGTGTGGTCTTCGGCTACCAGTACACGGATCACGTTCTTCTCCATTCTTTTTATTTCAGAGCCAATATGTATCGCGAGCAAGCTAAAACACCACAAAAACCATCAGACTGCATCCAGCGGCACCCGCACACTCAGGGTCGTACCCTCCCCTGGCTCGCTCTCAAGCGACAACCGCCCACCCATGATCAACACCCGCTCACGCATGCCCACCACCCCGAAGGAGGTTGGCCTGCCCGTCGCGGGAACGAATCCTACGCCATCATCACTGACGGTCAGGCACAACTCGTCGCCTTCCAGCGCCAGAGACAGTTCGACAGTATGCGCCTGGGCATGGCGCATGACATTGGTCAGGGCTTCCTGAAGGATCCGGAACAAGCCAATCGCCTTGGCATCGCTAAGCACCGGCAGATTCTCCGGCACCTGCACCAGACACGGAATCTGCGTGCGCGCCTCGAAACGCCGGGCCTGCCACTCGATGGCGGAAGCGATGCCGGCATCGAGAATCGGTGGTCGCAGCGCCGTGGCCACGTCGCGCACCAACTGGAATAGCTGGGCGATCAAGCGCTTCATGCTGTTCAAGCGTTCGTGCAGGCCCGGGTCGAGTTGCGCATAGGCCAATTCACACATGGACGTTTCCAGTTTGAGCACGGTCAGCATCTGACCCAGCTCGTCATGGACTTCCCTGGCGATACGCGCCTTTTCCTCTTCCCGCACGCTTTCCAGGTGAGCCGACAATTCGCGCAACTGTTCGCGGGAGCTGGCCAGTTCCAGCTCAATGCGCTTGCTCTCGCTGATATCCCAGACGATCCCGTCCCAGACGTAAGCGCCATCTTCGAGCTTACGGGTGATGGCCTTGATCTCGGCCCAACGTTGTTCGCCCGAACGGGTCAGAATCCGTCCTTGCCACGACCAGTCGCTGTCGGTGTCCAGCGCATGGTCTTGCGTCTGGTGATAGCTGGCCTTGTCGTCCGGATGCACCAGGCTGCGCAGGCCTTTGTCACGGTGGGCCAGAGTGGCCGGCGAGTACCCCACCAGGGTTTCACTGCCTTCACTGATGTAGGCAAAGTCGATCTGCCCTGTCACCGGCGCACGTTCCAGGCGGAACACCAGCCCTGGAACGTTGGCCGCGATCCCCTGCAACCGCGCCTCGCTTTCCTGTAATGCGGCCAATGCACGACGGCGTTCAGTCACGTCATTGAGGTAGACGACCAGGTATTCGCCATCACGAAAGCGCATGAAGCTTAACGAAACATCCGTAGGCAGCACGCTGCCATCGGCGCGCACGCAGTTGGTTTCGAAACTTTGCGGCCCATCCTCGCTGGCCCGTGCGCGTTTCCACAAGTTCAGCCAGCGGTCCATGTGCAGGCCGGGTTCGAAGTCGATCAGCGGCCGATCGATGATCTCGCCTGCGGCGTAGCCGAGCATGTTTTCGGCAGCTCGGTTGGCGTAGCGCACATGGCTGTCCCAGTTGACCCAGAGAATACCGACGGTGCTCTGATCGATGGAAAACTGGGTCAGGCGCAACGCCTCTTCGCTGGCCTCGCGCAAGGCAATGTCTTCGCGCGCGGCCAACAAGCGCGCCTCCAGACTGTGTTGTTGGCGCCGCTGCCAGAACACGATGGCCATGCTGCTCAGCAACATGACGGCGAACAGCAGGCAAAGGTTTTGCCAGAAGCCCGGAGACTCGGTCAGTCGCGGGTACTTGGGTTGTAGCCATTGGTTGTGCAGTTGTTCCAGATCCTTGGCCGGGATCGCTCGCAGCGCACTTTCGACAATGCCGGCCAGCTCCGGCCAATCCCGGCGAGTAGCCACGCGCAGCAATTGTGGCAGGCCGATGTCGCCCACCACGACCAGGCCGGCGAACTCCGGTTCGGCGGACAAACGCCCCAGTTGCGCCTCGTCGACCACGGCGTAAACCGCCTGTTGACTGAGCAACAATTGCAGCGCCTGACGCTCGATGGGCACGCCTTGCAGGTTCAGATGGGGGTAATTGCTGCGCAGATAATCGGCGGTCGCGCTGGGCATGCGGACCGCGACGCGGGTCTGGCTGTCGAGCTTCTCCAGCTCCACGACACCGGTGCCTTTCTCGTCACTGACCACCAGTTGCGGAACCCGCATGTACGGATCGGTAAATTGCCACAGGCGCAAACCGGCCGGGGTTTGCGTCAGGCCTACGGCGATGTCGATTTCACCTTCGCGCGCGGCGTCTTCCAGTTGCGCGACATCCGGAAAATTGCGCCAGCTGAGCTCAACCTTGAGCGCACTGGCCAACCATTTCATCAGCTCGACGTTGACCCCGGACAAGCGCTGCAAGCGCCGATCGTATTGAGCATATGGCGCTTGCAACACCACGCCGACGCGCAATTCGTCATGGGCTGCCAGCCATTGTTGTTGCTGGGGTGACAACGGCGCGACGTGCCCCGGTGGCACGGACGCCGCCCACCCCATCAAGGGAAACCATAAACAGCCGATAACCCACAGGCAGCGAAAACGCATCATCGAAGTCTCACACACTGACAAACACTGACTAACCCATTAGGCTGCCGGAATCACTTCTGGCCTGGAATATCCGATGCCCCCTGTCTACCGCCTGGCACTGCCAGCATTGTGCCTGTCGCTGATCCTGCCTTGTGCCTTTTCTGTCGAGGCCGCCGACCCGGCACCTGCCGCTACAGAAAACCCCGCAGAAGAAAAACCGGTTGAACGCCAGCCACTGCCTGAGCGTAGTCAGGAAGAAGCGACAGCACTTGAGCGAAAAATCCCTGCTCAGGAACAGCAACAGCTGCAAGCCGGCACTGACACTTTTCTCACCTTGTGGAAGCCGGCCAACACCGCCGAACCCAAGGGCGCGGTGATTATCATCCCGGGCGCTGGTGAAACTGTTGACTGGCCGCAAGCAATCGGTCCTTTGCGCCGTCAATTGCCAGACGCCCAATGGAGCAGCCTGAGTATCACCTTGCCGGACCTGCAAAGCGACGCCATTGCACCACGCATCGTCGAAGTCGCACCGGCGCCCAAAGCGCCGGAGACCACCAGCAAGGACTCCACTACCGCAGCGCCCATCGAGCAGGCCGCCGGTGGTGAAGCGGAAGTGGCTGACAAGGCCGTCGCCGAAACAACCGAAGAACAGGCCAAGGCCGACGCCGATCGCATCTTCGCGCGCATCGACGCCGCCATCGCTTATGCCGAGCAGCAAAGTGCTCGCAGCATTGTCGTGCTGGGCCATGGCACTGGCGCTTACTGGGCAGCGCGTTACCTGAGCGAGAGACAGCCCTCGCAAGTGGAAAGGTTTGTGATGGTCGCGGCCCAGACACCGGTGACAGCAAAGCCTGAACTGGCCGAGCTGACGCCAACTTTAAAGCTGCCGACTGCGGACCTTTTCTATGTGGATAAGCCGATGGATCGCAAAGCGGCGCTGGAACGCCTGCAGGCCAGCAAACGGCTGAAGGCGTCGGCGTTCAGTCAGGTGTCGCTCAAGGCATTGCCGGGGAATGCCAAGGCTGAGCAGGAGCAACTGGTGCGTCGGGTGCGCGGCTGGTTGAATCCGCAGAATGTGGCGGACTGATAGACCGTGGTGCCCTCATCGCGGGCAAGCCACGCGCCCACAGGATTTGAGTCGCACGCAACTTTTACTATCGACATAAAACCTGTGGGAGTGTGGCTTGCCCGCGATGAGGGCATAACTGGCGACAGATCTCTTTCCTGCTACCGAAAATCCCGCCGCTCACGAATCAACGTATAAGCCGCATGCAATTCACGCGTCTTGTCCGTTGCCTCACGTACCTGCAACGCCGTCGCCCCGCTGCCGGCGATCTTGTCCGGGTGATGTCGACTCAGAAGGCGTCGATAAGCGCGTTTGATCTGCGCTGGCTCGCTGGTTGCAGACACCCCCAACAGCCGCAACGCATCCTGATAGGTGATCGCGCTGCTGACTTGCGGCCGCTTGTGCTGCTCATAATCGGCGGCCAGCGCCTGAACCTGGTGCGGCGTCCAGCCCAGCCACTTGCCCCACTGGGCAATCAGCTCGCGCTCATGACTGCCGGCACGACCATCGGCCCAGACCATCCGCCAACAGGCGCGCAATACACCTTCCGCCGCATGCGGCTGAGCACTCAAGCGCCGCAGATAGCCACGTAACCGGTCATTGCCGGACTTGCCGCGATTGAACGCGGCAATGGCACGACGCTGCGCCGAATCCGTCATCTCCAGAGCACGCATTTCCTGGCGGGCCTGCTGAATATGGCCATCCACTACTCGCCCGTCACTCTTGGCCAAGCGCCCCAACAACACGAATAGCAGCTCGTCATTGCGCAGCATCGGACGACCGCCGAGCTTTTCAAGCAAGTGCCCAACGCTTTGCAGGTGCAAGCGCCGATCCAGCGCCTGCCCCAACAAGGCGCCGAGCATGGCCCCCGGAATGCTGGCGATGGCAAAGCCTGCTCCGGCTCCGATCAGAGTCCCTGGCCACAGCATCTCAGCGGCTCGCTTCTATCAGGGTTTCAACGTCGGCCAGGCGTTGGTGCGTACCGACATCCACCCATTGACCTTTCAGGCGTTCACCCGTCACTTGCCCATCGGCCATGGCCTTGCGCAACAGCGGTGCAAGCTTGAAGGCTCCGTCCGAACAACCGTCGAACAGGTGCGGATGCAGCACTGCGATGCCGCTGTACGTCAGGGTCGTCGCCTCCGGCCGGCCGTCGTACACGTGCCCGTCGAGCAACGTGAAATCGCCCGTCGGGTGATGGGCCGGGTTATCCGCCAGCACCAGGTGAGCCAGCCCGTTGATGGGTTGATGCAGCACGCTGAAGTCGTAGTCGGTCCAGATGTCACCATTGACCACCACAAAGGCCTCGTCCCCCAGCAACGGCAATGCGCGGAAAATCCCGCCGCCGGTTTCCAGGGGCTCGCCTTCCGGCGAGTACTGAATGCTGACGCCATAGCGCGAACCGTCGCCCAGATAATCTTCGATCTGTTGACCGAGCCAGGCGTGGTTGATCACGATCTCGGTGAACCCGGCCGCCGCGAGGGCGCGCAGGTGGTACTCGATCAATGGCACGCCGCCGGCGCGAACCAGCGGTTTAGGGGTGGTCAGGGTCAACGGGCGCATGCGCTCGCCCTTGCCGGCCGCCAGAATCATTGCCTTCATGCATTCGCTCCGGCACGCAGACTCAGCAGCAACACATCCAGCTCGGCCAGTTCAGGACGGCGGGCGATCACGGCATCTATATAGGCAAAGAAGCGCGGCACGTCGGCGAGGTAGCGCGGCTTGCCGTCGCGATGGCAGATGCGGGCGAAGATGCCGATGACTTTCAGATGACGCTGCACGCCCATCAGGTCGCTGGCTCGCAGGAACTCTTCGAAGTCCGGCTGAACCGGAATATCGAGGGCGCCGGCTTGCTGCCAGTAAGTTTCGAGCCAGCCACGCACACGCTCTTCAGGCCAGCTGAGGAAGGCGTCCTTGAACAGGCAGGTCACGTCGTAGGTCACAGGACCGTACACCGCGTCCTGGAAATCCAGTACGCCCGGATTCGGTTCGCTGAGCATCAGGTTGCGTGGCATGTAGTCGCGATGCACCAAGACTTTGGGCTGGGCCAGGGCGCTGTCGATCAACAGATCGGTGACGTTTTGCCAGAGCATTTTCTGCGCCGCATCGAACTCGATACCCAACGCGTGCTTCACGTACCAGTCCGGGAACAGTTCCAGTTCGCGACGCAACAGTGCGACGTCATAACTTGGTAACGGCGCAACCATCGGCAACTGCTGAAAAGCCAGCAGTGCTTGCAGGGCATCGTTGAACAAATCGTCGGCATTTTCGCTGTCGATCACGTCGAGATAAGTCTTGTTGCCCAGGTCATTGAGCAAAAGAAAACCGCGCTCGAGGTCTTCGGCATAAATTTTCGGCACATTTATTCCGGATTTCGCCAGCAAAAAAGCAATATCCACGAAGGGTTTGCAGTTTTCCTGGGGCGGTGGCGCGTCCATCACAATGAAACTTTTGCCCTCGCCTTCCCAGCGGAAATAGCGCCGAAAACTCGCGTCGCTACTGGCCGCAGTCAACGTGGCCGGGGGTACGGCGCCCCAGCCTTGTGCTGCAAAGAGAATCGCCAACTGCTCATCGAGCCAAACTTTCAGGTGTTGCAAACGTACATCTTGGTCAGGCATTGCAAGGGTCTCCGACGGCGCTAGCCGTCAAGCGGGTCATGCTTTATTATCCAGCATCTTTTTCAGACCATCGAGAGGCGTGCGGCCCACACCGCGGGCAGATGGCACGCAGGAAGCCCGGACTAATAAGATGGCATTGAAATCCCCCGCGTTTCGTAAAAAATTTCCGTTGTTGGTTACCGGCAGTCTGCTGGCCCTGCAACCCCTAGCCACTTCATTCGTGGTCGCCGCGGAACAGTATGACTGCTCAGTCTCTGCTTCGGGTGCCTGGAACTGTGCGCCAAAATCGCCAGCGGCGGCATTGCCACCGCGCCCTGTCCATGAGGGCAGCGCCGTCTCCGCCACTGGCGAAGCGGCAGCCGAGAGCGGTTCCAGCGAAAGCACCGAAGCCAAGCCTGCACTCGTTACCGAGTCCAAGGGCCGCGGCATGAAGTCGCGTAGTGCAGACTACAGTCACCTCGACTGGGTTCCACGCGAGAACCTCACTGCCGCGCAACTGGCCGAAACCGGTCCTTATTGCTCTGGTTCCTATATCGAACCGATTCGTCCTGGCATGAATGACAAGACGAATAAAAGTGACGCACCGACCTTTATCGGCGCCAAGGCCTCGCGCTACAACACCGAAGATCAGATCGGCACACTGGCCGGTGACGTCGTATTGCGTCAGGGCAGCATGCAGGTCGAGTCCGACGAGGCCAGCCTGTATCAGGCCGAAAGCCGCGCCGAACTCACTGGCGACGTACGCATCCGCGACAACGGCGCACTGATCGTCGGCGACCACGCCGACGTGCAGCTCGACACCGGTGAAGCCAAGGTCGACAACGCCGAATACGTGATGCACAAATCCCGTATCCGCGGTAACGCGCTGTACGCCAAGCGTGCCGAAAACGCAATCATCCGCCTCAAGGATGGTACGTACACCACGTGCGAACCGAACAGCAACGCCTGGCAGCTCAAGGGTAACAACATCACCCTGAACCCGGCGACCGGCTTCGGCACCGCGACCAATGTGACATTGCGGGTCAAGGACATTCCTGTCCTGTACACGCCGTACATCTATTTCCCGATCGACGACCGTCGCCAGTCGGGTTTCCTGCCTCCTACCATCGGCACCGGCAGCGATACCGGCTTCATGCTGGTCACCCCGTATTACTTCAACCTGGCACCGAACTACGATGCCACGTTGTACCCGCGTTACATGGAAAAGCATGGCTTGTTGATGGAAGGCGAATTCCGCTACCTGACCAAGTCCAGCGAAGGTCAGTTCGGTGGGGCGTACCTCAATGATGAGGACACCCAACGCGACAAGCAGTCCGACTTCCAGAAAGAACGCTACATGTATAACTGGCAGCACAGGGGTGGGCTGGATTCACGCGTCTCCACCCAAGTCGACTACACCAAGATCAGTGATCCTTATTATTTCCAGGATCTGCAGACTGACCAGATTGGTATTAAAAGTAGTGATTACGTGAACCAGCAAGGTTCCGTCAGCTACCGTGGCGATAACTACACCGCTAGAATCAATGCACAGGCCTACCAGCTGGCAAGCGTTGCCATTCTCACACCGTATGATCGTTTGCCGCAGATCACCTTCAACGGCGCGCTGCCGGATCATCCCGGCGGTCTGGATTTCACCTACGACACCGAAATCGTGCGGTTCGATCGAGACCTGCAAAACGGCACGTACACCGATGAAGACGGCAACGTGTCCCCACGTCTGGACAACAACGTTCAAGGTCTTGCACGTGCCAACGGCGATCGCCTCAACCTGGCACCAGCCGTCAGCCTGCCGCTGGACTGGACTTATGGTTTCGTGAAGCCGAAGCTCAAGTACCAATACACCCAGTACCAACTGGACCTGGATAGCATCGGCAAGAGCCAGATCGTGGCTCAGGATCAAGCCGCCGCTGCAGCCGGGACTAAAAACTTCAACGGCAATTTCGGCAGCAACCAGAACCGTGGCGTGCCGATTGCCAGCATTGACAGTGGCCTGTACTTCGATCGCAACACTCAGTGGTTCGGCAAGAACTATCGCCAGACACTTGAGCCGCGCCTGTACTACCTCTATGTACCAGAGGAAGACCAGACAGACATTCCTGTGTTCGACACCAGTGAATACACCTTCAACTATGCGTCGCTGTTCCGAGACAACCGTTTCTCTGGCTCCGACCGTGTTGGCGACGAGAACAAACTGTCGCTTGGCATCACCAACCGCTGGATCGAAGACGATGGCTTTGAACGTCAACGTATCAGCGTAGGTCAGGCCTTGTTCTTCAAGGACCGCGAAGTCCAGTTGCCCGGTATCAATCCAAAAACCCGCGAAGATGCGCAAACCAGCAATTCGCCCTATGCACTGGATTACGAATATCGCTGGAACCGCGACTGGCGCACCACCGCCGACTTCAACTGGGACCCGAACAGCCGCAGCACTCGCTCGGGTAGCGCGATGTTCCACTACCAGCCTGAAGACAACCCGAACAAGGTCATCAACGCCGGCTATCGCTATCGTAACGACCAGGTGATCTACAACCAGAACACCGGTCAATGGCAGTTTGGCGGTGACTATGGCACCCCAGGCTCGCCTGACTTCGTGAAGGACTACTACAAGATCGAACAGCATGACTTCTCGGTGATCTGGCCAGTCGTGCCTCAATGGAACGTTATCAGCCGCTGGCAGTATGACTACAACCGCGACCGTACTCTGGAAGCGTTCGGTGGTTTCGAGTACGACAACTGCTGCTGGAAATTGCGCCTGATCAACCGTTACTGGGTTTCCTATGACGAGTTCAGTCAACAAGCTCCACAAAACGAAAAAGGCGACCACGGCGTCTTCCTACAAATCGTTCTGAAAGGTCTCGGCGGCCTCACCGGCGCCAAAGTAGAGAGCTTCCTCGACAAAGGCATTCAAGGTTATCGTGAACGTGAAGACCAAGCTTTCTGATTGTCTGCGCCCGCTGCTGCTGGGCGCGCTGTTCCTGGGTACCGCGGCTAATGCCGCCGTACAGTCCATCGATAAAGTGGTGGCCATCGTCGACAACGACGTGGTCATGCAGAGCCAACTGGACCAACGCGTCCATGAAGTTCAGGCAACCATTGCCAAGCGTGGCTCCGCCGTGCCGCCAGCCAGCGTGCTGGAGCAGCAGGTGCTTGAGCGCCTGATCGTCGAAAACCTGCAATTGCAGATTGGCGAACGTTCGGGCATCCGCATTACCGATGAAGAACTGAACCAGGCGGTGGGCACCATTGCCCAGCGTAACAACATGTCGGTGGATCAATTCCGCGCCGCGCTGGCTCACGACGGTCTGTCTTACGACGACGCCCGTGAACAGATTCGCCGTGAAATGGTCATCAGCCGTGTGCGTCAACGCCGTGTGGCCGAGCGCATCCAGGTGTCGGAACAGGAAGTGAAGAACTTCCTCGCCTCTGACCTTGGCAAGATGCAATTGTCCGAAGAGTTCCGTCTGGCGAACATCCTGATTCCTACGCCGGAAAGCGCCAACTCCGACGCGATCCAGAATGCTGCCAAACAGGCCGACGCGGTTTACCAACAGCTTAAGCAAGGCGCTGATTTCGGTCAGTTGGCCATTGCCAAGTCTGCCAGCGAAACTGCACTCGAAGGCGGCGACATGGGCTGGCGTAAAGCCGCTCAACTGCCACCTCCTTTCGATCGCATGCTGAGCACCATGACGGTTGGCGAAGTTACCCAGCCAATGCGCACACCGGGTGGCTTCATCATCCTGAAAATCCTCGACAAGCGTGGCGGTGCAACCCAGACGCGAGATGAAGTGCACGTGCGCCACATCCTGGTCAAACCAAGCCCGATCCGCGACGAAGAGAAAACCAAGGCCCTGGCCCAGTCGCTCTACACCCGTATCGAATCCGGTGAAGACTTCAGCGAGCTGGCGAAAAGCTACTCCGAAGATCCGGGTTCTGCCCTAAACGGCGGCGACCTGAACTGGATCGACCCGAACGCATTGGTGCCTGAGTTCCGCGAAGTGATGGCCAAGACCCCGCAAGGTCAGCTGTCCAAGCCATTCAAGACCCAATACGGCTGGCATGTTCTGGAAGTGCTGGGCCGCCGCGCCACCGACAGCACCGCCCAGGCTCGCGAGCAACAGGCGATGACCGTACTGCGTAACCGCAAATACGACGAAGAGCTGCAAACCTGGCTGCGTCAGATCCGTGACGAAGCGTACGTAGAAATCAAACTTCCTGGTGCAAGCCAGGCAGCGCAGTGAAACCCAAGCGTTTCGCGCTGACTCCCGGCGAACCGGCCGGCATAGGTCCCGACCTGTGCCTGCTGCTCGCCTCGCACGCCCAGCCACATCCCCTGATTGCCATTACCAGCCGCGACCTGCTCCTTGAGCGGGCCGCGCAGCTGGGTGTGGTTGTCGATCTGCTGCCGGTAACGCCGGACAGCTGGCCGGATGTGCCTGCGCCTGAGAACAGCTTGTATGTCTGGGACACACCGCTCAATACGCCGGTCATCGCCGGCCAGCTGGACAAGGCCAATGCCGCTTTCGTCCTGGAAACCCTGACCCGTGCCGGCCAGGGCTGCCTGGACGGGCACTTCGCCGGAATGATCACCGCCCCTGTGCACAAGGGTGTGATCAACGAATCAGGGATCGCCTTTTCCGGCCACACCGAATTCCTCGCTGACCTGACCCATACAGCCCAAGTGGTGATGATGCTGGCCACGCGTGGATTGCGGGTAGCGCTGGTCACCACGCACCTGCCCCTTCGCGAGATTGCCGATGCGATCACACCGGAGCGCCTGGAGCGGGTCACACGAATTCTGTACGCCGACCTGCAAGAAAAATTTGGCATCGCCCAGCCACGCATCCTGGTCTGCGGGCTTAACCCGCACGCCGGTGAAGGCGGACACCTGGGCCATGAAGAAATCGACATCATCGAACCTACATTAGAGCGCCTGCGCGGTGAAGGCATGGACCTTCGTGGCCCCCTGCCCGCCGACACTCTGTTTACCCCCAAATATCTGGAGCACTGCGACGCAGTGCTGGCGATGTACCACGACCAGGGCCTGCCTGTGCTGAAATACAAAGGCTTCGGCGCGGCAGTCAATGTGACCCTCGGCTTGCCGATCATCCGCACCTCGGTCGACCACGGCACCGCCCTGGACCTGGCCGGGAGCGGAAAAATCGACACCGGCAGCCTGCAAGTCGCCCTGGAAACCGCCTACCAGATGGCCGAGACCCGTTTATGACCGAGCATTACCAACACAAGGCGCGCAAACGCTTTGGCCAGAACTTCCTGCACGATGCAGGTGTTATCGACCGAATCCTGCGCTCCATCCATGCCAAGGCCGAAGACCGCGTGCTGGAAATCGGCCCGGGCCAGGGTGCCCTGACTCAAGGCCTGCTCAATAGCGGCGCGCAACTGGACGTGGTGGAGCTGGACAAGGACCTGGTCCCGATCCTCAATCAGCAGTTCGCCAGTCGAAGCAACTTCAGCCTGCATCAGGGCGACGCGCTGAAGTTCGACTTCACCAGCCTGAATGCTGCGCCGGGCAGCCTGCGTGTGGTCGGCAACCTGCCGTACAACATCTCTACACCGCTGATTTTTCACCTGCTGCACAACGCCAGCCTGATCCGCGACATGCACTTCATGCTGCAAAAAGAAGTGGTCGAGCGCATGGCGGCGGGTCCTGGCGGTGGTGATTGGGGCCGCCTGTCGATCATGGTTCAGTACCACTGCCGGGTCGAGCATCTGTTCAACGTCGGTCCGGGCGCGTTCAATCCGCCGCCAAAGGTTGATTCGGCCATCGTGCGACTGGTGCCTCACGCGGTACTGCCGCATCCGGCCAAAGACCATAAGCTGTTGGAGCGCGTCGTTCGCGAAGCCTTCAACCAGCGCCGCAAGACCCTGCGCAATACCCTCAAGTTGCTGCTGAGCAATGCCGAGATCGAAGCGGCCGGCGTCGATGGCAGCCTGCGTCCCGAGCAGCTCGACCTGGCCGCCTTCGTGCGCCTGGCCGACAAGCTCAGCGAACAAGTCCTGAACCCGCCCGCCGCCGACTGACAGGTAACGAGCGTTATCGGGTAGGACGCCAGACGCGATGTCTGGTTTACTACCCGGTACTTGGCCTAGACTGAACTCCATCAGTTACGCCCCGCGTCCCGCTTCGTTTTTAAGGCCTCTTGCATGTCCGATCCTCGTTATCAGGTCGACGTCAGCGTCGTCACCCGCTATCTGGCAGAACAATCGCAACCCGAGCAAAACCGCTTTGCCTTCGCGTACACCATTACCGTGCACAACAATGGCGAGCTACCGGCCAAACTGTTGTCGCGGCACTGGATCATCACCGACGGTGACGGGCATGTCGAGGAGGTCAAGGGTGCGGGCGTCGTAGGCTTGCAGCCGCTGATCCAGGTCGGCGAAAACCACACCTACAGCAGCGGCACGGTCATGACCACCAAGGTCGGCACCATGGAAGGCACCTATCAGATGATTGCCGACGACGGTAAGCATTTCGACGCCATCATCGCTCCATTCCGCCTGGCGGTGCCCGGAGCCTTGCACTAATGGCAACGTACGCCGTTGGTGACTTGCAGGGCTGCCTCGAGCCCCTGCAATGCCTGCTTGAGCAAGTGGCTTTCGATCCGGCCAAGGATCGTCTTTGGCTGGTGGGCGACCTGGTCAACCGCGGTCCGCAGTCGCTGGCAACCTTGCGCTTTCTCTATGGCATTCGTGAATCGCTGGTGTGCGTATTGGGTAACCATGACCTGCACCTGCTGGCCGCCGGACGCAACATCGAACGCCTGAAGAAATCCGACACCCTGCGCGAGATCCTCGAAGCGCCCGATTGTGCGGATCTGCTGGAGTGGCTGCGCCAGCAAAAGCTCATGCACTACGACGAACAGCGCGATATCGCACTGGTGCACGCCGGCATTCCACCGCAGTGGTCAGTGCGCAAAGCCTTGAAGTGCGCCGCCGAAGTTGAAGAAGCCCTGCGCGATGACAACCTCATCGCCCCGTACCTGGACGGCATGTACGGCAACGATCCGGTGAAATGGGATAACGACCTCAAGGGCGTGACCCGCCTGCGCGTCATCACCAACTACTTTACCCGCATGCGATTCTGCACCAGCGAGGGTAAACTCGACCTCAAGAGCAAGGAAGGCGTTGGCACAGCACTACCGGGCTACAAGCCTTGGTTCACGTACAAGGAGCGCAAGACCAAGGGTCAGAAGATCATCTTCGGCCATTGGGCGGCGCTTGAGGGCCAATGCGACGAACCGGGAATCTTCGCACTCGACACCGGTTGTGTCTGGGGCGGAGCCATGACCCTGATGAACGTCGACACCCTCGAGCGTCTGCAGTGCCAATGCAACGATCAGGGCCACAGTGAACCCGCCGCCGCCCCACCCCTTACCGAACAAACCCCAGCCAGCGCCCCGCGCTAGGCTGCGCTATCAGCCGAGCCACAGGAGCCCGCCATGAGCGAATTCAAACGTATCCCCCCGGAACAGGCCCAGGCCCTGCGCGAACAAGGCGCAGTGGTGGTCGATGTTCGCGACCCAGCAACCTTTGCCGCATTGCACATCGCCGGCTCGAAGCATCTGGATAACCACTCCATCTCGGACTTCATCCGTGCTGCCGACCTCGACGCACCGACAGTGGTGGTCTGCTACCACGGCAATTCCAGTCAGAGCGCCGCTGCGTACCTCATTAGCCAGGGCTTTTCCGACGTCTACAGCATGGATGGCGGCTTTGAGCTGTGGCGTACGACTTACCCTGCGGAAACCGCCCAAGGCACCTCCGAATAATTTTTTTGTAACCTGCGAGCCCCCGCCCCCCGTGGGCTCGCGCGGTGGCAGACGAACGGTCTGCCACACATAATTACGTATCTCGCCTTTACCTCCCGAATTAGCAACTATCCTTAAGCGCAGGCCATCCAAAACAGGGGAGAGCCGGTACACCGGCGCGCGGGTCATCGGGAGTAGCTTTCGGAGTAGTCAGCTCCGTTAGAGTTCTGGGGGGTAAACAGCGACCGCCTGTTCGGTTGCTGCCAGCATCGACTGAGTGATCCGGCGTCGGCTCCACGTATCGAGCGAGGTGACGTCATGAGTATCTTTAGCCACTTCCAACAACGCTTCGAGTCCACACGCCAGGAAGAACTCTCGCTGCAAGAGTATCTTGAGCTGTGCAAACAGGACCGCAGCGCCTACGCCTCCGCCGCCGAGCGTCTATTGCTGGCCATCGGAGAACCGGAGCTGCTCGACACCTCGACCAACTCGAGGCTGTCGCGAATCTTTTCCAACAAGGTGATCCGCCGCTATCCGGCCTTTGAAGACTTCCACGGGATGGAAGAATGCATTGACCAGATCGTGTCGTATTTCCGCCATGCCGCTCAGGGCCTGGAAGAGAAGAAACAAATCCTCTATCTGCTCGGCCCCGTCGGTGGCGGTAAATCGTCCCTGGCCGAGAAGCTGAAACAACTGATCGAAAAAGTGCCCTTCTACGCCATCAAGGGTTCGCCGGTATTCGAGTCGCCCCTGGGTCTGTTCAACGCCACCGAAGATGGCGCGATCCTCGAAGAAGACTTCGGCATTCCGCGGCGCTACCTCAACACCATCATGTCGCCATGGGCCACCAAGCGCCTGGCCGAGTTCGGCGGCGACATCAGCCAGTTCCGCGTGGTGAAACTCTATCCGTCGATCCTCAATCAGATCGCCGTGGCCAAAACCGAGCCGGGAGACGAGAACAACCAGGACATCTCGGCACTGGTGGGCAAGGTCGATATCCGCAAACTGGAGGAATACCCACAGAACGACGCCGACGCTTATAGCTACTCGGGCGCGCTGTGCCGGGCCAACCAGGGCCTGATGGAATTCGTCGAAATGTTCAAGGCGCCGATCAAGGTGCTGCACCCATTGCTGACGGCCACCCAGGAAGGCAACTACAACAGTACCGAAGGCCTCGGCGCGATTCCGTTTACCGGGATCCTGCTGGCCCACTCCAACGAATCGGAATGGCACACCTTCCGTAACAACAAGAACAACGAAGCGTTCATCGACCGGATCTACATCGTCAAAGTGCCGTACTGCCTGCGGGTCAGCGACGAGGTGAAGATCTACGACAAACTGCTGTTCAACAGCTCCCTGGCCAAGGCCCATTGCGCGCCCGATACCTTGAAGATGCTCGCCCAGTTCACCGTGCTTTCTCGCCTCAAGGAGCCGGAAAACTCGAACATCTACTCGAAAATGCGCGTGTATGACGGTGAAAACCTCAAGGACACTGATCCGAAGGCCAAGTCGATACAGGAATACCGCGACAACGCCGGTGTCGACGAAGGCATGAACGGTCTGTCGACCCGCTTCGCGTTCAAGATCCTGTCGAAGGTCTTCAACTTCGATCCGCACGAAATCGCCGCCAACCCGGTGCACTTGCTGTACGTGCTGGAGCAACAGATCGAACAGGAACAGTTCCAGGCCGAAACCCGCGAACGCTACCTGCGCTTCCTCAAGGAATACCTGGCACCGCGCTACATCGAGTTTATCGGCAAGGAGATCCAGACCGCCTACCTCGAGTCGTACAGCGAATACGGCCAGAACATCTTCGATCGCTACGTGCTGTACGCCGACTTCTGGATCCAGGACCAGGAATACCGCGACCCGGAAACCGGCGAAATCCTCAACCGCGTGGCCCTGAACGAAGAACTGGAGAAAATCGAAAAACCGGCCGGCATCAGCAATCCGAAGGATTTCCGCAACGAAATCGTCAACTTCGTCCTGCGCGCCCGGGCCAACAACAACGGCAAGAACCCGACCTGGCTCAGCTACGAAAAACTGCGGGTGGTCATCGAGAAGAAAATGTTCTCCAACACCGAGGACCTGCTGCCGGTCATCAGCTTCAACGCCAAGGCCAGCAAAGAGGACCAGCAGAAGCACAACGACTTCGTCACACGGATGGTCGAGCGCGGCTACACCGACAAACAGGTACGGCTTCTTTCCGAATGGTACCTACGGGTCCGGAAATCGCAATGACGCAGCGGCAAGCCATAAGCTACAAGCGGCAAGAAAAAGCGTGTAAGCCCTGATATCCGGGCAGCTTCTACTTGCAGCTTGTAGCTCACAACTTGAAGCTGCCCGGAGGGCCCTATGAGCTATGTGATCGACCGACGTCTCAATGGCAAGAACAAGAGCACGGTTAACCGTCAGCGGTTTCTGCGACGTTACCGTGATCACATCAAAAAGGCTGTCGAAGAGGCGGTCAGCCGGCGCTCCATTACCGATATGGAACACGGCGAACAGATCAGCATTCCCGGCCGCGATATCGACGAGCCGGTGCTTCACCACGGGCGTGGCGGCAAGCAAACAGTCGTGCACCCCGGCAACAAGGAATTCACCAGCGGCGAGCACATAGCCCGCCCGCCCGGAGGGGGCGGCGGCAGAGGCCCCGGCAAGGCAGGTAACTCGGGCGAAGGGATGGACGAGTTCGTCTTCCAGATCACCCAAGAGGAATTCCTCGAATTCATGTTCGAGGACCTCGAGCTGCCGAACCTGGTCAAACGCAACCTGACCGGCACCGACACTTTCAAAACGGTACGCGCTGGGATCAGCAACGAAGGCAACCCGTCGCGCATCAACATTATTCGCACCTTGCGCTCGGCCCATGCACGGCGAATTGCCCTGTCCGGCAGCAGCCGCGCCAAATTGCGTGAAGCCAAAGAGGAACTGCTGCGACTCAAGCAGGAAGAACCAGACAATTTCGGCGATATTCAGAAAATAGAAGCCGAAATCGAAAAACTCAGCGCGCGGATTCATCGCGTTCCGTTTCTTGATACGTTCGACCTCAAGTACAACCTTCTGATCAAGCAGCCCAACCCGAGCTCCAAGGCCGTGATGTTCTGCCTGATGGACGTGTCCGGCTCCATGACGCAGGCGACCAAGGACATCGCCAAGCGCTTCTTCATCCTGCTGTACCTGTTTCTCAAGCGTAACTACGACAAGATCGACGTCGTGTTCATCCGCCACCACACCAGCGCCCGGGAAGTGGATGAAGAAGAGTTCTTCTATTCGCGCGAAACCGGCGGCACCATTGTCTCCAGTGCCTTGAAACTGATGCAGGAGATCATGGCCGAGCGCTATCCGAGCAACGAGTGGAACATCTATGCCGCCCAGGCATCCGACGGCGATAACTGGAACGACGATTCCCCGATCTGCCGCGACATTCTGATCAACCAGATCATGCCGTTCGTGCAGTACTACACTTACGTTGAGATCACCCCGCGCGAACATCAGGCCCTGTGGTTCGAGTACGAGCGCATCGCCGAAGCCTTCTCTGACACTTTTGCCCAGCAGCAACTGGTCTCGGCCGGGGATATCTACCCGGTCTTCCGTGAACTCTTCCAGCGCAGGTTAGTGACATGACCGCCAAAGAGCAGAAGCGCCAACCCATTTCCACCGGCTCCGAATGGACGTTCGAGCTGATCCAGGCCTATGACAAGGAAATCAGTCGCCTGGCGGCTCGGTATGCCCTCGATACTTACCCTAACCAGATCGAAGTGATCACCGCCGAGCAGATGATGGACGCCTACGCCTCCGTCGGCATGCCGCTGGGCTATCACCATTGGTCCTATGGCAAACACTTCCTCAGCACCGAAAAATCCTACAGCCGTGGGCAAATGGGGCTGGCCTACGAGATCGTGATCAACTCCGACCCGTGCATCGCCTACCTGATGGAAGAAAACACCATCTGCATGCAGGCACTGGTCGTGGCGCATGCCTGCTACGGGCACAACAGCTTTTTCAAAGGCAATTACCTGTTCCGCACCTGGACTGACGCCAGTTCGATCATCGATTACCTGGTGTTCGCCAAGCAGTACATCATGCAGTGCGAAGAACGCCACGGCATCGACGCCGTGGAAGACTTGCTCGACTCCTGCCATGCACTGATGAACTACGGCGTCGACCGCTACAAACGCCCTTACCCGATTTCCGCCGAAGAAGAACGGCGTCGGCAAAAGGATCGGGAAGAGCATCTGCAGAAACAGATCAACGATCTGTGGCGCACTATTCCCAAAGGCGCGGACAAGTACAGCGACAAGGACAATGCGCGCTTCCCCGCCGAACCTCAGGAAAACATCCTGTACTTCATCGAAAAACACGCACCACTGCTGGAGCCGTGGCAACGGGAAATCGTGCGCATTGTTCGCAAGATCGCGCAGTACTTTTATCCACAGCGTCAGACCCAGGTGATGAACGAAGGCTGGGCCACGTTCTGGCACTACACGCTGATGAACGACCTGTACGACGAAGGCCTGGTCACCGACGGTTTCATGATGGAGTTTCTGACATCCCACACCAGCGTGGTGTTTCAGCCCGGCTTCGACAGCCCTTATTACAGCGGAATCAACCCTTACACCCTGGGGTTCGCCATGTACCGGGATATCCGGCGCATGTGCGAGAACCCCACCGACGAAGATCGCCACTGGTTCCCTGAAATTGCCGGCACCGACTGGCTGTCGACCATCAAGTTCGCCATGAGCAGCTTCAAGGATGAGAGTTTTATCCTGCAGTACCTGTCACCGAAAGTGATCCGCGACCTGAAGTTGTTCAGCATTCTGGATGACGACCAAAAGGATGACCTGCTCGTACCCGCGATCCACGATGAAGAAGGCTACCGCATCATCCGTGAAACCCTGGCGGCGCAGTACAACCTGGGCAATCGCGAGCCCAACGTGCAGATTTACAGCATCGACCGGCGTGGCGACCGCTCCCTGACCCTGCGTCACCAGCAACACGACCGCAAGCCGCTGGGCGAATCCACTGAGGAGGTGCTCAAGCACCTGCACCGGTTGTGGGGCTTCGATATTCACCTGGAAACCCTGCAAGGGGATCAGGTGATGAAAACCCATCATGTCCCACCCAGAAGCGAGCACAGCGAAGGGGATTACGGGCGACTGGACCTGGCCGTCATTCATCTTTGAGCCTGTTTGAACCTCCGCAAGTTCGACGCAACGGTTATTCTGTCGAGCTAACGGAGGTTTTTTATGCAGATTTATAAAGTCGGTGGCGCAGTACGTGACCGCCTGCTCGGCAAACCTGTCACCGATATCGATTGGGTGGTGGTGGGCGCCACTACGGAAGAAATGCTCGCCAGGGGTTTCCGCCCGGTGGGAGCGGACTTTCCGGTGTTTCTACATCCGAAAAGCGGCGAGGAATACGCCCTCGCCCGCACCGAACGCAAAAGCGGGCGCGGTTATGGCGGCTTCACTTTTCACGCCAGCCCCGAAGTCACCCTTGAAGAAGACCTGATTCGCCGCGACCTGACGATCAATGCCATGGCCGAAGACGATCAGCAGAACCTGACTGACCCCTACCATGGCCAACGCGATCTTGAAGCTCGCTTGCTCCGTCACGTATCCCCCGCGTTCGCCGAAGATCCGCTCCGTGTACTGCGCGTTGCCCGCTTTGCTGCCCGCTATGCGGCGCTGGGTTTTACCGTCGCGCCAGAAACCCTGGCGTTGATGCGCCAGCTCAGCGAATCCGGCGAACTGCAAGCCCTGACCGCTGAACGCAGCTGGAAAGAAATCTCCCGGGCATTGATGGAAGATCAGCCGCAGGTGTTCATTGAAGTGCTACGCGAGTGCGGCGCACTGAAGGTGCTGATGCCTGAAGTCGACGCGCTGTTCGGTGTTCCGCAGCCGGAAACTCACCATCCGGAAATCGACACGGGTGTGCATACGTTGAGCGTGCTCGAGCAATCGGCGCAGCACAAACAACCGCTGACCGTGCGGTGGGCCTGCCTGCTGCACGACCTCGGCAAAGGACTGACGCCTGAAGAAGAATGGCCACGCCATATTGCTCACGAACACACGGGCCTGAAGTTGATAAAAGCGGTCAACGAACGCTTCAAGGCGCCGAAAGACTGTCAGGAACTGGCGTTACTGGTCGGCCAATATCACACCCATGGTCATCGTGCGCTGGAGCTGAAACCTTCGACTTTGTTGGAGTTGCTGCAAAGCGTTGACGTTTACCGTCGGCCGCAGCGGTTTGAAGAATTCATCAGCGCGTGCGAGATGGACGCGCGCGGGCGCAAAGGACTGGAACAGAGACGTTATCCACAGGCGGATTATTTGCGCGGGGCGGCGACAGCAGCGAGGAGCGTGGCGGTTCAGCCGTTGCTGGAGAAAGGATTCAAGGGGCCGGAGCTGGGTGAGGCGATCAAGCGTGAACGGCTTAAAGCGCTGAAAGCCTACAAGGAAGCGGCGTCTGCCTGAAAAGCATCGCGGGCAAGCCCGGCTCCCACAGGATTGAGGTGATCCCTGTAGGAGCCGAGTTTGCTCGTGATGGCGTCATCCGCCCCACAACAAATTCGAAGGGGTCAGCTGTTCACCGCGCCATTCAAAAGCCACCGGCGCCAACACCTGATCAATCTGCGCCTCACTCCACAAGGTCGCAAAGCTTTTGCCTACGCCCGGATGCACACGATCCGGCGCAATCAGCGATAACGGCCACAACACAAAAGCGTTCTTCAGAATCTCTGCCCGCGGCAGGATCAATCCATCGAAATTGCCCACCAGATCACCAAACAACAGGACGTCGATGTCCAGCGGCAAGCCCTTGCGGTCCGGCGCATAACGACCATTGTCCGCCTCGATGAACTTCAATCGGCGGTCCAGTTCCATCAGCGGCAGATCGGTATACGCCGACACCACGAAGTTGAAGAACGGCCCGCTCTTGATGCCCACTGGCTGGCTTTCGAAGACCGCCGAGCAGCGGATATCCACCAAAAACGCCGCCAAGGCGTCCAGCCCCGCCTGCAAATGGGTTTCACGCTCGATATTGCTACCGAGCCCGAGGTACACCTGAGTCAGCGACATCCGCGCTCGATCTCCACGCCCACACCGCCCTTGGCAGCCGGGACAGCGCCAGGCTTGGTCAGCTTGAGACGCACCCAGGTGATCTTGAATTCACTCATCAGCACTTCGACCAGACGCTCGGCGAAGGTCTCGACCAGTTGATACTGCGCCTGCTCGGCAAACGCCTGGATGCGCGACGAAACGCTCGCGTAATCGAGCGCCAGGGTCAGGTCATCACCGGCGGCGGCTGGGCGATTGTCCCAGGCGAAGCTCAGATCAAGACGCAGGCACTGTCGGATGCCCCGCTCCCAGTCGTAGGCACCAATCACGGTGTCGACTTCAAGGCCCTCGATAAACACTCTGTCCAAGCACTTTTCTCCGCTGCACGACAAGGGCGCAATGCGCCGTTAGAATCAGGGCGTCCTCGCCCGGAATAGTTAGCATGTTTTGGTTATTGGCGATCCTCGCCTACCTGCTCGGCTCGCTGTCCTTCGCCATTTTGCTCAGCCGCCTGACCGGGAATCCCGATCCGCGAATGGGTGGCTCGGGCAATGCCGGCGCCACCAACATGTTGCGCCTGGCTGGCAAAAAACTCGCCATCCTGACCTTGCTCGGCGACCTCTGCAAAGGCTTGCTGCCCGTACTGATCGCCGGCCTTGCGGGCCTTTCGCTGCAAGAACAGGCCTGGATCGGCATCTGCGCCGTCATCGGCCATCTGTTTCCAGTGTACTTCCGCTTTCGCGGCGGCAAAGGTGTCGCCACCGCTGCCGGCATGCTGCTGGGGCTTTACCCGCCTGCGGCACTGCTGGCGGTCTGCGCCTGGCTGCTGACGTTCTACCTGAGCCGCACCAGCTCACTCGCTGCATTGATTGCCACACCGCTGACCCTGCCGTTGCTTGCTTGGCAGGAACCGGCGGCCTTGCTGCCCATGAGCGTGCTCACCGGGCTGATTGTCTGGCGTCATCGCGGCAATCTACGCGACCTGTTTGCCGGGCGCGAACGGCATTTTTAAATACCGGACGTGATCGCGGCTCATCACAGTGCCGACAATTGCTCCATCGGCCAACGTGCCTGAACGCTAATGGCCAGGCTTTCATGCTGGCCGGCCTGCAAGCGCTGGCATCCGGCAAACGCGATCATCGCACCATTGTCGGTGCAGAACTCCGGACGTGCGTAAAACACATCGCCCTTCATGTCACCGAGCATTTTTTCCAGCGAGGTACGCAGTGCCTTGTTGGCGCTGACGCCCCCTGCGATGACCAGGCGCTTCATGCCCGCTTGCTTGAGGGCTCGCTTGCACTTGATGGTCAAAGTCTCCACCACGGCCTGCTGGAACGCCAGAGAGATGTCGCAACGGGCTTGCTCGCTGTCGTCCCCGGCACTGACGCTTTGCTGCCAAGTGTTCAACGCGAAGGTTTTCAAGCCGCTGAAGCTGAACGCCAGGCCCGGGCGATCACACATCGGGCGCGGAAACGTGAACCGCCCCGCAACGCCTTGCTCGGCAAGGCGTGCGATTTCCGGGCCGCCCGGGTAATTGAGCCCCATCATCTTCGCGGTCTTGTCGAAAGCCTCACCGGCGGCATCGTCCAGTGTCTCGCCCAATAGCGTGTACTGGCCGATTCCGTCGACCTGAACCAGCTGCGTATGGCCGCCGGACACCAACAAAGCGACGAACGGGAATTCTGGCGGCTGCGTCTCCAGCATCGGCGCCAGCAAGTGGCCTTCCATGTGGTGCACGCCCAAGGCCGGAATACCCCAGGCAAAGGCCAGCGCCTGGGCACAGGAAGCGCCCACCAGCAACGCACCGACCAGGCCAGGACCCGCGGTGTAAGCGATGGCGTCGATCTCGGTCGGCACGCAGTCAGCTTCGGCCAACACCTGACGAATCAAGGGCAGCATGCGTTTGACGTGGTCGCGCGAGGCCAGCTCCGGCACCACGCCGCCATAGGCTCGGTGCAGGTCGATCTGGCTGAACAGTGCGTCGGCCAATAGCCCGCGTTCACTGTCATATAATGCGACACCGGTTTCGTCGCAGGAGGTTTCTAATCCCAGTACTAGCATGGGTTTGCGCCTTATTTAGGCTGAATTCGAAGGCGCGCATAATAGTCGCCACGTGATGCCCCGACCAGCGGTTTTCGATCAGAGGCTTTGCATTCCAAGCGATGAGGGGTTAACATCCGCAACCCTTAAAAACCGACGTCTTCAAGTGCTCTTTTGCCGCGAGGATGTTGACCCCGGTAATGAATGAAGGTAGCTCTGGATGCCAGCCGTCAAAGTAAAAGAGAACGAACCCTTCGACGTAGCTCTGCGTCGTTTCAAGCGCTCCTGCGAAAAAGCCGGTGTACTGGCTGAAGTTCGTAGCCGCGAATTTTACGAGAAGCCAACTTCTGAGCGTAAGCGCAAAGCAGCAGCCGCTGTTAAGCGTCACGCGAAGAAAGTTCAGCGCGAACAGCGCCGCGCCGTTCGTCTGTACTAATACACAGACGATCGTAGCAAGCTTCTGCCAAGCCCGGCTCCAAGCCGGGCTAATGGCATTTGCGTAAAACGCTTGATGCTTCACCGTCGAAGCCGCAGACGCGACCGAGACAAATCTGTTTCACAGCGTCAGACCTGGCTCTTTTGCCAGCGGTGCACGTCTTTTCTGACGAGCCTTCCAAGGCTACTGACGAGCACACCCACTGATTCCTCTCACGACGATCAGCCCAAGGCACCTGCTTGCGTGCCCGCTTATTGAGCTATCCGAGGCCATCGACAAGCCGCAGCGGACTCAGCGCAACACTTTCAAACAGTCGATTACTGATTGGTATTAACGTCAGTGGATTTTCGGCAGATACACTCCCCGATAGCGATTACGCAGACGACACCGGTCGAGCCGCATCTTTTGCGCGCCTCAAGCAACGACCCGCGTTCGGCCGCCCTTCGTTATAGGTTCCTTTCAGCGCAGATGACGAGAACGCCATGGCCGGGCTAATTCCCCAGAGCTTCATTGACGACCTTCTGAACCGCACCGACATCGTCGACGTGGTCAGCTCGCGCCTGCAAATGAAAAAGGCCGGCAAGAACTACACCGCTTGCTGCCCGTTCCACAAAGAGAAAACCCCGTCTTTCAGCGTCAGTCCTGACAAACAGTTCTATTACTGCTTCGGTTGCGGCGCTGGCGGAAACGCCCTCGGCTTCATGATGGACCACGACAACCTGGATTTCGTCCAGGCTGTTGAGGAACTGGCCAAAGCCGCCGGCATGGAAATCCCCCGCGAAGAAAGTGGCCGGCCGCACAAACCGCGACAACCAACCGATTCGCCGCTGTATCCGCTGCTCACCGCCGCTGCCGATTTTTACCGTCAGGCACTGAAAAGCCATCCCTCACGCAAAGCTGCAGTGGATTACCTGAAGGGCCGCGGACTGACGGGAGAGATCGCTCGCGACTTCGGCCTCGGCTTTGCTCCGCCAGGCTGGGACAACCTGTTCAAACACTTGAGCAGCGATACCCTGCAACAAAAAGCCATGGTCGACGCCGGCCTGCTGATCGAGAACGCCGAAACCGGCAAACGCTATGATCGCTTTCGCGATCGCGTGATGTTCCCGATTCGCGACAGCCGCGGGCGCATCATCGCTTTCGGTGGGCGAGTTCTGGGCGACGACAAGCCGAAATACCTGAACTCGCCGGAAACTCCGGTATTCCATAAAGGCCAGGAACTCTACGGCCTTTATGAAGCACGCAAGAACAACCGCAACCTCGACGAAATCATCGTCGTCGAAGGTTATATGGACGTCATCGCCCTCGCCCAGCAAGGCCTGCGCAATGCCGTGGCGACACTGGGCACCGCCACCAGCGAAGAGCATTTGAAGCGACTGTTTCGCGTCGTGCCTAACGTGCTGTTCTGTTTTGACGGCGACCAGGCTGGCCGCAATGCTGCCTGGCGAGCACTGGAAGCGACACTGCCCTGCCTGCAGGACGGGCGGCGCGCGCGCTTCCTGTTCCTGCCGGAAGGCGAAGACCCGGATACACTGATCCGCTCCGAAGGCACGGATGCTTTCCGTGCACGGATCAACCAGCACGCCCAGCCATTGGCGGATTACTTCTTTCAGCAACTGACCGAAGAATCGGACCCGCGCTCGCTGGAGGGCAAGGCCCACATGGCCACCCTTGCCGCGCCGCTGATCGACAAAGTCCCGGGCGCCAACCTGCGTATTTTGATGCGTCAGCGCCTGACCGAAATTACCGGTCTCAGCGGCGAAGCGGTGAGCCAACTGGTGCAAAGCGCCCCTCAGGATGCGCCACCGGCATACGATCCGGGCATGGATTACGACGCCATGCCGGACTACAGCGACTACCATCAGCCGCAGTCACAAGACATGTATGTGCCGCAGCAGGAGTGGACACCGAAAAAACCCGGCGCCGGCGGCAAGAAATGGGAAAAGAAACCGTGGGACAAGAACGGCAAGCGCGCAGATCGTGACCAACCGAGCACCCCGCGCACACCGATTGCTGTCGAAGCGCCCACGCTGATCGCGCTGCGCACCCTCATTCATCATCCTGACCTGGCTGGCCGGGTAGAAACCGCCAACCATTTTGCCAATGAGAGCAATACCTACGCACAACTGCTCGTGGCCCTGATCGAGGCGGTGCAAAAAAATCCTAAGCTAAACTCAATTCAGCTAATGGCACGCTGGCACGGGACCGAACAGGGACGATTACTCAAAGCGCTGGCAGAAAAGGAATGGCTGATTGCAGGTGATAACCTTGAACAACAGTTTTTAGACACCATTACTAGGTTATCGGCCGCTCAACACACGGATAGCCTGGAAGTACTTATCAGGAAAGCCAGACAGCCGGGATTGACCCCGGAGGAAGCAAATCAGATCGCAAATCAGATGCGCGACCTATTAAAACGCAATATGGCTGTATCAAACCCGACCTCAACTGGCGCGTGAGGTCATAGCTCAGGTATAATCCTCGGCTTGTTTTTTGCCCGCCAAGACCTTCAGTGGATAGGGTGTTATGTCCGGAAAAGCGCAACAGCAGTCTCGTATCAAAGAGTTGATCACACTTGGTCGTGAGCAGGGTTACCTGACTTACGCGGAGGTCAACGACCACCTGCCGGAGGATATTTCAGATCCGGAACAGGTGGAAGACATCATCCGCATGATCAATGACATGGGGATCAACGTATTCGAGGTTGCGCCAGATAAGGATTCCCTTATGCTGGCCGACGCCGATACCGACGAAGCCGCGGCCGAAGAGGCAGCAGCAGCGTTGGCAGCGGTCGAGACCGACATTGGTCGCACCACCGACCCAGTGCGCATGTACATGCGTGAAATGGGTACGGTAGAGCTCCTCACACGTGAAGGCGAAATCGAAATCGCCAAACGTATTGAAGAGGGCATCCGTGAAGTGATGGGCGCAATTGCGCACTTCCCTGGCACGGTTGATCATATTCTCTCCGAGTACACTCGCGTCACCACCGAAGGTGGCCGCCTGTCCGACGTCCTGAGCGGTTATATCGACCCGGACGACGGCATTGCGCCGCCTGCTGCAGAAGTGCCACCGCCGATCGATCCGAAAGCCGTGAAAGCGGATGACGACACCGACGACGATGACGCCGAAGCAACGGATGACGAAGAAGAAGCCGAAAGCGGTCCGGATCCGGTCATCGCAGCCCAGCGTTTTGGCGCTGTCTCCGATCAGATGGAAATCACCCGCAAGGCGCTGAAAAAGCACGGTCGTGGCAATAAGCTGGCAATCGCCGAGCTGTTGATCCTGGCTGAGCTGTTCATGCCGATCAAACTGGTTCCGAAGCAATTCGAAGGCCTGGTCGAGCGTGTTCGCAGTGCCCTGGATCGCCTGCGTCAGCAAGAGCGCGCGATCATGCAACTTTGCGTTCGTGATGCCCGCATGCCGCGTGCCGACTTCCTGCGCCAGTTCCCGGGCAATGAAGTTGACGAAAGCTGGACCGATGCACTGGCCAAAGGCAAAAGCAAATACGCTGAAGCCATTGGTCGCCTGCAGCCGGACATCGTTCGTTGCCAGCAGAAGCTGACCGCGCTGGAAACCGAAACCGGTTTGACGATCGCCGAGATCAAGGACATCAACCGTCGCATGTCGATCGGTGAGGCCAAGGCCCGCCGCGCGAAGAAAGAGATGGTTGAAGCGAACTTGCGCCTGGTGATCTCCATCGCCAAGAAGTACACCAACCGTGGCCTGCAATTCCTCGATCTGATCCAGGAAGGCAACATCGGTTTGATGAAAGCGGTAGACAAGTTCGAATACCGCCGCGGCTACAAATTCTCGACTTATGCCACCTGGTGGATCCGTCAGGCGATCACTCGCTCGATCGCCGACCAGGCCCGCACCATCCGTATTCCGGTGCACATGATCGAGACGATCAACAAGCTCAACCGTATTTCCCGGCAGATGTTGCAGGAAATGGGTCGCGAACCGACCCCGGAAGAGCTGGGCGAACGCATGGAAATGCCTGAGGACAAGATCCGCAAGGTATTGAAGATCGCTAAAGAGCCGATCTCCATGGAAACCCCGATCGGTGATGACGAAGACTCCCATCTGGGTGACTTCATCGAAGACTCGACCATGCAGTCGCCAATCGATGTCGCCACTGTTGAGAGCCTTAAAGAAGCGACTCGCGAAGTCCTGTCCGGACTCACTGCCCGTGAAGCCAAGGTTCTGCGCATGCGCTTCGGTATCGACATGAATACCGACCACACCCTTGAGGAGGTTGGTAAGCAGTTCGACGTGACCCGTGAACGGATTCGTCAGATCGAAGCCAAGGCACTGCGCAAGCTGCGCCACCCGACGAGAAGCGAGCATTTGCGCTCCTTCCTCGACGAGTAATAACAGAACCCCCGGCCCTGGCCGGGGGTTTTGCTTTATGCAGATTAAATCCCTCGCACCTCCCCCCCGCCGCCTAGCCCGTCTACACTCGAAGCATTCCCCCGAGCCATAACGAGACCGTTATGCCCAGACTGCCGACCGTGCTTTTTTTGCTGTCGCTGATGACCTGGACCGCAACGGCTGGCGCGCTGACTCTGACTGACGACGAACGTAGCTGGCTGACCGCACACCCGGATTTGCGCCTGGGTGTGGACGCGTCGTGGCCGCCTTTTGAGTTCCGCGATGAACAGGGCCGCTATCAGGGCCTGACGGCGGACTACATCAATGTGATCCGCCAACGACTGGCCATCAATCTCACGCCCATCGAACCGGTCAGCTGGACAGTCGTGCTGGAACAGGCCAAGCAAGGCAAACTGGATATTTTACCGGGCATCATGTCGACCCCGGAGCGCCAGTCGTACCTGTCGTTTACTCGCCCCTATCTGGACTTCCCCATTGTCATCCTGGCCCATGTCGGCGGTGCGCAACCGCACAAACTCGAAGACCTTTACGGGCTGAAGATCGCCGTGGTGGAAAACTATGCGCCCCATGAGCTGTTGCGCACCCACCACCCTGACCTGAATCTGGTGCCGATGCCCAATGTGAGCTCGGCGTTGCAAGCATTGGCCACCGATGAAGTGGACGCTGTGGTGGGTGATCTCGCGTCCAGCGTCTGGAGCCTTCGCCAGCTCAAACTCGAAGGGCTGTATGTCAGCGGTGAAACCCCCTACCGCTATCAACTGGCAATGGCCGTGCCTCCTGGCAACAAGGTGCTGGTCGGCATTCTGGACAAAGTGCTGGCGGACATGAGCCCGAGTGAAATCAGCGCCATCCAGGAACACTGGGTGGGCAACGTTCTGGATCATCGAACCTTCTGGTCGGATTTGCTGGTCTACGGCTTGCCGGGGCTGCTGTTTCTGACGGTCATGCTGGCCGTGGTCATCCGGATCAACCGCCGACTGAGCTCTGAAATTGCGCGCCGGGTCGACCTCGAACAGGAACTGCGCAGCAGCGAATACCACTATCGCGGGCTGGTAGAGAGTTTGTCGGCCATCGCCTGGGAAGCACGGATCAGTGATTTCACCTACAGCTACGTCTCACCCCATGCCGAAGAGCTCCTCGGTTATCCCCTGTCTCACTGGCTGATTCCGGGCTTCTGGCGCAACATCATCCACCCCGCAGACCTGACCCGGGCGCAGACTTTCTGCGATCACGAAGTACTGGCCGGGCGCGATCACAGCGTCGATTACCGGGTCATTACCGCTGATGGTCGCTGCCTGTGGGTGCGCGATATCGTCAGCCTGATCGAGCACGGCCATGAACCGATCATGCGCGGGCTGATGATCGATATCAGTGATGCCAAGCGCACAGAAGAAGCGTTGAGTCTGTCCGAGCAAAAATTTGCTTCGGTCTTCCAGCAATGCCCGGACATTCTGGTGATCGCCCGACTGTCCGACGGCTGCCTGCTGGAAGTGAACAAAGCGTTCGAAGAGCAAATCGGCCTCAAGGCCGAAGACGTCATCGGCCAGACCGCCACCGACCTCAATATCTGGGGCATTCCCGGCGTAGGGCCGGGTCTGTTGCAGCGATTGCAGGCCGGCAGCATCCGCAACCTGGAGATGCCTTTTCGCCGCAGTAACGGCCACGTGTTCACCGGCCTGATTTCCGCCGAGCCTTTCGATCTCGACACCACCCCTGCCTTGGTCGTGGTGGTGCGCGATATCAGCCAGCTCAAGGAAACCCAGCAACAACTGCAAACCTCCGAAGAGAAGTTCGCCAAGGCCTTCCACGCCTCCCCGGACGGTTTGTTGCTGTCCAGGCAGAGCGACGGGTTGCTGCTGGAGGTCAATGAAGGTTTCAGCCGCATCACCGGCTTCAACAGCGCGATGTCCGTGGATCGGTCGGCTTTGGACCTGGGGATATGGGTCAACCTCAACGAACGCAAACAAATGCTCGACCTGCTGCACCGCGATGGCTTCGTCCGCGACTTCAGTTGCCACATCCGCCGTAGCGACGGGCAAATTCGTCTCTGCGAGGTGTCGAGCCGTCCACTGCCTATCGGCGATGAAGACTGCATGTTGACCATCGCCCGGGACATTACCGAGCGGCACCTCATGCAGGAAAAGCTGCAACAGGCCGCCACTGTGTTCGAAAGCACGGCCGAGGGCGTGTTGATCACCGACACCCAACAGCACATCAGTGCGGTCAACCGCGCGTTTACCGAAATCACGGGCTACAGCGAGAGCGAAGCACTGGGCCACACCCCTCGCCTGCTTGCCTCTGGCCTGCATGACAGCGCGTTTTATGCGGCGATGTGGCACCAACTGACCGCAGAAGGTCATTGGCAAGGCGAAATCTCCAACCGTCGCAAGAATGGCGAGCTCTACCCGAGCTGGCTGACCATCAGCGCCGTGCGCAACCGGGACAAGTTCATCACCCACTTTGTGGCGGTGTTCGCCGACATTTCCAGCCTCAAACACGCTCAGGCCAAACTCGACTACCAGGCGCACCATGACCCGTTGACCGGCCTGCCAAACCGTACACTGTTCGAGAGTCGACTGCAGACCGCGCTCAATACCCAACAGGAAAATGGTGGCCAGGGTGCTGTGCTGTTCCTCGACCTCGACCGCTTCAAACACATCAACGACAGCCTCGGCCATCCGGTCGGCGACCTGCTGCTCAAAGGCATCGCGGTGCGCCTCAAAGAGCAGCTGCGGGACATCGATACCGTTGCGCGCCTGGGGGGCGACGAATTCATCATCCTGCTACCGGGCCTGCAACAGAACAGCGACGCCGACAACATCGCCACTAAGCTACTCAATTGCTTCGGGGCGCCATTCCAGGCCGGCGAACACGAGTTTTTTATCAGTGCCAGTATCGGCAGCAGTCTGTACCCCAAGGACGGTTGCGACGTCGCAACACTGGTCAAGAACGCCGATGCTGCGATGTACCGGTCCAAGGCCAAGGGGCGTAACCGGGTCGAAAGCTATACCCGCGACCTCACCGCGCAGGCCAGCGAGCGCGTGGCGCTGGAACACGAACTGCGCCGCGCCATCGAGCGCAACGAGCTGTTCCTGCACTACCAACCGAAAATCAGCCTCGACGACCATCGACTGGTCGGTGCCGAAGCGCTGATTCGCTGGCATCACCCGACCTTCGGCATGGTGCCGCCGGAACACTTCATTCCCCTGGCCGAAGAAAACGGCATGATTCTGCAAATCGGCGACTGGGTCCTTGAAACCGCCTGCCGCCAGATGAACGAGTGGAATCAGGTGTATGAATGCCTCGGCCCGCTCTCGGTCAACCTCGCTGGTGCCCAACTGCGTCAACCCAACCTGCTGGGGCGAATCGAACAACTGCTCAAGGACAGCCATCTCCAGCCCGGTTTTCTGCAACTGGAGATTACCGAAAACTTCATCATGAGCCAGGCCGAAGAAGCGCTCGCGGTGTTGCACCAACTCAAACAGCTGGGCGTGCAGCTGGCCATCGACGACTTCGGTACGGGCTATTCATCCTTGAGTTACCTCAAGCGCCTGCCGCTGGATATTCTCAAGATCGATCAGTCGTTCGTCCGCGGCCTGCCTGACGATCCGCATGATGCAGCCATCGTTCGCGCGATCATCGCCTTGGGCCGCAGCATGCAATTCACCGTCATCGCCGAGGGCGTGGAGACCCTGGCCCAGCAGGAATTCCTCGCCGCCGAGGGTTGCGAACAGATCCAGGGGTACATCGTGAGCCCACCTCTTCCCGCCGACGAATTCGCCGCGACGTTTCTTCGTATGGCCGTATCGGATTTTTCGGATAGCACAGCCGAGAAACCGTCGCTATAATCCGCGGCCTACTGAGGGCCTATAGCTCAGTTGGTTAGAGCAGAGGACTCATAATCCTTTGGTCCACGGTTCAAGTCCGTGTGGGCCCACCAAATAAAAAAGCCGCGCAAATGCGCGGCTTTTTCGTTTCTGCCACTCAGCCCCTACTTGGGCAACGCATACGCAATCACATAATCCCCACGATCCGTCGACTGACGCGCACCACCCACCGTCAGCAGGATGTACTGCTTGCCAGTCTTGGGCGAAACGTACGTCATCGGCCCTGACTGACTGCCCACAGGCAAACGCGCCTTCCAGATCTCATTGCCATTGCCGGTATCGAACGCACGCAGGTAAAAATCCTGCGTCCCGGCGAAGAACAACAGCCCCGACTGGGTCGCCAGCGAAGCGCCCAGCGTCGGCATGCCAATCGGGATTGGCAAATGCATGCGGATCCCCAGCGGGCCTGTGTCTTGCACGGTGCCGACCGGGACTTGCCACATCAGTTTGTGGGTCTTGAGGTCGATGGCGGACATCGTGCCAAACGGTGGTTTTTGACACGGAATACCCGCCGCCGAGAGAAAGCGTTCGCGCATCGCACCAAACGGCGTGCCTTCCTGCGGCACAACACCCATTTCAATACCACTGGCCCCAGCGGCGATCTTGTTGCGCGGGATCATATAGTTGGCGAGGCCGAGGCGCATGTCGTTGACGAACATGTAGTTCGTGTTCGGGTCCACCGAAACGCTGCCCCAATTCATGCCACCCAACGAGCCTGGAAACTGCAACGCGCGATCAAGCCCTGGCGGGGTGTAGACGCCTTCGTGGCGCATGCCTTTGAACTGGATGCGGCACATCAGTTGATCGAACGGCGTGGCGCCCCACATATCGGACTCGGTCAATGTCTTGTTACCGATTGACGGCATGTCCACCGAGAACGGCTGGGTCGGCGAATAGCGTTCGCCGGGGACATTGCCTTGCGGCACCGGACGCTCTTCGACGCGGGCGATCGGTACGCCGGTTTCGCGGTTGAGCAGGAAGATCTCGCCCTGTTTGGTCACTTGCGCCAAGGCTGGCTGCAGGCCGCCCTTGTCGTCCGGCACGTCATACAGTAGCGGTTGGGCTGGCAGGTCGAAGTCCCAGAGGTCGTGGTGAGTGGTCTGGAAGTGCCAGCGCACCTGACCGGTTTTCACATCGATGGCGACGATGGACGAGTTCCATTTGTCATCGAATGCCGTGCGCTGGCCACCGAAAAAGTCCGGGGTGGCGTTGCCGGTTGGCAGGTACACCAGACCGAGCTTGGCGTCGTAGGACATGGCCGACCAAACGTTCGGCGTGCCACGGGTATAAGTCTCCCCGGCAGGCGGGCGTTTGGTGGTGTTCGGGTTGCCCGGATCCCACGCCCACACCAGTTCGCCACTGCGCACGTCATAGGCACGAACCACACCCGGCGGCTCGCCGGTGGAGTAGTTATCGGCCACGCGACCGCCGACGATCACCACGTCACCGGCGACCAACGGGGTCGAGGTTTGTTGGTAATAGCCCGGTTTCACCTCGCCCATATCCGTTGTCAGGTCGACAGTGCCCCGATTGCCAAACTCCTCGCACGGCTTGCCAGTGTCGGCATTGATGGCGATTAAACGCGCATCGCCGGTCGGCAGAAACAGACGTTTCGTACAGGCAGTGGGCTGGATATCCGAGGAGACAGGGGTTTCGGAGTAACCCAGGCCACGGCAGCGCTGCCAGTTCGGAGCGGTGCCTTGCGGGTCGAACTTCCAGCGCTGGGCGCCGGTGTCGGCATCCAGGGCGAAGACTTTGCCGTAGGCGGTGCAGGTGTAGACCGTGTTGCCGATTTGCAGCGGGGTGTTCTGGTCTTCAGCGCCAGCACCGGTGCTTACAGGGATGTCGCCGGTACGGAAGGTCCAAGCAACCTGCAGCTTGTCGATGTTGCCTTTGTTGATCTGGTCCAGCGCGGCAAAGCGATTGCCGGCGGTGGTGTTGCCCCAATGCGCCCAGTCTTTCTGCTCTGTGCCCGGCGCCACCGGAGTTACCGCCAGTTCGGTGGTGGCCTTGACCACATGCGTCGGCACAAACATATAGGCCATCGTTGCGACAACGCCGACACTCAGGATACCGGCCAGGCCATATGCACCGCGGCCTGCGGTCGCGCCTGAAGCACGCACCAGCGTCGGATACATCAGCGCAACGACCAGACCGATCACGGCGAACGTCAGCACGCGCGACACCAGCGGCCAGTAGTCGAAACCGGCATCCCACACCGCCCAAATCGCCGTCAGGATCAACGCCAGACCATACAGCCACGCGCCTTGCGGCTTGCAACGGGCAATCATCAGCCCGGACACCAGCATCGCCAGGCCCATCAGCAAGAAGTAAGCGCTGCCGCCCAGCGCAACCAGATAGCTACCGCCCCCTGCCAGGCCAAGCCCGATCAAGGCAATCAGCACACCCAGACTGCGCAACAGCCATTTGCCGCCGCCGGCAGCCCCAGAATTATTCATGTCGGAAGTTTTCCCCATTTGTGACAAGCGCGGAATGATGTACTACCTAGTTACTTATGGCAATTTGTCGCAGTCATAAATGTAATGAACGGTACATAGACCCGTTCGAATATCGCCCACAAGCGTCACGTCGAACGAGCCTGTAACATGCCCCCCATTGTTCCACGCCACTGGAGACGCCCCTTGCCTGACGCACGCCCACCGGTTCTTGACGAGATCGACCGCCAGTTGATCGCCGCCCTGCAGATCAACGCCCGCGAGAGCGTGGCCATGCTGGCCCGGCAATTGGGCATCGCTCGCACGACCGTCACCTCACGATTGGCGCGACTGGAAAAGACCCGGGTCATCACCGGTTATGGTGTACGCCTCGGTCAGCGCGTGGTGGATGGCGGATTGCAGGCGTACGTCGGGATTACCGTGCAACCGCGCTCGGGCAAGGAAGTGCTGCGCCGGCTCAGTGCGATGGCGCAGGTTCAGCAGTTGTGTGCCGTGAGTGGCGAATTTGATTATGTGGCGTGGCTGCGGACTGACTCGCCGGAGCAGCTGGATCAGTTGCTGGATCAGATCGGCAGTGTGGATGGGGTGGAGAAGACGACGACGTCGATTATTTTGAGTAGCAAGATTGATCGGGGACAGCCGGTTTGAGTTTTTGCCGATAGCTCTTTGGTGTCTGGGAGGGCCTCATCGCGAGCAAGCTCGGCTCCCACATTGACGGTGTGTAGCATTCAATCGTCATTCTGATCAAACAATTATCAAAACGACGACACATTGCGTCTTATTAACGTGTTCTACGCTCACTAGAATGGCTGCCATCTTTTCCTATACTCAGACGCGCATCCCGCGTCGGGTCGCCAGCAAGGTCAGCCATGAACAAGAACAATCGCCATCCTGCAGACGGTAAGAAACCAGTCACCATTTTCGGCCCGGACTTTCCTTTCGCCTTCGACGACTGGATCGAACACCCGGCTGGCCTGGGCAGCATTCCTGCGCACAACCACGGTGCCGAAGTAGCGATTGTCGGCGCCGGCATCGCAGGCCTGGTGGCGGCTTACGAACTGATGAAGCTGGGCTTGAAACCGGTCGTCTACGAAGCCTCGAAGATGGGCGGTCGTTTGCGCTCCCAGGCGTTCAACGGGACCGATGGAATCGTCGCCGAATTGGGCGGGATGCGCTTCCCGGTATCGTCTACCGCGTTCTATCACTACGTCGACAAACTCGGCCTGCAGACCAAGCCTTTTCCGAACCCGCTGACGCCCGCGTCGGGTAGCACGGTGATCGACATCGAAGGCAAAACCCATTACGCACAGAAACTGGCGGATCTTCCTGCACTGTTCCAGGAAGTAGCTGACGCTTGGGCGGATGCACTGGAAGCCGGTTCACAGTTCGCCGATATCCAGCAAGCGATCCGTGACCGTGACGTGCCGCGCCTCAAAGAATTGTGGAACACCCTGGTTCCGCTGTGGGACGACCGCACCTTCTACGACTTCGTCGCAACCTCAAAAGCCTTCGCCAAACTGTCGTTCCATCACCGCGAAGTGTTCGGTCAGGTCGGCTTCGGCACCGGCGGCTGGGATTCTGACTTCCCGAACTCGATGCTGGAAATTTTTCGGGTGGTGATGACCAACTGCGATGATCACCAGCATCTGGTCGTCGGCGGCGTCGAACAAGTCCCGCAAGGCATCTGGCGCCATGTGCCAGAACGCTGCGTGCACTGGCCAGAAGGCACCAGTCTCAAGTCTTTGCACCGAGGCGCGCCGCGCTCCGGGGTTAAGAAAATCGCCCACGCCGCTGACGGTCGTTTCGCGGTCACCGACAACAACGGCGACACCCGCGAATACGCCGCGGTGTTGACCACGTGCCAGAGCTGGCTGCTGACCACTCAGATCGAATGCGACGAAACCCTGTTCTCGCAAAAAATGTGGATGGCCCTCGACCGCACCCGCTACATGCAATCGTCGAAGACTTTCGTGATGGTCGACCGCCCGTTCTGGAAGGACAAGGATCCGGAAACCGGCCGCGACCTGATGAGCATGACCCTCACTGACCGCCTGACCCGTGGTACGTATCTGTTCGACAACGGTGACGACAAGCCCGGCGTGATTTGCCTGTCGTACTCGTGGATGAGCGACGCGCTGAAGATGCTCCCGCACCCGGTGGAAAAACGCGTGAAACTGGCGCTGGACGCGTTGAAAAAGATCTACCCGAAAGTCGACATCGCCGCGCGCATCATCGGCGATCCGATCACCGTGTCGTGGGAAGCCGACCCACATTTTCTCGGTGCTTTCAAAGGCGCCCTGCCCGGCCACTACCGCTACAACCAGCGCATGTACGCGCACTTCATGCAGGACGAGATGCCGGCCGAGCAACGCGGGATTTTCATCGCCGGCGACGACGTTTCATGGACGCCGGCCTGGGTTGAAGGCGCGGTGCAGACCTCGCTCAACGCGGTGTGGGGCATCATGAAACACTTCGGCGGTGAAACTCACGCCGAGAACCCGGGTCCAGGAGATGTGTTCAACGAGATCGGTCCGATCGCCCTGCCCGAGTAAGAGGAATCCGAAATGCGCGTAGCTCTTTACCAATGTCCACCGCTGCCCCTGGACGTCGCCGGCAATCTGCAACGCCTGCATAAGCTGGCGCTGGAGGCCAAAGGTGCCGACCTGTTGGTGGTGCCGGAGATGTTCCTGACCGGCTACAACATCGGCGTCGATGCGGTCAGCATCCTCGCCGAGGTGCACAACGGTGAGTCGGCACAGCAAATTGCGCGCATTGCCAAGACCGCCGGGATTGCCATCTTGTATGGCTACCCGGAGCGCACCGAGGACGGACAGATCTACAACGCCGTGCAGTTGATCGACGCCCACGGTGAGCGGTTGTGCAACTATCGCAAGACGCATTTGTTCGGCGACCTCGACCATTCGATGTTCAGCGCCGGGCAGGATGATTTTCCGCTGGTGGAGCTCAACGGCTGGAAGCTTGGCTTCCTGATTTGCTACGACATGGAGTTCCCGGAAAACGCCCGGCGACTGGCCCTGGCCGGTGCCGAGCTGATCCTGGTGCCGACGGCGAACATGATTCCCTTTGACTTCGTCGCCGACGTCACCGTCCGCGCCCGCGCTTTCGAGAATCAGTGCTACGTGGCCTACACCAATTATTGCGGCCATGAAGGTGAGATCCACTACTGCGGCCAAAGCAGCATCGCCGCACCGGATGGCAGTCGCATCGCTCAGGCCGGCCTGGATGAAGCGCTGATTGTCGGCGAACTGGATCGTCAATTGATGGCCGATTCACGTGCTGCCAATCGCTACTTGATCGATCGTCGTCCCGAGCTTTACGGCGACCTTAACAAGCGCTGATCCCCTGTAATCCGCTAGCATTAGCGCTTCTCTGTACTGGAAGTGCTCATGCCTGCGCTGAATCACCCTCGCCCCAACACTGAAACCCTGCCCAACGGCTTGCGGGTGACGCTGCGTCATGCCCCGAATTTGAAGCGCTGTGCGGCGGTGCTGCGCGTCGCGGCGGGCAGTCACGATGTGCCGCTTGCGTGGCCCGGCCTGGCGCATTTTCTGGAGCATTTGTTGTTTCTCGGCACCGAGCGCTTTCCTGCCGGGCAAGGGCTGATGGCCTACGTTCAAGGTCATGGCGGCCAGGTCAACGCGCGAACCAATGAGCGCACGACCGACTTCTTTTTCGAGCTGCCGACTCAGGCGTTTGCCGGTGGGCTGGAGCGTCTGTCAGACATGCTCGCTCATCCGCGTATGAATCTGGACGATCAGTTGCGTGAACGAGAAGTGCTGCACGCGGAATTCGTCGCCTGGTCGCAGGATGCGGTGGCGCAACAGCAATTGGCGTTGTTCGACGGGCTTTCTTCAACGCATCCCTTGCGCGGCTTTCATGCCGGCAACCGCGACAGCCTGCCGGTGCCACAGCCTGAGTTTCAGCAAGCGTTGCAGGATTTTCATCAGCGGTTTTACCAGGCCGGGCAGATGACACTGAGCCTGGCCGGACCGCAGACTCTCGATGAGTTGCGTGAGATGGCTCAGCGTTTTGGCACCGGGATTGCTGTCGGGCAACGAGTCCCGCAACAAGCACCTGACGCACTGATGAACGCTTCGCAAACAATTTATCAACAGACTGGCGAGCGCCGGCTGGATCTTCTGTTCGCGTTCGAAGCGTTACCTGAGTCATCGCCTGAGGCACTGGCGTTTCTGTGTCATTGGCTGAACGCCAAGAAACCCGGCGGGCTGGTGGCGACACTGCGAGAACAGGGTCTGGCCGCCAGCCTGAAAGCTGCGCCGCTGTATCAATTTGCCGGGCAAGCCTTGCTGCACATCGAGTTCATAAACGCTCAATCGGAAAGCGTGATTCGCCAAACACTTCTCGACTGGCTGGGCTTTTTTGCCTCCCATCAAGACTGGGCCGGCTTGCGCGAAGAATACGCGGCCATGCTGCAACACCAGCAGCAAGTCAGCGGTGCCTTGCAGTTGGCCCAACGGGACAGTGAGCAACTGGGGACCGGGTTGTCCGCGCAGGGCGTTCTTGCTCTGAAAGACATCCTGAAGAAAATCGGTGCTGTGGATAACTTCAGCGGCGAATGGCAACTGCCGACGCCTAATCCGTTTTTACGCAGCGAAACGCCCGCGCCCAATGCCGGGCTGATTCGCGGCCAGACCAGCAAACACCGTGGTCTGCGCACGTTTGCCCAGGACCGCTCACGCAGTCGTCGCGAAAACTCCCCGATGCAGTTCAGTTCGGCGCTGCCAGATAACACCGATGAAGGCGCGATTTATCTGCGCTGGCGACTCGACTTCACACCTCTAGCCAGTCTTGAGTCGGCATTGGAGAACCAGTTGAAACCTTTGCGCGAAGATGCGCATCAGGCCGGTGTCGACTTTTCCTTCAGCGCATCAGGCAATGAATGGCTGCTGAAGATGACCGGGCGACAGGCACCAATGCCAACTGTCCTCGAACACGCATTGAAAGTGCTGACCACACAGGAAGCCGGATCCTCACAGAATGAACCGCCCAGTGCCCCATTGATGCCGATCAAGCAACTGCTGAAGGCGCTGCCTGGTCTTTGCCTTGAACCCGCTGCTGACTCAGGGAGTTTGCAGCCGCTTTGGTCGAACGCACGTTGGGAAGGTCTGGCCGTTGGCCTGTCGTCACAGACACAAGCGGCGATGGGTTTGGCCCTGAGCCGCGTGCCCGGTGTTGCGGATCAACCATCGTCGCCGCCCTCGATCAATACGCAGCGCCTGTGGACAACTGTCGACACCGACTCCAGCGAACACGCGCTGTTGCTGTTCTGTCCGACCACCACGCAGGACATCGCCGACGAAGCCGCCTGGCGCTTGCTCGCGCACCTGTGCCAGACACCGTTCTATCAGCGCCTGCGGGTGGACTTGCAACTGGGTTATGCCGTGTTCAGCGCCTTGCGCCAGATCCATGGGCAGACCGGGCTTCTGTTCGGCGTGCAATCACCGAGCGTTGCACCGGCAGGGTTGCTGGAACACATCGAACACTTTCTAAGCGACTTGCCAGGCATGATCGAAGGCATGGACGAGGCGACGTTCACCGCCCAACGTCAATCCCTGGCAAAGCAATTCGATCTGAACGCTCTGCCCGCCCCTCAGGCCGCCGAACTGCTCTGGCAGGGCAAACTGGCTGGCCACTCGTCGGATTATCTGGAGCGTTTACCTGAAACCATTTTGCTGATCGATCGCGATGCATTATCGGGCGCTGCAAAGCGACTGAATCAAGCGCTCGGCGGATGGCGCTGCCTGGCCAGCGGCCCAAGCCCAAGCACGTTTTGGCAAGCGACAAAATGATCATTACAGGCGCTGCAATTAGCTTTCTCAAAGTTTCACGGGCAACCACGCTGTAATTTTGAGTAACATAGCAACCTAACTATCTGAACATCTCCGGCTGGAGGTGGACTATATGTATAGACCTCAACTGTCCCATTACCTGAAGGAGCGCTCCCATGTCCTGGTCCAAACCCGCTTACACCGACCTGCGTATTGGCTTTGAAGTCACCATGTACTTCGCAAGCCGCTAATCTTTTTGTATCGCAGTGCCAACGCCTCGGCTCGCCGAGGCGTTTTTATTTTCAATTTTCGAATGATGGAGCGGCCATGTTTGTCCAGATTCTAGGTTCCGCCGCCGGCGGCGGTTTCCCCCAGTGGAACTGCAACTGCGTGAACTGCGCCGGTTTTCGCGATGGCAGCCTGAACGCCAAGGCGCGGACCCAGTCGTCCATCGCCATTTCCGATGATGGCGTGAACTGGGTGCTGTGCAACGCTTCGCCGGACATTCGCGCCCAACTCCAGAGTTTCGCCCCGATGCAACCGGGCCGGGCCCTGCGCGACACCGGCATCAGCGCGATCATCCTGATGGACAGCCAGATCGACCACACCACCGGCCTGCTCAGCCTGCGCGAAGGGTGTCCGCATCAGGTCTGGTGCACCGACATGGTCCATGAAGATTTGAGCACCGGTTTTCCGCTGTTCACCATGCTGACCCACTGGAACGGTGGGCTGGACTGGAACCGGATCGAGCTTGACCGCAGTTTCAACATTGCGGCCTGCCCGAACCTGCGCTTCACCCCTCTGCCGCTGCGCAGCGCCGCCCCGCCCTATTCACCACACCGTTTCGATCCGCACCCCGGCGACAACATCGGCCTGATCGTTGAAGACCTGAGCACTGGCGGCAAGCTGTTCTACGCACCGGGTCTGGGCAAGGTCGACGCACCGCTGCTGGAAATCATGGCGAGCAGCGATTGCTTGCTGGTGGACGGCACGATGTGGGACGACGACGAAATGCAGCGCCGTGGCGTCGGCACTCGCACCGGTCGGGAAATGGGCCATCTGGCACAGAACGGCCCCGGCGGCATGCTGGAAGTGCTGGAGCAATTACCCAAGCAACGCAAGGTGCTTATCCACATCAACAACACCAATCCGATACTGGATGAGGATTCGCCGGAGCGTGCCGAGCTGGTTCGGCGGGGTGTTGAAGTGGCGTATGACGGCATGAGTATTGTGCTTTAAGAGTCGAGACCGCAAAGCGCTACACACCTACGGTCATACCCGGAGAACCGCAATGACCAACACCCCAATGTCCCCCGCCGAATTCGAGGCTGCCCTGCGCGCCAAAGGCGCCTATTACCACATCCATCACCCCTACCACGTGGCGATGTATGACGGTCGGGCGACCCGTGAGCAGATCCAGGGCTGGGTCGCCAACCGGTTCTACTATCAGGTGAACATTCCCCTGAAAGACGCCGCGATCCTCGCCAACTGCCCGGACCGCGAGGTCCGTCGCGAGTGGATTCAACGCCTGCTCGACCACGACGGCGCCCCCGGCGAAGACGGCGGCATCGAAGCCTGGCTGCGTCTGGGCCAGGCCGTCGGCCTCGACCCGGATCAGTTGCGCTCCCAGGAACTGGTCCTGCCCGGCGTGCGTTTCGCCGTGGATGCCTACGTCAACTTCGCCCGCCGGGCCCGTTGGCAGGAAGCCGCCAGCAGTTCGCTGACCGAACTGTTCGCACCGCAGATCCACCAATCGCGCCTGGACAGTTGGCCACAGCATTACCCGTGGATCGACCCGGCCGGCTACGAGTATTTCCGCACTCGCCTGGGCCAGGCGCGTCGCGATGTGGAACACGGTCTGGCCATCACCTTGCAGCACTACACGACGCGGGAAGGCCAGGAGCGCATGCTGGAAATTCTCCAGTTCAAACTGGACATTCTTTGGAGCATGCTCGATGCCATGAGCATGGCCTATGAACTGAAACGCCCGCCGTATCACAGCGTGACCGAACAACGGGTCTGGCACAAAGGAATCACCTTATGAGTTTCGAACGCAGCAAGACCCCGACCTGGCGTACCGGCTACCGTTTCCAGTACGAACCGGCGCAGAAAGGCCATGTGCTGCTGTACCCGGAAGGCATGATCAAACTCAATGAAAGCGCCGCGCTGATCGGCGGCTTGATCGACGGCGAACGCGATGTCGCAGCGATCATTGCCGAACTGGACAAGCAGTTCCCCGGCGTGCCCGAGCTCGGTGAAGACATCGAGCAATTCATGGAGGTCGCCCGTGCTCAGCACTGGATCGAACTTGCCTGATTCCGCGTCAGACACGTTACCGCCCAAACCGGAAATCGGCCTGCCGCTGTGGTTGTTGGCCGAGCTGACCTACCGCTGCCCGCTGCAATGCCCGTACTGCTCCAATCCGCTGGACTTCGCCGAGCAAGGCAAAGAACTGAGCACCGAGCAGTGGATCAAGGTGTTCCGCGAAGCGCGGGAGATGGGCGCGGCGCAGTTGGGCTTTTCCGGTGGTGAACCGTTGGTGCGCCAGGACCTCGCCGAGTTGATTGCCGAGGCGCGCAAGCTGGGTTTCTACACCAACCTGATCACCTCTGGCATCGGCCTGACCGAACAGAAAATCAGCGACTTCAAGAAGGCCGGCCTGGACCATATCCAGATCAGCTTTCAGGCCAGCGATGAGCAGGTGAACAACCTGCTGGCCGGCTCGAAAAAAGCCTTTGCACAGAAGCTGGAAATGGCCCGCGCGGTGAAGGCTCATGGCTATCCGATGGTGCTGAATTTCGTCACCCATCGGCACAACATCGACAAGATCGACCGCATCATCGAGCTGTGCATCGCCCTTGAGGCGGACTTCGTCGAGCTCGCCACCTGCCAGTTTTACGGTTGGGCGCAGCTCAATCGCGTCGGTCTGTTGCCGACCAAGGAACAACTGGTCCGCGCCGAACGCATCACCAACGAATACCGCGCCAAACTGGAAGCCGAAGGCCATCCATGTAAGCTGATTTTCGTCACGCCGGACTATTACGAAGAGCGCCCGAAAGCCTGCATGAATGGCTGGGGCAGCATCTTCCTGACGGTCACGCCGGACGGCACCGCCCTGCCCTGCCACGGCGCCCGGCAGATGCCGGTGCAGTTTCCCAATGTGCGCGACCACAGCATGCAGCACATCTGGTACGACTCGTTCGGCTTCAATCGCTTTCGCGGTTACGACTGGATGCCCGAACCTTGCCGTTCCTGTGACGAGAAAGAAAAGGACTTCGGCGGCTGCCGCTGCCAGGCGTTCATGCTCACGGGTGATGCGAGCAATGCCGACCCGGTGTGCAGCAAATCCGAACATCACGGCGTGATCCTCAAGGCCCGCGAAGAAGCCGAGCACGCGACCCAGACCATCGAACAACTGGCCTTTCGCAATGAACGAAACTCACGCCTCATCGCAAAAAGCTGAACCCTTCAGCGCGGCTAAAGCTGTCGCTGCCGGTGTCGATTTTGCCGAGCTGCAGGTCGGTCGCAATGGCTTGTTCTGGAACAAATACCGGCCTGAAGACGCCGCCTGCCGGATCTGGCATTGGCGCGAGGGCCAGGCACATTGCCTGACACCTGCGGGTTTCAGTGTACGCAGTCGGGTGTACGAATATGGCGGTGGCGCGTTTTGCCTGACCGATGACGGGATCGTGTTCGTCAACGAGGCGGACCAGCAGTTGTATCGGCAATCGTTAAAGGGGGAAACGCCTGAAGGACTGACCTCAGGCGGATGCCGTTTCGGTGATCTGCAATTTGCCAACGGACAGGTTTTAGCGGTTGAAGAGAACCGCGACCGGCATCGATTGGTGGCGATTGATGTGAAGGACGGCACGCGTCACCTGTTGGCAGAAGGTGCCGACTTCTATGCAGCGCCCACCTTGAGCCCAGACTCGCAACGCCTCGCGTGGATCGAGTGGAGCCGGCCGGATCAGCCCTGGACCGCGACGCGGCTGATGGTTGTCGAACGTCAGAGCGATGGAGGGTTTGCATCGCCACGCTGCGTGGCTGGCGAGGGTGTTCAGGAATCACTGCAACAACCTCGATTCGATGACAGTGGTCGACTGCTTTGTCTGACGGACCGTGGCGGTTTCTGGCAGCCATGGGTGGAGTCTTCAGCGGGTTTGAGCCCATTGCCCTGTGCCGCTGCGGATCATGGGCCGGCGCCCTGGCAACTTGGTGGTTGCACCTGGCTGCCTTTGGGTGAAGACAACTACCTGGCCAGTTGGACCGAACAGGGTTTCGGCCGCCTGGGTCTTTGCGGTGAAACCACCGAAGAGTTCACCGGTGACTACAGTCGCTTCCGCCATCTGGCACTGGATGAGCAGTTCATTTATTGCATCGCTGCATCGCCAATCAGTTCATCGGCGGTGATCGCCATCGACCGCCACAGCCGACAGGTCAAGGTACTGGCCGGCGGGATTGCCCCGTTACCCGCCGAGCTGATCAGCGTCCCGCAAACCCTGCGCTACCCGAGCGGTTCAGGTGAAGCCCACGGTTTCTACTATCCAGCAATGAACGGGGATGCAACGCCGCCGCTGGTGGTGTTCATTCACGGCGGCCCAACATCGGCGTGCTACCCGATGCTCGATCCGCGCATTCAATACTGGGCGCAACGCGGTTTTGCCGTGGCCGATCTCAACTACCGAGGCAGCAGCGGCTATGGTCGGGCTTATCGCCAGGCACTGCATTTGAGTTGGGGCGACGTCGATGTTGAAGACGCCTGTGCGGTGGTCGCCCATCTCGCCGAACGTGGATTGGTCGACGGTAGAAAGGCGTTCATCCGCGGCGGCAGCGCTGGCGGCTACACCACTCTTTGTGCGCTGGCGTTTCAGAAGGTGTTCCGCGCCGGCGCCAGTTTATACGGCGTCAGCGATCCCGTGGCATTGGGGCGTGCAACGCACAAATTCGAAGGCGATTATCTGGACTGGCTGATCGGCGATCCGGTGCTGGATGCTGAGCGCTATGCCGCGCGCACGCCGCTGCTGCATGCGAGCAACATCGGCGTGCCGGTGATTTTCTTTCAAGGGGAACTGGACGCCGTGGTCGTGCCGCAACAGACCCGTGACATGGTTACGGCGCTGCAGGACAACGGCATTCTGGTTGAAGCGCATTACTACGCAGACGAACGCCATGGCTTTCGCAAGGCGGGCAATCAGGCGCATGCGCTGGAGCAGGAGTGGTCGTTTTATCGACGGGTGATGGAGCTTGGGGACTGAAGTCTGAGATCAATCCGCAATTGTGGCGTCCCCTTCGCGAGCAGGCTCGCTCCCACAAGGATTTCTGTGCACCTATGTGTGCGAGCCTGCTCGCGAAAGCGATCTACCTGACGCCGCCAAGCTCAACGCTTGGCGATGATGTACACCGCATGCACGATCCCCGGAATATAACCGCACAACGTCAGCAGAATATTCAGCCAGAACGCGCCGGCGAATCCGACTTGCAGAAACACACCCAACGGCGGCAACAGAATGGCGATGATGATTCGAATAAAGTCCATGGGGGCAGCTCCTGATGGGAAGTGGCTCGTGTGAGCCTTACAGTTAATCGACCTGTGCCGTTCGTCAGGGTTCAGTCACTTCCCCTTTCAGCCAAGACTTCGCCGTGCTTTGCGGACAAAAAAACGCCCCACGCGAAAAGAATCAAACGTGGGGCGATGCGTTATTACCGCGAGACGGTTCTGGAATGTGCGTGGGACAGGTCTGATCAGACCGCAATCCCTTTGCGGCACTGCAATTGCGCGGTGCGTACTCGGGAGAAGGCGCGAGTCAGGCGCAGAAGCATTTCGTCAATGTTGGCATTGCTGACTGTCAGTGCGGGAGTGAAGCGCAGGCAGTCGGGTTGCGGGGCGCAGAGCAACAGGCCTTCGTACAGCGCAGCATTGACCACGGCGTCGGCCGAGTCGTCCGACAGCGTCAGTCCCCAAAGCAGCCCTTGCCCACGCAATTCGCCGTGGCCATAACGATGAGCCAGACGCCTGAGGCCTTCACTCAGGTGCTGCCCCACTTCCCGGACATGCTCAAGAAAACCCTTGTCTTGCACGCTGTCGAGTACCGCCAGCCCGGCCGCCGTCATCAGGGCATTGCCGTGATGGGTGCCGCTCAATTCGCCGATCTCGAAACAGCAGGCCTTGCCTCGCGCCAGCAACGCAGCGAGCGGCACGCCACCGCCCAGCCCTTCGCCGAGGACGACAATATCTGCCCGAACGCCGTAGGACTGTTCTGCGAGCAAGGTGCCGCAACGGCCGATACCGCTTTGTACTTCGTCGAGAATCAGCAGAATCCCCAGCTCACGACACAGGCGCTCCACACCCTTGAGGTAATGCTCGGTGGCCGGGATCACTCCCGCCGCGTTCCGGATCGGCTCAAGCATGATGGCTACGGTCCCGGCGTCGACCGCTGCATGTATTGCCGCCAGATCATTGAAGGGAACGGGGTGAAAATCCGCCAGCGTTCCGAAACGAAGGTCTGGGCAGCCGTTGCCGGCAACGATAATGCGCGAAGCCCCACCGCGATAGCGTTGGCCCCACTGACACGCCAGTTTGATCGCCGCATCACACGCTTCGCGGCCACTGTTGAGCAGGTACGCCTGATCACTGCCAGTGGCGCTGCAGAGGCGCCCGGCAAGGTTGAGCATGCCGCGATTGTGCACAGCAAAACCGGGATTGATCAGTGATTGAGCCTGTTGCGAAATCGCCTGGACCACTGCCGAAGGACTGTGCCCCAGGCTGTTGACCCCACCACCTTGCGTGAAGTCCAGGTAAGCGCGGTCATCGCTGTCCCACAACCAGGAGCCTTGGCCACGCACGAAAATCTGTTTCGGCCGCTCGACGCTGGGCATCAGGTACTCGCTGGAAAGGTTGTCGCGGTGGGATGGCTGGAAAGTGTCCGCAGCAAGGTCGTCAAGACTCGGCGGATTACGCCGCAAATTGAACAGATTCATCTGGAAAAACCTCGTTTGAGGTTTTTTGCCTTACCTATGTAAACGCCTTCGCAGCAAACGGTATTCATCGCGTTCTATGGCCCTGTAAGCCTTGTGAATGCAGTTAGACTAGGCGCTTGCACGGCGTTGAGCCATTTCGATTTCCCAGCATTTTCGATAAGTACATCTTATGGATTTCAAGCAACTGCGTTATTTCGTCGCGGTCTACGAAGAAGGCCACGTCGGCCGGGCCGCTGAGCGGCTTTCAATCTCTCAGCCGGCGTTGTCCCAGCAGATCCGCCATCTCGAACAGAACCTCGATGTGAGCCTGTTTGAGCGCAGCAGCAAACGCCTGTTGCCCACCCTGGCCGCTCACACCTTGTATAACCACGCAGTGCCACTGCTCGACGGCATGCAGCGGGCACGCGAGGCATTGGGCAACTTCAAGGGACAGGCGCTGCGCACATTGGCCATCGGCGTCCTGCAAACCGTGCACACCAGCCTGGTGCCGCAGATGCTTGAGCGGGTACGCAAGGCTCAACCGCACCTGGTGGTGCAGATCTACGAACTGACCGGGCTGGAAATCGAGCGACGACTGCTTAACGGTTCGCTGGACATCGGCATCAGCTACCTGCCGCCGCGTCAGCCAGGGTTGCATGGCGTGATGCTGTACGAAGATGAACTGACCCTGGTCATCCCCGCCGACCACCCGCTGCGCGAATTCAAGAAAGTCTCCATGAGTCAGGCCGCCGAATTACCGATGCTGTTGCTGGGAGAAGAGTTCCAGGTGCGGCAAATCTGGCAGACGCAGCTGGCCAGCCTCGGAAGGCGCCCGCAGGTACAGGCCGAACTGAACAATATGGCGGGGATTCTCGACAGCCTGCCACATACCCGGCTGGCGACTGTGCTGCCCGGGCGCTCGCAAAAGGCGCTCGGCAATAACGAACTGCTGTGGAAACCGCTGACTGAGCCGCGGGTGCCGCTGAAAGTCGGATTGGTCTGCCGGGATGTACAGCGGCAACAGACCTCGATGGCCTTGTTACGCACACTGCTGGAGGACGTGATGAACGGGCCCGATGAACGCTTGAACAGCTCGAAAATCCTCGACGGGCTGAGCTGAGCACTTTTCTGCGGGCAAAAGAAAACCCCGCCGAAGCGGGGCTTTGCAGACTGTTTCCCTGACATCCATTTCACTCCGCCGTCCTGGCAGAATCCTACGTGTCCGTGTTGTTGCTTTGCGCTTCCTGCGCGACGTCCATGTAAAGTAGATTAGCTGTGGATCCAATCTACGCCTATGGGAAAACAGCAGCACGTCATGTAAGAGAATGCTTACATAACGTCACATCTGTCAGAACTGCGCAGCATCCAGCAAAAACAGCGACTCGCTACCCGCCTTCACCGACGCGCTCAACGAGTGAATGCGTGGCAACAGACGGGCGAAATAGAAGCGCGCCGTGCCAAGCTTGCTGGCATAGAAATCATCCTGTGTTTCTTTACCCAGCGCGGCTTTGGCCATCAATGCCCACATGTAGGCGTACGCCACGTAACCGAAGGTTTGCAGGTACTCGACCGACGCCGCGCCGATTTCATTCGGGTTGTTTTTTGCGCGGTCGAGCAACCAGGCAGTCAATTCGTCGAGGGTGGTCACGGCGTCGTTCAGCGGCTTGGTGAACTCGGCCAGATCGGCGCTGGCGGTGGCTGTGAAGTGACGGATCTCGTCAGCGAACAGGTTGTAGAACGCCCCGCCGGTGCCGACGATCTTGCGCCCGACCAGGTCCAGTGCCTGAATGCCGTTGGTGCCTTCGTAAATCTGGGTGATACGCACGTCTCGCACCAGTTGCTCCTGGCCCCACTCACGGATGTAACCGTGGCCGCCAAACACCTGCTGGCCGTGGACGGTGGTTTCCAGACCGAGGTCGGTCAGGAACGCCTTGGCTACCGGGGTCAGCAGCGCCACCAGGTCTTCAGCGCGCTTGCGGGTGGCCGCGTCTTCACTGAACTTGGCGGTGTCCAGTTGCATGGCCACGTAAGTCGAGAAGGCACGGCCGCCTTCGTTCGAGGCTTTCATGGTCAGCAGCATGCGACGCACGTCCGGGTGGACGATGATCGGGTCAGCGACTTTGTCTTTGTTCTGCGCGCCAGTTGGCGAGCGACTTTGCAGACGGTCGCGGGCGTACTCGATGGCGTTCTGGTAGGAGCGCTCGCCCGTGGCCAGGCCCTGGATACCGACGCCCAGACGCTCGTAGTTCATCATGGTGAACATGGCCGCCAGGCCTTTGTTCGGCTCACCGACCAGATAGCCCACAGCTTCATCGAAGTTCATCACGCAGGTCGCGGACGCCTGGATGCCCATCTTGTGTTCGATCGAACCGCAGCTCAAAGGGTTACGCGCGCCCAGGCTGCCATCGGCATTGACCATGAACTTCGGCACCAGGAACAGCGAAATGCCTTTCGGCCCCGCGGGTGCGTCCGGCAGTTTGGCCAGCACGAGGTGGATGATGTTTTCGGTCAGGTCGTGTTCGCCGCCGGTGATGAAGATCTTGGTGCCGCTGACTTTGTAGGAACCGTCGGCCTGAGGTTCGGCCTTGGTGCGGATGATCCCCAGGTCAGTACCGGCGTGCGGCTCGGTCAGGCACATGGAACCGGCCCAGACGCCGGCGTACATGTTCGGCAGGTAAGCGGCTTTCAGCTCGTCGCTGGCGTGGGCGTTGATCGACAGGCAGGCGCCGGCGGTCAGCATCGGGTACAGGCCAAACGACAGGCTGGCGGAGTTGACCATTTCTTCGACCTGAGCCGAAACAGCCTTGGGCATGCCCATGCCGCCGTAGGTCGGATCACCGCCGACGCCAACCCAACCGCCTTCAGCGTAAGTCTGATAAGCCTGTGGGAAACCCGCCGGCGTGGTGACGGCACCGTCCGCCCAATGGCAACCTTCTTCGTCAGCGGCACGGCTCAGGGGCGCGATGCTTTTGCTGGTGACCTTGCCGGCTTCTTCAAGAATGGCTTCGACGGTTTCCGCATCGACGGTCTCGGCCAACGCGGGCAGCTCGGCCCAGAGTTTGGCAACCTCGAAAACTTCATTGAGAACGAAGCGCATATCGCGCAGGGGCGCTTTGTAGTCAGCCATGGCAAACCTCGCAAGATCTAAGCAGGTGATTCGTAGGGTGGTGCATTCGTTGGGTCCGAGTGTAACCCAACAACTTTTACGACACATAGGGTCAGCCCATGACCGTTTTGTAATGATTGGTCATTGACTATAGGGTCATAAAAAAAGCCCGCGGTTACGCGAGCTTTCTTTGTTGCTTATTTTAAAAGACTAAAGCGCAAACAACTCCGCTGGAAGCTTCATCAGGCAATCACTGCCCGCCTCGATGGCTGCCCGATGAGCGGCAGTACGCGGCAGCAAACGCTTGAAGTAAAACTCGTTGGTCGCCAGCTTGCCCTGGCAATAATCGGCATCACCGCTCCCCGCATCGAGTTGCGTCTGAGCCACCAGCGCCATGCGCAGCCACAGGTAGCCGAGGATGATGTAACCGCTGTACATCAAGTAGTCCACGGAGGCTGCGCCGACTTCGTCCGCATTCTTCATCGCGGCCATGCCGACCTGGGTGGTCAATTCGCCCCACTGCTGATTCAGCGTGTTGAGTTGCGCCACATAGCTGCCAAGCTGCGGGTGCCCGGCGTTCGCCGCGCAGAACTTATGGACGATTTTGGTGAAGCCATGCAGCAGCTTGCCCTGACTGCCGAGCACTTTGCGCCCGAGCAAATCCAGCGCCTGGATACCGTTGGTGCCTTCGTAGATCGGTGCAATCCGGCAGTCACGAACCAACTGCTCCATCCCCCATTCACGAATGAACCCGTGCCCGCCAAACACCTGCATGCCATGGTTGGTCACTTCCAGCCCGGTATCGGTCATGAAGGCTTTGCAGATCGGTGTCAGGAAGGCCAGCAGGTCTTCGGCGTCCTGGCGAGCGCTTTCATCCGTGCTCAGGTGCGCCACATCCAGCAACTGCGCGGTGAAGTACGTCAGTGCGCGGTTGCCTTCGTTGAAGGCTTTCATGGTGAGCAACATCCGACGCACGTCCGGGTGGACGATGATCGGGTCGGCGGCTTTCTCCGGTGCTTTCGGGCCGGTCAGGGAGCGCATTTGCAGGCGGTCGTTGGCGTATTTGATCGCGCCCTGAAAGCTCGCTTCACCCAGACACAAACCCTGCATCCCGGTGCCGAGGCGTGCGTGGTTCATCATGGTGAACATGCAGTTCAGGCCTTTATTCGGCTCCCCGATCAAGAAACCCTTGGCGCCATCGAAGTTCAGGACGCACGTCGCCGAAGCCTTGATGCCCATCTTGTGTTCGATCGAACCGCAGGAAACGCCATTGCGCTCGCCCGCCTCACCCTCGGCATCGGGCAGGAATTTAGGCACGATAAACAGCGAGATGCCGCGGGTGCCCGCCGGCGCGTCCGGCAGTTTCGCCAGCACCAGGTGAATGATGTTGTCGCTCATGTCGTGCTCACCGGCCGAGATGAAAATCTTGCTGCCGGAGATCGCGTAGCTGCCATCGGCTGAAGGCACGGCGCGCGTCTTGATGATGCCCAGGTCGGTGCCGCAATGGGCTTCGGTCAGGCACATGGTGCCGGTCCATTGGCCGGCGGTGAGTTTGCTCAGGTAGGTGTTTTTCTGTTCTTCAGTGCCGTGGGCGTGGATCGCCGACATCGCGCCGTGGGTCAGGCCGGGGTACATGCCCCACGAAGTGTTGCTGGAACCGACCATTTCGCTGATCACCAGGCCCAACGAACTCGGCAAGCCCTGACCGCCGTACGCAGGGTCCGCCGCCAGACCATGCCAGCCGCCCTCGACGTATTGTGCGAAAGCCTGCTTGAAGCCTGTAGGCGTTGTCACCACGCCGTTGTCGAAATGGCAGCCCTCTTCGTCACCGCTGCGATTCAACGGGGCCAGAACGTTCTCACAGAACTTCGCGCCTTCTTCGAGGATCGCGTTGATCATGTCCGGGCTAGCCTCGGTGGCGCCCAGCGCAGCGTAGTTGCTGTGGAAGTCGAAGACGTGGTCGATCAGAAAGCGCATGTCGCGCAAGGGGGCTTTGTACTCGGGCATGGTCGTTTCTCCGTCAGCAGATCGTTCAAACCTACTGCCGCCCACCACGCCTCACAATCACAGTCCAGACGCTGAATGCGCCATCATCACTCAACCCGCAGCGGCATCCATTCGCACGGCGCCACGACGGGTCTGACCGAATGCCACCACGCAATTTCGCCCGGCGCCCTTGGCGCTGTAAAGCGCTTCGTCCGCCGACTTGAGCACCTTCTCGGGGGTGCGCTGCTCGACGCGTTCGGCGACACCGATGCTGACCGTGACCGACACACTTGAAGCCCCCGGGCCCGAGCGACGCTGACGACCTTGCTGGTCGTCCTGGGGCCGGTTGTCCTGATTGCGCAGTTGAATATTGTAGGTCGCGATGGATTCGCGGATGACTTCCAGGTGCGGCATGCACTCTTCGAGCGTCTTGCCTGCGAACACCAGCGCAAATTCTTCACCGCCGTAGCGATAGGCCCTACCGCCGCCGCCGATTTTCGACAGTTTGCTGGCGACCAGTCGCAGCACTTGGTCGCCGACATCGTGACCGTGAGTGTCGTTGAATTTCTTGAAGTGATCGACGTCGCTCATGGCCAGCACGTAATTCCGCCCCAGGCGCTGCATCCGCTCGTTCAAGGCGCGCCGTCCTGGCAGACCGGTGAGTTCGTCGCGGAAGGCCATTTGGTAGGCCTCATGGGCGACCGCCGCGGCAATCATCAGCATCACCTGACTGCACATGATGTTGAGGGTAAACGGAAGAATGAAGGTTTTGGGCAGCGCCCAGAACAACCCGAGCAAACCCACCAGTTGAGCGGCATGCAACGGTCGCGGGTTGCGCCAGTATTGCCAGCTCAGCAACAGGAACGACGCGAGGAACACCGGATAAGACAGCTGGATCAGGCTCATCCAGGCGCCATGCAGCGCTGGCCAGCGGATTTCCGACAGCCACATCAGCAAGGCCTGTGGGTAACTTTGCTCCAGCCCCAACGCAACACTGCCGACAGCCAGCAATACCGCGAAGCGCGCCACCATGTCTTGAAACAGGTGTGTGCGTTCCTGCCAGGCCGCGAACACGCCGAACAACAGCGGCAGCAACAGGCAACACAGATGGAAAACCACGGCGGCGTCGTCGCGGACTTTGCCGTTGTCGCGGTAATAGTCGGTCTGGGTATCGAGCAAAAAGTAGGCGATGTACACCGTGACCATCAGAAACAGCTCGCGCTGACGTCGGTAAACCGCGCAATACGCACCACCGAGCAACAGCACCAACGTCGGCAGGACGTTGAACAGCGAGGTGAAGAATACGTTCAGTTCCTTGATGTAGGCAGCCGCAAGCCCCGCAAGTAAAAGCAGTAACGACGGTAGGAAATGGCTGAAACGCACAGCGGAAGAACGCGGCAAGGGTAAAGCTCCGACCGTCACGACAATAGATGGCATTGTGCCCACCTACTGTAACGGCAGAAACGTCGACTTACTGAGCGAAATGTCAGGTTTTTTTAGCGGGTGTGTGACTGGCCACAAATAGCGCGGCCAGTCACCTCAGTCCATCAGAGATCGTTATAGAACGGCAGCAGTGGCCCTTCCGTAGCCGGGCGCCCTTCCGCACCGACCGGTTTGAGTGTAATCAGCGCATCTGCCGCTTGTCGGGTAGTGATTTTTGGACTGACGGGCTTCAACGTCACGGCGTTTTCATCACCGATCTGGCCTTGTGGAATGACCAGCGACGGATGATCGAAAGGCGCCTGTTCCCACGCCACACGCGGATCGGTCAGGCCGACTTCCATGAACTTGACCAGTGCATCCACTTCATCTGGCGTCAGGTTCAGGGCGGTCATGTCCGGATCAAGGTTGGAGGTGTTGTGCTGATTCACGCTCGGATGATCAAAGCCGCTGGTGTTGTTCGCTTCCGAGCCGCGCCGGTCGCCACCGCGGTTGTAGAACTCGACGACCTGCTTGAGCGTCGAGCGGCTGCCATTGTGGAAGTACGGCCCGGTCAGCGCGATGTTGCGCAACGTCGGGGTTTTGAAGGCACCATCCACCGCATCGTGGAAGCCGACATTGGGTTTGAGCGTCGAATCGCAAGGTAATCCCGCACTCAGCAGCGCTTCGAAAGTGCACACGTCCACGTCCAGTGGATCCGGCACATTAATGCCCTGCAACTGGGTGTTGTATTCGCGAGTGAACGACAGCGGGTTGCCCCATGCGTCGGATCCGCCGAGCCCCAGGTCTTCCGAGGTCGGGCGCACACCGGTGTTGTAGAAGCCGTTGTCGTACAGCGCAGTGAGGTTGTCAGCCATCAGCATCCGTTCGATCCGCTCACGGGGATGGAACAGCAAGCGGCTGGCAGCGTTGGTCAGCTCTGCACCGCCGTGACAATTGACGCACTTGCCTTTGCCAAGGAACAGGTTCATCCCCTCGACCTGCTGCGCATTCAGCGCCTGCTGATTGCCTTGCAAGTAAGCATCCACGGGAGCCTGGTCGGAGATCAGGGTGGATTCGTACAGTTGAATCGCCAGTCCGAAAAACAGCGGGAAGTTGGCCTCCATCTGAGTGTACGGCGCGCCGCCGAGCGAAACCTGTTGTGTGGCGTTCCACAGCCGAGGCTGGAAAGCGGCCTTGATCAATTCTCTGTAGGTAGGGCGGCGAGCACCGGAAACCGGGCCGAGCACAGAGTCGGTGGATGAAATCCGCTGCTGCTTGAGCATCAGCGTGTCGAGCATGCGTCGGCCAATGTCGGCGAAGGTGCGCCCGCCGCAGGACATCTCCACAGGGCTGCCCGGTGGACCGACGGCCTGCGAGGCGGCAGAGGCATCGTTGAGAGCCAGCCGAACTTTGGTGGCCACCCCGCTGCGATCGCTGGTGACGAAAATCCCGGCATCAGGGTCGCGATTACCGAACGGCGAAAAGCCGTTGAACACGTTGTTAGCCCGACCGTCCCAGAAGTTGCGCACGTTGAACGCGGCGTTGATCACCGTCGGGGCATTGCGTCCGGTGCTGCGCCGCACATTGATACCGCCGACCTGGAACACGCCGTCCGGTTGCTGTGTGCATTTGTCGAAGCGCGGTTGATTCGGTTTGACGAAGTTGGCGTCGAACACCCCTTGCGAGCCGACCACATCGTCGGTCGAATAGACAATCGGCGAGTTGCGATCCAGCGGATCGGCCAACACGTGGGTCGGAAAGTCGTTTTTCTTCAGCGTGTAGTTCGGGCCGCCCTTGCCGGCGGACAGGGTCGCGTAAGAAGGGACGTCGCCAGGAATATCGGAGGCTACAAACGGTTTGTTGAAGATCGACGATACGTTGGCATGGGTGCTGGCCTGGCCCGGGTTGATCTGATTGGTGATCCGGTGATCGACACCCGCATGAAAGTGGCAGGAGGCACACGCCGTCGAACCGTCACTGCCGATCTCCATGTCCCAGAACAGCGCCTTGCCCAGGAGAATCGCCGCCGAGCGATTGAGCACGTAATCAGTCATGAGGTCGACTTTGCGCCCGCCTTCGGTGCCGGAAGGATCAGGGGGTGTCATGCCGTGCAGCGTCTGCAGGGAAGGGACTTCGGGCACGGGCAGATCAACTTCCGCCGCCGTCGCCGCGAAAGCATTTTTGGCGGACAGACTGATAATCAGCAGCCCACAGACGATCACGCAGGGCAGACGGACAGATCGAACAAACAGGCTCAAGTTCACCATGATGACACCCCGATTCAGTGATGGAGTTGCCGGGCATGAGGCGTCACTCAACTGGCAAAGTTAGACTTTGTCGTTGCCAAAGTTGAAACGCTATGGGAGGCACCGTGGCAGGCGCTTAATTGAACTGTAGCTGTTACAAAAGATTTCAACAGTAGAAGCACGAATTAATTTTGAACTTTTATACAGGCCTCAACTTTGGTCAAAGCCCCCCCCCATTGCGGGGAAAATCCCCCAACCACAGTGGGCCTCACCGCCAAAACCCACGTGCCTGCAGACCTTCAACCTTGGCCTTGTAGTTGCAACACAAGTTGGTTTACTTATTTGAAACTGAAAACAATTGCGCCCTGCTAGCAAACTAGACACAAAGGTTAAGTTGCACTATTCGCGATCGCCTACTGTTTACCCAACGCAAAAAAAACCGCCACTCCCGAAGGAGTAGCGGTTTTTTTGAAGCAACTGCGTTAAGGCTTAGTAGCCCAGGTCGAAGTTCTCTTCTTTCATGTCCATCAGGTTGTTGGCGCCCGACAGCATGGTTGCAACGTGAGTGCGGGTACGCGGCAGGATGCGCTGGAAGTAGAAGCGCGCAGTCTGCAGCTTGGCGGTGTAGAACGCCGCTTCGGAAGTGCCGGCAGCCAGTTTCTCGGCAGCCAGACGCGCCATGTCAGCCCAGAAGTAGGCCAGGCAGGCGTAACCGGAGTACATCAGGTAGTCCACGGAGGCCGCGCCCACTTCTTCGCGATCCTTCATGGCAGCCATACCGACCTTCATGGTCAGCTCGCCCCATTCTTTGTTCAGTGCAGCCAGCGGTGCGACGAATTCCTGAACGGCTTCGTTGCCTTCGTTGGTCTGGCAGAACTTGTGGACGATCTTGGTGAAGCCTTTCAGGGCCTCGCCTTGGGTCATCAGCACTTTACGGCCCAGCAGGTCGAGAGCCTGGATACCGGTGGTGCCTTCGTACAGCATCGAAATGCGGCTGTCGCGAACGTTCTGCTCCATGCCCCACTCGGCGATGAAGCCGTGGCCGCCGTAGATTTGTACACCGTGGTTGGCCGATTCGAAACCGACTTCAGTCATGAAGGCTTTGGCGATTGGCGTCATGAAGGCCAGCAGTGCGTCGGCTTTCTTCTTCTCTTCTTCGTCCACGCCGTATTTGACGATGTCGACCTGTTTGGCGGTGAAGTACACCATCGCACGGTTGCCTTCGGCGAATGCCTTCATGGTCAACAGCATGCGACGTACGTCTGGGTGAACGATGATCGGGTCGGCGGCTTTTTCCGGCGCTTTCGGGCCAGTCAGCGAACGCATTTGCAGGCGATCACGCGCATATTTCAGGCCGCCCTGGAAACCGATCTCGGCGTGCGCCAGTCCTTGCAGTGCGGTGCCCAGACGTGCGGTGTTCATAAAGGTGAACATGCAGTTCAAGCCTTTGTTCGCCGGGCCGATCAGGAAACCGGTAGCCGCGTCGAAGTTCATCACGCAGGTGGCGTTGCCGTGGATGCCCATCTTGTGTTCCAGGGAACCACAGCTCACCGCGTTGCGTGCGCCGATTGAACCGTCCGCGTTCGGCATGAACTTCGGCACAATGAACAGCGAAATGCCTTTGGTGCCAGCCGGTGCGTCCGGCAGGCGGGCCAGTACGATGTGGACGATGTTATCGGCCATGTCGTGTTCACCGGCCGAGATGAAGATCTTGGTGCCGGAGACTTTGTAGGAACCGTCGGCCTGAGGTTCGGCCTTGGTGCGCAACATGCCCAGGTCGGTCCCGCAGTGCGGTTCGGTCAGGCACATGGTGCCGGTCCACTCGCCCGATACCAGTTTGGTCAGGTAAGCGTCTTGTTGCTCAGGCGTGCCGTGTTCGGAAATGGTGTTCATTGCGCCATGGGACAGGCCTGGGTACATGCCCCACGACCAGTTGGCCTCGCCAACCATTTCGCTGACAGCCAGCCCCAGAGACTCCGGCAGGCCTTGGCCACCGTGCTCTACATCGTGCGCCAGGCTAGGCCAGCCGCCTTCGACGAATTGCTTGTAGGCTTCTTTGAAACCCGTCGGGGTTTTAACGCCGGACTCGCTCCAGGTGCAGCCTTCGGTGTCACCCACGCGGTTCAGCGGAGCCAGTACCTGCTCACAAAACTTGGCGCCTTCCTCAAGAATGGCGTCAACCATGTCCGGAGTTGCGTCCGCACAAGCCGGAAGGCTCTGATAGTGCGCTTCGTAGCCGAGCAGTTCGTCACGAACGAAGCGAATATCACGCAAGGGGGCCTTGTAGTCAGGCATAGCGATAAACCTCTGCTGATGTAACCGGGAATGAACGACCGCGTTGATTTGTTGTGGCGGTCAAACAGTTGTTTGAAACATACGTTTACGCCCAAATCTTGTCAAGCATCGATCTTTGACCGTTTGTCATCGACTCGTCGATCTGCCGGACACGCAGCAGCGCACCACCGTTGCTCAAGCAAAGGTGCCGTGTAGAAAAGATTAGTTGAGGGAGAAGGACTTACGCAGAAAAACGCCGCGAAAAATCGCGGCGTTCGGAAAGCGGATTCAGCGAGGGATCACGCGAATGTATCGATCAACGTACCGAGCATTTCGTCTGAAGCCTTGGCGACTTTAGCGCCCGCTTCCAATTGAGATTTGCCTTGGGCCATCTCGATGACATTACTGGTCAGGTCGGATCGCTGACTGCGATCAACCGAACGCAGGCGATCCACCTGAACTTCGGAAGACTGGCTGGTCACCGACCGTTCGATGGTATTGCTGGCGATCTGTCCGGCCGCTTGATCGACGCGGTTCTGCCCTGTCTGAATGGTGCTCAGACCCGCATAAAAAGCAGTGTTACCTGAAATCTGCATGGGAGAACTCGTCCGGCAAGAGGATCAATAGCGGGCATTGAATCAGACATGATGGCAAAGCGCCCGACAAAAACACTAATGGCACAGTGCCTTGTGATAGCTAAAACCTAGTCCAGCAAATCCAGCTGCAAATGCTCCGCCACGGATTCAGCGGTGACCGCCTTGAGTTTCGGCACCCGCCCAAGGCATGGCGCGGGGATTCGCTCGGCGAGTGTCGCGAGGTTCTCCTCCAGCCGCGAGGTTTTGGGATCAATGATATTGGCCACCCAACCCGCCAGCTGCAATCCATCCTGGGCAATCGCCTCGGCCGTCAGCAGCGCGTGATTGATGCAACCCAGGCGAACGCCGACCACCAGAATGACCGGCAAACCCAGCGCCATCGCCAGATCGGACAGATTGTCCTGATCCGCCAACGGCACACGCCAGCCGCCCGCCCCTTCAATCAGGGTGAAATCCGCCTGCATGTCGAGAATCTCGCGCATGGGCGTCAACAGCGATTGCACCGTCAGCGCCACGCCAGCTTCCCGCGCGGCCAGGTGCGGCGCGATGGCTGGCTCGAACGCCACCGGGTTGACCTGTGCATACGTCAACGGCAACGAGCACTCGGCCAACAGCGCCAGCGCATCGGCGTTGCGTAACCCCTTGGACGTCACATCGCAGCCCGAGGCAACCGGCTTGCCGGCCGCCGTGCTCAAGCCTGCCGACCGCGCGGCATGCAACAAGCCGGCGGCCACGGTGGTCTTGCCGACATCGGTGTCAGTGCCGGTGATGAAATAGGCTGCGCTCATAAAGGCTTCTCCAACACGGCATAGACCACCTGATAAGTCGCCGGCAAACCTTCGGCCTGACGAAACTGCTCATACGCCTCGATCAAACCGAGGATCCGCGCCCGGCCAGTCAAACCACCCGGCCGCCCAGGGTTCAGGTTGTGCGCACCCAATGCCTTGAGTTCATGGGTCAGGCTGCGTACATCCGGGTAATGCAACACATGAGGTCGGGTTTGCAGGCTGACTGTTTTCAAGCCGCTGGCCGCACACAGTTGCTGATAAACACCCAACTCGCGGAAGCGGTTGACGTGGACCATGCCATCGACCTGACGCCAACTGTCACGCAGCTCAAACAACGTCCCTACACAAAGACTAGCAAACGCGAAAATCCCGCCCGGTTTCAGCACACGCTGCGCTTCGCTCAGCACCGAGCCGAAGTCCGCGCACCATTGCACCGCAAGGCTGGAGAAGATCAGGTCACAGGTCGAATCCTGCAGCGGCAAGCGTTCCGCATCACCTGCGATGAAGTGGGAGGCTCCCCCCAACGGCCGGGCGTGATTGAGCATGCCTTCGGCGATGTCGAGGGCGACGCCGTGACCGGCCGGAAAACGCTCACCCAGCGCCCGACTGAAATACCCGGTGCCGCAGCCCAGGTCGAGCCAGCGACCCGGGGCAAAATCCGCGGGCAAGCGACTCAACAACTGGCTGCCAACATCACGTTGCAACTGCGCCACGCTGTCATAACTCGCCGCGGCGCGGGAAAAAGAGGTCGCCACCTGACGCTTGTCGGGCAAACCGCCGGACAGGTTGTGAAGGGATAAATCAGTCATCACCGGACTCATGCAAAAAGGCCTGAATCGCCCCCGCCACACCGTGGGGGTCTTCCAGAAGAAACGCGTGGCCGGCCTGTTCAATCAGACCGATTTCGACATCCGGCAGCAGTGCCAGCAAGTCCCCCGCCGCTTCGGCCGGGACCAGGCCGTCGAGGCCGGCGAACAAGTGCAGTTGCGGGCCGCGAAACGCCTGCAAAGCTTGACGGGTATCCAATTGTGCGAGGACTTCCAGACCACTCATCAATATCGATGCAGAAGCGTTGGGCGCGCCACCGAGCAACAACCGCGAAAGGCCACGCGGGTCTTCGGCGCCCTGTGCGCACAGCAACGAAAAGCGCTTCAACGTCATACGCGGGTCGGCCTTGCAGCCAGCCAGGAATGCATCGAACGTTTCACCCGGCATTGCGCTCGGCCATTGCTCGTGGGCGACAAACGAAGGATTACTCGCCAGGGTCAGCAAGCCGCAGCAACGATCACCACGACGTGCCGCCAATTCGGCCGCCAGCATGCCGCCCAAGGACCAGCCGCCGAGCCAGGCATCCTGCGGCACCGTCGCATCGAGTTCATCGAGCCACTCTTCCAGATCGCTCGACTCCAGTTCCGGCAGCGGCTCGATCTCGACGCGCAGGTGTTCATCCAGCCCCTGCAAGGCCGCCGCCAACGGTTCCAGTGGTGAAATCCCGAGACCCCAACCGGGCAACAGAATCAATCGATCACGCATGGCTTGGCTCCGGTTTCAGCTGGGCAAAACAATCGGCCAGTCCTTCTAACAATAGTTGCACCTGGGCCTCGCTATGCGCGGCGGTCAGCGTCACCCGCAAGCGGGCGCTGCCGGTTGGCACGGTGGGCGGACGGATCGCCGTCACCATCAAGCCGCGCTCACGCAACATCTGCGACAGTCGAACCGCACGCCCGGCATCGCCGATCATGATCGGCTGGATCGGCGTGAAGCTGTCCATCAGCTCCAGGCCGATTTGCTCGGCGCCTTGGCGGAACTGGCGGATCAACGTCTTCAGATGCTCACGTCGCCAATGTTCGGTGCGCAGCAGTTCGAGGCTTTTCAGTGTCGCGCAAGCCAGCGCCGGGGGCTGGCTGGTGGTGTAAATGTAGGGTCGGGCGAACTGGATCAGGCTTTCGATCAACTCTTCGCTGCCCGCGACAAAAGCCCCGGCGGTACCGAACGCCTTGCCCAGCGTACCGACCAACACCGGTACGTCTTCCTGGTTGAGACCGAAATGCTCGACGATCCCTCCGCCATTGGCACCCAACGGACCAAACCCGTGAGCGTCATCGACCATCAGCCAGGCACCTTTGGCCTTGGCTTCGCCCGCCAGTGCCGGCAGGTCGGCAATGTCGCCGTCCATGCTGAACACGCCGTCGGTGACCACCAGCGTATTGCCGGTGGCTTTCTCCAGGCGTTTGGCCAGGCTGACCGCGTCGTTGTGCAGGTAGCGGTTGAAGCGCGCGCCGGACAGCAGACCGGCATCCAGTAACGAAGCATGATTGAGCCGGTCTTCGAGCACCGTATCGCCCTGCCCGACCAGCGCGGTGACCGCGCCGAGATTGGCCATGTAACCGGTGGTGAACAGCAACGCACGCGGGCGCCCGGTCAGGTCAGCCAGGGCTTCTTCCAGTTCATGATGCGGGGTGCTGTGACCGATGACCAAGTGCGACGCCCCGCCACCCACACCCCAGCGAGCCGCACCGGCACGCCAGGCTTCGATCACTTGCGGGTGATTGGCCAGGCCCAGGTAATCGTTGTTGCAGAACGCGAGCAATGGTTGGCCATCGACCACCACTTCAGGGCCTTGAGGGCTGTCGAGCAGCGGGCGTTGCCGGTAGAGGTTTTCGGCACGGCGGGCAGCAAGGCGTGCGGCGAGATCGAAAGACATGCAGGCCTCGGGCGGTCAGAATTCAGAAGCTATCGCAGTACCTTGTAGGAGCGAGCCTGCTCGCGATGGGGTCATAACATTCAACACTGATGCTGGTTGTTACATCGCAATCGCGAGCCGGCTCACTCCCACAGGTTTTTGCATTCCTTCAGATAAATCGGGGGCTCTTAAACAGCCGCGTTATAGAACTGCTCGCTGCTCTTCTGCTCAACCAGTGCCTGCTCGATAGCCGCCTGATGCACCTCGTCAGCGTGCTCTTCGCGCGCTTCCGGCAGAATCCCCAGGCGCGAGAACAGTTGCATGTCCTTGTCAGCCTGCGGGTTGGCGGTGGTCAGCAGTTTTTCGCCGTAAAAAATCGAATTCGCGCCAGCGAAGAACGCCAGGGCCTGCATCTGCTCGTTCATCGCTTCGCGGCCGGCGGACAGGCGTACGTGGGATTTCGGCATCAGGATGCGGGCCACGGCGAGCATGCGGATGAAGTCGAACGGATCGATGTCTTCGGCATTTTCGAGCGGCGTGCCGGCGACTTTCACCAGCATGTTGATCGGCACCGACTCTGGATGCTCCGGCAGGTTGGCCAGCTGGATCAGCAGGTTGGCGCGGTCATCGAGGGACTCGCCCATGCCGAGGATGCCGCCGGAGCAGATCTTCATCCCCGATTCACGCACGTAGGCCAGGGTTTGCAGGCGCTCGCTGTAGGTGCGGGTAGTGATGATGCTGCCGTAGAACTCAGGCGACGTATCGAGGTTGTGGTTGTAGTAGTCGAGGCCGGCGTCGGCCAGCGCAACGGTCTGGTCCTGATCCAGGCGACCGAGGGTCATGCAGGTTTCCAGGCCCATGGCTTTCACGCCTTTGACCATTTCCAGCACGTATGGCATGTCTTTGGCCGACGGGTGTTTCCACGCCGCGCCCATGCAGAAACGGGTCGAACCGATGGCCTTGGCGCGAGCGGCCTCCTCGAGGACCTTCTGCACTTCCATCAGTTTTTCTTTTTCCAGGCCGGTGTTGTAGTGACCGGACTGTGGGCAATATTTGCAATCTTCCGGGCAGGCGCCGGTCTTGATCGAGAGCAGCGTGGAAACCTGGACGCGGTTGGCGTCGAAATGCGCGCGGTGCACCGTCTGTGCCTGGAACAACAGGTCGTTGAATGGCTGAACGAAGAGTGCTTTGACTTCGGCCAAAGACCAGTCATGACGCAGGGTTGCAGAGGTGCTGGCGCTCATGGGCGTTTCCTTTGTTTTATGCTTGGCAAGCGCCTGGGGATGGAATACCCACAGACGCGACACGGATGTTCGGCATATTTAAGGAAGACTCATGCGCTGTCAACCACGATACGATGGACCGGTTTACATCTGGTTAAAAAACACACAACACTGTTTGCTCTGTGCTGAACCGGCCGAGGAACGCATCCCGATCTGCATGGCCTGCGAAACGGAGCTGCCCTGGCTGGGCGACCACTGCCAGACCTGCGCCCTGCCCTTGCCTGGCACAGGCTTGACCTGCGGTCAGTGCCTGAAACAGCCGCCCGCTTTCGAGCGAGTCGCCGCGCCGTGGTCGTACAGCTTTCCGCTGGACACGCTGATCACGCGCTTCAAGCACTCGGCAAAATGGCCGTTTGGCCGCCTGCTCGCCGATCTTCTCGCGCAATACCTGCAACATCGCTTCGACGAAGACCTGAATCGACCCGACGCACTGGTCCCGGTGCCGCTGGCCGCTAAACGACTGCGCCAACGGGGTTTCAATCAAGCCGCGATGCTCGCCCGCTGGCTCGGCAGCCATCTGGACACTCCTTGCGACGAAACGCTGCTGCTGAGGATTCAAGACACCAGCGCGCAGCAGGATTTGAATGCCGAGGCCCGCAAGAAGAACCTGTGCAACGCGTTCGCCCTGACACCCGGCGCGCAGATCAAGGGGCGCCATTTGGCGTTGGTGGACGACGTACTAACCACCGGCGCCACCGCGCAAGCCCTCGCCCGGCTGTTGATGGATGCTGGCGCTGCGCGGGTTGACGTCTACTGCCTGGCCCGCACACCCAAACCGGGCGACGCGGCCTGACTTGACTCCCGCAGCCCAAGCGGCCAACGTCTTCCTAATTGTCACCGCCAAAGCGCCTCACCATGTCCTTGCCTACGTTGTTGTCCCAGCACATTGTCCGTCGCCCGCAGCGCATCGCGTTGCTGCAACACATCGCCGAACAAGGCTCGATTACCCGCGCAGCGAAAAGCGCGGGCCTGAGCTACAAGGCAGCATGGGACGCCATCGACGAGTTGAACAACCTGGCGCAGAAGCCGTTGGTGGAGCGCAGCGTCGGCGGCAAGGGTGGCGGCGGTGCCAAACTCTCCAGCGAAGGCCTGCGCGTGTTGCGCCTTTATCAAAAGCTGCAAGTCCTCCAGGCCCAGGTGCTGGAGGCCGCCGAGGATGCCAGCGATCTCGACCTGCTCGGCCGCCTGATGCTGCGGACCAGCGCGCGCAACCAACTGCACGGCAAGGTGGTCGAGATCGAAGCTCAGGGGCGCAACGACCGCATTCGTCTCGAACTGGCCGCAGGCTTGAATATTGATACGCAGATCACCCACGACAGCACCCTGCGCCTGGAGCTGGAAACCGGCACCGAGGTGGTCGCCCTGATCAAGGCCGGTTGGCTGGACGTGCTGGCTATCGAGCAAAACGCAACACCCGGCAACAATTGCCTCAAGGGCATTATCGAAGAAATTCTCGACGCCGAAGACGGGCCCAGCGAAGTACGCATCAGCCTGCCCAATGGCCAGACGCTGTGCGCCTTGGCCGAGCCACTGCACTTGCGAACCCAAGGGCTGACCACTGACAAACCGGTGCTGGTACAGTTTTCTCCCTCCAACGTCCTGCTGGGCACTCCCCTCTGAAACAAAAGCGTCATGTCCGCTCACTAAGGTGACTGCAAAAACCGCAGGGAGCCTGATGTGAGCCTATTAGAAGAAAACCAGTCCACCGACCTCGAAAAAATGGTCGGCCTCAGCCGTCGCGGTTTCATCAGCGCCGGCGCCCTTTGCGGTGCCGCCATGTTTCTCGGCGGCAACCTGCTGAGCCGCAGCGTCATGGCCGCGAGTGTCAGCGCCGGCACCAGCAAACTGTTGGGTTTTGACAGCATCCCCGCCGCCACCAGCGACGCCATTACCCTGCCAGCCGGCTACAAGTCCTCGGTGCTGATCAGCTGGGGCCAGCCTCTACAAAAGAATGGTCCAGCCTTCGACCCGAGTGGCAACGGCACGGCCGAGCATCAGGAAGTCCAGTTCGGTGACAACAACGACGGCATGAGCCTGTTCGAATTTCCCGGTGAACAAGACCGGGCGCTGATGGCGATCAACAACGAATACACCAACTATCGCTACCTCTACGCGCATGGCGGCATGCCGCAGTCGGCCGAAGAAGTGCGCAAGGCGTTGGCCTGCGAAGGCGTGTCGGTGATCGAAGTGCAACGCAAAAATGGCCAGTGGCAGTTCGTCCAGGGCTCGCGCTACAACCGTCGGATTCACGGCAACGCACCGATCAGCCTGAGTGGCCCGGCTGCTGGCCATGAACGGGTGAAAACCAGCGCTGACCCGCATGGCAAAAATGTCCTCGGCACCTTCCAGAATTGCGCCAACGGCAAGACGCCATGGGGCACGTACCTGACCTGCGAAGAGAACTTTACCGACTGCTTCGGCAGCAGCAATGCCGAGCAAAAATTCGACGCGGCGCAAAAACGCTACGGCGCGGTGGCGGCCAGCAAAGAGATCAACTGGCACCAGCACGACGAACGTTTCGACCTGGCGAAAAACCCGAACGAACTCAACCGTCACGGCTGGGTGGTGGAAATCGACCCGTTCGACCCGCAATCAACTCCGGTCAAGCGCACGGCCCTGGGCCGCTTCAAGCATGAAAACGCCGCCCTGGCAGAAACCCATGACGGCCACGCCGTGGTGTACATGGGCGACGACGAGCGCGGCGAGTTCATCTACAAGTTTGTCAGCCGCGACAAGATCAACCACAAAAAACCCAAGGCCAACCGCGACCTGCTCGACCACGGCACCTTGTACGTGGCGCGCTTCGACGCCGGCGACGGCAATGCCGATCACCCGAAAGGCAAAGGTGAGTGGGTCGAACTGACCCACGGCAAAAACGGCATCGACGCCAGCAGCGGCTTTGCTGATCAGGCCGAAGTGCTGATCCATGCACGTCTCGCCGCCAGCGTGGTGAAAGCCACGCGCATGGACCGCCCGGAATGGATCGTGGTAAGCCCCAAGGACGGCCAGGTTTATTGCACCCTGACCAACAACGCCAAGCGCGGTGAGGATGGCCAACCGGTGGGCGGGCCAAACCCGCGCGAGAAAAACGTCTACGGGCAGATCCTGCGCTGGCGCACCGACCACGATGATCATGGCTCGAAAAGCTTTGCCTGGGACCTGTTTGTGGTCGCCGGCAACCCGGGCGTCCACGCTGGCACGCCGAAGGGTGGCTCGTCGAACATCACGCCGCAGAACATGTTCAACAGCCCGGATGGCTTGGGTTTCGACAAGGCCGGGCGGTTGTGGATTCTCACTGACGGCGACTCGAGCAATGCCGGTGATTTTGCCGGGATGGGCAACAACCAGATGCTGTGTGCCGACCCGGTGACCGGGGAGATCCGCCGGTTTATGGTCGGGCCGATTGGTTGCGAAGTGACGGGGATCAGTTTCTCGCCAGACCAGAAGACGTTGTTTGTCGGGATTCAGCACCCGGGGGAGAACGGGGGTTCGACGTTCCCGGAGCATCTGCCGAATGGCAAGCCACGGTCTTCGGTGATGGCGATTTCCCGTGAAGATGGCGGGATCGTCGGCGCCTGATCAACGTTCCCCCCTAATGATCGTTCCCACACTCTTCGTGAGAATGCCTCACCGGACGCTCCGCGTCCGCTTCTGGGGACGCAGAGCGTCCCTGACTGCATTCCCACGCAGAGCGTGGGAAGGATCCCCCTAAAGAAGCCCGGTCTGCGCTACCATGCTTGGCCGGACGCGGCAGCCTGCTGCGCGCAGGAGTCAGCATGGCCCACCCGTTTGCAACCCTCACCCCAGACCTCGTGCTCGATGCCGTCGAAAGCATCGGCTTTCTCAGCGACGCGCGCATTCTGGCGCTCAACAGCTACGAGAACCGCGTCTATCAAGTCGGCATCGAAGACTCCGAACCGCTGATCGCCAAGTTCTACCGCCCGCAGCGCTGGACCAACGAAGCGATACTCGAAGAACACCAGTTCACCTTCGAACTCGCCGAGTGCGACGTGCCCGTGGTCGCGCCGATGATCCACAACGGCGCCAGCCTGCACGAACACAACGGCTTTCGTTTTACCCTGTTCCCGCGCCGCGGTGGCCGTGCGCCAGAGCCGGGCAATCTCGATCAACTCTATCGCCTGGGTCAGTTGCTCGGTCGCCTGCACGCCGTGGGCTCCACCAAACCGTTCGAGCACCGTGAAGCGCTGGGCGTGAAGAACTTCGGTCACGACTCGCTGACCACCTTGCTCGAAGGCAATTTTGTCCCCAAGAGTTTGTTGCCCGCCTACGAGTCCGTGGCCCGCGATCTGCTCAAGCGAGTGGAAGAGGTCTACAAGACCACGCCGCACCAGAACATCCGCATGCACGGCGATTGCCACCCCGGCAACATGATGTGCCGTGACGAAATGTTCCACATCGTCGACCTCGATGACTGCCGCATGGGCCCGGCGGTGCAGGACATCTGGATGATGCTCGCCGGTGACCGCCAGGAATGCCTCGGCCAATTGTCGGAACTGATGGACGGCTACAACGAGTTTCACGATTTCGATCCGCGGGAACTGGCGTTGATCGAACCGCTGCGCGCCTTGCGTCTGATGCACTACAGCGCCTGGCTCGCCCGCCGCTGGGACGACCCGGCGTTCCCGCACAGTTTTCCGTGGTTCGGCAGCGAGCGGTATTGGGGTGACCAGGTGCTGGCGTTGCGTGAGCAACTTGCAGCCCTGAACGAAGAACCCCTGAAACTTTTCTGATTCGCACAGTTCCCACCTGTGGGAGTGAGCCTGCTCGCGATGGCGGCGAAACATTCAGCACATCAGTGGCTGACACACCGCTATCGCGAGCAGGCTCACTCCTACAGGGACCGTGTTCACAATTGCCCAACCTATTCAGGCAGGACTTTAGTAGACAAATCTCCTTACAATCCCCTCTTTGTTAGCTGCCTAAGCAAGGATTCTGCATGCAAGCTGCCAACCCGCGTCGCGGGTACATTCTGGGCCTGAGCGCCTACATCATCTGGGGACTGTTCCCGCTCTATTTCAAAGCCATCGCCAATGTACCCGCCGTGGAGATCATCATCCACCGCGTACTATGGTCCGCATTGTTCGGTGCCTTGTTGCTGATGGTCTGGAAACATCCCGGCTGGTGGCGCGAGTTGCGCGACAACCCGAAACGCCTGGCGATCCTGGCCCTGAGCGGCACGCTGATCGCGGCCAACTGGCTGACTTACGTGTGGTCGGTGAATAACGGACGGATGCTTGAGGCCAGCCTCGGTTACTACATCAACCCGCTGGTGAACGTGCTGCTGGGGATGTTGATCCTCGGCGAACGGCTGCGGCGCATGCAATGGCTGGCGGTGGGTCTGGCGGCGGTCGGCGTGGCGCAGCAGGTGTGGCAAGTTGGCAGTTTGCCGTGGGTGTCGCTGGTGCTGGCGCTGACGTTTGGATTCTATGGATTGATCCGTAAACAGGCACCGGTCAAAGCGCTGCCCGGTCTGGTAGTGGAAACCTGGATGCTGGTGCCGATTGCGGTCGCGTGGCTGCTGTTCAACCCGACGGCGGCCAGTGCGCAACCCGAGTTCTGGACCACCTCAGAAGCCTGGTGGCTGGTGGCCGCCGGCCCGGTCACGCTGGTGCCGCTGATCTGTTTCAACGCCGCCGCACGGCATATCCCCTACACAACCTTGGGATTCCTCCAGTACCTGGCGCCGACGCTGGTGCTGTTGCAAGCCGTTTTGCTTTTCGACGAACACCTGTCGTCCAGCACGCTGGTTGCGTTTATCTTCATCTGGGCAGGCCTGGCGGTCTACAGCGTGGATGCGTGGATAAGTTTGCGTCGCCGCAGCTGATCAAAAAACACACAAACCTCTACAGGCCACGCTCTCCGTGGCCTGCATCGATCCTTCCCAAGGTTATCCACAGCGTGATCCCCGCTGTTTGTGCGCAACTTGTTGAAACTGCTGGTTTTTTGATCAGATCCTGAAGAAGCCCGGCCGGCGTGGGCTGGCGGGCTGTCTCTACAGGTTATCCACAGGCAGGTGCACGTTTAACTTGGATAACCCTTTCACGGTTCGCTGCGTAGCACCAGTTCGACCATCAAATCGTCCGCCAGGGTTTCCAGGCGCGACTGCAATACGTCCAGCGACAAGGTCAGCGGCACGGCGAGGATTGCCTCAGCGTGGAACAGCGGCTCGCTGCTCATCGGCGCCGGACGCACTTCTGTGACCAGTCTTTCCAGGTTCACACCCTGCTCGCTGAGCAGACGGGTGATGTCACGTACGATCCCCGGACGATCGTTGCCCACCAACTCCATCGCAATCGGCTTCCAGGTGCAGGATTGTTCGATGCCGCTTTCGGCAATCAATACGCGAATGCCTTGGGCGGACAACGCCTGTAGGGCATCGACCAATTCATCGTAGGCCTCGGCCGGTACCCCCACCCGAAGAATCCCGGCGAACTGCCCGGCCATGCGCGACATACGGCTTTCCAACCAGTTGCCGCCGTGCTCGGCAATGCACTGGGCAATGCGCTCGACCTGCCCAGCCTTGTCCGGAGCAAACACTGTGAGTACGAGGTGGTCCATGGCGCAGCCCTCTTTTGTTATAGAAACAGAAGTATAGGCAAGGGCTGATACTGCGTTGATTCGTCTGCTCGCGATGGGAACGCCGCTGAAGATGCTGCCAACAACAAATCGTGTACAACTTTTTATATTTAACTGGAACAATCCAATGGTTTTTTGAGAACATCCCGTTCCCCGACATGACTGCAATGCGTCATGGGGTCGCAGAACGACGTAATTAGTCTAATTTTCACAAGCGCAATTCATCATGTAGTATGCCGCAGCGCGCACTACATAACGTTGGATCGATGTCTGCCACCGGCACACTCGCAACCCTGAAAAGCCCTGTCAGCAAGGCCTACAAGCCGTTGATCGGACCGAACCCAGCCGCCCGCAAGGGCATGTACTGGCGGACGGGTTTGTGGTTTAAATGGCCTGAGGCTTCATTGTCAAAATTGAAGAGCTGAAAAGCGAAATAGCTGAGCAGAGTGAGGCAAGCAATGACTGAACACGTTCAAGTCGGTGGCCTGCAGGTCGCCAAAGTCCTGTTCGACTTCGTAAACAACGAAGCCATTCCCGGTACCGGCCTCACCGCCGATAAGTTCTGGGCCGGTGCCGACAAGGTCATTCACGACCTGGCCCCGAAGAACAAAGCCCTACTCGCCAAACGCGATGATTTCCAGGCTCGTATCGATGGCTGGCACCAATCCCGTGCCGGTCAACCACACGACGCTGTGGCTTATAAAGCCTTCTTGCAAGACATCGGTTATCTGCTGCCAGAAGCGGCCGATTTCCAGGCAACGACGCAAAACGTCGATGACGAAATCGCCCGCATGGCCGGTCCGCAACTCGTGGTGCCGGTCATGAACGCCCGTTTCGCGCTCAACGCCTCGAACGCCCGCTGGGGTTCGCTGTATGACGCGCTCTACGGCACCGACGCCATCAGCGAAGCTGACGGCGCGGAAAAAGGCAAAGGCTACAACAAGGTTCGCGGCGACAAGGTGATTGCCTTCGCTCGCGCCTTCCTCGACGAAGCCGCGCCATTGGCTGCCGGCTCCCACGTCGATTCCACCGGCTACAAGATCGTTGACGGCAAACTGGTGGTCGCCCTTAAAGGCGGCAGCAACACCGGCCTGCGCCACGACGCTCAGCTGATCGGTTTCCACGGCGATGCTGGTGCTCCAACCGCGATCCTGCTGAAAAACAACGGCCTGCACTTCGAAATCCAGATCGATGCCAGCACCCCGGTCGGCCAGACCGATGCTGCCGGCGTCAAAGACATCCTGATGGAAGCCGCTCTGACCACCATCATGGACTGCGAAGACTCCGTCGCCGCCGTCGATGCCGATGACAAAGTGGTGATCTACCGCAACTGGCTCGGCCTGATGAAAGGCGACCTGTCGGAAGAAGTCTCCAAGGGCGGTCAGACCTTTACCCGCACCATGAACGCCGACCGCACCTACACCGGTGTCGATGGCAAGGAACTGAGTCTGCACGGTCGTTCGCTGTTGTTCGTGCGTAACGTCGGTCACCTGATGACCATCGACGCTATCGTCGACAAAGACGGCAACGAAGTGCCGGAAGGCATCCTCGACGGTCTGGTGACCAGCCTTGCAGCGATCCACAGCCTCAATGGCAACAGTTCGCGCAAGAACAGCCGCACCGGGTCGGTCTACATCGTGAAGCCGAAAATGCACGGCCCGGAAGAAGCCGCGTTCACCAACGAGTTGTTCGGTCGCATTGAAGACGTACTCGGTCTGCCGCGCAACACGCTGAAAGTCGGGATCATGGACGAGGAGCGCCGGACCACGGTCAACCTGAAGGCCTGCATCAAGGCCGCCAGCGAGCGCGTGGTGTTCATCAACACCGGTTTCCTCGACCGTACGGGCGATGAAATCCACACCTCCATGGAAGCCGGCCCGATGGTGCGCAAGGCCGACATGAAGGCCGAGAAGTGGATCGGCGCCTACGAGAACTGGAACGTCGATATCGGTTTGAGCACCGGCCTGCAAGGTCGCGCGCAGATCGGTAAAGGCATGTGGGCGATGCCCGACCTGATGGCGGCGATGCTCGAGCAGAAAATCGCTCATCCGCTGGCCGGCGCGAACACGGCCTGGGTTCCCTCGCCGACGGCTGCTGCGCTGCACGCGTTGCACTACCACAAGGTCGATGTATTCGCCCGTCAGGCTGAACTGGCCAAACGTGCCCGCGCGTCGGTGGACGACATCCTGACCATCCCGCTGGCGGTGAACCCGCAGTGGACTGCGGAACAGATCAAGAACGAACTGGACAACAACGCCCAGGGCATTCTCGGTTATGTGGTGCGCTGGATCGACCAGGGCGTGGGTTGCTCGAAAGTGCCGGACATCAACGACGTCGGCCTGATGGAAGACCGTGCAACGCTGCGGATCTCCAGCCAGCACATCGCCAACTGGCTGCGCCACGGCATCGTTACCGAAGCGCAAGTGATGGAAAGCCTCAAGCGCATGGCGCCGGTGGTCGACCGTCAAAACGCCAATGACCCGCTGTACCGTCCGCTGGCCCCGAACTTCGACAGCAACATCGCCTTTCAGGCGGCGGTCGAACTGGTGGTTGAAGGCACGAAGCAGCCAAACGGCTACACCGAGCCGGTCCTGCACCGTCGTCGTCGCGAGTTCAAGGCTGCCAATGGCCTGTAACTGAGCACTGACGCCGGACAAAAAAAAGGCCCTGATCGAAAGATCAGGGCCTTTTTGTATCAAGTCGGTGTTTGCTCATCCATTATTCCCAACTCATGTTTGACCAGCTCCAACAACGTGCCGGTATCGACAGGTTTGAGCAGGAAGTCGACCACTCTCAGATGCATTGCGGCAATCGCATCTTTCACGTCGGCGTCGCCGGAAACGATGATGAACGGCAGTTCTGCCCGCTCCGACTCGCGAACCTGGCGGATCAGGTCCAGGCCATCGATGTGCCCCATGCGCAGATCGGTAATCACCAGGCCGATCGAGGGTTTCTCCTTCAGCATTTTGAGTGCGGTTTCAGCACTGGCGGCGGTCATGCAACGAATACCGTCCAACGCAAGAATCTCCGACAACAGCTCACGCGAGTCTTTATCGTCGTCAACGATCAGCACCCGCTGCGCCGGCAAATCGGGTTCGAGCATGACGGCACTCAGCGCCTCGCGCTCGGCATCACTCAAAATATCGTGGTCGGACATGGCGTTCTCTACGTTTTCAATTCAATCCCCTAGCTCAATCGTCAGACACCGCTAAGCAGACCATCAATGTGCACTTCGTCGGAAAGTATTTCTATAGCCAATGTAGGAGGTTTTTCCCACATTTGCGTCAGACATTTCCTAACTTCCGACACCTGCATGACCTACCTAGACTTACGTCCAATGGGCACCCCGCACGCAGGGGCGGACGATGGCAGCGTCATCCGACAACAACAATTCAAAAAAGACTGCGGTAATGGTTATGAGTAAAGCGGACGCCTTCACACAGGCAGGGAAAACCGCCGTATTGCAAAACATTCAGGGCACTTTGCAATTCCTTCAGCGGTTCCCGCCCTTCAATCAGATGGAACACGCTCACCTGGCGTACCTGGTTGAACAATGTCAGCTGCGTTTTTATGCCCCCGGTGACAGCATTATCAAGCCCGCCGATGGCCCTGTTGAATACTTCTACATCGTCAAACAGGGCCGCGTCGTCGGTGAGCGCCCACACACGGCCAAGGGTGGCACCGAAACCACGTTCGAAATCACCACGGGGGAATGCTTCCCCTTGGCCGCGTTGCTGGGTGAACGGGCGACCCGAACTGAGCACCTGGCCGCCGAAGACACGTTTTGCCTTCAACTGAACAAGCTGGCGTTCATCAAACTGTTCGCACTTTCCAGCACCTTTCGTGACTTTGCCCTGCGCGGCGTCAGCAGTCTGCTGGATCAGGTCAACCAGCAAGTCCAGCAAAAAGCCGTAGAAACCCTCGGCACTCAGTACTCGCTGAACACGCGCCTGGGCGAATTGGCCATGCGCCACCCGGTGACCTGCAGCCCGGCGACGCCGCTGCGTGAAGCGGTGACGCTGATGCACGAGCAACAGGTCGGCAGCATCGTCGTGGTCGATGAACACAAAGCCCCGCTGGGAATCTTCACCCTGCGCGACCTGCGCCATGTGGTGGCGGCCGGTACCAATGACTTCAATGAAACGATCGAGCGGCACATGACCCAGGCGCCGTTTTTCCTGTCGCCGGACCACAGCGCTTTCGACGCGGCCATCGCCATGACCGAGCGGCACATCGCTCACGTCTGCCTGGTGAAAGATCAGCGCCTGTGCGGCGTGGTCTCGGAACGCGACCTGTTTTCCCTGCAACGGGTGGATCTGGTACACCTGGCACGGACGATTCGCAGCGCCCAGCGCATCGAAAACCTGGTGCTGATGCGTGGCGAGATCGGCCAACTGGTCGAGCGCATGCTGGCTCACGGCGCCTCGTCGACGCAGATCACCCACATTATTACGCTGCTCAACGACCACACCGTGTGCCGGGTGATCGAGCTGACCCTCGCCGATAAAGGTGACCCCGGTGTGCCGTTCAGTTGGTTGTGCTTCGGCAGCGAAGGCCGGCGTGAGCAAACGCTGCATACCGATCAGGACAACGGCATTCTGTTCGAGGCCCGAGACGCCGCGCACGCTGCCGAGATTCGCGGCAAGCTGTTGCCGATTGCCCAGCAGATCAACCAGAGCCTGGCGCTCTGCGGCTTCACGCTGTGTAAGGGCAACATCATGGCTGGCAACCCGGAGTTGTGCTTGTCGCGGGCCGAATGGGCGCGACGGTTTGCGGCGTTTATCCGCGAGGCGACGCCGGAGAACCTGCTGGGATCGAGCATCTATTTCGACCTGCGCGTGGTCTGGGGTGACGAACAAGGGTGCGAGCAACTGCGTCGCGGGATCCTCGATCAGGTCGCCGATAACCGGCTGTTCCAGCGGATGCTGGCCGAGAACGCCTTGCGCAATCGTCCGCCCGTGGGGCGTTTCCGTGAGTTCGTACTGGCGCGCAAGAACGGTGAAAAAGCCACGCTGGACCTCAAGGTGCAGGGCCTGACACCGTTCGTCGATGGCGCACGGTTGCTGGCATTGGCCCACGGGATCGAGACCAACAATACCCTGGAGCGTTTTCGCCAACTGGTGGCCAAGGAAATCATTCAGCCGCTGGACGGTGCCGCCTATGAAGAGGCGTACCACTTCATTCAGCAAACCCGTATGCAGCAACATCAGCTGCAAACGCGGGAGAACTTGCCCTACTCCAACCGGGTCGATCCGGACAGCCTCAATCATCTGGACCGGCGGATCCTGCGCGAATCCTTGCGCCAGGCGCAACGCCTGCAAAGCAGCCTGGCCCTGCGGTATCAGCTATGAGCCTGTTTTCATGGCTACGCCCGGCCACGCCGCTGCTGACGGAAGAGTTGCAACAACGACTCAAGCGCTTGCCGGCGGTGACCGAGCTGGGTGAATGCAGCCTGCGTGAACAGCGCTGGGTGGTGCTCGACCTGGAAACCACCGGGCTCAACCTGAACAGGGATCGGGTGTTGTCCATTGGTGCCGTGGTGATCGAGGACGGCGCCATCGACTTCAGCCAGCAGTTCGAACGCACGCTGCAATGCGCCGACCTGAAGCTCGCGCCCAGCATGCTGATTCATGGCCTCGGCCCCAGCGCCATTGCGGCCGGCAGCGATCCGGCGCATGCCTTGCTCGACTTCATGGAGTTCCTCGGCGACAGCCCGGTGCTGGCGTTTCATGCGCCGTTCGATCAACACATGCTGGGCCGCGCGCTGAAAGACCACTTGGGCTACAAGTTGGCTCATCCGTTTCTGGACGTGGCAGACATCGCCCCGCTGCTGTGCCCTCAGGCGCACATTCGCGAGGCCGGTCTGGATGAGTGGATCGACTGGTTCAAACTGGAAGTGTTCGAGCGACATAACGCCAGTGCCGACGCGTTGGCGACGGCTGAATTGGCGTTGATCCTGTTCAGTCGGGCGCGGCAGCAGAAGATTAATAGCCCGTTGAGCCTGCAGCAGCGGTTGAGTCAGTGGAAACGACGACAGCATGCGCCGTCCTTCTAACCAGGCAGTGACTGTTCTGGCCCCATCGCGGGCAAGCCATGCTCCTACAGATCACGGGATACCCCTGTAGGAGCATGGCTTGCCCGCGATCAACGATAACGCGGTCAAACTGGATACATAACGCCTCATCCACCCGACCAGCGCCAATTGCTTACCTTCCCCGCCTCTGCCACAATCGCGAATAATTCTCGTTAGTTAACACTTCCCAATCGGTGATGCTGCGTGTCTTCAATCCAAAGCCCCCACAGTGAGCTCGTTGGTGCGTTATATCGCGACCATCGCGGTTGGCTATTGGCCTGGCTGCGACGCAACGTGGCGTGCCCGCAACGTGCCGAAGACCTGAGCCAGGACACTTTTGTGCGGTTGCTTGGCCGAGATGAACTGAAAGAGCCGCGCGAGCCGCGGGCGTTCCTGGTGGCGATTGCCAAAGGCCTGCTATTCGACTACTTCCGTCGCGCCGCGCTGGAACAGGCCTACCTCACCGAATTGATGCTGATCCCCGAAGGCGAACAACCGTCGGTCGAGGAGCAGCAGTTGATCCTCGAAGACCTCAAAGCCATCGACCGCCTGTTGGGTCAACTGTCGAGCAAGGCTCGCGCCGCGTTTCTCTATAACCGCCTCGACGGCCTCACCCATGCCGAAATCGCCGAGCGACTGGGTGTCTCGGTGCCGCGTGTCCGGCAATACCTGGCCCAAGGGATTCGTCAGTGCTACATCGCCTTGTACGGTGAACCGGTATGAGCCCGGTCAGTTCAAAACCGGTGTCAGCCAAGGTGCTGGACGCAGCGATTGCCTGGCAATTGTCCCTGGATTCCGGCAGCTCGGTGGAGCGCGAAGCGTTCAGCCAGTGGCACGCAGCCCACGAGGAACATGCCCGCGCTTGGCGCCAGCTGGGCATGCTCGACCAGCGTTTCAGCGTCGCCAACGGCCCGGCCCGTACGGCGTTGCTGCAATCGCGTGAAAGCATTCGCCGCCGCGTGCGCAAACTGGGCAGCGGCGTGGCCAGTGTTATCGCCGTGATCGGGCTGGCGCTGTTTGCCGGTGAGCGTTATCTGCCCCTCGACTACTGGCTGGCCGATCAGCGCACCGCCACCGGTGAGCAGCGCACCCTGCGCCTGGCGGACGGCACGCTGCTCAACCTCAACACCCACAGTGCTGTGGACATCCGTTTTGATGAGAAGCAGCGGCGGATCATCCTTCAGGAAGGCGAAATCCTCATCGAAACCGGCCACGGCGATGCCCGACCGTTTATCGTCGAAACCCGCGAAGGTAGCATGCGCGCCCTCGGGACGTTGTTCCTGGTCAAGCGCGAGGAGGAAGGCACGCGCCTGAGCGTTTTGAAGTCCGCTGTCGCCGCGCATCCCGAGTTGAGAACTGAAGAACAGATTCTGCAAGAAGGTCAGCAAGTGCTGATGCGCAGCAATGGCCTGGGGCCGATTGTCGCCATCAATGCCGGCGCCGATGCGTGGACTCGCGGCATGCTGGTGGTCGATAACGCGCGCCTGGAAGACCTGGTGCATGAACTCGGCCGGTATAGGCCCGGGCACCTGGGTGTTGCACCCGAGATTGCCGACCTGCGGATCACCGGCAGCTTCCCGCTGCACGACACCGATAAAGCCTTGAGCGCCCTGTTGCCGACCCTGCCGGTGCAGATCGAACAGCACACGCCGTGGTGGGTGACGGTGGCGAAGGCTGACGCCAGGCCTTAAATGATGATCGCTCCCACGCGTGGGAAGGATCATGTCTACAGATCAGCACCCGATTTCTGAATCGAAATTATTTTCATCCAGCCCTATCACTTTTCAATTCTCGTCCGGCACCTAAGCAATTGAGAAATGTTTCCATTCAGGAGCCGCCGTATGTCCCGTTCGCTGAACACCTTGTTGCGCCCCAGTTTGCTGGCAATCGCCATTGCCCTTTGCGCCCCTCTGGCCAGCACTCAGCTGATCGCCGCTGAACAGGCCTCCAGTGTTCACGCCTACAACCTGCCGGCCGCGCCATTGGCCAGCACCCTGAACCAGATCGCCAGCCAGGCCGGCCTGGCGCTGTCGCTGAATCCATCCCTGGCCGCAGGCAAGACCTCGGCGCCGGTGAAGGGACAATTCGACGCGGCCGCCGCCCTGCGTCAAGCCTTGCGCGGCACCGGTCTGCAACTGGAACAGAGCAGCGCCGGCACCTACAGCCTGGTCGCCATTCCCGAGGGCACGCTGGCCCTGCCGGAAACCGCGGTCATCGGTATGGAAAATACCGAAAGCGCCTGGGGCCCGGTAGACGGTTACCTCGCCAAACGCACCGCCGCCGGCACCAAGACCGATACCGCGCTGGTCGAAGCACCGCGCTCGATTTCCGTCGTGACTCGCGAGCAAATGGACGACCGCAACGTCCAGAACCTCGATGACGCCGTGCGCTACATGCCCGGCACCACCGCCAGCAGCTACGGTAGCGACACCCGCGCCGACTGGTTGCGCGTGCGTGGTTTCGAACCGACCCAGTTCCTCGACGGCCTGCCCCTGCCTAAAGGCGTGTACGCCAACCCGAAACAGGAAACCTGGAACCTCGATCGCCTCACCGTGCTGCGCGGCCCGGCGTCCTCGGTGTACGGCCAGACCCCGCCGGGCGGCTTGCTGGACATGGTCAGCCGCCGCCCATCAGCAGTGGATAGCCACGAGATCGAGGTGCAATACGGCAGCGACAACCATCGCCAGATCAACTTCGCCAGCACCGGCAAGATCGATGACGAAGGCCAGTTTCTCTATGGCTTGAGCGGCGTGGTGCGCGACAGCGATACGCAGATCGACCACGTCGAGGACAAGCGCTACAACATCGCGCCGAGCCTGACCTGGAATATCGACGAAGACACCCGGTTCACCCTGCTGACCCAGTTCACCCGTGACGATACCGGCATCACCAGCCAGTTCCTGCCGGTGCAAGGCACCAAAATCGACATGCCGTTCGGTGATATTTCCCATCACAAGAACCTCGGTGATCCGGACTGGGAATACTACGACCGCACCTACTACGCGCTGGGCTATGCGTTCGAACATCGCCTGAACGACGTCTGGCAATTCCGGCAGAACCTGCGTTACACCAAGTCGGACCTGTCGTTCCAGGCCGTCACCGTTGGCTCGTATCCGTTCACCCAGGTGGATGACGCCGGCAACGTGGGCCGCTCCACCACCAGCGTCGAAGAAGACATCAGTCAGTTCGCCGTGGACAACAACTTCCAGGCCGACTTCGCCACCGGGGAAGTGAATCACACCGTGCTGCTGGGTCTCGATCACCAGCGCAGCAACACCAACTACCTCTCCATTTTCGGCAGCGCACCGCCGATCAACGTCAACAACCCGATCCATGGCTTGCCGATCGAGCGTCCGGACCGTTCCACCGCGTTCTACGACTATGATCAGAAGACCTATCAGACCGGCCTGTACGTGCAGGACCAAATGGCCCTCGATCAATGGCGCCTGACCCTCGGCGGCCGTGAAGACTGGGTGCACACTGGCACCAAGTTCTTCAACAAGGGCGATGCCACCAACACCGAGCGCGACAAGAATTTCAGCGGCAACGCGGCGATCAGCTATGTGTTTGATTCGGGCTTTGTGCCGTACCTGTCGTACGCCGAATCCTTCCAGCCGACCACCGGTGCAGCGGCCTCGTCCACTGAATCGTTCAAACCCACCGAAGGCAAACAGTGGGAACTGGGCATCAAGTACCAGCCGCCCGGCAGCAATACCCTGCTGACCGCTGCAATCTACGACCTGACCCAGAAAAACGTCTCGGTCACCACCACCGTCGGCGCCACGCCAATCACCAGCCAGACCGGTGAAGTCAAAGTCAAAGGCCTGGAACTGGAAGCGGTCTCCGACGTGACCGAAAACCTCAAGCTCATCGCCGCGTACACCCTGGCCAAATCCGAAGTGCAGGATGGCGACTTCAAAGGCAATCGCCTGCAACTGATGCCTAACCAACAGGCCTCGCTGTGGACTGACTACACCTGGCACAACGGCATGCTGGACGGCTTCGGCGTAGGCGCCGGCGTTCGTTACACCGGCAATACCTACGGCGACCAGGCCAACACCGAACTGGGCAAGGCAGATGCCTACACCGTGTTCGACGCCGCCGTTCATTACGACCTCGGCCGCCTGGACAACACCCTGAAAGGTGCGTCCCTGGCCCTGAACGCTACGAACCTGTTCGACAAGGACTACATCTCCACGTGCGACAGTTTCTACTGCTACTACGGCGACCAGCGCAGCGTCGTCGCCAGTGCAACCTACAAGTGGTAATCGTCTGACCTGACATGCCCCACAACCAGGCCGTCCTCTTCAGGGCGGCTTTGGTATTTCTGAAGGCCTGGAAATGAAAAGTAAAACAATTCGCCGCTGGTCCTTCGTCCACACCTGGACCAGCCTGATCTGCACGGTCTTCCTGCTGATGCTGGCATTGACCGGGTTGCCGTTGATTTTCCACCACGAGATCGACCATCTGCTGGGCGATGCCGCCGAGTTGAAATCGATGCCGGCGGACACGCCGAGGCTGGACTTGCAGCAGTTGGTGCAGGCGGCTGAAAAGCACCGCCCCGGCGAAGTCATGCAGTATTTCGGTTTTGAGGACGACGAGCCCAACGGCGCCGTTACAATCATGGCGGCAACCGCCGGCACCGAGCCGAACGCCTCGCACACCTTCATGCTCGATGCCCGCACCGGTGAAGCCGTGGAAATGCCCTCGGCCAATGGCGGTTTCATGATGGTCATGCTGCGCCTGCACGTGGACATGTTTGCCGGTCTGCCGGGCAAGTTGCTGCTGGCGTTCATGGGGTTGATGTTTGTGGCGGCCATCATTTCCGGGACGGTGCTGTATTTACCGTTTATGCGTCGCTTGAAGTTCGCCACCGTGCGCCAGGACAAATCCACCCGCTTGCGTTGGCTGGATCTGCACAACCTGATTGGTGTGGTCACACTGACCTGGGCGCTGGTCGTCGGCGTGACAGGCGTGATCAGCGCCTGTGCCGACCTGATGATTGCTGCCTGGCGCAACGACAGCCTGAGCGCGATGGTCGCGCCGTATCGCGACGCGCCACCACTGACGCACCTCGCACCGGCGAGCCGTCTGCTCGACATCGCCGAGGAGGTGGCACCGGACATGACGCCCGATTTCATCGCCTTCCCTGGCACGCGGTTTTCCAGCGAACACCATTACGCGGTGTTCATGAAAGGCAGCACCCACTTGACGTCGCACTTGCTGACACCGGTGCTGATCGACGCCACCACGCTGCAAGTCACCGCGGTGGCAGAACGACCGTGGTACATGGACGCCATGGGCATGTCGCAGCCCCTGCACTTTGGCGACTACGGCGGCCTGCCCATGAAGATCCTGTGGGCGACCCTCGACGTGCTGACCCTCATCGTGCTCGGTAGCGGGGTTTACCTGTGGGTGGTGCGGCGCAAAGCGGCAAAACCTGTGCTCGAACCTGCCGAGGCCCATGCATGAAGCGCAGGCAATCGAACTTCTGGAGGGTCTTCGGCACACCCGCGTTCATCGCCTTGCTCAGCGCTGCCGGATTGTTCGCAGCGCTGTTGGGTGATGGCGTGTGGGACGCCCTGAGCTGGCTCGGCCTGGGCGTGCCCGCCTTCTTCGCCCTGCGCGGCCTGCTGCAACGCCACTGAACTATGCAAGAGCGAGCCTGCTCGCGATGGGATCACCTCGGTTTCCTGAAAGACCGCGTTGCCGACATCTCGAGCAGGCTCACTCCTACAGGTTTCGACCTTGAGCTATCGGGTCAACGCGCTATGCTGCCCGACACTGCCACCGACCGAGACGTTGCCATGTCCGCCCCCAGCATGACCCTGTACCACAACTCGCTATCGCCCTTCGTTCGTAAAGTCATGGTGCTGCTGCACGAGACCGGTCAGACCGGCCGCGTGGCGTTGCAGGACTGTGTGCTCACGCCGGTCAACCCGGACCCGTCACTCAACGAAGACAACCCGCTGGGCAAAATTCCCGCCCTGCGCCTGGCCGACGGCAATGTCATCCATGACAGCCGGGTAATCCTCGATTACCTCGATCACCAGCACGTCGGCAACCCGCTGATTCCGCGCGAAGGCTCGGCCCGCTGGCGGCGCCTGACCCTGGCCTCCCTGGCCGACGGGATCATGGACGCGTCGGTGTTGGTTCGTTACGAAATGGTCCTGCGCGACCCGCAGAAGCACTGGGACGAGTATCTGGATGCCCAGCGCGACAAGATTCGTCGCGGCTTGGCGGTGCTGGAAAAAGACGCGATTGCCGAGCTGACCAGCCATTTCGATGTCGCGGCGATCAGCGTCGCCTGTGCGCTGGGCTACATCGACTTGCGCCATCCGGATCTGGAATGGCGCGAGCCAAATCCGCAGTTGGCGGCGTGGTATTTCGAGGTAAGTCAGCGGCCTTCGATGTTGGCGACGATGCCCAAGGTCTAAAATCTTCGCTGACTGTCCTGGCCCCTTCGCGAGCAGGCCCGCTCCCACATTTGATCTGCAGTGTTCGTATTTTTTATGTCCTCTGGAGATCTAGTATGGGAGCAGGCTTGCTCGCGAAGGCACCACACCGAATCCGAAGGAAACAACGCGAATATCAGCGTCGCCAAAACCTCCCCTACCCGCTGATCCTCCCGCAACCCAATCGACCGGCTCATTCCACCGCCCCCAGATCAAACACCATCGGCTTGGTGCTCTTCTGCCCGATCCCGTACCAGTCCAGCTTGCGGGTCAGCACCATGAACACCCCGAGCAACCCGAACAGCAACAACGAGCCCATCAGCAAGGCGTAATCTTCGGCACTCAGCAAGCCATAGAGCAAGCCGTACAACGCCGCCAACCCCGCCGAAAAACTCAAGCCATGGCGCACGCTGCGCAGCACATGGCAGACATAGAACCCGATCAAGAACACACAGCTTGCCGACGACAACAGATACGCCAGGGCAAAACCAATGTGCTCGGACAGCGACAGCAACAACAGATAGAAGAACGCCAAAGCCACGCCGACCAACGCGTATTGCACCGGGTGCACCGCCAGGCTTTTCAGCACTTCGAACAGGAAGAACCCGGCGAAGGTCAGGATGATAAACAGCAAGGCGTATTTGATCGCCCGATCACTCTTCAGATATTGATCCACCGGATCGATAAAGCTCACGCCGAAGCTGCGCCCGTTATACGCCTCGCAACCACCGCCGGACACACAACTGCTCAGCGCTTCCTGCAGGTTGGTGGAGAAGAACGAGGTCTGCCAATTCGCCGTAAATCCCTGATCAGTGACTTCGCGCTGGGCCGGCAGGTAGTTGCCGATGAAGCTCGGATGCGGCCAGTTCGCGCTCAGCGAGACGTTGCTGGTCTTGCCCACCGGCAGAATCTGCAACTGCCCGGTGCCCTGCAACCGCAGGTCAAAACCGAAGGCCAGTTTCGTGACTTGCTTTGTGTCCAGCGCCGGCAGCGTTACGTGTACGCCCTCCCCCAGCCACCCCACCTGACTGCCCGGAACGAAGTCCAGCGTCTGGCCATTCAGGTCCAGTTTCAACGCATTTTCGATGCCGCGAATGTCGCTGATGCCCACTGCCAGAAATGGCTGGTCGAACTGGTAATCCGCGAAATCTTCCTTGATGCCCCATTGCGCCGGCACCGAGAAATGCCCGCTGATGTGGTTTTCTGCGTGGAACAGACGGGCCTCGTAAATACCTCGCGAGCGCAGTTCGGTCTGGATCTGGCCATCGAGCTCGAAACGCTCTGGCAGGAAGTACAAACGACCGCGCTCTTCACCAACGTCCTGGTAACGCTGGTTGGTTTTCTCGTTGAGCTTCCAGGTGCGCACCACTTTGCGATACGGCACCACCATCAACGGGCCGCTCAGTTGCTGGCTGAAGCTTGCGCTGCGGGCGATGTCTTCGAGTACACCGTCACGCCGTTGCTGGCGGTCCTGGATGATGCCGTTGATCATCAGCAATGGAATGAGCAAAAGCACAATCAAAAGGGCAATGGCCCCGAGTTTTAGGGTCAGGCTGCGGTTCATGGGACTCTCCTTGTTTGGATGGGGAGAGTCTGGGAGGGCTGTGTGGGGGATTTATGGGGCGAATGTGGAGATTATGTGGAGACTGCACTGGCCCCTTCGCGACTCGGTCTTAAGCCAGGCGCAACCTGACTTCAACGCCGCCCTCAACATTGCCAATGCTCAATGTCCCGCCATGCAACTGGACCACTTCTTCGACAAAATTAAGCCCCAGCCCAGTGCTTTTGCGACCACTGTCCGGACGCGGCAATGAGTAAAACCGCTCGCTCAGACGCGGCAAGGCATAGTCAGGAATCGCCTCCGCCTGGTTAAACAGCCTGAACTCAATCCACTCCCCAATACGCTCGGCGCTAAAACGCAGCACACCCTGAACCGGGGTGAAATCCAGCGCATTCTCCAACAAATTCCCCAACGCCTGACGCAATAGAAACGGCTCACCGGTTAGCGTCAGGTCCGCCGAAATCCGTTGCTCCACACGCAACTGCTTACCCTCGATCCGAGCCGTCTGAGCCTTCAACACTTCATCCACCAACCCGGCCAACGGCACCGCTACTCGTTCCTCCAGATTTTGCCGCTGTTCGACTTGAGCCAGGTTCAGCAGCCGCTCAATCAACTGCTGCATCCGCACACTTTCGCTATCGATATTGCTGACGAACCGCTGCTGCTGCGCCAACGGCATCTCGCCTTGCAGCAATTCCGCTGCCCCGCGAATCGCCGCCAACGGGCTCTTCAACTCATGGGTCAGCGTGTGCACATAACGCTCGACGTAGTCCTTGCCTTCGAGCTGCGTGCGCATGTGCTCCACCGCTGTCGCCAGTTGCTCCAGCTCTCCGCCGCGATAATGCGGCACCTCCACCCGTCGGCCGTCACTCACCGCTTGCGCATACACGGTCAACCGGCGCAGTGCCGCGCTCAACCACCACGACAACAACGCACCGAACAACAGGCCAAGGCCGATCAGCCCGGCGCCATAGGCCAGCAATCGCCGTTCGGTGCGATCGACGTAAGGTTGCAACGAGCTGTTGGGCTTGGCCACGGTGACCACGCCGATGATCTGGCCGTTGTCCCGGATCGGTGCGCCGACGTGCATCACCGAAGAGTTGGCATCGTTCGGGTCGCTGCGCGTGGAGCGGGCGCCGTATTCGCCGCGCAGGGTCAGGTACACGTCGTTCCAGCGCGAGTAATCCTGCCCCACCGCCGTCCCGCTGGAGTCCAGCACCACCCTGCCTTTGGCGTCGGTGACGTAGATGCGATGATTGACCTGATTCTTCGGCAAGCCCCAGATGTTTGCCTTCGGTTGCCGCTCGCCGTAGGCCTGGAGCAACTCGGGCCAGCGATGCTGGTTGAGGGTCCCGGCCTTGAAGTCGTCGCGCAGGATTTCGGCCATCAGGTTGGCCGTGTCGACCAGGGTTTCTTCGGTGGACTGGCGCACACCGGGGCGGATTTCTTCCATCACGGTGTTGAGCACGAAGTAACCGGTCAGGCCGATAAACAGCACGTAGACCAGGAAAATCCGGATCCCCAGCGGCATCAGCTGTGCCCCGGGCTGTAGCTGTAGCCGAGGCCGCGATGGGTCTGGATCGGCTCGGCATCCGCCCGTACCAGACGCAGTTTGGCGCGCACGCTCTTGATGTGGCTGTCGATGCTGCGCTCGTAACCGGCATCGGCAGCGATGCCCAGCGCATCCAGCAACTGCTCGCGACTGAACACCCGCTCGGGTTGCTCCAGCAGGCATTGCAGCAGGCGGAATTCGTGACGGGTCAGGCTCAGCGATTGACCGCGATAGCTGATTTGCACCCGTTCGTTGTCGATCCGAAACAACGTCGATGAGGATTCGGCCACCGTCCTTGGCGCCATGCGTTTGAGAATGGCCCGGACCCGAGCGGCCACTTCTCGCGGACTGAACGGCTTGATCACATAATCGTCGGCACCGATTTCCAGGCCCACCACACGATCGATTTCGGCATCGCGGGCACTGAGAAAGATCACCGGCACTTCGCTGAAACGGCGCAATTGCTTGCAGGTCTCGAAGCCACTGATGTCGGGCAAACCAATGTCGAGAATGATCAAATCGGCTGGCATGGCACGCTGATGATCCAGCGCTGCCGCGCCCAGGCTCAGCCAGGTCGTGGAGAAGCCTTCACCCTGTAACGCGAAAACCAGGGTGTCGGCAATCGCCGCTTCGTCTTCGACAATCAAGATATGAGGCATGGCGTCCTGGCCCGGTTATGAAGTGGGCGAACGGTGCCCCAAGGCTCACGTCACGTCAATGAGACCACTTGAATTCAGCAGTCGGGTTTGTCGGCGGTAAAACGGCGTGCAGGGTTCACCGCCGCGCCGAATTCACGCAAGGCTTTGGCGCCGATCAGCAAAGGGTAGTTGAAGCTGCTGCGGTCGGTCAGGTTGACCTCGACGGTGCGCTTGACGTTGCCCAGGCACAGCTCCAGATCGACTACTGGACGCTTGGTGGGCTCGGTCGCTTCCTTGTCATCGTCCTCTTCTTCGGAACGGGTCTTGATCTTGCTGATCCGCGCGACCTTGTGTTCGTAGACCTTGTTGCTGGCGTCCTTGGTGGCGAGACGGAAACGGACCCAGTCTTCTCCGTCGCGGGTGAAGGTTTCGATGTCCTTGGCCGACAGCGACGCGGTCAGGGCACCGGTGTCCATCTTGGCCTTGAGCACTTCGCCGCCGATTTCCGGCAGCGCGATGTATTCGTAACGCCCGTACAGGGTCGGCTCGGCGGCCAGGACTGGCAGGGCCACCAGGGAAAGCAGTGCGAGGATCGATTTCACGTAATGGGCATCCATAAGGAGTGGGCAGCGGGATTTTAGACCGTTGTCGAGTAGATCGTTCCCACGCTCTGCGTGGGAACGAGCGTGTCGCAAGATTAACGCCCCAAAGGTGAAACATTCGTCACCCCCGATTTGGCCTCACGCCCGAAGCTGCTTATCATGTCGCGCCCAAATGCTTCCAAGAGTTACTTATGCGCCGCCTGCTCACCGGCTGTTTCGTCACCCTGCTGCTGTTGCTCAACACCCTGGTCCTGATCGGGCCGCTGATGGTGTTTGCCCTGCTCAAACTGGTCCTGCCCGGCCGCTATCGCGACTACGCCTCGTGGGCGGTGATGTGGATCGCCGAGACTTGGGCGGAAATCGACAAGCTGATCTTTCGTCTGTGCATCCCGACCCGCTGGGACATCCGCGGCGGCGAAGGCCTGCGCGTCGACACGTCTTACCTGGTGATCAGCAACCATCAATCCTGGGTTGATATCCCGGCGTTGATCCAGACCCTCAACCGGCGCACGCCATTCTTCAAGTTCTTCCTCAAGAAAGAGCTGATCTGGGTGCCGTTTCTGGGGCTGGCCTGGTGGGCGCTGGATTACCCGTTCATGAAGCGCTACACCAAGGCCTACCTGGCCAAGCACCCGGAGCTGGCCGGCAAGGATCTGGAGATCACCAAAGCGGCGTGCGAGTTGTTCAAGCGTCAGCCGGTGACGGTGGTGAACTATCTGGAAGGCACGCGTTACACCGCAGCCAAAAGCACTCAGCAGCAGTCGCCGTTCAGCCACCTGCTCAAGCCCAAGGCGGGCGGCGTGGCGTTCGTTCTGGCGGCGATGGGCCAACAGCTGGACGCGATTCTCGATGTGACCGTGGTTTATCCACAGCAGAAGATTCCGGGGTTCTGGGACCTGATCAGCGGCAACGTGCCGCGCGTGATCATCGACATCCAGACCCGCGAGCTGGATCCGGCCCTGTGGCAGGGTGATTACGAAAACGATCCGGCGTTTCGCGAGAAGGTCCAGAACTGGGTCAACCAGCTCTGGACCCTCAAGGATCAGCGCATCGCCGAACTCAGGGGCGAGCGCCGCTGAGTCAACCGCTGGTGCCGGTGCCCCAGATGCTGCCCAGGCTTTGCAGCAGCGAACCGCCGACACCCTGCTGACCGAGGTATTGCAGGAGGATCGGGGCAAACTGGCCGATCATGCCGCTGTCCATGCCCAGCGCACCGAAGGCGTTGTTCAGGTCATTGGTGTCCTTGACGTTACCCAGCGCATTTTCCAGCCCGGCGGACTTGCCCGACGAGCCGAGCAAACCGCTCAACGCCGCCAAATTACCTGCGCCGCCCGACAGCTTGTCGATGCCCGGCACTTCCTTGGCCAGCTCGGAATAGTCCGTGTTGCTGAGCTGATTTTTCGCCAGCCCCAGCATGGCACTGGTGCCGCCGACCGCTTGCTGCGGCGTGACGTTCAGCGCGCTCAAGGCACTCAACAGACCGGCGGTTTCCGACGTCGGCGCCGCGGCGGCAGCCTTGTCCCCGCCCTGCATACCCGACACAGCACCGGCCACGTCATTCAAACTGAAACCGGCAAACACCGGCCCTGCCGCCAGGGTCAGGAGCGATGCCAGGGCAAAACCGCGTGAAATCTTCATTCAGACATCCTCTTGTGGCATGAACACCGCCCGAATACAGGCGATCAAACTGCCGATTTGACCGGGCAGGCGGCAGCATGTTCCGGCGTGAACCTGGATATTCGCATCCTGTTCGTGAAGGAAACGTAAGGCGCGCTCACCCAAATAATTCTTCCGTTATTTCTCATCATCATAAAACGATCACCGCTGATGCCGAACGAATTACAAAACCTGTCAGATATGGCAGTTATCGAGCCATCGGAACTGTAATACGGTGGTATTGCATCAATAACTCGGAAACAGCGAGAGGCAGGCGTCCGCCATTTGAATGGGAGATACGGCGATGGAAAAGCAATGCGTACAGCGCAACGAACTGCTTGACCCGGATAGGCCGCCGATCATCTTCTGCATCAGCCCGGACGATCCGATCATCAAACATATCAAGGCGGGGCAAAAGGTGACCTATGACCTTGTGCGTGGTGATAACGGCCAGTTTTATGCAGTCGACATCAGACTGGCTCAGGACGAGGACATAGCCAGACCGGCCCGGTTCTCTGAGCTTTTGTAATGCGTCAATCAATCAATCGAAGCGGGAAGCACGAACATGTCAGGCAGAACTACAGGTACCGTCAAATGGTTCAACGATGAAAAAGGTTTTGGCTTTATTACCCCACAGGGTGGAGGCGATGATCTTTTCGTTCATTTCAAATCAATCGTGAGCGACGGTTTCAAATCGCTCAAAGAGGGGCAGACCGTTTCTTATGTCGCCGAAAAAGGACAGAAAGGAATGGAGGCCAAGGAAGTACGGCCCGAGTAGTGAAGCGTTGAACGGACTTCCCGGAAGTCTGGAACCAATGTGAAAAACGGCGACCGATAGTCGCCGTTTTTTTATTGCCTCATCGCTTACGCCGCGCTGAACAGCTTGTGCGGATCGATCACAAACTTCTTCGGCACACCCGCATCGAACTCGCCGTAACCACGTGGCGCGTCATCCAGGCTGATGACTTCCACGCCAACGATGTCGGCAATGTGAATGCGGTCCCACATAATCGCCTGCATCAGTTGGCGGTTGTACTTCATCACTGGCGTCTGGCCGGTGTGGAAGCTGTGGGATTTGGCCCAGCCCAGACCAAAGCGAATGCTCAGGCTGCCCATTTTCGCAGCAGCATCTACCGCACCTGGGTCTTCAGTCACGTAGAGGCCTGGGATACCGATTTTACCGGCGACACGAACCACACCCATCAGCGAGTTGAGCACGGTGGCCGGGGCCTCGTGTTTCACGCCATCATGGCCGTGGCCACGCGCTTCGAAGCCTACGGCGTCGACGGCGCAATCCACTTCCGGCTCGCCCAGCAGCGCAGCGATTTGTTCGTGCAGCGGGGTGTCCAGGGACAGGTCGGCGATTTCGAAACCCTGTGCCTTGGCGTGCGCCAGGCGCACGGTGTTGACGTCACCGATGATCACCACGGCCGCGCCCAACAGGCGAGCGGAAGCGGCTGCGGCCAGGCCAACTGGACCGGCACCCGCGATGTACACGGTGCTGCCTGGGCCAACACCCGCCGTCACGGCGCCGTGGTAGCCGGTTGGCAGGATGTCGGAGAGGCAGGTCAGGTCGCGGATTTTTTCCATCGCGCGATCGCGATCCGGCAGTTTCAGCAGGTTGAAGTCGGCGTACGGCACCATCGCGTATTCGGCCTGGCCGCCGGTCCAGTCGCCCATGTCGACATAACCATAAGCACCGCCCGGACGGGCCGGGTTGACGCTGAGGCAGACACCGGTGTGCATCTCTTTGCAGGAACGGCAGCGCCCGCAAGCGACGTTGAACGGTACGGACACCAGATCACCGATTTGCAGGTTTTCGACGTCGCTGCCCTTCTCGATGACTTCGCCGGTGATCTCGTGGCCGAGCACCAGACCGGTCTGAGCGGTGGTACGGCCGCGCACCATGTGCTGGTCGGAACCACAGATGTTGGTAGAAACCACACGCAGGATGACAGCGTGGTTAATCTTCCTGCCGCGCGGGTCCTGCATTTTCGGATAGTCGATTTTCTGTATTTCGACTTTGCCATTGCCGAGATACACCACACCACGATTGCCAGACATGCTTTCACCTCGCTGTTGTTTTTATGTAGCGGTCGCGTCGCCATGGAGCGGCGGCGCGTTGATTGCTCGGGTTATTGCCTGTGTGTCTTGTGTTGTCTGATTGGGCCTGCTCGCGAAAGCGATCTAGAGAACGACCGTGCGATTGGCGTTGAGGAAAACCCGTCGTTCAATGTGATACCCGACGGCCCGCGCCAACGTCAGCCCTTCAATATCGCGCCCCTTGGCGATCAGGTCTTCCGGGTAATGACTGTGGTCCACCGCCTCCACGCCCTGGGCGATGATCGGCCCCTCGTCCAGGTCGTTGTTGATGTAATGCGCCGTGGCACCGACCAGTTTCACGCCCTTGTTGTAGGCCTGGTGATACGGCTTGGCGCCCTTGAAACCGGGCAGCAGGGAGTGATGGATGTTGATCGCCTTGCCGTCGAGTTTGCGGCACAGCTCTGGCGACAGGACTTGCATGTAGCGCGCAAGAATCACCAGTTCGGCGCCGGACTCTTCGATCACCTGCCACACCTGACGCTCCTGCGACGGCTTGTCGTTGGGGTCCAGCGGGAAGTGGTAGTACGGAATCTGGTGCCAGTCGGCCAGCGGCTTGAGGTCCGGGTGGTTGGAGACCACGGCGGCCACGTCCATCGACAACTGGCCGATGCGCTGGCGGTAGAGCAAATCGTTGAGGCAGTGATCGGCCTTGGAAACCATGATCACCACTTTTGGCCGATAGTTCGGTGGTGTCAGTTCGAAGACCATGCCGAAGGCTTTGCCACGTTCTTCCAGTCCGGCTCGGAAGTCTTGTTCGTTGAAGCCGTCCGGTTGACGGAATTCCACGCGAATGAAGAAGCGGCCCGAGAGCCGGTCATCGAAGGAATGGTGCTCGGTGACGTAGCAGCCCTGCTCGAACAGAAAGCGGGTCACCGCGTCCACGGTGCCGAGGACGCTGGGGCAGTCGGCGGTCAGAATCCATGTGTCTGGGGCGCGGCTCATAGTGCGGTGACTCCTGTAGCGAAACTGATCGTTCCCACGCTCTGCGTGGGAACGCCGCCATGGACGCTCTGCGTCCGCTTTGGGACGCGGAGCGTCCCGGGATGCATTCCCACGCGGACGGTTCGACGCCTCGACGTGGGAACGATCATTACGCCTGGACGCTCAGGCCGTATTCGGCGGCCGCATCCTGCAACCACAACCACCAGTAATCCGAGAAGCTGCGGCGGATCAGCAGTTCCCAGGTGTCTTCAGCGGTATGGCGGATCACCAGTTGCGACTTGGCGAACACCGTGCCCACGGCCTTGCCCACCGGGAAGCTGTTGGGGTGCACGTCGTAACTGGTGGATTTCATCAGCACCTGGCGCACGTTCGGGCCGCTCAGTTCGAGGATCTGCTGGCCGCCGCTGACGTTGGTGATTGCGATGTGCAGGTCGCCCAGCGCTTCACGCAGTTTTTGCTCGGCGGCAAATTCTTCACCGCTCGGCACGATCAGCAGCCACTCATCCGGCCCCATCCATTGCAGGCTGGTTTCGCCTTTGATGACGACGGTCAGCGCACCCGGCAATTCGATGCCAAGCGCCTTGTGGACGCCGGCGGCAAACGCAGCATCATGGCCATCGCCACGGATGGTCAGGTGGCCGAGGAGTTTTTTCTCACGCACGGTCACGCCGGCGTTTTTGCGGCCCTTGCCCGCCAGGCTGGCGAGGTCGGCATGATGCAGCGACGACTCGGCCTTGGCCCCGGTGGTTGGGCGTTGTTGGTAAACATTGGCTGCGGTCATAAAGCACCTTTCTTTTGTTGATCGTTCCCACGCTCTGCGTGGGAATGCCGCCATGGACGCTCTGCGCCCGCTCTTGGGACGCGGAGCGTCCCGGGATGCATTCCCACGCAGAGCGTGGGAACGATCGACTTACACGTTCTGGCGATCGCCTTTCGGATCGAAGAACACCGAAGAAACAATCTCCGCCTCGATCACGCTGCCATCGGCCAGTGGTGCGAACACACGCTCACCGATGCGCTTCAACCCGCCTTTCACCACGCCCATGGCAAACGAATAGCCCAGGGAGTTGTGCAAGTAGCTGGAGGTCACGTGGCCAACCATGGTCATCGGGATCGCTTGCTTGGTGTTGAACACCAGTTGCGCACCTTCCGGCAGCCATTTGGTCGGATCGATCGGCTTCAGGCCCACCAGTTGCTTGCGCTGATCACGCACGCAGTCTTCGCGGTTCATGCCACGCTGACCGATCCACGAGAACGGTTTGGTGCGACCAACGCACCAGCCCATGTTCAAGTCGTCCGGCGTCATCGAGCCGTCAGTGTCCTGACCAACGATGATGAAACCCTTCTCGGCCCGCAGGATGTGCATGGTCTCGGTACCGTACGGGGTCAGGTTGTACTGCTTGCCGGCCTCGACGATTTTCTCGAGCACGCCCATGGCGTAGTCGGCTTGCACGTTGACTTCGTACGACAGCTCACCGGTAAACGAAATCCGGAACACCCGCGCCGGCACACCACCGACCAGACCTTCCTTCCAGGTCATGAACGGGAAGGCTTCATTGCTCAGATCGATGTCGGTGACGTGGCTGAGCAGCTTGCGGCTGTTCGGCCCGGACAGGGTCATGGTTGCCCAGTGATCCGTCACGGAGGTGAAGTACACCTTCAGCTCCGGCCATTCGGTCTGGTGGTAGATTTCCAGCCATTGCAGCACGCGTGCAGCGCCGCCGGTGGTGGTGGTCATCACGAAATGGTTGTCGGCCAGGCATGCAGTCACGCCGTCGTCGAACACCATGCCGTCTTCTTTGCACATCAGGCCGTAGCGCGCCTTGCCCACGTCGAGCTTGGTCCAGGCGTTGGTGTAGATGCGGTTGAGGAACTCGCGGCAATCCGGGCCCTGGATGTCGATTTTGCCGAGGGTCGACGCGTCCAGCAGGCCGACGCTGTCGCGCACGGCTTTGCATTCGCGTTTCACCGCGGCATGAATGTCTTCACCGTTTTTCGGGAAGTACCACGGACGTTTCCACTGACCGACATCTTCAAACTCGGCGCCGTTTTTCACGTGCCAGTGATGCAGTGCGGTGTGACGGACTGGCTCGAAGATGTGCCCACAGTGACGACCGGCCACGGCGCCGAATGTCACCGGCGTGTAGTTCGGGCGGAACATCGTGGTGCCCATCTGCGGGATGGTCACGTTCAGCGAACGGGCAGCGATGGCCAGGCCGTTGACGTTGCCGAGCTTGCCCTGGTCGGTACCGAAGCCCAGTGCGGTGTAGCGTTTGACGTGCTCGACCGACTCGAAGCCTTCGCGGGTCGCCAGTTCGATGGCGGCGGCGGTGACGTCGTTTTGCAAGTCGACGAATTGCTTCGGCGCCCGTGCGGTGGCTTTTTCGTGGGGCACCTGGAACAGCGCCAGCGTTGGCTCTTCCAGACGGCTCAAGGCTTTTGGCAGTACGCCTTCGACCGTTTGGAACCCGGCTTCGGCAGCGGCGCGAGCGCCCCCTTCAAAACCGTCGGCCAGGGAATCGCCGAGGCCGTAGACACCGTTGATGCCACCGACGCACACGCGTTTTTGCGGTGCTTCGCCCGGTACGAAACCGAGGATGTCTTCGCGCCAGATCGGCTTGCCACCCAAGTGCGATGCCAGGTGAACCACCGGGCTGTAACCACCAGAGCTGGCGACCAGGTCGCAATCGAGCCACTCGCCCGGGCTGGTCACGGTGTGTGCTTTTACATCAATCGCGGCGACGCGAGCGGCGGTCACGTGCTTGCTGCCACGGGCTTCGATCACGGCGCTGCCGGTCAGGATGCGGATGCCTTTGGCACGTGCTTCTTCAACCAAAGCGCCACGAGGATTGCTGCGGGCGTCGGCGATGGCGACGACTTGCAGGCTGGCGTCGAGCCAGTCCAGCGCCACGCGATAGGCGTGATCGTTGTTGGTCGACAGCACCAGTTTTTTGCCCGGTGCCACGCCGTAGCGGCGCACGTAAGTCGACACAGCGCCGGCGAGCATGTTGCCCGGCACGTCGTTGTTGCCGTAGACCAGCGGACGCTCGTGCGCGCCGGTGGCCAGAACCACACGCTTGGCGCGAACGCGGTGGATGCGCTGACGCACCTGGCCAATCGGAGCACGGTCGCCGAGGTGATCGGTCAGGCGCTCGTGGATGGTCAGGAAGTTGTGGTCGTGGTAACCGTTGACCGTGGCGCGCGGCAACAGCAGCACGTCCGGGGTGTCTTTCAGTTCGGCGATGACGCTGGCAATCCATTCGGCAGCAGGCTTGCCGTCGAGGCTTTCGCGGGAGTCGAGCAGGCTGCCGCCGAACTCTTCCTGCTCATCGGCGAGAATCACTCGGGCACCGCTGCGTGCAGCAGCGAGTGCAGCGGCCAGGCCAGCAGGGCCACCGCCGACGATCAGCACGTCACAGTGCTGGTTCATGTAGTCGTAGGTATCCGGATCGTTCTCGGTCGGCGAGCGGCCTAAACCTGCGGCTTTACGAATGTACTTCTCGTAAGTCATCCAGAACGATTGCGGGTACATGAAGGTTTTGTAGTAGAAGCCCGGTGGCATCAGCTTGCCGCCGACCTTGCCGAGAATCCCCATCATGTCGTTGTTCACGCTTGGCCAGCCGTTGGTGCTGGTGGCGACCAGGCCTTGATACAGCGCTTGTTGCGTGGCGCGTACGTTTGGAATCTGCGTGGCTTCAGTCGCGCCGATCTGCAGCACGGCGTTTGGCTCTTCAGCGCCCGCCGCGAAGATGCCGCGCGGACGGGAATACTTGAAGCTGCGACCGATGATGTCGACGCCGTTGGCCAGCAGGGCAGCGGCCAGCGAGTCGCCTTCAAAGCCTTTGTAGCTCTGGCCGTTGAAGGTGAAGTTCAGCACTTTGTTGCGGTCGATCCGTCCACCGTTGGACAGGCGATTGATCTGGCTCATACCTTAGCTCCCAGAGCCTGCGCGGCCGCTTTCGGACTTTCAGTCTTGTCGGTGAACTGCGGCTTGGTGCCGATCTTGTAGGTCTCGAGAATCTCGTAGGTCACGGTGTCGCGGGTGACGTTGAAGTACTGGCGGCAACCGGCGACGTGATCCCACAGCTCGTGGTGCAGACCGCGAGGGTTATCGCGGAAGAACATGTAGTCGCCCCACTCCTCGTCGGTGCAGCTGTTCGGGTCCAGTGGACGCGGGATGTGCGCCTGGCCGGATGCGTGGAATTCCTCTTCGGAGCGCAGTTCGCCGCAGTGAGGACAGAAGATATGCAACATGGGGATTTCTCCTGTTAGTGGGCAACCGCAGCAGCGCCGTGTTCATCGATCAACGCACCGTTGTGGAAACGGTCGATGGAGAAAGGTGCGGCCAATGGGTGCATTTCACCCTTGGCCAGACTCGCGGCAAACACGTTGCCCGAGCCAGGTGTCGCCTTGAAGCCACCGGTGCCCCAACCGCAGTTGAAGAACATGTTCGGCACCGGGGTTTTCGAGATGATCGGGCAGGCGTCCGGCGTGGTGTCGACGATGCCGCCCCACTGACGGTTCATGCGTACGCGCGACAGTACCGGGAACATCTCGACGATGGCCTGGATGGTGTGCTCGATCACCGGGTACGAACCACGCTGGCCGTAGCCGTTGTAGCCGTCGATACCGGCGCCGATCACCAGGTCGCCCTTGTCGGACTGGCTGATGTAACCGTGTACGGCGTTGGACATGATCACGCTGTCGATAATCGGCTTGATCGGCTCGGACACCAGCGCTTGCAGCGGGTGCGATTCGATCGGCAGGCGGAAGCCGGCGAGTTTGGCCATGTGCCCGGAGTTACCGGCAGTCACCACACCGACGCGTTTGGCGCCGATGAAGCCCTTGTTGGTTTCAACACCGATGCACACACCGTTTTCCTTGCGGAAACCGATCACTTCGGTTTGCTGGATCAAGTCCACGCCCAAGGCGTCGGCGGCACGGGCAAAGCCCCAGGCCACGGCATCGTGACGGGCCACGCCGCCGCGACGCTGGACGGTAGCGCCCATCACCGGGTAGCGGGTGTTCTTCGAGCAGTCGAGGTACGGAATCTCGTCGGCCACTTGCTTGGCATCGAGCAGTTCGCCATCGACGCCGTTGAGGCGGTTGGCGCTGACCCGACGCTCGGAATCACGGATGTCCTGCAGGGTATGGCACAGGTTGTAGACGCCGCGCTGGGAGAACATCACGTTGTAGTTCAGGTCCTGGGACAGGCCTTCCCACAGCTTCATCGCGTGTTCGTACAGGTGCGCCGACTCATCCCACAGGTAGTTGGAGCGAACGATGGTGGTGTTGCGCGCGGTGTTACCGCCGCCCAGCCAGCCTTTTTCGACCACGGCCACGTTGGTGATGCCGTGTTCCTTGGCGAGGTAGTAGGCGGTCGCCAGACCGTGCCCGCCACCGCCGACGATGACCACGTCATAGACCTTTTTCGGGGTCGGCGTGCGCCACATCTTCTGCCAGTTTTCGTGATGGCTGAGGGAGTGTTTGAAGAGGCCGAAGCCCGAGTAGCGTTGCATAGTCATTTACTCCAAAACCGCGCTCAGCGATAAACCGGGAAGTCCGCGCACAGGGCCGATACTTGCTGCGCAACATTGGCCTCGACATCGGCATCGCCGAGGTTGTCGAGGATGTCGCAGATCCAGCCAGCCAGCGTGACGCACTGGGTAACCTTGAAGCCGCGCGTGGTCACCGCCGGGGTGCCGATGCGCAGGCCGGAGGTGACGAACGGCGACTGTGGATCATTCGGGACAGCGTTCTTGTTCACAGTGATGTGGGCGCGACCGAGTGCTGCATCCGCGTCTTTGCCGGTGAGGCCCTGACGGATCAGGCTGACCAGGAACAGATGGTTATCGGTACCGCCGGACACTACATCGTAGCCGCGTTTGATAAACACGCCGGCCATGGCCTGGGCGTTGTCGATCACTTGTTGTTGGTAAGCCTTGAAGCTCGGCTCCAGCGCTTCCTTGAAGCACACCGCTTTACCAGCGATCACGTGCATCAGCGGGCCGCCCTGGGCACCCGGGAAAACGGCGGCGTTGAGCTTCTTCTCGATTTCTTCGTTGGACTTGGCCAGGATCAGGCCGCCACGTGGACCGCGCAGGGTCTTGTGAGTGGTGGTGGTCACCACATCAGCGTACGGCAGCGGGTTGGGGTACAAACCGGCAGCCACCAGACCGGCGACGTGCGCCATGTCGACGAACAGCAGGGCACCGACTTTGTCGGCGATCTGACGGAAGCGTGGGAAGTCCAGGGTCTTGGAGTAAGCCGAGAAGCCGGCAACGATCATCTTCGGCTTGCACTCAACGGCCAGGCGCTCGACTTCGTCGTAATCGATCAGCCCGGTCTTGGTGTCGATGCCGTACTGCACGGCGTTGTACAGCTTGCCCGAGGACGACACTTTGGCGCCGTGGGTCAGGTGACCACCGTGAGCCAGGCTCATGCCGAGGATGGTGTCGCCCGGCTGGATCAGGGCCAGGTAAACAGCACTGTTGGCCGAAGAGCCGGAGTGCGGCTGGACGTTGGCGTAGTCGGCACCGAACAGTTGCTTGGCACGTTCGATGGCCAGGGCTTCGACCTTGTCGACGTGCTCGCAGCCACCGTAGTAGCGCTTGCCCGGATAGCCTTCGGCGTATTTGTTGGTCAGGCCACTGCCTTGCGCTTCCATGACGCGTTTGCTGGTGTAGTTCTCTGACGCGATCAGCTCGATGTGATCTTCCTGGCGTTGCTCCTCGGCATTCATCGCCGCCAGCAGTGCATCGTCGTAACCCTGGATCTGGTCTTGCTTGCTGAACATCGCGTCTCTCCCAGCGGCATCTATGCGCCATTCGTCTCGGTAAGGCACCGGTGTTTCGACAGTGCCCTTTGGATGCGATGGTATGACCGGCGCAGACAGGCCAAATGCCTACGGACGCCACGCAAAGGTGCGTTTACGACATGAGCCGAAATGCCTGACCGGACACGCTTCGCGAGCAGGCTCGCTCCCACAAGGGTCAGGTGACGATTTGGCGGACGAGTAGCAGCAGGAAAAAATGCAGCGGATAGAGGGCATAGGCCCAACGCCGCATCGGCAGTGGATGAATGCCCTTGGCATGTCGCAAAAACAGCATCCCCAATAGCGGCGCAATCAGACAAGCGGCGATGCCTGGCACCGCAGCACTGTTGCCCAGCTTCGCGGCTTGAATCAGCACCCGCCATTCATTGGCGGCCAGGCACACCAGCCCCGGCAGCAGCGCGAAATACCAGGGTCGCCGGATCACCAGCAACATCGCCAGCGGCAACAAGACCCCGAAGAAACCAAACATCAGTCGCCCCGGGAACACTGCTGCCAGCGTCAAAGCGGCGACTGCCAACAGTCGCGATTGGAGCGTCGGGTGCTGCCAGCCCCGCGCGACCAACAGCCCAAGCGCCAACGTGGGCAACACGTTCAACGTGTCGGGATCAGGAATATACAGCCTGTAAGGGATCTCGCTGATGGCACTGAACAGCAGCAACCAGCCCAGATACCGCCACTGATGGGGCACTTCCCGCGCACGGGAAACATTCACTGCCATCGCCAGACAGAACCACGGAAACGCCAGTCGCCCCGGCACATACAGCAGATCGACGGAATAACCGATATATCGCAGGTGATCGAGCATCATGCTCAATAGCGCCAGCCACTTGAGCAGATCCAGTGCCCCATCCCGTTGAGTCATGTGCATAATTGCCCGTCGTCTTTGTGTTTTTCTGTCAGACGCATCGCGTGTGCTCCCCGGATGATCTTCGGTAAAGTGCGCACCATCATTGACCACGAGTCGCTTCACCATAGGCGTCTCGACCACGGAAAGCAGGGCCATGACCGATAAGAGCCAACAATTCGCCAGCGACAACTATTCCGGTATCTGCCCTGAAGCCTGGGCGGCCATGGAACAGGCCAACCACGGCCACCAGCGCGCATACGGCGACGATGAATGGACCGCTCGCGCGTCCGACGATTTCCGCAAACTGTTCGAAACCGACTGCGAAGTGTTCTTCGCCTTCAACGGCACCGCCGCCAACTCACTGGCCCTGTCGTCGTTGTGCCAGAGTTACCACAGCGTGATCTGCTCGGAAACCGCCCACGTCGAAACCGACGAATGCGGCGCACCGGAATTTTTCTCCAACGGCTCCAAACTGCTGATCGCCCGCACTGAAAACGGCAAGCTGACCCCGGAATCGATCCGCGAGGTCGCCCTCAAGCGTCAGGACATTCACTACCCGAAGCCCCGCGTCGTGACCCTGACCCAGGCGACCGAAGTCGGCAGCGTCTACACCCCGGAAGAAATCCGCGCCATCAGCGCCACCTGCAAAGAGCTGGGCCTGAACCTGCACATGGACGGCGCGCGGTTCTCCAATGCGTGTGCGTTCCTCGGCTGCTCCCCGGCAGACCTGACCTGGAAGGCCGGCGTAGACGTATTGTGCTTCGGCGGTACGAAAAACGGCATGGCGGTCGGCGAGGCGATTCTGTTCTTTAACCACAAGCTGGCTGAAGACTTCGACTACCGCTGCAAACAGGCCGGTCAACTGGCCTCGAAGATGCGCTTCCTCTCGGCGCCGTGGGTCGGGATTCTGGAAAACGACGCCTGGCTCAAATACGCCCACCACGCCAACCGCTGCGCACAGTTGCTGGCCGAACTGGTGAGCGACATCCCGGGCGTGGAACTGATGTTCCCGGTGCAGGCCAACGGCGTGTTCCTGCAACTCTCGGAACCGGCCATCGCCGCACTGACCGCCAAGGGCTGGCGCTTCTACACCTTCATCGGCAACGGCGGCGCCCGCTTCATGTGTTCGTGGGACACCGAAGAAGAACGCGTACGCGAACTGGCGGCGGATATTCGCGAAGTCATGTCCCGCTAACTCCCCTCATGATCGTTCCCACGCTCCGCGTGGGAATGCCTCTCGGGACGCTCCGCGTTCCTCAAACACCGTTGTGACGCAGAGCGTCACGGGCTGCATTCCCACGCAGAGCGTGGGAACGATCAGTGACGATCAGTGGCGACTGAAGACTTGGTCTACATTGTCTGCGAGCGGTGTTGATCCGCTCTCATAACAATAATCAGGAGCGCACGCATGTCCTTGAAAGGCAAAACCCTGTTCATCACTGGCGCCAGCCGCGGGATCGGCCGTGAGATCGCGCTGCGCGCGGCGCGTGACGGGGCCAACATTGTGATTGCGGCCAAAAGCGCCGAGCCGCACCCCAAGTTGCCGGGTACGATTTTCAGCGTGGCGCAGGAAGTTGAGGCGGCAGGCGGCAAGGCGCTGGCCTTGCAGGTGGATGTGCGCGACGAAGATGCCGTGCGCAACGCGCTCGCCCAGGCCAACGAACATTTCGGCGGCATCGATGCGCTGATCAACAACGCCGGGGCCATCAAGCTGACCGGAGTTCAACATATCGAACTCAAGCGCTTCGACCTGATGCACCAGATCAACACCCGTGCCGTGTTGCTGTGCAGCCAGGCTGCCCTGCCCTATCTGAAAAAAACCGGCGGCCACATTCTCAATCTGTCACCGCCGCTGAACCTGGCGACCCAATGGTTTGCCCAATACAGCCCCTACACCGTGACCAAATACGGCATGAGCATGCTGACGATTGGCATGAGCGAGGAATTCAAAAATTACGGCATCAGCGTCAATTCGCTGTGGCCACAGACCATGATCGCTACCGCTGCCATCGAATTTCAGCTTGGCTCACGGGAATCGTTCAAGCATGCGCGAACGCCCGAAATCATGGCCGATGCCGCCCACGTCATTCTGGACAGCAGCGGTCGCAGCATCACCGGGCGATTGCTGATTGATGAGGAGATTCTACGGGAGCATGGCGTGACCGAATTCGACCACTACCGCTTTGAGCCCGGCACTAACGACAAGCTCATGCCCGACTTATTCGTGGACTGAAACACCATTCAATGTGGGAGCGAGCAGGCTCGCTCCCACAGGGTTTCGATATTAGAACTCAATACGCACGTCGCCCTTCGGCACGCTGCAGCACGACAGGATGAACCCTTCGGCTTCGTCCTCTTCGGTGATCCCGCCGTTGTGGTCCATCTCGACCTCGCCACCCAGCTTCATCACTTTGCACGTGCCGCAGATGCCCATCCCGCACGCTTTCGGAATCAACAGCCCAAGCTTGGCCGCAGCCGCGTGCACCGTTTCGCCCGGCGCCACACGAATGCTTTTGCCGGAGGCGGTGAACTCCACCTGATGCAGGTCCGCCACGTCGATTTCCGGTGCATCCGCCGCTTGCTCGGCTTGCTCGACCGCGTCGGCGCGCGCTTCCGGTGGCGTCGCACCGAACGATTCCTCGTGGTAACGCGACATGTCGAAACCGACGGTCTCGAGCATGCGCTTCACCGCATTCATGTAGGGCGTCGGGCCGCAGCAGAACACTTCGCGCTCCATGAAGTCCGGCGCCATCAGCTCTAGCATCTTGTGGTTCAGGTACCCGCGATAACCGGCCCACGGCTCGCCCAGACCATGTTTCTCGCAAATCAGGTGCAGGCTGAAGTTATCGATCCGCGACGCCATGTGTTCCAGCTCGCGGTGGTAAATGATGTCTTTGGGCGAACGGGCGCTGTGGATAAACACCATGTCAACGTTGCCGTTGGTGTCGTAGAACCAGCGCGCCATCGACATGACCGGTGTGATACCGACGCCACCACTGAGGTACAGCACTTTCGGCGCGGGGAAGTCCATGGCGTTGAACAGCCCGACCGGCCCGTGCACCGCCAGCTCCTGGCCTTCATGCAAGGTGTCGTGCAGCCAGTTCGAAACCTTGCCGCCGGGCACGCGCTTGATCGTCACCGAAAAGCTGTAAGGCACCGATGGCGAGCTGGAAATGGTGTAGGAACGCATGATCGGCACGCCTTCGATTTCCAGCTCCAGGGTGACGAACTGCCCCGGCTTGAAAAAGAACAGGATCGGCTGGTCAGCCATAAAGCAGAAGGTGCGCACATCCCAGGTTTCCTGGATGACTTTGACGCAACGGACGATGTGACGACCATTGGCCCAGGTCTGGGTCGTTACCGGATTCAGGAAGCTGTTGGACATGCTGTTCTCCACCGCCGATGGTCGGCCTTATGTTGGCGATTCTGCGTAACGTGCGAACCACCCATTTACCTATCTGCGACATTCACATACTTATCGCGACCAGCCCGCATCTACCGGGGGTTACGCGTCGGGAACAGATTGGGCCATGTCGCCCATGGATAAGGTTCTGGCTAGCGCCGGCCCCACACTCGCTCCATACCAAGACACAACCTTTACACCTTGCGTAGCAAACCTGATTAGCCACTTTCGCCGGCCACACAGAATGGCCTTGAGGATTAAATGATGGACGTCACCACTACCCTGAGCCTGGGCGATCCACTGGAACCCGCACGCAAGGCCACCGCGCAGATGCTGCAAGAGCGCGAGCGTACTTTCTCGCTGCCGCAGCCGTTTTACTCTGACGAGCGGCTGTTTGATATCGACATGCAGGAAATCTTCCAGAAAGAATGGTTGATCGCCGGCATGACCTGCGAGATCCCGACCAAGGGCAACTACCTGACCCTGCAAGTCGGCAAGAACCCGATCATCGTGATTCGCGGCGCCGAGGGCGTGGTGCATGCGTTCCATAACGTCTGCCGCCACCGCGGTTCGCGTCTGTGCACCAGTGAAAAAGGCAAGGTCGCCAAACTGGTTTGCCATTACCACCAGTGGACGTATGAGCTGGACGGCCGCCTGCTGTTCGCCGGCACCGAAATGGGCGCCGACTTCGACATGAAGCAGTACGGCCTCAAACCGGTGAACGTGAAGACCGCCGGTGGTTACATCTTCATCAGCCTGTCGGAGAACCCGCCGGCCATTGATGACTTCCTGTCGACGTTGAGCCATTACATGGAACCGTACGACATGGAAAACACCAAGGTGGCGATCCAGACCAACCTGTACGAAAAAGCCAACTGGAAACTGGTGCTGGAAAACAACCGCGAGTGCTACCACTGCAACGCGTCGCACCCGGAACTGTTGAAAACCCTGCTGGAATGGGACGACGTCACCGACCCGCGCGCCGACCAGGCCTTCAAGGACCACGTCGCCGCTTCCGCCGCTGCCTGGGAAGCCGAGAAAATCCCTTACGCCCACGCCAGCTTCGGCCTGCGTAACCGCATCGTGCGCATGCCGCTGCTCAAAGGCACCGTGTCGATGACCATGGACGGCAAACAGGGCTGCGCCAAGCTCATGGGCCGTATCAAGAACCCGGACCTGGGCTCGATGCGCATCCTGCACCTGCCGCACTCGTGGAACCACTGCATGGGTGATCACATCATCGTCTTCACCGTGTGGCCGATCAGCGCACAGGAAACCATGGTCACCACCAAGTGGATCGTGCACAAAGACGCAGTCGAAGGCGTGGACTACGACGTAGAACGCATGCGCAAGGTGTGGGATGAAACCAATAACCAGGACCGTCGTCTGGCGGAAGAAAACCAGCGAGGCATCAACTCCACGGCGTACCAGCCTGGGCCTTACTCCAAGACCTATGAGTTTGGCGTGGTGAATTTTGTGGATTGGTACAGCGAACGTTTGCTGAACAACCTCGGGGCTGAGCCGGCGCCTTACCTTAAAGGTGTACCTGTTCAAGGCTAAGTCAAAAGCATCGCCGGCTTGCCGGCGATGGCACCCTCCCAAACAACACATCCATCCCTGATCTCCCCCCCTTCTCAGAACTGTACGAAATATGATCTATTCCGTTCAGCGCTATGCCCCACGCACCTCCCAGCCTTCCACAAACAAGTTATCCACACCTCCACCCACAGCTATTGGGGACAAGTGTGGTTTTACACAAAACTTTCTCCACATAAACCGAAGAAAATCCGTGACTTATCCAGAAGCCCGGTTTTCAACAGCTTCTGTCTGTTTTTTGATCAAAAGCTTGCAGGGCACGTGCTACGTGGCTTGCAGAGGATGGCAAACACCTTATCCACAGAAGCGCCAACAGACTTTGGGGGCAACTTCCGCGGATCTGTGGAAAACCGCTGAAAGCCGCAATAAATCGGGGTTTTCGGGAGGTTTAACGGTTCAAACCCATGATTTGATCATTTTTCAACCAATCGCCTGAATAGCCCGGTTTACATGAGCTGCAGCGGTTAGCAAACATCTTATCCACAGAAGCGCCAACAGAGATTGGGGGCAAGTATTGAATAGCGAAGAACCTTATCCACCGCAAAAAACCTGTAAAAACCGCACGTTAGGCTGGTTGTTTTTTGTACGAAGGCTTGCAGGCCTTGATTTGCATAGGCCGTAGCGAGGGGCGAACACGTTATCCACAGAAGCGCTAACAGGCTTTGTGGGTAAATCAGATTTTATTCAGGCACGAGCGTCCCGAAAGCGGGTCCAGGTTCAATTCATAGTCATTGAATGCCCGCCACCCGAGCAAAATCGAAGGCACGTACTGCCCGGACACCAAAGACGGAGGAATGGTGAAGCCTGGATAGTATTTGTAGGTGATTGCCCGGACGTCGCCAGACAAATCCAGCTCGCCCTTGAACGTCTGGTGTCGCGAGTTTTCGGCGACGTGAACAGGCAAGTCACCGGGTGAGGCCGACGTCAAGTAATCCACATTACCTGTATCAAGAATCGCCAGCGTCGCCCGACGATCCAGCCGTGCAGCAATGGTCAGTCGTTGATTGATGTCTGCACGCGAATAGGTAACAGACGAATCGCACCGCGCGGGAGATTGCGCATTGAGTTCCAGGGTCTTTTTCGTGAGCTTCAAACGCCCCAGCTTGCCGACCAGATCCAGTCCTAACAAGTTATCCCGGTCACTGACAAACACCAGGACGTTGCGGAACTCGCTCCCGCCGACCTTCAACGAATGAAAAACCCCGAGCCTGGCCGACAGGTCATGTTCGCCATAAAACGTGCTGTAGCCATAATGGGAGTCGGTTAACAGCGTGATGCCCATGCGCTTCGCAGTTTCGGCGTTGACCCGGGTTTGCGGGGCGCCGGTGTCGACAATGAAACGTGAGGAGACGCCATTGGCCGCTTTGACGTCGATGTAAGGCAGCACTTCATCCGTGACGTACCCCTCACTGGGGCGTGGATAAACCGTTAGTACCTCATGGCGTTTGGTGCTGGACACCGAGAAATCGCCGACCGCGCGCAGGGTAGCGATGGATTGCCGGCCAAACATGGAAAACAGGACGTTGAGTTCGGGGTCACTCGCAATGGCCTGAGCATGGCGGCGCTTGATTGCCAGGTAGTAATCAGGCAATTGATTGGCGGCTTTGGCCTCAAACATGCGGGCGAACACGGACACTGAACAGTTGAGATTGTTTGTGGCGTCCACGACCTTGTCGCATTGCTGACGCAGTTGGGCCAAGGAGGCTGTTTGCCCTTGGTCCGACTCCAGCCACTGATAAAAACCCTGATCGGCTTCAGTGTTGGCAGCCGCCATCAACCCGGCCGGCACGCACATCACTCCACAGAGCAACCAGGCCGCACGCCAACGTAACGCCTTCATGTTCAACCCACGCCTGAAAACGGGTTTTATCACTCAGCGCTGAACGTCTGAAAGCTCCGTGAACCGTGCTGCACCCTTAACCAGCGCACAGCAAAACTTTAGTTCACCGAGCGGTAGGGCGGAAGGCAACCCTACGGCCGGTACATCAGATAGGCTTCGCCTGTGACCCGGATCATCGGGTGGGGCGTGATCTGGCAGGTGTCGACGATACGGAAGCCATGCCGCTCGTAAAACCGCCGGGCGCCGGTGTTCACCGCGTAGTCGATCAGGCTCAAGCCATTGAGCCCTAGCTGGTTGGCACGGTCGTAAGCGTAAGCGAGGAATTGCTTGCCCAGGCCCTGGTTCCGCCAGCCCTCATGCAGCGCCAGGCTGGAAATGTAGAGGGTGTCGGGGATTTCCATTTTGGCGTACGGCGCCAGGACTGGATCCGTCACTGGAGGCGCCAGTGGGTCATGACGCATCACGTAGCTGTGCATCATGCCGATGACTTCCCCGTTTGCCTCGGCGATCAGGCAATTTTGGTAGGAGAAATCCACGTCGTCGCGGGCATAGCGCAAGGCGCCGACGTCCAGCAGATCCTGGCCGGGTGCTGCTATCTGGCTCCAGATGTAATCCGAAGCGCCCTCTGATGAAATCTGGAACAAGCGAGCAATCTCCCGCGCATCCGCGCGCAGGGCCGAACGAAATTCTACAGCCATTTACTTCCCCCAACGGACCGCTAGCGGACCACGCCTTCTTCGATCAGCAACTTCAGAATGGCCTCGGCCCCCGCTTGCGCCGTGACGCCTTTGAGTACTTGCCCGCCGCCACCACTGGCCTTGGCCGTGGCCGCTTTCATCCGGTCTGCGCCGCTCTTGGCCTTGATCACCTTGAGGCGTTTAGGTCGGGGTTTGGCCGGTTGCAACGTGGCGACCGCCAGCAATTCATCGTCGATCACTTCGACTTCATCGGCTTGCAACACACCCCGTCGAGCCGGGCCGTAGGCGCTTTGCCGTGGCTTAGGCGCAGCGTTATCCACGGTCGCGAGAAACGGCAGGCGTACTTTCAAGCGACGACGCTGACCCCGCGGCAAAGCTTGAAGCACCAGCGCCGAATGGCCGTCGATGGATTCTACCTGCGCCAACCCGACCACCAGCGGCCAGCCGAGGCTTTCCGCCAGCAGGAACGGCAACATGCCCGAGCCTTCGCCGGTTTCTGCCTGACTGCCGGTCAACACAACTTGCGCCCCCGCATCACGCAGATAAGCGGTCAATGCCGGCAATGCATCCGCGCCTGACGGTTGTTCCAGCACATGCAACTGTTCCAGGCCCATGCCCAGATAAGCGCGCAACGCCGGTTCCGCGACGTCGCCGGCATGCAGCACTTGCAGGTTATCCCCAGCCAGTTGCAGGCCCAGTTCCACTGCCCGCGCATCTTGCTCCGCGCGACGTGGCCGGCCGGAGGTCGGGTGGGCGCCGATGGACACCAGGCTGATGATTTTCGTGCTCATAACCCTTTCCTTCCCTTAAGCCGCATCGCGCTTGGCGTCGTTGCGGTAAGCCGCTACCGCGTCGATCAAGGCTTGAAGAATCTCGGCGCTCTCGCCGATCACCGACAGGTCGGCCCGTTTGATCATGTCGCAGCCAGGGTCGAGGTTGATCGCCACCACCTTGTCGCAGGCACCGATGCCTTGCAGGTGCTGGATCGCCCCGGAAATCCCCACTGCCACGTAAACCCGCGCGGTGACCCAGGTGCCGGACGCACCGACCTGCCGGTCACGCGCCATGAAGCCATCGTCCACCGCCACTCGGGACGCGCCTTCGGTAGCACCCAGCGCCTCGGCGGTCCTGTGGAAAAGTCCCCAGTCCTTGACCCCGTTGCCGCCGGAGAAGATGAACTCGGCTTCGGCCATCGGAATCGCCGCCGGGTCCACCGCCACCGCGCCCAAATCCTCGATGCGCGACAAGCTGCGCGCCACGGCTGTGGATAACTCCACCGGCAAGGCTTCGTGACGGGTTTCGCTCACAGGTTCGGCGCATTCGACGGCAGCCAGAATCAAGCGTGCGACCGGGCGCGCAAGGTCTTGCAAACCGGCACCGGCGCGGCCGATGCATTCCTGATCCTTGACCTGCCAGACTCGCGTAGCCGGGCGTTCGCCCAGTGCGGCGGCAAAGCGTCGACCCAATTCACCACCGCCGCTGCGGCTGTCCGGCAGCAGCCAGTGACGCGGGGCGAACTGGTTATCCACAGCCCGCAGGCCCTGGACCCGTTGTTCCGGTGCATAACCGCTGAATTCTTCGCCTTCCAGCACCAGCAAGCGATCAACGCCCGCCGTCGCAAAGGCGTTTTCCTTGTGTTCGCCGAAGACCACGGCCAACACCGCGCCGTCCGTGCCGGCCAACTGATGAGCCAGCCCGAGCAAATCGCGATCGTGGCTGCTCAGGCGGCCGCCGACCATGTCCGGCACCACGCTGATGTAGAACGCCGGTACCGGCACTTGATGCAGCGGCAATTGCACTTCAACAGCAGCCGTGCGCTTGGTCGCGCCGCCCTGCTGAGCGCCACTGCGGTCAATGCGCTTGATACCGTTGGGACCGATAAAACCGATGCCGTGCAGATTCTTGCGGATGACGCCGTTGGGTCCCATCCAGCTGTGTTGCGCCGGTTGCATGGCCGCGTGCAGCGGGTGCAAGCGGTTACGGGCAATCCATTCGGCGCGGGGGTCGCGGCGGATAATGTCGCTCATCAGTGGGCCTCCGCAGGTTCACGTTGGGCCGGTGCAGCCGGTTTGCTTGGTGCGGCATCTTCGAGCAACGCGTCGGCCACCAGTTCGGCGATGTCCTTGATCAGCGGACGCGGTTCGACCACGCCTTCGAGCATCGCGGTGCATTGTGGGCAACCCACGGCCACCAGCTCGGCGCCGGTTTCGCGGATGTCTTCCATGCGCATGTCGGGGATCCGTTGCTTGCCCGGAATGTCGGTGATCGGCGCGCCGCCACCGCCGCCGCAGCAGCGCGAGCGGAAACCGGAGCGTTGCATTTCTTTCACTTCGATGCCGAGGGCACGCAGCACTTCACGCGGTGCCTCGTATTCGCCGTTGTAGCGGCCGAGGTAGCACGGGTCGTGATAGGTCACGCTGCTGCCTTTGTGCTGACCAAGGTTCAGGGCGCCAGCACCGATGATTTCGGCCATGTAAGTGCTGTGGTGCTGCACGAGGTAGTTACCGTCGAAGGCGCCGTATTCGTTTTTCAGCACGTGGAAGCTGTGCGGGTCGCAGGTGACGATGCGGTTGAAGTTGTACTTGGCCAGGGTCTGAATGTTGCGTTTGGCCAACAGCTGGAACGTTGCTTCGTCGCCCAGACGTCGGGCCACGTCACCGCTGTCGCGCTCTTCCAGGCCGAGCACCGCGAAGTCGACCTCGGCCGCTTTCAGCACTTTGACGAAGGCGCGCAGGGTACGCTGGTTGCGCATGTCGAAGGCGCCGTCGCCGACCCAGAACAACACGTCGACGGATGTCTTCTCGCTCATCAGCGTGAGGTTCAGGTCAGCCGCCCAGTTCATCCGCCCGCCCGGCGCAAAGCCGCCCGGATTGTCGGTGGCGATCAGGTTTTCCAGGACTTCGGCGCCCTTGTTCGGCGTCGCGCCTTTTTCCAGGGTCAGATGGCGGCGCATGTCGACGATGGCATCGACGTGCTCGATCATCATCGGGCATTCCTCGACGCAGGCACGGCAAGTGGTGCAGGACCACAGGGTTTCAGCGTCCACCAAACCGTTGACGATCGGCTGATGCGGATTACCCGCGTGTTCACCAATGGCTTTGCCTGGATACGGGCTGCCGGCGAATTTCGCATCGGTGCCACCGGCGAGGCCGACGACCATGTCCTGAATCAGTTTTTTCGGGTTCAGCGGCTGGCCGGCGGCGAACGCCGGGCACGCGGCTTCGCACTTACCGCACTGCACGCAGGCGTCAAAGCCGAGCAGTTGGTTCCAGGTGAAATCCTTGGGTTTTTCCACGCCCAGTGGCGCGGTCGGGTCGTTGAGGTCCAACGGCTTCAAACCGGTGGAACGGCCGCCGCCAAAACGCTCGGCGCGACGGTGCCAGGCCAGGTGCAGCGCACCGGCGAAGGCGTGCTTCATCGGCCCGCCCCAAGTCATGCCGAAGAACAGTTCGCTAACGCCCCACAGCACACCGACACCAAGGATTGCCGCTACCAGCCAACCGCCGAAGTTTTCCGGAAGGATGCCGGCGACCGGCAGGGTCAGCAGGAAAAACGAAGCCGAGAACGCCAGCAGGCTTTTCGGCAGGCGCATCCACGGGCCTTTGGACAGACGGGCCGGCGGGTTGCGTCGACGCAGGTAGACGAAGATCGCACCGACGAACATTACGGCCGTCATCAACAACAGGGCATAACCGAGAATGCGGTTGTGCAGGCCAAAGCCGTGCACCAGAAGCGCCAGCACGATGGATGCCACCGCACCACCGGCTGTGGCGACGTGAGTGTTGGCGATGTATTTGTCCCGCGCGACGACATGGTGCAAGTCGACCATGTAGCGCTTGGGCATGGCGAACAGGCCGCCGATCAGGTCGACGTTCGAAGCCCGGCCCTGACGCCACATTGCCACCCGCCGCAACGCGCCCAGGACAGCCAGGCCCAAGGCAGCGAACAACAGGATTGGAAGAAGGGTGTTCAACATGTGGAGCTCCCACGGGACTCATTGATCGTTCCCACGCTCTGCGTGGGAATGCCTCACCGAACGCTCTGCGTCCGCTTTTGAATGTGACGCGGAGCGTCACGGGCTGCATTCCCACGCAGAGCGTGGGAACGATCAGCTCACCGGCTTAGAAATCCTTGCACAACCGCAGGGCGTCGTAGATCGCCGCGTGCGTATTACGTTGCGCCACGCAGTCGCCGATGCGGAACAGCAAGTAGCCGTCGCCCGCCTCGCTCAACGAAGGTTGCGGCTTGATCGCGAACAGGGCTTCGATGTCCATCTGGCCTTTGTTGCGCGAGCCTTCCTTCAGCGCGTAGTAGATTTCTTCGTCCGGACGCACGCCGTTTTCGACGACGACCTGGTCCACCACCCGCTCCTCTTTGGCACCGGTGTATTCGTTTTCCAGTACCGCCACCAGCTTGTCGCCTTCGCGGTAGACCTTCTCCAGCATCATGTCCCCGGTCATGATCACTTCTTTCGGGTACATGCTGCGGTAGTACGTCGGGAACGAGGTGCCGCCAATCGCCACGCCCGGCTTGATGTCGTCAGTGACGATCTCGACCTGGCTGCCCTTGTCGGCAAGGAAATCGGCGGTCGACATGCCGGTGAACTCGCAAATGGTGTCGTAGACCAGCACGTTCTTGCCCGGCGCCACCTTGCCGTCGAGGATGTCCCAGCTGCTGACCACCAGGCCTTCAGCCGCGCCCCAGTGTTCGTTCTGCTCCAGGAATGGATGGCCGCCGACAGCGAGCACCACCACGTCCGGACGCAGGTCGAGAATGGTTGCCGCATCGGCGGCTACGCCCAGGCGCAGGTCGACTTTCAACCTCGCTAGCTCAAGCTGGAACCAGCGGGTGATACCGGCGATCTGGTCCCGTTGTGGGGCTTTCGATGCAGTGGTGATCTGGCCGCCGATGAATTCCTTCTTCTCGAACAGGGTCACGTCGTGGCCACGTTCGGCCGACACACGCGCCGCTTCCATCCCGGCAGGACCGGCACCGACCACCACGACTTTGCGCTTCACACCGGTCGATTTCTCGATGATGTGCGGCACGCCCATGTATTCACGGGAGGTCGCGGCGTTCTGGATGCACAGCACGTCCAGGCCCTGGTACTGACGGTCGATGCAGTAGTTGGCGCCGACGCATTGCTTGATCTGGTCGACCTGGCCCATTTTGATCTTGGCGATCAGGTGCGGGTCGGCGATGTGAGCGCGGGTCATGCCGACCATGTCGACATAGCCGCCTTCCAGAATACGGGTCGCCTGGTTCGGGTCCTTGATGTTCTGCGCGTGCAGCACCGGGGCCTTGACCACTTCCTTGATACCGGCGGCCAAATGCAGGAACGGCTCCGGTGGATAACTCATGTTGGGGATAACGTTGGCCAGGGTGTTGTGGGTGTCGCAACCCGAACCCACCACGCCGATGAAGTCGATCATGCCGGTGTCGTCGTAGTACTTGGCGATCTGCTTCATGTCCTCGTGGGACAAGCCGTCCGGGTGGAACTCATCACCGCACAGACGGATGCCGACGCAGAAGTCCGGACCGACTTCCTTGCGTACCGCTTTAAGGACTTCCAGGCCGAAACGCATGCGGTTCTCGAAGCTGCCGCCCCATTCGTCGGTACGTTTGTTGACGCGTGGGCTCCAGAACTGGTCGATCATGTGCTGGTGCACGGCGGACAGTTCGACGCCATCCAGGCCACCGGCCTTGGCCCGCGCCGCGGCGCTGGCGTAGTTGCCGATCACCCGCCAGATTTCTTCCGGCTCGATGGTTTTGCAGGTCGCGCGGTGCACCGGCTCACGGATGCCCGATGGCGACAGCAGGGTTGGCCAATGCTCGCCGTCCCAACGGGAACGACGGCCCATGTGGGTAATCTGGATCATGATCTTGGCGCCATGCTTGTGCATGGCATCGGCCAGGTTCTGGAAGTGCGGAATGATCCGGTCGTCGGCCAGGTTGACCGACTTCCACCAGCCTTGCGGGCTGTCGATGGCCACGCTGGAGGAACCCCCGCAAATCGCCAGGCCGATCCCGCCCTTGGCTTTCTCTTCGTAATACTTGACGTACCGGTCGGTGGTCATGCCGCCGTCGGTGGCATAGACCTCGGCGTGCGCGGTGCTGAGCACGCGGTTACGGATGGTCAGTTTGCCGATCTGGATCGGCTGGAACATTGCTTCGAAAGCCATGGCGGGTTCCTCGACTTACAACGGCTTGACGGTGAACAGGCCGTCGTCGTGGCCTTCTTCGGAGCCACCGTAGACTTGCTCGGCAACCGTGCGGATCTTGATGCCGCGGGCCTCAAGAATCTGGTCCATGGCACCGGCAAACCAGCCGGTGAACATGTAGTCGACCTTGCGTCCGACCTTGCCGTACACGTAGACAAACGCCGAGTGTTCAAGCTTGACGCTGGCGGTGCCTTTGTCGAGGTCGATGTCCTGGATCTTGAACAGGCCCCAACCGCGTTGCGACAGGCGCTTCATGTAGTGCTCGAACACCGCGACGCCTTCCAGGCCGTGGCATTCAGCTTCTTTTTCACACCAATGCCAGGCGGACTTGTAGCCGGCCTTGTAGAGGATTTCGGCGTAGGCTTCGGCGCCCAGCACTTCCTCGATGCCCATGTGGTTATTGACGAAGAAGTGACGCGGCACGTACAGCATTGGCAGGGCGTCGGAGGTCCAGACACCGGTTTCGCTGTCGACTTCGATTGGCAATTGCGGGGCGATCTTGGCCATGGAAACTTAACTCCAGAAAAATTTTGGTGTTGCCCCCGACACGGACGGCCGGGGGAAAGGATTCAGAGGTGCGGCGGCTTACTCGCCCCAGACGTCCTTCAAGACGTTGACCCAGTTCTCGCCCATGATCTTGCGCACCACGCGCTCGGAATGGCCGCGCTTGAGCAGGGTTTCGGTCAGGTTCGGGAACTCGCCGACGGTGCGGATGCCCAGCGGGTTGATGATCTTGCCGAAACTGGTCAGGCGGCGGGCGTAGCCCTTGTCATGGGTCAGGTATTCGAAGAAGTCCTGGCCATGGCCCTGGGTAAAGTCGGTGCCGATGCCGATGGCGTCTTCGCCGACGATGTTCATGGTGTATTCGATGGCTTCGGCGTAATCGTCGATGGTCGAATCGATGCCTTTGGCCAGGAATGGCGCAAACATGGTCACACCGACGAAACCGCCGTGGTCGGCGATGAACTTCAGTTCTTCATCGGATTTGTTGCGCGGGTGAATCTTCAGACCCGACGGCAGGCAATGGGAGTAGCACACCGGCTTCTTGGATTCGAGGATGACTTCTTCGGAGGTTTTCGAACCGACGTGGGACAGGTCGCACATGACGCCAACGCGGTTCATCTCGGCAACGATCTCGCGACCGAAGCCCGACAGGCCGCCATCGCGCTCGTAGCAGCCGGTGCCGACCAGGTTCTGGGTGTTGTAGCACATCTGCACAATGCCGACGCCCAGCTGCTTGAACACCTCGACATAGCCGATCTGGTCTTCAAACGCGTGAGCATTCTGGAAGCCGAACAGGATGCCGGTCTTGCCCTGCTCCTTGGCCTTGCGAATATCGGCGGTGGTGCGCACCGGAATCACCAGGTCGCTGTTCTCGCGGATCAGCTTCTGGCTGGCGGCGATGTTGTTGACGGTGGCCTGGAAGCCCTCCCACACCGACACGGTGCAGTTGGCAGCAGTCAGACCGCCCTTGCGCATGTCTTCAAACAGCTCGCGGTTCCACTTGGCAATAATCAGCCCGTCGATAACGATGCTGTCGGCGTGCAATTCGGCTGGGCTCATCAGGCTGTCCCCTATTAGCGATTCATGCGCCGAATCGTGTGCCGGCGCTTTGGGGCCAGCATATGCCTGAGGGACGGGGCAGCCGGGTGCAAAAACGACAGGGGGTTTGCCGAAAGCGTCAATCCGCGACAAAGGGTCGCCGCGGGGCACGATTGCCCACCTGTTCAAGGGCCTGCGCATGGGCCAGAATTCGCGGCATTACTGAATGCACTATTGGATTGAGGCGGCGACGCAATGAAATCGATCTTCCTGGCTCTGGCACTGATAGCGACCGGCGTACACGCGGCAGAAGAGTCCGACGACAACCCCTGCGACAAAGTCGAAAACGACGTCCAGACCCTCGAATGCTCGGCCTTCAGCCGAACCACCGCCGAAGATTTGCTCAAAGAAAACTACCAAGGCCTGGCCGAACGCATGCAAACGGCCTACGGCAAGAACCCGGCCCAACTGGCCGACATCACCGCCAAACTCAAAGCCGCCCAACAGCAATGGCTGAAGACCCGGGACGCGGATTGCGCAGTTGAAGCGTTTCCGGCGACGAGCGGTAGCAAGGCGTTCACCATTGCGCAGAATGATTGCGTGGCGCGAATGAGTGATGAGCGGTCGGAGTTTTTGGAGTCGATCGGGCAGCAATAAATCGGCTTTTGGAATCGACTTGAGCTGTAAGCTGCACGCAACCATCAGGGAAAAGGATTCAAATGAAAATCTGTGGCATTGAAATCAAAGGCAGCGAAGCGATCATCGCCGTGGCCTCCCTCGACGGTTCGACCCTGAGCCATATCGCCCTCAATACAAAGAAAATCGCCCTCGACGATGACGATGAGGCGGCGAATGTCAAAGTCTTTGCTGCTCAGGTGGCGTCGTTTGTGCGCGAGAACTCAATTGATCGGATTGCGATCAAGAAGCGCAGCAAGAAAGGTGAGTTTGCGGGTGGGCCGACTACGTTCAAGATCGAGGGGGTGTTTCAGCTGCTGGAGAATTGCGAGGTGACGCTGCTGTCGCCGCAGACGATTAATGCGCAGAGCAAGAAGCACAATGTCGAATTGCCGGCGACGCTGAACAAGTATCAGCATGAGGCTTACAAGGCAGCCTGCTCGGCATTGATGAAGAAGTAACCAACTCCCGCCGGCTCCCACAGGTTTCTCTGCTGTTCATGCCTTGGCGGTGCGTCGGTCCTCGCGGGGGCAACGCGCAAACTTCGCCCGATAACTGCGGGTGAAATACGACGGCGATTCGAACCCGCACGCGATACTCACTTCCAGCACGCTCATATCGGTCTGACGCAGCAACTGCCGAGCCTTTTCCAGCCTCAATCGCAGGTAAAAATTGCTCGGTGTGTCGTTCAGGTGCAGACGAAACAATCGCTCCAGTTGCCGCCGCGTCACCTTGATCGATTCCGCCAGTTCCAGCGTGGTCAGCGGCGGTTCGCTGTGCTGCTCCATCTCCCCAATCACGTGAACCAGCTTCTTGTTGCTGATGCCATACCGCGTGGCGACCTCCATGCGTTGGTGGTCTTTGCGTGGGCGAATGCGGCCGAGTACGAATTGCTCGCTGACCTGGATCGCCAGTTCCGGGCCATGGGCCTGGGCGATGAGGTCGAGCATCAGGTCGATGGAGGCGGTGCCACCGGCCGAGGTGATGCGGCGGCGGTCGATTTCGAACAGCTCCTGGGTGACGCTGAGCTGCGGATACGATTCCTTGAACGCATCGATGGCTTCCCAGTGCAGCGTCAAGCGATGGCCGTCGAGCAGACCGGCCTCGGCGAGGATGAAACTGCCTGTGTCGATGGCGCCGAGGGTCACGCCTTCGTTGTCCAGCCGACGCAACCAGTGCTCCAGTGCCGGGGTGGCGAATTTCAGTGGTTCGAAACCGGCGACCACTAACAGGGTGGCGCCCTTCTTCAACGGCTCCAGCGCCGCGTCGGCGTTGACCGACATGCCGTTGCTGGCCAGCACCGCCCCGCCGTCGGCGCTCAATACATGCCAGCGATACAGCTCGCCGCGAAAGCGATTGGCGACCCGCAGCGGCTCGATGGCCGAGATAAATCCAATCGCCGAGAAACCCGGCATCAACAAGAAGTAGAAATCCTGGGACATGGAGCGCACTCGATAGGCGGGTAATGTCAGGGCGGGTAGCGTTTGACGTTGATACGCCACTTGCAAGCGGCATTCAAGAGGACAGGTCGCTGCAGTGCAAGAGCTGGTCGCCGTGGTGCGCTTTCATGGGGCCTTAGCTGCGTAACTTGGCATCACCGGCGCATCAGACACCGGAACTCACAATAAACGAACTGCCGAGGAACCTGAGATGAAACGACTGATCAGCAGCTGTGTTCTTGCACTCAGTGGTACCGCTTTGCTGAGCGCCAGCGTCATGGCCGCCGAACCCGCATCGTGCCAGAACGTACGCATGGGCGTCGTGAACTGGACCGATGTAATCGCCACCAGCGCCATGACCCAGGTCCTGCTCGATGGCCTCGGCTACAACACCAAACAAACCAGCGCCTCCCAGCAAATCATCTTCGCCGGGATCCGCGACCAGCGCCTGGACTTGTTCCTCGGTTACTGGAACCCGCTGATGACCCAGACCATCACCCCGTTCGTCGACGGCAACCAGGTCAAAGTGCTGCAAGCCCCGAGCCTGAAAGACGCTCGCGCGACCCTCGCCGTACCGACGTACCTTGCCGACAAGGGCCTGAAAACCTTCGCCGACATTGCCAAGTTCGAGAAAGAACTGGGCGGCAAGATCTACGGCATCGAGCCTGGCTCGGGCGCCAACACCCAGATCAAGGCAATGATCGCCAAGAACCAGTTCGGCCTTGGCAAATTCCAACTGGTCGAATCCAGCGAAGCCGGCATGCTGGCCGCCGTGGATCGCGCCGTGCGCCGCAACGAGGCCGTGGTGTTCTTCGGCTGGGCCCCGCACCCGATGAACGTCAACGTGAAGATGACCTACCTCACCGGCAGCGACGACGCCCTTGGCCCGAATGAAGGCATGGCCACGGTCTGGACCGTCACCGCGCCGAAATACGCCGAACAGTGCCCGAACATCGGCCGTTTGCTGAGCAACCTGACCTACACCGCCGAAGATGAGAGCCGGATGATGCAGCCGCTGCTGGATCACAAGGACGCCTTCGAATCCGCCAAGCAATGGTTGAAAGATCACCCGCAAGACAAGCAGCGCTGGCTCGAAGGTGTGACCACTTTCGATGGCAAACCGGCGGCTGAAAACCTGCAACTGACCAGCAAATAAACTTGAACCGAACCACCGACTCGCAGCCCGACCGGGCTGCGAACGGGGCCACTACGCCTGGCCTTTCTTCTGAACAACACTCGCCTGTAAGGAACCGCCCCATGAACCACGACGTCATCATCACCTGCGCACTCACCGGTGCTGGCGACACGACCAGCAAGAGCCCACACGTGCCGGTCACCCCGAAACAAATCGCCGCCGCCGCCGTAGAAGCCGCCAAGGCTGGCGCCACCGTGGTCCACTGCCACGTGCGTAACCCCGAAACCGGAAAATTCAGCCGCGACGTGGCGTTGTACCGTGAAGTGATGGAGCGCATCCGCGAGGCCGACGTCGACATCATCGTCAACCTCACCGCCGGCATGGGCGGCGACCTGGAAATCGGCGCCGGCGAGAATCCGATGGAGTTCGGCCCGAACACCGACCTGGTTGGCCCGCTGACCCGCCTGGCTCACGTCGAAGAATTGCTGCCGGAAATCTGCACCCTCGATTGCGGCACCCTGAACTTCGGCGATGGCGACACCATTTATGTGTCCACCCCTGCCCAGCTGCGCGCTGGCGCCAAACGCATTCAAGAGCTGGGCGTGAAAGCCGAGCTGGAAATCTTCGACACCGGTCACCTGTGGTTCGCCAAGCAGTTGATCAAGGAAGGCCTGCTCGACGACCCGTTGTTCCAGCTGTGCCTGGGCATCCCGTGGGGCGCACCGGCCGACACCACCACCATGAAAGCCATGGTCGACAACCTGCCGGCCAATGCCGTGTGGGCAGGCTTTGGTATCGGTCGCATGCAGATGCCGATGGCAGCGCAAGCGGTGCTGCTGGGCGGCAACGTGCGGGTCGGTCTGGAAGACAACATCTGGCTGGACAAGGGTGTACTGGCGACCAACGGCCAACTGGTCGAACGCGCCGGCGAAATCCTCAGCCGCCTCGGCGCCCGGGTTCTGACACCGGCTGAAGGCCGGGCAAAAATGGGCCTGACCAAGCGCGGTTGAACCGACCCTTTCCCCCTGTGGGAGCGAGCAGGCTCGCTCCCACAGTTTTTTGAGCAAAATTCAGGACGTCGCCATGACTTTCATCACCGAAATCAAAACCTTCGCAGCCCTGGGCAGCGGTGTCATCGGCAGCGGCTGGGTGTCCCGCGCCCTCGCCCATGGCCTTGACGTGATCGCCTGGGACCCGGCGCCCGGTGCCGAAGCCGCCCTGCGAAAACGCGTCGCCAACGCGTGGGGCGCACTGGAGAAACAAGGCCTGGCGCCTGGTGCGTCTCAGGATCGCCTGCGCTTTGTCGCGACGATTGAAGAATGCGTACGCGACGCCGATTTCATCCAGGAAAGCGCCCCCGAACGCCTCGATCTGAAACTGGAATTGCATAGCAAAATCAGCGCTGCAGCCAAGCCCAATGCCTTGATCGGCTCCAGTACTTCGGGCCTGTTGCCGAGCGAGTTCTACGAGAGTGCAACGCACCCGGAACGCTGCGTCGTCGGCCACCCGTTCAACCCGGTTTACCTGCTACCGCTGGTGGAAGTGGTCGGTGGCAAAAACACCGCGCCGCAAGCCATTCAAGCAGCGATAAAAGTGTACGAATCCTTGGGCATGCGTCCGCTCCACGTGCGCAAGGAAGTCCCGGGATTTATCGCCGACCGCTTGCTCGAAGCGCTCTGGCGTGAAGCGCTGCACCTGGTGAACGACGGCGTGGCAACCACCGGTGAAATCGACGACGCTATTCGGTTTGGCGCGGGTTTGCGCTGGTCGTTCATGGGCACGTTCCTGACCTACACGCTGGCCGGCGGTGATGCCGGGATGCGCCACTTCATGGCGCAATTCGGTCCGGCGCTGCAGTTGCCGTGGACTTATTTGCCAGCGCCGGAGCTGACCGACAAATTGATCGATGATGTGGTGGATGGCACCACTGATCAGTTGGGCACGCACAGCATTTCGGCGCTGGAGCGCTATCGTGATGATTGCCTGCTGGCGGTGCTGGAGGCGGTGAAGACCACCAAAGAGAAGCATGGGATGGCCTTCAGCGAGTAATGAACTGGCAGGGCTGGCCCCATCGCGAGCAAGCTCGCTCCCACAGGTTTTGCGCAGTCCTTGTGGGAGCGAGCTTGCTCGCGATAGCAGCAGCCCGATCACCACACATTCTGGATCATTCATCATGCCCACCCTCACCACCTACCAAACACGCATCATCCCCGACTGGGTCGACTACAACGGCCACCTGCGCGACGCTTTCTACCTGCTGATCTTCAGCTACGCCACCGACGCGCTGATGGATCGTTTAGGGCTCGATAGCAACAACCGCGAAGCCAGCGGCCACTCGCTGTTCACCCTCGAACTGCACCTCAATTACCTGCACGAAGTGAAGCTCGACGCCGACGTTGAAGTGCACACGCAAATCATCGGTCACGACAGCAAACGCCTGCACCTCTACCACAGCCTGCATCGGGTCGGTGACGACAAGGAGCTGGCCGGCAACGAGCAAATGTTGCTGCACGTCGACCTCGCCGGGCCGCGATCCGCGCCCTTCAGTGAACTGTCGCTGAGCAGGCTGCAAGCCATCGTCGCCGAGCAGACTGACTTGCCCACCCCCGAGTACATTGGTCGAGTGATCGCTTTACCCCCAAAAAAATAACAAGGAGATCGCCATTGAACACCGCCGCCGCTTTTGCCGACTTCCGTACCTACCCGTTGATCAGCGCGTTGACCGCCGTGCACACCCTGGCGGACCGAATTCAAGTGAACTGGGCGGACGGTCGCATCAGTCCCTTTCATCATCAGTGGCTGCGCGACAACTGCCCGTGCCCGCAATGCGTCTATACCGTGACCCGCGAGCAAGTGCTGGAGATCGTCGATGTCGCCGAAACCCTGTTGCCCTCCGAGTCTCGCGTCGATGCTGAAGGGTGTCTCTGCGTCGATTGGCAGGACGGTCATCTCAGCCGCTTCGACCCCGGCTGGCTGCGCGCCCATGCCTACGACGATGAATCCCGCGCTGAACGCGAGGCGCGTAAACCCAAGGCCAGGCTGTGGCAACAGGATTTGCAGTTGCCGGTGTTCGATTACCACGCGCTGATGAATAACAACGACGCCCTGCTGCAATGGCTGCTGGCAGTGCGCGATATCGGCCTGACTCAAGTGCGCGGCGTACCCACTGAACCGGGCTCGCTGAAGCTGATCGCCCAACGGATTTCCTTCATCCGCGAGAGCAATTTCGGCGTGCTGTTCAATGTGCAATCCAAGGCCGATGCCGACAGCAATGCCTACACCGCTTTCAACCTGCCGTTGCACAGCGATTTGCCGACCCGGGAGCTGCAACCGGGGCTGCAATTCCTGCATTGCCTGGTCAATGACGCCGATGGGGGCGAGAGTATTTTCGTCGACGGTTTTGCCATCGCCGAAGCCTTGCGTAAGGAGGACCCCGAGGCGTTCAAAAGTCTCTGTGATATCCCCGTGGAATTTCGCAACAAGGACCGTCACAGCGACTACCGCTGCCTGGCGCCGATCATCGCGCTGGATGCCCGCGGGCAGGTGTCGGAAATCCGCATGGCGAATTTTCTGCGTGGGCCGTTTGATGCGTCAGTGGAGCAGATGCCCAAGCTGTATCACGCTTACCGGCGGTTCATTGCGATGACCCGGGAAGCGCGGTTCCGGCTGATGACGCGGCTGAATCCGGGTGAGCTGTGGTGCTTTGATAACCGCCGCACGCTGCATGCGCGCAATGCGTTTGATCCCGCCAGTGGCGCCCGGCATTTTCAGGGGTGCTATGTCGACCGTGATGAGTTGTTGTCGCGGATCCTGGTGTTGCAACGCTAGACCGCGTCATCGTTCATCGCGAGCAGGCTCACGCCTTCAGTCGACCGGGTTCTTTCAGAGGAATGCGGTTGAGTGCAGGAGTGAGCCTGCTCGCGATGGCTTAAACCCGAACACCCCATCCCGCCCTGATTCACAGGCAAAAAAAAACCCCGATCAAGCCGTGACAGGATCGGAGCTGAGGAGGGTACTGTTGAGGAGCCGTTGCGCGAGGGTGACCAAACCTTCGTGTTGCCAGCTGAGTCCAGTGTGCCCACTCCCTTGATTCGCAAGTTAGCCGAAAACGACCTGTTCATAGGTATTGCAGCCATCGCGACAAATCGCCCTTGCCGCCACTTCGTCCCCCTACCAGAATCGAGGCAAGACACCGTTCCCTGAAGAAGGATTGCGTCATGATGTACGCTGATTTGATCGACCAGGAAGACCTGTTGGGCCAGCTCAAGGCGTTGGGCTTTGCAGTGCCCCCTGGCGCCACCGCGGAGCAGGCCTGCGAATGCGCGGTACGGGGTTTGAACAACGAACGGGCTATGGAACTGCGGACTATGGTCAAGCAGATGTACACCAGCAGCGCGACCATCCTGCCGGCAGTGCGTCAGGCGATCGACAAGCAATTGCTGCCAGCATTGGCGGAGTACCAGCAGAGCCCCCGAACCTGATAGAACCCATCGCGGGCAAGCCCGGCTCCCACAGGTACAGCGTGATGCTGTGGGAGCCGGGCTTGCCCGCGATGAAGTCAGCTCGGTCTAGAGCCGTACGCTAGCGAAAGTCGACTCGTTACGCGCCTGACTCAACGCCGACAACGGCCCCGACAATGGCGACAGCACCAGTGCTTGCGGCAGCGGCATCATCGCCACCTGTTGCGTGGTGTTGGAACCTACGCGCTCGTCACGCGGCGGAATGCCGAAGTATTCGCGGTAGCACTTGGAGAAGTGCGGCGTGGACACGAAACCGCACACCGACGCCACTTCGATGATCGACATCGGCGTTTGCTTGAGCAACTGCCGGGCGCGGATCAGGCGCAGTTTCAGGTAGTAGCGCGACGGCGAGCAGTGCAGGTATTTCTGGAACAACCGCTCAAGCTGTCGACGCGAAACGGCGACGTACACCGCCAGTTCGTCGAGGTCGATCGGCTCTTCGAGGTTGGCCTCCATCAGCGCAACGATTTCCTGCAACTTCGGCTGGTTGGTCCCGAGCATGTGCTTGAGCGGCACACGCTGATGGTCCTGCTCGTTGCGGATACGTTCGTAGACAAACATTTCCGAGATCGCGGCGGACAGTTCACGACCGTGATCGCGGCTGATCAGGTGCAGCATCATGTCCAGTGGCGCGGTGCCGCCGGAGCTGGTGAAACGGTTACGGTCGAGGGTGAACAAGCGAGTACTCATGGCCACACGCGGGAACGCTTCCTGCATCGAGGCCAGGCATTCCCAGTGCACGCTGCAATCGAAGCCGTCCAGCAGGCCGGCGCAGGCCAGGGCCCAGCTGCCGGTGCAGACCGCGCCGAGGCGACGGGACTGACGCGCCTGGCTCTGCAGCCATGACACGTGTTCACGGGTAACGGTGCGCTGAATGCCGATACCGCCGCAGACGATGATGGTGTCCAGTGGCGGGGCTTTGTGCATGGAGCAATCGGGGGTGATCTGCAGGCCGTCACTGGCCCAGACCTGGCCGCCATCGACGGTGAGCGTGGACCAGCGATACAGCTCGCGGCCGGACAATTGGTTGGCCATGCGCAGGGGTTCCACTGCGGAGGCCAGAGAAATAAGCGTGAAATTGTCCAACAGCAGAAAGCCGATGGATTGAGGCGCACGGTTCTGGGGTTGAGCCCCGGAGTTGGACGTCGTCATCGCGGTATCTCCTCACACAAAGCGGGTGATGGCCTCAGGCGGAGGCTCTTGTTATTGCCATCGTTCTCGCGTGGGAGACGGGCTTTGTAATGACAGAGCAAATGCCATGCCTAAAATTGAATGCGCGTTCAATAACTCCTGAAAACGACGTCGCGACATGTCTATATAAGCCGCGCGACGACGGGTGGATATAAGTGCCATTATCGGCGATAGACGCCCTGCCCTGCGGGGCGTGAGCAAATCGGTATCACTTGTGGGAACAGGGCTGCGAGGTGCCGGGACAGAGTGTCACCGCAAGCACGGGTGACGAGTGGTCAAGGCCGGTTTGGATCCCTGTGATTCACAAAGGGGCTTATCTGTAAGCGACGCGCCAAAAGGTGGCGTGTTTTGAATCGGGTGTTCATTTAGCGCGCAGTTTTGACTGGCCTGGCCCCTTCGCGAGCAGGCTCGTTCCCACAGGGGATGCATGCATTCCAAACCGGGAACGAGCCTGCTCGCGAAGAAGTCGACTCGGTATTACTGACTCAGCACTCCACCGCGCTCACCGCCAACCCACCCCGCGATGTCTCTTTATATTTGTCATGCATATCCGCGCCGGTATCACGCATGGTGCGGATCACCCGGTCCAGCGAGATAAAGTGCTGACCATCCCCACGCAGCGCCATCTGCGCCGCGTTGATCGCTTTTACCGCGGCAATCGCATTGCGCTCGATGCACGGCACTTGCACCAGGCCGCCCACCGGGTCGCATGTCAGGCCGAGGTTATGTTCCAGGCCGATTTCCGCCGCATTGCACAGCTGCTCCGGCGTGGCACCGAGGATCTCCGCCAGCCCCGCTGCCGCCATCGCGCAGGCCGAACCTACTTCGCCCTGGCAACCGACTTCGGCGCCGGAGATCGAGGCGTTCTTCTTGCACAGAATGCCCACCGCCGCAGCACTGAGGAAATAGTCGACCACGTTGGCGTCCGTCACCGCCTCGCTGAACTTCATAAAGTAGTGCAACACCGCCGGAATGATCCCCGCCGCGCCGTTGGTCGGCGCCGTGACCATGCGTCCACCCGCGGCATTCTCTTCGTTGACCGCCAGGGCAAACAGGTTGACCCACTCCATGGCGCTCAAGGTCGAGCCGATCACGTTGGGCTTGCCCAATTCCTGCAGGCTACGGTGCAACTTCGCGGCGCGGCGGCGCACATTCAGCCCCCCGGGCAGAATGCCTTCGTGCTTGAGGCCCTGGTCGACGCAATCCTGCATGGCACGCCACAACTTCATCAGACCGGCGCGGATTTCCTCTTCGCTGCGCCAGACTTTCTCGTTGGCCATCATTAATTCAGCCACGCGCAGGTTGTGCGTCTGGCACAAACTCAGCAGTTCAACGGCGCTGGAGAAATCGTACGGCAACACAGTGCTATCCAGATCGACTACGCCGCTGGACGCCTGAGCCTCATCCACGACAAAACCACCGCCGACGGAATAGTAGGTGTCGCGATGCAGCTCACCGTGATCGCCTTCGACGATCAGGGTCATGGCATTGGGGTGGAACGGCAGATTCTCGTCGATCAGGCGCATGTCCCGGGCCCAAATGAACGGCACCGACAAGCGACCGTCGAGCAGCAACGTGTGGGTTTCGCGCAGGGTTTCGATGCGAATGCCGATTTGCGACGGATCGATCGCGTCCGGCCACTCGCCCATCAGGCCCATGATCACCGCGTTGTCGCTGCCGTGACCGATGCCGGTGGCCGACAACGAACCATATAGTTGAACTTCGACCCGTCGCACCTGCTCAAGTAGACGCTTGTCCCGTAGCGACTCGACAAACAGCGCGGCGGCCCGCATAGGCCCCACGGTGTGCGAACTGGAAGGACCGATGCCGATTTTGAACAAGTCGAAAACACTGATAGCCATTACTGCCGAACTCCTGGATGTGCCGACTCCAGACGCAAAAGCGCCCAGTGGCGGAGCTGCTACGCTCAAGCTGCAATCCGCCGAGATGGCCGCATCATCAGGCTTTTGTCATGTCGTTCGACGTCTCACACCGACGCACTCATGCCCACTAACGCCGCAGGGCGGTGACGCAATGTTTTCGCCGTTTTTTAGCGGATCAGAGGGGGAAAGAGGGCCGAAAAAAGCTGTAAACGACGTCACCGACACTGGATGCGACCCTCCCTGTACTGGTTACGACGCACCCTGTAGGCGTCAGATTTTCACTGGTACATGATCGTATCGACTCGATTGCAAGGCGCCGTGGTAGAGCTGTCTCCAAAACGCCATCCAACCGCAACCTATAAGTGCGGTGGTCCAGTCGGAACACTGCCAAAAAAAACACCAAGGAGTCCATCCATGAAAGGTTCCCCGTCGTTGTTGTTGGCCGCCATGCTGAGTCTGCCGTTACTGGCTCACGCTGCAGAACCCGCTCAGTGCAGTACCGTAAACTTCTCCGATGTCGGCTGGACCGACATTACCGCGACAACTGCTACCACCAGCGTCGTGCTCGACGCACTCGGCTACAAGACCAAAACCACGATGATTTCCGTGCCGGTGACCTACAAGTCCCTGGCCGACGGCAAGAACATGGACGTCTTCCTGGGTAACTGGATGCCGACCATGGAAAATGACATCAAGGCCTACCGCGATGCCGGCACCGTCGATGTGGTGCGCACCAACCTGACCGGCGCCAAGTACACCCTCGCCGTGCCACAAGCGTTGTACGACAAAGGGCTGCATGACTTCGCCGATATCGCCAAATTCAAGAAAGAGCTCGACGGCAAGATCTACGGCATCGAGCCAGGTAACGACGGTAACCGCCTGATCCAGAGTATGATCGACAAGAACGCCTTCGGCCTTAAAGACGCTGGTTTCAAAGTGGTCGAGTCCAGCGAAGCCGGCATGTTGTCGCAGGTCGATCGCGCGCAGAAGCGCGACACCGCCGTGGTCTTCCTCGGCTGGGCGCCGCACCCGATGAACAAGCGTTTCAAGATCCAGTACCTCACCGGTGGTGACGACTTCTTCGGCCCCGACTTCGGCGCCGCCACCGTGGCAACCAACACCCGCAAGGGTTACACCCAGGAATGCAGCAACGTCGGCCAACTGCTGAAGAACCTGGAGTTCACCGTCGACATGGAAAGCTCTCTGATGGGCAACATCCTGGACGACAAGATGAAGCCTGACGCGGCCGCCAAGGCCTGGCTCAAAAAGAATCCACAGGTCCTCGATACCTGGCTCGCTGGCGTGACCACCATTGACGGTAAACCAGGCCTGGAGGCCGTGAAAGCCAAGCTCGCGCAGTAATCGCTTACGCCGGACGGCTTAGGTCGTCCGGGCTGTTTATTTCCTTGCATGCGGACGTTCACTACCATGCTGATTGATCAGAAAATCCCTTTAGGCCAGTACATCGCGGGCTTCGTTGAATGGTTGACGCAACACGGCGCCAGCACCTTCGACGCAATCGCCGTGACACTGGAAACGATGATCCACGGCGTGACTTTTGCGCTGACCTGGTTCAACCCGCTGGCATTGATCGGCCTCATCGCCCTACTGGCACACTTCATTCAACGCAAGTGGGGACTGACGGTTTTCGTCATCGCCTCCTTCCTGCTGATCCTCAACCTGGGGTACTGGCAGGAAACCATGGAAACCCTCGCCCAGGTGCTGTTCGCCACCCTGGTCTGCGTGGTCATCGGCGTGCCGTTGGGCATCGTCGCCGCGCACAAACCGATGTTCTACACATTGATGCGTCCGGTGCTCGATCTGATGCAGACCGTACCGACCTTCGTGTACCTCATTCCTACCCTGACCCTCTTCGGTCTGGGTGTGGTCCCGGGCTTGATCTCGACGGTAGTGTTCGCGATTGCCGCGCCTATCCGCCTGACTTACCTGGGCATTCGCGATGTTCCGGAAGAATTGATGGATGCTGGCAAGGCCTTTGGCTGCTCGCGACGTCAACTGCTCTCACGGATTGAATTGCCCCACGCCATGCCAAGCATCGCGGCCGGCATTACCCAGTGCATCATGCTGTCGCTGTCGATGGTGGTGATCGCGGCACTGGTAGGCGCCGACGGCCTGGGCAAACCCGTGGTCAACGCACTGAACACTGCTGATATCGCCCTGGGCTTCGAAGCAGGCCTGGCGATCGTATTGCTGGCGATCATGCTCGACCGTATCTGCAAACAACCCGACGCCAAAGTAGGGGGTGACGCATGAGCATTATTCGCTTCGATAACGTCGACGTAATCTTCTCCAAAGATCCACGCGAGGCACTCAAACTGCTGGATCAAGGCATGACCCGTAACGAGATCCTGAAAAAGACCGGGCAGATCGTGGGTGTGGAAAAGGCCAGCCTGGACGTCGAAAAAGGTGAAATCTGCGTACTGATGGGCCTGTCCGGCTCCGGCAAATCCAGCCTGTTGCGCTGCATTAACGGCCTCAACACTGTCAGTCGCGGCAAGCTGTTCGTCGAGCACGAAGGCAAGCAGATCGACATCGCTTCCTGCACCCCGGCAGAACTGAAAATGATGCGCACCAAGCGCATTGCGATGGTGTTCCAGAAGTTCGCCCTGATGCCTTGGTTGACCGTTCGTGAAAACATCAGTTTTGGTCTGGAAATGCAGGGGCGTCCCGAGAAGGAACGCCGCACATTGGTGGACGACAAGCTTGAGCTGGTGGGTCTGACCCAATGGCGCAACAAGAAACCCAACGAGCTGTCCGGCGGTATGCAGCAACGTGTGGGCCTGGCCCGCGCACTGGCGATGGACGCCGACATTCTGCTGATGGACGAACCGTTCTCGGCCCTCGACCCGCTGATCCGCCAGGGCCTGCAAGACGAATTGCTGGAACTGCAACGCAAGCTGAGCAAGACCATCGTATTCGTGAGTCACGACCTCGATGAGGCCCTGAAGCTCGGCAGCCGCATTGCGATCATGAAAGACGGCCGGATCATTCAGTACAGCAAGCCGGAAGAGATCGTGCTGAACCCGGCGGACGACTACGTGCGGACCTTCGTTGCGCACACCAACCCGCTGAACGTGTTGTGCGGCCGCAGCCTGATGCGCACGCTGGACAACTGCAAGCGCATCAATGGCTCTGTGTGTCTCGATCCGGGCGGCGATTCGTGGCTGGACCTGGCTGAAGGCAACACCATCAAGGGCGCCCGCCAGAACGGCGCGAGCCTGGACCTGCAGAACTGGATTCCAGGGCAAGCGGTGGAAGGTCTGGGTCGTCGGCCAACGCTGGTGGACTCGAACATCGGCATGCGCGATGCGCTGCAGATTCGTTATCAGACCGGCAACAAACTGGTGCTGCACGACAACAACAAAGTGGTCGGGATTCTCGGCGACAGCGAGCTGTATCACGCGCTACTCGGCAAGAACCTGGGGTAAGGCAACAGACACAAAAACGCCGCGAGAGGATCGCGGCGTTTTTGTTAGTGCAGACATCAGGTATGGAATGCTGATAACTGTGGCGAGGGAGCTTGCTCCCGCGGGGTTGCGAAGCGACCCCAAGAACTTGTGAGCGCTACGCACTCAAGCGGGAGCAAGCTCCCTCGCCACAACAGCTTTACCGCATGACCTCAAGTTTTAGCTATAGACACGGCCAAGGAGTTGCCGATGGCTTTCAAACTGATCGAGCACGTCACGGGTGATCTGATCCTGGGTGAAGCCCATCAAGTCGTAATCCTGGCTACCGTTGTGCAGGTACACCTCGGCGCGATAGTAGCGTGCGCGCGGTTCATCAGCGCTTTCAGCCGACGCCGTGTCACTCGCCGCCGCCAGATAGCCGTCCAGGCTCACTTCGTAGACAAAAGGGTTGCCCTCTTCCATCTCGATACGCACGCCCATGCAGCGTTTCGACTTGCCCAGCAACGTCTGCACATCCAGACCCTGCCCCCGCAATTGCACCGCCGCATCTTCCAGCGCCGGGCTGACTTGCTTGTCCATGAAACGCTGAACAATCGACTGGTTCGGTTGCAGGTCCAGCTGAGTCAAACGCTCGCTGAAACCACGACGACCGCGCGCAGCCAACTCCGCTTGCTCCTGTTCGATCTGCACATCCTGGCGCATGGCCTTGTGCAAGCCGAACATGAAGAACACCAGCACCACCGAGAACGGCAAACCGGCCAGCACCACCATGGTTTGCATGGCTTCGAAGTTGCCGGCGAACAGCAGGCCGATGGTCACCAGGGTGATCACCGCCGACCAGAAAATCCGCAGCCAGTGCGGCGCATCTTCGTCGACATTGCCGCCCTTGCACGAAAGGTTCGCCATCATCACCGCGCCGGAATCCGCCGGGGTCAGGAACAGCACGAAACCGACAAAGATCGACACGCCGATCACGATCTTCGACGCCGGGTAATGCTCAAGCAATTGGTAGATCGCCATGGACGGCTGTTCCAGCGCCGTCTTGCCGAGCTCCACCGCCCCATGGTTCATCACCAGGTCGAGGGCCGAGTTACCGAAGATCGACAGCCACGCCAGGGTGAAGCCCAGCGGAATCAGCAGCACGCCAGCCACCAGTTCACGCACCGTGCGACCACGGGAAATACGCGCGATGAACATGCCCACGAATGGTGCCCAGGAAATCCACCAGGCCCAGTAGAACAGGGTCCACAGGCCCAACCAGCGGTCGGACTTCTCACTGTCGCCTTCGTACACATAGAGGTCGAAGGTCTTCAGGACCACGCCGTTCAGGTAGTCGCCGATGTTCTGCACGAAGCCATTGAGCAGGTGCAGGGTCGGGCCGAACAGCAGGACGAAAATCAGCAGACCACTGAACAGCACAATGTTCAGGTTGGACAGACGGCGGATACCGTTTTCCACACCGGACACGGCGGCGATGGTCGCCACGGTGCTCATCACGATGATCACGATCAGCAGGTTGGTGTTGCTGTGTTCCATGCCGAACAGGTTTTCCAACCCGGACGACACCTGCAACGAACCAATCCCCAGGTTCGTCACCAGCCCCAGCAAGGTCACGAACATGCCAAAGCCGTCCACCGCATGACCGGCCGCGCCTTTGACCCAACGCTCGCCCACCAGCGGATACAACGCCGAACGCAGCGCCAGCGGCTGGTTGTGACGATAGGCAAAGTAAGCCACGGCCAGACCGACCAATGCGTAGATCGCCCAGCCATGCAGGCCCCAATGCAGGAACGTCAACTGAACGGCCTGACGGGCGGCCATGTTGCTCGCGGCCACGCCTTCTGGCGGGTTGAAGTAGTGGTCCAGCGGCTCGGAGGCACCGAAATACAGGAGCGAAATGCCGATACCCGACGAGAACAGCATCCCCGCCCAGGCGCCGTAGCTGAAGTCCGGGGTGTCGTCCTTGCTGCCCAGTTTCAGTTTGCCGTAGGACGAAAACGCCAGGCCCACCACAAACACCAGGTACGCGGCGATCACCACCATGTAGTACCAGCCGAAGCTGCGGGACAACCAGGCCTGGGCAATACCGAGCACTCTGCCGGCCTCTTGCGGGGCGATGATCAGAATGGCGGTCAACAACAGGATCAGCGCGGTAGAGGTGTAGAACACCCAACCGTTGACCGTCACCTTATCGGGTGGGGTCTTTATTAGAGAGGCAGAACTCATGGCACAGATGCTCCAGGCAGTGCGAGAGAAGAACACAAGGCAACGCGATACCCGACCAATCGGTTAGTGGGCAGCCGACCGGTGGGTGATATAAAGACACCCCGAAAAAAGCCCGAAACCCCGGAAGCGCCAGCGCGCAAAGGTTTCGAGCGTTTTCGGAAGTCGTTTTTTCCGCCACTGCGCGTAGGAAAAACCTGTAGGCAGCGACGATTTGTCGCAGATCTTATTCTTTGTTGATTGAACGTTCAATCAAAACAAAATAGACTGGCCCTTCACCCGGTAGCCGTTTGACGTCTACCGGAAGGCCTAAGGAGATGTGCAAGATGCCCAAGGTCGGTATGCAACCCATCCGCCGCCAGCAGTTGATCGAAGCCACCTTGCTGGCCGTCGATCAGGTCGGCATGGGGGACGCCAGCATTGCGCTGATCGCCCGTTTGGCCGGTGTCTCGAATGGCATCATCAGTCATTACTTTCAGGACAAGAACGGCCTGATCGCCGCCACGATGCGGTACCTGATGAGTGTCCTCAGCGAGAACGTCACCCTGCGCCGCCAAGCGCTGACAGATGAAAGCCCACGGGCACATCTGCAGGTGATCATCGAAGGCAACTTCGACGCCAGCCAGGTCAATGGACCGGCAATGAAAACCTGGCTGGCCTTCTGGGCCACCAGCATGCACCAGCCGTCTTTGCACAGGTTGCAGCGGATCAACGATCACCGCCTGTATTCCAACCTGTGCTGCCAGTTCCGCCGTGTATTGCCGCTCGATGATGCGCGCAGTGCGGCCCGCGGCCTGGCAGCCCTCATTGACGGTTTGTGGTTGCGCGGCGCGTTGTCGGGAGACGCTTTCGACACCGAGCAGGCGCAACAGATCGCTTACGAATACATGGATTTCCAACTGGCCAAGCGGGTGAGTTAGAGCACACACAGAACGCTCAACCCCCGAACCGCCACTGACCAGCGTGCCAGCGCAACACGGCACGTCCAGTGGTCAACGCCAACCACTTATGCACTTGCGAGGACTTTATGGCCCGTTTCGAACTGCAAAAACTCTACATCGATGGCGGCTACTCCGACGCCAGCAGCGACGCCACTTTCGAAGCCATCAACCCGGCTAACGGTGAAGTCCTCGCAACCGTACAACGCGCGACCAAGGAAGACGTCGAGCGCGCCGTGGTCAGCGCCGAAAAGGGCCAGAAAATCTGGGCCGCGATGACCGCCATGGAGCGTTCGCGCATCCTGCGTCGTGCCGTCGACATCCTGCGTGAGCGCAACGATGAACTGGCCGCCCTGGAAACCCTGGACACCGGCAAGGCGTTCTCCGAAACCAAGTACGTCGACATCGTCACCGGCGCTGACGTGCTGGAGTACTACGCAGGCCTGGTGCCGGCTATCGAAGGCGAGCAGATTCCGCTGCGCACCACCTCGTTCGTCTACACCCGTCGCGAGCCGTTGGGCGTTGTCGCCGGTATCGGCGCGTGGAACTACCCGATCCAGATCGCCCTGTGGAAATCCGCGCCAGCCCTGGCGGCCGGTAACGCGATGATCTTCAAGCCAAGCGAAGTCACTTCCCTGACCACGCTGAAACTGGCCGAGATCTACACCGAAGCAGGCTTGCCAGCCGGTGTGTTCAACGTACTGACCGGCAGCGGCCGCGAAGTCGGCACCTGGTTGACCGAGCACCCACGCATCGAAAAAATCTCCTTCACCGGCGGCACCGACACCGGCAAGAAAGTCATGGCCAGCGCTTCTGCCTCGTCACTGAAAGACGTGACCATGGAACTGGGCGGCAAATCCCCGCTGATCATCTTCGACGACGCCGACCTCGATCGCGCCGCCGACACCGCCATGATGGCCAACTTCTACAGCTCCGGTCAGGTCTGCACCAACGGCACTCGCGTGTTCGTGCCAAGCCACCTGAAAACCGCGTTCGAAGCCAAGATCGTTGAACGCGTTGCACGCATCCGCGTCGGCAACCCGGAAGACGAGAACACCAACTTCGGTCCTCTGGTCAGCTTCGCCCACATGGAAAGCGTGCTGGGCTACATCGCCAAAGGTAAGGAAGAAGGCGCTCGCGTGCTGTGCGGCGGCGGTCGTCTGACCGATGGCGAATTCGCCAAAGGCGCATTCGTGGCCCCGACCGTGTTCACCGACTGCACCGACGAGATGACCATCGTGCGCGAAGAAATCTTCGGCCCGGTCATGGCAATCCTGACCTACGAAACCGAAGAAGAAGTGATCCGTCGCGCCAACGACACCGACTTCGGCCTGGCCGCTGGTGTTGTCACCAAGGACCTGAACCGCGCTCACCGCGTGATTCATCAACTGGAAGCCGGAATCTGCTGGATCAACGCCTGGGGCGAGTCCGACGCCAAGATGCCGGTCGGCGGTTACAAGCAGTCGGGTGTGGGCCGTGAGAACGGCATCAGTTCGCTGAACAACTTCACACGCATCAAATCGGTACAGGTCGAACTGGGCGATTACGCCTCGGTTTTCTAAGGCGCCAGTTATGCGTCGCCTGTGATGCCGCCATCGCGGGCAAGCCATGCTCCTACAGGTTTTGTGTATGACACCCAACCTGTAGAAGCAAGGCTTGCCCGCGATTGAGTGCGCAGCACTCGCCATGACCTGACCCATTTCAAAGAGGGTGCATTCAATGTCCCAAGAATTCGATTACATCATCATCGGTGCCGGCTCGGCCGGTAACACACTTGCGACCCGTCTGACTGAAGACGAAGGCGTCACCGTCCTGCTGCTCGAGGCCGGCGGCCCGGACTACCGGTTCGACTTCCGCACGCAGATGCCGGCCGCCCTGGCGTTCCCGCTGCAAGGCCGTCGCTACAACTGGGCATACGAAACCGATCCAGAGCCACACATGGACGGTCGCCGGATGGAATGCGGTCGCGGCAAGGGCCTCGGTGGTTCCTCGCTGATCAACGGCATGTGCTACATCCGCGGCAACGCGATGGACTACGACAACTGGGCCAAGTTGCCAGGCCTGGAAGACTGGGATTACCTGAACTGCCTGCCGTATTTCCGCAAAGCCGAAACCCGCGACATCGGCCCGAACGACTACCACGGTGGCGACGGCCCGGTCAGCGTGACCACGCCGAAAGCCGGCAACAATCCGCTGTTCCACGCCATGGTTGAAGCCGGCGTGCAAGCCGGTTACCCGCGCACCGAAGACCTCAACGGTTACCAGCAGGAAGGCTTCGGCCCGATGGACCGTACCGTGACGCCGAATGGCCGTCGCGCCAGCACCGCTCGCGGTTACCTGGACGTCGCCAAGAAGCGTTCGACCCTGACCATCGTCACCCACGCCCTGACCGACAAGATTCTGTTCGAAGGCAAGCGTGCAGTCGGCGTGCGTTACCTGATCGGCGCCGCTGAAGAGCGCGTTGAAGCCCGCGCCCGCAAAGAAGTGCTGCTGTGCTCCGGCGCCATCGCGTCGCCGCAAATTCTGCAACGCTCCGGTGTCGGCCCTGCCGAACTGCTGAACAAGCTCGACATACCGGTAGTCCATGACCTGCCAGGCGTCGGCGAAAACCTGCAGGATCACCTTGAGCTGTACCTGCAATACGCCTGCACCCAACCGGTTTCGCTGTACCCGTCGCTGCTCTGGTACAACCAACCGGCCATCGGTGCAGAGTGGCTGTTCAACGGCACCGGCATCGGCGCCAGCAACCAGTTCGAAGCCGGCGGTTTCATCCGCACCCGTCCGGAATTCGATTGGCCGAACATCCAGTACCACTTCCTGCCAGTCGCAATTAACTACAACGGCAGCAACGGTGTGAAAGAGCACGGCTTCCAGGCGCACATGGGCTCCATGCGTTCGCCGAGCCGTGGCCGTATTCAAGCGAAGTCGAAAGACCCGCGCGAATACCCGAGCATTCTTTTCAACTACATGGCCACCGAGCAGGACTGGCAGGAATTTCGCGACGGCATCCGCCTGACCCGCGAAATCATGCAGCAGCCGGCGCTGGACGCTTTCCGTGGCCGTGAAATCAGCCCGGGCATCGACGTGCAAACCGATGAGCAGCTCGACAAGTTCATTCGCGAGCACGCCGAAACCGCGTTCCACCCATCCTGCTCGTGCAAGATGGGCACCGACGAGATGGCCGTGGTTGATGGCGAAGGCCGTGTGCACGGCATGCAAGGTCTGCGTGTGGTCGATGCCTCGATCATGCCGATCATCACCACCGGCAACCTGAACGCGCCGACGATCATGATCGCCGAGAAAATCGCCGACAAGATCCGCGGCCGCCAGCCGTTGCCGCGCAGCAAGGCTGCCTACTTCGTGGCCGGTGATGCACCGGTGCGTGGCAAGCCGATGCGTGATGTGAGTCCTACGGCGCAATAGGACCGTTACACCGCGTCGCGGCCAATCGCGGGCAAGCCCGCTCCCACAGGTTTTCGGTTGGATTGCAGATATGTGATCAAACCTGAACCCTGTGGGAGCGGGCTCGCCCGCGATGGGTCCTACCAGACAACACATCCCTGGCTGACACACCGACGTAATCCTTTCCTACACCGCTCCACCCTTGATATCGCTCCCCGCACAGGCCTAATCTAGCGCCACGCAAACGTTTCACCTCCCCCTTCGCAACACCGCAACACCGCCACTCCATACCAAGGAGGTTCCCGAATGTTCGATTTCCACCCCCAGCTCAAGCAGCGCTTCGCTGCCTTGCGCACGGGCGCTGAATTCTTTTCGCTGCGTTATGTGCGCGAGTCCGGCCAATACCTGTCCGTGCGCAAGAATGTCGCCGAACCTCCCAGCCTGAGCCGTGATGAAGGCGCGATGCTGACCGTTCGGGTCAACGGCGTCGAAGCCTACGCCGCGACCAACGACCTGTCGCCACAAGGCCTGCAATCGGCGCTGGACCGCGCCGAACAACAAGCCCGCCGACTCAAGCCTCACGCCTTGCTCGACCTGCGCGATCAACTCGTCTCCAGCGACCGCGCCGACTATTTTTCGCCGAACCTCGACCAGCCCTTCCCGTCCTTGAGCGATTGCTATCAATTGCTCGGTGCCGAATCCGCGTCCGTCCCCAAGGACGAGCGGCTGGTGAACTGGCAGGTCAGCATCGGCATCACCCACGTCGAGCAGATCTACCTCAACAGCGCCGGTGCCGAACTGCGCCAGGCCCAGCGTTTCGTCTACCCGGGCCTCGACGTCACGGCCTATGACGGCAGCGACAGCCAGACCCGCAGTCTTGGCCGCGAGAACTTCGGCCAGCAGGGCGGCGCGGATGTGATCAGCCGGTGCGGCTTGATCGGTGCCGGCCCGCAAGTCGCCGATCAGGCACTGCAGTTGCTGCTGGCGCCGAACACCCCGCAAGGCCCGCGCGACCTGCTGCTGATGCCCGACCAGATGATGCTGCAGATCCACGAGTCCATCGGCCACCCACTGGAACTGGACCGCATCCTCGGCGACGAGCGCAATTACGCCGGCACCAGCTTCGTCAAGGCAGAGGACTTCGGTCACCTGCAATACGGCTCGAAACTGCTCAACGTGACGTTCGACCCGGACATCCCCGAGCAGCTCGCCAGCTACGGCCATGACGACGACGGCACGGCCGCGAGCAAGCAATTCCTGATCAAGGAAGGCTTGTTGCTGCGCCCATTGGGCGGCGCACTCTCGCAATTCCGCGCCAGCATGAACGGTGTCGCCAACAGCCGCGCCTGCGGCTGGAACCGTCCACCAATCGACCGCATGGCCAACCTCAACATCGAACCCGGCGATCAACCGCTGGCGCAGCTGATTGGCAACATCGAGCACGGGATCATGATGTCGACCAACCGTTCCTGGTCCATCGACGATGCACGCAACAAGTTCCAGTTCGGCTGTGAATGGGCGCAGTTGATCGAAAACGGCGAACTCAAGGGCGTGGTGAAAAACCCGAACTACCGGGCGATTTCCGCACAGTTCTGGAAAAGCCTCAGCGCCGTCGGCGACGCCAACACCGTCAAGGTCCTGGGCACGCCGAACTGCGGCAAGGGCGAACCGAACCAGGTGATCCGCGTCGGCCATGCGTCGCCAGCCTGTGTGTTCAGTAACGTGGATGTGTTTGGGGGAGACGCCTGATGAGTACGTCGAACAATCAGGCCGATGGGTTCAAGGCCTTGGTCAACTGGCTGCGCGAGGCAATTCGCGAGCCGGAACAATTCACCCTCAGCTACGCCGCCGAGTCATCGGTCTTCGTGCGTTTCAACCACGCCAAGGTGCGCCAGGCCGGGCAGGTGCAGCAAGCGAGCATCGGCCTCAAGCTGATCAACGATGGCCGGCATGCCGACCTCGATATCACGCTGGCCGGCGATCCGGAAGTGGACCTGCAGCGTCTGGCCGAAGGTCTGCAACAGTTGCGCGAAATTCTGCCGTTGCTGCCGCCGGATCCGTACTTGCTGCTCAACCACAACGGCTGGCAGAGCCAGAATGTGCAAGAGCATCCGCTGCCGGACACCGAGCAAGTGGTCGCTGAAATCACCCAGGCCGCCGAAGGGCTGGACTTGGTGGGTTTCTACGCGGCGGGCCCCATCAGTCGCGGTTTCGCCAGCTCGTCGGGTGCGTTTGGCTGGCATCAGGCCAACAGCTTCAACTTTGATTTCAGCCTGTTTCATGAAAATGGTCAGGCAGTGAAAGCCAGCTACGCCGGGCATGACTGGAGCAGCGAAGGGTTTGCCAGGCGCTTCGCTCTGGCGCGTGAGCAGTTGGCGTTTCTTGGTCGGCCGTTGCGCACTCTGGCACCGGGTCAGTACCGCGCCTATCTCGCACCGGCGGCACTTGAAGAAATCATGGGCATGCTCGGCTGGGGCGGTTTTTCGGCGCAGTCGATTGCCAGCAAAACCAGCCCGCTGCAAAAGCTTTATGCGGGGGACATGGCGTTCAGCCCGCGGGTGTCCATTGATGAAAAAGTCAGTGGCTCGTTGAGCCCGGCATTCTCCGGCGAAGGTTATCCCCGCAGTGATCTGGGGTTGATCGTCGAAGGCAAGGCCGGTGCGCAAATGGTCAGTTCCCGCAGCGCGGCGGAATACGGCTTGACCGCCAATGGAGCGGGTGGCGGTGAAATGCCGAGTGCTTTGAACATGGCGGCCGGGACGTTGCCTGAAGCCGAGATCCTCAAGCAACTGGGCACGGGGTTGTACATCAGCAACCTCTGGTACTTGAATTACTCCGACCAACCGGGGGCACGCATGACTGGCATGACGCGGTTTGCGACGTTCTGGGTCGAGAACGGCGAGATTCAGGCACCGGTGAGCACCATGCGTTTTGATGACAGTGCTTACAGTTTGCTCGGTTCGCAGTTGGAGGCGTTGACCGAGGAGCGCGAGTTGTTGCTGTCGGCGAGTACCTACAGTCAACGGGCCACGGCTTCGGCGTTGTTGCCGGGGGCACTGATCAGCAAACTCACCTTGACCCTCTGACCCAGATCGTTCCCACGCTCCGCGTGGGAACGATCAACTCCAACCCGCAAGAGGTCCCATGCCCAACCGCCCGCCTCTCGACGCTGTCACCGCCCGCTGGGTGCCGTGGGTCGTCGCCATCGCGTTTTTCATGCAGTCCCTCGACGGCACCATCCTCAATACCGCCCTGCCGGCCATGGCCCGAGACCTGGCGGAAGATCCGTTGCGCATGCAGGGCGTGATCATCGCCTACATGCTCACCGTCGCCTTGCTGATCCCCGCTTCCGGCTGGATCGCCGACCGTTTCGGCACCCGGAAAATCTTCTTCGGCGCGATCCTTCTGTTCAGCCTCGGCTCGTTGCTCTGTGCCTTGTCGACCAGCCTGAGCCTGCTGATCGGTGCCCGGATCATTCAGGGCCTGGGCGGCGCGTTGATGTTGCCGGTCGGGCGCCTCGTGGTGCTGCGCGCCTACCCCCGTTCGGAACTGGTGCGGATAATGGGGTTCATCACCATTCCCGGCCTGCTCGGCCCCTTGATCGGCCCGACCATGGGCGGCTGGATGGTCGAGTACCTGACCTGGCACTGGATCTTCCTGATCAACCTGCCCGTCGGGCTGGTCGGTTGCTACGCCGTGTGGAAATTCATCCCGGACCTGCGCGGCACCGAGCGCACCCGCTTCGATAGCCTCGGGTTCGTGCTGTTCGGCGCGGCGATGATTCTGATCACCGTCGCCATGGAAGGCCTGGGCGAACTGCACCTGCCCCACCTGCGTGTGATGCTGCTGCTGTTCGGTGGCATGGCCTGTCTGGCGGCGTACTGGTTGCGTGCCGGGCATACTGAAAACCCGCTGTTCGCCCCCTCGCTGTTCAAGACCCGAACCTTCGCCGTGGGCATCCTCGGCAACCTGTTCGCCCGCCTCGGCAGCGGCGCACTGCCCTTCCTCGTGCCGTTGCTGCTGCAAGTGGCGCTGGGTTATTCGCCGTCGCAGGCGGGGATGAGCATGCTGCCGCTGGCCGCGGCGGCGATGATTGCCAAGTGGGTAGCGCGACCGTTGATCGAGCGTTTGGGCTATCGCATCGTGCTGACCGGCAACACCCTGGCGCTGGGCATCATGCTCGCGAGCATGGGCCTGGTCAGCGAACAGACGCCGTACTGGCTGCTACTGTGCCTGCTGGCGATTCTCGGAGCGATCAACTCCCTGCAATTTACCGCGATGAACACCGTCACCCTGATTGACCTCGACGACGCCAGCGCCAGCAGCGGCAATAGCTTGTTGTCGGTGGTCGCGCAATTGTCCCTGAGCCTGGGCGTTGCCTGCGCCGGTGCGTTGCTCGGCGGCTTTACCGCCGAGATCGGAAACGATGGTGTCGAGACGGTCTTGGGCGCGTTCCAACTGACGTTTGTCACGGTCGGAATCATGGCCATGCTGGCCGCGACGATCTTTTCCCAGCTCTCAAAGGAAGACGGACGGCGCGTCAAACGTCCGGAAGAACACATCGAGCCTTAGGGCGAATGGCCCCGGGACTGATACACTGCGCGACATTTTGTTTTGCAGGCCAGTCCCGTGACCACCATCGCCACCGCTTTTAATACTTTGCCGCTGTCCGCCGCCATGCTGGCTAACCTCGACTCTTTGGGTTATGCCGAGATGACGCCGATCCAGGCGCAAAGCTTGCCGGTGATCCTCAAGGGGATGGACCTGATCGCCCAGGCCAAGACCGGCAGCGGCAAGACCGCCGCCTTCGGTATCGGCCTGCTGAACCCGATCAATCCGCGCTTCTTCGGTTGCCAGGCGCTGGTTATCTGCCCGACGCGCGAGCTGGCAGACCAGGTCGCCAAGGAACTCCGTCGTCTGGCCCGCGCCGAAGACAACATCAAGATCCTGACCTTGTGCGGCGGCGTTTCCTTCGGCCCGCAGATCGGCTCGCTGGAACACGGCGCACACATCATCGTCGGCACCCCGGGCCGTATCCAGCAGCATTTGCGCAAAGGTTCGCTGGTTCTGCATGGCCTGAACACGCTGATCCTCGACGAAGCCGACCGCATGCTCGACATGGGTTTCTACGACTCCATCGAAGAAATCATTGCCCAGACCCCGGAACGTCGCCAGACCCTGTTGTTCTCGGCCACGTACCCGTCGGGCATCAAGCAACTCGCCGCGAAATTCATGCGCAACCCTCAGATCGTTAAGGCCGAGGCGTTCCATGACGACACGCAGATCGAGCAGCGTTTCTACGAGATCTCCCCGGATGACCGCATGAGCGCGGTGACCAAGGTCCTTGGCCACTTCCGCCCAGCTTCTTGCGTGGCGTTCTGCTTCACCAAGCAGCAGGTTCAGGAAACCGTTGATCACCTGACGTCCAAAGGCATCTCGGCCGTCGGCCTGCATGGCGATCTGGAACAGCGTGATCGCGATCAAGTGCTGGCCATGTTCTCCAATCGCAGTACCTCGGTACTGGTCGCCACCGACGTCGCCGCGCGCGGTCTGGACATCGATGCGCTGGACATGGTGATCAACGTCGAGCTGGCCCGCGACTCGGAAATTCACATTCACCGTGTCGGCCGTACCGGCCGCGCTGGCGAGAAAGGCATTGCGATCAGCCTGGTTGCACCGTCCGAAGCACACCGCGCCCAAGCCATCGAGCAACTGCAGAAGGCGCCGTTGAACTGGGATCTGGTGGACAACCTCACGTCCCAGGGCGGTGGTCCGCTGCTGCCGGTCATGAGCACGCTGTGCATCGGCGCGGGTCGTAAAGACAAAGTTCGTCCGGGTGACATCCTGGGCGCACTGACTGGCGATGCCGGCATCCCAGGCGCCCAGGTTGGCAAGATCGCGATTTTCGACTTCCAGGCCTATGTGGCCGTGGAGCGCGGGATCGCCAAGCAAGCCTTGCAGCGCCTGAATGACGGCAAGATCAAAGGCCGTTCGCTGCGCGTTCGCATCCTGTAAGAACAACGCATTTCCCTTGTGGGAGCGAGCCTGCTCGCGAATGCAATTTGTCAGTTGGCTAATAGGCTGACTGACACACCGCTTTCGCGAGCAGGCTCGCTCCCACAGTTTGTTTTGTGGTGACACACCAAGAGGACACCGTTTTGCGCTCTACCGAAGTCGTGATCATTGGCGCTGGCGCCGCAGGGTTGATGTGTGCGCTGACCGCCGCCGGGCGCGGGCGCAAGGTGATGTTGCTCGACCATGCAAACAAGGCTGGCAAAAAAATCCTGATGTCGGGCGGTGGCCGCTGCAATTTCACCAACATGTACACCGAACCCGGCAATTTTCTCTCGCAGAACGAACACTTCTGCAAATCCGCATTGGCGCGCTACACCCAGTGGGATTTCATCGGCATGGTCGCCAAACATGGCGTGCCGTACCACGAGAAAAAGCTCGGGCAGTTGTTTTGCGATAACAAATCCAGCGACATCCTCGAGATGCTGCTCAACGAGTGCGATCAGGTGGGCGTCAGCCTGCACCTGGACACCTCGATCCAGACCATCGAAAAACTCGAAAGCGGTTACCTGCTGGACACCACGATGGGCCAGATCACCTGTGAGTCTTTGGTCATCGCCACAGGCGGCCTGTCGATCCCGACGCTGGGCGCGACCGGTTTCGGTTATCAGGTTGCCAGACAGTTCGGCCACGAACTGCTGCCCACCCGCGCCGGCCTCGTGCCGTTCACCATCACCGATCAGTTGAAAGAGCTTTGCACCGAGCTGTCCGGTACGTCGGTGGATTGCCTGGTGAGCTGCAACGAGCAGAGTTTCCGCGAGAACATCCTGTTCACTCACCGCGGCCTCAGCGGCCCGGCGATCTTGCAGATTTCTTCGTTCTGGGAATCCGGCGACACGGTCGAGATCAACCTGATGCCGGACCACAACGCGCATGAGTGGCTGCAACAGCAGCAGGCCGAACGCCCGAACAGCGAACTGAAAACCTTGCTGGGGGAAATCTTCACCAAGAAGATGGCCAACCTGCTGGCGGATAACTGGTTCGTGTCCAAACCGATGAAGCAGTACACCCACGCAGAAATTGCCGACATCGCCGAAAAACTGGCGAGCTGGAAAGTGGTGCCGGCCGGTACCGAAGGCTATCGCACGGCGGAAGTGACCCTGGGCGGCGTCGACACCCACGAAGTGTCGTCCAAAACCATGGAATCGTTGAAAAGCCCTGGCCTGTACTTCATCGGCGAAGTGCTCGACGTGACAGGGCATCTGGGCGGCTTCAACTTCCAGTGGGCCTGGGCCTCAGGCTACGCTGCCGCGCAGTACGCCTGAAGCAACACAAAACCCATGTAGGAGTGAGCCTGCTCGCGCTAGCGGTGTAACAGTCGACAGAGATGTTGAATGTACCGTCCTCATCGCGAGCAGGCTCACTCCTACATTGACCCTGTGTGATATCAAGGAACAGATTTTGCTGTCAGATGTGATCGACGCCATTGCGTCGGCGTCATTACTGGCTCAATTTAGCGTCATTGCCTCGGAAGGCCTTCGCACTTCATGTCATCGACTCCTCTCAGTCAGTCTCTGCGTCGCCTCTGGGCGCTGGATAAATTCAGCTACAGCGTGCGGGTGTTCATCGCCCTGACCGGCAGCATGGCGGTCTGTTGGTATCAGGATGAAATGGGCCTGCTGATCCCGTTGTTCCTGGGGATCATCGCCAGCGCCCTGGCCGAAACCGACGACAGTTGGCAGGGCCGCCTCAACGCGCTCGCCGTGACGCTGGTGTGCTTCAGCGTCGCCGCCTTCTCCGTCGAACTGTTGTTCCCCTACCCCTACATTTTCATCATCGCCCTGGCCCTGGCCAGTTTTGGCCTGACCATGCTCGGCGCCCTCGGCGAACGCTATGGCGCCATTGCCTCGGCGACGCTGATTCTGTCGGTCTACACGATGATCGGCGTGGACCAGCGCGGTGGCGCCGTTACCGACTTCTGGCATGAACCGGTGCTGCTGGTGGCCGGTGCAGCCTGGTATGGTTTTCTGTCGGTGCTGTGGCAGGCGATGTTTTCCAATCAGCCGGTGCAGCAGAGTCTGGCGCGGCTGTTCCGTGAGTTGGGTTTCTACCTCAAGCTGAAATCGTCACTGTTCGAGCCGATCAGGCAGATGGACGTGGAAGCGCGGCGCCTGGAACTGGCCCAGCAAAACGGTCGGGTGGTGGCAGCATTGAATTCGGCCAAGGAAATCATTTTGCACCGGGTCGGCAACGGGCGGCCGGGCTCGAAAGTCAGCCGCTACCTGAAGCTGTACTTCCTCGCCCAGGACATCCATGAGCGCGCCAGTTCGTCGCATTACCCTTACAACGCACTCGCCGAGGCATTTTTTCACAGCGACGTGCTGTTCCGCTGTCAGCGCCTGCTGCGTCAGCAAGGCAAGGCGTGCCGCGCCTTGGCCGAATCGATCCAGATGCGTCAGCCGTTCGTCTACGACGCAAGCTTCGCCGAAGCCCTGGGCGACCTGAACGCCTCCATCGAACACCTGCGCATCCAGAGCAACCCGGCCTGGCGCGGCCTGCTGCGCTCGCTGCGGGCGCTAACGGCCAACCTCTCGACACTCGACCGCTTGCTCAGCGACGCGAGCAACCCGGACGCCCTGGCCGATGCCACCGACAGCAGCCTGCTCGACCGTTCGCCGCGCAGCCTCAAAGATGTGTGGATACGCTTGCGCACCCAACTGACGCCGACGTCGCTGCTGTTTCGCCATGCACTGCGTTTGCCCCTGGCGCTGAGCATCGGCTACGGCATGGTGCATTTGATTCACCCCTCGCAAGGCTACTGGATCATCCTCACCACGTTGTTCGTGTGCCAGCCGAACTACGGCGCGACCCGACGCAAACTCGGCCAGCGGATCATTGGCACGGCGATCGGCCTGACCTTGGCCTGGGCACTGTTCGATCTGTTCCCGAATCCGCTGATTCAGTCGTGCTTCGCCATCGCCGCCGGCGTGGTGTTCTTTATCAACCGCACCACCCGCTACACCTTGGCCACGGCCGCGATCACCTTGATGGTGCTGTTCTGCTTCAATCAGGTCGGCGACGGGTACGGACTGTTCCTGCCGCGACTGCTCGATACGTTGCTCGGCAGCCTGATCGCCGGTCTGGCGGTGTTCCTGTTCCTGCCGGACTGGCAGGGCCGACGCCTGAACAAAGTGCTGGCCAACACCCTGACCTGTAACAGCATTTACCTGCGCCAGATCATGCAGCAATACGCCGCCGGCAAAAGTGACGACCTGGCGTATCGCCTGGCTCGACGCAACGCGCACAACGCCGACGCAGCATTGTCGACGACGCTGGCCAACATGCTCATGGAGCCTGGGCACTTCCGAAAAGAAGCGGATGTCGGGTTTCGTTTCCTGGTGCTGTCGCACACTTTGCTCAGCTATTTGTCCGGGCTGGGGGCGCACCGCGAAACGGCGCTACCGGCGGATGTTCGTGAGCAGTTGATTGAAGGTGCCGGCGTGAGCCTGGCAGCGAGCATTGACGAGATCGCCCAAGGCCTGGCGAGTAAAACGCCGGTGGCGATTCAGAGTGATGAAGAAGAGGCCCTGGCCAATTCGCTTGAGCAGATGCCCGATGAAATCGATGAAGGGCAACGGTTGGTGCAGACGCAGTTGGCGTTGATTTGTCGGCAACTGGGGCCGTTGCGGACGTTGGCGGCGCATTTGATCAAAGACACCAGCGAGGCTTGAGACTTGCGGAGGCTTGGCCGGCCTCAACACAAACATCGGATCAGCCTCACATCCCATGCTGCTTCATCAACCGTTCATAACTGCCATCCGCCTTCATCTCGGCAATCTCACGGTCAAACCCGGCAACGATCTGCTCATGCTGCGGGTTCTTCAGACTGACCAAAATATGCAGGCTGTTCTCACTCAACGGCTTGGGCAGAAACTCCACCGCATTACGCACTTTGGATGATTCACGCGCCAGGTAATAACGGGCGACGTACTCATCTTCCAGCGTCAACTTCACCCGATCCGCCGCGACCATGCGCACGGCCATGGAAAAGTTGTGCACCGGGACTTTCTGCAGTGACGCATCGTCATCGAACTCCGGCGAATAGGCGTAGCCGCGCACGATCGCAATCGGATAGGTGTGCAGTTGCTGCAAGTTGTTGTATTCGATCGGCGAATCTTTGCGTTTCAGGAAGCGCACACGATTCAGCAGGTATTCGCCGGAGAACTGGCCCAGCTTGGTGCGATCAGCGGTGTACCAGGCGTTGACCAGCACGTCATAACGCCCCTCGCCTACACCCAATAACGCTCGGGCCCAGGGCACCTGCTCGAAATCACTGGCATAGCCTGCGCGTGCCAGCGCGGTCGTGACGATGTCCGTCGCCAATCCGCCGTTGACCAGCGTCGCGTCGGTAAAGGGCGGCCAGGCGTCGGCGACCAGACGCAGCTTTTCCGCGGCCACGCCTTGTGTCAGCAACAGCAATACGATCAAAGCAGAAGCTCGATGCAATCGCGGCATGCTAGAAAATCCTTAGCGAGCGGGTAGCCCGACGTGTTTTTCAGCCCAAACTCCAAGACCCGTGTACCGGCAGCCAGGTACTCAACATTAGCTCATTGAAGCCATTGCACAGCGCGTCATCGAAGATTACACAAAGAAGACGGCGCCGCGCGAAATGAATGATGGCATTTTGGCCTTTGTCACAGATTTCCCCGCCATAAAGACAATGATCCTCAGGACGCTTAGTATCGAGCGACGATGCTCAAGGAAAGTGAATATGACAATTGACTGGATCTGCAAACACCACAGCGATTTGGGCAAGGAACAGCTGTACGCCATTCTGCAACTGCGCTCAGAGGTGTTCGTCGTCGAGCAGAAATGCGTCTATCAAGACATCGATGGCCAGGACCTGGAAGGTGACACCTGCCATTTGATGGCATGGGACGAGAATCGGCTGGTGGGTTACCTGCGATTGCTCGATCCGCAGCTACAAGGAGGAGATGTGGTGATTGGCCGGGTGATCGTTGCCCCGACGGCCCGTGGCACCGGGATTGGGCATGAGCTGATGGCGCAGGCGTTGAAGCAGGCTGAGAAACATTGGCCGGACATGCCGGTTTACCTGTCGGCCCAGGCGCATTTGCAGGGATATTACGGGAAGTACGGGTTTGTGGTGGCGGGTGAGGAGTATGTCGAGGATGGCATTCCGCACATTGGGATGCGTCGGCCTTAAGTCCCCCATCGCGAGCAAGCTCGCTCCCACAGGGATCACCTCAATCCTGTAGGAACCGAGCTTGCTCGCAATGGCGTCAGCTGCAACACCGCAAAAGCTAGGGGTACTCAAGCACCTCTTTGATCTGCCGCAAGTTCCGCTCGATCCACCCCCGATCAATCGCCCCCCACTCACGAATCCGATAACGCCCCGCATGATTGCGCGCACCTTCTTCCTGTTCGAACTCGCAAATGATGTCCAGGTCCGCCAACGCCGCAATCGTATCCTGCGCCGTGCGCCGGGGCATGCCGGTGACTTCGGTCAAGGCCGGGACGCTGCTCGCCAGCCCGCTGTCGATCAAGTACGCCACATACAACCGGCGGTAAAAACTGCTCTTGGTCTTGCTGACTTCCATTCAAACACTCCCGGCCGTTGATCCGTTATTGCATGTCCCGCCAGGTCAGGTACACCCGCAGGTCAAACTCCACCTGGTGATAGCCCGGCAGCATGTGTTCGCAGAGTTTGTAGAACGCTTTGTTGTGATCCGACTCTTTAAAGTGCGCCAACTCATGTACCACAATCATTTTCAGAAACTCCGAAGGCGCCTCCTTGAACAGCGAGGCCACACGGATTTCTTTCTTGGCCTTGAGCTTGCCGCCCTGCACCCGCGAGATCGTGGTGTGTAAGCCAAGGGCGCGATGCGTGAGGTCCAGACGGTTATCGAACAACACTTTGTCGATAGCCGGAGCATTTCGCAGGTATTCCTGCTTGAGGTCCAGCGCGTAGGTGTACAGCGCCTTGTCGCTCTGCACACCGTGCTTTTCCGGATAGCGCTTTGTCAGGTAATCGCCCAGCCGATCGTCGGCGATCAGTTGGCGCACTTGATCCTGCAGTGCAGCAGGATAGGCCTGGAGGTATTTCAACGCGGTCATTGGGGCGGCAACACGAATCACGAAAAGGTCGTCAGTGTAGCGAATTCAATTGCTCAGTGCGCTCCAGTCGAACGGCCGCACAAAGTCGCCGACGTCCTCGGCCATCATCGGTCGCGCCACCAGAAAACCCTGCACATACTCACAGCCATTCGCTTGCAGCCATTGGTACTGCGCAACGGTTTCCACCCCTTCGGCGATCACCAGCATTCCATATTGCTTGCACAGGTCGATCACAGTGCGCACCAGCGCGGCATCCCTTGAGGACTCGGGCAGGCGGGCGATCAAATGCCGGTCGAGCTTGAGCGTGTCCAGTTCCAGGTCCCGCAGATGCGCCAGCGAGCAGGGTCCCGAACCAAAGTCATCGAGTGCCACCCGTACCCCAAGATTGCGCAGCAGACGCAGGGTCTTATGGGTTTCTTCCGGGTTTTGCATCAGCGCTTCTTCCGTTACTTCGACTTCCAGATGACGCGGTTGCAGGCCATGGCGCTCCAGCACCTGGCGCAACTCGGTGACCAGGTTGGGCATGCCGAACTGCGTGCTGCTCAGACTGACGCCGAGCACGAGGTCCTCGGCAAACAGGGTTTCCCAAGCCTTTCGCTGCCCGGCGCCGCGATGGTAAATCCAGCTGCCCAGCCGACTGATCAACCGCGCCTCTTCCAGCAACGGCAAAAACAGCCCCGGCGGGACGTCGCCGACACTCGGGTGCTGCCAGCGCAGCAGCGCCTCGAACCCGCGAACCTGTCCATTGGCAATGGACACTTGAGGTTGGTACACCAAATTGAAATCACGGTTTTCGATGGCCGTGCGCACGCTCTCTTCGAGCATCAGCCGCGAACGCGCCCGGCCGTTCATCTCGTGATCGTAGAAACGGTACTGCTGACGGCCCGCGCGCTTGGCTTCGTACATGGCAATGTCCGCGGCGCGCAATAAACCGTCGAGGTTGGCCCCGCAATCCGGAAACGTCGCAATCCCGATGCTGGCGCCCAAGGTGATTTCCAGGCCATCGATCTGCTGACAAATGGATACCCGCTCGATGAGTTTTTCCGCAATCTTCGCCGCCTGCTCGGGAAACTCAAGATCCAGCAGCGCCGTAAATTCATCGCCGCCCATCCGTGCCAGAATGTCGAACGGCCGCAAGCAGGCCTTCAACTGCTCGGACACCCAGCGCAGCACGCGGTCGCCGGCATCGTGGCCGAGGGAGTCATTGACCCGTTTGAAGCCGTCGAGGTCCAGGTACAGCAGCACCCAGGCGCTGTCGGTGCGCTCACCGCGCAGCAACAGGTTTTCAACGGTCTGGTAGAAACCCCGACGATTGAGCAGGCCGGTCAATGGATCGGTCACGGCCTGGAATTCCAGTTGCTGATGCAGGTGGCGCACCACCGACATGTCCAGCACGGTCACCACCATCGCGCGCTGTTCAGCGGGCAATGGCGCGCACGACAGCGCCACCGGCACTTGCTGACCGGGCGCGGTACGCAACAGTGCGTCATGCAGGCGCAAGGTTTCGCCACGCTTGTAACCGGTATAAATCTCGGATTCCAGCCAGACCGGGATGTGCGGTTTTTGCAGGAAGTCCAGAAAATCCCTGCCTTGCAGCTCCTGCACCGTGGCATTCAGCAGCCGCGACATCGCCGGGTTGGCAAAACGGATAACCCCGCCCTCACTCACCACCAGAATGCCTTCGGCCGCGTTCTCCAGCACCGAAGCATTAAACGCGCGCGCGACTTCCAGGTCGTGGCTCAGGCGCTGCAACGCCCGGCGATTGCGCTGGTGTTCCAGTAGAGCCTGGACTTTAGGCTTGAGGATTTGCGGATCGAACGGTTTGAACAGGTAATCCACCGCGCCGCTGGCGTAGCCCTTGATCACCGCGTCCGGGGATTGTTCGTTGGCGGTGAGGAAGATGATTGGCGTAAGGCGGGTTCGCTGGCTGCCGCGCATCAGGCGCGCGACTTCAAAACCGTCCATGCCCGGCATTTGCACATCGAGCAGCACCAGGTCGACATCGTGTTCGAGCAACAGGCTGAGCGCTTCGAAGCCGGAGGCAGCGGTCATGACCTGCCAGTCCTGGCGCTGGAGCAACGCGCGCATGCTGATCAGGTTTTCAGGGTAATCATCAACGATTAAAAGGATCGAGTTGCCTTCGGCTGGCGTGGGTTGCGCGCATTCCATGCTGCTTCTCTTGTTCGAGGACGTCAGGCCGGCTTCTCGTGAAAACCGGACAAATACTAGGCCTTCACTCTAGACCGGGATCCACAAAAGCAGAAGCCATCAGAGCGCCACCATTTAACTAACGCGTTCATTTGCCGACTAACGGTCGGTGCTGAGAGCCCCGAAAACCGGGAAAGATGGCATTTCGACAGGACGTTGACGCCAAATCTCTGCCGGATGGGCATTAACAAAGTGGCCTCGTACGCTTATAAAGACCGCCCCCCGATGCGCGGGCTAGAGCTTCTGGCACGCGCGTGCAGCAAAAAAATTGTGGAAGCTTTGTCTATGATCGATCTCGCAACCTGGAACCTCAGCGTTCCCGTTGGCAATCCGCCGTATACCGTTGAAACCGCCAAACTGGTGGACGGCTTCAAGGACCAATACTTCCACTCCGACACCGGCACGTTGTTTTTCTGGGCACCGGTTACCGGTTCCAAAACGGCCAATGCCAAATATCCGCGCACTGAACTTCGCGAAACCTACAGCAACGGCACCCTGAAAAACTGGCTCTACCCGGACGCCGACAACTCCCTGCGAGCGACGCTGGCGGTGAATCAGGTACCGAGTTCAGGAAAGATCGTTATTGGCCAGATCCATGCGTATGAAAGCCAAAGACCGATGGTTAAGGTCGAGTATCAGTACAAGACCAGCACCGCCACCGGCAACATCGTCGCCAAAGTGCGCATGCATCCGGATGACGATGAAGGTCGGGTGATCACCATCGCCACCGGCATAAAGATGGATCAGGAGTTTTCCTACCTCATCCACCTGAGTCCCGGCGGTGCATTGGGCATCAGCGCGGCCGGCTACCAGTGGGACACCAACATCAGCGCGACGTGGCGGGACAAGCCACTGTATTTCAAGGCCGGGGTCTATGTGCAAGACAACACCGGGTACACCAGCGAAGGCGGGAAGGTGACGTTCAGCAAGCTGGACATCGATCACGACAAGTAAAAACACCGGAGCCCATTTTCAGGCATTAAAAAACCCGCCTCTCGGCGGGTTTTTTTTATGCAACTCAAACAATCAAGGTCTTAGTTAACCTTGGCGTTCAACTCACCTTTCAGATAACGCTGATACATCCCTTCCAACGAGATCGGCTTGATCTTCGAAGCATTACCGGCCGTACCAAACTGGTTATAACGGTCGATGCACACATCACGCATGGCAGTCACAGTCGCGCCGAAGAACTTGCGCGGGTCGAACTCGCTCGGGTTGGTGGCCATCAGGCGACGCATCGCACCGGTGGACGCCAGACGCAGGTCGGTGTCGATGTTGACCTTACGCACGCCGTGCTTGATGCCTTCGACGATTTCTTCAACCGGCACGCCGTAGGTTTCTTTGATGTCGCCGCCGTACTGGTTGATGATCGCCAGCCACTCTTGCGGAACCGAAGAAGAACCGTGCATCACCAGGTGGGTGTTCGGGATGCGTTTGTGGATTTCTTTGATACGGTCGATGGCCAGCACGTCGCCGGTAGGCGGCTTGGTGAACTTGTACGCGCCGTGGCTGGTGCCGATGGCGATGGCCAGGGCATCCACTTGAGTGCGTTTGACGAAGTCAGCGGCTTCTTCCGGGTCAGTCAGCATTTGGCTGTGATCCAGAACGCCTTCGGCGCCGATACCGTCTTCTTCACCGGCCATGCCGGTTTCCAGCGAACCCAGGCAGCCCAGCTCGCCTTCGACCGAAACGCCGCAGGCGTGAGCCATGGCCACGGTTTGTTGGGTAACACGGACGTTGTAGTCGTAGTCGGTCGGAGTCTTGCCGTCTTCGCCCAGGGAACCGTCCATCATCACCGAGCTGAAGCCCAGTTGGATGGAGCGCTGGCAGACGTCAGGGCTGGTGCCGTGGTCCTGGTGCATGCACACCGGGATGTGCGGGAATTCTTCGATCGCCGCCAGGATCAGGTGGCGCAGGAACGGGGCGCCAGCGTATTTGCGAGCACCGGCCGAGGCCTGGACGATCACCGGAGAGTCAGTCTTGTCAGCGGCTTCCATGATGGCGCGCATCTGCTCAAGGTTGTTGACGTTGAAGGCTGGAACGCCGTAGCCGAACTCGGCTGCGTGGTCCAGCATCTGGCGCATGCTGATAAGTGCCATTGTGTGTGTCTCTCCCGGTTTGGGTCGTTAATCGTGCCAGCCTGCCGTAGCGGCGGCGGCTATTCAAGTTATTGCAGATCGGGGGTGGCCCCGGGCTGCGAATTCGGGTGTTGCCAAAGTGTCAATTACTGCGCTTTACAACCGCGGCCAATCAAATCATTGGTGGCGACCCAGTACACCAGGCCTTCCTCACCTTTTACGTGAAACGCCAGCATGTCATTGCTGTACAACGAACCTTCGGCGCCCGGCTCCTGCTTCAAGCGGTACACCTGATCGGCTCCGCCGAGGCGCACGTCGACTTCCTTGCGGCTGTCGTCGGTGTAGCGCCACAGCACTTTGGCCTGGCTGTCACAGGTCCAGGTGGTCCAGTTATCCACAGGGGCGGACGACTGGAACAGGTTCAACTGAGCGCAACCGGCCAGCAACGCCAACGCCGTAACGGCGATAAAACCTTTCATCCATGTTCCTCGACTGACAGCGCACGCCGCCAGCCCTGAGTAATGAGTCAGACCCGTCAAGGACAACCATGTTCCTTGGCGGGTGTCTGTGTCTCGTATTTATCCAGGCCATCGGGACCGGAACGCTTGTTTAGCACAGGATTGGTTTCCGCTTGCCAGTCGGCCTGGTAGCAGCCTTTTTCCTGCGACTGCGGCGCAGGCTCTGGCGTGGCTTTCGGGTTACTCCCGCAAGCCGCCAGCATGCACGCTGCGATCAACAGCGTTAACGTCTTGACCATGTAAACACTCCTTTGCCTGGTCAAATGGGCAGCCTCAGGCCTTTGCCCGGCTTTCCAGGACTTCAACGGCTGGCAGCACTTTGCCTTCGACGAATTCGAGGAACGCGCCGCCGCCGGTAGAAATGTAGGAGATCTGATCCGCAACGCCATATTTATCGATGGCCGCCAGGGTGTCGCCGCCGCCAGCGATGGAAAACGCCGAGCTTTCGGCGATAGCCTGGGCCAGCACTTTGGTGCCGTTGCCGAACTGGTCGAATTCAAACACGCCAACCGGGCCGTTCCACAGAATGGTCTTGGACGACTTCAGCAGCTCGGCGAAATTCGCTGCGGTCTGCGGGCCGATGTCCAGGATCATGTCGTCGGCAGCCACATCAGCGATCAGCTTGACGGTAGCGGTCGCGCTTTCAGCGAATTCCTTGGCAACCACAACGTCCACCGGCAATGGCACGCTGACTTTGGCAGCGATTTCGCGAGCGGTGTCCAGCAGGTCCGGTTCGTACAGGGACTTGCCGACCGGGTGACCGGCAGCCGCCAGGAAGGTGTTGGCAATGCCGCCGCCAACGATCAACTGGTTGCAGATCTGGCTCAGGCTGTTCAATACGTCGAGTTTGGTCGAGACCTTGGAGCCGGCAACGATGGCAGCCATTGGCTGGGCCGGAGCACCGAGGGCTTTGCCCAGTGCGTCCAGCTCGGCAGCCAGCAACGGGCCAGCCGCAGCGACTTTGGCGAACTTGGCCACGCCGTGGGTCGAACCCTCGGCACGGTGCGCGGTGCCGAAGGCGTCCATCACGAACACGTCGCACAGGGCGGCGTATTGCTGGGCCAGTTCGTCAGCGTTCTTTTTCTCGCCTTTGTTGAAGCGCACGTTTTCGAACAGCACGATGTCGCCGGCTTTCACGTCGACGCCGCCCAGATAATCAGCGACCAGCGGCACTTCGCGGCCCAGGGCCTTGCTCAGGTAGTCAGCCACTGGCTTGAGGCTGTTCTCGGCCGAGAATTCGCCTTCGGTCGGACGGCCAAGGTGCGAGCAGACCATCACGGCCGCGCCTTTCTCCAGGGCCAGCTTGATGGTCGGCAGCGAAGCCAGGATTCGCGCATCGCTGGTGACAACACCGTCCTTGACTGGGACGTTGAGGTCTTCGCGAATCAGTACGCGCTTACCTTGCAGATCGAGGTCGGACATCTTCAACACGGTCATGGGTCGCAATTCCTGAGTTACTGTTTTGGAGAAGCTGTTTGCAGATAGTGTTCTGCAACGTCCAGCATTCGGTTGGCAAACCCCCATTCGTTGTCGAACCAGGCCAGGATGTTCACCAGCCGCGGGCCGGAAACTCGAGTCTGACTGGCATCGACAATGGCCGAATGTGGGTCATGATTAAAATCACAGCTTGCGTGGGGAAGCTCGGTGTAGGCCAGCAAGCCTTTAAGCGGGCCACTGGTGGCGGCCTCGCGCAGAATCCGGTTGACCTCGGTGGCGTCGGTGTCGCTGACGGTCTGCATCGTAATGTCGAGGCAAGACACGTTAACCGTCGGCACTCGTACGGCTTTGGCCTGAATTCGCCCGGCAAGTTCCGGCAGCAGGCGTTCGATGCCGCGCGCCAGACCGGTGGACACCGGGATCACCGACTGGAACGCCGAACGGGTGCGGCGCAAGTCTTCGTGATGGTAGGCGTCAATCACCGGCTGATCGTTCATCGCCGAATGAATAGTGGTGATCGACACATATTCCAGGCCGATGGCCTGATCCAGCAGACGCAACAGCGGCACGCCGCAGTTGGTGGTGCAGGACGCGTTGGACACCAGCAGTTCGTCGCCGGTCAGGCAATTCTGGTTCACGCCGTAGACGATGGTGGCGTCGACATCTGCCTCGCTGGCCATCGGCTGGGAAAACAGCACACGCGGCGCGCCGGCGTCGAGGAACCGCTGGCCGTCTTCGCGGGTGTGATAAGCGCCGGAGCACTCCAGCACCAGATCGACGCCCAACGACGCCCAATCGATGCCTTCGGGGGTGGCACTGCGCAGTACCTTCACGCAGTCGCCATTAATATGCAGACAATCGCCCTCAACCCGCACTTCGCCGGGAAAACGCCCGTGAGTGGAGTCGAAGCGTGTCAGGTATTCGATGCTGGCCATGTCAGCCAGATCGTTGATCGCGACAATTTCAAACCCGGCCTTTTCGCCTCGCTCAAACAACGCACGCAAGACGCAACGACCAATCCGGCCGTAGCCGTTGAGTGCAACTTTGTAAGGACGCGGTTGAGGCATGGGGTTCTCGATTACCGGGGTGAATCCGTCAGTTTTGTATTGCCTGGACCTACGCTATCGCGAGCAGGCTCACTCCTACATGGCCTGTGGGAGTGAGCCTGCTCGCGATGGCATCAGCCCGAACAACACAACTGTCGGACTTAGTCTTCCAGCAGTTCTTCAGCCTGACCCAGGATGTTTTCCAAGGTGAAACCGAACTCTTCGAACAAGGCAGGCGCAGGCGCCGACTCGCCGTAGGTGGTCATGCCGATCACGCGACCTTCCAGGCCCACGTACTTGTACCAGTAGTCCGCGTGAGCGGCTTCGATGGCAATACGGGCACTGACTTGCAACGGCAGAACCGCTTGCTTGTAGTCGGCGTCCTGAGCATCGAACACGCTGGTGCAAGGCATCGAGACAACACGCACTTTGCGACCCTGTCCGGTCAGCTTGTCGTACGCCTGAACCGCCAGGCCCACTTCCGAACCGGTAGAGATCAGAATCAGCTCAGGCTCGCCGTCGCAATCCTTCAACACGTAACCGCCACGGGCGATGTCGGCGATTTGCAGGGCGTTGCGATCCTGGTGCTGCAGGTTCTGGCGCGAGAAGATCAGCGCCGAAGGGCCGTCCTTGCGTTCCAGAGCCAGCTTCCAGCATACGGCCGATTCAACGGCATCCGCTGGGCGCCAGGTGTCGAGGTTCGGGGTGCTGCGCAGGCTGGTCAGTTGCTCGATTGGCTGGTGAGTCGGGCCGTCTTCGCCCAGACCGATGGAGTCGTGGGTGTAGACGAACACCACGCGTTTCTTCATCAGCGAGGCCATACGTACGGCGTTGCGTGCGTATTCCATGAACATCAGGAAGGTCGCGCCATAAGGCACCAGACCGCCGTGCAGCGCCACGCCGTTCATGATCGCGCTCATCCCGAACTCGCGAACGCCGTAGTACATGTAGTTGCCGCTGGCGTCTTCAGCCGTAACACCTTTGCAACCTTTCCACAGGGTCAGGTTGGAACCGGCCAGGTCAGCGGAGCCGCCCAGCAGTTCAGGCAACAGCGGGCCGTAGGCGTTCAGGGCGTTCTGGCTGGCTTTACGGCTGGCGATGGTTTCGCCCTTGGCCGCGACTTCAGCGATATAAGCCGAGGCTTTTTCAGCGAAGTCAGCCGGCAGCTCGCCGCTCAGGCGACGGACCAGTTCGTTGGCCAGTTCAGGGAACGCAGCGGAGTAAGCAGCAAAACGCTGATCCCACTCGGCTTCGGCCGCTTTACCGGCTTCCTTGGCGTCCCACTCGGCGTAAATGTCAGCCGGAATTTCGAACGGACCGTGGTTCCACTTCAGGGCAGCACGGGTCAGAGCGATTTCCGCGTCACCCAACGGGGCGCCATGGCAGTCTTCTTTGCCTTGCTTGTTCGGCGAACCGAAACCGATGGTGGTCTTGCAGCAGATCAGGGTTGGCTGATCGCTTTTGCGCGCGGTTTCGATCGCGGTCTTGATCTCTTCCGGGTCATGACCGTCGACGTTACGGATCACTTGCCAGTTGTAGGCTTCGAAACGCTTCGGCGTGTCGTCGGTGAACCAGCCTTCGACTTCGCCGTCGATGGAGATGCCGTTGTCATCGTAGAAAGCGATCAGTTTGCCCAGGCCCAAAGTACCGGCCAAGGAGCCGACTTCATGGGAAATGCCTTCCATCATGCAGCCATCACCCAGAAACACGTAGGTGTGATGATCTACAACGTTGTGGCCAGGACGGTTGAATTGCGCCGCCAGGACTTTTTCTGCGAGGGCAAAACCGACGGCGTTCGCCAGGCCTTGGCCCAGTGGACCGGTGGTGGTTTCAACGCCTGGGGTGTAGCCGAATTCCGGGTGACCCGGGGTGCGGCTGTGCAGCTGGCGGAAGTTTTTCAGGTCATCGATCGACAGGTCGTAGCCGGTCAGGTGCAGCAGCGAGTAGATCAACATCGAACCGTGGCCGTTGGACAGCACGAAGCGGTCACGGTCGGCGAACGATGGATTGCTCGGGTTGTGCTTCAGGTAGTCACGCCAAAGTACTTCGGCGATATCCGCCATACCCATAGGGGCACCGGGATGGCCGCTGTTGGCTTTTTGCACGGCATCCATGCTGAGGGCACGAATGGCGTTGGCACGCTCACGACGGCTGGGCATCGCTGTTCTCCTGCGGATATTGAATCGAGAGTGAATAAAACGAATCGGAAAAAAGGCGAGCATTTTCCCTCACCGGGCCGCCTCGGGGCAATGACAGATAGTCATCTGGAGGCGTTTTTCCATGTGATAACGGCGGTTTCGACGGGTGAAACCTTTCCGCTGTCCGTTTGTTGACAGAACCTAACGTCGAGAAGTGCCATCTATCGAGCAATATCAAAACTTTTTGATATTGCTCTTGCAGTGATTTCGACCCGTCACTAGACTGCTGGCCTTATGAATTTACGCGTGCCTTCCATTCAACATGACGATTGCGACGAGCTGGCAGCCCTCTGCAAGGCCGGCGGCGACCCTCTGCGTCTGAATGTATTGCGCGCGCTGGCCAACGATTCGTTCGGTGTGCTGGAACTGGCGCAGATCTTCGGCATTGGCCAATCCGGCATGAGTCATCACCTCAAGGTACTGGCCCAGGCTGACCTGGTGGCGACCCGCCGTGAAGGCAACGCGATTTTCTACCGTCGCGCCCTGCCCCACACCGACCTGCTGGGCGGCAAGCTCCACGCCGCCCTGCTGGAAGAAGTGGACAACCTGACCCTGCCGGCTGATGTGCAGTCGCGGATTGGTCAGGTGCACGGGCAACGAGCGGCGGCCAGCCAGGACTTTTTCTCACGGGTTGCGGAGAAATTTCGCGCCCAGCAAGACTTGATCGCCGGCCTGCCGCAATACCGCGAAAGCGTGGTGGCCTTGCTCGACAAGCTGGGTTTCGGCAAAGGCGCCACGGCCATTGAAGTCGGCCCCGGTGACGGCGAGTTTCTGCCGGAACTGGCGCGCCGCTTCAATGAAGTCACTGCGCTGGACAACAGCCCGGCGATGCTCGAACTGGCGCGCCAGGTCTGCGAACGTGAAAAGCTGGCTAACGTCAGCCTGCAATTGGCCGATGCATTGAACGGTGTCAGTCTTCAGGCCGACTGCGTTGTACTGAACATGGTATTGCACCATTTCGCCGCGCCGGCCGAAGCACTCAAGCACATGGCCGACTTGCTGCAACCGGGCGGTAGCCTGCTCGTGACAGAGTTATGTAGCCACAATCAGAGTTGGGCCAGGGAGGCCTGCGGTGATCTCTGGTTGGGGTTTGAACAGGACGATTTGGCCCGTTGGGCCACCGCTGCGGGACTCGTTCCCGGGGAAAGCCTCTATGTAGGCTTACGTAATGGTTTCCAGATCCAGGTCCGCCATTTTCAGCGACCGGCTGGCGACACTCACCATCGGTAAATTCAGGAAAACATCGAGATGAGCGAATACTCCCTCTTCACCTCCGAGTCCGTGTCTGAAGGACATCCGGACAAAATCGCCGACCAGATTTCCGATGCGGTGCTGGACGCCATCATTGCTGAAGACAAGTTCGCCCGTGTGGCGTGCGAGACTCTGGTAAAGACCGGCGTTGCAATCATCGCCGGTGAAGTGACCACGTCGGCCTGGGTCGATCTGGAAGAAATCGTGCGTAACGTCATTCTGGACATCGGCTACAACAGCTCCGATGTCGGCTTCGACGGCGCCACTTGCGGTGTGATGAACATCATCGGCAAGCAGTCCCCAGACATCAACCAGGGTGTTGACCGTGCCAAGCCTGAAGATCAGGGTGCCGGCGACCAGGGCCTGATGTTCGGCTACGCGAGCAACGAAACCGACGTGCTGATGCCTGCACCGATCACCTTCTCGCACCAGCTAGTTCAACGCCAGGCCGAAGCCCGTAAATCCGGCCTGCTGCCTTGGCTGCGCCCGGACGCCAAGTCGCAAGTGACTTGCCGTTACGAAGGCGGCAAGGTTGTCGGTATCGACGCCGTTGTTCTGTCGACCCAGCACAACCCTGAAGTGTCGTACAAAGACCTGCGCGAAGGCGTGATGGAGCTGATCGTCAAGCACGTACTGCCTGCCGAACTGCTGACCAAAGACACCCAGTTCCACATCAACCCGACTGGCCAGTTCATCATCGGTGGCCCGGTTGGCGACTGCGGCCTGACCGGTCGCAAGATCATCGTCGACAGCTACGGCGGCATGGCTCGCCATGGTGGCGGCGCGTTCTCCGGTAAAGATCCATCGAAGGTTGACCGTTCGGCCGCCTACGCCGGTCGTTATGTGGCCAAGAACATCGTGGCTGCCGGCCTGGCCGAGCGCTGCGAGATTCAGGTTTCCTACGCGATTGGTGTTGCCCAGCCTACGTCGATCTCGTTGAACACCTTCGGCACCGGCAAAATCAGCGACGACAAAATCGTCAAACTGGTTCGCGAAGTGTTCGACCTGCGTCCATACGCAATCACCACCATGCTCGATCTGCTGCACCCGATGTACCAGGAAACCGCTGCGTACGGCCACTTCGGTCGCACCCCGGCGACCAAGACCGTGGGCGAAGACACCTTCACCACGTTCACCTGGGAAAAAACCGACCGCGCCGACGACCTGCGTTCGGCTGCCGGTCTGTAAGACTTCCCCGGCGGTACCCAAAGCCCTGCACGGTTCGCCGTGCGGGGCTTTTTATTGTCTTTCGCTTTGCACCGAGTCGCCGCCATCGCGAGCAGGCCCGCCCGGTCACCCCTGAAACACCAGGCAAAACACCCACCCTTCCCGCCCGAAAATAGTGACTAGCCTTCTAGCATCCCATTTGAGCAAGGATGCTCACGATGCTTCTACGCCTGATGCCCGCTGTCTTCCTGACCGTGTTTTGCCTGACCTCAAACGCTGCCGACTGCCCCGACTGGCCACCCGCACGCGCCCTGGACGAAATCACCGCCCTGCAAAAACAAATCGATTTCTGGGACGACCACTACCACCGGGGAGGACGCTCGCTGGTCGCCGATGAAATCTACGATCAGTCCCGCGCACAATTGATTGAATGGCGCGAGTGCTTTGACCTGGGTCTCGCACCCGAACCCTTGCGCACTGCCGCTGGCAAGATCGCCCACCCCATCGCCCACACCGGCCTCGACAAACTCCGCGATGGCCAGACTGTGGAAAACTGGCTGCGCGATCGCGAAGACATCTGGATACAACCCAAAGTCGATGGCGTGGCCGTGACACTGACCTATCGCAACGGCTTGCTGCATCAGGCGATCAGCCGTGGCGACGGCATCAATGGCCAGGACTGGACAGCCTCGGCTCGCCTGATCCCCGGTATCCCCCGGCAACTCGCACAACCCGTGGACATACTGGTGCAAGGCGAACTTTATTGGCAGCTGACCGACCACATACAAGTCAAGGTCGGCAGCCTAAATGCCCGCTCCACCGTGGCCGGTCTTATGGCGCGCAAGGTGCTCGCCCCTGAGCAAGCCGCCGGTATCGGATTGTTTGTCTGGGACTGGCCACAAGGTCCGCCCCATTTGCCCGAACGAATAGCGGCTCTGGATGGGCTGGGGTTCCCAAGCACTTTGCCCTACAGCCAACCGGTCAGGACAATGGCTGATGCGCAACGCTGGCGCGATCACTGGTATCGCTCGCCGCTGCCGTTTGCCAGCGACGGTGTCGTCCTGCGCCAAAGCCTGCGCCCCTCGGCCGAACGCTGGCAGGCGAAATCACCCTTTTGGGCCGCCGCCTGGAAATACCCTTTCGCGCAGGTACTGGCCGAGGTGCGAACAGTCGACTTCAAGGTTGGGCGCACCGGACGAATCACACCGGTACTGAACCTGAAACCGGTGACGCTCGATGACCGACAGATCAAACGCGTGAGCGTCAGCTCCCTGCAGCGCTGGGAGAAACTGGATATCCGTCCCGGCGATCAGGTGTCCATCAGCCTGGCCGGACTGACCATTCCCAGACTCGACAGCGTTGTACTGCGCAGCACCGAACGGGCTGAGGTGAGCGTCCCGCTGGCAGCCGACTTCCATCATTTGAGTTGCTGGCAGCCGACGCCGGGGTGTGAAAGCCAATTCCTCGCACGACTAACCTGGCTCAGTGGCAAGCAGGGGCTGGCTTTGCCCCATGTCGGGCCCGGCACCTGGGAGAAACTTTTAGAAACAGGCCGTCTGAATAGCCTTCTGGATTGGTTGACCTTCGATGCTCAAGAGCTTGCTACCATTAACGGCTTCGGCGAACGCAGCAGCGCTCGTCTTTTGAACAGTTTCAACAGTGCTCGACAGCGCCCCTTCAGTCGTTGGCTTAAAGCCTTGGGTTTACCACCGATGGGGCAGGCGCAGCTTGCCGATTCATGGCAGGCAATGGCGAACCGAAACACCGAACAATGGCAGGCTCAAGCCGGTATCGGCCCGGGACGTGCGGCGCAATTGAGCGCGTTTTTCCGCGACCCGCAGGTCCTGGCCTTGAGTGAAACATTACGGGTTGCCGGGATTGACGGTTTCTAGAGACCTACAACTCACGGCAGCCGGGAACCCCCAGGGGCCGATGCGCTCCAACGCCCATTGCCACACCGACCCGCTTGCCTTTGCGCATGGAGCTTTTATGAAACTTCTTTCACCGCTCGCCCTGTTGACCCTCTGCAGCGTGCTGGCCGCTCCACTGATGGCGGCCGAAGAAGCGCCGGAACTGACCGGCTGCGCCGCCAAGAAACAGGGCATCATCAACCAGATCGAACTGACCAAGTCACACGGCAACGCCGATCAGCAAGCAGGCCTGGAAACCGCCTTGAGCGAAGTCACGGCGCATTGCACCGACGCCTCGCTGAAGAAAGAACGGGAAAACAAAGTCCTCGACGCCAAGCATGAAGTCAGCAAACGCCAGGCCGACCTCGACAGCGCCATGAAAAAAGGCGACCCCGACAAGATCAACAAACGCAAAGACAAACTCGCCGAGTCCCGCAAGGAATTGCAGGACGCACTCGACGAACTGGATAAGTAGCTCGGTAGTGACCGTTCCCACGCAGAGCGTGGGGAACGATCAACTAGCCAGCGAGAATCAATGATCCCGAAACTGTTTATGGCAAGCACTGCAGGCATCTTCGACTTTCTGCACCGCCGGCCCGAGGTTGCTGGCCTTGTAAGGCTGGACCTGGCTGGCGATCACCAATTCACCGGTGGCGGCTTCAAGGTTGCGGGACATTTCCTGAAAACGTGCCTGCTGTTGCCAGACATTATCCTTGGCGCTGGTGTGATCTTCTTCGCGCACCTGTGGAAAGTGTTTCCACGGCTCATGGGACAGCGCATCGAGTTTCACGGCGCCGTCGGCGAATTTCTGACCATCAAACGGAATGCGGCCGCGCAGCATGCCGCCCAGGTCTTCACCGGTCTTGAGCATCTGCTTGAAGATCGCCTTGCGCTGACCCAGCGGCGAATTCGGATCGACACCGCCGCAAGCGGACAACGTCAGGCAGGCCAGCAATACAACAGAAAGTCTTTTAAGAGTCATGGTGGCTTCAGGTCACGGGAACGGCCGCCAGTATCCTCGCGTCATCGACAAAGACCAATAGCCCTATTATCAATACGGGTTGCTTGAGCGCATGGAGCACTCAGGCAACCAGCAAAGGAATTACTCCATGAACAGCCGTTTCAAGGCATGGCGTCACCACCTCGCGTGGACTCTTCCAATGGTGGCCGTCCTCGCCGGCTGCACCGGCGGCGATAACAACAAGCCAAAAACCCATGCACTCGCTACCTATTCCAGTGCCACCTGGGAAGCGCTGCCGGCAGTGTCCGACAGCGATCTGGTCGCCGGCTTCGGTTCGTGGCGCAGCGCGTGCACCCGACTCAAGGCCGACCCGGTCTGGGGGGCGACCTGCACCGCCTCCGCCAACGTTCCGCAAACCGCCACCGATATTCGCGATTTCCTCAAACAGAATCTGGACGTCTATGGCCTGCGTGCCGCCAATGACAATCCCAACGGCTTGATCACCGGCTACTACGAACCGGTCTACCCCGGCAGCTTGACCCAAACCGCAGCAGCAAATATCCCGGTGTACGGCGTACCCGAAGACATGATCATTGTCTCGCTGGACAGCCTCTACCCGGAACTCAAGGGCAAGCGCCTGCGCGGTCGACTGGAAGGGCGAGTGCTCAAGCCTTATGACGATGCGGCAACTATTGAGACCAAAGGGGTCAAGGCGCCGGTGGTGGCCTGGCTGACCGATCCGATGAACCTGCAATTCCTGCAAATCCAGGGCTCGGGGCGTATTCAGCTCGATGACGGTCGCCAGCTGCGCATCGCTTACGCCGACCAGAACGGCCATCCGTACCGCCCCATCGGCCGCTGGCTGGTGGAGCAAGGCGAGCTGAAGAAAGAAGACGTGACCATGGGCGCGATCAGCAATTGGGCCAAGGCCAACCCCGCGCGCATTCCCGAACTGCTCGGCAGCAACCCCAGCTATGTGTTTTTCACCCGTAACCCGGACAGTAACGAAGGACCGCGCGGCTCGTTGAACGTACCGCTCACTGCCGGCTATAGCGCGGCTGTGGATCGCAAAGTGATTCCGCTGGGCAGTCTGTTGTGGTTATCGACCACCAAACCGGACGGCACTGCATTGGTTCGACCGGTAGCCGCTCAAGATACCGGCGGCGCGATTGCCGGCGAAGTGCGGGCGGATCTGTTCTGGGGCACAGGCGAGGCGGCCGGGCAATTGGCCGGGGACATGAAGCAGCAGGGGCAGATCTGGATGCTTTGGCCTAAAGGTGCGGCGCTGCCTCAGGTGCCTCAGGTGGCTGATGCGGCGAACACCAAACCCTGAGATTTGCATGGGCAGTTAGATAGCTTTCGCGAGCAAGCTCGCTCCTACAGTTGATCGTCAGTGATCACAAACCTTGTAGGAGCGAGCCTGCTCGCGATGAGGCCAGCAAAATCACCGAATTCTAAACAGACACAACAAAAAAACTCACAATCAACCCCATCCCCACAAACCACACCAACGACCGCAAAATCGCCCAGTCCGCCAGGTAGCAAATGATGTACAGCAACCGGCTGGTGATGAACAACACCGACAGCACATTGATCGTCACCAACTCGGCATTGCCCGCCAGGTGCGCCACGATCACCGCTGCCGCGAACGCCGGGGTCACTTCAAAACTGTTCAGTTGCGCAGCATGCGCGCGTCGACCCAAACCATTGAGTGACTCGAGAAAATCCCGGGGATCATGGTTGTCTCTCAGCCCATACCCACCACTGACCTTGGCAATCGCCGTGCAGACATAAGGCAGGAAAATCGCGATCAAAATGCACCACAGCGCAACCGTCATAAAGCAGTCCTTTCTTCAGTTTGGAAATTCGGATTTCGGTTAAAACTTCATCACCAGGATGCCGATCAGCACCAACCCACAGGCTAAGAGCCGTGGCCGGCCGAAAGGTTCTTTCAGGTAGCGCATGCCGAACAACACCACCAATATCACGCTGATCTCACGCAACGCCGCCGCTTCGGCAATCGAGCCCAGTTGCATGGCCCACAGCACCAGAGCGTAGCTGAACAACACGCAAAACCCGACCGCCAGGCCCAGCCGCCATTGCTCCCGCCAGAACAGCATGAACGCCGACCGCTTGCGCACCAGCGCCAGCAACGGAAATGGCCAGGCACTCAGCAACGTGACCCAGACCAGGTAATCCAGCGGGTGTGACCAGCGCCGCAATGCCTGGCCGTCAATGAACGTGTAGCAGCCGATGCACAGACCGATCAGTGCCACCACCGGCAGCATCGACCACGGCAAACGTGCGCCGCCACCGCCCTGCCACAGCAGGCACAGCATGCCGAACGGGATCAGCAGAATTCCGAAGATCTGCTGATTCGTCAGCACTTCCCCGGCAAAGATCAATGTCAGGGCCAGCACCACCAACGGCGACAGCCCGCGCATCAACGGATAGACCAGCCCCAGATCACCGACCCGATAGGCCTGAATCAGCAGATACCGATACAGCAACTCGAACGCCGCCGAAGCCAGAATCCACGGCCAGATGTCGATGGGCGGCACGTTCACAAACGGCAGCATCACGGCAACAAACAACATCGCCACGCTGTCCATGCAGGCCACCACCAACAAACGTTCGGCACTGAATTTGATCAGGGTATTCCACGCCGCATGCAACAGCGCCGCGACTAACACCAGTGCTGTTGCAAGCACGGCTTACTCCTTCATCTGTTTTTATTTCCGGCGGGACGCGACCGGATAATTGATTCGCGATATGTCAGCAGCTGTTTATACTGCAAGCGACCACGCCGCACTCAGTTGCGCACAGACTAATTCCAATAATTTCTGTCCATGCCCGCTCTCGCCGAGAACGGTCATCGGCATGCGTATGCCTGATCACAGCGTCAAGACTACCGACAGAGACCTTGCGCATGCCACTCGCCTTGCTTGCCCTCGCTGTTGCCGCGTTCGGCATCGGCACCACTGAATTCGTCATCATGGGCCTGCTGCCCGACGTCGCTCGCGACCTCGCCGTCAGCATCCCGCACGCCGGCCTGCTGATCACCGGCTACGCCCTGGGCGTGGTGTTCGGCGCACCGATCCTTGCGGTCGGCACCGCCAACATGCCGCGCAAGGCGACGTTGCTGGGGATGACGCTGATGTTCATTCTCGGCAACGTCTTGTGTGCCCTGGCGCCGAACTACGCCACCTTGATGGCGGCTCGCGTGGTCACTGCGTTGTGCCACGGCGCGTTCTTCGGCATCGGCTCGGTGGTCGCGGCCGGTCTGGTCGCACCGAATAAACGGGCACAAGCCATTGCGATGATGTTCACCGGCCTGACGCTGGCCAATGTGCTGGGCGTGCCATTGGGTACCGCGCTCGGGCAGTACGCCGGCTGGCGCTCGACTTTCTGGGCGGTCTCGGTGATTGGCGTGATTGCCGCCATCGCACAATGGCTTTGGCTGCCGAAACACATCGCCATGGACAAGGCCAATCTGGCCAGCGAGTTCAAGGTGCTGGGCAAGGTCAATGTGTTGCTGGCCCTGGGCATGAGCGTGCTGGCGTCGACCAGTCTGTTCAGCGTGTTCACTTACATCGCGCCAATCCTGCAAGACATCACCGGCGTCAGCCCGCATGGCGTGACCATCATGCTGCTGTTGTTCGGCGTGGGGCTGACTGCGGGCAGCATGCTCGGCGGTCGACTGGCGGACAGTCGTTTACTGCCTTCGCTGGTGGGCATGGCGCTGGCCGTGGTGGTGGTGCTGGCGGCGTTCACGCAGACGAGTCATTCGGTGATTCCGGCGGCGATCACGCTGGTGCTGTGGGGAATCTTTGCGTTCGCCCTGTGCCCGATCCTGCAGTTGCTGATCATCGATCAGGCACACGAAGCGCCCAACCTCGGTTCGACGCTGAATCAGAGCGCGTTCAACCTCGGCAATGCTGCGGGCGCCTGGATCGGCGGGCTGGTGGTTGCCAGTGGCGCCGACCTGGCGGACTTGCCGTGGACCGGCGCGCTGGTCAGCGGTTTGACGGTGTTGACGGCGTTGTTCTTTATTTACCTGCAACGCCGTAGTGCGGCTGCGGTGAATGTGTCTGGCTGAATAGCGGCATCGCCCATGGCATCGCTATCGCGAGCAGGCTCAGCACCTGTCTTTACTTCTCTTCACGCTCGCGTGAATCCGCCGCCTGATCAGGGCTCTTCTTCGGCGGCCCACTTTCGCTGCGAATCTGCGCATGGCTGATCAGCGCAAAGATGCAGCTGCCGCCGATGATATTCCCCGCCAGCGTCGGTCCCGCGAACACCAGCCAGAAATCCTTCCACGGCAACTCGCCAGCAAACACCAGGTACGACACCTCGGCCGAACCGACCACGATGTGGGTGAAGTCACCCAGCGCCATGAGGTAGGTGATGAGGATGATGATCCACATTTTCGCGCTCTCCATGGACGGAATCATCCAGACCATGGTGGCGATCATCCAGCCCGAAACGATGCCCTTGGCGAACATCTGGCTGGCGTGGTTTTCCATGACTTTGCGGCCGATTTCGAGGAAGGCCAGGTCGGTTTTGCTGTCGAAAATCGGCAGGTTCAGCATCACATAGGCCACCAGCAACGTGCCGCACAGGTTGCCTCCCAGCACTACCGTCCACAGCCGCAGTAATCGGCCGAAGTTGTTCAGTGTGGGTTTGGTCATGACCGGCAACACGGCGGTCAGGGTGTTTTCGGTGAACAACTGCTGGCGGGCGAGGATCACCGCAAGAAATCCGGCGCAGTAGCCAAAACTGGCGATCACCTTGAAATGCTCGCCGTCCGGCAGCCGTGAGTTGAGTAAACCCATGGCCATCAACGACAAACCCATGGTCAGGCCGGCGGCCAGCGCCGACCACCACAACGCCGCGATGCTGCGCTCGAGCTCCTGGTCGCCCTGGGTGCGGATGATTTCGTGCAGTACCGCCGCACGGGGCGGCTGGTTTTTGTCGACGTCGTGCTGTTCTTCAGCCGAGAGGTTCGGGGTCTTGCCGTCTTTTGGGGTGTCCATAGCGTTCCTGAACCGGTGGCGTGTCATGTAGGTACGACACGCGCGGTTCGGAGCTGTTCAGTGTTCGAATAAACGAAGCTCGGCTCCTGCAGGGCTCGCATTACTCGCTGGCCACATCATCCTGAAACTGATCTTTGACGTACTTGATCTCGGTACGCCCGTGCGGCGCCGGCAAGCCGTCTTCGCCCAGGTTGACGAACACCATCTTCTCTACCGTCAGGATGCTCTTGCGGGTGATCTTGTTGCGCACTTCGCAGGTCAGGCTGATCGACGTGCGACCAAACTCGGTCGCGGTGATGCCCAGCTCGATGATGTCGCCCTGGCGCGAGGCGCTGACGAAGTTGATTTCGGAAATGTACTTGGTGACGACGCGCTGATTACCCAGTTGGACGATGGCATAGATTGCCGCTTCTTCGTCGATCCAGCGCAACAGGCTGCCCCCAAACAGCGTGCCGTTGGGGTTGAGGTCTTCAGGTTTAACCCATTTGCGGGTGTGGAAATTCATATTCACTCCTGAGCGTCTTGCGAAATGATGGGCTGCATCATGGCAGAGCCCGGTCTAGAGCTCTATTACGCATAGACTATGGTCTCGATTACCGTTCAGACATTGACCAACAGAAACGCTTTGGAAGTATCGCTCACACGGCTATAATCGCCACCGTTTCAAAACGGTAACTTTCCATTGATACCGTTTTCCCGCCACCTGTCCGAGGGGCGCTGCAGCAGGTTCGACCTGTCAGGCTCGGATGGGGCGTTGCTTGGTCGTTATCGACCAGACACTAAACGCACAACGGCGCCCATTCGCATACATTACGAATGGAGGCTCATCATGAGCGCTGTTATCACGCCTGCAGATTTTAACGATTACAAAGTGGCCGACATGTCCCTGGCTGCCTGGGGCCGTCGCGAAACCATCATCGCCGAATCCGAAATGCCTGCCCTGATGGGTCTGCGCCGTAAATACGTCGGTGAGCAGCCACTCAAAGGCGCGAAAATCCTCGGCTGCATCCACATGACCATCCAGACTGCCGTGCTGATCGAAACCCTGGTTGCCCTGGGTGCCGAAGTACGTTGGTCGTCCTGCAACATTTTCTCGACTCAGGACCAGGCCGCTGCCGCTATCGCTGCTGCCGGCATCCCGGTTTTCGCCTGGAAAGGCGAGACTGAAGAAGAGTACGAGTGGTGCCTGGAGCAAACCATCCTCAAAGATGGCGCGCCTTGGGATGCCAACATGATCCTCGACGACGGCGGCGACCTGACTCAACTGCTGCACGACAAGTACCCACAGGTTCTGGACCGCGTCCACGGCGTGACCGAAGAAACCACCACCGGCGTTCACCGTCTGCTGGACATGCTGGCCAAGGGCGAGCTGAAAATCCCGGCCATCAACGTCAACGACTCGGTAACCAAGTCCAAGAACGACAACAAGTACGGCTGCCGTCACAGCCTGAACGACGCGATCAAGCGCGGTACCGACCACCTGCTGTCCGGCAAGCAAGCGCTGGTCATCGGTTACGGTGACGTGGGCAAGGGCTCCGCTCAGTCCCTGCGTCAGGAAGGCATGATCGTTAAAGTCTCCGAAGTTGACCCGATCTGCGCCATGCAAGCCTGCATGGATGGCTACGAGCTGGTTTCGCCGTTCATCGACGGCATTAACGATGGCACCGAAGCAAGTATCGACAAAGCGCTGCTGGGCAAGATCGACCTGATCGTGACCACCACCGGTAACGTCAATGTTTGCGACTCGAACATGCTCAAAGCCCTGAAAAAGCGTGCTGTTGTCTGCAACATCGGTCACTTCGACAACGAAATCGACACCGCTTTCATGCGCAAAAACTGGGCGTGGGAAGAAGTGAAGCCACAGGTTCACAAAATCCACCGCACCGGCCCGGGCGCTTTCGACGCTCAGAACGATGACTACCTGATCCTGCTGGCCGAAGGCCGTCTGGTTAACCTGGGTAACGCTACCGGTCACCCAAGCCGCATCATGGACGGTTCGTTCGCCAACCAGGTGCTGGCGCAGATCTTCCTGTTCGGCCAGAAGTACGCCGACCTGTCGCCAGCCCAGAAAGCCGAGCGCCTGACGGTTGAAGTACTGCCGAAGAAACTCGACGAAGAAGTGGCCCTGGAAATGGTCCGCGGTTTCGGCGGCGTTGTGACTCAACTGACCAAGACCCAGGCCGACTACATCGGCGTGACCGTTGAAGGTCCGTTCAAGCCGCACGCTTACCGCTACTGATTGGTTCCTGCCACTCAGGCAGGAATTACGCTGACCTGTAGGAGCAGAGCTGGCTCGCGATAGCATCACCACGGTGCATCTGAAAAACCGCGGTGCCTGCATCGCGGGCAAGCTTTGCTCCTACAGCGGGTTCTCGTGTTTCCAAGGATATGACCATGTCCCAAGACCGTCGCTACAGCTTCGAGTTCTTCCCTACGAAGACCGACGCTGGGCATGAAAAGCTGATTGCCACTGCTCGTCAGCTGGCCACGTATAACCCCGATTTCTTTTCCTGCACCTATGGCGCTGGCGGTTCGACCCGTGATCGCACCCTCAACACCGTGTTGCAGCTCGAAAGCGAAGTCAAAGTCCCTGCCGCACCGCACCTGTCTTGCGTCGGCGACAGCAAGGACGACTTGCGCGGCCTGCTGGCTCAATACAAGGCAGCCGGCATCAAGCGTATCGTTGCCCTGCGCGGTGACCTGCCTTCGGGCATGGGCATGGCCAGCGGCGAAATGCGCCACGCCAATGACCTGGTCGAGTTCATTCGTGAAGAGACCGGCGATCATTTCCACATCGAAGTCGCCGCTTACCCGGAAATGCACCCGCAAGCGCGCAATTTCGAAGACGATATCGCCAACTTCGTGCGCAAGGCCAACGCTGGCGCGAATAGCGCGATCACCCAGTACTTCTTCAACGCCGACAGCTATTTCTACTTCGTCGAGCGTGTACGGGCGGCGGGCGTGACCATCCCGATCGTGCCGGGGATCATGCCGATCACCAACTACAGCAAACTGGCGCGCTTCTCTGACGCCTGCGGCGCAGAAATCCCGCGCTGGATCCGTAAACAGCTGGAAGCCTACGGCGACGACACCCAAAGCATTCAAGGCTTTGGTGAGCAAGTCATCACCGAAATGTGCGAACGCCTGCTGCAAGGTGGTGCACCGGGCCTGCACTTCTACACACTGAATCAGGCTGAAGCGAGTCTGGCGGTGTGGAACAACCTGAAGTTGCCGCGCTGAAACAGTGCAAAACCCCGAAAAGGCTCTGGCGAAATCCAGGGCCTTTTTTATGGAAGATGCCTTGCGCCAGAGCTTCTGGATCCAGTTTCTGGCTCTTTATGATTTCTCGTCGTAATCTCAAGCCATGCCCCTGATTTCGCGATGTCTGACTGTGTTGCTTTTTACTTGCCTGAGCTTTGCCGCCCGGGGCGAGAAGCTGCGCATTGTCACCGAACCGTGGGCGCCTTACGTCTACGAGGAGGACGGCAAAGCCCTGGGACTGGATTACGAAACCACGGCCATCGTCTTCAAACGCCTGGGGATCGAAGTGGACTGGCAGTTCCTGCCGTGGAAACGCTGCCTGTCGATGCTCGAAACCGGTCAGGCAGACGGCGCGCTGGACATTTTCCACAGCGATGAGCGTGACGCGACGCTGCTCTACCCCGGGGAACCGCTCTCGGAAGTCGAGTTCGTCATGTTCTACGCCAATGACCGGCCCCATCCGTTTCGCACCCTGGACGACCTGAAAGGCCTGACTATCGGCACCTCGCCGGGCTATCTCTATAGCAAGGATTTCAGCGACTCAACGCTGTTCATCCGCGAGCCCGCGCCGACCCATGAAGCCAACTTCGGCAAGCTGGTACGTGGACGGATCGACCTGCTGATCACGGATCGTCGGGTTGGCCAGCACTTGCTTGATGAATTGGGTATCCGCGGCAGCATCACTGAAAACCCGGCCGTTATCAGTCACCAGAGCCAGTTTCTGGCAGTACGCAAAAATGCCGGCATGGACCTGCTCGTGCAGCGTTTCGGTGCCGAACTCAAGCGTTTCAAACTCGAGCCCGCCTACGCGGAGTTGAGCGCCCGTTATGGCACCGATCCGGGCACCGATGTGAAAGCCGCCACCGCCACTTCGGCCACCATAAAAACCGTTGAGCAGCAGGAAAGCGGCGCGCAGTGATTGCTCTGTTATACTCCGGCCTTCCCGCCAGGCTCACGCCCGGACGCTCGGACTTGTTCAAGGCATCTCGACCCCGCTACAGCGCAGCTTTTCAGCCCGCGCGAGCGCTCCAGACGAGCTTTCAAGGCCCAGCAGGACCGGACGGGATTGCGTTCCTCTTAAACGCCATTCGCGCCAGGCAAGACTCCCATTGGGCCAAGCCCTAACTAAAACAGGATTACTCATGTCCTTTGCTTCCCTCGGTCTCTCCGAGGCTTTAGTCCGCGCCATCGAGGCAGCGGGCTATACCGAGCCTACTCCGGTGCAACAGCGGGCCATTCCCGCCGTGTTGCAAGGTCGCGACCTGATGGTTGCGGCTCAGACAGGTACTGGTAAAACCGGTGGCTTCGCCCTTCCGATCCTGGAACGGCTGTTCCCTAACGGTCACCCGGACAAATCCCAGCGTCACGGCCCGCGCCAACCACGCGTCCTGGTCCTGACCCCTACTCGCGAACTCGCGGCCCAGGTCCACGAGAGCTTCAAGGTCTATGCCCGTGACCTGAAGTTCGTCAGCGCCTGCATCTTCGGTGGCGTCGGCATGAACCCGCAGGTTCAGGCCATGTCCCGGGGTGTTGACGTGCTGGTGGCCTGCCCTGGCCGCCTGCTCGACCTCGCCGGCCAAGGCAGCGTCGACTTGTCCCACGTGGAAATCCTCGTGCTGGACGAAGCCGACCGCATGCTCGACATGGGCTTTGTCCATGATGTGAAGAAGGTCCTGGCACGTCTGCCGAGCAAACGTCAGAACCTGCTGTTCTCGGCGACGTTCTCCAAGGACATCACCGACCTCGCCGGCAAGCTGCTGCACAACCCGGAACGCATCGAAGTCACGCCGCCGAACACCACGGTCGAGCGTATCGAACAGCGCGTATTCCGCCTGCCAGCCAACCACAAGCGTTCGCTGCTGGCCCATCTGATCACCGCGGGCGCCTGGGAACAGGTGCTGGTGTTCACCCGCACCAAGCACGGTGCCAACCGTCTGGCCGAGTACCTGGACAAACACGGCCTCAGCGCCGTTGCGATCCACGGTAACAAGAGCCAGAACGCCCGCACCAAAGCCCTGGCCGACTTCAAGGCCGGTGAAGTGCGCATCCTGGTCGCCACCGACATCGCCGCTCGCGGCCTGGACATCGACCAGTTGCCACACGTGGTCAACTTCGAACTGCCAAACGTCGACGAAGACTACGTGCACCGTATCGGCCGTACTGGCCGTGCCGGTCGTTCGGGCGAGGCGATCTCGCTGGTCGCTCCGGACGAAGAGAAGCTGCTGAAAAGCATCGAGCGCATGACCAAGCAGAAGATTGCCGACGGCAACCTGATGGGCTTCGACTCCAGCGCCGTAGAAGCCGAGAAGCCTGAAGTTCGCGAGCGTCCGGATGTGCGTAACCCGCGCAACCCACGTGGCCCGCGCGGCGACGGCCCGAACGGCACCGGTGGTGGTGGCGGTCGCAAGGACAAAGGCAAGGACAAGGGCGGCAAGGAAAAACCTGCTGCCACTGGCCGTGGCGATCGCCCGGCCCGTGAACACAAGCCACGCGAAGGCACCCCGGCGCGCGAGCAACAGCGTCCGGCGCCACGCGCTGCCGCAGCTGACCGTGCTCCAGACGAGTTCCTGGACGACGATATCGATAACTTCGGTAACCGCGTTGATTACGTCCCTCAAGCCAAACCGGCTCAGGGCCGTGGTCGCCGTCCGGGTGCTCCGGCACAAGGCACGACGGCTGGCGCAGGTGCTCCGCGCACCGGTGGCAAGCCTCAGGGTCGCCAAAGCGGTCCGCGCAGCAGCGACGGCGCCACCACTGGCACGCCGCCGGCCAAGCGCAGCGGTCCACGCAGCGGTGCTCCACGTGACGGTCAGGCCCGTCGCGAAGAAGGCCGCAACCGTCGCCCGGCCCGTGACGATCAGCCGCGTTCGGAACCGGCCGTGCAAAACCCGCGCGGTCCAGCGCCGAAGATCATTCACAAGGAGTCGAAAACCGATCGTTTCCCGACTCCCGAGCAACTTGATCAACTGCCAGGCCGTCCGCGTGGTGAAAAACCAGCGTTGCTGACCCGCAATCGCTAAGTTTTCCCAGCCATGAAAAATGCCCCTGATCGCAAGATCCGGGGCATTTTTTTGGCCTGACAAATAACCCCCAGCAGGCTCACTCCTACAGGGGATGTGTGTTGCCTGTGAGAATTGATGGGCAATAAAAAACGCCCCCGACCGTGAGGTCGGGGGCGTTCTTGTGTCTGCGGCGAAAATTACTTCGCTTTCACACCTTCAAAGGTGACGTACAGATCAACCGCGTCGGACTGTGGACCCAGGTCCATCATCTTGCCGAAATCAGAACGCTTGATGCTGGTGGTGCCTTCGAAGCCGGCACGGTAGCCGCCCCATGGATCCTTGCCTTCACCCAGGAAAGTGGCCTTGACCACAACTGGTTTGGTGACACCCGCAATGGTCAGGTCGCCGGCCACGTCGGCAGTGACTTTACCGTCGGCGTTTTTGCCGGTGGTTTTAACGCTGGTGGACACGAAGGTGGCTTTAGGGAAATCAGCTACTTTCAGGAAGTCTTTGCTGGAGATGTGCTTGTCACGTTCAGCGTTGTTGGTGAAAACGCTCGCCGTGTTCACGTTGAACTCGATCTTGCTGTCTTCTGGCTTGGCAGCATCAAAGCTGAACTTGCCGTCGATGTCCTTGAAAGTACCGGTGATGTAGCTGTAACCCAGGTGGCTGATCTTGAAGTCGACGAAGGCGTGCTGGCCAGTTTTGTCGACGACGTAGTCAGCAGCCATTACGTTGGCGGACAACAGGGCAGAACCGATTGCCAGAGCGGCGAGAGTCTTTTTCAACATGTCTTGTATTCCTTGAGGGGCTAAGTTGAACGTCAGGCTTTGCGACCCAGCATTCGTTTCAGGGTCACATCACGGTCGATAAAGTGGTGCTTCAATGCTGCCAACGCATGGAGACCGGAAAAAATTACCAATGCCCACGCCAGGTAGAGATGAATCGCACCTGCGTTATCTGCCTGGTCCGGTAGCCCGGAAACCAGTGCAGGCACTTCAAACCAGTCAAACACCGGAATCCCGACACCCTCTGCGGTGGAAATCAGGTAACCGGCAATCATCACAGCGAACAAACAGAGATACAGAAAAGCATGCCCGAACTTGGCACCAAGACGCGTCATGCGGCTGTAACTGGTCAGCGTTGGCGGCGGTGGGCTGATGAAGCGCCACAACACGCGCAACACCATGACAGCCAGCAGGATCAGACCGATGCTCTTGTGCAGGTCAGGTCCTGCCTTGCGCCAAGGGTCGTAGTAGCCGAGACCGACCATCCACAGACCCAGACCGAACAAACCGAACACTGCCAGCGCTACGCCCCAGTGCATGAAGATGCTGACCCAGCCGTAGCGAGAGGTAGAGTTTCGTAGTTGCATTGCCGAGTCCCTGTAAGTGCTGGCCCAAGACTATCGAGTTATCTATCGAATTAAAGCGGAAAATTTCGCTTTGAAATATCGAGAAATACGATCAAGAGCTTGAAATAGGCGTGTTAAGGAAAGATTAAAGACCACAGTATGAAAAAAGATGAAGCCCAACTAAAGAACACCTGCTCCCCGGGGTTTATTCAATTCTCAGTGTCGGATTTCCTTCAGGCATAAAAAAACGCGGCATCTCTGCCGCGTTTTTTAGTCCAGACGCTTACTGCGCCTTGGTCTCCGTTGCCGGGGTTGCTGCCGGTTTAGCGGCTGGCTTTTTGGCCGGTTCGGTTTTCTTCACCGGGGCCTTGGCTGGAGCCTTTTTGGTATCGGTTTTGGCAGCCGGTTTTTTAGCCGGTGCCTTTTTGGCAGGCTCGGCTTTCACTGGTGTTGCAGGCTTCGGTGCTTCGACCGGCGCTGGTGCAACAACCGGGGCTGGATCCGGCGCCGGAGGCGTGTAAGGCGCAGGTGCCTTGACCGGCTCAGCCTTCTTGTCGTCATCCGAACCACCGAACAGGTTGCTGAAGAAGTTGCCTTTCTTCGCCGCCACTGCGCCGGCCGCTGCTGCCGGCACCACTTTCGCCGGTTCAAACGACTTGCCCGCCGCCAGGTCTTCGACCTGACTGGCCGCACGCTGGCCGGTGCGCAATGCGCCTTCCAGGGTGCCAGGGTACAAGGTGTCGGTGTGTTCGCCGGCAAAGGCTACGCGCTGGATCGGACGTTCCCACAGGCGCCAGTACTTGCTGATCTGGCCCGGGCCGAAAGCCAGGTAAGCGCCGCCCATCGAAGGATCGGTGCTGTAGCGGCGGATTTCATAACCGGTAAACGAACCGCGCGCCTGTGGATAAAAGGCGTGCAGGCGAATCAGCACCTGATCGACCATCTGCTTGTCGCCGAACGCCTGCATCACACGAGCGTTGTCGCCGGACAGGTTGATCACCACATTGGCGCCACCCTTCAACGCCGGCTCGATCCACAACATGCCGAGGCCGGTGTTGCTGAAAATCTCGCCAGACATGCGCGCCTTGGGTTCCCACACCGGCGTCTTGAATTTCAGCATGATCTGGTCGCGCCAACCGTAGTTGGTGCCTTTGATGGCGCCCATGTGCTGGGCATCCAGCGACGGGATCATCTGGATCTTGTTCAGTGCGCGCAGCGGCACAGCCAACACCACGTAGTCAGCCTGATAACCGACCGAGCCGACTTTGACGGTCACGCCGTCCTTGTCCTGGGTAATCGACGAGACCGGGGAACTGGTCTTGATGGTTTTCAGCTGTTTAACGAACGCCTGGGCCAGCACCGTGCTGCCGCCCACCAGTCGCGAAGCACGCAGGTCACGATCGGACGTGCCACGGTAAACACGGCTTTGCTGCGCGTAGTACAGCAGCGACAGGCGCGAAGGTTCGTCGTAGCGGGTACGAATCTGCTGGTTGATCAGTTGGCGCGCAGTGGCAGGCAGGTTCTGCTTGTCGAGCCAGTTGGATACATTGATCTGATCCAGCGTTTGCAACGTGCTGGTGGCAAGCGGGTTCTGCGGGTCGTCAATCGAGCGCGCCAGATCATCCAGGGTTTTTTCGTAGCGCTTGAGCGCGTCGGCGGTGGCCGGTTGCTTGGTCGCCAGATCAGCCGCGGAGAAGTACTCACCGTCGATCAGATAACCTGGGGTACGCACGAATTCCGGGGCCGGCGTAGTGCTCAGCTTGAAGGTCGACACGTATTTGTTCAGCACCGGCTGGGTCTTGTCGTTGCCGATCCACTCACTGGTGGCCATGCCGGAGCGACCGCCCAGGCTCGGTTTGGCTTCCAGCAGGGTGACCTGCCAGCCTTTGTTCTGCAGCTCGTAAGCCGCCGTCAGGCCAGACAGCCCGCCGCCGATCACGATCGCGGTTTTATCCTTGGCCAGCGCAGACACGCTGAACAGCCCCAACATCACCAGCGCACAGGCGCGCAGCCAACCGACAGACATTCAGCGAACTCCGGAAATACATGAGGAAATAGCAGTTTTTACGAGTCAGGCGACTCCAGGAACCGCGAAGGATACGTCAGGCTTCAGACGCCCGCCAGCAACGTCTATCGCCCCATACAAAGTAGCTCAATCGACACAATGGGTTGTCCCGGCGCGACGCATTGCATAGGCTTGCGCGATTGTTTACCCGCCTACGTCACGGGTAGCCTCGAGGAGACAGAAAATGGGCCTGAATAAACAGTGGATGGAACGCGATCTCGCGGTGTTATGGCATCCCTGCACCCAGATGAAAGATCACGAACAACTGCCGCTGATCCCGATCAAGCGCGGTGAAGGCGTGTGGCTGGAAGACTTCGAAGGCAAGCGCTACCTCGACGCTGTCAGCTCCTGGTGGGTCAACGTGTTTGGCCACGCGAACCCGCGCATCAACCAGCGCATCAAGGATCAGGTCGATCAGCTGGAGCACGTGATCCTCGCCGGTTTCAGCCACCAGCCGGTGATCGAGCTGTCCGAGCGCCTGGTGAAGATGACCCCGGAAGGCCTGACCCGGTGCTTCTACGCCGATAACGGTTCGTCCTGCATCGAAGTCGCGCTGAAAATGAGCTTTCACTACTGGCTCAACCGCGGCCAGCCGAACAAGAAGCGCTTTGTCACCCTGACCAACAGCTACCACGGCGAAACCATGGCGGCGATGTCAGTCGGCGACGTGCCGCTGTTCACCGAAACCTATAAGGCCCTGCTGCTGGACACCATCAAGGTGCCGAGCCCGGATTGCTACCTGCGCCCGGATGGCATGAGCTGGGAAGAACATTCGCGCAACCTGTTTGCGGCCATGGAACAGACCCTGGCAGAGAACCATGACACTGTCGCGGCAGTTATCGTCGAGCCGCTGATCCAGGGCGCTGGCGGCATGCGCATGTACCACCCGGTGTACCTCAAACTGCTGCGCGAAGCCTGCGACCGCTATGGCGTGCACCTTATCCACGACGAAATCGCCGTCGGCTTCGGCCGCACCGGCACGATGTTCGCCTGCGAACAGGCCGGCATCCGCCCTGACTTCCTCTGCCTGTCCAAGGCCCTGACCGGCGGTTACCTGCCGCTGGCGGCCTGCGTGACGACCGAAGACGTCTACAGCGCCTTTTACGACGACTACCCGACCCTGCGCGCCTTCCTGCACTCGCACAGCTACACCGGCAACCCGCTGGCGTGCGCGGCGGCACTGGCGACGCTGGATATCTTCGAAGAAGACAACGTCATCGAGCACAACAAGGTCCTGGCTCAACGCATGGCCTCCTCCACCGCGCACCTGGCCGATCATCCGAACGTCTCGGAAGTGCGCCAGACCGGCATGGTGCTGGCCATCGAGATGGTCAAGGACAAGGCCACCAAGGAAGCGTATCCGTGGCAGGAGCGTCGCGGCTTGAAGGTGTTCCAGCACGCACTGGAACGCGGTGCTTTACTTCGTCCGTTGGGCAGCGTGGTGTATTTCCTGCCGCCGTACGTGATCACGCCGCAGCAGATCGATTTTCTGGCCGAAGTGGCCAGCGAAGGGATCGACATCGCGACGCGCAACAGCGTCAGCGTGGCGGTGCCCAAAGACTTCCACCCCGGCTTCCGCGATCCGGGCTAGCACTGCTCATTCCCACGCAGAGCGTGGGAACGATCAAATTAAAGAGAACCCGCATGAGACTGTCCCGCTTCTTTATCGACGCCCCCCTGAGCACCGGCGAACACGAGTTGCCCGAAGCCCAGGCCCATTACATCAGCCGCGTGCTGCGCATGGCCGAGGGCGATGCGTTGCAACTGTTCGACGGCTCGGGCCACGAGTTTCGCGCCACGCTGGCGGAGGTTGGCAAGAAGCGCGTCGTGGTGCAGATCGATGAAAGCTTTGCCGGGCAAGTCGAGTCGCCGCTGGCGATTCATCTCGGTCAGGGTCTGTCCCGTGGCGAGCGCATGGATTGGGCGATTCAGAAAGCCACCGAACTGGGCGTCACCGAAATCACCCCGATCTTCAGCGACCGCTGCGAAGTCCGCCTCAAGGACGAGCGCGCCGACAAACGCCTGATGCACTGGCGCCAAGTGGCGATCAGCGCCTGTGAACAATGCGGGCGTTCGCGGGTGCCGGTGATTCATCCGCCGCTGCTATTGGCGGATTGGTTGAAGCAGACTGAAGCCGAGCTGAAGTTGGTGCTGCACCCAGTGGCCGAACCGTTGGTCAGTCACGCCAAGCCTTCAACCCTGGCATTCCTGATCGGCCCGGAAGGCGGGCTCTCCGACGCCGAAGTCGAGCAGGCCAAAGCCAGCGGCTTCCACGCCGCCCGCCTCGGCCCGCGCGTGCTGCGCACCGAAACCGCCCCCGTGGTGGCATTGGCGGTAGCGCAGCAACTGTGGGGCGATTTCTGACGCTTTACTGAACCGGATCGCTCACCGGGTGGGCGATGATCGCCTTGAGTTCGCTGGTCATCGGGAACTCAAGGTTCAATCCTTTCGGCGGGATCGGCTGTTCAAACCAGCGCTGGTAGATGCCGTTGATCTCGCCCGAACTGTACAGATCGGCCAACGCGCCATTCACCAGGGCAAGGAATTGCGGATCATCCTTGCGCACCATGCAGCTGTAGATTTCCCGCGACTGTTCCTCGCCGACCACCACCCATTTATGCGGGTCATGCGCCTTGGCGCGTTCGCCATAGAGCAGTGCGTCATCCATGTAGAACGCCGCCGCCCGACCTGATTGCAGCATCTGGAAGGCTTCACCGTGATCCTTGGCGCTGATCACGAACATGTCGATCTTGTTGTCGACGTTGTAGCTCTTCAGAAAGCGTTCGTTGGTGGTGCCGGCGGTGGTCACCACGTTCTTGCCACGTAGATCCGCGAAGCTCTTGATCCCGCTGTCCCTGGCGGTCAGCAACTGGCCTTTGACGTAGATGAAGCCGTAGGAAAACGCCACTTGCTTCTGCCGTTCGGCGGTGACTCCCGTGGAGCCGCATTCGAGGTCGACAGTGCCGTTCTGCACCAGTGGAATGCGCGTCTGCGAGGTCACCAGGGTGTATTTGACTTTCAGCTCAGGCAGCTTCAATTGCTGACGGATACGCTCGACAATCTTGCTCGCCAGATCCACGGAATAGCCCATCGGCTGGCCTGTGTGATCGCCCACGTAGGAGAACGGTACCGACGCATCGCGGTAGCCAAGGGTGATGTTCTTGGCATTGGCAACCTTGTCCAGCGTACCGGTCAGCGGCGCTTCATTGGCGTGAACCTGACTGCCCAGTAACAGCCCGAGGGTGCAGCCGAGCAACGTGATTTTTTGCATTGTTATTCTCCGTTGTGGGTGTGGGGTGCTGATAGATTCAGATGCGGGCGGCGGTGACGGTGATTTCCACCAACACTTGCGGCCGCGCCAGATCGGCCTGCACCGTGGTGCGGCTCGGCGCCTGCCCCGGTGACAGCCAGGCTGACCAGACTTCATTCATTGCCGCGAAATCGGCATTGATGTCTTTCAGATAAATCGTCGCGCTGAGCACATGATCTTTGTCGCTGCCGGCCTCGGCCAGCAGAGCGTCGATTTTCGCCAGCACTTCTCGGGTCTGACCGCCCGCATCCAGGGCATCGCCCGGCACCTGACCGGAGAGAAACACCAGATCGCCGAAGGTCACGGCGCCTGACAGGCGTGGGTTGCTGTGAAAACGTTCAATGGTCATGACGGGGTCCTTTTCTGAGAGGGAAATTCAAGCGCCAGGGTGGCTGAAACCCAGCAGGTCAATGGACGTCTGGCGCTGACTGATCAACTCACTGAGCAACTGGCCACTGCCACAGGCCAGGGTAAAACCCAGCGCACCATGACCGAGGTTCAGCCACAGATTGCGGTAGGCCGTAGCGCCCAGCAGCGGCACACCGCTGGGGGTCGCCGGACGCATGCCGGCCCACTCCACGGCGGTATCGTAATCGCCGGCATTCGGGAACGTGTCGCGGGCCTGGCGCTTGATCAGGCTCAAGCGTTCGGGATCGACGGCCGGGTCGAAGCCGACAATGTCGACCATCGCCGCCACACGCAATTGCTCACCGATGCGCGCATACACGATCTTGCGGTCGTAGTCGGTGATGCTCAGCTCGGGTGCCTGATGTCCAGCACCAATCGGCAGCGTCAGGCTGTAGCCCTTCAGGGGATAGAGCGGCAGGCGCAAGCCGGGCAGCGCCAGCAGCGGACTGCGATGGCCGGCGGCGATCACCAGCTGCTCGACCGGCAACACCTCGGCGCCCAACTCAATGGCGCCGACCGCGCCATTGCTGTGTTGAATACCGGTTACCGCGTGGCCCAGGCGAAAGGTGCAACGGCCGGACGCTTTCAATCGCTCAGCCAGTTGCTGGCAAAAACCATGGCAATCGCCGACCTCTTCGTCCGGCGTATAGATCGCGCCGACAAAAGGCACATCGGCCAGCGCCGGCTCCAGTTGCGCGCACTCGGCGGCGGATAACACCTGCTGATGCTGCGGATCGGCCAGGCCTTGGCGCGCTTTCCCGAAGCTGACGGGGTTGCGGAAGGTCACCAGTTTGCCGTTGCGCCGCCATTGGAAACCGCTCAATCCGTCGTCTTCGCGCCAGGTTTTCAGCGTGCTCTGGCTGAGCAGCGCCAGGCGCAGCAGGTGCGCGGCGTTCTCACGGTTGACCGAACGGCGGCACGCGGCGAGGAACGACGCCATCCAGCGCCATTGGACGGGATCGAGCCGCGGGCGCAGCTTCAACGGCGAGTCGCCGCGCAGCATCCAGCCAATCGCCTGCAACGGCACGCCGGCGTCCGCCAGTGGCGCCACGTAGCGATAGGACAACTGGCCGCCATTGGCGAAACTGGTTTCGCTGCCCAGCGAATCCCGGGCCTCGACCACTGTCACCTCAACGCCGTCGCGCACCAGCGCATACGCCGTTGTCAGGCCAATCACGCCACCGCCGATGATGCACACACGCTGAACCATGTCCGTCCCTAAAACCGTTGTGAAGGCGAGGCCGAGGTTAGAGCCAGGTGACAGGCGGCGAACAATGAATAAAGATGCCGAACCCATAAACAAAGGTTATGGACTTGCCATGCGTCTTCGTCATATCGAGATATTCCAGGCCATTCGCCAGACCGGTTCGATCAGTGCGGCCGCGCAATTGCTGCATGTCTCCCAGCCAGCGGTGACCAAGGTGTTACAGCACGCCGAGCAGCAACTGGGTTTTCCGTTGTTTTTGCGAGTGCGCGGCAAATTGCAGGCAACGCCGGAAGCGCTGGAGCTGGAGCGTGAAGTCGATAAGGTCACCGAAAGCCTGCAAGGGGTGCGACGCCTGGCCCAGAGCTTGCGCCGCGAGCCCGGCCATAGCCTGCGCATTGGTGCCACCCCGGCGCTGGCCCTGTCATTGCTGCCGCCGGCCATTCACGAGTGGACCGAGCGCTACCCGGACATCGCTTGCGAACTGTCCAGCGCCCATAGCCGCGAACTGGTGCAGAACCTGCTGATGCGTGAAGTGGATGTCGCCCTGACCCTGCAACGCCCGGATCATCCGGGGCTCAAGGCCCAGGCGCTGGCGTCCGGCGTTCTGGTGGCGCTGGCGCCTGCGGGGTACTGGTCGGCGGCGGAAGTTGGCACACCGTTGCCACTGATGGCGCTGGCCGATGCTCCGCTGATTGGTTTGTCCAGCGCCGACCCGTTGGCCGCCCGGCTCGACAGTTACCTCGAAGCGGTGGCGCCACCGCCCCGGGTGCGCATCGCGGTGCAGACCTATTCACTGGCCCGGGCGATGGTGGAATCCGGCGCTGGGCTGGCGGTGATCGACCCGTTCACGGCCCTCGGCGCCTCCTCCACCGCGACGGCAATTCGCCCGTTGACCCCGCCGCTGCCCATCACGCTGTACGCGGTAACCCGCGCCACCGAACCGCCGCCCCACACGTTGAATGACTTGTTGCAGGTGTTCGGCCGCCGGGCCCAGGAACAACTGGATCGCTTGATCCCTGCGCAGCGTGAAATGCAGGAGTGAGCCTGCTCGCTCCTACAGGGGGATTGCGGGGGTTTAGAGGACATAGAAGAAAATCGCCACAAAGTGCAGCAAGCTCCCGGCAATCACGAACAAATGCCAGATCCCGTGGGCATGCCGCAGCCGATGATCAAGGGCAAAAAAGATAATCCCCACGGTGTACAAAATCCCGCCCGCCGCCAGCCACGCGAACCCCGCAGTGCCTAACGCCGCCAACAACGGCTTGACCGCGACCAGCACGATCCAGCCCATCACCGCATAAATCACAATCGACAGAATCCGCGCTTCCGAACGCGGCTTGATCTCTTGCAGGATGCCGATCAGCGCCAGTCCCCAGACAATCCCGAACAGCGTCCAGCCCCACGGCCCGCGCAGGGTCACCAGACAGAACGGCGTGTAGCTGCCGGCAATCAGCAGATAGATCGAAAAGTGATCCACCTTCTGCATGATCGCTTTCTTGCGCCCGCGCACGCTGTGGTAAACGGTCGAGGCGCTGTACAACACCATCAAGGTGAAACCGTAAATCGCCACGCTGACGATCTTCCACGGGCTGCCGTCCATGCTGGCGATCACCAGCATCCACACCACCCCGACCATTGCCGCCACTGCCCCGACCAAATGCGTCCAGGCGTTCAATCGCTCCCCGTGATACATGCGTCGCTCACCTCAACATTCGTTGCAACATCGCGCAAGACTACCTCAGAGACCTTTTGATCTCGAAAAAAACGCAGCCTCGTTTCACTCGACGGCTGCTACAAAAGGTCGCATGCGTGCACAATCGAGCCATTCGAATAAGAGTCCGGGCCATGCTGATCGACGAAGAATTGACCCTGAAAAAACTCGAGGTGTTCCTGGCCTTCATGCGCACCGGCAACCTGGCCCGCGCCGCCGCCGAGTTGCAGACCAGCAACGTCAGCGTGCACCGGGCGATCCACTCCCTGGAAAGCGCCTTGCGTTGCCCGTTGTTCAAACATGAGGGCCGCAACCTGACGCCGCTGGAGAGCGCCTATGTGCTCGAAGAACGCGCACAGAAGCTGATTCAGGACGTGGTCGAAACCGTGCGTCTGACCCGCGAAGCCGCCGGTTTTTCTGCGGAACGCTTCAAGCTGGGCTCACTGTATTCACTGACGGTGAAGACCGTGCCGCAGTTGATCATGGGCCTGAAGATCCGCCGCAGCGAACTCAACATCGACCTGATCCTCGGTTCAAACTTTGACTTGCTGTACAAGCTCAAAAACATGGAAGTCGACGCGATCCTGGTGTCGCTGGACGAGAGCGTCAACGACCCGGACTGCGAGCAGATCCCGCTGTTTTCCGACGACATCTTTCTTGCGACGCCAGCGGATTCGAAGTTTGCCCAACGCACGGAGGTCGACCTGGCTGAAGTGCGCGACGAGACGTTCATTACCCTGACCCAAGGCTTTGCCACGCACCAGGACGGTAATCGGGTGTTCAAGCAGGCGGGGTTCGAGCCGAAGGTGGCGATGCAAGTCAACGACATCTTCACCCTGCTGAGCATGGTCAGTTCAGGGGTGGGTTATGCGTTGCTGCCAGGAAGAATTGCGGCGGTGTATGAGAACCGGGTGAAGCTGATTCCGTTGCAGGAACGCTATCGGTTGCAGCAGCACATTGGCGTGGTGTTCCTGAAGGCCAAGGAGCGTGATCCGAATTTGCTGGCGCTGTTGGCGGAGTGCCGGATGTACGCCAATCGCCAGGCCTGAAACCAAGGCGCCCCTATCGCGAGCAGGCTCACTTCTACCCTGGAATGCATTTCCCTGTAGGAGTGAGCCTGCTCGCGATGGCGTCGGTACATTCAATAGAGAACTAGCGGCTTAACCGACAATCCCGCGAACAATGAAGTACAGCAACGAAGGCCCCAGCAAGCACCCAAGCCCGGTGTGAAACGTCGCCGTCAACGCGCCATAAGGCACCAATCGCCGATCCGTCGCCGCCAACCCGGCCGTCACGCCGCTGACCGTCCCGGCCAACCCGCCGAACACCATCGCCGAACGCGGGTTATCCAGGCCCATCCAGCGCGCCGCCATCGGCGTGCCGACCATCACCAGAATCGCCTTGATCAACCCGGTGGCAATCGACAGCGCCACCACGTCGGAACTGGCACCAATCGCCGCCCCGGTCACCGGCCCGACGATGTACGTCACCGCGCCCGCGCCAATCGTGGTCATGCTGATCGCATCGCGGTAACCAAACGCCCAGGCCATGCTCGCGCCGACAATGAACGGCAGAATCGTGCCCAGCAACAGCGCGATCACGCCAATCAGCCCGGCCTTTTTCGCTTCCGTGGCTTGCACTTCGAATGCCGTGGCAACGATGGCAAAGTCGCGCAGCATGGCTCCCCCCATCAAACCGATGCCCGAGAATAATGTCAGGTCCGCCAGGCCTTTTTGCCCACCGGTCATGGTGCCGCCGACCCAGGCCAATACCAGGCCAATGACGATGGCAATCGCCGAACCGTGAATCCGCCCGTAGGTCAGGCGCTTGGACAACACCACCGACACCCACATGATCACGCCAACGAACGCGAACGCGGTGACCAGGCCATTGGCGGTCAAGCCTTTATCAATGAGCTCCCACATATCAGCGACCTCCTACCGGTGTGCCGACCGGGGTGACTTCCACCGGTTCATCGGGCAAGGGTTCGCCTTTGTGGGTGCGGCTGATCAAGGCAATCGTGCAGCCGCAGATCACCACCGAACCAATCGCCGCCAACACCGCCACCGGGCCGCCGTGCAGCGCGGTGACGACGTTCTGTTGCGCGGCCATTGCGACCACCACCGGAATGTACATGGCGCCCCAGAAGCCGACGCCCATCTCGCAATCCTTGGTCATGCCGCCGCGTTTCTGCATCCACAACCGCGCGCAGATCAGCAGGATCATCGCGATCCCGACCCCGCCAACGTTGGATTTGACGCCCAGCAATACGCCAAGCGCATCGCCCATGATCACCCCTGCCAGCGTACAAATCGCCAACAGCGCCACACCGTAAATAATCATTGTTGTAGTCCTCAAAGTGCATCGTCGAATGTTGTTTTTGTTGTTCGAAGGCCTGAGTCCGGGTCTAGAGTTGGCGGCTTCCCTCCTCACGCAACAGCGCCTGCAAGGTGTCGAGCCGCGCACCGTCGAAAGCGATCACGGTGCCCTGTTCGAATACCCGGCGCGCCAGCCCGGTCAACACCGCACCGGGCGGCAGTTCAATCTGAAGTCTTACGCCACGTTCATAAGCGCTTTGCACCGTGCCGCGCCAGTCAACGACGCGGCACATGTTGAACGCGAGGTCGTCGCGCAAGGCGTCGGCATTGATGATGGGCCGGGCGCGACTGCCGCTCAGGTAACCCAAGGTCGGCGTTTGCAGTGACACCTTGGCGAATGCTTGCGCCAGAATTTTTGCTGGACCCTCCAGCAGCGGGCAGTGCGAAGGCACGCTGACCGCCAGCCGCTTGGCCAGCCCTGCACCCTGACCTTTCGCCAACGTCGCCACCGCCTTCATGGCCTCGTCGCTGCCGGCAATCACCACCTGGTTATCGGCGTTGATGTTGGCCAGGTAAACCGGCGTATCGAGGCTGTGGACCTGCACCAGCAAACTTTCCACTGTGGATAATTCCAGACCGATGATCGCGGTCATGCCGTAGCCCTGTGGATAAGCCTGCTGCATCAACTCACCGCGCAGGCTGACCAGATGCAGCGCATCGCTGAAGCTCAAGGCACCGGCGACCACCGCCGCCGGATAGGCACCGATGGACAATCCGGCCACGTAATCCGGCGCCAGGGTTAGTTGACGAGAAGCCGCGACTCCGGCGATCAACAGGCAAAGCTGAACCGCCCGAGTCGACTTCAACGCCTCTGCCGAATCGAGCCGTAAAACGTCTTCACCCAACACGCCACTCGCCTCGTTCAGTGTTTCGCGAGGCAAACGCTGGAGCATGCCCGGCTGCTGCGCGCCCTGGCCCGGGAACACCAGCAAACTGCTCACGCGGCGTGCTCCTGCGGGTTCCACGGATCGATCACCAGACAGGCTTCACGGGCATTTTTCAGCAACACACGACGAGCCGAACCGGCCCATTCGCGCAGGGCCACAGCGCCGAACGGTGTCTGCAACTGCATGTCCACCAAGCATTCGGCAGCCTCCAGAATCTTCACCAGATCCTGCGCTTGAGAACGGCCCAGCGCATGCGGGGTACGCAGGATCAAGTCGAGATCGCTGCCCTCGTGCAATGCCGCAAACCCGCAGGCCAATTCAAACCCGGCACTGCCGCTGACACCCCACACCCAACCACAGTCATCAAGTAGCGGCCTCAGTTGATTGAGGGCACGCACGGACGGCAAATCGCGATCAATCGAGACTTGGCAAAGGTCTTCCGGCTTGACTCGACGCTGAATGGCATCGACCGGCATCACCGTCGCAAAACGTTGTTCACGCAAACGCCCACGCACGCCGACCGCGACCAGCCCCGGCGCGCTCACCGCACGCCGAACCACCACGGGCTGGCCCGCGCGCAGGGAGTCGATCACCCACGCGGGCGTATCCGCAGTCAACTGCTCCGGGGTCATGCCCCAGAGCAGATCGTGGGCCAGAAGCGCGTTCACCACTGCGCTCTCAGCAGTTGGCGAACCTTGCTCGACGCGGCACGGTTGTTCGCACCCAAGCGGCTGCTCAGGTCGCGACCGTTGGCAGCCACATCGCCAATCGCCTGGTTCAGACATTCCGTCACCCGTGACAAATCGGCTGCCGTCGGTTGTTCGATCTGATCCACCGAGAGGGTTTCCCACAGCAAACCGAGGCTGGCGTAGCTGTCGATGTCATAGGCCATCGGCGGCACGCTGGCGGCCAGCGCTTCGAGTTCTTCAACGCTGCGCAAAGTCACCCGCGCCGCGGAAGCCTTGCCCATCGCATGCACCATCACCCCCGGATCACGCAGGGCGATCAGCCGATTGGCCTGATAACCATGAGCCAGAAACGCCCCGGACATCGCCTTGCCCACCAGCAAGCCAATCACCGCGTGACCTGCCAACCGGGCACGGGCATAACTGTCTGCCGCGCCGGCCAGTGCCTGATGAATGCCGAGGGCTTCTTCGCGTCGGCCATAGGCCTGGCTCGGCACATCGACGATGGCGATCACGGCGCGCTTGTGTGGTTTATCCACATCAGCGGCGATCACTTCATCCACCGCTTTCGCCAAGCCCCAACCTTCCAGCAAACCGACTTCACCGTTACGTGCCCGGACAAAACGGTTGTCCGGATCCGCCACCACCGCGATAAACCGCACCCGCTGATCACCCAGCACACCATCGGCCACCTTCAATGAAGCCGGCAAACCTTCGACCGGTTTCGCCCCGGCGCTCAAAGCGTTGAACCAGTTCAAACCTCTCAGCGAATAGGTGCTCATGAGCGCGCTCCCTGATACAGATCGCGAACCGTCGCCGGTTCGATTTGCGGCGCGGCATCCAGACGGGCCAGCCGTTGCAGGTACAGATCCGCCTGACGACTGCGTTGTTGCACCGGCAAACCTTGCTGCAGTAATTCGCTGACATGTTGCCGAATCTGCGCCACATCATCGGCGGCATAACGATCCACCAGACCGCTGGCAAAACGCTGCTCGCCACCGGTCAGGCTCCAGATGAACGGACGGTCGCGGGAGTCGTATTCCTCAAGCCCGGCTTCCTGCTCGATGACTTGCGGGCCGTTCAGGCCCAGACGCGCTTCCTGGGTGACCACTAAATAACTGCACAACCCAGCCGCAATCGACATCCCGCCAAAGCAGCCGACGCTGCCGGCCACCACACCAATCACCGGCTGGTATTGGCGCAGGTCGACAATCGCTGCGTGGATATCGGCAATCGCCGCCAACCCGAGGTTGGCTTCCTGCAAGCGCACGCCGCCGGTTTCCAGCAGCAACACGGCGCGGGTCGGAATGCCGTTGCGGTTGTCTTCGGCGGCCAGTTCCAGCGCGCCCGCCATCTTCGCCCCGCCGACTTCACCGAGGCTGCCGCCCTGGAACGCGCCTTCGATGGCCGCGATCACCACCGGCAAGCCACCGATACTGCCCTTGGCGATCACCACGCCGTCATCGGCTTGCGGCACCACGCCCTGGCGCTCCAGCCATGGCGACATGACGCGTTGAAACGGGTCGAGCAATTCGCGCAAGGTGCCGGGGTCGAGCAAGGCTTTCGCGCGTTGCCGGGCACCGAGTTCGATGAAGCTGTGTTTGTGGAGGAGTTCTGCGTTATCAGTCATGACCGATCTCCTCAAAGCCTTGTTCCAGACGCAAGCGCACCACGCCCGGTGTCGCGCCGAAATCGTGGATGGCGATGTCCATCGCCGGCGGTGTCTGACCGTCGAACATCCGCGCGAACAGATGTTGCCAGCGCTGCTGCGCGCCATTGACCGAGGTCTGCACGTTGATGGTCAGCTTGCCGGCCTGACCCGGTTCGATGAGCACTTCCAGATCGCCCGAGCCGACACAACCCACCAGCGTGCGACCGCGTGGCGGCTGCCCAGCGGGGAATTCAAAGAATAAGGTTTCCATCAGCAAGCTCCGGACTCGAGGCGGTCGATAAACAGGCAGGCGGCGAGCAAGTCGGCGGCGCCGCCGGGCGAGGCATTCAACGCGATTAATTGTTCATCCAACTCATGCAAACGGCGGCGACCGGCGAGGCTGGCGCTGCCGCCCGCGTCGAGCACGGCTTGTGCGCCGAGTTGCATGGTCTGCAGGCCTGCTTCGCCGGCGCGGTAGAGCACGCAGGTGTCGGCCAGTCGGGTCATGATCGCCAGCAAGGCATCGAGCCGGGCGTTCTGTTCACCGTGGCCGGCGGCGCGGCTGTGTTTGAGTTGCGGCAATGCCCGTTGCACCACTGAAGGAAAACCCAGCTGCGCTTCTTCCCGGGCACCACGGGCGCCGTAACGCTGCGCGACCTGAGCACCGTGGCTTAATGAACGTGGCGCGTGGCGGTCGTCGAGTAACGCCAGGCGTGCGGCGCGCAAGGTAATGGAACCGGCGGCGATGGATTCAGGCTCAAGCGCGGCAGCCGTGACCAACAGGCCCAAAGCCCAAATCGCCCCGCGATGGGTATTCACCCCGTCCGTGGTGGCGAGCATCGCTTGCTCCCCTTCCCGACCAATCCGTCCCACCGCTTCGCGCATCGGCAAACCGATTTCGCCGAGTTCGATAGCGGCTTCGGCCATCTCCTTGAACGTGGACCAGAGTGACAACGCCGAAGCGTGCATCAACCCCAGGTGCAAATCGGTGTGCGCGCCATTGCCACGACGGTCGACCAGCGCCGGTTTCGGCGACAGGTCGGCTTCGTCGATCAGCGCGTCCACCGCCATGTCCGCCAGCCGTTCAGCCAGGGTGAGGGTTTTCGGTTGCAGGTTGAATGCGTGCATTACCAGCTCCTGAACTTGGCGGGCGGGTTGTAGAGGCCACCGGACCACTCGACCAGATCCGCCACGCTTTTCGCTGCGAGCAGTTCGCGGGTGGCGTCGGTGCGGCGGATGCCGAGGTCTTCGGGCAAGGCAATCAACCCTTCACGGCGCATGCGTGCAGTGTCTTTCGGGTTGTGGCGCAAGCCAATGGCGGTCACCCCGGCGACGGCGGCGATCATCGCCTGACGTTCTTCCAGCGAACGCGCCTTGTACAAATAGGCGATGCCTTCTTCGGTCAGCAGGTGGGTGACGTCGTCGCCGTAGACCATGATCGGCGCCAACGGCATGCCGCTTTTCTTCGCCACATCAATCGCGTCGAGGGTTTCGACGAAGGTCGGTTTGCCGCCTTCCTGGAAGGTCTCGACCATTTGCACCACGAGTTTTTTGCCGCGCTCCAGCATCGGTTCGGCCACGTCGGTGTGGCGCATGTCGAGCCAGGCCGGCGTGCTGTGACGGCGACCGCGCGGGTCGTGGCCCATGTTCGGCGCACCGCCAAAACCGGCGAGGCGTCCTCGGGTCACGGTGGAGGAATGGCCGTCACCGTCGACTTGCAGGGTCGCGCCGATGAACAGGTCCACCGCGTATTGCCCGGCGAGCTGGCTGAACATCCGGTTGGAACGTAGCGAGCCGTCTCGCCCGGTGAAGAACACGTCCGGCCGTGCGGCAATATAGTTTTCCATGCCCAGTTCGGTGCCGAAGCAATGCACGCTTTCGACCCAGCCGCTTTCGATGGCCGGGATCAAGGTCGGGTGCGGATTGAGCGTCCAGTTGCGACAGATCTTGCCTTTGAGGCCGAGGGATTCGCCGTAGGTCGGCAGGATCAATTCGATGGCGGCGGTGTTGAAACCGATGCCGTGATTCAGCGACTGCACGTTGTGTTTTTCGTAGATGCCACGGATCGCCATCATCGCCATCAGGATGTGCACAGGTTTGATGTGCCGTGGGTCGCGGGTGAACAGCGGTTCGATGTAGAACGGTTTGTCGGCCACCACTACGAAATCGACCCACGAGGCGGGGATGTCGACGCGGGGCAAGTCACTGACATCGTCGACCAACTGGTTGACCTGAACGATGACGATGCCATCGCTGAAGGCGGCCGGTTCGATCAATGCAGGGGTGTCTTCGGTGCTCGGCCCGGTGTAGATGTTGCCGGCGCGGTCGGCCATGAAACCGGCCGAGAGCACAACGTTGGGAATCAGGTCGACCACCAGCCGCGCATAGAGCTCGATGTAGGTGTGGATTGCGCCGATTTCCAGCAAACCGTCTTCCAGCAACTGGCTGATGCGCAGGCTTTGCGTACCCGCGAAGGAGAAATCGAGCTTGCGGGCGATGCCGCGTTCGAACAGGTCCAGATGCTCGGCACGGCCGACACTGGGCATGATCATGTGCAAGTCGTGGAGCTTGGCGGGATCGGCCTTGACCAGGGAGCGGGAGAGGAAATCCGCCTGCTTCTGGTTATTGCCCTCCAGCACCACACGGTCGCCGGGCAGGATCAAGGCTTCCAGCGCCGCGACGATGTTGTCGGTGGGCAGCACCACACCGTCGGCAAGATCCTTGACCAACGCCAGACGCCGCTGCTTTTCGCTGCGCCGCCGCGTCCATCGCGAGTCGGGGGATATTGTTGTTGTCATGACCACTCCACGGGTTCGCTGTCGTGGGAGTCACCTTAGGAGTGTTGGGTGGGGGGCATCAATCAAGCACAGCGTTGGATCGTTACGGCTGGAGTAATGGTTCGATCTGAGATTTGTGCCGACGCATCTGACGCTATCGCGAGCAGGCTCACTCCCACATTGAATCTGCGGCGCACACAAAACCCCTGTGGGAGCGAGCCTGCTCGCGATGGGGCCTGAATGGTCGCCGCAGTATTCAGTGCAATGATCAATCAGTCCCAAAAAAGGACTGATCAGTCCCTTTTGGGGAATTTTCAACTTGTTGTAAGTCTGTTGGGGTTTTGTGTTTAAAAGTTTGTATGCAGGAAGGGTGCGAGGCTACACAGCATGACGTCGCCACCTACAGCAATGCCGGAAGCCGCTGACTGGTGGGGTTTTGTGTTGATCTTTATCGTTTACGGGTCGCTGCCAAATCAGTGACCGGGTTTGGAAACCCCGAGGAGCAAACGGCGTAAAAACGCCACTCATGCCGTATGCTTGCGCACTTTTAAAGTGTGCACTCCGTTATGGCGGCTGTGCGCGGGAGACCTTCGGGTCAACCGGGTTGCCGTTTCCCGGGTTTCCAGCCTGCGTACAGCTGCCACCCCTTCGTTCGGAAACCGAATGGGCCAGCTCCAAACCATAAGCGGAGATTCACAATGTTCAAAGCTACTCCCAACCCCCCAGATACCGACACCGATCCCGAAGCAGCCCTCGAAGACGAAAAGCTCAAGGAAGCTGTCGACCGCGCCTTTGCCCACTACTTCCCGCCCGCCCAGGAAAAACCGGGCAAGCGCCGTAAACGCCCTCTCTTTACCGTCTCTCCCGATATCGACACCGAAGCCTTGCTGGCCAATGCCTCCGAAGACTTGCTGTCAATCAGCGCGATTGCGGCGGATCTGGCGGACGATGTGGAAGGATCACGCCGTTCGGTAGCCCTGGCGCTCAGTCGAATGGCCGATGGTGTGCAGTTGTTGGTGGAGCGGGCGCTGGATCATAACGAGGCGTTGCAGATGCAGATGAAGGCTCAGGCCAAGGTTTAGCCGCCAGGCTTGAGGTGAATTAAAGGCGGCCATCGCGAGCAGACTCGCACTCACAATTGAACTTCAGCGAACACAATGTGTGTAAACGACTGGGCTCTGTGTGGGTGCGAATCTGCTTGTGATCGCGTAAGTAAAAACTTGGCCGACTCAACATTCAGAGCCCCTTCCTACGACGCTCAAAGAGCCGTCTTACATTTTTTCTTCGTCACGCTTGCTAATTTTTTGGTCACTCGCATCCGCCTCACAGCGGATATGCAAACCTCAGCGGCCGTCGAAGGAACAAAGGATGTTTAGCCACAGCCATCTCGCACGTTTCAATCTGACGATCCAGGATATGGAGACGGATCTTCAAGTTCTTGAGTTCACAGGCCGGGAGGCGATCAGCACACCCTATGCCTTCGATGTGGTTCTGGTCAGCGAAAAACCGAATCTCGATATTGAAAGCCTGTTGCATAAACAAGCCTTCCTGGCGTTCGGCGGGGGTGGCGGTATTCATGGGCAAATCCACCGCGTAGCCAAAGGCAATGCCGGCAAGCGTCTGACTCGCTATAGCGTGACGCTCGTACCACGGGCGACCTATCTGAGCCACCGTATCAACCAACGAATCTTCCAACAGTTGACCGTCCCACAGATCATTGCGCAGGTACTGAAAGACCACGGCATCCTCCGCGATCTTCACCTGTTTCAGCTGGGCTCCGACTATCCACCGCGTGAGTACTGTGTGCAGTACGACGAGTCGGACTTGTTTTTCATTCAACGGCTTTGCCAGGAGGAAGGTATTCATTACCACTTCCAGCACAGTCGCGAAAAACATGTGATGGTGTTCGGTGACGACCAAACCGTATTCCCCAGGCTTGACCGGCCAACCCCTTATAAACAGGACAGTGGCATGGTTGCCGAGGGGCCGGTGATCAAACGTTTTGAGCTGCGAGTCGAAGCGCGTACCAGTCGTACCACTCGCCGAGATTACGATTTTGAAAAAGCCCGCATTCTGCTGGAGTCCGACTATCAACCTGACGTTCATCAGGCTCAACCAGATCTGGAGGATTACGATTACCCTGGCCGCTTTACCTTGCGAGAGCGTGGCAAATTCTTAACAAAGCGAGCGTTGGAACGTCATCGGTCCGACTATCAACTAGCGGAAGGCGAGAGTGATCAGCAGCGGCTTGTTTCCGGGCATTTTCTGCACATGTCGGAGCATTCATGCACGGAATGGAATGACCTTTGGCTGCTGACGGAAGTACACCACGAGTGTAAGCAACCACAAGTCCTGGAAGAGAACGCCTCCAGCAATACCTCTGGTCACGAAGATGACTTTGTTCAAGGCTATCGAAACCACTTTGTCGCCACACCCTGGAATGTTCCCTACCGTCCGCCACACCATTACAAAAAGCCGAGAGTGCTGGGCAGCCAGACCGCCATGGTTACCGGCCCCAAAGGCGAAGAAATCCACTGCGACAAGCACGGACGTGTCAAAGCGCAATTTTTCTGGGACCGCGATGGCTGTCACGACGACAAAAGCAGTCGCTGGTTGCGGGTGTCCTCCAATTGGGCTGGCAATGCCCATGGCAGCGTCACCATCCCGAGAGTGGGCATGGAGGTACTGGTCAGCTTCCTGGAAGGTGACCCTGACCAACCGGTGATCAGTGGGTGTCTGGCCAACAGCGCCAACCCGGTGCCATACGAATTGCCTACGCACAAAACCCGTAGTGTGTTTCGCTCCCGCAGTACGCCTGGCAGCAGCGGATTCAACGAGTTGCATCTGGAAGACCGCAGCGGTCAGGAGTTGATCCACCTGCGCGCCCAACGCGACATGGAGCAGAAGGTCGAACACGACAGCCGACTGGAAGTCGGGAACGATCGCCGGGAAACCATCAAGGGCAACAGCATCGTCGTGCTGGAAGCCGAAGAACACCGGACCGTCACCGCCGACCGCAAAGTGCAGCTCAAGGCCAACGACTATCTGCATGTCGCCAGCAACAGCCATACCCGAATCGATCAAGCGCTAGTGGTGGAGGCTGGCCAGCAAGTGCATATCAAGGCCGGGGCGCATCTGACGCTTGATGCCGGGGCGAGCATCAGTTTGAAAGCTGGTGGCCAGCACATCGTGATCGGCCACGGAGGCATTTTCAGTAGCAGTGAAATCGAGATAGGCGGTGATCCCGGGGCGGGTTCGGCCGCCTCGTTACTAATGCCCCTGGCCGTAGACGCCTTGTCGCAACCATCGGAACTGCCCCCATTGATTGCGCCCAGCCAAGGCGACCTGATGGCGGCCAGCAAAGTCGTAGGGGCGGACTTTTGTCCACTATGCGAAGCCTGTCGAGAAGGCATTTGCATGACGCAAGGAGCCGCCGCATGACTGACTCGCCACCCCGCCAATGGATGATCCAGCAACAACGTCTTGGCCATGTCTTGTGCATCGTTCTGGACTCGGAGAACCAGCGCGATATACGCCAGTCCCTGCTGAAGACCTGCCACTTCAACCAGTACCTGAGTGTGTACGGCGAAACCCTGGTCGCCGACCTGGCGGACGCCGGGCCGTTTGTCTTCACCTTCGATCAGACCGACGACAGACGTATTGACGAATTGATCGAGAATCCAGCGTGTCATTGGGGCTGGTTCGCCAGCCTTCAAAAGGGCGATTTGCCCACACTGGTTAAACATTGGCAGGAACGACTGATCATCGGCGAACGGCCTCATCAGGCGCTGTATCGCTTTCACGATAATCGAGTGTTGAACCGCGCTCTTGCCCAGCTTCCTGTTGAGGCTTATTCCGCCTACCTCGGGCCGGCGATCAGTGTGTGCTACTGGAGCGGCACCCGTTGGGAATGCACGGATAACCCAGCCCCAGGCACGCATCCGGTACCGGATCAGCCGCTAGGGCACCAAGTCCCTTTACCCAATGAGCAGGCCGATGAGATTCGCCTGACCAATGCCCGTCGCTACCTGTTGTCAGAGCATGTCGCGGCCTACGCCGAGCTGGCCGAACAGGATGATCCTGAAGCGTGGCTACGCGCCAGACTGGCGCAGGCTGAAGCTTGGGGTTGGCTGGCGCCGGAGCAATTGGCGTTTCTGCTGACCCAAACCCTGCAAGCGCCGGGGTATGCATTGGCGTCGCACTGGCAAGTTCGCCCCGGCGAGACGCCGAGTGAACATTTTGAGCGGGTGCATCGGACGATGGCGTTTTGGCAAGGTGAGACCGCCCTGTGAATCCCCCATCGCTACCCGCCATTTTGGGTGTCTGTCTGGCGTTTTCCGCGGGGTGCACCACCCGTGCGCCAAACACCTTCACCTTCACCGCCGATTTACCGCCCGATTTTGCGTATCAGGCCATTGCCGTGTATGTGCCCGCCAAAGGTGAAAGCTGCTCCGTACCGGGCGGGCGAAATACCGAAGTCGGGTACAACATGAAATGGCGTGAAAACTACCAGCCGGCCGCTGAAATCCTCCTTCGCCGGACGGTCAGCGGCTGCCCGCTGGTCATCAGCCGCATCAAGCTGGATATCAACGCGACCTACGGCAAAACCCGGAGAGATTTTGGCGGGGACATCGCCAGCGTATTCATTCGCGACGAGGTGGAAGATCAGTACAAAAGTGTCTTTAACGAGATGGGCACAAGTACCTTCCACGGTGAATGCCAATGGCTGTTTCGCACCTCAGGCAAACCTCGCATCCTCAGGAAAATCCTCAACTGCAAAACACTCGATGCCCAAGGCGAGCGGGGACGTGGCCAACCTTTCGCGGCGTTCACCCCGGACCAGTTGCCGGGCAAAACCGTGAAGATGCACATCAAGTTGGCCGACGAGGAAAGGCCTGGCTGGGGAGACACGTGGGTCAAAGTTCCGAATGGCTGGAAGCGCTGTATGGGTAAGGGCTATGAAGATCAACGTGCTTATTGCAATGGCAATTACAAAGACTTCAGCGGCTTTCAGATGCCAGACGGAAAGCAATGCACCATTTATCCAGGCTGCACGGAATAAGGAGTTCACGACATGACGTCATTGGAAAAGGAACTGGAATCGCCGCTGAGCAGCCGCGTATTGGCATGTCCTGCACAGGGTCGATGGAGCAGCTTTCAACTGGTCGACGAGTTCGGCTCTGGCGAACCCTACGCGGGGTTGGCCTACGTGGTAACCGACTCGGAAGGGAAAACCTACGATGGCAATCTGGATGCCACAGGCATCGGCAAAGTCACCAATCACTTCGCGGGCCCCATTGCGCTTATCCTTGATCAAAAGTACCAAGGGCCGGAAGAGCTATATAAAGACTTACGAACAAGACCCCATTACCCCCTCGAAATCACAGAACTCCAGGTACGCGCCGAGCAAACCCGCTTTCTGAACCAAAACTCCACCCGCACCCGAGACAACCCCGCACAAGCCTGCGCGGATCACTATTGTCAGGTCGAGGTGCGTCATCTGGTCAGGCATGTCTCGCATTTGCCCCCTGAGGTTTATCGCCATTACCCGCACAGTGCCGGACCGGCGAAAATCATGGGCAAGCATGGTGCGCTTGGCGTGGCGCTGTTGCCGATGCAGCACACCGTGCTGGAAGTGCGCCCACTGCGGGCCCTGCGCCCCATGCTGTCGACCGACACGGAGTTCTGCGCGCTCAACCTGTATCAACTGGCACTGATGGCCACCTTGAGCTATTGCCCTTTTGGCCAAAAACCCGATACACAACCCGTCGAAACCACCACAGTGAGCTTTCCCCTGCAACCCAGCGTGGGCAACTGGTTCGGAGACGCACTGGCCAAGTTTGAAGAACTCGGAAAAGTCGATTCGGCGCAACCAACCGCTTACTACCCGCTGTATGAGGACGTGCCGTACTCCAAACGACTGGAAATCGTGCCCTTCGACCCAGCTCTCTATGCCGTAAACAGCCCTGAACTGAAAGATGATCAGGAACATCCCGCTGTAGTGCATTTTTTCGACGACGGGAAGGTTGGTGCAGAATCCACCGACACCCAGGCCTTCATCACTCACCACGACGAGCTGATCCTGATTTCAGTGCGTGGCACCTTCGAAATCATCGCAGATGGCCTGCGCGATGCCGATGCGCTTCAAGTGCCGTTTGAAGGCACCGACAGCAAAGTGCACCGCGGTTTTTACGAAGCAGCGCAGAAAGCCTACGACTTCGTCGTCAACTACCTCGACAAATTTTATGCCGGTCAGAAACTGCTGATCTGTGGCCACAGCCTCGGTGGCGCGGTGGCATTGCTACTTTCGGAAATGCTGCGGCGCAGCTCTGACGGTTACAACATTCAGCTCTACACCTACGGCGCCCCTCGCGCAGGCGATTCCAATTTCACAAAAGGTGCAAAACAGCTGGAGCATTACCGAATGGTCAACCATAACGACCCGGTGCCGAGCGTGCCCGGCACCTGGATGAACACCAAGGCGGGTGTTTTCGGAACGGGCGCAGCACTGACCTTCGTCAACGTGCCGGCTGGCCTCTCGGTATTTGTTGCCGGCATCACTAACTGGACAGGCGAACCCTACGACCATCACGGCACCCTGCATCACGCGATGCCGGTGCAGTTCAACCGCAAGGAAGTGTCCATGATCTTGTGGGAGCCCGGTTGCGACACCATCACCCAGCATGCCGCCTGCTCGGTAGCTATCCAGCAAAAAAACGGGCTCCCGGAGCGACCTTTTTTGCTGGCTCAACTCTTCAGCGCCGCAAGCCACTCGATGGTCGGCAGCTACATTCCCGCCTGCTGGGCATCACTCAAGCGCTTGCAGGAAGCACACGCGTCAAAAAGCTCACTCATCACCGACCTGGAATTTGACTGGGTGAAGGGGGCACTCCAGCGCATCACTGATCAGTTGCGCTCCAGGCGAAGTCATTTATCGAATCAAACCATGAAGCATCAAGAAACTTACGAGGCGCAAATCAACGCCTTGAGCCTGGAGATCGACAAAATACACGTAACGCTCGAGCGACTGAAAACCTTGCGGCGGGAGCGCATCAGCAAAAAAAAGGTCTACGGATCGCTTTCAAGTCACCCCGAGCGGCTGGCAGAAAACCTGCCACGCTGGCTTGCTCATGCAGAAAATCGAGTCGCTGAGCAGTTGGCCATGGCGCCACGCCGCGAAAGTGATGACGCACTGTTGGCTTCGATCTACGGCCATTCAGTGGGCGCACCCCATTCCTTCGATTTCGATTCGATGATTTAAAAAAACACAACCACCCTCGGCGGAGGTGCTTCTTCCGGTGGGACAGCTTGTTAGTGGAGCAGGCTTTGGATCAGCTTGAAGAGTCGCAACGGAAGCTCAGGCCGGTGCTTAGCGGTCAGGGCTGTGGTGAATTGACGGCCGCCATCGCGAGCAGGCTCGCTCCCACATTGGAATGCGTTTCCCTGTGGGAGTGAGCCTGCTCGCGATGGGGCCAGTCAGATCAACCCGGCACTCACCAGCAACTCCTCCAGCGCCAGCAAGTCAGGCACCTTCGCCACTTGCTCCCCCACCTGCACCGCCGCCTGCTCCAGCGGACACAACGGCACATCCACATAACTCAACTGACTGTCGAGCTTGTACGACCGTGGAATCCCCTGCACCAGCAATGCAATGAACTTCAACTCCGGTCGCCCGCCGAGGGCATTGAGAATCACAATCCGCGCCCGCTCGCCGATGACGATTTTCTGGCCGCAGGCCGATTCGAAACTCAGCAACGGAATCTGCCGGTCCCGCCACCTCACCAATCCCAGGTACCACGGTGGTGTATCCAGATCGAACGCCCCCGGCTGATAGTCGATCAATTCCGCGACCGCCACGTTCGGCAGGATCAAGTTGCGGTCGGCCAGGGGCAGCAGAAGGCCGGTGAGATTGGAGGTGCGGTGCTCAAGCATGGGTTTTGCTCCACAACGCGATGCTGTCGAGCAGCACCGATTCCTGGTACGGCTTGCCGAGGTAGTCGTTGACGCCGATGGCCATGGCGCGGTCGCGGTGTTTCTGGCCGGTGCGGGAGGTGATCATGATGATCGGCAAGTGCTGCAAGCGTTCGTCGCTGCGCACTTGGGTCGCCACCTCGAAGCCGTCCATGCGCGGCATTTCGATGTCCAGCAGCATCACGTCGGGCAGGTGGTCTTCGAGCAGCAGCATGGCGTCGACTCCGTCCTTGGCGGTCAGCACGTTCATGCCGTGGCGCTCCAGCAAACGGCTGGTGACCTTGCGCACGGTGACCGAGTCGTCGACCACCAGCACCAGCAGCGGTTTATGCGGCTCGACTTCCACGTCCTGAGTCACCGGCTGTTGCGGCACGCGAGCCTGCATCGCGCGAATCGGCGCCAGCAAATCGAGAATCAGCACCACCCGGCCGTCGCCCAGAATCGTCGCACCGGACAAACCCTGCACCGCGGCGAATTGCGGACCGAGGCTTTTCACCACGATCTCGCGGGTGCCGGCCATGGAGTCGACCTGCACCGCAATGTGCCGCTCGTTGCACTGCACCAGCAACACCGGCAACGGCAGGCTTTGGCCCAGCAGTTTCGGGCGGGTACTGGTTTTCAGCAGTTCGCCGAGGTAGCACAGTTCATAGTCCTGCCCGGCGTATTTGTAGCGTGGAGGATCGAGTCGGTAATGCCCTTCCAGCTCGTTGGGCAGCACGCGGACGATGCCGTCGATGGTGTTCAACGGGATCGCGTATTGATCGTCAAAACATTGCACCATCAGCGCGCGGTTGACCGACACGGTGAACGGCAGGCGAATGCGAAAATGCACGCCCTGCCCCGGCACCGAGTCGATGACCATCGTGCCGCCGAGCTGGCGAACTTCTTCATGGACCACGTCCATGCCGACGCCTCGCCCGGAAATCTGGGTGATCTTCTCGGCCGTGGAGAACCCCGGTTGCAGGATGAACTGCAGCACGTCGCGGTCGCTAATATCCGCATCTTCAGCGAGCAAACCGCGCTTGATCGCCTTGCGCCGCACCGCGTCCAGCGGCACGCCGGCACCGTCGTCGCGGATGTCGAAAATCATGTCGCCGCCCTCGCGGGACAAGTCGAGCGTGATCCGTCCCTTGGCCGGTTTGCCGGCAGCGATACGCACCTCGGCCGATTCCAGCCCATGGTCCACGGCGTTGCGCAGCATGTGCTCCAGCGGCGGTGCCATGCGCTCGAGGACGTTGCGGTCCATCTCGCCTTCCGCGTTGCCGACTATGAATTCCACGTCCTTGCCCAGCTCGCTGGAGACCTGGCGAACGATGCGTTTCAAACGCGGCAGCATCCGTTCGAACGGCACCATGCGCGTACGCATCAGACCTTCTTGCAACTCGGTATTGATGCGGCCCTGCTGTTGCAGCAGGTTCTCTGCGTCCTGATTGCGCCGGTCGAGGGTTTCCTTGAGGTCGAGCAAGTCCGAGGCCGACTCGAACAGCGCCCGCGACAGTTGCTGCAATTGCGAGTGGCGGTCCATTTCCAGCGGGTCGAATTCTTCGTAGCCCAGGCGTTCGGCGTCGACTTGCTGGCGACTGAGAATCCGCCCCTGAGTTTCGGTATCGAACCGGCGCAATTGGTCGCGCATCCGCTCGATGGTGGTTTCCATCTCGCTCAGGGTGACCCGCGCATCGTTGACCTGTTGTTCGATACGGCCACGGAAGATCGAGGTTTCACCGGCCAGGTTGACCAGGTCGTCGAGCAGCTCCGCCGAGACCTTGACCATGTCGGCGCCTGCGTCGGCTTGCGGCGCAGGCGTCTCGGGCTTGGCGACAACAGGCGTCTCGGACTTGACGGCGACAGGCGCCACAGGGGCCGGCTGAAGCACGGACGGATGGCTGAAGTTCTTGATCTGGTCGATCAGTCGGTCGGCCGGCGGCAAAGGCTGTTCGGCACGGGTCGCATCGAGCATCTGCGCCAAGCGGTCGTGACTGCTTTGCAACAAGAAGAACAACGCCGCGCTCGGTTGCAGGGTGCCCGCCGACAGGCTTTCGTAGAGAAATTCCAGCTCATGGGCCAGATCGCCAATCGGGGCGATTTCGACCATGCGCGCACCACCCTTGAGGGTGTGCAGGTCACGCAGCAGGGTTTCTACTTCTTGTCGGTTCGACGGTTCGGCTTGCCAGCGCACAAGGGCAGCGCCGGAGTTTTCGATGATGTCGAAACCTTCCTCAAGGAAGATTTCCAGCAACTCAGGATCATGCCCCGGCGAATCCTTGGCCGGCGCAGGCTCCGGCACTTCGGCGGTGTTCGTATTGCCCTGACGAAACGCGCGAATCGCCTCGATCAGTTCGCCCGGGTTGCCCAGCGATTGCTGATTCTGCAACTGCTCCAGCAGCACCGCGAGCCGGTCATGGCTCTTTTGCAGTAACTGCGCCAAGGATTCGCTGTAGGTGTAACGGCGGTCCACCAAGCCTTCGTACAGGCTTTCCAATTCATGCGCGAGGTCGCCGACCGGCTCGACTTCAGCCATCCGCGCCCCGCCCTTGAGCGTGTGCAAATCGCGCTGCAAGGACGACAACGGCGCGGCGTTGTCCGGGTCATTTAACCAGCGTTGCAGGGCCTGGCCGGCGCTTTCGAGAATATCCACCGCTTCTTCGAGGAAGATCGAAACGATTTCATCGTCCAGATCGACCTGGGTTGCGGCCTGCTCCAGTTCGGCGGTGGCGCTGCCCAGTTCCCGAATGCTCAGGGTCCGGCTGCCATCACTGCGGATCAGGCCCATGGACGACGGATCAAGACTTTCATCGAGCAAACCGCGCAAGGCCCGGATGCGTTCCGGCTGCGGGCTGACTTCCTGGCCGGCGGCCAGTTCGTCGAGCATGTTGATCAGCGCTTCGTGAGCACTTTGCGCCTCATGGAAAAACCGCTCGCTGACCGCCAGGCTGCTCTCTTCCACTGCGCCGTACAGGTCGAGCAAGGCTTCGCAGAGCGCGTCCACCGGATGCAGGTCGGCGAGGTGCGCGCCTTCGCCGAGGGTGGTCAGTTCATCGAGCAGCGCGGTCAGCTCCTGACGTTCGCCGGGATGCTGCTGCCAGCGCTGCAACAAACTTTCAGCGTCCAGCAGAATGTCCATGCCCTGGGCCAGGAAGTTGTTGATCAGCTGCGGATCACGCTTGGTTCTCAGTGCGGTATTGGGTGTACTCAACAGCGACTGCAGACGTTCCGCGAGCAACGCCTGGGTACGTGCGATCAATGAGCGGGCACCGCGAATCTCGGCCAGCGGATCGGTCTTGAGCTGGCGCAAGCCGAGCCGAAACAGCCCTTCGGCTTCCAGCAACAGCTCAACTTCGTCGAGGTCCAGCGCAATCAGGTGCGCCTTGTATTCGCGAGCCAGTTGATCCAGCGGTGCCGCCAGTTCGGCAATCGGCAACACACCGGCCATCGAGGCGCTGCCCTTGAGCGTGTGCAAGGCGCGCTGCAACTCATCGCTGGCCTGCAGCGGCACATGCTCGGCGGCCTGATCGAGAAAGCGGTTGAGGCTGACCAGATGGGTTTCGGCTTCTTTGCGGAAAATTTCCAGCAACAACGGATCGAGGGCCGCGACGTCCTGTGTGTCTTCATCGCTGGCCGGCGCATCGCCCTTGGCGAGGGCGTGCGCTCGCGCCGCCAATTGGTCGACATCGTTGCGTTGCCGCTGGGCATTGCCGGCGAATTCGGCCACCAGTTCCGGCAGTAAATTCAGTACATCGGTGAGCAGTTGTTGCACGGCGGCACCTGGCGCGACGCTGTCTTCCAGCACGCGGTTGAGCAGGTTTTCCACCGCCCATGCCAGCTCGCCCAAGACCAGCGCCCGAACCATCCGGCCACTGCCTTTCAACGTGTGAAAGGCGCGGCGCAGCTCAATCAGGGCAGGTTTGTCGTCGGGGTTGGCAGCCCAGCGCGGCAAGAATTCCTGGAGGATATCGAGGACCTCGTCAGTCTCTTCGAGAAAGACTTCGCGCAGCTCATCGTCGACAGGCTCTTCACCGGCGGGTGGCGGTAACAGACTGCCCGGCGTGGTCAGGGCCGGCGGATTGACCGAAGACACGGGACTGGCCAGCACATCGGCCAGCGACTGCACGATCTCGGGGTCATCGAGTCCCTGCTGGTCCTGCATGACCTGCGCTTCACTTGGGCTGAGCACCTCATCGAGCATTGGCACGTGCGTTTCGCTGGGGAAAAACCCGAGCGATGCCAGGCTTTTTTCGGCGACATCGAGGAACTTTTCGCCCAGGGATTCGGGGTCGTCACTCAGGCGTTCCAGGTAATACTCGATGCTGGAAATCACGTCGGCGAGGCTGTCCAGTTCCTGCCAACCGGGCTGGTCCAGTTCCAGCAACAAATGCTCGCGGATGAAATGATTGCAGGTTTCGACCAGGCTCGCGGCACGGCTCAACGGGATCATCGCCAACGCGCCGCGCACCTGGGTCAGCAAGGCCGGCAATGCCTGCAGATGCTGACGATCCCAGTCGGCGTCGATGTAGTCGACGATCATGTCCTTGGCTTCTTGCAGGCAGATGCGCGCTTCGCGGATGACGATCTGGTGAATCTGCGTTAGGTCGGTGGTCGGCAGGCGGCTTTCTTCCCGGCTCTCGGGCTCCACGGTGCCGACCATGCCGGCCAGGGTCGCTTCGACATAGAGCAAGGCGCCCGCGACGTCCATGAGGATCGCGTCGTTCGGTTCGCGCTGGCCCTGAACCAGGCTCAGCACCACCGCCAGTTGGTCGATGATGACTTTGCGCGGCTGACCAAACCCCAGCACCGCCAGGGTGTCGGCGATCTGCCGCAGTGGTGCCAACAGGCTGTCGAGGTCCGAGGTGTGCTGGCGGTCACTGCGCACGAACAGGTCGAGGCGCTCCTTGACCCGCACCAGCTCTTCGCAAAGCGCAGCCAGCACCGAACGCATGGCATCGCGGTCGGGGCCGGCCAGCCGTACCCGTTCTTCATCGACCATCGCGCTGTCGGGCAACGCATCGTCCAGTGAGTAGCGATCTTTCATGGTCAGCATCTGCCCGGTGGGATGGTCGGCCTTGGCAATGTAGAACAGCAAACTCTTGAGCAGCTCCGGCGGTGCCGGTTGATTGATGCCATGGATGCCCTGTTCAAGCAGACGCTTGAGCTCATGGTCGGCCTCCTTGAACAGGCTGCGCAACGCCGGACTGTTGGCGATCACACCGGCGCGCATGCCTTCGACAAGCGCCGAGGCGACTTGCCACAGCGGGCTCAGGGGCGCCCCTGAGCACAGCTCTTCGAGGCGCGAAAAAACCTTCGCCAGATAATCGAGGTGGGTCTGGTCATCCTGTTCGCGCAGCAACCCGACCAGCGCCACCTGCAGCATCTGTCGTAATTTACGCAACACGTTGACGAAATCCGCGGGTTCCAGCCGTGTCAGCGAAGCTTCGTCCAACGGTGGCAGATCCGCCAGTTGCGGGCTGAACAGGCTGGTTTCCGAGAGCAGGGTTTCACCCCGGGCACTGCGCAAATCGTTGAGCAGTGGCAACACCACCAAGGGCAAGTCCCTGCGCGCACTTTGCACCCGGTCGAGGTAAATCGGCAGTTGCCCGAGGGCTTGCAGCAACAGGTGCAGCGCCTCGTCACGATGGCTGACACGGTCCTGCTGCAAGGCGCTGGTCAACTGTTCCATCTCTTCGGCGAGTAACGCCGCGCCGTAGAATTCGACCATCTGCAAACTGCCGTGAACCTGATGGATGTACGCCAGGCAATCGTTCAAGGCGTACAACGCCTGCGGGTCATCAAGCAGGGTTTCGATGGCTTGATGAGCCAGCTTCAGCGTTTCGGCAATCTCGCCTTTGACCCACTCAAGGGCCACATAGTCGTGCCGATCACCCATAACCACTCCAGTCCCTACGCCAATCAAAAATCATACGCCTGTGGACGGTTCACGCTTTGTCTGCCGCCTGCGCCTTGGCGGCCGGCAAGGTAAAGCCGGACACCGAACGCCGCAGCTGACTGGCCATTTTCGCCAGGTTGCCGATGCTCTCGGCGGTGGCGGTGGAGCCGGACGAGGTCTGCGAGGTGATCTGTTGAATCACGTTCATCGTCAGGGAAATCTGCCCGGCCGAAGAGGTTTGTTGCTGCGCAGCGTTGGAAATACTCTGGATCAACGCGGCGAGGGTCTTCGATACCCCTTCGATTTCTTCCAGAGCCACACCGGCATCCTGCGCCAGCCGCGCACCACGCACCACTTCGGTGGTGGTCTGCTCCATGGAAATCACCGCTTCATTGGTATCCGTCTGGATCGCCCGCACCAGGGTTTCAATTTGTCGGGTGGCGGCGGACGAGCGCTCGGCCAGGCGCTGCACCTCGTCGGCGACCACCGCAAAACCACGCCCGGCGTCACCCGCCATCGACGCCTGAATCGCCGCGTTGAGCGCGAGGATGTTGGTCTGGTCGGCAATGTCATCGATCAGGCTGACGATGTCGCCAATTTCCTGGGAAGACTCTCCCAGACGCTTGATGCGCTTGGCGGTGTCCTGAATCTGTTCGCGAATGTTGTCCATGCCGTGGATGGTGTTGTGCACCACCTCGTTGCCCTTGTTGGCAATTTCCACGGAGCGCTCGGCCACCGCCGACGATTCGGCGGCGTTGGCTGACACCTGGTCGATGGACTGGGCCATGTCGTTGATCGCGGTGGAAGCTTCGGAAATCTGCTGCGCCTGATGCTCCGAGGCCTGGGCCAGGTGCATGGCGGTGGCCTGGGTTTCCTGCACGGCGGCGGCGACCTGGCCGGCGGTGAGGTTGATGGTCGCCACCAGGTCGCGCAATTGGTCGACGGAATAGTTGATCGAGTCGGCGATGGTCCCGGTGAAGTCTTCGGTCACCGAGGCGGTGACGGTCAAGTCGCCGTCGGCCAGGTCTTCGATTTCGTCCAGCAGGCGCATGATCGCGTTCTGGTTGCGTTCGTTCTTCTCGGCGGTTTCCTGAAGCTGGCGGTTGGTTTCGCGCACCATCACCAAGCCGATCAGGATGATCGACGTCAGCGCCAGCAACCCCAGCACATAGCCGCCGATGGTGTCGGTGTTGCGCCCGCCGGCGAGGTTTTCGAAACCGGTGGCCAGGTGCGAGGCTTCGTCGAGCAGGGTCTGCGACAGGGTAAAAATGTTGGTCGCCGACTCGCGGACCTTGAACAGTTCCGGCGAGGTTTCGAGGATTTCATCCACCGAACCCGAGACGAATTCGAACAGTTCGGAAATCTCGGTCAAGCGGGCGCGCGCATCGCGATCCTCGACCTGGCTGATGCGCAGCGCCACGTTGCCCTGAAGCATGCCGTTGAGCACCTGGCCGAAACGCGCGGCGTCGCGACCGAAGGCGTCGGCGGCTTGCTGCGAATTTTCGTCGCCGGACAGCACAGTGTTCACCGCGCCCAAAATGCGCTCGGCCAGTAGCGACTGACGCTGGGCCATCGCCACCTGAGCCGCCGGGGCGCCCCGTTGCAGGAGGATCTCGACGACTTTCTCGTACTCGACCTGCAACTGCGGCACGGTTTCGGCCAGGGTTGCGGCGACTTGATGCAAGGACAGCACGGTCTGCTCGCTGGAGAGAATGGCGTCGGTGTTTTTCAGCAGGCGTTCCCAATCGAGCTGCACGGCGCGCATTTCCGGGCGCACGGTGGACGGCGCGGGTGGCAGGCCGGTGGCCGGGTCGCCCTTCTTCAGGTAGCCCCAGCGCTGTGCGAAGTCATTGCGCGCATCGCTGAGCAGCTTGAACGCGGCCGCTTTGCCGGCGGCGGCTTCGGTGGCATTTTTGGCGATGCGCTGGGACAGCACGCGCAGCTCCCCGGCGTGACCGATGTACTGTTTGTCGTACGTGGCCTGGGTGTTGAGGTAAGCGAAATTGGCGAACAGCAGCATGATGAACACGATCAGCGCAATAAACAGCGCGATGATCTGCGAGCGGCTGCGCGATCCTTCTGGCTTGCCTGTTTTTGTTTTTATCATCAGTCCTCGCCTGTTAACCAACCTTTAGAACCCGCCGAGCAACCTGTGGCGAGGGAGCTTGCTCCCACAGGGTCAAACCGCCACGTGCATAAAACCTGGCGACTGCGCCAGCGCAAACGGGCTGAACACTTGCCAGGCTTGCTCACGCTGGAACCGGCCTTTGACGAACGCCGACATCGGCCCGCTCGCCTGATCTGCCGGCTCCAGGCTGTCCTGGGCAAAGTGTTGCAAGCCGAAGACTTCGTCGACCAGCAACCCGACAAACACCTCGTTATGTTCCACCACCAGTACCCGCCTCTGCTTGCGCGGCGCCGAGACTTCGTGCCCAAAGAAACCGCACAAATCCATGACCGGCAGCAATCGCCCACGCAGGTTGGCTACCCCTTTGACCCAGGATTTGACGCCTGGCAACTGAGTGAAACGCGGTTCATGCAGGACTTCGCTGACTTCGCCCATCGGCGCGACGTACCAATCCTCGCCCATGCGAAAACCGATGCCGCTCCAACTGTCCTGGCGGGCTGGTTGCGACGGCAGGTCCGCCGCCAGCAGACGACAGCGCTGGTCGATCTGCAGCAGCAGTTCGAAAGCCGTCAGCGACTCGGTCATGGCCGGACGATCAACCGGCCAGTACGTTGTTGAGGGTTTTGATCAGGGTCTCTTCGTCGACGGGTTTGGTCAGGTAGTCCCTGGCGCCCTGGCGCGTGCCCCAGACCTTGTCGGTTTCCTGATCCTTGGTGGTGATGATAATCACCGGGATGTGCCCGGTGTCCGGGTCTTTGGTCAGCTGGCGGGTCGCCTGGAAACCGTTGAGGCCAGGCATGACGATGTCCATCAGCACGGCGTCAGGTTTTTCCTGACGAGCGAGGGCCACGCCGTCGGCGCCGTTCTCGGCTTTCAACACTTCGTGACCGTGCTTTTCCAGCATGCCGGTCAGTTTGTACATTTCGGTCGGCGAATCATCGACGATCAGAATACGTGCCATGGTCTTCCCCATTCTTGTCGACGCCGGGCCCGCTGGCCGAGCGTCACTGTGCGTGTCCTACTGCGGCAAAACGGCGGCGAAGCCCGGAACATGGGCCTGGATCGCGTTCAGCAGTTCTTCCTTGCTGAAAGGCTTGGTCAAAAACTGGTCGGAGCCGACGATGCGCCCCTTGGCCTTGTCGAACAGCCCGTCCTTGGACGACAGCATAATCACTGGCGTGGACTTGAACGCACTGTTGTTCTTGATTAAAGCGCAGGTCTGATAGCCATCCAGACGCGGCATCATGATGTCGACGAAGATGATGCCGGGATGGTTATCGGCAATCTTGGCCAGCGCATCGAAACCGTCGATGGCCGTAATGACTTCACAACCCACATTCTTCAACAGCGTTTCGGCGGTGCGACGAATCGTCTTCGAATCGTCGATCACCATGACCTTCAAGGCGCTGGAATGCTGATCCATAAATGCTCTACCGTCGCCTTTGCGAAACAAATTGTCCGTTTGGTGGCTGGAAACCCTTGATGCTCAAGGGCCAGCACGGCATGGCAGCCTTTTTAGCACAGTCTCCAAATGCAATCTATCGGCCGGTCTTTGCGGTGGTTTTTCCTTGACCGGGAACACACTCAGCGCCACTCTGACGCCACTTTTTCATGTCCGTTCGGACCATCCATTTTCGAGGAAAAACCCATGAGCGTTCGCGTCGGGATTGTCATGGATCCTATTGCCAGCATTTCCTATAAAAAGGATAGCTCGCTGGCCATGCTGCTGGCCGCGCAGAAGCGCGGATGGGAACTGTTCTATATGGAACAGGGTGATTTGTACCAGGCTGAAGGCCAGGCGCGAGCGCGGATGCGACCGCTGAAAGTCTTCGCCAACCCGCAAAAGTGGTTCGAGCTGGAACCCGAGACCGACGCGCTGCTGAGCGATCTGGACGTGATCCTGATGCGCAAGGATCCGCCGTTCGACATGGAGTTTGTGTACTCCACCTACCTGCTGGAACAGGCCGAGCGCGCCGGCGTGCTGGTGGTCAACAAGCCGCAGAGCCTGCGTGACTGCAACGAAAAGCTGTTCGCCACGCTGTTTCCGCAGTGCACGCCGCCAACCATCGTCAGCCGCCGCCCTGACGTGCTGCGCGAATTCGCCGATCATCATGGCGATGTGATTCTCAAGCCGCTGGACGGCATGGGAGGCTCCTCGATTTTCCGTCACACCGCCGGCCACCCAAACCTGTCGGTGATCCTCGAAACCCTGACCCTGCATGGCAAGCAGCAAATCATGATCCAGGGTTATCTGCCGGCCATCGTCGATGGCGACAAGCGCATCCTGATGATCGACGGCGAGCCAGTGGACTACTGCCTGGCGCGCATTCCTGCCGCTGGCGAAACCCGTGGCAACCTGGCGGCCGGCGGTCGTGGCGAAGCTCGCCCGTTGACCGACAAGGATCGCTGGATCGCCGCGCAAGTCGGCCCGACTCTGCGCGAGAAAGGCCTTCTGTTCGTGGGTCTGGACGTGATCGGCGAGCACCTGACCGAAATCAACGTCACCAGCCCGACGTGCATTCGCGAGATTGATAATGCGTTCGGCACCGACATCGGTGGCCTGTTGATGGATGCCATCGATCAGAAGCTCAAGGCTCGTTGATATAGAACACCCTAGATGAAACCAACATTGCGTTATCATGCGCGGCCTGTGAAAAACGCGATGTTGGTCTTCTTGTCATGACACTTCCGTCCGATCTGCCCGCTGAACTCGCCCATCGTGGCGTGCGCCCGGCCGATCGCCTCGGTTTTACCCTGTTTCTTGCGGCGTTGATTCACCTGGCCTTGCTGTTGGGCGTCGGCTTTACGATGGTCGAGCCCAAACAGATCAGCAAAACCCTTGAAATCACCCTCGCCAGCTTCAAAAGCGAAAAAAAGCCCGAAAAAGCTGATTTCCTCGCCCAGGAAAATCAGCAAGGCAGCGGCACCCTGGATAAAAAGGCCATTCCCAAGACCACCGAGGTCGCGCCGTTCCAGGACAACAAGGTGCAAAAAGTCACGCCACCGCCCGCCGCCAAGCCTGAAGTGCAGCAAGCGCCGCCCAAGGCTGCCGTGACGACCATCGCACCGAAGCCGAAAAAAGCACCGGCCAAGAACGAAGAGGTCAAACCGCAGACCAAAGCGGAAGTGGCCGCGCCGACGTTTGACAGTTCCCAGCTGTCCAGCGACATCGCCAGCCTCGAAGCGGAACTGGCCAACGAACAACAGCTGTACGCCAAACGCCCGCGCATCCATCGCTTGAGCGCGGCCTCGACCATGCGCGACAAAGGTGCCTGGTATAAGGATGAATGGCGCAAGAAGGTCGAGCGCATCGGCAACCTCAACTACCCGGATGAAGCTCGCCGCCAACAGATTTACGGCAATTTGCGCTTAATGGTCTCGATCAACCGCGATGGCTCGCTGTATGAAGTGTTGGTGCTGGAGTCGTCCGGGCAGCCATTGCTGGATCAGGCGGCGCAGCGGATCGTCAGGCTCGCGGCGCCGTTTGCACCGTTTACCGGGGACCTTTCGGACATCGACCGCCTGGAAATCATCCGCACGTGGAAGTTTGCGCGCGGGGACAGGCTCTCCAGCAACTGACACCCCACAGTTAATCTGAATTGTTGCCGGGATTTGAGGCATTTCCTGTGCATCCCCAGCTTGTCAGTTTGCCCCTCCAACGCCACACTAGCGCTCATGAAGAACGTCAGCCCCAGCTACCTCAAGCATCACTTCCTGATCGCCATGCCTCACATGGCCGACCCGAACTTTGCGCACACCTTGACCTACATCGTCGAGCACACCGCCAATGGCGCCATGGGGCTGGTGATCAACCGCCCGCAAGACCTGAATCTGGCCGAGATCCTCGAGCAACTGCGCCCGGACATCGAGCCGCCCGCGCTGTGCCGGCATGTGCCAATTTTCATCGGCGGACCGGTGCAGACCGATCGTGGTTTTGTCCTGCATCCCAAGGGCCAGGGCTATCAGGCGACCGTTGATCTGGAAGACGAACTGTCCCTGTCCACTTCCCAGGACGTGCTGTTCGCCATTGCCGACGGCGTGGGTCCGGCGAAAAGCCTGATCGCCCTCGGTTACGCCGGCTGGGAAGCCGGGCAACTGGATGCCGAACTGGCGCAGAACGCCTGGCTGACCTGCCCGTACGACGCCGACATCCTGTTCAACACCAGCAGCGAACTGCGCCTCGAAGCGGCGGCCAAACATCTGGGCGTCAACCTCAGCCTGCTGACCAGCCAGGCGGGGCACGCCTGATGGCCCTGCGCCTGATTTTGGGTTTTGACTACGGCACCAAACAGATCGGCGTCGCGGTCGGCCAGGTGATTACCGGCCAGGCCCGCGAGCTGTGCACCTTGAAGGCGCAGAACGGCGTTCCCGACTGGAATCAGGTCGAAGCCCTGATCAAGGAGTGGAAGCCCGATGCAGTAGTGGTCGGCCTGCCCTTGAACATGGACGGCACCCCGAGCGACATGTGCCTGCGTGCGGAAAAATTCGCCCGGCGCCTGAATGGCCGCTACAACCTGCCCTTCTATACCCACGATGAACGCCTGACCACGTTTGAAGCCAAAGGCGAACGTCGTGATCGCGGCGGGCAAAAAGGCAGTTACCGCGACAACCCTGTCGACGCCATCGCCGCCGCACTGCTGCTGCAAGGCTGGCTCGACGAGAACAGCGCGCTGTTCGAATCCTGAAGCAACGAATCCTCAAGAGCCGCCCCAGGCGACTCTCTATAGCGACAACCCGAGCCACCCATCAAGCAGCACCCGGCTCGGGCCCAAGAAGGAGCAACCATGAGCCTGCCCAATCCCGCCGAACTGATCAGCCAGATGGCGATCCGTCTCAAGGCCCACCTGGAACACCGTGGCATCAGCGAACCGCGTTACATCGGTATCCGTACCGGCGGCGTCTGGGTCGCCCAGGCGTTGCTCGAAGAACTGGGCAGCGACTCGCCGCTCGGCACCCTGGACGTGTCCTTCTACCGTGACGACTTCAGCCAGAACGGGCTGCACCCGCAAGTTCGCCCGTCGGCGCTGCCGTTCGAGATCGAAGGCCAGCACCTGGTGCTGATCGACGACGTACTCATGAGCGGCCGGACCATCCGCGCCGCCATGAACGAACTGTTCGACTACGGCCGCCCGGCCAGCGTAACGCTGGTCTGCCTGCTGGACCTCGACGCCGGCGAGCTGCCGATCAGCCCCGATGTGGTCGGCGCGACGCTGTCGCTGGCCGCCCACGAGCGGGTCAAGCTGTCCGGTCCCGAGCTCAAGCTTGAACTGCAAGACCTCGCCCTTTAATCCGCCCTATTGAGAGTCCCCCTCGCGATGACGCCTCTAGATACCAAGCGCCCGCTGCAGCTCAATGATCAGGGCCAGCTGCGCCACTTCCTCTCGCTCGACGGTTTGCGCCGCGAGTTGCTGACGGAAATCCTCGACACCGCCGACTCGTTCCTTGAAGTCGGTGCCCGGGCGGTGAAGAAAGTCCCGTTGCTGCGCGGCAAGACCGTGTGCAACGTGTTCTTCGAAAACTCCACCCGCACCCGCACCACCTTCGAACTGGCGGCCCAGCGGCTGTCGGCGGACGTGATCACCCTGAACGTGTCGACCTCGTCAGCCAGCAAGGGCGAAACCCTGCTCGACACCCTGCGCAACCTGGAAGCCATGGCCGCCGACATGTTTGTCGTGCGTCACGGTGATTCCGGCGCGGCGCACTTCATCGCCGAACATGTCTGCCCCCAAGTGGCGATCATCAACGGCGGCGACGGCCGGCACGCGCACCCGACACAGGGCATGCTCGACATGCTGACGATCCGTCGGCACAAGGGCGGCTTCGAAAACCTCTCGGTGGCCATCGTCGGCGACATCCTGCATTCGCGGGTGGCACGTTCGAACATGCTCGCGCTGAAAACCCTCGGTTGCCCGGACATCCGCGTGATCGCCCCGAAAACCCTGCTGCCGATCGGCATCGAGCAATACGGCGTGAAGGTCTACACCGACATGGCCGAAGGCCTGAAAGACGTCGACGTGGTGATCATGTTGCGCCTGCAACGCGAGCGCATGGCCGGTGGCCTGCTGCCGAGCGAGGGCGAGTTCTACCGCCTGTTCGGCCTGACCACTGCGCGCCTGGCCGGGGCCAAGCCGGACTGCATCGTCATGCACCCGGGGCCGATCAACCGCGGGGTGGAGATTGAGTCGGCGGTAGCCGACGGTCCGCACTCGGTGATCCTCAACCAGGTCACCTACGGTATTGCGATTCGTATGGCTGTGCTGTCCATGGCCATGAGCGGGCAGACTGCGCAACGTCAATTCGAGCAGGAGAACGCCCAGTGAAGCTCAGCATTCTCGGCGCACGCGTGATTGATCCAGCCTCTGGCCTGGATAAAGTAACTGACATCCATATCGAAGCCTGCAAGATCGTCGCCCTGGGCGCTGCGCCTGCCGGTTTTGTCGCGGTCGACACCCTCGACGCGCAAGGCCTGGTGGCCGCCCCCGGGCTGGTTGACCTGAACGTCGCCCTGCGCGAACCGGGCTACAGCCGTAAAGGCTCGATCATCAGCGAAACCCGCGCCGCGGCCGCCGGTGGCGTGACCAGCCTGTGCTGCCCGCCGAAAACCAAACCGGTGCTGGACACCTCGGCCGTCGCCGAATTGATCCTCGACCGCGCCCGTGAAGCCGGCAACACCAAAGTCTTCCCGATTGGCGCCCTCAGCAAAGGCCTGGACGGCGAGCAGCTGGCCGAGCTCGTTGCCCTGCGCGATGCCGGTTGCGTGGCCTTCGGCAACGGCCTGGACAGTTTCCGCAACACCCGCACCCTGTGCCGGGCACTGGAATACGCGGCGACGTTCGACCTGACGGTGATTTTCAACTCGCAGGACCACGACCTGGCCGAAGGTGGCCTGGCCCATGAAGGCCCGACCGCGAGTTTCCTCGGTTTGCCGGGCATTCCGGAAACCGCTGAAACCGTGGCCCTGGCCCGTGACCTGTTGCTGGTGGAGCAAAGCGGCGTACGTGCGCACTTCAGCCAGCTCACCAGCGCGCGCGGTGTGGCCCTGATCGCCCAGGCCCAGGCCCGTGGGCTGCCGGTGACCGCCGACGTGGCGCTGTATCAGTTGATCCTGACCGATGAAGCCTTGATCGACTTCAGCAGCCTCTACCACGTCCAGCCGCCGCTGCGCACCCGCGCCGACCGCGACGGCCTGCGTGCGGCGGTGAAATCGGGGGTGATCTCGGCCATCTCCAGCCATCACCAACCGCATGAGCGGGATGCCAAACTGGCGCCGTTCGGCGCGACAGAGCCGGGCATCAGCAGTGTTGAGTTGCTGCTGCCGCTGGCAATGACGCTGGTGGAGGATGGTTTGCTGGACCTGCCGACGTTGCTGGCGCGGTTGAGTGCCGGGCCTGCCGAGGCGCTGCGCTTGCCGGCCGGTAAGCTGGCGGTGGGTGGACCAGCGGATATCGTGCTGTTCGACCCTGCGGCTTCAACCGTGGCGGGTGAAACCTGGCTGTCCAAGGGTGAGAACTGCCCGTTCATTGGGCATAGCCTGCCGGGTGTGGTGCGTTACACCTTGGTGGATGGGCGGATTAGCCACCAGGCGTAATACCGCGTCGCTACAATCGCGGGCAAGCTTTGCTCCTACGGGATGGTGTATGAACCCCCTGTAGGAGCATGGCTTGCCAGCGATGGCTTACTGGAAAGCGCCTCTGTTCTGGGCGTTACGTACCGAAACCTGGTCATTCAGCGTCCAGAAGTCATACAGCACCCCGATAAAGAACAACCCACCCGTCACCAGGTACAGCAACCCGCTGATCCACTTCCCCTGATACATCCGGTGTACGCCGAACACCCCGAGAAACGTCAGCAGAATCCACGCCACGTTGTATTCGATCGGTCCCGCGGTGAACCGAAGGTCTGCTTCACGGTCCATTGCCGGAATCAGAAAAACGTCGATCAGCCAGCCAATTCCCAGCAAGCCAAAGGTGAAGAACCAGATCGTCCCGGTCACCGGCTTGCCGTAATAGAAGCGGTGAGCGCCGGTAAAACCGAAAATCCACAGCAGATATCCGATCACTTTGCTGTGCGTATCCTGATGCGCGGCGGACTGTTGATAGCTGTTCATGGAGCACCTCGATTCACACGATAGATAAATATTCTTTAAATCTTTGTGACTTTTTTACAGGTTGCCGACGTATGGCAAATGCTACCTTGATGTCCGTCAAAGCCTTATAGCACCTGACTTCTGTCCGACAATTGCGTCCATTTGCCGCTTGTTTGGTTCCATTGACCACCAGGTTGAATCGACCAACGGCCTCGGAAGGTCAAAAAAAGCTGTTATAAAGTTGCGCGTTCACCTATTCGAGCCCTGCCTAATGCGTCCATTTTTCAAGACATGGCTAACCATTTGCCTTTTGATGCCACTGGCCGCCCACGCCACCAATCGTGAGCAACGTCTTCCAAACGTTAATGGTTACACCCCAAAATCCCATGTTTCTGCTCCTTCGAGCAAAAACAAACAAAATGCAAAACACTCGGCCCAACTGAGTGACAACAGCAAGCTTGTTCCGCCGATGGCGAGCAAGACCAGCAGCAACGTGCTGAGCCGCGCTGTAAACGTCCTCGGTACTCCTTACCGTTGGGGCGGCAGCAGCCCAAGTAAAGGGTTCGACTGCAGTGGCCTGGTGAAATACGCGTTTAACGACGCCACGTTTGACCTGCCGCGCACCTCTAACGCCATGGCCAGCGGTCACGGCGAGAAAGTCGATCGCAGCGATTTGAAGCCGGGCGACTTGATTTTCTTCAACATCAAGAGCCGTCGGGTCAATCACGTTGCCATCTACCTGGGCAACGACCGCTTCATCCACGCGCCACGCCGTGGCAAGTCGGTGACCATCGACACGCTGAAGAAGCCGTACTGGGAAAGCCACTACGTGGTTGCCAAGCGGGTTCTGCCGAAAGAACCGAATCAGATGCGCGTCGTTCAGCGCTGAGTTGACATTGATCGTTCCCACGCGGAGCGTGGGAACGATCAATGATGGCCCCACCTCAAAAGTTATCCGGCGACCGCGCCTTCTCCCGCGCCTGCTCGCGGCTGATCAAGCCCTTGGTCACCAAGTCCTTCAAGCACATATCCAGCGTCTGCATCCCCAGGTTCCCGCCGGTCTGAATTGACGAGTACATCTGCGCGACCTTGTCTTCGCGGATCAGGTTACGGATCGCCGACGTGCCCAGCATGATCTCGTGCGCCGCAATCCGCCCGCCGCCGATCTTCTTCACCAGCGTCTGCGACACCACCGCCAGCAACGACTCGGACAGCATCGAACGTACCATCGACTTCTCATCCCCCGGAAACACATCCACCACCCGGTCGATGGTTTTCGCCGCTGAGGTGGTGTGCAGCGTGCCGAACACCAGATGCCCGGTCTCGGCGGCGGTCAGTGCCAGGCGAATGGTCTCCAGATCCCGCATCTCCCCTACCAGAATCACGTCCGGGTCCTCCCGCAGCGCCGAGCGCAGTGCTGTCGCAAAGCTGCGCGTATCACGATGGACTTCGCGCTGGTTGATCAGGCATTTGCGCGATTCGTGGACGAACTCGATCGGGTCTTCGATGGTGAGGATGTGGTGATGGCGATGATTGTTCAGGTAATCGATCATCGCCGCCAACGTAGTGGACTTGCCGGAGCCGGTCGGCCCCGTCACCAGCACCAGCCCGCGCGGCGCATCGGTAATTTTGCGAAACACCTCGCCCATGCCGAGGTCGTCCATGCTCAGGACTTTTGACGGAATGGTCCGGAACACCGCGCCTGCGCCACGATTCTGGTTAAAGGCGTTAACCCGAAAACGCGCCACGCCGGGCACTTCAAAGGAAAAATCGGTTTCCAGGTGTTTCTCGAAGTCCACCCGCTGGGTGTCGTTCATGATGTCGTAGATCAGCGCCTGCACCTGTTTATGGTCGAGGGCCGGCAGGTTGATGCGTCGCACGTCGCCATCGACACGGATCATCGGTGGCAGGCCGGCGGACAAGTGCAGGTCGGATGCGCCCTGTTTAGCGCTGAAAGCCAGCAGTTCAGTGATATCCATAGCGCCCCTCAATTCCAGTAGAATGCCGCGAACCTTCAGACCGCTGGCGCACATTGAATGTCCACGATAGCAGACAACATTGCTCAGGTTAGTTCACGCATCCGTGCCGCCGCCCTGGCCGCCCAGCGCGATGAGCACAGCGTTCAGCTGCTGGCCGTGAGCAAGACCAAACCCGCCCAAGCCCTGCGCCAAGCGTACGCCGCCGGCCTGCGTGACTTTGGCGAGAACTACCTGCAGGAGGCTTTGGGCAAACAGCTCGAACTGGCCGACCTGCCCTTGATCTGGCACTTCATCGGCCCCATTCAATCGAACAAGACTCGCGCTATCGCCGAGCACTTCACCTGGGTGCATTCCGTGGATCGTTTGAAAATCGCACAGCGCCTGTCCGAACAACGTCCTGCCGATCTACCGCCCCTGAACATCTGCATTCAGGTCAACGTCAGCGGCGAAGCCAGCAAATCCGGCTGCACCCCGGCCGACCTGCCGGCCCTCGCCAAGGCCATCAGCGAATTGCCGCGCCTCAATTTGCGCGGGCTGATGGCGATTCCCGAGCCGACGGATGATCGCGCCGAACAGGATGCCGCTTTTGCTGCCGTGCAAAGTCTGCAAGCCAGCCTGAACCTGCCGCTCGACACACTTTCCATGGGCATGAGCCACGACCTCGAGTCGGCCATCGCCCAAGGCGCTACATGGGTCCGTATCGGTACGGCCCTGTTCGGCGCCCGCGACTACGGTCAACCATGAACAATGGCCGACTCATCTATTTATAAGGACCTGACATGAGCAAAACCCGTATTGCCTTTATCGGTGCCGGCAACATGGCCGCCAGCCTGATCGGCGGCCTGCGCGCCAAAGGTCTGGACGCCTCGCAAATCCGCGCCAGCGATCCGGGTGCAGAAACCCGCGCCAAGGTGGCTGCCGAACACGGCATCGAAGTCTTCGCCGACAACGCTGACGCCATCCAGGACGCCGATGTCGTCGTATTGGCGGTCAAACCCCAGGCGATGAAAGCCGTGTGCGAAGCGATTCGCCCGAGCCTCAAGCCCAATCAACTGGTGGTGTCGATTGCCGCGGGCATCACCTGCGCCAGCATGAACAACTGGCTCGGCACCCAGCCAATCGTTCGCTGCATGCCCAACACCCCGGCGTTGTTGCGTCAGGGCGTGAGCGGTTTGTATGCCACCGGCGAAGTGAACGACGATCAACACCAGCAAGCTCAAGAACTGCTCTCGGCCGTGGGCATCGCCCTGTGGCTGAACGAAGAGCAGCAACTGGACGCAGTCACTGCGGTGTCCGGTTCCGGCCCGGCGTACTTCTTCCTGCTGATCGAAGCCATGACCGCCGCCGGCGTGAAACTTGGCCTGCCGGCAGACATCGCCGCACAACTGACCCTGCAAACCGCGCTGGGCGCCGCGCACATGGCGGTTGCCAGCGATGTCGATGCCGCCGAACTGCGTCGTCGTGTCACGTCGCCTGCGGGCACCACGGAAGCTGCAATCAAGTCGTTCCAGGCCGGTGGCTTTGAAGCCCTGGTCGAAACGGCACTCGGCGCCGCCGCGCATCGCTCGGCCGAGATGGCTGAACAGCTCGGTCGCTAATCAGCTCTTACAAAGGAATCAACGATGCTCGGACTCAATGACGCTGCCATTTTCATCATTAAAACCCTTGGCAGCCTGTACCTGCTGATCGTACTGATGCGTTTCATCCTGCAACTGGTGCGGGCGAACTTCTACAACCCGCTCTGCCAGTTCATCGTCAAGGCCACGCAACCGCTGCTCAAGCCGCTGCGTCGGGTGATCCCGAGCATGTTCGGGCTCGACATGTCGTCGCTGGTGCTGGCGCTGATCATCCAGATGCTGCTGATCGCCGTCATCCTCGCGCTCAAAGGCTTCATGGTCGACTGGCTGCTGTTGGTGCCATGGGCCCTGATTGCGTTGTTCTCGCTGTTTTTGAACATACTGTTCTACGCCATGATCATCAGCGTGATCCTGTCGTGGGTCGCCCCGGGCAGCCACAATCCAGGCGCCGAGCTCGTCGCGCAGATTACTGAACCGGTGCTCGCGCCGTTCCGTCGGATCATCCCGAACCTGGGCGGTCTCGACATTTCGCCGATCTTCGCCTTCATCGTGATCCAACTGCTGCAAAGCTGGCTGATCCCACGCCTGGCGTACTTTGCCTTCATGCCGCAGGGGCTGCTCGGCCTGATCTGATGAGCTACTTTCGCTGGGACGGTGACGACCTGATTCTGGAGTGTCACCTGCAACCGGCCGCCCGCAGTGATGATTTCTGCGGGCTGCACGGTGATCGCCTGAAGATCCGCCTGACCGCGCCGCCGGTTGAAGGCAAGGCCAATGCGTATCTGATGGCGTTTCTGGCCAAGGCGTTTGGAGTGTCCAAGAGCCAGGTCAGTTTGATCAGCGGTGAGTTGAACCGGCAGAAACGGGTGCGGATTTGTTCGCCGAAGAAACTGCCGGAGTTGCCCGGATTGACCCTACCTTGATCGTTCCCACGCAGAGCGTGGGAACGATCAAGGGTAGTCGCTTGCTGCTAGGGGCAGCGGTCTTTAGACTTACGCCTCATTTCAACGAGAGCAGGGTCGATGCCAACTGCCTTCCCCCCCGATTCTGTTGGTCTGGTGACGCCGCAAGTGGCGCACTTCAGCGAACCCCTGGCCCTGGCCTGCGGGCGTTCGCTTCCAGCCTATGACCTGATCTACGAAACCTACGGCACGCTGAACGCCACGGCGAGCAACGCCGTGCTGATTTGCCATGCATTGTCCGGTCATCATCACGCCGCCGGTTTTCACAGTGCCGACGACCGTAAACCCGGTTGGTGGGACAGCTGCATCGGTCCCGGCAAGCCGATCGACACCAGCAAATTCTTCGTGGTCAGCCTGAACAACCTCGGCGGTTGCAACGGCTCGACTGGCCCGAGCAGCATCAATCCGGAAACCGGCAAGCCGTTTGGCGCCGATTTCCCGGTGCTGACCGTGGAAGACTGGGTGCACAGCCAGGCGCGACTGGCCGACCGTATCGGCATCAGCCAATGGGCGGCGGTGATTGGCGGCAGCCTCGGCGGCATGCAGGCGATGCAATGGAGCATCACCTACCCCGAGCGCATTCGTCATTGCCTGGCCATCGCCTCGGCGCCCAAGCTGTCGGCACAGAACATCGCCTTCAACGAAGTGGCGCGTCAGGCTATCCTTACCGACCCCGAATTCCACGGCGGTTCGTTCCAGGAAGCGGGCGTGATCCCCAAGCGCGGCTTGATGCTGGCGCGGATGGTCGGGCACATCACCTACCTGTCCGACGACTCCATGGGCGAGAAATTCGGTCGTGGCCTCAAGAGTGAGAAGCTCAACTACGACTTCCACAGCGTCGAGTTCCAGGTCGAAAGCTACCTGCGTTATCAGGGTGAAGAATTCTCCGGGCGTTTCGACGCCAACACCTACCTGTTGATGACCAAGGCGCTGGATTACTTCGACCCGGCAGCGAACTTCGACGATGACCTGGCGAAAACCTTCGCCAATGCCCAGGCCAAGTTCTGCGTGATGTCGTTCACCACGGACTGGCGCTTCTCCCCTGCCCGCTCGCGGGAACTGGTGGACGCGCTGATGGCGGCCAAGAAAGACGTCTGCTACCTCGAGATCGACGCTCCGCAAGGCCACGACGCCTTCCTGATTCCGATCCCGCGTTATTTGCAGGCGTTCAGCAACTACATGAACCGAATCAAGTTGTGAGAAAGCCATGAGAGCTGATCTGGAAATCATCCAGGAATGGATCCCCGCTGGCAGCCGCGTGCTCGACCTCGGCTGCGGTGATGGCGAACTGCTGACCTGGCTGCGCGACAACAAGCAAGTGACTGGCTATGGCCTGGAAAACGACCCGGACAACATCGCCGAGTGTGTGGCCAAGGGCATCAACGTCATCGAGCAGGACCTGGACAAGGGCCTTGGCAACTTTGCCAGCAACAGCTTCGACATCGTGGTCATGACCCAGGCGCTGCAAGCCGTGCATTACCCGGACAAGATCCTTGACGAAATGCTGCGGGTCGGCCGCCAGTGCATCATCACCTTCCCCAACTTCGGTCACTGGCGCTGCCGCTGGTACCTGGCGAGCAAGGGCCGGATGCCGGTTTCCGAGTTTCTGCCGTACACCTGGTACAACACGCCGAACATCCACTTCTGCACTTTTGAAGACTTTGAGGCGTTGTGTCGCGAACGTGAAGCCAAGGTCATTGATCGGCTTGCCGTGGATCAACAGCATCGGCACGGGTGGGCCAGTAAGCTATGGCCTAATCTGTTAGGTGAGATCGGTATTTACCGCGTCAGCAGCCCCGGGCTGCAGGATCACAAGGTCGCGGTCTGAACCACGACATTCCAAGGAGAAAGAACATGGGTCGTCTAGCGCTGTTTGTACTTACTGCCTGCCTGAGCGTCACCGCCATGGCCGCTGACGCCATCAAGGGCGAACGCCAGGAAACCTTCGGCGACGTGACGGTGCACTACAACACCTTCAACTCCACGTACCTGACCCCGGACATCGCCAAAGCGGCGGAGCTGGTTCGCAGCAAGAATCAGGGCGTGATCAATGTGTCCGTGATCAAGGACGGCAAGCCGCTGGTAGCTTCAGTGACCGGCTCGGTCAAAGACCTGACCAGCCAGAGCGTGCCGTTGAACTTCAAACAGATCACCGAACAGGGCGCGATCTACTACATCGCCCAATACCCGGTGGACCAGCAGGAAATCCGCACCTTCGAGATCAAGGTGCAGAACGGCGACAAAATCAACACCATCAATTTCAACCAAGAGCTTTTCCCCGGCGAATGATCAATTTCACGCAACTCGTACTGGCCAGCCATAACGCCGGCAAACTCAAGGAACTCCAGGCCATGCTCGGCGACTCGGTGCAATTGCGCTCGATCGGCGAGTTCAGCAGCGTCGAGCCTGAAGAAACCGGCCTGTCGTTCGTCGAGAACGCCATTCTCAAGGCCCGCAACGCCGCACGCATTTCCGGTTTGCCGGCGCTGGCTGACGATTCCGGGCTGGCGGTGGATTTCCTAGGCGGTGCGCCGGGTATCTATTCGGCTCGTTATGCTGATGGCAAGGGCGATGCGGCGAACAACGCCAAACTGCTCGACGCCTTGAAAGACGTGCCGGAAGCCGAACGCGGCGCGCAGTTCGTCTGCGTCCTCGCGCTGGTTCGCCACGCCGATGATCCATTGCCGATCCTCTGCGAAGGCCTGTGGCACGGGCGGATCCTGACGGCCGCCAGTGGCGAGCACGGGTTTGGTTACGACCCGCTGTTCTGGGTCCCGGAGCGCGATTGCTCCAGCGCCGAGCTGAGCCCGAGCGACAAGAACCGGATCAGCCACCGCGCCCGTGCAATGGATCTGCTGCGCCAGCGTCTGGGACTGAAATGACCCACGACTCATCCGCGTCACCGCTGATCTTCGGCGGCGACGCCCAATCGCCACGGGCAGCGCTGCCCGTGCTGCCGCCCCTGGCGCTGTACATCCACATCCCGTGGTGTGTGCGCAAATGCCCTTATTGCGACTTCAACTCCCACACCGCCAGCCCGGTGCTGCCGGAAGAAGAGTACGTCGACGCCTTGCTCACTGACCTCGATCAGGACCTGCACGCGGTATACGGCCGTGAGCTGAGCTCGATCTTCTTTGGCGGTGGCACGCCTAGCCTGTTCGGCGCCGAGGCCTTGGGCCGTTTGCTCAAAGGCGTCGAGCAACGGATTCCGTTTGCCAGTGACATCGAAATCACCCTGGAAGCCAATCCGGGGACGTTCGAGCAAGAGAAATTCGTCGCCTACCGCGCACTGGGCATCAATCGCCTGTCGATCGGTATCCAGAGCTTTCAGGAAGAGAAACTCAAGGCGCTGGGGCGGATTCACAACGGTGACGAAGCGGTGCGTGCCGCTGGCATGGCCCGTCAGGCCGGGTTTGATAACTTCAACCTGGACTTGATGCACGGTTTGCCCGATCAGTCGCTGGAAGATGCCCTGAACGACCTGCGTACAGCCATCGCCCTGAAACCGACTCATCTGTCCTGGTATCAGCTGACGCTGGAGCCGAACACGGTGTTCTGGAATCAGCCGCCGACGCTGCCCGAAGACGACACGTTGTGGGACATTCAGGAAGCGGGTCAGGCGCTGCTCGCCGAACACGGTTACGCGCAATACGAAGTCTCGGCCTATGCGCAACCGGGTCGCCCGGCGCGGCATAACCTCAATTACTGGAGTTTTGGCGACTTCATCGGCATCGGCGCGGGTGCCCACGGCAAGCTCAGTCATCCGGACGGGCGCATCGTGCGCACCTGGAAGACCCGCCTGCCCAAGGATTACCTCAACCCGGCAAAAAGCTTCAAGGCCGGCGAGAAAGCGCTGACCAATGATGAGATGCCGTTCGAGTTCCTGATGAACGCGCTGCGCCTGACCGAAGGTGTCGAATCGCGGCTGTATCCGGAGCGCACCGGGATGACGCTGGAAAGCCTCGCCGAAGGCCGCCGTGAAGCCGAACAAAGTGGCTTGTTGCAGGTCGAACCGTCACGTCTGGCGGCCACCGAGCGCGGACAGCTGTTTCTCAATGACTTGCTGCAGACATTTCTGAGCTGATTTCAGCCTTAAGGGAAAACGAATGGATTTGATACTCGACCTGCTCGCCACCGTGTCCCGCTGGAGCCGCAGTAACCTGTCGGAAATTGCCCTGGCCTTGGTGGGCTGTTTGCTGGTGCTGTTCGGTTCGGATTTCAAAACCTGGGTCGAGCAACGACTGGGCAGCATCGCTGGCGCCTTGCGCGTCCCGCTGATGGCCCTGTTGTGCATGATCGGCAGCGGCGCCGCGCTGATCTACGCCACGCCGTGGGTCGTGCGCGGCCTGAGCCAGTTCAACAACTACAGCCTGGCGCCGGTGTTGTTGGTGGTGCTGGTGCTGATCGGCGTAGTCGCCGACCGCCGCTGATCTGTGGCCACACCCAAAACAACTGTAGGAGCCGAGCTTGCTCGTGATGAGGCCATAACATTCAACATTTATGCTGACTGTTAAGGCGCCATCGCGAGCAAGTTCGGCTCCTACAGTTTTACAGCTCAGGACTGTTTTTCGAACTTCAGGTCCCACACACCGTGCCCAAGACGTTCGCCGCGGCGTTCGAACTTGGTGATCGGGCGTTCGGGCGGGCGCGGTACGCACTTGCCGTCTTCGGCGAGGTTGCGATAACCCGGTGCGACGTTCATCACTTCCAGCATGTACTCGGCGTACGGTTCCCAGTCGGTGGCCATGTGCAGCACACCGCCAACCTTCAACTTGCTGCGCACCAGTTCAGCGAACGATGCCTGAACGATACGGCGCTTATGGTGACGGCTCTTGTGCCACGGGTCCGGGAAAAACAGCATCAGGCGATCGAGGCTGTTGTCGGCGATGCAGCGGTTGAGCACTTCGATCGCGTCGCAATCGTAGACCCGCAGGTTGGTCAGGCCCTGAGTCAGTACGCCATTTAGCAGCGCGCCGACACCCGGACGGTGAACTTCTACGCCAATGAAATCCTGTTCCGGCGAGGCCGCTGCCATTTCCAGCAGCGAGTGGCCCATGCCAAAACCGATTTCCAGCGAGCGCGGCGCCGAACGGCCGAACACCTGGTCGAAGTCCACCGGCGCATCGGCCAATGGCAGGACAAACAGCGGCGCGCCCTGCTCCAGACCTTTTTGCTGGCCTTCGGTCATGCGCCCGGCGCGCATCACAAAGCTCTTGATGCGGCGGTGTTGGCGCTCTTCGCCTTCTTCCGGCTGGACAGGCGTTTCGTTTGATTCAGTCATCAATGGCTCTTACTTGATCAGACCATCCAGCGGCGAGGAGGCGCTGGCATAGAGTTTTTTCGGCATGCGGCCGGCGAGGTAGGCCAGGCGACCTGCAACGATGGCGTGTTTCATGGCTTCAGCCATCATGACCGGCTGCTGAGCGTGGGCGATGGCGGAGTTCATCAGCACCGCTTCGCAACCCAGTTCCATGGCGATGGTGGCGTCGGACGCGGTGCCGACACCCGCATCCACCAACACAGGAATCTTGGCTTCTTCGAGGATGATCTGCAGGTTGTACGGGTTGCAGATCCCCAGGCCCGTGCCGATCAGACCGGCCAGCGGCATCACCGCGATAACGCCGATTTCCGCCAGTTGACGGGCAATGATCGGGTCATCGCTGGTGTAGACCATCACGTCGAAACCTTCCTTGACCAGCACTTCGGCGGCCTTGAGGGTTTCGATCACGTTGGGGAACAGGGTTTTCTGGTCGGCCAGCACTTCCAGCTTCACCAGGTTGTGGCCGCCGAGCAACTCACGGGCCAGGCGGCAGGTGCGCACGGCCTCGGTAGCGTCGAAGCAACCCGCGGTGTTCGGCAGGAAGGTGTAGCGATCCGGCGACAGGACTTCGAGCAGGTTCGGTTCGCCCGGGTTCTGGCCGAGGTTGGTACGGCGCACGGCGAAGGTGACGATCTCGGCGCCGGAGGCTTCGATGGCCAGGCGGGTTTCTTCCATGTCGCGGTACTTGCCGGTGCCTACCAGCAAACGCGACTGGTAAGTACGACCGGCCAGGACGAAGGGCTTGTCGCTACGAACGATGCTCATGGGAAATCCTCTGTAGGGGTGAGGTTCTTGCAGAATTCTGTGCCCTTGCGGGCCGGGCGGCTAGCCGCCGCCGATGGCGTGTACGACTTCGACATTGTCGCCGTCGTTGAGAACGGTGTCGGCATGCTGGCTGCGTGGGACGATATCCAGATTGAGTTCGACCGCCACCCGGCGTCCGGTCAGTTCCAGACGGGTCAGCAGGGCCGCAACGGTTTCACCGTCGGGCAGTTCAAGGGATTCGCCGTTCAACTGAATGCGCATGCCGAATGCCGCCATCATTTTTAGGGGCTGGCATTCTAGCCCGATCAGTCTTGGCGACCCAAGCCATTCGTCATGAAATGGACCACCCGGTCAGCTCAACCGCCAGGCGGCAAGCCCCAGGCACGCCCAGCCCACCAGGAATGCGAGCCCGCCGAACGGCGTAATGATTCCGAGCTTGCTGATACCGGTCAGGGTCAGCAGGTACAGGCTGCCGGAAAACAGCAGGATGCCGATGACAAACGAGGCCCCGGCCCACGTAACCAAACGCCCGGGAATCTGCGTGGCCAGCAGCGCTACGCCCAGCAACGCCAGGGTGTGCACCAGTTGATAGGTGACGCCGGTATGGAAAATCGCCAGATACTCGGGGGTCAGACGGTTTTTCAGGCCATGCGCGGCGAACGCGCCGAGGGCAACGCCCGTGAAGCCGAAGAAAGCGGCCAGCATCAAAAAGCCACGCAGCATGAAGAACTCCAGTCAGACTCGATCAACAGGGTCTGTATAATGGCCCGCTCAACGGGTTCGGCCAAGCCATCTCTATGCTGCGTATATTTTTACGACGATTCACTAAGGCCGTGCTCTGGTTCGCGGGCGGCAGCGTCTTGCTGGTGCTGATCTTTCGCGTGGTGCCGCCGCCGGGAACCGCGCTGATGGTCGAACGCAAGATCGAATCCTGGTTCGACGGCGAGCCGATCGACCTGCAACGGACCTGGAAGCCGTGGGATGAAATCTCCGACGACCTGAAAGTCGCGGTGATTGCCGGTGAGGATCAGAAATTCCCGGAGCACTGGGGTTTTGACTTCGGGGCGATTCAGGCGGCACTGGCTCATAACGAATTGGGCGGCTCGATTCGCGGCGCCAGCACCCTGAGCCAGCAGGTGTCGAAGAACCTGTTTTTATGGTCGGGGCGCAGTTGGCTGCGTAAGGGGCTGGAAGCCTGGTTCACCGGATTGATTGAGGTGTTCTGGCCCAAGCAGCGGATTCTTGAGGTGTACCTCAACAGCGTCGAGTGGGATGACGGGGTGTTTGGAGCAGAGGCTGCGGCACGGCATCACTTTGGCGTGAGCGCTAAAAGCCTGAGCCGCCAGCAATCGAGCTTGTTGGCTGCCGTGTTGCCCAACCCAAGAGTGTGGAGCGCGAGTCATCCGACCAACTACGTCGCACGACGGGCCGGGTGGATTCGGCAGCAGATGAGTCAGTTGGGGGGTGACAGCTACTTGCTGGGCCTCAATGATTCACGCCGGGCGCCTTGGGCTCAGTAACGTGTGGGAGCGAACCTGCTCGTTCCCACGTTTTGGGTCTGTACTGCTGCAGAAAACCGGGCCCAAACAAAAACGCCCCGATCAATGATCGGGGCGTTTTTTAATTGCCGGTTCGCAGGTTATGCCGCGATCGACAGCTTGAGCTTGTTCATCGCGCTTTTCTCAAGCTGACGGATGCGTTCGGCCGACACGTTGTACTTCTGCGCCAGGTCGTGCAGCGTGGCTTTCTCTTCAGCCAACCAGCGCTGATAAAGGATGTCACGGCTGCGGTCGTCCAACACTTCCAGCGCTTCGTGCAGGTTGTGGTTGGAGTTGTCGCTCCAGTCGGCGTCTTCCAGTTGACGGGCCGGGTCATACCGGTGGTCTTCCAGATAGTTGGCTGGCGACTGGAAAGCACTGTCGTCGTCCGCTTCTGCGGCCGGGTCGAAGGCCATGTCATGGCCGGTCAGGCGACTTTCCATCTCGCGAACTTCCCGAGGTTCTACACCAAGGCTTTCTGCCACACGGTGGACTTCCTCGTTGTTCAGCCACGCCAGGCGTTTCTTCTGGCTGCGCAGGTTGAAGAACAGTTTGCGCTGGGCCTTGGTGGTCGCGACTTTCACAATACGCCAGTTGCGCAGGATGAACTCGTGGATTTCCGCCTTGATCCAGTGCACGGCGAACGACACCAGACGCACACCCATCTCCGGGTTGAAGCGCTTCACGGCCTTCATCAGGCCGACGTTGCCTTCCTGGATCAGGTCAGCCTGAGCCAGACCGTAGCCGGAATAGCTACGGGCGATATGTACGACAAAACGCAGGTGGGCGAGCACCATCTGCCGAGCCGCCCCCAAATCCTGCTCATAATAGAGACTCTCGGCCAGTTCACGCTCCTGCTCCGGCGTCAGCAATGGAATGCTGTTCACGGTGTGCACATAGGCCTCCAGGTTCGCACCCGGGACCAGAGCATATGCAGGTTGCAAAGAATTGGTCATACGACAAAACCTCCGACTTACAAACTCGTGCAGTTCAGCACTGCGAAAATTGACCGGAAACCGAAAGACAAGTTCCCATAAACGCTGAAAGGTCAATACGAGCAAAATGATACTACTTAGGCGCAAGCTCCCTCAGGTGGCGTGCGACTGCAATCCATGCACCGATATACCCTAACAGCACAGCGCCAAGCAAGAGAGACAGACCGTCGGCAACTGGCACGCCGGCCAGCGCGAAATCACTGCCGTACAAACCGGCCAGTCCCACCACTGCATCGTTCAGCCAGTTCAGGCCAAACGCCAGCACACCCCAAGACAGCATCCCCGCACCGAAGCCATATAACGCGCCCATATAGAGAAAGGGCCTACGCACATAGCTGTCAGTGCCACCGACGAGTTTAATCACTTCTATCTCTGTGCGGCGGTTTTCAATATGAAGACGAATGGTATTGCCTATCACCAAAAGTAATGCAGAAACCAGAAGCACGGTCAGACCGAAGACAAAACGGTCGCCCAGCTTGAGGATAGCTGCCAGACGCTCGACCCAGACTAGATCAAGTTGCGCCTGTTGTACCTTCGGCAGCTCGGATAGTTTTTGTCTTAATGCTTCAAGCGCGGGCTTGTCGACTTCGTTCGGCGTCACCAGGACCACGCCTGGCAGCGGGTTTTCCGGCAACTCCTTCAGCGCCTCGCCCAAACCGGACTGCTGCTGAAACTCCTCCAGCGCCTGGTCGCGACCGACATATTCAGCATCCGCTACGCCCGGCATGCGTTTGATCTGTTCACGCAGCGCCTCACCCTGTTCTGGACTGGCTTCCAGTTGCAGGTACAGGGAAATCTGCGCCGCACGCTGCCAGGATCCGCCCAGACGCTCGACGTTACTTAGCAAAAGTGACAGGCCCATCGGCAAACTCAGCGCAACGGCCATCACCATGCAGGTGAAGAAGCTGCCAATCGGCTGCTTGCCCAAGCGACGCAAACTGTCGAGCAGGCTCGCGCGGTGACTTTCAACCCAGGCACGGAACAACGTCGCAAAGTCCGGACCGTCGTCATCGTCGCGTTTTTTCTTCTGCGGTTGCGGATCGGCGGCCTTCGGGGCTACCCGCTCGGAAACTTTGGGGCTGCGTGTCGCACTCATTCGCCCGCCTCCCCGTCGCCGATCAATCGGCCACGCTGCAGCGTCAACATGCGGTGACGCATACGCGCAATCAGCGCCAGGTCGTGACTGGCGATCAGCACACTGGTGCCCAAGCGATTGATGTCTTCGAACACGCCCATGATTTCGGCGGCCAGTCGCGGGTCGAGGTTACCGGTCGGTTCGTCCGCCAGCAGCAAGGCCGGGCGGTGAACGATGGCGCGGGCGATGCCGACGCGCTGTTGCTGACCGGTGGACAAGTCGCCCGGGTACAAATCGGTCTTGTCCGAGAGCGCCACGCGCTCCAGGGCCGAATCCACGCGCTTGACGATCTCGGCCTTCGAGAGACCCAGGATCTGCAAGGGCAGCGCGACGTTGTTGAACACCGTCCGATCGAACAGCAGCTGGTGATTCTGGAACACCACGCCGATCTGCCGGCGCAGGTAAGGAATCTGCGCGTTGCTGATGGTCGCAAGATCCTGACCAGCCAGCAGCAATTTGCCGGTGGTCGGACGCTCCATCGCCAGCAGCAGGCGCAACAAGGTGCTTTTACCGGCGCCAGAGTGGCCGGTCACAAACAAGAATTCGCCCCGACGGACTCGAAAGCTCAGCTCATGCAAGCCGACGTGACCGTTCGGGTAGCGTTTACCGACCTGTTCGAAACGAATCATGAACGCTCCCGCTCGGCAAACAGTGCCTGGACAAAGGGTTCTGCTTCAAAAGTACGCAAATCGTCGATGCCTTCACCGACGCCGATGTAGCGAATAGGCAGGCCAAACTGCTTGGCCAGGGCGAAAATCACCCCACCCTTGGCGGTGCCGTCGAGCTTGGTCAGCGCCAGGCCGGTCAGTTCGACGGTCTGGTTGAATTGCTTGGCCTGGCTGATCGCGTTCTGGCCGGTGCCGGCATCGAGCACCAACAGCACTTCGTGCGGCGCATCGGCGTCGAGCTTGCTGATCACCCGGCGAACCTTCTTCAGCTCTTCCATCAAATTGTCTTTGGTGTGCAGACGACCGGCGGTGTCAGCGATCAGCACATCAATGCCACGGGCCTTGGCGGCTTGCACGGCATCGAAGATAACCGAAGCCGAGTCGGCACCCGTGTGCTGGGCGATGACCGGGATCTTGTTGCGCTCACCCCAGACCTGCAATTGCTCGACCGCTGCAGCACGGAAGGTGTCACCGGCCGCGAGCATGACTTTCTTGCCTTCGAGCTGCAGTTTCTTCGCCAGTTTGCCGATGGTAGTGGTCTTGCCGGCGCCGTTGACGCCCACCACCAGAATCACGAACGGCTTGTTCTGCGAGGTGATTTTCAGCGGTTGCTCGACCGGTTTGAGCATGGCGGCCAGTTCGGCTTGCAGAGATTTATACAGGGCATCGGAATCGGCCAGTTCCTTGCGCGCGACCTTTTGGGTCAGGCGCTGGATGATCACCGACGTGGCCTCAACGCCAACGTCGGCGGTCAGCAGGCGGGTTTCGAGGTCTTCGAGCAGTTCGTCATCGATGGCCTTTCTACCCAGAAACAAGCTGGCCATGCCTTCGCCGATGCTGGCGCTGGTCTTGGACAGGCCTTGCTTGAGGCGGGCGAAGAAACCGGCTTTGGATTCTTCAGTACGCGGCGGCTCGACGGACGTTTCGACGGGCGCGACGACGGGTGCAGGTGCTTGAGCAACCGGAGCAACCGGAGCAACCGGAGCAACCGGAGCAACCGGAGCAACCGGAGCAACCGGAGCAACCGGAGCAACGAAAGCAGGAACCACAGGCTCTGCAACCACCGGTTCAGGCTCGGCCACAACCACTGGCGCCACAACCGGTTCAACCACCGGAGCCTGAACTGGCTCAGGCACAAACGCAGTCGGGGCAGGAATCGGCGGCGTAACGTGCGGTGCCAACTCGTCTTCAACGAAGGCAACCGGCTCTTCGGCCACCGGCAGCGTCAGCCAGGGTTCGGCAATCGGCGTCAGGGCGGGTTGTGCAACGGCTTCGGCAACGTGATCCGGCTCGACCACCGGTTGCAGCACCGGCTCGGCGATCGGCAAGACGATCGGCGCGAGCTCTTCTTCTATTACCGGCGCCGGTGCGGGCTCAGAAAGTGGCTGTGGCTGTTCGACGACGGTTTCCTGCGGCTTTTTGCGCAGCCATCCGAACAGGCTTTTCTTCTCGCCAGCCGCAGCTGGGGCTTTCTTGTCGTCGTTGGAACCAAACATGGAGGACGGCTATCTCACGGTAGCGACGCGCCAAAGGGCGCCTCGGCAAATAAATATTCGATGCAGAACAGACTGCGATTGATCCAGCTTGTTCACGCGCAACATTTTGTCGAGGTGCAAACCGCACCCCAAAGGTCGACTAATACGAAGGACTGGAACGGCATCGTCGGCGAAAACGCAGAGTTTAGCTGTCAAACTCATAGCTTGCGCCGCGAACCCAAACAACCTGCAAACCGATCAAAGGCCTGATAGGCGTGGCCGCCAGTAAAACGGACCGTTATCCTAGCACCCTCTCGCCCGCTGACGCTAAGACCAAGCGGGCAGCCCAACAGGTTTAAAAAACGAATGAATGCTCTAGCCCGCCGCGCTGCAGGCCTGCTGCTCAGCACAGTTTGTCTGCCACTGTCAGCCTTGGCTGCCGATCCACAACCCACCCACGAATTCACCCTCGATAACGGCTTGAAAGTTATCGTGCGCGAAGACCATCGTGCGCCGGTGGTGGTGTCCCAGGTCTGGTACAAGGTCGGCTCCAGCTACGAAACACCAGGTCAGACCGGTCTTTCCCATGCGCTGGAACACATGATGTTCAAAGGCAGTGAGAAAGTCGGCCCCGGCGAAGCCTCACTGATCCTGCGTGACCTCGGCGCCGAAGAGAACGCATTCACCAGCGATGATTTCACCGCCTATTACCAAGTGCTCGCCCGTGATCGCCTGGGCGTGGCCTTCGAACTGGAAGCCGACCGCATGGCCAGCCTGCGCCTGCCAGCTGACGAGTTCACCCGTGAGATCGAAGTCATTAAAGAAGAACGTCGCCTGCGCACCGACGACAAACCGATGTCCAAGGCCTACGAACGCTTCAAGGCGATGGCCTACCCGGCCAGCGGTTACCACACGCCGACCATCGGCTGGATGGCCGACCTGGACCGCATGAAAGTCGAAGAGCTGCGCCACTGGTACCAATCCTGGTACGTGCCGAACAATGCCACGCTGGTGGTGGTCGGTGACGTAACCCCGGACGAGGTCAAAGCCCTGGCCCAGCGTTACTTCGGCCCGATCGCCAAGCGCGACGTGCCCCCGGCTAAAATCCCGCTGGAACTGGCCGAGCCCGGCGAGCGCCAGATCACCCTGCATGTGCAGACCCAATTGCCGAGCCTGATGCTGGGCTTCAACGTACCCAGCATCGCGACCGCCGAAGACAAACGCTCGGTGAATGCCTTGCGCCTGATCTCGGCACTGCTCGACGGCGGCTACAGCGGTCGCATTCCGGCGCAGCTGGAACGCGGCGAAGAGTTGGTGTCCGGCGGTTCGTCGAGTTACGACGCCTACACCCGCGGCGACAGCCTGTTCACCTTGTCGGCCACACCGAACACGCAGAAAAAGAAAACCATGGCCCAGGCCGAAGCCGGCCTGTGGAAGCTGCTTGAACAACTGAAAACCACCGCGCCGTCGGCCGAAGAGCTGGAGCGCGTGCGGGCTCAGGTGATTGCCGGCCTGGTCTTTGAGCGTGATTCGATCACCAGCCAGGCCACGTCCATCGGCCAACTCGAAACCGTCGGCCTGTCGTGGAAGCTGATGGACACCGAACTCAGCGACCTGGAAAGCGTGACCCCGCAAGACATCCAGAACGCCGCCAAGCTGTATTTCACCCGCGAACGTCTCAGCGTCGCCCATGTCCTGCCACTGGAGACGACTCATGAGTGAGCGTAAAAAACCCCGCCTGGCCCTGATCGGTCTGATCGCGGTTGCCCTGATCGGCTCCGCGGTTTTCTACTTGTCCAGAACCGATGAGTCCAAGGCCAGCGAGGCCCTGGACAAAGCCAAGTCCAGCCAGAAACTGCAATCGCTGACCGAACTCGACGGCAAGGCACCGAGCCACCGCACGCTCGACGTACAGACCTGGAGCACCGCCGACGGCGCCAAGGTGATGTTCGTCGAAGCCCGTGAGCTGCCGATGTTCGACATGCGCCTGATCTTCGCCGCCGGCAGCAGCCAGGACGGCAATGCGCCGGGCCTGGCCGTGCTGACCAACGCGATGCTTAACGAAGGTGTGGCCGGCAAAGATGTCGGCGCCATCGCTCAGGGTTTCGAAGGCCTGGGCGCTGACTTCGGCAACGGCGCGTTCAAGGACATGGCACTGGCTTCCTTGCGCAGCCTCAGCACCAAGGACAAACGCGAACCCGCCCTGAAGCTGTTTTCCGAAGTGATCGGCAAACCGACCTTCCCTGCCGACTCTTTCGCGCGCATCAAGAACCAGATGCTCGCCGGTTTCGAATACCAGAAACAGAACCCCGGGAAACTGGCGAGCCTGGAGTTGATGAACCGTTTGTACGGCGATCACCCTTACGCGCACTCCAGCGATGGCACGGCGAAAACCGTTCCTGCGATCACCTTGGCGCAGCTCAAAGCGTTCCATGAGAAAGCCTACGCCGCCGGCAACGTGGTAATTGCGCTGGTCGGTGACTTGTCCCGCGCCGAGGCCGAAGCGATTGCTGCGCAAGTCTCCAGTGCACTGCCAAAAGGCCCGGCACTGGCGAAAATTGCACAGCCGCAGGAACCGAAAGCCAGCGTCGGCCACATCGAGTTTCCGTCCAAGCAAACCAACCTGATGCTCGCCCAACTGGGCATCGACCGTGAAGATCCGGACTACGCCGCACTGTCCATGGGCAACCAGATCCTTGGCGGCGGTGGTTTCGGCACCCGTCTGATGAGCGAAGTGCGGGAAAAACGTGGACTGGCGTACGGTGTGTATTCGGGCTTCACCCCGATGCAGGCGCGTGGCCCGTTCATGATCAACCTGCAGACCCGCGCCGAGATGAGCGAAGGCACGCTGAAACTGGTGCAGGACGTGCTGGCCGACTACCTTAAAACCGGCCCGACGCAGAAAGAACTCGATGACGCCAAGCGTGAACTGGCCGGCAGCTTCCCGCTGTCCACCGCCAGCAACGCCGACATCGTCGGCCAGTTGGGCGCCATGGGTTTCTACAACCTGCCGCTCAATTATCTGGATGACTTCATGCGTGAGTCCCAGAGCCTGACCGTCGACCAGGTCAAGACCGCACTGAACAAACACTTGAGCACGGACAAAATGGTCATCGTCAGCGCTGGCCCGACCGTGCCACAAAAGCCGTTACCGGCCCCATCTGATAAACCTGCCGAGCAGCCGCTCGGGGTTCCGGAGCATTAATGGCCACGCGTCCAAAAAAACCTGTTCACAACGTTCATAACGGCGTGAATCAACTGCGCATCATCGGCGGCGAATGGGGCAGCCGAAAGCTGAGCTTCCCCGATGCCCCAGGCCTGCGCCCGACGCCGGACCGGGTGCGTGAAACCCTGTTCAACTGGCTCGCGCCGTATGTCGCGGGCGCCAAGGTGCTGGACCCGTTCGCCGGCAGCGGTGCACTGTTTCTTGAAGCACTGTCCCGTGGCGCGGCCATGGGCCAGGCGCTGGACGCCAGCAACATCGCGGTCGCCAGCATCAAGGAACACTTGGGCACACTGCGTTGCACCACGGGCCAGATTCAGACCGCCGACGCCCTGCGCTACCTGGAAACCCAAACCGCCACGGCGTACGACCTGGTGTTCCTAGACCCGCCGTTCAATCAGAACCTGCTGCCGGGCGTCTGCACGCTGCTGGAAGAGCGTCAGTGGCTGGCCGACGAGGCCTGGATCTACACTGAAAGCGAAAACGCGCCGTCGTCCCTTGGTTTGCCAGGCAACTGGCGCCTGCACCGTGAGCAGAAATCCGGGCGGGTTTACTACGCGTTGTGGCAACGTATGGCAGAGATCGCCGGTTAATCGACCGGCCTGAAAAGGTGCGCACCCGTTGCGCACCGCTGCATCGAGAGCAATCGTGTCCCATCCGCCAGACCGCTTCACCCCCGCCTTGGGCCTGGGCAATCCGCACTTGCAAACCTTGTGGGGACCGCTTTGGCGCAAAACCACGCACATCGAACGCGAGCGCGAACGCTTGTGGCTCGAAGACGGCGACTTTCTCGACCTCGACTGGCACGGCCCACACAGCGCGACGGCGCCTCTGGTGCTGGTGTTGCACGGGCTGACCGGTTCGTCGAATTCACCGTATGTGGCCGGTGTGCAAAAGGCCCTCGCCACCCAAGGCTGGGCCAGTGTCGCATTGAACTGGCGCGGCTGTTCGGGCGAGCCGAATCTGTTAGCGCGCAGTTACCATTCCGGCGCCAGTGAAGACCTCGCCGAAACCATCCGGCACCTGCGGGCCAAACGTCCGTTGGCGCCGCTGTATGCGGTGGGTTATTCCCTGGGCGGCAACGTCTTGCTCAAACACTTGGGCGAGTCCGGCAGTGACAGCGGCGTGACCGGCGCGGTGGCGGTGTCGGTGCCGTTTCGCCTCGACCAGTGCGCGGATCGTATCGGCCAAGGTTTTTCCAAGGTCTATCAGGCGCATTTCATGCGCGAGATGCTCGCTTACATCAAGAACAAACAACGCCAGTTCCAGCATGACGGACGCGAAGATGGCCTCGCGGCGTTGGCGGCACTGGGTTCGCTGGAGAACATGCGCACCTTCTGGGACTTCGATGGCCGGGTCACGGCGCCGTTGAATGGTTTTCTCGATGCCGAGGATTACTACCGTCGCGCGTCGAGCCGTTATTTCCTTGGGGAGATTCGCACACCGACCCTGATCATTCAGGCGGCCGACGATCCCTTCGTCTTCCCCCACAGCCTCCCGCAGGCCGACGAATTGTCTGCCTGCACGCAATTGGAATTACAAACCAAGGGCGGGCATGTCGGCTTCGTCGATGGCTCGTTCCGGCAACCGGGTTACTACCTGGAACGGCGCATTCCGCAGTGGCTGGCCGCCGTGGGGCGCGAGTAGTCGATGGACGTCGATCAGGGCGAGTCGATCCGCTTCTGGCAAACCGCGCCGCTGGCCGGGGTCGAGTTACTGTCCGCGCGCTACATCGAACACCGCTTCGCACCCCATGTGCACGATGGTTATGTGATCGGCATGATCATGGCCGGCGCCCAGCGCTACCGCTATCGCGGCGCTGAACACCTGGCTGGCAGCGGCACCTTGGTGTTGATCAATCCGGATGAACTGCATACAGGCCACAAAGGCACCGAGGATGGTTGGCTGTACCGGGCGTTTTATCCGGACAGCGGGCAGTTACTGTCGTTGCTGGCCGAACTGGAATTGCCGACCCATCACTTGCCCATGTTTGGCGCCACGCTGTACAGAGACCCGGACCTGGTGAAGGGTTTTTGCCAACTGCATCGTTTGCTGGAAAGTCCGACCACGGCGCTGCAACAGCAAACGGTCTGGCGGGAAATGATGTTGTCGTTGCTGCAGCGACACGCGGCGGTGCCGATTGCCGGCCAACCCGGCAAGGAGCACCGCGCCGTGACACGGGCCAAGGAATTGCTGCGTGCGCAATTGGCGGCACCGCCGTCTCTTGAAGAGCTCGCGGCGGCGGTGAATCTTTCTCCTTTTCACTTTGCCCGGGTGTTTCGCAGAGCCACCGGCATGCCGCCGCACACCTGGCTGATGCAACAACGCATCGCCCAGGCCCGGGCGCTGTTGCAGAACGGTTGTTTGCCGCTGGAAGTGGCCACGCAATTGGGGTTTGCCGACCAGAGTCACCTGAGCCGGCAGTTCAAGCAGGTTTACGGGGTGGGACCGGCCGCGTATCGAAGTGCCCGACTGTTTTGAATCGCCTGATACCCCTGTGGAGTCCGGGGTTATTCGCCGATGGCGATGCCGTGTGCGGGATCGTTGATCCACTCGCTCCACGACCCGGCATACAACGCCCCCAACGGATAACCCGCCAGGCACAGTGCAAACAGGTTATGGCAAGCCGTCACCCCGGAACCGCAGTACGCCACCAGATCGGTCGGCGAACGCCCCCCCAGTTTCTCGGCAAAACGCTGCTTGAGCTGATCAGCCGGTAAAAACCGTCCATCGCCGCCGAGGTTGTCGGTAAACGCCGCACATTGCGCCCCCGGAATATGCCCGGCAATCGGATCGATCGGCTCCACTTCGCCCTTGAAACGCGGCAAGCCGCGAGCGTCCAGCAACGTCAACTCAGGTTGACCGAGACGTTGCGCCAGTTGTTGCGCACTCAAGATCAATGCATTGTCCGGCGTTCCGCTGAAGGTGCCCCGCCGGGTGTCGCACGCATCCAGACTCAGCGGCAAACCCGCCGCATGCCAGGCCTTGAGCCCGCCATCCAGAATGAACACGCCGTCACGCTTGCCCAGCCATGCCAGCAACCACCAGGCCCGCGCCGCAAAGGCACCGGGGCCGTCATCGTACAAAACCACTTCACTGTCGGCGTTGATGCCCCAGGCTTGCAAGCGCTCGATCAAGTCATGCGCTTCAGGCAGCGGATGACGCCCGGTCACGCCCTTGACCACCGTCCCGCTCAAATCACGCTCGAGATCGGCAAACTTCGAACCGGCGATGTGCCCTTCGGCATAACTACGCTGGCCGTAATCCGGGTCTTCGAGGGCAAAACGACAATCGAGAATCACCAACCCCGGCTGGTCCTTTTTCAGGTCCAGTGCTTGCGGGCTGATCAGTTGCGCAATGGGCATAGCGGGCTCCTGTGACTAAGTCGGTGTTCGATCCTACTGCACTTCTTCAAGGGCTTGGGCCAACGGCACGTAAAACTCTTCGTACAGCGCATTCACCGCATCACGCGCCTGATCCGTGACGAAACCTGCTTCAAGCACCAACACCTGATACACACCTCGTTTAATGGCTTGTTCACTCAGGTGATTGGAGTTTTCCCGCGTGGTGCACAGGAACCGCACCCAGGACGTCAGGATGATCCACGCGTTCAGCGTCAGGGACTCGATCTGGACCTTATCCATTTGCAGGATGCCAGCCTCGACGAAGCCCGCGTAGATGTGCGTGCCATGGATCAGGCAGCGCTGGGAAAACCGTCGATAACGGGCGGCGAGTTCCGGATCGCTGTCGAGCAAGTGCTCAAGATCGCGATGCAAAAACCGGTAGCGCCACATCGCCGCCAGCAGCTCCTGAAGGTAGAAGCGCTTGTCGTCCACCGTCGATGCACGCCCCTGAGGCGGGCGCAGGAAGCTGTCCACCAGGCTTTCGTACTCACTGAACAACACGGCGATGATCGCCTGCTTGTTAGGGAAGTGGTAGTACAGATTGCCCGGTGAAATTTCCATGTGGGCAGCAATGTGATTGGTGCTGATGCTGCGCTCACCCTGCTGATTGAACAGCTCCAGGCTGTTCTGCACGATGCGCTCGCTGGTTTTGATCCGAGGGGCCATGGCTTGAGCTTTAATTCAGAGTGCGATGACAGGCATCTTACGACCTATCCGCGAGTGGATAAAACAAAGCTGTTCCAGGATGTCATTTGACTTTTTAGAGCATAGACTCTAAAAAGTCACTCATTACAATAAATCCGGAGCCGACAATGACTGCTGACATCGCCTACCTTCAGAACTTGAATCAGCCTCTGGAAGAAATGCAGGCCCTGTTCGACGCGCAACGTGCCGCCTACGCCGCCAACCCGATGCCGCCGGCCGCCCAGCGCCAGCAATGGCTCAAAGCCTTGCGCGATCTATTGAGCAGCGAGCGCCAGGCACTGATCGAGGCGATCAGCCAGGATTTCAGTCACCGCAGCGCCGATGAAACCCTGCTCGCCGAACTGATGCCCAGCCTGCACGGCATTCATTACGCCAGCCAGCACCTCAAAGGCTGGATGAAGGCTTCGCGGCGCAAGGTGGGCATCGCTTTTCAACCGGCGGCGGCCAAAGTCGTATACCAACCGTTGGGCGTGGTCGGCGTGATCGTGCCTTGGAACTACCCGCTGTACCTGGCCATCGGTCCATTGGTGGGCGCGCTGTCGGCGGGCAATCGGGTGATGCTCAAACTCAGCGAATCGACCCCGGCCACCGGTTTGCTGCTCAAGGAATTGCTCGCCCGGGTCTTTCCTGAAGACCTGGTGTGCGTGGTGTTGGGCGAATCCGATGTCGGTGTCGCGTTCTCCCGCCTGCGTTTCGATCACCTGCTGTTCACCGGCGCCACCAGCATCGGCAAACACGTGATGCGTGCGGCGGCCGAGAACCTCACCCCGGTGACCCTCGAACTCGGCGGCAAGTCACCGGCCATCGTGTCCCATGACGTGCCGCTGAAAGACGCCGCCGAACGCATCGCCTTCGGTAAAACCCTGAACGCCGGGCAAACCTGCGTGGCCCCGGACTACGTGTTGGTGCCCGAAGACCGTGTCGATGGTTTCGTCGAAGCCTATCGCCAAGTGGTTCGCGGGTTTTATCCGACGCTGGCTGACAACCCGGACTACACCGCCATCATCAACGAGCGGCAACTGGCGCGTCTCAACGGCTACATCAGCGATGCCACCAGCAAAGGGGCACAGCTGATTCCGCTGTTCGATCAGGGTCAGGGCAGGCGCATGAGTCACAGCCTGCTGCTCAACGTCACCGACGACATGACCGTGATGCAGGACGAAATCTTCGGCCCGCTGTTGCCGATCGTGCCGTACAAGCGCCTGGATGAGGCCTTTGCCTACATCAATCAACGCCCTCGCCCACTGGCGCTGTACTACTTTGGCTACGACAAGCGCGAACAGCACCGTGTGCTCCACGAAACCCACTCCGGCGGCGTCTGCCTCAACGACACGCTGCTGCACGTCGCTCAGGACGACATGCCATTCGGTGGCATCGGTGCGTCGGGCATGGGCCATTACCACGGCCACGAAGGCTTCCTGACCTTCAGCAAGGCCAAAGGGGTATTGATCAAGCAGCGCTTCAACGCGTCGAAACTCATCTACCCGCCGTACGGAAAATCCATTCAGAAACTGATCCAGAAGCTGTTCATCCGCTAACGCTCACCACCACCGGGTAACAACAATAATGAGCCCAAGCCTGTCCGATACACCCGCGCTGTCACGGCGCGGCCTGCTGAAATTCAGCCTCGGCGCCAGCGCCTTCCTGGCCACCGCCGGGTTGGGCGCAAGCCTCAGCGGCTGCTCGTCGAGCACTGCAGCGAACGGCTTCGTGATCCTGCGCAGCGGCGACCTGTTGTTTTTGCGCGCACTGATTCCGGTGATGCTCGAGGGTGCGGTCGCCGCCGAGAAAATACCGGCGTCGCTCGATCAGACCTTGCACAGCCTGGACAACAGCCTGAATCACCTGTCGCCGGAAATGCTCAAGCTGACTCAGCAACTGTTCGATGTGCTGGGGATGGCCGTGACGCGCGGACCGCTGACCGGGATCTGGGGCAGTTGGGAAAATGCCAGTGGTGATGAGATCCGGCACTTTCTCTATCGCTGGGAAAACAGTTCGTTGAGCTTGTTGCGGATGGGGCATAGCTCGTTGAAGCAACTGGTGATGATGGCGTGGTACACCCGGGCGGAGTCCTGGGTGCATTGCGGGTATCCCGGGCCGCCTACGGTCTGAAATCGAGTCGACCCTATCACGGGCAAGCCACGCTCCCACAGGGAATTGCGTACTCCTGCTCACGATGGCGACCTGAAGAACACCCAAAACAAAATAAAAAGAGAACCTGAGAATGCCTGTACCCGACCCGTTCCGAGAAGGCCTGTCCCGTGGCTGGAAAACCTACAACGGCGCGCAACTGACCCAAGACCTGACCCTCGAAGCGGACGTGGCGATCATCGGCAGCGGTGCCGGCGGCGGCACCACGGCGGAAATCCTCAGCGCAGCCGGCTACAAAGTGCTGCTGATCGAAGAAGGCCCGCTCAAGACCAGCAGCGACTTCAAGATGCTCGAAGACCAGGCCTACACCAGCCTCTACCAGGAAGGCATCGGGCGCATGAGCAAGGATGGCGCGATCACCATCCTTCAGGGCCGCGCCGTGGGCGGCACTACGCTGATCAACTGGACATCGAGCTTTCGTACGCCCACCCCGACGCTTGAACACTGGGCCAGCGAACATGACGTCAAAGGCCACTCGCCTGCCGACATGGCGCCGTGGTTCGAGAAAATGGAGCAACGCCTCGGTGTCGCGCCGTGGAGGGTGCCGCCCAACCCCAACAACGACGTGATCCGCAAAGGCTGTGAAAAGCTCGGCTACACCTGGCACGTCATCCCGCGCAACGTGCGCGGCTGCTGGAACCTTGGCTACTGCGGCATGGGGTGTCCGACCAACGCCAAGCAATCGATGCTGGTCACGACCATTCCGGCAACGCTGGAAAAGGGTGGCGAACTGTTGTACCTGGCCCGTGCCGAAAAACTGTCGATCAAGGACGGCAAGGTCACCGGCCTGCAATGCGTGGCGATGGACGACCGTTGCGTCGCGCCGACCGGGCGCACGATCACGGTCAAGGCGCGCCATTACGTACTGGCCGGCGGCGGGATCAACAGCCCGGCGTTGCTCCTGCGTTCTGATGCGCCGGATCCGCACAAGCGCTTGGGCAAACGCACGTTCCTGCATTTGGTGAACATGTCCGCCGGGCTGTTCGACGAGGTGATCAACCCGTTCTATGGCGCGCCTCAGTCGATCTATTCCGACCATTTCCAATGGCAGGATGGCACCGCCGGCAAGATGGGCTACAAACTCGAAGTCCCGCCGCTGCACCCGGCACTGGCGACCACCCTGCTCGGCGGTTTCGGCAAGGAAAACGCCCAGCACATGGAACACCTGCCCCATACCCACGCAATGCTGGCGTTGTTGCGCGACGGTTTCCACCCGGACAGCCCCGGGGGCAGTGTCGAATTGCGCGGTGACAACACGCCGGTGCTCGACTATCAGGTTTCACCCTACGCCTGGGACGGCTTGCGCCGGGCCTTTCACAGCATGGCCGAGATCCAGTTCGCCGGGGGCGCCAACGCGGTGATGCCGATGCACGCCGATGCCCGCTACGTGAAAACCCTGGCTGAAGCACGCACGTTGATCGACGGTTTGAGCCTTGAGTTGTATCGCACACGCCTGGGCAGCGCCCACGTGATGGGCGGTTGTGCGATGGGCGAAGACCCGAAAAACGCCGTGACCGACAGCCTCGGCCGCCATCATCAACTGAGCAATCTGTCGATCCATGACGGCTCGCTGTTCCCCACCAGCATTGGCGCAAACCCGCAGTTGTCGGTGTATGGGCTGACCGCGCAACTGGCCACTTCCCTGGCCGAACGTTTGAAAAACCCATGAAAAGGGAGAATATTCGTATCGTCTATAGTGCTTTCTTACCCAACAGGCGACTTGGCCGACCGGGAAGGCTGCGATACCATCCGACTCCCCAACGGACTCCCGCCAGGACGACGCGATGAACCGAGTGTTGTACCCAGGTACCTTCGACCCTATTACCAAGGGCCATGGCGACTTGGTCGAACGCGCCGCGCGCCTGTTCGATCATGTGATCATTGCCGTTGCCGCCAGTCCCAAGAAAAACCCGTTGTTTCCTCTGGAACAGCGAGTGGAGCTGGCCCGCGAGGTCACTAAACATCTGCCGAACGTTGAAGTCGTCGGTTTCTCGACGCTGCTCGCGCACTTCGCCAAAGAGAAGAACGCCAACGTGTTCCTGCGTGGTTTGCGCGCGGTGTCGGACTTCGAATACGAATTCCAGCTGGCCAACATGAACCGTCAGCTGGCACCGGATGTGGAGAGCCTGTTTCTTACGCCTTCCGAGCGTTATTCGTTCATTTCCTCGACGCTGGTCCGTGAAATCGCGGCGCTGGGCGGTGATATCACCAAGTTCGTCCACCCTGCGGTGGCGGATGCCCTCACCGAGCGCTTCAAGAAGTAACGACCGCTGAATCGGCGCCTGCGTGCACTACAGGCGCCAATGCGGCACAATTGCGCGCATTGGTTTATTGCGCCCGGGCCTGCCGCCCTGGCTGGAGTTAGCATGTCCCTGATCATCACCGACGATTGCATCAACTGCGACGTCTGCGAACCCGAGTGCCCGAACGCCGCCATTTCCCAAGGCGAAGAGATCTATGTGATCGACCCGAACCTGTGCACGCAGTGTGTCGGCCACTACGACGAGCCTCAGTGCCAGCAAGTGTGCCCGGTGGATTGCATTCCGCTGGACGAAGCGCATCCGGAGACTGAAGACGAGTTGATGGAGAAGTACCGGAAGATTACCGGCAAGGCTTGAGTCAGATAGTTTTGTAGCGTCTGTGCCGGCCCCTTCGCGAGCACGCTAGCTCCCACAGTTGATCGCGGTCTAATGTGGGAGCGGGCTTGCTCGCGAAGGCGTCATCCAGCCACACAGAAAATCCAGCAGCCTTCACTCCCGCTGCTCAAACCCCTCGCCGACACACCCCAGACACCGCACAAATGCCGCTTTCGCCGGGTCAACCACCAATGCCTGTCCCGCATCGCCAACGCCGCCGCCCAGCGCGGTAAACGGCAACGACACCACAAACACGCCAGCACCAATCACCGTCGCCACGACCAGCAAAGGTCGGGCAATCAGCAAATCACCGATCATGGCGTACGCCGGGGGGTTCTGGATGGTGTAGAGCGGGTCGCCGCTGCCGCTGTTTGCCGCCAACGCGCCGGCATTGGCGCCCAGCAGGCAGACAACGACAAGGATTCGAAACAGGTTCATGGCACGGTCCTTATGCGAGGCAGTGAGAACACTGACTATAGACCGTGGGAGTTTTCAGCTCTGACAGCGAGGGCAAAAGACGCTGGCGCGCTGTCCGAGCTTCACATCCCGCAGCTCCGTGCCGCAAACCTTGCAGGGTTCATGGCCTCGTCCGTAGACGAACAGCTCCTGCTGGAAGTACCCCGGCTGACCGTCACCGCCGATAAAGTCGCGCAACGTGGTGCCGCCGCGCTCGATGGCGGCGGCGAGGATGCGTTTGATCTCGATCGCCAGCTTCAAATAGCGCGCCCGGGAAATGCTCTTGGCTTCGCGGCGCGGATCGATGCCGGCGGCGAACAGCGCCTCGGTCGCATAGATATTGCCGACGCCCACCACCACGGCGTTATCCATGATGAACGGCTTGACCGCCATGGAGCGGCCGCGTGACTGCTGGAACAAGCGCTCGCCGTCGAACAAATCGGTCAAGGGCTCCGGCCCCAGGCGAATCAGCAATTCATGGTTGAGCGGGTCAAGGCTCCAGAGCATCGCGCCAAACCGTCGCGGGTCCGTGTAACGCAGCGCCAGGCCGGATTCCAGCTCGATGTCCACGTGCTCATGCTTGGCTGCCGGCAAGCCGGCTTCCACCAGCCGCAAATTCCCTGACATGCCCAAGTGGCTGATCAACGTGCCGACTTCGGCATTGATCAACAGGTACTTGGCGCGCCGTTCCACCAGCACGATGCGCTGCCCCGACAACCGCACATCAAGGTCTTCGGGAATCGGCCAGCGCAGGCGCCGGTCACGCACAATCACCCGGCTGACCCGTTGGCCTTCCAGGTGCGGCGCAATACCGCGGCGGGTGGTTTCGACTTCCGGCAGTTCAGGCATGGTGCACTCGAATCAGGCTATCCGGCACTCAGCGGTGAGCGCCGAGGTCGCGAATGGTTTGCTTGAGCGTCTCGAAGTCGTAATCCGAGAGACCGACATAGTCAAGCACCAGAGGCCCGATGCTGTTCCATTCGTGGTCTTCATTCTGGTTGCCCAACACCCGGTAGGACGCACAAATGTGTTCGGCCATCTTGAGGATCGCCAACAAGTTCTTGAGCTGGGCATTGCGCGACGACTCATCGCTGAAGATTGCCAACGCGTTGTGGTGATTGGCGATAGCGGCAGTCACATGCTCCGGCAGACGCCAGGACTTGGCAGTGTAGTAACCGACCACGGCGTGGTTGGTATTGAACACCCGGTTCTCGGTGTCGACCACCCGGCATTCGGCACTGGCGTTGGCGTAGGCCTCTTCCAGAACGGTCATGTAGTTGGGGAAACGCTGCAGCATCAACGGCACGCCACAATCGTGAAACAAGCCCAACGCGTACGCTTCATCGCCGGCCTGGGCGCCAATGCGCTTGGCCAGTGTCAGGCAGGTCATTGCCACATCCTGGGCCGTGTCCCAGAAGCGGTTCAAGGTGACGATGGTGTCGTCATTCATCTCGCCCTTGATCGACTGGGCGTTGATCAGGTTGATGATTGAACGGCTGCCCAGCAGGTTCACCGCCCGCTGGATCGAAGCGATCTTGTTGCTCAAGCCGTAATACGGCGAATTGACGATCTTCAGCAAGGCGCCTGAAAGGCCCGGGTCTTGGGAGATCAGTTTCGCGATCACTTCCAGGTCCGGGTCGGGCATGTACTGTTCCATCTGCAAATCCACCATGATTTGCGGCTGGGCGGGCACGCTGATGCCTTGCAGGGACTGTTGGATCTGTTCGGTAGTCAGCTCTTGGGACATAAGTACACACTCTGGGCCAGGCGCAGATTCTAGCTTCTAAAAGTTGGATCCGACACCTTGGAGGGCGCATCTGCTGAAGTTTCATCTTTGGCGCGACCTTCACCGCATGTCCATCCACCAAACCGTGGCCTTGCGCAACACGCTATACTCCCGCTCTTTTTTCCGGAGCGACGTCATGTCCCTGCCTAGCCTGCGCCTCAAAGCCAACGCCGACCGTCGCCTGCGAAACGGCCACTTGTGGGTCTACAGCAACGAAATCGATGTCGCCGCCACCCCATTGCACGGCTTCAAGGCCGGTGATCAGGCGATCCTCGAAGCCGCCGGCGGCAAACCGCTGGGCATTGTTGCCATGAGCCCGAACAACCTGATCTGCGCCCGCCTGCTGTCGCGCGACATCAAGTTGCCGCTGGACAAGTCGTTGCTCGTCCACCGTATCAACGTCGCCCTTTCGCTGCGCGATCGCCTGTTTGACAAGCCGTTCTATCGCCTGGTCTACGGCGATTCCGACCTGCTGCCAGGCCTGGTGGTCGACCGTTTCGGCGACATCCTCGTGGTCCAGATCGCCTCGGCGACCATGGAAGCCCATAAAGAAGACGTGATCGCCGCGTTGACCCAAGTGCTCAAGCCAAGCGGCATTCTGTTCAAGAACGACTCCGCCGCCCGTGATGCCGAAGGCCTCAACCGCTACGTCGAAACCGTGTTCGGCCTGGTGCCGGAGTGGGTAGCGCTGGAAGAAAACGGCGTGAAATTCGAAGCACCGGTCATGCAAGGCCAGAAAACCGGCTGGTTCTACGACCACCGCATGAACCGTGCACGCCTGGCTCCGTACGCCAAAGGCAAACGCGTACTGGACCTGTACAGCTACATCGGTGGCTGGGGTGTACAAGCGGCCGCCTTCGGCGCCAGTGAAGTGTTCTGCGTCGACGCGTCGGCCTTCGCCCTCGACGGCGTCGAGCGTAACGCCGCGCTGAACGGTTTCGCCGACAAAATGACCTGCATTGAAGGCGACGTGTTCGAAGCCCTCAAAGAGCTGAAAGCCAGCGAAGAACGTTTCGACGTGATCGTGGCCGACCCGCCGGCGTTCATCAAACGCAAGAAAGACATGAAGAACGGCGAAGGCGCCTACCGTCGCCTGAACGAGCAAGCCATGCGCCTGCTCAGCAAAGACGGCATCCTGGTGAGCGCTTCGTGCTCGATGCACCTGCCCGAAGATGACCTGCAAAACATCCTGCTGACCAGCGCGCGTCACCTGGACCGCAACATTCAGTTGCTGGAACGTGGCGCTCAGGGCCCGGATCACCCGGTTCACCCGGCCATCGCTGAAACCCGCTACATCAAGAGCATCACCTGCCGCCTGCTGCCAAACAGCTGATCATGCCGGTTTGACGGGGAGCCCATCGGCTCCCCGTTCCATTATTCAATATAATTTATACTACTTCCTACACTTTCAATCCTTGTGACTTGCAGGACGTTTCTCTGTGCTTTGCACTTTGAAGAATACGCCTTACAAAATTCAGGTGTCATTTCGATTAATCCGACAAAATAACTAGAACATTCCTACTCAATCTCTCCTTGATAAGAATTCATTACCAACTATGATTGAGTTGTCACATTGAAGTGACGCTCATTATCAATGACAAGGAGTTACAACATGAAAGCAATTACTCTGGAAGCAAACACCATCGCCAACCTGGCTTTTCTGGTTACGCCGAAAGCCCGCTAAGTAAATGAAGCGCTGGGGAGTGCCGGCTACCCAGCGTTCTCTACGAAAAACCCAGAGTGAACCGCCCATCATGCAGATAAACCCTTATCTCTTCATACTTCCGCGCACGCCCGATCAGATAGTGTGGGATTATAAAAATCACAAACAGTACGAACTGGATCTTGACTATTCAACCCGACTTGCAGAACTGATCAACAACCCGAACAAGTTCAATCGCAACAACAGTATAGACACCCAACTTCTTGAAGCAGGAATACTCACGACATCAACCCCGACTCTTATTGAATGGGGCTGGGATGATCTGTCGAAAATATTCCATATCGGCACCAAGAACATCCCTTGCCAACATACCCCACAAGATATTCATGAATGGTCCAGAGAATATCTGAACCATTGCAGCGAAGTACTGGCCACTCCGCCCCCGGACACCCGTCTGGCGGAACGTCTGGCAGACGAAAAGATTTCATTGCCGAAACCTGGATGCCTGCCGCAAAGCACTCTGGCAAATACCCTGATTGACCGAAAAACCTGCCGAACCTTCACCGACGAGCCCCTCTCACTCGAAGCGGTCAGCACGTTGCTCTACTTGTCCCTCGGTTACTTGCGAGAACGTGAGGACGACGTCGACGAAAGCATCGCCGAAGGACTTGGCGCCCGTCGCACCAGCCCCTCCGGGGGAGGGCTAAACGCCTGTGAAGGCTTCCTGCTCGTGCAAAACGTCAGCGGCCTGAAACCTGGGCTCTATGCCTACCATCCAACCGAACATGCGTTGAGCTTCGTCAACTCGCTGTCAGGTCGACCGCTGGGGCAACTGCTATGTGGCCAACACTTCATCAATAACCTGCCGATGGGCCTGTTCATCACCAGTCGATTCGACAAACTGTGGTGGAAATATGAACACTCGCGCGCCTATCGAATGGCCTACGTTGAAGCCGGGCATATTTCCCAGACCTTCCAGTTGGTGGCCACCTCGCTCGGCTTTAACACCTGGCTGACCGGCGCCCTGACCGATGATCAGGTCGAGACGCTGCTCGGCCTCAATGACAGTGCAGAACAGCCTTTGTTTTTTGTCGGTTGCGGCAACAGCGACGGGAACGTGCTGTGCAAGGAACTGAAAACGCTGCTGAACAGTCAGGACCCGCAATCATGACCGACACGCGCCTCGAACAGGCAATGCTTCCCCCTGGCTGGGCCGATCGCTTTACCCTCGGCGACTGGGATAACCGCGCCGCGGTGCGAACCAGCAAACACACCTATTTATTACCGCCCGATATTGAACAGCAACTGGAAACCCGGCATTGGTTCCCGCCGGCCTTCCTGCCGTATTTGAACCACCCGGCCGTCAAAGACGCCGGCCGGGCGATCACTCATCGACTATCGGCCAATCATCTGGTGTATTTCCTCGACTACACCACCTTGCTCGAACACCGCATCGTTAATCGATCTGTCGAAACCATCGTCCATGACGAACTTGGTGTGAGCATTCCCCCGCGGATGAAAAACGCTGCGCTGCAGCTCTACACCGACGAGGGCTATCACGCCCTCTTTTCCAATGGCCTCGCCGAGCAGATTGCCGCGTTCTATGGCATGTTCGATCGGCCCGTCATGCCGCAGCGAATCACCCGGTTGCACGCCCTGCTCGAACGCACACCTGACAAGCACAAGCCACTGGCCTGGTTCCTCACCGGTTTCGTCTCCGAGACAATCATCGCCAAGGATCTGCTCGACATCTGTCGCGATGCGTTGGTGGACGGCGTTCAGGAAATGCTCAGGGACCACCTCGCCGACGAGGCACGACACAGTCGCTATTTCTGCGAAGTGTTCCATTATCTGTGGCTGCACCTGACCAGCGCCCAACGCCTGTTCTGCGCGGGTCTGCTTCCGGAGCTCATTCAGGTTTTCTTTGAGGTCGATGAGCATTGGCTGAGGGCAAGCTTTCGCGGTGTCGGCCTCAGGGAGACAGTCTGCCTGGAAATCACTGAAGGACTGTCCGATGCGCATGCCACTCTGCAACGGACCCGTTCGGGCGCCAGCGCTACCCTGGGCGCCCTGAAAAACGCCGGGTTCTTCGACCTGCCTTACAACCGGAAACTCTTCACCAGAGCCGGGCTTCTTGATGAATAGTGTTATCGACGCAACCCAGGTCAAAGAAAGCCGGGCCATGGTCATTCTGTTGATGACCATGACGCTGCTTGCTGTTTTTCCCCTCGACGTCGTGCTTCCTTCCTTTCCCGCGCTCTCCGACCACTTCCGCACTACGCCTGTCGATATAGCGTTGTCCGTCAGCCTCTTTGCCATCGGCCTGGCGTTTTCACTGCTGCTGATCGGGCCGCTGTCCGACAGGTTCGGCCGCAAAAAACTGCTGCTAGGAGGAATTGCTCTGGCCGCCCTGGGTGCAACAGGTTGTCTGCTCGTCAGCGATTACGCCTGGTTTCTGTTCTTTCGCGTTATACAGGCGATGGGCTGCGGGTCGTTTGCCTTGTCACAGGCACTGGTCCAGGACCTGTTCTTCGGCCGCGAACTGGAACGACTGCGAATCTGGATGGCAACCGCCGGCGGGATATTCATTTCCAGTTCGCCGCTGATCGGCACCTGGCTACAGTTGCATGTGGGCTGGCAGGGCAGTTTTTATGTGTTCATCGGCCTGGCCATTATTGTCTGGTTGAGGTCCTGCTTCCTGCTGAAAGAAAGCCGTAGCAGTGTTCCATCGCCCCGGCGAATCTTCAGCGCTTATTGGCTGCTGCTTGGCGACATCCGCTTTACGGGTTACTGGCTGATATCCGGACTCGCCTTCGCCTGCCATTTCTCGTTCATTGTCATTTCACCACTCCTGTTCATGGAGCACCTGAAGCTTTCCGCCTATCAGTTCGCCTGGGCGCTGTTGCTGTACGGCGTCGCGTATGTGGTCGGCGGAATTATCGCCAGCCTCCTGCATCGCCATATGGAGGGCGACAGGCAAATCAATATCGGCCTGGGTCTGATTGCCCTCTCGGGCCTGGTGATGCCATGGCTGGTCTGGCAATTTGGCCTGTCCGCCGCCACGGTGCTGATTCCCATGCTGATCTGTACCGCCGGCACCACCATTTGCCGCCCCATCGCCAACTCCAGGGCGATGAGCCTCTACCCCCAATACGCGGGTACCGCAACTTCGGCCGGCAGTCTGCTGATTTTCATGTGTGGCGGCTTGATCAGCGCCGTGATCAACCTGGCCAGCGTCTACCTGACCACGGCCCTGGCCGTGTGCTTTTTGATTTTGAGTGCGGTGGGTATCGGCCTGAACGCCGTGATCAGTCGCCGCTGACTGCGCATCAGGGCAAAATGCCGACAACCCTGTCCACACGTCTTGTCAGCACTATCTCCAAAGCGGCAGCCATTCCCTCCTGACGCCAGCCGTGTAGAATCGCGACATTCATCGCCAGTCATCCCCCGGCGGGTTTATGAGCTCAAGCTGAAGCGCGCGGCGATCCCGCAAAGTTATCGGCAACTTCCGGACACACGGCCATTTCTGAGTGTTCCAGACGTCAATAGAAGCTCACTTCCCTTTTGATAACTGATTAGCCGCCCGGAGTGCTTCATGCCTGATTACCGCTCGAAAACATCCACCCACGGTCGCAACATGGCCGGCGCCCGCGCACTGTGGCGCGCCACGGGGATGAAAGATGACGACTTCAAAAAGCCGATCATCGCCATTGCCAACTCCTTCACCCAGTTCGTACCGGGCCACGTCCACCTCAAGGACCTGGGCCAACTGGTCGCCCGCGAAATCGAACGCGCCGGCGGTGTAGCCAAAGAATTCAACACCATTGCCGTGGATGACGGCATCGCCATGGGCCACGACGGCATGCTGTATTCGCTGCCGAGCCGCGAGATCATCGCCGACTCCGTCGAGTACATGGTCAACGCCCACTGCGCCGATGCCATCGTCTGCATCTCCAACTGCGACAAGATCACCCCTGGCATGCTGATGGCGTCCCTGCGCTTGAACATCCCGGTGATCTTTGTCTCCGGCGGCCCGATGGAAGCCGGCAAGACCAAACTGGCCAGCCACGGTCTCGACCTCGTCGACGCCATGGTGATCGCCGCCGACTCCAGCGCTTCTGACGAGAAAGTCGCTGAGTACGAGCGCAGCGCCTGCCCGACGTGCGGTTCGTGCTCCGGCATGTTCACCGCTAACTCGATGAACTGCCTGGTTGAAGCCCTGGGCCTGGCATTGCCGGGCAACGGTTCGACCCTCGCCACCCACAGCGACCGTGAGCAATTGTTCCTGCAGGCCGGCCGCACCATCGTCGAGCTGTGCAAGCGTTATTACACCGAGAACGACGAGTCGGTACTGCCGCGCAACATCGCCAACTTCAAGGCGTTCGAGAACGCCATGACCCTGGACATCGCCATGGGCGGTTCCACCAACACCATCCTGCACTTGCTGGCCGCGGCCCAGGAAGCCGAGATCGATTTCGACCTGCGCGACATCGACCGCCTGTCCCGTCACGTGCCGCAACTGTGCAAAGTCGCGCCGAACATCCAGAAGTACCACATGGAAGACGTGCACCGTGCCGGCGGGATCTTCAGCATCCTCGGCTCGCTGGCCCGTGGCGGCCTGCTGCACACCGACCTGCCGACCGTGCACAGCAAGACCCTGGCCGAAGGCATTGCCAAGTGGGACATCACCCAGACTGACGACGAAGCGGTGCATCACTTCTTCAAGGCCGGCCCGGCAGGCATTCCGACGCAAACCGCATTCAGCCAATCGACCCGTTGGGAAACCCTGGACGACGACCGTGAAAACGGCTGCATCCGCAGCGTCGAGCACGCTTACTCGAAAGAAGGCGGCCTGGCCGTTCTCTACGGCAACATTGCACTGGATGGCTGCGTAGTGAAAACCGCAGGCGTCGACGAATCGATCCACGTCTTCGAAGGCAACGCGAAGATCTTCGAAAGCCAGGACAGCGCCGTGCGCGGCATCCTCGCTGACGAAGTGAAGGCCGGCGACATCGTGATCATTCGTTACGAAGGCCCGAAAGGCGGCCCGGGCATGCAGGAAATGCTGTACCCGACGTCCTACCTGAAATCCAAAGGCCTGGGCAAAGCCTGCGCCCTGCTCACCGACGGCCGCTTCTCCGGCGGCACTTCGGGCCTGTCCATCGGCCACGCTTCGCCAGAAGCGGCAGCGGGTGGCGCGATTGGTCTGGTGCAGGACGGCGACAAAGTGCTGATCGACATTCCAAACCGTTCGATCAACCTGTTGATCAGCGACGAAGAAATGGCCGGGCGTCGTGCCGAGCAGGATCAGAAAGGCTGGAAACCTGTGGAAAAACGTCCACGCAAGGTGACCACCGCACTGAAAGCCTACGCCCTGCTGGCAACCAGCGCCGACAAGGGTGCCGTACGTAACAAGGCGATGCTCGACGGGCTGTAAGCGTCAATCGCAGAAATAAAAATGCCCCGCCAAGTGCGGGGCATTTTTTTGACCACGATCCCCCCAAACACTGGAGATCAACTGTGGGAGTGAGTCTGCTCGCTCCTACATTGGATCTTCGGTGCTTACTGGATCTCTTCCGGCTTCACGATCACCCAGTTCTTGTCCGCCGTAACCTCCAACCCTTCCTTGGCCTGGGCCGCCGCGTTCTTGGCCATCATGCCGTTAATCTGGGTCATGTATTTGTCCTTGCGGTTAACCCACAAATGAATGCCGCCCTTGGCTACGTCAACGCTGTGGAACAGCATGTAACCATCGCTGCTCGGGGTGTCGCCGCCCACCAGCACTGGCTTTTTCCACTCATCGATGTAGGTCAGGATCGCCGCTTGCTTGCCAGCCATCCAGGTGGCCGGGGTCCACAGGTACGGAGTCAGTTCGAGGCCGAGGTTGGCCTTTTCGTCATACTTGCCAGCAGTGATTTGCTTGCGCGCGGTGGTCAGCTCGCCGGACTTCGGGTCCTTGAGCAGCAGGCTCACGCCGATGACGTTCTGCGGTTTGACGTTGTAGCCGTACTTCGGATCGGAAGCGACCATGCGCACCAACTCTTCGGAGGCGGCGGTCATCACATAGACCTCGATGCCGTTCTCCATCAGCTTGTTGTACAACTCGGCCTGGCCGGTGAAGACTTTCGGCGGGTTGACGTCGAGGTTCTTGACCACATCACCGTCGTAATAGGTGGCCGGCACCGGTTTGCCGGACGCCATCAGCTCGTCGACATAACCTTTGAGTTCTTTGAGCGTGAAGCCCGAGAACACTTGCGCAACCCATGGGTAACACACCATGTCGTCAATTTCGCAGAGACGGTAGTAGTAGCTGAACAGGCTTTCCTTGTGTTCAGCGGTGTCCTTGAACGGAATCAGTTTCAGGGAAGGGTCGAGTTTGTCGCGGGTGATCAGGCCCTTGTTCTCCATATAGGGCAGCAACGACTCTTCGAGGTCGTAGCGGTAACTGGTGTTGTCCATGTCGAACACCGCGTAGTTACCTTTGTTGGCGTTGGCGGCAATCATTGCGTCCAGCGCCTTGGCCTGATCGGCTGGCCAGTGTTTCAAATCGGTGGCGAATGCCTGGCCCGCAAGGCCCAGGCAAATGGCTGCAGCCAGCATTTTTGGTATGAATTTCATCGACGACTCTCCCTGAATGTGAAAGACATCGACGCTAACAAATAAGTGTGACAGTCCTCGTCTGCCAGCGACCGTTACCGTACCTATCGCGCCAGCTGCATCCCCGACAGCGACACCGGCTTATTCCAAAAACGACAGTTCACCTCTGATTTCGGTATTAATTCATTAGATATCAAGCTGTTAGGCTTTCCGGTTCGCGGCTGCCCCGGAAGGTAGCTGGCACATGTCTGATCGGAGTTTTTATGAATCTGCCGCTGATCCTCAATCTGCTGGTGTTCCTTGCCCTGCTGTTCGGCCTGGCACAAACCCGCCACACCACTTGGAGCCTGGCAAAAAAAGTCCTGCTCGCCCTGGTGCTGGGCGTGGTGTTTGGTGTGGCGCTGCACACCGTTTATGGCGCCGGCAATCCGGTCCTGAAAACCTCGATCGGCTGGTTCGATCTGGTGGGTAACGGTTACGTGCAGTTGCTGCAAATGATTGTGATCCCGCTGGTGTTCGCCTCGATCCTCAGCGCCGTGGCCCGTCTGCACAATGCGTCGTCATTGGGCAAGATCAGCTTCCTGACCATTGGCACGCTGCTGTTCACCACCGCCATCGCGGCGTTGATCGGCATCGGCTTGACCAACCTGTTCGGCCTGACCGCCGAAGGCCTGGTGGCCGGCACCCAGGAAATGGCGCGCCTGCAAACCATCCAGACCGACTACGCCGGCAAGGTAGCGGACCTGAACGTGCCGCAGCTGTTGCTCTCGTTCATCCCGCAAAACCCGTTCGCCGATCTGGCGCGCGCCAAACCGACCTCGATCATCAGCGTGGTGATTTTTGCGGCTTTCCTCGGCGTCGCCGCCTTGCAATTGCTCAAGGATGACGTCGAGAAAGGTCAGAAAGTGATCAACGCCATCGACACCCTGCAAGCCTGGGTGATGCGCCTGGTGCGTCTGGTGATGAAACTGACCCCGTACGGCGTGCTGGCGCTGATGACCAAAGTGGTCGCCGGTTCCAACCTGCAAGACATCATCAAGCTCGGCAGTTTTGTGGTGGTGTCCTACATCGGCCTCGGCCTGATGTTTGTGGTTCATGGCCTGTTGGTGTCGGCAGCCGGAATCAACCCGCTGCGGTTCTTCCGCAAAGTCTGGCCGGTGCTGACGTTTGCGTTCACCAGCCGCTCGAGCGCGGCGACGATTCCGTTGAGCATCGAAGCGCAGACCCGCCGTTTGGGCATTCCGCAGTCCATCGCCAGCTTCGCCGCGTCGTTCGGCGCAACCATTGGCCAGAACGGCTGTGCCGGTCTGTACCCGGCGATGTTGGCGGTGATGGTCGCGCCGACCGTGGGCATCAACCCGCTGGACCCGCTGTGGATCGCGACGTTGGTGGCGATTGTGACGCTGAGTTCCGCCGGTGTGGCGGGTGTAGGCGGTGGTGCGACGTTTGCGGCATTGATCGTGCTGCCGGCGATGGGCTTGCCGGTGTCACTGGTGGCGTTGCTGATTTCGGTCGAGCCGCTGATTGATATGGGGCGCACGGCGCTGAACGTCAGTGGGTCGATGACGGCCGGGGCGATTACCAGCCAGATCATGCAGCAGACGGATAAAGAATTGCTGGATGCGGATGAGCATTCGGAGTTGGCTCACGCCTGAGTCTTGTAGCGACTGGGCGGGCCTCATCGCGGGCAAGCCCGGCTCCTACAGGGATCATTGGTGTTTACACGGTGTGTGTCCCACCTCAAAACCCTGTAGGAGCCGTTGCTCGCGATGCTCTTAGGCTTTTTCCCAGACTTCGAAGTTGTAGGCCGGTTTGTCACCCTCGGCCGGATTCGCCACATTCGACACCAGCTTCCACTGGCCCAAATCAAACTCTGGAAACCACGCATCCCCTTCCGGGCTCAGTGCCACGCGGGTCAGATACAACCGGTCCGCCTGCGCCATCCCCTGTGCATACAACTGCGCGCCGCCAATCAGCATCAGCTCATCGACGCCCTGCGCCTTCGCCCATTCTTCGGCGCGAACCACCGCGGCTTCAAGCGACGGGTAAACCTCGGCGCCTTCCAGCACCAGGTCCGCCTGACGGCTGACCACGATGTTCAACCGGCCCGGCAACGGGCGACCGAGGGAATCCCAGGTCTTGCGACCCATGATGATCGGCTTGCCGAGGGTGGTGGCCTTGAAGTATTTGAAGTCCCCCGGCAAGTGCCAGGGCATGCTGTTGTCGACGCCGATCACACGGTTTTCACCGAGGGCTGCGATCAGGCTGAGGGGGAGTGATTTAGTCATGCCGGCGAGGATACCAGAGCCATCCGTACCCCGATAAGCGCCACAGCGGTTATGCTCACAGCTCAATGGAGCGATGGGATCGCGCGTGACTGAACTGACTGGACTGCAAACTCTCTGGCTGACCGAAACCGTGCGCCTGCGTGAAGAACACGCCGGCCCTCTGGAAGACACGGAAGCCAACCGACTGGCCCGAAGCGCTGGCGGTGACTTGCCGACACGGATTCAACGGCGGGCCTTATGGCTGGCCGAACGCGATGGTTTGGCCAACGCCCTGCAACACTGGCTGCAAGGTGCGCGACTGGCGCTGATCGTGATGGCGGTGCTGGCCGTGGTCAGCGGTGCAGGTCTGGCCTTCGCCGCAATGGGTGACGGGCACCCCCCGGTGAATGTGTTCTGGGCCTTGGGCAGTCTGCTCGGGCTGAACCTGATTCTGTTACTGAGTTGGGCGCTGGGCCTGATGTTCGCGGGTGAACACGGCGCCACCCTCGGGCGCTTATGGTTGTGGCTCAGCGAAAAACTCGCCCGCGACGCCAAAGCCGCGCAACTGGCCCCTGCCCTGCTGCTGTTATTGCAACGACACAAACTCAATCGCTGGGCGGTCGGTACGCTGGTCAACGGTTTGTGGCTGCTGGCGATGCTCAGCGCCTTGGCGATTCTGCTGACGCTGATGGCGACCCGACGCTACGGCTTCGTCTGGGAAACCACCATTCTGAGCGGCGACACCTTCGTCGAAATGACTCAGGCCCTCGGCGCGCTGCCGGCCCTGCTCGGCTTCAGCGTGCCTACCGTGGAAATGATCCGCGCCAGCGGCGATGCCGCGCTGAACATTGAAAGCGCTCGACAGGCCTGGGCCGCCTGGCTGGTTGGCGTCCTGTTGGTCTACGGTGTGCTGCCGCGTTTGCTGCTGATGCTGTTTTGTCGGTGGCGCTGGAAAACCGGCCAGGCAAAATTGCATCTGGACCTGAACCTGCCCGGCTACGCCCAATTGCGCGAGCGATTGATGCCCACCAGCGAACGCCTGGGCATCAGCGACGCCGCACCGGAGAAACTGCATCGCGTCGAAAGCGGTGTCACCGACCAGCTAAGCGACGGTGCCCTGCTGGTCGCCATCGAACTCGATGACCAACGCCCGTGGCCGCCGCAACTGCCGAAAACCGTGGGCAACGCCGGGATTCTCGACAGCCGTGAATCGCGCCACCGTCTCCTCGAACAACTGAGTCGCTTTCCGCCCGCACGCCTGGTCATCGCCTGCGACCCACGGCGCTCGCCGGACCGTGGCAGCCTGGCGCTGATCGCCGAACTGGCGCGCAATGCCGCCGCCACTCGCGTCTGGCTGCTGCAAGCGCCACCCGGCGAAGCGCTGGACGCCGAACGGCTGGGTGACTGGCACGTCGCATTGCAGCAACTGGAGTTGCCGTTCGCCGATTGCGCGCCGATGAACTGGCTGGAGACCGGTCATGAATAGTGCCTGGAAGGCCCCGTTGAAGCTCGCTGTAGTCGGCCACACCAATGTCGGCAAAACCTCATTGCTGCGCACCCTGACCCGCGATGTCGGCTTCGGCGAAGTGTCCCATCGTCCCAGCACCACGCGTCACGTCGAAGGCGCACGCTTGTCGGTGGAGGGCGAGCCGCTGCTCGACCTCTACGATACCCCCGGCCTGGAAGACGCCATCGCCCTGCTCGACTACCTCGAACGCCTGGAGCGTCCCGGCGAACGCCTCGACGGCCCGGCCCGCCTGGCGCGATTCCTTGAGGGCAGCGAAGCCCGGCAGCGCTTTGAGCAGGAAGCCAAAGTGCTGCGGCAACTGCTCACCTGCGACGCCGGCCTCTACGTGATCGACGCCCGCGAACCGGTGTTGGCCAAGTACCGCGACGAACTGGAAGTGCTGGCCAGTTGTGGCAAGCCGCTGCTGCCGGTGCTGAATTTTGTCAGCAGCGCCAACCACCGCGAGCCGGATTGGCGTGAAGCGTTGGCGCGTCTGGGCTTGCATGCGCTGGTGCGTTTCGACAGCGTCGCACCGCCGGAGGATGGCGAACGTCGACTCTATGAAAGCCTCGCGCTGCTGCTGGAAAATTCCCGTGAACAGCTTGAACGCTTGATCGCCGATCAACAGGCCCAGCGCCTCGCCCGTCATCAAAGTGCAGTCCGGTTGATTGCCGAATTGTTGATTGATTGCGCCGCCTGCCGGCGCAGCGTCGCCAGCGATGCAGAGCAGGAACGGCACGCCATCACCGAACTGCACAAAGCCGTGCGCCAGCGCGAACAACGCTGCGTTGAAGCGCTGCTCAAGCTTTACGCCTTTCGCCCACAGGATGCGGCGGCCAGTGACTTGCCGCTGCTCGATGGCCGTTGGGGCGATGATTTGTTTAACCCGGAAACCTTGAAACAGCTGGGTGTACGGGTCGGCAGCGGGATCGCCGCCGGCGCGGCAGCCGGGGCCGGGGTCGACTTGCTGGTGGGCGGTCTGACCTTGGGTGCAGCAGCATTGGCCGGCGCGATTGCCGGTGGCGCCCTGCAAACCGCGCGCAGCTATGGCAGCCGGTTAATCGGCAAGATCAAAGGCCAGCGAGAATTGACCATCGATGACAGCGTGCTGAGGTTGTTGGCGTTGCGTCAGCGGCAGTTGTTGCAGGCGCTGAACGCACGCGGGCACGCGGCCATGGACAGCATTCAGGTCGCCACGCCCCAAGACAAAACCTGGCGCGAAGGCAAACTGCCCGAGGCACTGAACAAGGCGCGGGCCCATCCGCAGTGGTCGTCGCTGAATCCGCAGGCGAAGTTGAATCAGGCGCAAAGGCAGGAGCAGGTTGAGGTGTTGGCGCAGCAGTTGTGAGCCTTGATGCCTGGGGTGTTTGGGCTCGCGATGGCAGCCACGCGGTCATGAGGCTCTACTCCGCCAACACTCGCGCCGCCTTTTCTTTCAAGAGACGAAGATCCATCACCGGTACGCCCGTGTCCTTGGCCAACTCGTCCCACTGCCGCATGCGCAAACTGACCTCGCACAGCGGGTCCCGTTCGAAGACCTCCGCCTCGGCCGGTGTCATCACTCCACCCTGATACTCCAGCGTGCGACGGCTGGCTTCGCTCAAGCGATCGTAGTACCCCGGCTCTTTGAGCGTCAGATAACGCTTGGCCTGCACGTGGTATTCCACCAGTCGCGCCATGCGTTCGCCGAAACCGGCACGGCGCAAGTAATCGGCACCCAGTCGTTCGTGGCTGACCACGCCAAAGCCGCGCATTTTCTCGGCGCTTTCGCCGCAAATGTGCCCGATGTCGTGAAAAAACGCAGCCAACACCACTTCATCATCGAAGCCTTCGGCCATCGCCAATTGTGCGGCCTGAGACATGTGCTCGATCTGCGACACCGGTTCGCCGATGTAGTCGCTGTCGCCAAAACGCTCGTACAGACCGAACACCTCGGCAATTACCTGTTCGTGGTTACTCATCAACGCTCTCCCAACAAAGTCGCCACATTACGTTCAGCCATTGCTGGCCCGACGCTCATGCCGACGCCGGTGTGCATCAGCGCCACGCTCAATCCCGGTGCCGGACGCAGGAACGAAAACGGTCCCGGCCCTCGTGAACCATAGACACCCTGCCAGCGTTCGACCACTTGCACCTTGCAGCCCAGCGTCTGTTCGGCCAGTTCGATCATCCAGTCGTCCACTTGCTCGGCGTTGAACGGCGATGGATCGCTGCCGTAATGGTGGGAGTCGCCGATGATCAATTCGCCATACGGCGTCGGACTGATCAGCAGGTGAATGCCGTTGTCATGCAGGTGCGGCTCGTCTCGCAGAATTTGCGCCTGCACCGCCGCCGCTTCCGGCAGATCGGCGAAGGCGCCGTAGTGCACGCAGCTCAAACCGGTGAGCAACGCGTGTTGCAGGTTGAGGTTGATTTGCGGCCGGGCGCGAAGCATTTGCAGGCGGCAGATTTGCGGGTTGAGTTCAGCGATCGGCTCGGCCAGCAGCGTCTGATAATCGTGGCCGGAACAGACGATGATCTGCTCGGCACTGAAAGTGCCGGCGGTGCTGTGCAAGCAGCCCGGTTCGATGTCGCGGACCAGGGTCGAAAAGTGAAAGGTCACGCCGAGTTCGCGACGCAGGTAGTCGATCAGCGCCGGAATCGCTTCGCGGGAATACAACTGCTGATCGTCCATCCCGTGCAACGCAGCGCGGTGATGGGTGAACTGGCCGCGGTACAGATCACGCAGTGCGGCGCCGCGCAGCAGTTCGACGCGGTAACCGTGCTCCACGGCGCGACCGGCGCAGAATGCTTCCAGCAGGTGTTCTTCGGCTTCGGTGCGGGCGAACAGGTATGAGCCGTTGCGCTTGAGTTGCAGGCCGGCGAGTTGTGCCCATTGGCCCCAGATCTCGCGGCTGGCCTTGGCCAGTTCGAGTATCGGGCCCGGCGGCTGGCCGGTGACGAGGGCCTGGCCGAAGTTGCGCACCGAGGCGCCCAAGGGCGTTTCGCTGCGCTCGAAGACGGTGACTTTCAGACCGCGTCGGGCGGCGGCGTAGGCGTGGGACAGGCCGAGGATGCCGGCGCCGACGATCAGCATGTCGTTGTGGTGTGTCATGGAGTTCCCCCAATGATCGTTCCCACGCTCTGCGTGGGAATGCAGCCATGGACGCTCCGCGTCCACTGTGACGCAGAGCGTCACGTGATTCATTCCCACGCAGAGCGTGGGAACGATCGGTGTCAGTTACTTGGCAGCCACTTTCTCGGACTTGCCGTCATAGCGCTTGCGCCATTCGGTCAGGATTTCGTCGCGATTCTTCGACGCCCAGGCGAAGTCGTTCTTGATCAAACGCTGCTCATAATCCGCCGGCAATTCGGTCTGCGGCTTGGCAATACCCGGTTGCGCGAGCACGGCGAAGTTCTCTTTATAAAGCTCCATCGCCGCCGGGCTGGCGGAGAAGTCAGCCAGTTTCTTCGCCGCCTCTTCGTGCGGTGTGCCTTTGATCACAGCCGTCGCTTCGATCTCCCAGCCCAGGCCTTCTTTCGGCAGGATGATGTCCAGTGGCGCGCCTTGGCGTTTCAGCTGAACGGCCGGGTATTCAAAGGAAATACCAATCGGGAATTCGCCCGCCGCCGCCAGTTTGCAAGGCTTGGAGCCGGAGTGAACGTACTGGCCGATGTTCTGGTGCAGGTCGTCCATGTACTGCCAGCCCTGCTTCTCGCCGAAGGTTTGCAACCAGGCGCTGACGTCGAGAAAACCGGTGCCGGACGAGGCCGGGTTAGGCATCACGATTTTGCCTTTGTACTCAGGCTTGGTCAGGTCTTGCCAGCTCACGGGTTTGCTCAAGCCCTGCTTCTGGGCTTCGACGGTGTTGAAGCAAATGGTCGCGGCCCAGACATCCATGCCGACCCAGGCGGGCGGGTTGGCGGCGTCGCGGTAGTTGCCGCCGATTTTGCCCAGATCCTTCGGTGCGTAGCTTTGCAGCATGCCTTGCTGATCGAGGATCGCCAGGCTCGAAGCGGCGAGGCCCCAGACTGCGTCGGCTTGTGGGCGAGCTTTTTCGGCCAGCAACTTGGCGGTGATGATACCGGTGGAGTCGCGCACCCACTTGATCTCGACATCCGGGTTGGTCTTTTCGAACGCTTCTTTGTAGGTCTTCAGTTGCTCGGCTTCGAGGGCGGTGTAGACCGTCAACTCGGTTTTCGCCGCGAAGGCGTTCAGGCTGAAAGCGGTGAGGACAGCAGCGGCCAGGGCCAGGGGCTTGAACATGATCTTTTCCTGTTTTGAGTTGAGGTTGCGGGATTGGAAATCAGTGGTCAGGCGCCGTCTGCCGCCAGGCCTGGGAGCGGCGCAACAAACCGCGCGAAGCCCAGGCCAGCAGCAAGGACACACCCGCCGAGGTGAACAGAATCAGCGTCGACATCGCCGCCGCGCCGCCGACGTTGCCGGCGTCGTCCATGTTCAGCACCGCCACCGCCGCGAGGAGGGTGTCAGGGCTGTAGAGGAAGATCGCCGCCGAGACAGTGGTCATGGCCGAGACGAACAGATAGCGCACGATGTCCAGCAGCGCCGGCAGGCAGATCGGCACGGTGACGCGCAGGTAGTGCCGATACAGCGGCGCCTTTAGCGACAGCGCGGCGGCTTCGAACTCGGCGTCGAGCTGCCGCAGCGCGGTGGTCGCGGTCATTTGCGCGGTGGTCAAATAGTGAGCAATGGTGCAGACCACCAGCAGGGTCATGGTCCCGTAGAGCACATGCAGCGGGTTGCCGGTGAGGTTGAAGAAGAAGACGTACCCCAGGCCCAGCACCAGCCCCGGCACCGCCATCGGTACGAAACTGAGCATGCGCAAGGTCAGGTTCAGTCCACGCTGGCCCTTGGTTTTTTCCATCAGGTAAGCGCCGGTGAAGATCAGCACGCTGCCGATCAACGCCGTGCACAACGCCATCTTCACGCTGTTGCCATACGCCAGCCAGCCGCCGCCCGCCGTGTCGTTGAACTGATAGTGGCTGAGCGAGAGCGACAGGTTGTACGGCCAGAATTTGACCAGCGAAGAGAAGATCGCCATGCCGAACACCAGCAGCAACGCCGCGCTGATCAGCAACACGATGCCCAGGTAGCAGCCGTCGCGCAGTTTCGATGGTGCGGGTTTGAAGACTTGCGCACGCCCGCTCATGGAGTCGCCCTGACGTCGACGCAACCACGCATCGACACCGAAGCTGAACAGCGCCGGCAACAGTAGAACCATGCCGATCAACGCGCCGCGACCGAATTGTTGCTGGCCGACCACCGCTTTATAGGCTTCAAGCGCCAGCACCTGGTAGTCGCCACCGACCACCACAGGCACGCCGAAGTCGGTGATAGTCAACGTAAACACCAGGCAGAACGCGGCGAACACAGCCTGACGCGTCGCCGGCCAGGTAATGCTGCGAAAGGCTTTTGCCGGACTCGCGCCCATGCTGGAGGCAGCATCGAACAGTCGCGCATCCGCCAGGGACAACGCCGACAGCAGAATCATCAAGGCATGCGGGAAGGTGTAGATCACCTCGCCGAGCACAATGCCCCAGAAGCCGTAGATGTTGTCCGAGAGCAGCCCGCGCAACATGCCCTGGTTGCCGAACAGATACACCAGCGCAATCCCGGGCAGCATCGACGGCGCCATCAATGGCAGCAGCGAAATCCCGCGCCAGATGCCTTTGCCGGGAATCAATGTGCGTTGCAGGGCGTAGGCAAACAGATAAGCCAGCGGTACTACAATCGCCGCGACGCTGAGGGAAACCTTGAGGCTATTACCCAACAGCCAGTGAAAATTTTCGCTGGTGACCAACTCCCGTGCGGCCACCAGACCACCGCCCTGCCCGGCTTCGGAGCTGAAACCCCGCCAGAAGATCGCCAGCAACGGCATCAACACCGCGACGCCGAGCAATACCAGTAACAGGACTTTGCCGCCGACCACGAACACCCGGTCGCCGATTTCGGCACGGGAGATCTGCCGAACCTGCTTGTGCGGTATCGGCAGCGCGATGTTCGCGCTCATCAGGCAAACACCTGCAGGCTGCGTGGCGGCAAGGCGACCATGATCTGCTGGGCGCCGAGGCGCGGCATGGCTTCCGGCGCCAGCTCGGCGAGCAACGGATGGCCCGGCAATTGGTCGAGTTCGAAGCTCATGCGGCAGCGGTTGCCGAGGAAAGTAATCTCGCGAACCTTGGCCGGAAACAGGTTTTCTTCATGCACCAGCGGGTTGACGTTGATCGCCTCCGGGCGGCAGAACAAACGGCCCGACGCAGTTTTTGCACTGCCATCGGCCAGGCGCATGTTCAGCCCGCCGACCTGGGCGTGGCTGTCACTGCTGCGGCGGAACGGCAGCCAATTGCCCTGGCCGACGAACTCCGCCACAAACGGCGTGGCCGGACGGTCGTAGATTTCCTGCGGTGTGGCGTACTGCTCAACCTTACCGTTGTTCATCACGGCGATGCGGTCAGCCATCAGCATGGCTTCATCCTGATTGTGCGTGACCATCAGGGTGGTGATGCCGAGGTTGCGCTGCAACTGGCGCAGTTCGGTGCACAGGTGCTCGCGAACCCGGGCGTCGAGTGCAGACATCGGTTCGTCCAGCAGCAATAACGAAGGCGCCGGCGCCAGGGCCCGAGCCAGGGCGACGCGTTGCTGTTGGCCGCCGGACAATTGGCCGGGGTACTTTTTCTCGCTGCCGATCAGGCCGACCAGTTCCAGCATCTGACCGACACGCTTGCGCACTTCATCGCGACCACTGCCCGCGAGGCCGTAGGCAATGTTCGCTTCGACGGTGAGATTGGGGAACAGCGCGTAGGACTGGAACAGAATGCCGTAGTCCCGCGCCTGGGGGGGCAGGTGGGAAACGTCGCGATCGCCGAGGTACAACTCGCCGCTGTCCTGTTTTTCCAGGCCGGCAATGCAACGCAGCAAGGTGGTTTTGCCGCATCCCGACGGGCCCAGCAGACACACCAGTTCACCGGCCGACACGTCGAGGGAAACGTTATCGAGCGCAGTAAAGGCACCGAAGCGTTTCTGTACGCCGCGCACCTTCATCGGGGCGCCGGGGTTGGTCAGGGCAGTTGCGATCGAGTGGTTCATGGACAGGCCTCATCAAGCAGATGAAGGCCATCCTAGGGATGCAATGCGTCCGTCATGTGGCAGTGAGGCAAAAATGGCTGATAGTGGTATTCAGGGATTTTGGTTCACAGTCGATCGGTTCCCACACTCTGCGTGGGAAACGATCATCAGGCAGGTGCCATTTCCTGCGCCAACCCGAGAAACGCTGCCGGCAACCGTGCGCCTTTGCGTTCCTTGAGGCAATACAGGTACTCGGGAATCTGCGGCGCATTCTCGATGGTCAGCACCCGCAGTTGCGGATCGTGCGGCACTTCCTGCCGGGCAATGATGCTGATGCCAATGTTGCGCAGCACCGCCTCCCGGATCGATTCACGGCTGCCAATCTCCAGCAGCGGCCCGAAACTCACCCCGGCGCTGGCCAGTAGCTCTTCAGTCAGACGCCGAGTGGTCGAGCCCGATTCGCGCATCAACAACGTATGCCCGGCCAATGCGCTCAGCGGCACATGGTCGTGAACCGCCAGCGGATGATTGCGATGCACCGCCAACACCAACGGATCGCTGCCCAGCACCCGGCGAATCAACCGCGCATCGTCGAGCAATTGCGAGGACGCCGCGACATCCACCCGGTAGTCCTCCAGCGCTTCGAGCACTTGTTGGGAATTGCCGATTTCCACCGACACTTCCACTTGCGGCAGGCGCTCGCGAAAGGCCTTCACCAGATCAAGGATGTAATACGGCGCCGTGGCCGCGATGCGCAACGTGCCCTGGACCTGACCGCTGTTGCGCAGGAAAAACTCGATGTCGGCTTCCTGCTGCAGCAATGCCTTGACCATCGGTAGCAGCCGCGCGCCTTCTTCACTGACGCTGAGCCGGCGGCCGCCACGGTAGAACAGTTCAACCGAGTACTGACTTTCCAGATGGCGGATCTGCGTCGTCACCGTGGGCTGGCTCAGGCCGAGCTTCTTCGCCGCCAGGGTAATGCTGCCCAGGCGGGCCACCATGTAAAACGCCTTCAGCTCGGCACTCAGCACACCCGCTCCTCATCGCTTATTTGCGCAACAGGCGCAAACCATTGAACACCACCAACAGGCTCACGCCCATGTCGGCGAACACCGCCATCCACATGGTAGCGATCCCGGCGAAGGTTACCCCAAGAAAGATCGCCTTGATGACCAAAGCGAGGGCGATGTTCTGCTTCAGGATGCTGGATGTCTGACGCGACAAGCGGATGAACGCCGGAATCTTGCGCAAATCGTCGTCCATCAAGGCGACATCGGCGGTTTCGATGGCAGTATCGGTACCGGCCGCCGCCATGGCAAAACCGATCTCGGCCCGGGCCAGTGCCGGCGCGTCGTTGATGCCGTCGCCGACCATGCCGACGTGATGGCCCTGTGCATAAAGGGCTTCGATGGCTTGCAGCTTGTCGGTCGGCAACAGGTCGCCCTTGGCCTCGTCAATGCCGACCTGCGCGGCAATCGCCTGCGCGGTGTGGACGTTATCGCCGGTGAGCATCAGCGTTTTCACGCCCAGCTCATGCAACTGGCGGATCGCTTCACGGCTGCTCTCTTTAACGGTGTCGGCCACGGCGAACAGCGCCAGCGGACCCGACGGGTCGAGCAGCAGCACCACAGACTTTCCCTGCTTCTCCAGTGCGAACAGTTTTTCTTCCAGTTGCGGCGAGCACAGGCCCAGCTCTTCGACCAGACGATGGTTGCCCAAGTGGTAGGTCTGGCCGTTGACTTGCCCCTTCACACCGCGACCGGCCAGCGCTTCGAAGTTATCCACAATCAGCGGCGCGAATTGTTTATCGACAGCCGCGTTGGCGATGGCCAGCGACACCGGGTGATCCGAACGACCGGCCAGCGCCGCCGCGATTGCCGGGGCAGTGGCGTCTGCGGTGGGATCAAGCGACAAATAATCGGTCTGCACCGGTTTGCCGTGGGTCAGGGTGCCGGTCTTGTCCAAGGCCAGGTAATCGAGTTTGTGGCCACCTTCCAGATAAACGCCGCCCTTTACCAGGATGCCTTTGCGTGCCGCCGCGGCGAGGCCGCTGACGATGGTCACCGGAGTGGAAATCACCAACGCGCATGGGCAAGCGACCACCAGCAAGACCAACGCGCGGTAGATCCAGTCGAACCAGACAGCGCCCATGAACAGGGGCGGAATCACCGCCACGGCCAAGGCCAGCAGGAATACCGCCGGGGTATAGATTTTCGAGAACTGATCGACGAAGCGCTGGGTCGGCGCCCGTGCGCCCTGGGCCTGCTCCACGGCGTGGATGATCCGCGCCAGTGTGGAATTGTTCGCCGCTGCAGTGACGGAATACTCCAGCGACCCTGCCTGGTTGATGGTGCCGGCGAAGACCTTATCGCCCACCGTCTTCTCGATCGGCAGACTTTCGCCCGTGATCGGCGCCTGATCGATGGTCGAACTGCCCGACACGACTTCGCCGTCCAGGCCAATCCGCTCGCCGGGACGCACCCGCACTCGCGCACCGAGCTCGATGGTTTTGATCTCTTGCGTGACCCAGCTGCCGTCGGCTTGCTGCACCGTCGCCTGTTCCGGGGTCATCTGCATCAAGCCGCCAATGGCGTTACGCGCACGGTCCAGGGATTTGGCTTCGATCAACTCGGCCACGGTGAACAGAAACATCACCATCGCCGCTTCCGGCCACTGCCCGATCAGGATCGCGCCGGTCACGGCGATGCTCATCAGCGCATTGATGTTCAGGTTGAGGTTCTTGAGCGCGATCCAGCCTTTCTTGTAAGTGGTGAGGCCACCACTGAGGATCGAAATCAGCGCGATGATCGCCACCACCCAGTCCGGCGCGGCGCTAGTGAAGTGGATCACTTCTGCCGCCAGCGCCCCCACGCCGGACAGTGCCAGAGGCCACCAGTGCTTTTTCTCGGGGATCGGCGCTGGCGCTTCGACGCCCTGCTCCAGCGGTTCGGCCACCATGCCCAGCGACTTGATCGCCTCAATGATCGGCGCAGTGCTCGGCAGGTCATGGGTCACGCCCAAGACCCGATTGATCAGGTTGAATTCCAGCTGTTGCACACCCGCAAGCTTGCCCAGTTTGTTCTGGATTAGCGTCTGCTCGGTCGGGCAATCCATCGCGTCAATACGAAAGCTGCTCAGCCGCGCGCCGTCGGTCGGCGTTTCGCTCAACTTGATCAGCGATGGCGCCGCCACTTTGGCGGAACAGCAGGAATCACCGTGCCCACCATGCTCATGTTTCTGCACAGGCTGCAGTTTGTGGCTGTGATCGTGCCCAGCCTCGTGTGTGTGGGTGTGTCGGGAATCGCTCATCGGGTCGCGTCCATGAAGGTGCCTGTTGCCAAGTAAAGACCCTGTAGCCACTATAGGGTCAAGCACCCATTTGGAGATTGCCGTCATGAAGATCGGAGAACTGGCCAAACTCACCGACTGCGCCGTCGAAACCATCCGCTATTACGAGCGCGAAAACCTGCTGCCGGAACCGGCCCGCAGCGACGGCAACTACCGCGTCTACACCCAGGCCCACGCCGAACGCCTGACTTTCATCCGCAACTGCCGCACCCTCGACATGACCCTCGAAGAGATCCGCAGCCTGCTGGCCTTGCGCGACAGCCCACAGGATCAGTGTGAAAGCGTGAATGCGTTGATCGATGAGCACATCCACCACGTCAAGGCGCGGATCGATGGGTTATTGGCGTTGCAGACACAGTTGCTCGACCTGCGCCAACGCTGTGGCGAAGGGCCGGAGATTGATCAGTGCGGGATATTGCAGCGGCTGGAAGTGAGTGGCGGGGTTGTGGCTACAGAAGTGGAGCATTCCCATGTGGGCCGCAGTCACGGCCACTAAAACCATCACAAAACCCTGTAGCAACCTCGGCTCCTACAGGGGCGGTGGTGGTTCTTTAGACCGCCATCGGCGCGGTCATGGGCGCGTGGTGTTGGTAGCCTTCCAGCGAGAAATCGCTCGGCTCGATCAACTCCAGCCACTCCGGCTGATAAACACCGGTCTTGGCAAACTCCGGCACACGATCACTGATCACCAGCTTCGGCATCGGGAACGGCTCGCGCTTGAGCTGTTCATTCAGCATGTCCAAATGGTTTTCGTAGACGTGCGCATCACCAATGAAATAGGTGAACCAGCGCGGCGTATACCCGGTCAGGCGACCGATCAGGCTCAGCAGCGCGGCGCCCTCGGTGAGGTTGAACGGCGTGCCCAGGCCCAGGTCGTTCGAGCGGATGTAGAGGGTCAAAGAAATCTCTTTGGTCTCGACGTTCGGGTGGAACTGGTACAGCAAGTGGCACGGCGGCAGGGCCATTTCATCGAGCTGGGCAACGTTCCAGCCGTGGAACAGGATGCGACGGCTGCCCGGGTCCTTAATGATGGTGTCGACGCACTGGCGGATCTGGTCGATCGCCTTGTACAGCACCACGTAGGCCTGGCCGTCTTCTTCACCTTCCGCGATCTGGCGGTAGCCCTGACTCAGAGTCTGCTCGATGGCGGCCTGGTTGCTGACCGGGATCTGCTTGTAAGCCGGCCATTTGCGCCATTGCACGCCGTAGATCTCGCCGAGGTCGTCTTCGCCCTGGCGGAACGGGTTGGCCAGCCACTGCGCGTTTTCGTTGGCGTTCTGGTCCCAGACCTTGCAGCCCAGCGCACGGAATTCGGCAGCGTTGTTCACGCCACGCAGGAAACCGCACATCTCGCCGATAGCCGATTTGAAGGCCATTTTGCGCGTGGTGATCGCCGGGAACCCTTCTTTCAGGTCGTAACGCAGCATCGCGCCCGGAAAGCTGATGGTGTTCACGCCCGTACGGTTGGCTTGCTTGGTGCCGTTCTTGATGACGTGGGCGACCAGTTCGAGATATTGCTTCATGAGTTACCTGTGTCCTTGAACCCGGAGACCGTCGCCCCCGGGGTTCGAATTTATACGGCTGCCGCTGGGGTCGCCGGGGCGCGGTGATACGCCAGCCAGATCAGGAACAGACCACCGACAATCATCGGCACGCAGAGCACCTGCCCCATGGTCAGCCAGTTCCAGGCCAGATAGCCCAGTTGCGCGTCCGGTACGCGGACGAATTCGACGATGAACCGGAAGATGCCGTAGAACAGCGCGAACATCCCCGATACCGCCATGGTCGGCCGCGGCTTGCGCGAGAACAGCCACAGGATCAGGAACAGCGCGACGCCTTCCAGCGCGAACTGATACAGCTGCGAAGGATGGCGCGGCAACTGTGACGGATCGCTGAACGGCGGGAAGATCATCGCCCATGGCACGTCGGTCGGCTTGCCCCACAACTCGGCGTTGATGAAGTTGCCGATACGCCCGGCGCCCAGGCCGATCGGCACCATCGGTGCAACGAAGTCCATCAGCTGGAAGAACGACTTGTTGTTCTTCTTGCCAAACCATAACGCCGCCAGCATCACGCCGATGAAGCCGCCATGGAACGACATGCCGCCCTTCCACACTTCGAAAATCAGCGCCGGATTGGCCAGGTAGGCGTGCAGATCGTAGAACAGCACATAACCCAGACGGCCGCCGACAATGACGCCCATCGACATCCAGAAGACCATGTCGGAGAGTTTCTCCTTGGTCCAGGTCGGGTCGAACCGGTTCAACCGGCGGGACGCCAGCAGCCAGGCGCCGCCAATGCCGATCAGGTACATCAAGCCGTACCAGTGGATTTTCAGCGGACCGATGGCCAGGGCCACCGGGTCGATCTGCGGGTAAGGCAGCATTGCGACTCCTCGTTAGAGTTGAAACCAAAATTCCCGGGTGACGCTGCCACCTCAGGATTAAGCCAGGATTGCGAAACGTGTCAGAACAGAAAGCTCAGGCCCACGCAGAACAGCAAAGCGGCAAACAGTCTTTTCAGCAACTTCGGCGACAGCCTGTGGGCCAGTCGCGCACCGATACGGGCGAACACCATGCTGGTCAGGGCGATCCCCAGCAGCGCCGGCAAGTACACAAAACCGAGACTATGGGCCGGCAGCAATGGATCGTGCCACCCCAGAATCATGAAACTTAATGCACTGGCCAAGGCGATCGGCAGACCGCAGGCCGACGACGTGGCCACGGCTTGCTGCATCGGTACACTGCGCCAGGTCAGGAACGGCACGGTCAATGAGCCGCCGCCAATCCCGAAAATCGCTGAGGCCCAGCCAATCACACTGCCGGCCAGGGTCAGACCGAGTTTGCCCGGCACCGTTCGGCTGGCCTTGGGTTTGACGTCCAGCGCCAGTTGCGCGGCGATGACCAGGGCGAACACGCCGATGATCTTCTGCAGGTTCGGGCCGGAGATCGCTTCGGCGGTCAGTGCGCCGAAACCGGCGCCCATCAGAATGCCGACGGTCATCCAGACGAAAATCGGCCAACGCACCGCGCCACGACGATGGTGTTCGCGTACGGCGTTGACCGAGGTAAAGATAATCGTCGCCAGGGACGTGCCGACCGCCAGGTGGGTCAGGATCGATGCGTCAAAGCCCTGCAAGGTGAAACTGAAGACCAACACGGGGACGATGATGATCCCGCCGCCGACCCCGAACAGCCCGGCCAGCACGCCTGCGCAGGCGCCGAGCGCCAGGTAAAGCAGAAATTCCATGGATGCATCCCCGAAGAAGGGGGGCATGGTAACGGATGGAGGGGTCAACGCTCCACTGCGCGAGGCGATGGAACGACGGGCGAGGACTGCGTAGAGTGAACAAAAAACACACAAGGATCACCTTATGTGCCTGATTGTCTTCGCCTGGCGGCCTGGCCACGCCCAGCCGCTGATTGTGGCGGCCAACCGCGACGAATTCTATGCCCGCCCGAGTCTGCCCTTGGCGCAATGGCCCGAAGCGCCCAACGTTTACGCCGGCCGTGACCAGGAAGCAGGCGGCACCTGGCTGGGTATTGGCGCCAATGGGCGCTTTGCGGCACTGACCAATATTCGTGATCCGCATCAGCCGCCATCGCGTAAATCCCGCGGTGAACTGGTGGCCGGGTTTCTATTAGGTGACCGCTCGATTGATGACTACTTGAGCGATGTTGTCCGACGTTCCATCGAATATGCCGGGTTTAATCTGCTGATCGGCAATGCCAACGAGCTGTGGCACTTCAATGCGCGGGAGTCTGAGGCGGTGATGCTGCCCCCGGGTGTCTACGGATTGTCGAACGCCGGGCTCGATACGCCATGGCCAAAACTGCTCAAGGCCCGGGCGGCACTGAAAAATGTTTTGGCGGACCCGCAACCCCAGGCTTTGCTGGCGTTGTTGGGGGATGCGCAGACGGCACCGTTCACCGAACTGCCGGATACCGGCGTCGGGTTGGCGACTGAGACGTTGTTGTCGAGTGTATTTATAGCCAGCCAGAGTTATGGGACGCGGGCGAGTACGGCGCTGATTGTTCAGGCCGATGGGACGCGACATATAGTCGAAAGGAGTTTCGGGCCGTATGGCGGACATCTGGGGGAAGTGGAGATAAAGCTCTGAAGGCTAGCGATAACTTGTGGCGAGGGAGCTTGCTCCCGCTCGGCTGCGCAGCAGCCGCAAAACGATTGGGAGCGCTTCGCACTCCAGCAGGAGCAAGCTCCCTCGCCACAGGGCCATCAGTCTTCTAGAGGGTCTTGACCGCAGCCGGATTGATCATCTTCGCCAACCCAAGGTTCTTCAGCGCCAGTTGCAACGAGCTGTGGATAACTTGCGGGTTGTCGATGGTCATCAGCTCTGCGAGCAAATCCTTGGCCTTGCTCAGGTTGATCTGACGCAGCATCCACTTCACTTTCGGCAAGTTGGTGGCGTTCATCGACAGGCTGTCGAAGCCCATCGCCATCAACAGCACCGCTGCTGCCGGATCACCGGCCATCTCACCACAGATGCTTACCGGCTTGCCTTCGGCATGGGCATCACGCACCACGTTCTGCAACGCCTGAAGCACCGCCGGGTGCAGGTAGTCGTAAAGGTCGGCCACCCGCGGGTTGTTACGGTCCACGGCCAGCAGGTACTGAGTCAGGTCGTTGGAGCCGACCGACAGGAAGTCCACTTGCCGCGCCAGTTCCTTGGTCTGATAAACCGCCGCCGGAATCTCGATCATTACGCCAATCGGCGGCATCGGCACATCGGTGCCTTCGTCGCGGACTTCGCCCCAGGCCCGGTGAATCAGGTGCAGGGCTTCTTCGAGTTCGTGGGTGCCGGAGATCATCGGCAGCAGAATCCGCAGGTTGTTCAAGCCTTCGCTGGCCTTGAGCATGGCGCGGGTCTGCACCAGGAAGATTTCCGGGTGATCGAGGGTGACGCGAATCCCGCGCCAGCCGAGGAACGGGTTGTCCTCCTTGATCGGGAAGTACGACAACGCCTTGTCGCCGCCAATGTCCAGGCTGCGCATGGTGACCGGTTGCGGATGGAACGCGGCGAGCTGCTCGCGGTAGATCGCCAGCTGCTCCTTTTCGCTCGGAAACCTCTGGTTGATCATGAACGGCACTTCGGTGCGGTACAGGCCCACGCCTTCAGCGCCACGCTTCTGCGCCCGCGCCACGTCCGCCAGCAGGCCGGTGTTGACCCACAGCGGCATGCGGTGACCGTCGAGGGTCACGCACGGCAAGTCGCGCAGGGAGTCGAGACCGAGTGCCAGCTGTTTCTCTTCTTCCACCACTTCGGCGAACTGCTTGCGTAGCACGTCGCTAGGGTTGGTGTAGACCTCGCCGCGATTACCATCGACGATCAATTCGATGCCGTCGACCTTGGCATAGGGCAGGTCGACCAGGCCCATCACCGTCGGGATGCCCATTGCCCGGGCCAGGATCGCGACGTGGGAGTTGCCTGAACCGAGGACCGAGACCAGACCGACCAGCGTGCCTTCCGGTACCTCGCCGAGCATCGCCGGCGTCAGTTCTTCGCTGACCAGAATGGTTTTTTCCGGGTAGACCAGATTCTGCTGACGCTCTTCCTGCAGATACGCCAGCAAACGCCGGCCAAGGTCCTTGACGTCCGAGGCGCGCTCACGCAGATAGGCGTCGTCCATCAATTCGAAACGGTTGACGTGTTCAGTGACCACTTGGCGCAACGCACCCTGGGCCCACTGGCCGGTCTTGATCACCGTCGTCACTTCGCTGCCCAGCGCCTCGTCGGCGAGCATCATCAGGTAGACGTCGAACAAGGCCCGTTCTTCGGGGCGCAGTTGCGAGGCCAATTTGGCGGACAACGCGCGCATGTCGGCGCGCACGCCTTCGATGGCCGTCTTGAACAACGCCAGTTCAGCGTCGATGTCGGTGATGGTCTTGTCCGGCACCACGTCCAGATCGGCCGGAGGCAACATAACCACCGCCGTACCGACCGCTGCACCCGGTGAACCCGGCACACCGACGAACTTGGCTTCCTGGATGCCTTTGCCCTGACGGCCCAGGCCGCGGATCGAACCGGTGGCCTCGGCGTGAGCAATAACGCCGGCAAGCTGCGCGCTCATGGTCACGAGAAAGGCTTCTTCACCTTCATCGAACTGGCGGCGTTCTTTTTGCTGGATGACCAACACGCCGACGACGCGGCGGTGGTGAATGATCGGCGCCCCGAGGAAGGAGGCGTAGCGCTCTTCACCGGTCTCGGCGAAGTAGCGGTAGCGCGGGTGATCCGCGGCATTTTCAAGGTTCAGCGGTTCTTCACGCGTGCCGACCAGGCCGACCAGACCTTCGTTGGGCGCCATGCTGACTTTGCCGATCGAGCGCTTGTTCAAGCCCTCGGTCGCCATCAGCACGAAGCGGTTGGTCTCGGGGTCAAGCAGATAGACCGAGCAGACCTGGCTGCCCATGGCCTCTTTGACGCGCAATACAATAATGCCCAACGCCGCCTTGAGATCCTTGGCGGAGTTAACTTCCTGGACGATCTTGCGCAGCGTATTGAGCATGGCTCGGGGTCGAACTCCGTCGTCAGTCGCGCGTTAAAAGGCGCGGGGCAAGCTCTTTGAGAGCGCGTCGATACACCTCGCGCTTGAATGTCACCACCTGGCCCAACGGATACCAATAGCTGACCCAGCGCCAGCCATCGAATTCCGGTTTACCGGTCAAATCCATCCGCACCCGCTGCTCGTTGGAGATCAGGCGCAGGAGAAACCACTTCTGTTTCTGGCCGATGCACAGCGGTTGGCTGTGGGTACGGACCAGACGTTGCGGCAAACGATAGCGCAACCAGCCCCGGGTGCAGGCGAGAATTTCAACATCTTCGCGCTCAAGACCCACTTCTTCGTTCAACTCGCGGTACAAGGCGTCTTCCGGCGTCTCCTGGGGGTTGATTCCGCCCTGAGGAAACTGCCAGGCATCTTGATTGATACGGCGAGCCCATAGCACCTGTCCGGCATCATTCGTGAGAATGATCCCGACATTGGGGCGGAAACCATCGGGGTCGATCACGGCAACAACCTCGCAAACGCATGTCGCCGCATTGTTCCACAAAGGTTGTGAAAGCAGCAACGCGCCGACCGACCTTATGTGCACTCTTGTGAAAAGTCCGTATTCTGGTCGCCTTTCTACAGACTTTTCAGCGAGTAACTGCAATGCGTCTGGCTTTATTCGACTTGGACAACACCCTGCTGGGCGGCGACAGTGACCACGCCTGGGGCGATTACCTGTGCGAGCGCGGCTTTCTCGACGCCGTCGCCTACAAGGCACGCAACGACGAGTTCTATCAGGATTACCTGGCTGGCAAGCTGGATAACGATGCTTACCTGAATTTCTGCCTGGAAGTGCTCGGGCGCACCGAAATGGCCACGCTGGATCAATGGCACCTCGATTACATGCGCGATTGCATCGAGCCGATCGTGCTGCCGCAGGCCCTCGACTTGTTGGCCAAGCATCGCGATGCTGGCGACAAACTGGTGATCATCACCGCGACCAACCGTTTCGTGACCGGGCCGATCGCCCAGCGCCTGGGGGTTGAAACCCTGATCGCAACCGAGTGCGAGATGGTCGATGGCCGTTATACCGGGCGCAGCACCGATGTGCCGTGCTTTCGCGAAGGCAAGGTGACGCGGTTGACTCGTTGGCTGGAAGAAACCGGGCATTCGTTGGAAGACAGCTATTTCTATAGCGACTCGATGAATGATTTATCGTTGCTGGAGCAGGTAACGAATCCGGTCGCGGTGGATCCGGATCCGAATTTGCGCGCCGAGGCCGAGAAGCGTGGATGGCCGGTGATTAGTCTGCGCGGCTGATATCGCCTGTAGCAGCTGTCGAGGTACGAGGTTGCATTGCGGCCCACAGAACCGCGCATGGGGCCGCTTCACAGCCCATCGAAGCCTCGTACCTCGGCAGCTGCCACAGATTCCCCGCTAAACAGGCTTGGCACCCATCAACCCCGCAATGGCGACAAAGCAGACAAAACTGAACAACGCCAAGGCAAAGGTAAATCGCCCCACTCCTCCCGGCGTCTTGCGCAGCTTGTTAAGCCGCACCAACAGCCAAAACCACGCCAACGCCGCCACGGTGTAAAGCACACTCGACGCCAATAACCACGTCTGCCCCAACGGCCAGCCCACCAGATGCACCATCCCCCAGCCGGTGAACGGCATGCTCAACAGCGCCAGGCCCATCAACAACCAGATGAACACCCGTGGCCGTTGCAGGGTGCGACTGCCGGCCGTCGCGTCACCTTTGCGCCGCGCGATAAAAACCCAGATCCCCAGGCCCAGCGCGCTGATCAGCAACACCGCCGTTGCAACCATGTGCGCCATTTTCAGGGCAGCTAACGTTTCCATTGTCCGATTTCCTTATGACCTGCCCATCAGCGTAGCCGCTCAGCCCAGAAACAGCTTATAGGCCGGGTTATCGCTTTCGTCCCAGTACGGGTAACCGATTTCTTCCAGCGCAGCCGGCACCAGATGACGTTCGTCATGAGGCACTTGCAGGCCGGCAACCACACGACCATCCGCCGCACCGTGGTTGCGGTAGTGGAACATCGAGATGTTCCAGCGCCCGCCCAGCTTGTTGAGGAAGTTGAACAGCGCACCCGGACGCTCCGGGAATTCGAAGCGCAGGATCACTTCATCGACCACGTGGGCCGCACGACCGCCGACCATGTGGCGGATGTGCAGTTTGGCGAGTTCGTTGTCGGTCAGGTCCAGCACCGGGAAGCCTTGCTCGGTCAGGCTCGCCAGCAGCGCACTGCGCGGATCGGTTTCCGGGTGCGTCTGCACGCCCACAAAGATGTGCGCTTCGCTACCGGTGTTGTAGCGGTAGTTGAATTCGGTGATCTGGCGCTTGCCGATGGCTTCGCAGAACGCCTTGAAGCTGCCCGGTTTCTCGGGGATGGTCACAGCGATGATCGCTTCACGGCCCTCGCCCAGCTCGGCGCGTTCGGCGACATGGCGCAAACGGTCGAAGTTGACGTTGGCGCCGGAGTCGATGGCCACGAAGGTGTGGCCGGTGACACCATACTGTTCGACGTATTTCTTGATCCCTGCCACGCCCAGTGCGCCGGCCGGTTCAGTGATCGAGCGGGTATCGTCGTAGATATCCTTGATCGCCGCGCAGATTTCGTCGGTGCTGACCGTGATCACGTCATCGACATAGTCTTTGCAGATGTCGAAGGTGTGCTGGCCGATCTGCGCCACCGCCACGCCGTCGGCGAAGATGCCCACGGTCGGCAAGACCACGCGCTCACCAGCCGCCATCGCCGCTTGCAGGCAATTGGAGTCGTCCGGCTCGACACCGATGATCTTGATTTCCGGGCGCAGGTATTTCACGTACGCCGCGATGCCGGCGATCAGGCCGCCGCCACCGACCGGAACGAAAATAGCATCGAGACGGCCAGGGTGCTGGCGCAGAATCTCCATCGCCACGGTGCCCTGCCCGGCAATGGTGTGGGGATCGTCGTACGGGTGGATGTAGACGTAGCCTTTTTCGTCGACCAGTTTCAGCGAGTAGGCCAGGGCTTCCGGGAACGAATCCCCGTGCAGCACCACGTTACCGCCGCGCGAACGCACGCCTTCGACTTTGATTTCCGGGGTGGTCTTGGGCATGACGATGGTGGCTTTCACGCCCAACACTTTCGCCGCCAGGGCCAGGCCTTGTGCATGATTGCCCGCCGACGCCGTCACCACGCCGCGAGCACGTTCTTCATCGGTCAACTGGGTCAGTTTGTTGTAAGCGCCGCGAATCTTGAACGAGAACACCGGCTGCAAGTCTTCGCGCTTGAGCCAGACACTGTTGCCCAGCCGCTCGGAGAGCTGGCGGGCAGTCTGCAATGGGGTTTCTACGGCAACGTCATAAACGCGCGAGGTGAGGATCTTTTTGACGTACTGTTCGAGCATCGGAAAGCATCACTGAGCGGGTTGGGCAGGGTTAGGGTCTGTTGACGTTTGGTGGCGGGCCGCGACGGAGGCCAATTTTGCGCAGGGCAAGGCGCGAGGAACGCAGTTTGGTTGTTCCAAATAAGTTCCGAGCAACGCAGCCCTGCGCAAAATTGGCGCACAACGCGGCCCACCACCAGACGTCAACAGACCCTCGGAGTCTAACCCGGCTTTCGGCCGGGCGACCACACGAATCAAGAGGTTTTACCCCCGCATGGGGCTATAATGCCGGCCTTTCCGTTTCCCCTTGCCCGCTTTCGGAGCCCGCATGACCCAGGATCAACTCAAACAGGCAGTGGCCCAGGCCGCCGTCGACTTCATCCTCCCGAAACTCGACGACAAGAGCATCGTCGGGGTCGGCACCGGCTCCACCGCCAACTGCTTCATCGACGCCCTGGCCAAGCACAAAGGTGCGTTCGACGGCGCGGTCGCCAGCTCCGAAGCCACTGCCGCCCGCCTTAAAGGCCACGGCATTCCGGTGTATGAGCTAAACACGGTCAGCGACCTGGAGTTCTACGTCGACGGCGCCGATGAAAGCGACGCGCACCTGAACCTGATCAAGGGCGGTGGCGCTGCCCTGACCCGCGAGAAGATTGTCGCGGCCGTGGCCAAGACTTTCATCTGCATCGCCGACGCAAGCAAACTGGTGCCGGTGCTCGGTGAGTTCCCGCTGCCAGTCGAAGTGATCCCGATGGCCCGCAGCCACGTAGCCCGCGAGCTGGTGAAACTGGGCGGCGACCCGGTTTACCGCGAAGGCGTGCTGACCGACAACGGCAACATCATCCTCGACGTGTTCAACATGCAGATCACCAATCCGGTTGAACTGGAACGCCAGATCAACGCGATTGTTGGCGTGGTCACCAATGGCCTGTTCGCGGCGCGTCCGGCGGACCTGTTGTTGCTGGGCACCAGCGAAGGCGTGAAAACCCTGCGCGCCGAGTAAGCCCGCCGCAACGCAAACCTGTGGGAGCCGGGTTTGCCCGCGATGGCGGTATATCAGTCACATATTTATCGACTGACACGACCTCATCGCGGGCAAGCCCCGGCTCCCCCAGTGGTTTTTTTTGGGGGGGGTTAGGGTTGTGCGGGTTTTTTGAAGGCGTAGAACAGATTCGGCTCGCTGACGAGGTACATCGTGCCGTCGTCGTCCATGGCGATGCCTTCCGCTTGCGGCACGGTCCTTTGCAGGCCTTGGCGCCCCTTGTTCAGTGACATTGTACTCAGCGGTCGACCGTCCACATCCAGTTCAATAATCAGCCGCGACTCGTCGGACAGCGCCAGCAAATGGCCGCTGCGTTCGTCGTATTGCAGGCTCGACAGGTCTCGCACAAACATCCCGGCATCGCGCTTGGGGTTGTTCACCACGTGCACGGCGTAGGATTTCTCCGGGTTGTAATGCGGGAAGCCCTGCACTTCGTAGATCAGCATCGGGTCGCGTTCCTTGGCGACGAACAACCGTTTGCCCACCGAATCGTAAGCCAGCCCTTCAAATCCCTTGTTACTGCCCATGTGCACGCCGAGAACCATCTGCTCGGCATCCGCCCCGTCAAGGAACGTCGTGTCCGGTTCCAGGTGAATCTTGATCAGCCGTTGCTGGCTCTCATCGGTGATGACGTAGGTGTCGGCGCTGATGAACTCCACCGCCTCCGGATCACCGAAACCAATCAAGGCCACCCGCCGCAGGATCTTGCCCTCAAGGGATAACTCGATCAGCTCGGAATTTTTATTGGTGACTGTGAACAGGCTTTTGCGCACCGGATCGAACGTCAGCGCGGAGACGTTATCGTCCAACCCGTCGATCACCCGTGCCTCAATGTCGACCCGATATTGATCCAGGCCGATGGATACGCTGCTCTGCGGCTGCCAAAGCGTGTGCAGGTTGAACCAGGCACGCTCGAACAGGCGCATGTATTGGCCAACCGCAACCAGTGCGATCAGCGCAATCACTGACAGGATCAAAACGAGGGATTTGGGACGGGCAAGTCGACGCATTCAGGCGAGCTCGAAAACAAAACGGGCGGATGAAATATCACGCCCGTATGAATTCAAGCTTAATGGCCAGTGGCTTGCGACCACAACCACAGTGTGTGGCGACTATTTCTGCTTTTCGAAGCGGTAGAACAGGTTGGGTTCACTGACCATGTACACGTTGCCCGCTTCGTCCATGGTCACGCCTTCGGCCCGGGGAATGGTGTTCTTCAGGCCGTTGAAGCCGCCCAACAGGGCGATGAAGCTGACTTGCTCACCCTTTTTGTCCAGCTCCATCAACAAGTGCGAGTCGGCAGACAGCACCAGCATGTGGCCCGTGCGCGGATCAATGGCCAGCGCCGACAGGTTGCGCATGTCCAGCGCATGACTGGCCAGCTTCAGCTTGTCACCGGTCAGGACCCGGCCGTCACCTTTCCAGGCAAACAAGGCCGGTGGACGCTCTTCGCCCAGCAGCAGCTGCTGGTTTTGCGAATCCCAGGTAACCCCTTCAAAAGCCTTGTTCTGGTCTTTCGAAGGCCCGAGGTCGTACTTCGTAAAGTCGGCGATGTTCAATTCACGGGTGCTGGCATCGACCTTGACGACGCTGATCAGGTGTTCGCGCTCATCGACAATCGCCAGCAGGCCGTTGCCCAGCACGGTGACGCCTTCCGGGTTGCTCCAGCCCACCAGCGGCATTTTGCGCAGCACATCGCCTTGAAGATTCAGCTCGACCAGGAACGGGTTCTTGCCCATGACCGAAAACAGCGTTTTGGTCTGAGGATCGTAAGCGAGGTCCGAGGCTTCGTCCTTTTCCATGCCCGGCAATACCTTGGCATCGATCACTGCCCGGTAGTCCGCGAGCCAGATACTGGCCTGACGCTCGGCCGGGCTTGTGAATTGCTCTTTCACCCAGAGCATGCCGCGATTATCCCAATGCATCGCAAAGGCAACGCCGTACGCAATGACCGCCACCAGCAACAGCCAGGCGTACCAAGGCAGCACGAAGCGCGAGCGGCGGGTTGTTTTGAGAGTCGACAGCGGGGGGGTGGCCATTGAGGGATGCGTTCCAGAAATTCAGGCTAGGGGTAATAGCACAATTGGGGCCGGCTCAGACGCCGCAAGCCCCCGGAATTATCCAGACGAAATGTGAAAAAAACGGGAAATGGCGGGATTGTCCTACTATGGGCAACCACTAAACCCTTGCAGGAGCCAAGCTTGCTCGCGATAGCGGACGTTCATTCAACATCCAGGTGAATGTGCTGACGCCATCGCGAGCAAGCTCGGCTCCTACAAGGTTTTTGCGGTGTTCGGGTCAGCGCACGCTGCTGGTGAAGCTACTGGCGCCAGGCAACTCCAGAACAATCTCATCGCCGACATTCAGCGGACCAACGCCCACCGGCGTGCCGGTCAGGATCACGTCACCGGCCTGCAGCGAGAAGCAGCCGGCCATGTGCTGGATCATCGGCACGATCGGGTTGAGCATCGCGCTGCTGTTGCCATCCTGGCGCACTTCGCCGTTGATGGTCAGGCGAATGCCGATATCGGTCAGGTCGGCAAAGGTGCTACCAGACACGAACGGCGCGATCACCGCCGCGCCGTCGAACGACTTGGCGATTTCCCACGGCAGGCCCTTGGATTTCAGCTCGGCCTGCTTGTCGCGCAGCGTCAGGTCCAGCGCCGGGGCGAAACCGGAGATGGCGTCCAGCACTTCTTCGCGGCTCGGCTTGGTCGACAACGGCTTGCCGATCAACACAGCAATTTCCGCTTCGTAGTGCACCGAACCGCGCTCGGTCGGAATGGCAAAACCACCTTCCAGCGGCACTACGCAACTGCCCGGCTTTATGAACAGCAGCGGCTCGGTAGGCACCGGGTTATCCAGTTCCTTGGCGTGTTCGGCGTAGTTACGGCCGATGCACACCACTTTCCCCAGCGGGAAATGAATACGCGTACCGTCGACATACTGGTGCTGATAGCTCATTACCGACTCCTGATTCGTGCTCTTAACGTTCGAAAATCAAACAGCGAAGATCTTGCCCGGGTTCATGATGCCGTTCGGGTCGAACACCGCTTTAACCGCTTTCATGTACTCGATCTCGACCGGCGAACGGCTGTAGGTCAAGTAATCACGCTTGGTCATGCCCACGCCGTGCTCGGCGGAAATCGAACCGTTGTACTTCTCGACAGTTTCGAACACCCACTTGTTGACGGTCGCGCACTTGGCGAAGAACTCGTCCTTGCTCAGGTTCTCCGGCTTGAGGATGTTCAAGTGCAGGTTGCCGTCGCCGATGTGGCCGAACCAGACGATTTCGAAGTCCGGGTAGTGTTCGCCGACGATCGCGTCGATTTCCTTGAGGAACGCCGGCACTTTCGACACGGTGACCGAAATGTCGTTCTTGTACGGCGTCCAGTGGGAAATGGTTTCGGAGATGTATTCGCGCAGCTTCCAGAGATTCTGCAGCTGGGTTTCGCTCTGGCTCATCACGCCGTCCAGCACCCAGCCCTGCTCCACGCAGTGTTCGAAGGTTTCCAGCGCGTGGTTGGCCACTTCTTCGGTGGTCGCTTCGAATTCCAGCAATGCGTAGAACGGGCAATCGGTTTCGAACGGCGCCGGGACGTCGCCGCGGGCCATGACTTTGGCCAAAGCTTTGTCGGAGAAGAATTCGAAGGCGGTCAGGTCGAGTTTGCTCTGGAACGCGTGCAATACCGGCATGATCGAGTCGAAATCGGTGGTGCCGAGGACCATCGCGGTGAGGTTTTTCGGTGCACGATCCAGACGCATGGTCGCTTCGACCACAAACCCGAGGGTGCCTTCGGCGCCGATGAACAGCTGACGCAGGTCGTAACCGGTGGCGTTCTTGATCAGGTCGCGGTTCAGTTCCAGCACGTCACCCTTGCCGGTCACGACTTTCATGCCGGCAACCCAGTTACGGGTCATGCCGTAGCGAATAACCTTGATCCCGCCGGCATTGGTGCCGATATTGCCGCCAATCTGGCTGGAACCTGCCGAAGCAAAATCCACCGGGTAGTACAGGCCTTTTTCTTCCGCGACATTCTGCAAATGCTCGGTCACGACGCCTGGCTGACAAACGGCAGTGCGATCAGTGAGGTTCACATCGAGAATCTGGTTCATGTAGTCGAACGACACAACCACTTCGCCATTGGCTGCCACCGCTGCGGCGGAAAGCCCGGTACGTCCACCGGACGGCACCAGCGCCACCTTGCGTTCATTGGCCCAACGGACAATGGCCTGCACCTGTTCGGTGGTCTTGGGAAACACGATGGCGGTCGGGGCCGGAGCAAAATGCTTGGTCCAATCCTTACCGTAAGCATTCAGGGAGTCGGCATCGGTCAGCACCTTGCCAGGCTCAACCAGGGTCTTCAGCTCATCAATCAGCGCAGGATTGGTCATCGACAGAACTCTCGAACAATTCATGGTCATCCTGAGAACGCTTCACGTCGCAGGAATGAGTGTTTAGCGGGGTGCGTATGCTAGCATACCGACCCCGCAGCATAGTGCCCAACGGCCAATCTGCGGCGACGGCTTTCCTGCCGTCCGGGTCAGCGTCTGCTGGCTATTTCCTGCCATTTTTCTCCGGGATACAGGTTTACGCAGATGAGCAAGACTTCTCTCGATAAGAGCAAGATCAAGTTCCTTCTTCTCGAAGGCGTCCACCAATCGGCTGTCGACGTTCTCAAGTCGGCGGGCTACACCAGCATCGAGTACCTCACGGGTTCTCTGCCGGAAGCCCAGCTGAAGGAAAAGATCGCGGATGCGCACTTCATCGGCATTCGCTCCCGCACTCAACTGACCGAAGAGATCTTCGATCACGCGAAGAAGCTGGTCGCGGTCGGCTGTTTCTGCATCGGCACCAACCAGGTTGACCTGAACGCAGCACGCGAACGCGGGATTGCGGTGTTCAACGCACCGTACTCCAACACCCGCTCCGTCGCCGAGCTGGTGCTGGCCGAAGCGATCCTGCTGCTGCGCGGCATCCCTGAGAAAAACGCTTCCTGCCACCGTGGCGGCTGGATCAAAAGCGCGGCCAACTCCTTTGAGATCCGCGGCAAGAAGCTGGGCATCGTCGGTTACGGCTCGATCGGTACGCAACTGTCGGTCCTGGCTGAAGGCCTGGGCATGCAGGTGTACTTCTACGACACCGTGACCAAGCTGCCACTGGGTAACGCTACTCAGGTCGGCAACCTGCACGAGCTGCTGGGCATGTCCGACATCGTCACCCTGCACGTTCCGGAAACCGCTGCGACCCAGTGGATGATCGGCGAGAAGGAAATCCGCGCCATCAAAAAGGGCGGCATCCTGATCAACGCCGCTCGCGGCACCGTGGTCGAACTGGACGCCCTGGCGGACGCGATCAAGGACAAGCACCTGATCGGCGCGGCCATCGACGTGTTCCCGGTGGAGCCACGCTCCAACGACGAAGAGTTCGAAAGCCCGCTGCGTGGCCTGGACAACGTGATCCTGACCCCGCACATCGGTGGCTCCACCGCTGAAGCGCAAGCCAACATCGGTCTGGAAGTGGCAGAAAAACTGGTCAAGTACAGCGACAACGGTACGTCCGTATCGTCGGTGAACTTCCCGGAAGTGGCCCTGCCGGCTCACCCTGGCAAGCACCGTCTGCTGCACATCCACGAGAACATTCCGGGTGTGATGAGCGAGATCAACAAGGTGTTCGCCGAAAACGGCATCAACATCTCCGGTCAGTTCCTGCAGACCAACGAGAAAGTCGGCTACGTCGTGATCGACGTCGACGCCGACTACTCGGAAATCGCCCAGGAGAAGTTGCAGCACATCAACGGCACCATTCGTTGCCGCGTGTTGTTTTAAAAGCGGCTTCAAGCGGCAAGTTGAGTTCGCTTTTGATTTAACTTGAAGCTTATGGCTTGACGCGTGCAGCTGTAAAAAAGGGAGCCCCTGAGGGCTCCCTTTTTTATTTGACGTTGACGGTGATTTTTTTCGACACGATCGGTGGATCGAAAGCCATGTGGCCTTTGTCACCCAGCTCCAGTTGCAAGGTGTGCTTGCCGGGAGTCAGCGTGAGCTCGGTTTCGGTCTGCGCCTTGCCGAAATGCACATGATTGGCGTCCGCCGGAATCACCGACCCCGCAGGAATGACCTCCTTGGCATCGATCAGCAGGTGGTGGTGACCGGTATTCTTGGTCTCGTCACCCGCCGGCGCCAGCGAAACGTTCTCGACAGCGAATTTAACCTTGAAAGTTTGCGGGACAGTCCCACCGTCCTCAGGAGAGACGATGGACACTTCGGCACCTTTAGGCGCCGGCGTGGCAGCACTGGCCAGTACCGAAACACCCATCAGCAGGCCAGCCATAGCCGCACGAGACATAAACGTTTTCATTCTCTTCTCCAGTTTTTTCGTAAAATCCGCGTGACCATGACAACTTCATGGTCAATCGTTGTCGAAGGCACTCGACAACCATAGCAAAGCGAGCCTGAACCAGAGCATCGCGATAATGAATTCAAAGGAGTGACCATGCGCTTTCTGCCTGGCCTGATCTGTCTGCTACCCCTTTTGAGCCCTTTGGCTCATGCCGAACTGATTGACGACATCAACGACCGTGGCGAACTGCGTATTGCTCTTGAGGCTAATACACCGCCCTTCAATTTCAAGGATGAAGGCAAGCTCAGCGGGTTCGAAGTCGAGCTGGGCCAACTGCTGGCCGACGAACTCGATGTCCGCCCCGACTTCGTCGTGACCGATTCGGGCGATCTGTTGACCGGCGTAGAAAGCGGCAAGTACGACGTCGCCATCAACCACATAGCAATGACCCCGGATCTGAAGGATCGTTTCGATTTCAGCGAACCTTACCTTCAAACCAATGCGCAATTGATCGCGCAGAAAGAAGAGCCGCGCTCGATGTTGCTGACGCAGTCGTTTGCCGAAGAGAAGCCCAAGGCCAATCCGCCGGTGGATCTGGCGATTCCGTTTCAGAAGGGCAACCCGGCGTTTCATGCCAGCCTGGAGAATGCGTTGCAGCGGATCAAGGACGATGGCCGGATGGCGGCGCTGGAGAAGAAGTGGTTGGGCGCGGATGCGAGCGTGGCGCCGAAACCCTGAATTCAGATTGAACGAATAAACCTGTGGGAGCGAGCCTGCTCCCACATTGGTTTTGGGTGGGTCGTTAGTCGAGTGAACTCAATGAGTGCGCCGCCTGCGCTAACTCCAACTCGCTAAAGACAAGCACTCCATTACGTTTGAGCAACGCCGCCGTCACACCCTCACCTGCCACCTTCACACCGCTGAAGCTTCCGTCATACGTGATTAAATTCCCGCATGACGGGCTATTGGCCTTGAGCACGGCAATGCGGATACCGTGCTTTTGCACCAGTTCCAGCGCCTGATAAGCCCCCGACAGAAACTGCGCACTGACATCCTCGCCGTCGCTGGTGATCACGCTGGCGTGGCCATCCAGCACGTGCGCGCCCTGCCCGCCAGGAATTTCCGCTGCGGCCCTGGGTGTCGGCAAACCGCCAGCCACTTCGGGGCACAACGGGATGACCCGGCCTTCGTCCAGCCACTGCTGGAGCTGATCGAATGGCCCGCTCGCCCCGCCGTCGTAGCGTACGCGGTGGCCCAGCAGGCAACGGCTTACCAGAATCTTTTGCATGATCAGAACGGCTCGTTACCCCGGCGTCGGAACCAGCCGGTCAACGACAGGCGATCCCGGGTCGCGGGCAGGACTTCGTGGGGGACTTCGCCCGACAGAAACACCACCAGGCATCCGCCGACAGGTTCCACATCGTAGGCCCGGTCTTCCTCCAGATACATGCGCAACTGTCCGCCGTGCTCGGGCAGCCAACCGTCATTGAGGTACACCACGGCCGAGACCATGCGCCGGTCGTCATCGCGGAAACGGTCGACGTGCCGGAGGTAAAACGCGCCCGGCGGGTACAGCGCGAAATGGCTTTCGAAATCTTCCAGGCCCAGAAACAAACCGCGATTCATCGCTTCGCGCAGGCTGTCCATCAACGCCAGATAGCTGTCGCACGCCTCGGCCTGGCCGGGATCGATCCACTGGATATGGTCGCCACGAATCCCTTCGCGAACCTCCGATGACGGCCCTCGGCCTACCGCTGCCGGGGCCAGTTCACCCTCGGCTGCACGTTTACGGCACTCAGCCGCCAGCGCCCGGGTCAGATCCTCAGGCAGGAAAATGTTCTGTTGCGACCAGCCGTTTGCAGCCAGGTCGTCAACGATACGTAACAGCAGCGGGTGATCAGAGGGTATTTGCATGCCGCGCATAGTATTCCTGTGCCTGAAAATCCGACAGAGCCACGCAGCGGGTTGATACGAATTCTCGACAAGTACGGATGCCACACGGAGAATAGTCGCCTGCTGACAGGAGTCCCTATGCGCCGGTTGCTTTTTTCACTGTTGATGCTCTGTGTTTTGCCCGCTTGGGCAGACGGCCACGACCAGTTGTATAAAGTCGCCGGCTGGCCAGACCAACGCGCACATTTCAACGACGCCCTCACAGCCGCGCAACAACGCTACGAAAGCAGCCTGCCACCGGCGGTGTTTCAGGCACTGGTCAACAACAGCAATCAGCGTTTTGCCCCGCAATCGGTCGATCAACGTGCCGAAGCACAACTTCGCAAAAGCCTTGCCGATCCAAAACCGGCACTGACCTTCTTCCAGTCGCCATTGGGCAAAAAAGTCGTGGCCGCCGAGTTGCTGGCCACCCGTCGCGACCAACTGGCGAAAAACGCCAAGGGCCTGCCGAAGATGCAGGCCAGTGACAGCCGTCAACTGATCATCGGCCACCTGGCCCAGGCCCTGCCCGCTCGCGAGGCGGGTGCTGAGGTCAGCCTGGCGATTGCCGGTGTCGCGGCTGACAGCCTGAGTTCGATGATCCCCGGGTTGCTCGGCAGTGGACAGTCGCAAGGGATCTTGAACGGCCAGCGCCTGCGTTTGATGGACCAGATCGGCAGCGACCTGAACAACACGCTGCTGTATGTCTACCGCGACCTGTCGGATAACGAACTGGAAGAGTTCGCCACGTTTGCCGAGTCCACTGAAGGCCAGGCGTATTACCAGGCGGCGCTGGCGGCGATTCGGGCGGGGTTGGCGGTGGGGCAAAGTACTTCGAACCTTACCCAGTAAACTTCGGTGCCTGGGAAATCGCTATAGATTCCGGCCTTTGATCCGCTTGCTCAAAAACCCGAAATACTCCTCCCGCATCACCAACGTTTCATTCGCCAGATGATGCCGCGCCTCCGGCAACATCAACACCTGAGGCCGATCGAACTTGGCCTTCAATACCCCAAGGTTATGCTCCCAATCCACCGTCATGTCCGCCTGCCCCTGCACGATCAGCGGCCGGCGCGGGCTGTTCGGTGCAGCTTCGATTCGCTTGATCCAGCGCGCCAATGCCCCGACCCACGCTGTCGGCAGACGCAACGGCTGCAACGGATCGGCCTGCAGGAATGGCAGGAAATCAGGGTCATTGGAGTTCTCGCTGAAGCGTCGGGCGATGGCTTTGACGAACGGTTTGAGCAGGTAATAGCTGAGCTTTGACCACCCCCAGGCACGCGGCCGGACCAGGGGTGACAACAGGATTACCTGACCTTGAGCCGGGCTGTTCGCGCCGTGGTTGAGCACATGATCGATCACGATTGCGCCGCCCGTGCTCTGCCCGCACAGGTGCCAGGGCTGCGGCAGGTCAATGGACAACGCCTCGGCGAACAACCCTTGCAGCGTGTCCTGATACTCGGCGAATTCCTTGATGCTCGCCCGCTCGCCGCTGGACAGACCGTGCCCCGGCAAGTCGCAGGCAATCACGGCAAAACCCTGATCCAGCGCCCACTCGATCACATGACGGTAGAGCCCGGTGTGATCGTAGAAACCGTGGAACAGGAACAGCGTCGCCTTCGCCCGCTCCGGCCACCAGAACTGACTGACCAACTGATAGCCATCGACCTCGAAACACCCTAGCCCGCTTCGCAGTGTACGTCCTGGAAAATCCAGCCCGTAAAAGTGCTGATACGCCATGGCCTCGGTCGACAGCGCCTGCCCTTCAGCCAATGGCCGCAGGCTGGCGCGCAAATGATCGGGGGCAAACGTGGCTGACATGAAAGATTCCAGAGCGTTAAACAGACTTTATAGGCCTGCGATATTCATCTGTCGCAGCAAGCATGGCAAGCTAGCCGGCCTTCGAGGATGAAACCCATGCGCCCGGCCTACCGCACCACACTGCTTGCCAGCCTGCTCGCCCTCGTGTGTGCCGGTGTCCTGTGGGCCGCGTATGACTGGTTTCAAGGACGTTATTTGCGGGCGTTCAGCGAACACACCGCGGTATTTTCCGGCGACCCGCTGCGCCTGCCCGATGACCTCGCCGGCCCGGGCGCCATTCGCCTGGTGCACTTCTGGGACCCGGCCTGCCCGTGCAACGTCGGCAATCAGCAACACCTGAGCGAACTGGTTGAGCGCTATGTGCCACAGGGCGTCGAGTTTTATGCCGTGCAAAAACCCGGCAGTCACGGCCAGCTCCCCACCACATTGAGCAGCCTGAAAACCATTACCGTCCTGCCCGGCTCTGAACAGATACCTGCCAGCCCGGCCGTGGCGATCTGGGACCGCGCCGGCAAACTGGCCTACTTCGGCCCGTACAGCGAAGGCCTGACCTGCAATTCGAACAACAGCTTTATCGAGCCCATCCTGCAAGCGCTGAGCGAAGGTCGCACAGTGAATGCAACGCATACGCTGGCCATCGGTTGTTATTGCCCGTGGCCCGTTGAAATGAAATAAGGCATTACTGACTTTTGCAGGACCGCGATGCCCGGCACAGGAGGTCTGTGCTACATGTTGGCAGCCCACACGGGCGGCAATCCAAAAAGAACAAGGAGTCACCATGAAACGCGTCCTGACCATACTTGCCTTGCTGATTGTCGCGCTCGCCATCGGGGTCGGCGGGTATGTGTACAGCAAGCAGCCGACGCGCCAGGGTCAAGTGGAATTGCAGCACCTGCAAGGTTCGGTGAGCGTGCGCTACGACGAGCGCGGCATTGCGCATATCCGCGCGGAAAACGAGACCGACCTCTACCGCACCCTCGGCTATGTGCAGGCCCAGGACCGTTTGTTCCAGATGGAAGCCATGCGCCGCCTGGCCCGTGGTGAACTGGCCGAAATCTTCGGCCCGAAACTGATCGACACTGACAAGCTGTTCCGCAGCCTGCGCATCCGCGAGCGGGCTGACAGCTACGTCGCCGCGCTGGATCGGCAGTCCCCGGCGTGGAAGGCCCTGGAAGCCTATCTGGACGGCATCAATCAATATCAGGACACGCACGCAGCGCCCGTAGAGTTTGACGTGCTGGGCATCCACAAGCGCCCGTTCACAGCGCAGGACAGCATCAGCGTCGCCGGTTACATGGCGTACAGCTTTGCCGCCGCGTTTCGCACCGAACCGTTGCTGACGTTCGTGCGCGATCAGTTGGGCGCCGACTACCTGAACATCTTCGACCTCGACTGGCAGCCCAAAGGTGTCCTGGCCCAAGGGCATTCCAAGCCTGCGCCACTACTGTCCACCAGCGACTGGAAAGACCTGAACGCCCTCGCCCGCCTGAGCGAACAGGCACTGGCCGACAATGGCCTGCCGCAATTCGAGGGCAGCAACGCCTGGGCCATTTCCGGTAGCCACACCAAAAGCGGCAAGCCGCTGCTGGCCGGCGACCCGCATATTCGCTTCTCGGTCCCGGCGGTCTGGTACGAGGCGCAACTCTCGGCGCCGGGCTTTGAGCTGTATGGCCACCATCAGGCATTAGTGCCGTTTGCGTTTCTCGGCCACAACCTGGACTTCGGCTGGAGCCTGACCATGTTCCAGAACGACGACCTGGACCTGATCGCCGAGAAGACCAACCCGGACAACCCGAATCAGGTCTGGTATCGCGGCAAGTGGGTGGACATGGTCACCACCGAGCAACAGATCGTCGTGAAGGGACAGGAAGCGGTCAAGCTGACGCTGCGTCAATCGCCCCACGGCCCGATCATCAACGATGCGCTTGGCACGGCGGCCGGCAAGACGCCGGTGGCGATGTGGTGGGCGTTCCTTGAAACGCCGAACCCGATTCTCGACGGCTTCTATCAACTCAACCGCGCCGACACGCTGGCCAAGGCGCGCGCCGCTGCGGCCAAGGTTCAGGCGCCGGGGTTGAACATCGTCTACGCCAACGCCAAGGGTGACATCGGCTGGTGGGCGTCCGCACTGCTGCCCAAGCGCGCGGCCGGGGTGAAACCCGGTTTCATCCTCGACGGCAGCACTAATCAGCCGGACAAGGACGGCTTCTACCCGTTCAGCGCTAACCCGCAGGAAGAAAACCCGGCGCGCGGCTACATCGTCTCGGCCAACTTCCAGCCGCTGTCGCCGACCGGCATGGAAATTCCCGGTTACTACAACTTGGCTGATCGCGGTCAGCAGCTTAATCGCCAGCTCAGCGACAAAAACGTGAAATGGGATATCGACGCCAGTCAGAAGCTGCAACTGGGCACTACCACCGCCTACGGTCCGCGCCTGTTGACGCCGTTGTTGCCGGTGCTGCGTGAGGTGGTGAGCGATCCCGCCGAACTGAAACTGGTGGAACAACTGGCGCAGTGGAAAGGCGACTACCCGCTCGATTCCACCAGTGCGACGCTGTTCAATCAGTTCCTGTTCAACCTCGCTGATGCGACGATGCACGATGAATTGGGCAATGATTTTTTCGAGACCTTGCTCTCGACCCGCGTGATCGATGCCGCACTGCCGCGTCTGGCTGCCACGCCTGATTCACCGTGGTGGGACAACCGCAACACCCTCGGCAAGGAAACCCGCGCCGACACCGTCAAGGTGGCCTGGCAAGCGAGCATTGCCCACCTCAAGACCACCCTCGGCGCGGATTCGAAGCAGTGGCAGTGGGGCAAGGCGCATACCCTGACCCATGGTCATCCACTGGGCGTGCAGAAGCCGCTGGATCGGGTCTTCAACGTCGGACCGTTCGACGCACCCGGTACCCACGAAGTGCCGAACAACCTCTCGGCCAAAATCGGCCCGGCGCCGTGGCCGGTGACTTACGGCCCGTCCACGCGGCGTCTGGTGGACTTTGCCGACCCGGCTCACAGCCTGACGATCAACCCGGTCGGCCAGAGCGGCGTGCCGTTCGACAGTCATTACGATGACCAGGCCGAGGCGTATGTCGAAGGGGTGTATTACGAAGCGCATTTCAACGACGAAGAAATCACGGCCAATACGCGCAGCACGTTGAAGTTTTTGCCGGCGCGGGCTGCGCCTTAGATTTTTGGTGTCTGGACTGACGCCATCGCGAGCAAGCTCGCGATGGCGCCGTCAAACCATCGCCGCAAAGTTCAGCCGGAACTGCTGTGGCGTCACACCCAGCCTGCGATTGAACACGCTGCGCATATGCTGGGCATCGCGGAATCCACATTGGTAGGCCACGGTCTTGAGCGGCGAATGCGTGCTCTCCAGCAGCACCCGCGCCGCATCCACCCTCGCCCGCTCGACGAATTCCGCCGGAGTGATTCTGGCTTCCTTGGCGAACACCCGGGAGAAATTGCGGGTGCTCATGTTGGCCGCGTTCGCCAGGTCCGCGATGGTCAGGTCGCCGGTAAGGTTGGCCAGCACGTAGAGCTGAACCAGCGCCACGGCAGAGGTGGGTTCAGCGTGGGGTGTGAGAAACGGGCTGAACTGCGATTGCCCGCCCGAGCGTTGGGTGAACACCACCAGACGCTTGGCCACGTTCAATGCGACTTCAGGTCCGTGGTCCATGGCCAGCAGGTACAACGACAAATCGATCCCCGCCGTGACACCGGCCGAGGTGTAGAGCTCACCATCCTGCACGTACAAGCGATCCGCCTCGACCTGGGTCGACGGACAGACCTTCGCCAGCGCGGCAGCGTCGCCCCAATGAGTCGTCACGGTTCGCCCCTCGAGCAATCCGGCCCGGGCGAGGATGAACGCGCCGTTGCAGATCGAGCCAAAGCGTTGCGCCCGCGCGCAGGCAGCTCGCAACCAGGTATCGAACGCCGCGCCGAATTCCATGAACGGCAACTGCGGCCCACCGGCCACCAGCAGCAAGTCATACGCCTCAAGCGCTTCGCTGAAATGCCGATGCGCATTGAGCGACAGACCGTTGGAACACGGCATCACCCCGCGCTCGACGCCGATCACTTCCAATCGATAGTGATCCGGCGGTTCGAGGAAACGATTGGCTTCAGAAAACACATCCATGGGACCGGTGACGTCCAGGGACTGAACGCCGGCGAAGACCACGATGGCGACGGTTTTACTCATGGCGAAAAACGCCCTCAATTGTTAGCCAATACACGACCTGTAGCAGCTGCCGAGCCTGCGCAGCCGAACGCAGCCGAACGCAGCCTCGCAGGCTCGGCAGCTGTTACAGGTCCGTCAAACTTAGCCAATCCAGGTGCAACAAGCGAGGTTGGCGCGATATGCAGGTTCATTGGCAAGGATCGCAGGCATGGATCGATTGTCCGGTTTCAGGGGGCGGCACAGACTTTACCCATCAGCGCCGCCACGGCGTTCCCCACGAGGAAATCACCATGAGCAGCATCATTGCCGGTATCAAAATCCCCGACAGCGCACTGGCCAAGGCCACCACCGAATACATCCGCGACGTCGAATCCGACCTGCTGTATCACCACTCCCGCCGGGTGTTCCTGTTCGGTGCCTTGAGCGGCGAACGCAAACAATTGGCCTACAACCCGGAGCTGTTGTACGTCGGCGCAATGTTCCATGACCTTGGTCTGGTGGAAGGTCATCGCAGCGCTGACGAGCGTTTTGAAGTCGACAGCGCCAATGCCGCCAAGGCGTTTCTCAAGCCATACGGGCTGAGCGATGACGATATCGAGCAGGTCTGGCTGTCGATTGCGCTGCACACCACACCAGGCGTGCCGCAGCACCTGCGGTCGAACGTGGCGCTGGTGACCGCTGGCGTAGAAATGGATGTGTTGGGCATCGACTACGCGGGGTTTTCCACCGTGCAGCGCGAGGCGGTGGTGCATGCGCATCCACGGGGTGAAGGGTTCAAGGAGTGCATCCTGTGTGCGTTTGCCAACGGCTTCAAGCACAAGCCGGACACGACGTTCGGCACGGTGAATGCGGATGTGCTGGTGGATAGCGAGGCGAGGTTCAAGCCGATGAACTTTGTCGAGATCATCCGCAAATCTCCCTGGGTTGCCTGAAGCAATCGTGGGAGCGAGCCTGCTCGCTCCCACAGGGAGTTGGGTTGACCACACGAGCGTGGTCAACCCGGCATTGCGTTTAAGCGGCTTCCGGCGCCGGGGCGCGGCGTACGTCCGGTTGTTTCCAGGAGTCGGCAGCGCCTTCTTCGATGGCTTGCTGAATCGCACGCTTGCGGCTTTCTTCGGCGCGGCGGCTGAAGAACCAGACCAGGAAGGTCACGATCGACACCGCCAGCAGAATCAGGCTGGCCACGGCGTTGATCTCAGGTTTCACGCCCAGGCGCACCGCCGAGAACACTTCCATCGGCAAGGTCGTCGAACCCGGGCCCGACACGAAACTCGCCAGTACCAGGTCATCCAGCGACAAGGCAAACGACATCATGCCGCCGGCCGCCAGCGACGGCGCGATCATGGGGATGGTGATCAGGAAGAACACCTTCCACGGCCGTGCACCGAGGTCCATGGCCGCTTCTTCGATGGACAGGTCCAGCTCACGCAAGCGCGCCGACACCACCACCGCCACATACGCCGCACAGAACGTCGTGTGGGCGATCCAGATGGTGATGATGCCGCGTTCCTGTGGCCAACCGATCATCTGCGCCATCGCCACGAACAGCAGCAACAACGACAGACCAGTGATCACTTCGGGCATCACCAACGGCGCGGTGACCAGGCCACCGAATAACGTGCGACCCTTGAAGTGGGTGATACGGGTCAGGACGAACGCCGCCAGCGTACCGAGCGCGACCGCGGCCACCGCCGTGTAGCAGGCGATTTCCAGCGAGCGCACCACCGAGCCCATCAGTTGGGTGTTGTCGAGCAGGCCGACGTACCACTTGATCGACCAGCCGCCCCACACCGTCACCAGTTTCGAGGCGTTGAACGAGTAGATCACCAGGATCAGCATCGGGGCGTAGATAAACAGCAAACCGAATACCAGCATCAGGCTGGAGAAACTGAAGCGCTTCATTCTTTGCCCTCCATTTCTTTGGCCTGACTACGGTTGAACAGGATGATCGGCACAATCAGGATCGCCAGCATCACCACCGCCAGGGCAGACGCCACCGGCCAGTCACGGTTGTTGAAGAACTCTTGCCACAGCACTTTACCGATCATCAGGGTTTCCGGACCGCCGAGCAGTTCCGGGATCACAAACTCACCCACCACCGGGATGAACACCAACATGCAACCGGCGATGATGCCGTTTTTCGACAGCGGAATCGTGATCTTCCAGAAACTGTTGAACGTGCTCGAACCGAGGTCCGAGGCGGCTTCCAGCAGGCTCTGATCGTGCTTCACCAGGTTGGCGTAAAGCGGCAGGATCATGAACGGCAGGTAGGAATAAACAACACCGATGTACACCGCAAGGTTGGTGTTGAGGATCTGCAGCGGTTCGTTGATCCAACCCATGCTCATCAGGAAACCGTTGAGCAGGCCGTTGTTGCTGAGGATGCCCATCCACGCATACACGCGGATCAGGATCGCAGTCCAGGTCGGCATCATGATCAGCAGCACCAGCACCGTTTGCAGCTCTTTACGGGCACTGGCGATGGCGTAGGCCATCGGGTAACCGATCAGCAGGCAGAGGATGGTGCTTAAAAACGCCATCTTCAACGAGCCGAGGTAAGCGGCGATGTACAACTCGTCGTCGCCGAGCATCGCGTAGTTGCCGAGGTTGAGCAGCACCTGCAGCTTCTGGTCGACGAAATTGTAGATCTCGGTGTACGGCGGAATGGCCACGTCGGCTTCGGCGAAGCTGATCTTCAAGACGATGAAGAACGGCAACATGAAGAACATGAACAGCCAGATGAACGGAACCCCGATGACCAGCTGACGGCCACCGGGAATTATTCGATTGAGGCGGCGTTTGAATTTGCGCATGTTCATGAGCGAAGTACCACGCCGCTGTCGTCTTCCCAGTACACGTAAACCTGGTCACCCCAGGTTGGGCGCTGGCCACGGCGCTCGGCGTTGGCGACGAACGACTGGACGATCTTGCCGCTCGGCAATTCAACGTAGAACACCGAATGACCGCCCAGGTAGGCGATGTCGTGCACCTTGCCGCTGGACCAGTTGTATTCGCAGGTCGGCATGGTTGGCGTCACCAGCAGTTTTTCCGGACGGATCGCGTAGGTCACGGATTTATCCTGCACCGAGGTGCTGATGCCGTGGCCGACGTAGATCTGCCGGTCCAGGTCCTTGCAGGTAATAGTCGCGTGGCCTTCGGCGTCGTCGATCACTTCACCGTCGAAGATGTTGACGTTGCCGATGAACTCGCAGACCAGGCGGCTGGTCGGGGTTTCGTAGATGTCGATCGGGCTGCCGATCTGGGCGATCCAGCCCAGGTGCATGATCGCGATGCGCTCGGCCATGGTCATGGCCTCTTCCTGGTCGTGGGTCACCATCACGCAGGTTACGCCGACGCGCTCGATGATCTCGACCAGCTCCAGCTGCATTTGCGAACGCAGCTTTTTATCCAGTGCACCCATCGGTTCATCGAGCAGCAACAGCTTCGGTCGCTTGGCCAGCGAACGGGCCAGGGCCACACGCTGACGCTGGCCACCGGACAACTGATGCGGCTTGCGCTTGGCATACTGGCTCATCTGCACCAGCTTGAGCATGTCGGCCACGCGCGCATCGACTTCAGCCGCCGGCAATTTGTCCTGCTTGAGGCCGAAGGCGATGTTCTGCGCCACGGTCATGTGCGGGAACAAGGCGTACGACTGGAACATCATGTTGATCGGTCGCTCGTACGGCGGCATCTCGGTGATGTCGACGCCGTCGAGGTAAATGCGCCCCTCCGTGGGCCGTTCGAAGCCTGCGAGCATGCGCAGCAAGGTGGACTTGCCCGATCCCGAACCGCCGAGCAAGGCGAAGATTTCGCCTTTCTTGATTTCCAGGGACACATCGTCCACGGCAATCGTCTCGTCGAACTTCTTCGTGACCCGGTCGATTTTGACCAACACCTGTTTAGGTGACTGGTCGCCCTCGAGGGCTTTCTTATAGGCGCCGGAGGCAACTGCCATTTACGAAACTCCCAGAAAAAAAGAGTGCAGCTCGCTCAAGGTGAGCCAACTTTGGATAGTTTGAGCCTTGAAGCTATTTACCCGTCTTGACCTTGGTCCAGCTACGGGTCATCAAACGTTGAATGTTCGGTGGTAACTCGACCGACACGTAGGTCTTGTCGAGGACTGCTTGCGGTGGATAAACCGCTTCGTCGGTGCGAATGGACTGTTCCATCAGTTTGTCCGACCCGGGGTTAGGGTTGGCGTAGCCGACGTAATCACTGACCTGGGCAATCACCTCAGGTTTCAGCAAATAGTTGATGAAGGCGTGGGCTTCCTTGACATTGGCCGAGTCCTTTGGAATCGCCAGCATGTCGAACCACAGCGCGCCGCCCTCTTTCGGAATCGTGTAGGCGATCTTCACGCCTTTTTTGGCTTCGTTCGCACGGTTGCGAGCCTGGAACATGTCGCCGGAGAACCCGATCGCGATGCAGATATCGCCATTGGCCAGGTCGGTGATGTATTTGGAGGAGTGGAAGTACGTCACGTAAGGCCGCACGGCCAGCAACTTGGCTTCGGCCTTTTTGTAATCTTCCGGGTTGGTGCTGTTGGCGTTCAGCCCCATGTAGTTGAGGACCGTGGGCATCATTTCGTCAGCCGAGTCAAGGAACGCTACACCGCAGCTGTGCAGTTTCTTGATGTTTTCCGGCTCGAACAGCACGCTCCAGGAGTCGATCTTGTCGACGCCCAGCACGGCCTTGATCTTGTCGACGTTGTAACCGATGCCGTTGGTGCCCCACAGGTACGGCACGGCGTACTGGTTACCCGGATCGTTTTGCTCCAGGCGCTTGAGCAGTACCGGGTCGAGGTTGCCGTAGTTCGTCAGTTTGGAGCGGTCGAGCTTCTGGAAAGCGCCCGCCTTGATCTGCTTGCCGAGGAAGTGGTTGGACGGCACAACGACGTCGTAACCGGTACGCCCGGCCAGCAACTTGCCTTCCAGGGTTTCGTTGGAATCGAAGACGTCGTAAACCGGCTTGATACCGGTCTCTTTCTGGAAGTCTGCCAGGGTGGTAGAGCCGATGTAGTCCGACCAGTTATAAACATGCACGGTGCCGGCAGCCTGGACATTGACGGCCAGCGTCAACCCGGTTGCGACCAGCATGGCATTGCGAAACAAAGAAAAAATAGGCAAGTGGAGGTCCTCTAAAATTAGTTGGGCCCAAGTTGCCCCGCGTTACATGACAGCCATGGCTGCCCGGCAACAAAACCGGCGCGCAACTTACCCTCGAAAAACCGTTCCAGCAAAACTTTTATGCAGATACCTGTAGCAGCTGCCGAAGGCGGCGTTAAGGTCCGAAGGACCTTCCCGCGTTTTCAACAGCACAACTGCTCCGCAGTCGGACGCAGCCTGCGGCAGCTGCTACAGGGTTTTACGTCTTATTTACCCGATTTGATCTTGGTCCAGCTGCGAGTCAGCAGACGCTGGGTCGCGGCCGGCAAGTCGGCAATCGCGTACAGCTTGGCCATCACGTCCGCTGGCGGGTAGACGCCCGGGTCGCTGGTGATGTCTTTATCAACCAACGGTGTGGCAGCCGCGTTACCGTTCGGGAAGCGTACGGCGTTGGTGATGGCAGCCATGACTTCCGGCTTCTGCAGGTAGGTCATGAACTTGTAGGCGCCTTCGACGTTTTCGGCATCTTTAGGGATGGCGACCATGTCGTAGAAGCTGCCGGCACCTTCTTTCGGAATGTTGTAGCTGACTTTCACCTTGTCACCGGCTTCAGCCGCGCGGGACTTGGCCTGATACACGTCACCCGAGTAACCCACGGCGACGCAGATGTTGCCGTTGGCCAGGTCGGAGATGTACTTGGAGGAGTGGAAGTAGGCGATTGAAGGACGGACTTTCAACAGTAGGGCTTCAGCCTTGTCGATGTCTTCTTTCTTCTGGCTGTCGGTCGGCAGGCCCAGGTAGTGCAACGCCGCCGGAATCATCTCGGTTGGCGAATCCAGCAGGCTGATACCGCACGACTTCAACTTGGCCGCATTTTCAGGCTTGAAGATCAGGTCCCAGGAATTGGTCGGTGCGTCGGCGCCCAGTGCCGCCTTGACCTTCTCGGCGTTGAAGCCGATACCGATCGAACCCCACATGTACGGGAAGGCGTGCTCGTTACCCGGGTCGCTCACCGAGACCGCTTTGAGCAGTTCAGGGTTCAGGTTTTTCCAGTTAGGCAGCTTGGACTTGTCCAGCTTCTGGTAAACGCCGGCCTTGATTTGCTTGGCCAGGAAGTTGTTCGACGGCACGACGATGTCGTAACCGGACTTGCCTGCCAGCAACTTCGCTTCGAGGGTTTCGTTGCTGTCGAAAACGTCGTATACCACCTTGATCCCGGACTCTTTTTCAAAGTTCGCGATCGTGTCCGGAGCGATGTAGTCGGACCAGTTGTACACGTGCAGAACTTTGTCATCGGCCTGAACCGCGCCCGCCATCAACCCCGCCAGGGACATGGCAAGAAGAGTCTTGCCAGCAAGCTTTTTACCTAGTGCCTTCATGCGTAATGCTCCAAATTTTTCTTTTTTGAACCACTTTGTTCAGCGACCGAACCCGGGAAGCTGGAACCGCGGCTAGTCTGGCAATATCCACACGGGTCTTTCAAGGAAAGGCCTTTATTTCTAACGCCTCTGAGCGAAAGTAGCTGTTTCGATACAAACCCCAACAACTTCCGCTCAGAGCCTAGCACTTAGCCCTGCAACGCACTCAGAGTCAGGTCCAGACACTTGCGTGCCTTGGTCACCAACTCGTCGATTTCAGCCGGTGTAATCACCAGTGGCGGAGCAATGATCATGGTGTCGCCCACGGCACGCATGATCAGGCCGTTGTCGAAGCAGAACTGGCGGCAGATCATGCCGACACCCTTGCCTTCGTAACGTTTACGCGTGGCTTTGTCCTGAACCAGTTCAATGGCCCCCAACAGACCGACCCCGCGCACTTCCCCCACCAGCGGGTGATCGTTCAGTTCCCGAAGACGCTTCTGCAAATAAGGTGCCGTTTCAGCATGCACGCGCTCGATAATTTTTTCTTCGCGCAGGATGCGGATGTTTTCCAGCGCCACCGCAGCCGCCACCGGGTGACCGGAGTAGGTGAAACCGTGGTTGAAGTCGCCGCCTTCGTTCAGTACGGCAACCACTTCGTCACGCACGATCAGGCCACCCATAGGGATGTAGCCGGAGGTCAGGCCCTTGGCGATGGTCATCATGTCGGGCTTGAGGTCGTAGTAATCGGTACCGAACCACTCACCGGTGCGGCCGAAACCACAGATCACTTCGTCCGCCACGAACAGAATGTCGTACTTGGCGAGGATTTCCTTGATGCGCGGCCAGTAGGTCTCAGGCGGAATGATCACGCCGCCGGCACCCTGGATCGGCTCGGCAATAAAGGCGCCGACGTTGTCCACGCCGATTTCCAGAATCTTCTCTTCCAGCTGATTCGCCGCCCAGACGCCGAACTCTTCAGGCGTCATGTCGCCGCCTTCGGTGAACCAGTACGGCTGCGCGATGTGGACGATGCCCGGGATCGGCAAGTCGCCTTGTTCGTGCATGTACGTCATGCCACCGAGGCTCGCGCCGGCCACGGTGGAACCGTGATAACCGTTTTTGCGGCTGATGATGACTTTCTTCTTCGGCTGGCCCTTGATCGCCCAGTAGTGGCGAACCATACGCAGCATGGTGTCGTTGCCTTCGGAGCCGGAACCGGTGAAGAACACGTGGTTCATGCCTTGCGGCGCGATGTCGGCGATAGCCTTGGCCAGTTCCAGTACCGGCGGGTGAGCGGTCTGGAAGAACAGGTTGTAGTAAGGCAGTTCGCGCATTTGCTTGCTGGCCGCGTCGGCCAGTTCATCACGCCCGTAACCGATCGCGACGCACCACAGGCCGGCCATGCCGTCGAGGATCTTGTTGCCTTCGCTGTCCCACAGATAAACGCCCTTGGCGTTTGTGATGATGCGCGGGCCTTTCTCTTTCAGCTGCTTGAAGTCGCTGAACGGGGCCAGGTGGTGATCGTTGCTCAGGGTTTGCCATTCACGGGTTTGCGGATTATTGCTGGTCATACCAATCTCCAAAAAAAATCAGGTGAAAGCGCCGCCCGACAACGACGGCGCCCGGCGTATCAGACGGCGAAGAGCAGGAATTCACGCTCCCACGAACTGATGACGCGCTTGAAGTTTTCATGCTCGGCCCGCTTGACCGCGACGTAGCCAGTGATGAAGTTTTTGCCCAGGTATTTCTCGATGGTCGAGCTGTTTTCCATGCGTTCCAGCGCGTCCTCGATGGTCAGTGGCAGGCGCAGGTTGCGGCGTTCATAGCCACGACCTACCACCGGTGCGCTCGGGTTGAGGCCCTCGACCATGCCGATGTAGCCGCAGAGCAGGCTCGCGGCAATCGCCAGGTACGGGTTGGCATCAGCGCCCGGCAGGCGGTTTTCCACCCGACGGTTTTGCGGCCCGGCATCCGGAACCCGCAGGCCCACGGTGCGGTTCTCTTCGCCCCACTCCACGTTCACCGGTGCCGAGGTGTCCGGCAGGAAGCGGCGGAACGAGTTCACGTTCGGTGCGAACAGCGGTAACAACTCAGGGATCAGTTTCTGCAAGCCACCGATGTGGTGCAGGAACAATTGGCTCATGGTCCCGTCTTCATTGGAGAAGATGTTCTTGCCGGTTTCGATGTCGATGATGCTCTGGTGCAAGTGCATCGCGCTGCCCGGCTCGCCGGTCATGGGCTTGGCCATGAACGTCGCCGCCACGTCATGCTTGAGCGCGGCTTCACGCATGGTGCGCTTGAACACCAGGATCTGGTCGGCCAGGGACAGGGCATCGCCGTGACGGAAATTGATTTCCATCTGCGCCGTGCCGTCTTCGTGGATCAGCGTATCGAGGTCCAGCTCCTGCAATTCGCACCAGTCGTAGACGTCTTCGAACAGCGGGTCGAATTCGTTCGCCGCTTCGATCGAGAACGACTGACGACCGATTTCCGGACGCCCGGAACGGCCAATCGGCGGTTGCAGCGGGTAGTCGGGGTCGTCGCTGCGCTTGGTCAGGTAGAACTCCATTTCCGGCGCCACGATGGGCTGCCAGCCGCGGTCGGAATAGAGTTTGAGGACCTTCTTGAGCACGTTGCGTGGCGACAGCTCGATCGGGTTGCCTTGCTTGTCATAGGTGTCGTGGATCACCTGGGCAGTCGGTTCGATGGCCCACGGCACGAGGAATACGGCGTTCTGGTCGGGGCGGCAGATCATGTCGATGTCGGCCGGGTCGAGCAGTTCGTAATAGATGTCGTCTTCGACATAGTCACCAGTCACGGTCTGCAACAGAACGCTTTCGGGCAGGCGCATGCCTTTTTCTGCAATGAACTTGTTGGTCGGCGAAATCTTGCCCCGGGTGATCCCGGTCAAGTCGGCGATCATGCATTCGACTTCTGTGATCTTGTGGTCTTTCAACCAATCGGTGAGCTGGTCGAGGTTGTTACTCATAAATGCCTCTAGGCTTTGAGTTTCCTGACGCTTGCTTGCGTCAGGCAATAGTTGACGCATCGGCGTCGCGTTGAAACGGGTGTCTACGTCAGGCTATCGTGTTTTCCCGGACGGTGCGGCAAACGCCAGGCGTGCAGAATCACGAGCGATGCCTTGAGCGATAGCCACGCCGCTATTGTGAATCGGTTCTATATTGAATGAAGTAACCGTAATGGGGGGGCCATCTCGGCCGTCCAGAATATCGGACGGAGACAGGCAATCCGTCAGGGACGGCAGAATGACCAGCAGTCCCGAAGTCTCGGAGGCCACGGCGGGGACGAAGGTGTCGCCACTGATGTGATAAGCATGCAGACCAATCTGCCTAGAGCAGTTGGTGACGCCGATTAACGGCAGGCGAGACATGAAGCACCCCGGTATTATTGGTGTTATGGGTTTGAATCGAGCTTAGCCTTGTTCATTTTTTTACACAACACCCCCGTAAAAAATACAACACGCCCCGCTCAAGCCCGCGGCAGCCAAAGCGTTCAAAGACATAAAAACGCCCCAAACTGCCCCAAAAAAGCCTTACGAGCGCTTTTTTAGGGCAAAAAAGGCCTCGCTTGACTTCGGCATGCCGTTCGGGTTGACTGGAATCCGAAGAGATCAATGATTGATATTTTTAACAACAAAGGTGTTGCATCATGTCGGTACCCCCGCGTGCCGTTCAGCTTAACGAAGCGAACGCGTTCCTTAAGGAACATCCTGAGGTTCTGTACGTTGACCTTCTGATTGCGGATATGAATGGTGTGGTGCGCGGCAAGCGCATTGAACGCACCAGCCTCCACAAGGTTTACGAGAAAGGCATCAACCTGCCGGCCTCTCTATTTGCTCTGGATATCAATGGTTCGACGGTGGAAAGCACCGGCCTGGGCCTGGACATCGGTGATGCTGACCGAATCTGCTATCCAATCCCTGACACCCTGTGCAACGAGCCTTGGCAGAAGCGCCCTACCGCGCAACTGTTGATGACCATGCACGAACTCGAAGGTGACCCTTTCTTCGCGGATCCCCGTGAAGTCCTGCGTCAAGTTGTGACCAAGTTCGACGAGATGGGCCTGACCATCTGCGCAGCCTTCGAACTGGAGTTCTACCTGATCGACCAGGAAAACGTGAACGGCCGCCCACAACCTCCGCGCTCGCCGATCTCCGGCAAACGCCCGCATTCGACTCAGGTCTACCTGATCGACGACCTCGACGAATACGTCGACTGCCTCCAGGACATTCTGGAAGGTGCGAAAGAGCAAGGCATCCCGGCCGACGCCATCGTCAAGGAAAGTGCCCCGGCGCAGTTCGAAGTGAACCTGCACCACGTGGCCGACCCGATCAAGGCCTGCGACTACGCGGTCCTGCTCAAGCGCCTGATCAAGAACATCGCCTACGACCATGAAATGGACACCACGTTCATGGCCAAGCCTTACCCGGGCCAGGCGGGCAACGGTCTGCACGTACATATCTCGATTCTTGATAAAGAAGGCAAAAACATTTTTGCCAGCGAGGATCCCGAGCAGAACGCCGCACTGCGTCACGCGATCGGCGGTGTGCTCGAGACCCTACCCGCGCAGATGGCTTTCCTCTGCCCGAACGTCAACTCCTACCGTCGTTTCGGCGCACAGTTCTACGTGCCGAACTCGCCGTGCTGGGGTCTGGACAACCGTACTGTAGCGATCCGCGTTCCAACCGGTTCCTCCGATGCCGTGCGCATCGAACACCGTGTGGCCGGCGCCGACGCCAACCCCTACCTGTTGATGGCTTCGGTCCTGGCAGGCGTGCATCACGGCTTGACCAACAAGATCGAGCCGGGCGCGCCCGTGGAAGGCAACTCCTACGAGCAGAACGAGCAAAGCCTGCCGAACAACCTGCGCGATGCGTTGCGTGAGCTGGACGACAGCGAAGTCATGGCCAGGTACATCGATCCTAAATACATCGATATCTTCGTGGCCTGTAAGGAAAGCGAGCTGGAGGAGTTTGAACACTCCATCTCCGACCTTGAGTACAACTGGTACCTGCATACCGTGTAAGCGGTTGCAGTAAAAAAGAACGCCGTCGGCTTTACAGCTTGCGGCGTTTTTTTATGGCCGCCTTCGGCGGATCGCGAGCTTGCTCGCGATGGCGTCCTGGCAGACAACATCAAACCCTGCTCGTACAATGCCCGCTGCCCCCGCAGGAGACTTCAATGACCCGACTCGCCACCCCACGCAAACCCCGCGCCCGCAGTCAGGCGCGGATCGATTCGATACTCGATGCCGCCCGCACGCTGCTGGCTGCCGAGGGCGTGGCCAGTCTGTCGATCTACAGCGTCGCCGAGCGCGCGGAGATCCCGCCCTCCTCCGTCTACCACTTCTTCGCCAGCGTCCCTGCACTGCTTGAAGCGCTGACGGCCGACGTCCACGCCGCGTTCCGCGCCTGCCTGCAAGCGCCCATCGATCATGGGGCCCTCAGCGGCTGGCGTGACCTGTCACGCCTGGTGGAGCAGCGCATGCTGGCGATCTACAGCGAAGACGCCGCCGCCCGCCAATTGATCCTCGCCCAGCATGGCCTGACCGAAGTCACCCAGGCCGACCGCCAGCACGACATCGAACTGGGCGACCTGATGCACAAACTTTTCGATCACCATTTCGAATTGCCGAAGCTGCCGACGGACGTGGATGTGTTTGCACTGGCCATGGAGTTGGGTGACCGCGTTTATGCGCGTTCGGTACAGCAGCATGGGCAGATCACGCCGCGCATGGCTGAGGAAGGGATGCGGGTGTTTGATGCATATCTTGGGTTGTACTTGCCGCCGTACTTACACAAGCGCGTTATACCTGCCTGATTTTCGCGGGTTTTATGGCCCCATCGCTAGCAGGCTCACTCCTAGTTGATCTTCAGCGCACACAGCATTTGTGTACGACAGAAATCCCTGTAGGAGTGAGCCTGCTCGCGATGGCCGCGGCGCCGATCTCACTGACTGAATTACAACTTGGCAATCGACACTTCAGTGGATTTCACGAACGCGATCACTTCGCTGCCGACCACCAGTTCGAGCTCTTTCACCGAGCGCGTGGTGATCACCGAAGTGACGATGCCGGACGCGGTTTGCACGTCGATTTCCGACAGCACGTCACCCAGTACAATTTCCTTGATCGAGCCTTTGAACTGGTTACGAACGTTGATGGCTTTGATAGTCATGATGTTGATTCCTGTCGTTGCCTGGATTAATGAGCCCAACGCAATTGCGTAGGCAAGGGTGAAACGGGTTCCGGTTCCGGCGGTTCGCCGGGCAGTGCGAGGACGCGATTGAGGACTTCAGTTTCCAGCGCCGCCAGCCGATGCGAGCCGCGCACCCGAGGACGCGGCAGTTCCACCGTCAGGTCGAGGCCGACTTCGCCCTCTTCGATCAGGATCACCCGGTCGGCAATCGCCACCGCTTCACTGACGTCGTGGGTGACCAGCAACACGGTGAAACCATGCTTGCGCCAGAGCCGTTCGATCAGTTGCTGCATTTCAATTCGGGTCAGGGCATCCAGCGCGCCCAGCGGTTCGTCGAGCAACAACAAGCGCGGTTGATGGATCAACGCACGCGCCAGCGCCACACGTTGTTTCTGGCCACCGGACAAGGCCGCCGGCCATTCATTGGCGCGATCCGCCAGGCCGACCGACTCCAGCGCTTCAAGCGCTTGCCCACGCCAGTCGCCTTTGAGGCCGAGGCCGACGTTGTCGATGACCTTTTTCCACGGCAACAAACGCGCTTCCTGGAACATCAATCGGGTGTCTTCCCGCGCATCACTCAACGGCGCAGCGCCGGCGAGCAAGTCACCGCCCGTAGGCTTGTCGAGGCCCGCCAGCAAACGCAGCAAGGTACTTTTGCCGCAACCGCTGCGCCCGACCACCGCAACGAATTGACCCGCCGGAATGTGCAAATCGATCTCGCGCAATACCTGCCGCGAGCCAAAGGTTTTTTGCAGCTTGCGCACCACCAGCGCAATCCCGCGCAGCCGGCGTGGAGGTTGTTGAGCGGTCATGCCGCACCTCCTTTGACAACTTGATAAGCCGGGTGCCAACGCAGCCACACGCGTTCAAGCCCACGGGCCGCGAGGTCGGCGAGTTTGCCGAGCACCGCGTACAAAAGAATCGCCAGCACCACCACGTCGGTCTGCAAAAACTCCCGGGCATTCATCGCCAGATAACCGATGCCGGAACTGGCCGAAATGGTTTCCGCGACGATCAGCGTCAGCCACATAAAGCCCAACGCAAAACGCACACCGACCAGAATCGAAGGCAGCGCCCCCGGCAGAATCACCTGACGAAACAGGCTGAAACCGGACAAGCCATAACTGCGCGCCATCTCCACCAGTGCCGGGTTGACGTTACGGATGCCGTGATAGGTGTTGAGGTAGATCGGGAACAACGTGCCCAGCGCCACCAGGAAAATTTTCGCCGACTCATCGATGCCGAACCACAAAATCACCAGTGGAATCAGCGCCAGATGCGGCACGTTGCGGATCATCTGCACCGAACTGTCGAGCAGGCGTTCGCCCCATTTCGACAGGCCGGTGATGAAGCCCAGCACCAGGCCGATGCTGCCGCCGATGGTGAAGCCCAGCGCAGCACGCCAGCCGCTGATTGCCAAGTGCGTCCAGATTTCACCACTGCGCACAAGGCTCGCGCCGGCTTCAATCACTGCGATCGGTGCTGGCAGGATCCGCGTCGACAACCAGCCCGCCGACACCGACAACTGCCACACCGCCAGCAGCAGCACCGGCAACGCCCACGGCGCGAGGGTGTGGATGATTTTTTTCATGGCGCGCCTCAGCTCTGGGACGCGGCTTTGGGAAGGATGTCGTTGGCGACCATCTCGCCGAACGGACTGACGTAGTTGGCGCCCTTCGGTAACTCCGGACGTTGAATATCCAGATGCGGGAAGAGCAATTCGGCCACGCGATAAGACTCTTCAAGGTGTGGATAACCGGAGAAGATAAAGGTGTCGATGCCCAGGTCCGCGTACTCCTTCACGCGGGCGGCCACGGTCGGGCCGTCGCCGACCAAAGCCGTACCGGCACCGCCACGCACCAGACCGACACCGGCCCACAGGTTGGGGCTGACTTCGAGGTTGTCGCGGCTGCCGCCATGCAGTGCGGCCATGCGTTGCTGGCCGACGGAATCGAAACGCGCCAGCGAAGCCTGGGCGCGGGCGATGGTTTCCTCGTCCAGATGCGAGATCAATCTATCCGCGGCTTGCCAGGCTTCGGCGTTGGTCTCGCGAACGATCACATGCAGACGAATGCCGAAGCGCACCGTGCGACCGAGCTTCGCCGCTTTGACGCGCACTTGCTCGATTTTTTCGGCCACGGCGGCCGGCGGTTCGCCCCAGGTCAGGACCATTTCCACTTGCTCTGCCGCGAGGTCTTGCGCCGCTTCCGACGAGCCACCGAAGTACAGCGGCGGACGCGGTTGCTGGATCGGCGGATAGAGCAATTTCGCCCCTTTCACGCTGATGTGCAGACCGTCGTAATCAACGGTTTCGCCTTCGAGCACGCGACGCCAGATGCGGGTGAATTCAACCGAGGCCTGATAGCGCTCTTCGTGGCTGAGGAACAAACCGTCGCCGGCCAATTCGTCCGGATCACCGCCCGTGACCAGATTGAACAACGCACGACCGCCGGACAGACGATCGAGGGTCGCCGCCTGGCGCGCAGCCACCGTCGGGGAAATGATCCCGGGGCGCAGGGCGACAAGGAACTTCAAACGCTGGGTCACCGGGATCAGCGACGCGGCCACCAGCCACGAGTCTTCGCAGGAGCGCCCGGTAGGAATCAGCACCCCGCCGAAGCCCAGTCGATCCGCCGCTTGCGCGACTTGTTGCAGATAACCATGGTCGACGGCGCGAGCGCCTTCGGCGGTGCCAAGGTAATGGCCGTCGCCGTGGGTAGGCAGGAACCAGAAAATATTGAGGCTCATGGAGTGGTCTCCTTCAAAGAATCGAATTACTGCGCTTTCGCAACGGCTGCCGGTGGCGTCCAGATCACGTCTTTGATGCTCAACGGCTTCGGAATCAGCTTGAGCTGGTAGAAGCTGTCGGCGATTTTCTGTTGCGCGGCGACCACTTCAGGCGTGAGGAACAGCGCGCCATAGCCCTGGCGTTTCACCGAGGTCAGGGTGATGTCTGCCGGCAGACCGAGCAGTGGTGACACCTGTTGGGTCACATCTTCAGGATTGGCCTTGGACCATTCACCGACCGCGCGCACTTCTTCGACGAGGGTCTTGATCACCTCAGGGTTTTTCTGTGCGTAAGGTTTGGTCGCGAGGTAGAACTGATGGTTGTCAACGATGCCCTGGCCATCGCGCAGGGTGTGCGCTTGCAGTTGTTTCTCGGCGGCGACCTGGTACGGGTCCCAGATGACCCAGGCGTCGACGCTGCCACGTTCAAAGGCTGCGCGGGCATCGGCTGGCGGCAGGAACACGGTCTGGATGTCGGTATATTTGAGCCCGGCGTCTTCCAGCGCACGCACCAGCAGGTAGTGAACGTTGGAGCCTTTGTTGAGCACGACTTTCTTGCCCTTGAGGTCCTTCACCGATTTGATCGGCGAGTCCTTCGGCACCAGGATCGCTTCGCTGTGGGGCGCTGGCGGTTCGTAGGCGACGTAGAGCAGATCGGCGCCGGCGGCTTGAGCGAATACGGGGGGAGTTTCACCCGTAACGCCGAAGTCGATAGAGCCAACGTTCAGACCTTCGAGCAGCTGCGGGCCGCCGGGGAATTCAGTCCATTGCACGTCCACGCCTTGGGCGGCGAGGCGTTTTTCCAGGGTGCCCTTGGCTTTGAGCAGCACCAGCGTGCCGTACTTTTGGTAACCGATTCGCAACACGCCTTCCTGGGTAGAAAGCGCTTGAGCTTGAGTAATGGCGCCGAAGGACACAGCCGCAACAAACAGAGCGACCAGACCACGACGCAAAATGACAGTGCGCATAGCGCTCTCCTTTTTGCAGTTGGGTGTTGGCTGCACCTGCTTGACCGTTGGCGGCTGAGTAAGGTGAGTGGATCAATTTCGGGTGAGGCTTAAATGCTCCAGCGAGCACTCAACAAACGTTCATTCAACAGGTTCGGATCGAGCGGTTTCGGCCGTCGTGCCATGGCGCTGAAAAACAGGTCCAGCGACTCGTTCAATCGTTGCTCCAGCTCCGGCGCCAATTGCGCCTGGGCGCTGCCTTCCCCGTAAGCGATCTGGCTGTCTACCGCAAAAATTCCGTGAAGCATTTCCTGGGCTTTCAGTGCCGACAGCACGGGCTTGAGTGCGTAATCCACCGCCAGCATGTGGGCGATGCTGCCGCCGGTGGCCATCGGCAATACGACCTTGTGGGCCAGGGCGCGCTCGGGCAGCAGATCCAGTAAGGTTTTCAGCGCGCCGGAGAACGACGCTTTGTAAACCGGCGTGGCGATCAGCAGGCCGTCGGCGTTTTCAATCTGTTGCAGCAGGTCGATAACCTTGGGGCTGTCGAAGCGTGCATGCAGCAAGTCTTCCGCCGGGAAGTCCCGAATCTGGTAACTCACCACTTCCACCCCTTGCCCCTGCAACCAGCGTTGGGAGCGTTCCAGCAGCACCCCGGATCGGGAGCGCTGGCTGGGACTGCCACCGAGTGAGACGACCAGCATTCAGAGAATTCCTTGAACGGTGTTGGCGATTCGCGGTTTGCGATCTCGCTGGGATGGGAGTGACCTTAACAGCTGATTGTTATATCCATAAATCATATTTATTCATTTGGTTATGCTTTATGGAGATATATAAATCAGTGCTTTCCTGGCATAAAAAAAGGCCGTCGAAACGGCCTGAAATCCCCTGCTATTGGATCTGGGTTCTGCAGTGCCTGTCAGGTGCGATGGCGATTCAAGCCGCGCAGAAAATGTTTAGCGATTCGGCTGCGGCGTCAGGCGCAGATACGGTTTCACCGCCCGATAACCCTTGGGAAAACGTTGCTTGATTTCATCTTCGTCCTTGAGCGACGGCACGATCACCACTTCATCACCGTCCTGCCAGTTGGCCGGGGTCGCCACCTTGTAGTTATCGGTGAGTTGCAGCGAATCAATGACCCACAGGATTTCGTGGAAGTTGCGGCCGGTACTCGCCGGGTAGGTGATGGTCAGCCGAATCTTTTTGTTCGGGTCGATCACGAACAGCGAGCGCACGGTCAGGGTGTCGTTGGCGTTGGGATGAATCAGGTCGTACAGGTCCGATACCTTGCGGTCGGCATCGGCGAGGATCGGGAAGTTGACGAGGGTGTTCTGGGTTTCGTTGATGTCCTCGATCCACCGGTGATGCGAGTCCACCGGGTCAACCGACAGGGCGATGGCCTTGACCCCGCGCTGGGCAAATTCGTCCTTGAGCCGGGCGGTGAACCCCAGTTCGGTGGTGCATACCGGGGTGAAGTCCGCCGGATGGGAAAACAGCACGCCCCAGCTATCGCCCAGCCATTCGTGGAAACGGAGGGTGCCGGCGCTGGAGTCCTGTTCAAAGTCGGGGGCGATATCGCCAAGTCTGAGGCTCATGATGCTGCTCCTGGTGAGTGCGTGATGAGCTCGACTTTGCCTGCGCCCGAGAATAATCAAAAAGAATAAATATCTATTTATTTAGATCATAAAGAAATATTAAAGATCTGTTCACTGGACGCGAACAGACAACGCGCCCAACATCGCCCACAAGGTTCGAGAAGGCCTTGAGTGCTGCAAAAGAGGGGAATTTCGAGGCGGGTTTACGGGGGTGACCCCGCCTTGAAACGCAAAAGCCCCGCCAGGCGAGATGCCGGGCGGGGCTTTTTTTGTCTCGGTTACTAGAGCGCTATTACAACAGCGGGATCGAGTAGCTGAGGATCAGGCGGTTTTCGTCCTGGGAGCGAGTGCCCGGCAGGTCGGTGCGCCACATAGCGTTTTTCCAGGCCACGCCAAGGTTCTTCAGCGGGCCGTCCTGAAGGACGTAGGCAACGCTCAAGTCGCGTTCCCACTCGGAAGCGCCATTGGCCAACTCGCCACCTTTTGCGTTAACGGTGTCGATGTTGTCACCGCGCAGGTAAACCATACCGGCGGTCAGGCCAGGTACACCAACCTTGGCGAAGTCGAACGAGTAGCGTGCTTGCCAGGTTTTTTCGCCGGCACGGCCGAACTTCTGGATTTGCGAATCGGTGATGGTGTAGTTCGACGAACCGTCACCCTGGTTCAGCCAAGGGAAGTCGCTGCTGCCGTTGCTGACCTGGTAACCGCCACCGAAGGTATGACCGGCAACCGAATACAGGAACAGGCCGCTGTACAGGTTGTTGTCGACCTTGCCTTTACCGTTTGGCGCGTTGTAGTTGCCAGTGGTGTAGTACAGCGGGTCGTGACCGTTGGCACCATCGTCAGAGCTGTTGAAGTAACGGAAATCCGACTTCAACACGCCGGGGCCGATTGCCCAGTTGTGAACCAGACCCAGGAAGTGTTGCTTGTAGAACTCTTCCAGGTTGCCGTAGTAGTACTGGGCCGTCAGGTCCTTGGTGATTTTGTAGTCACCACCGGCGTAGATGAACTTGTTGCTGTCGCGGAACTTGGTCCCACGGGAGTTCGCACCCGAAATGGACATCTGCTCGTTGTTGCTGGAGTTACGGCCTTTAACGGCTTCGATCTGACCACCGACCAGGGACAGGTCCTTGATCTCGGCGGAAGTGATCTGGCCACCCTGCCAGGTTTGCGGCAACAGACGACCATCGTTGGTCACGATCACCGGGTTTTTCGGCTGCAGAGTGCCCAGTTTCAGCTCAGTCTGGGAAACCTTGGCCTTGGCTGTCAGGCCCAGGCTGGAGAAGTCATCAACCGCTTCGCCGTTGGACTTGCTCGGGAACACAGTGCCACCGTAAGAGGTAGCAGTAGCGCCGTTAGTGCCGCCGCCCGAATCCAGCTTCACGCCCAACAGGCCGATCGCATCGATACCGAAGCCGACAGTGCCTTGGGTGTAACCGGAGATGAAACGCAGATCGAAGCCTTGGCCCCACTCTTCGTTTTTGTTCGGACCGGTACCGTCACGGTTATCGGTGTTGATGTAGAAGTTACGCAGCCCCAGGGTGGCCTTGCTGTCTTCGATAAAACCAGCGGCGCCTGCTTGCTGCGCCAAAACCCCAACGGCCACAGCGATGGCCAAGGTGGACTTGTTCATTGTTTCGCTCCTCATTACTAATGCTTACTGGTCCTGGTCCTGAGTCGAATGCCCTGGATCCTAAGACGCGCAATTTTTGCCGAGCCCTTCCAGGCCGGTCGTTTTGGCCGTGCAGGATACACAGCTTCATAAAGCTAAAAAGAATTTCATGTTTCTTTTTAATGCCGTTTAGGTATATGCCTGCGCAGCACAGATCCGAGGTATCGGCATGAAAGCCAATTCCTTGACCTGTTCTACTTACGAGGTTTTTCAACTAAAGCCGGCTCCACGATAAGGACCGGTCGGAGCCCACTTTAGACGCTCATGAAAAAAACCAAAAAGAATAAAAAATACGCATAACTGCATTTATTGGAATATTGACAGGCAAAAAAAAGCCTCGCCAGTTGGCGAGGCTTTTTCTGAAAACGTATTACATGAAGCTGTAGGTGTAGTTGAAGATCAGACGGGTCTGGTCCTGGCTGGCGATACCGGTATCACTGCCACGGTAAGTGCCATGACGCAGTGTTGTGCCGAAGCCTTTGAGTACGCCTTGTTGGATGGTGTAGTCCACACGCAGGTCGCGTTCCCACTCGGACTGATCAGGGCCGGTACCGTTTTTGGCCTTGATGTTATCGCCATACAGGTAGGCGGCCGAGGCTTTCAGACCTGGCACACCCAACGCAGCGAAGTCGTAGGAGTACTGACCGAACGTGGTGTTTTCACCGGCCCGGACAAAGCCGTTGATCATGGCATCGGTGAACAGGTAGAAGCTCGCGCCACCCGCTTCTTCGCTGCGACGGTTGTCATTCACGACGCTACCCTGGTTCAGGTAGACGAAACCGCCGTCATCATTGACGCGTTGATGACCCAGCAGGAACGCGTTGCCACCCAGGGTGTAGGTGAACATGGCGCTCCAGGTCTTGTTGTCGACCTCGCCCGGAGTCCTGGCGTAACCGCCGTTGTTGTTGAACTGATAGCCCGCATCGCCGTTCTTGCCATCGGAACCGCTATCGAAGTAGCGCAGGTCCGTCTTGAAGGACTGATTGGTACCAATCGGCCAGACATGTACCAGACCCAGGAAGTCCTGTTTGTAGTAGTCCTTCAGATTCGCATGGTAGTACTGCAGAGTCAGGTCTTTGGTGACCTTCCAGTCGGCACCGGCGTAACGGAACTGGTTGCTCTCCTCGGTACCACCCGCCACGGCCAGACCGGTGCTGTTGGAAGAGGCGCGCCCCGCCGCGTGCTCCAACTGACCAACGTTGAAGGTCACGTTGTCGATTTCCTTCGAGGAGATCGTGCCACCCTCAAAGGTCTGTGGCAGCAGACGGCTGTCGTTCGCGACCAGAATCGGCATGTTCGGTTGCAACGCGCCGCCCAAGTGGGCCTCGGTCTTGGAGACGCGTGCCTTTACGTTAGCTGCCGCACGGCTCCACTCACTCGCCGCCGAACCATCGGAGTCGCTTGGGAAGAATGAGCTCGGGTACGGGTGATGCCCCTTGCCGCCGTCCAGATGGATACCGACCAGTGCTTGAGCGTCGATACCGAAGCCGACAGTACCTTGGGTGAAACCGGACAGATAATCAAATTTGAGGCCTTCAGCGGTCTCTTTCTGATCGGCACCGCCATCACGGTTATCGTTGTTGAAATACATGGTGCGGGAACTGACGGAAGCCTTGCTGTCTTCCAGGAAACCGGCGGCGCCTGCCTGCTGCGCCAAAACCCCTACGGCCACGGCCAAGGCCAAGGTGGACTTGTTCATTGTTTAGCTCCTCTCGTTTCTAATTCTTGTGTTCCTGGCCCCAAGTCGATGCTCGGAATCCTAAGATGCGCGATTAGCGCCAGAGCGTGACCCACAAGTCAATCGTAACTATGTGTGTCTACGACCATGGTCTAATCCCCCGTTTTTTGGTCCATGCAGGTCATGAGTTCGTCATAAACCTGAAAAGAACTAGCTCTTTCTTTTCTCATACCCTTTAGGAATTACGCTCTGGGCCGCTTCCTGTCCCCAGAACAGAGCCCCCAGCTCATAAGCTAATTCCTAATCGGTATTTATTAGCGGTTTTTTAGATCGTTTAGCGTTTGAAGGAATACGGAAACAAAACCTTACCGAAAGGCCAAGTCATGACGACCAAACGCGCACTATCCAGCCCAATTGTTACAGTTTGTGTATCGCTATTGTTTTCTCTCTCCGCTCAGGCGGGCAATTTGACAGTGGGTTATCAAACCGGTATCGACCCCAGCAAAGTCCCCCAGGCAGACGGTCTGTACGAAAAAACCATCGGCGAGAAAATTGACTGGCGTCGCTTCAACAGCGGCCCGGAAGTAGTGACCGCCATCGCGTCGGGTGACGTGCAGATTGGCAACCTCGGCTCCAGTCCTTTGGCCGCGGCGGCTTCGCGCAACTTGCCGATTGTTGCGTTCATCGTGTCGGCCCAGATCAATGCGGCGGAAGCCTTGGTGGTGCGCAACGGCAGCGGCATCGATAAACCGGAAGATTTGATCGGCAAGACGATCGCCACCCCATTTGTTTCAACCTCTCACTACAGCTTGCTTGGCGCCCTGAAGCACTGGGGCCTGGACGCCTCGAAAGTCAAAGTGGTGAATCTGCAACCGGCGGAAATTGCTGCCGCGTGGAAACGTGGCGATATTGATGGCGCGTTTGTCTGGTCGCCGGCGCTGGGGGAAATTCGCAAGACCGGCAAGACCTTGACCGATGCTGCGCAGGTGGGTCAGTGGGGAGCGCCGACCTTCGAGGTCTGGGTTGCGCGTAAGGATTACGCCGAAAAACACCCAGAGGTGGTGGCCAAATTTGCCAAGGTCACGCTCGACTCGTTCGCCGACTACGCCGCGCATAAAAACAGCTGGACCGCCGATTCGGTGCCGGTACAGAAAATCGCCAAACTGACCGGTGCCAATGCCGCCGATGTACCGGAGTTGTTGGCCGGTTCTGCATTCCCGGATGCCAACGCCCAGCAGACCACTGCGCTACTGGAGGGAGGCACGGCGAAGGCGATTGGCGAGACGGCGAAATTCTTGAAGGAACAAGGGAAGGTAGAAACAGTGCTGCCGGATTATTCGGCGTATGTCAGTGCGAAATTTGTGGCTGACTGATGATCGTTCCCACGCTCTGCGTGGGAACGATCAAGCTCGCCTTCACAGGGTTTTTTCGAAGATCTTCGAATTACGCTGATAGTTGTACAGCGAAGCCCGTGCCGACGGCAGGCGTTCAACGCTGCTCGGCACAAACCCGCGCTCGCGGAACCAGTGAGCGGTGCGGGTCGTCAGCACGAACAGGGTTTTCAACCCCTGGGCCCGGGCACGGGTTTCGATGCGCTCCAGCAGCTCATCACCGCGGCCGCCATGGCGGTATTCCGGGTTCACTGCCAGGCACGCCAGCTCCCCGGCGTCCGAGTCGGCAATCTGATACAGCGCCGCACAGGCGATGATCATGCCTTCGCGCTCCACCACGCTGAACTGCTCGATCTCACGTTCCAGCACTTCCCGGGAGCGACGCACCAGAATCCCCTGCTCTTCCAGCGGGCTGATCAGGTCCAGCAAACCACCGACGTCTTCAATCGCGGCTTCACGCACCACTTCGAATTGTTCCTGCGCCACCAGCGTACCGCCACCGTCACGGGTGAACAGTTCGGTCAGCAGAGCACCGTCTTCGGCGTAGCTGACGATATGGCTGCGCGCCACACCGCCCCGGCACGCCTCAGCGGCTGCATCCAACAATTCAGCCTGATAGTTGCTGCCCAGCCGCTGCAAATGCGCCGGCACTTGTTGCGGACGCAATTCGCGCACCAGACGACCGTTTTCATCGATCAAGCCCAGGTCGGCGCCAAACAGCAGCAACTTGTCCGCGCCCAGGTCGATGGCCGCGCGAGTGGCGACGTCTTCGCAGGCAAGGTTGAAAATCTCACCGGTCGGCGAGTAGCCCAACGGCGACAGCAACACGATGGAACGCTCGTCCAGCAAGCGATTGATACCTTTGCGGTCGACCCGACGCACTTCGCCAGTGTGGTGATAATCCACACCTTCGAGTACACCGATCGGCCGCGCCGTGACCAGGTTGCCGCTGGCCACACGCAGGCGCGAGCCCTGCATCGGTGACGAGGCCATGTCCATGGACAGGCGCGCTTCGATGGCGATGCGCAATTGACCGACGGCATCGATCACACACTCCAGCGTCGCGGCATCGGTGATGCGCATGCCGTGGTGGTAATGCGGGGTCAGGCCACGCGCGGCGAGGCGGGTTTCAATTTGCGGACGGGAACCGTGCACCAGCACCAGCCGCACGCCCAGGCTGTGCAACAGCACCAGATCGTGGACGATATTGCCGAAATTCGGATGTTCCACCCCATCGCCGGGGAGCATGACGACAAAGGTGCAATCGCGGTGGGCGTTGATGTAAGGCGAAGCATGACGAAGCCAATTAACGTATTCGGGCATGAACCTGGGCCTGTAATAAATAGCAGCCAAAAAAATGGGCGAAACTGAAAACGCACAGCGGGCTGATGGTTATCGTCGGAACAGGCTTGGCGACACGCGCGCTCTCCTCATGAATACGGGTTGGGACACTGGCAATTTACAACACCTGTAGGAACTGAGCTTGCTCGCGATAACTGCAGTGCAGCACAGGCAGCTTCAATGTTGGCTGTGCTGGCCTCATCGCGAGCAAGCTCGGCTCCTACAAGGGTTACGTGACGGCCGTTGTCAGGCAGTAATGTTGAATCAGTTGACGTAATAGATGCACGGTAGGCTGCAAACGTGACATTTCGAGGTATTCCCCCGGTTGGTGGGCGCAGGCGATATCGCCCGGGCCGAGCACCAGTGTCTCGCAGCCAAGTTGCTGAAGATAAGGCGCTTCGGTGCCGAACGCCACTGCTTCGGCGTCATGGCCGGTAAGCTTTTGCGCCACCCGTACCAATTCCGAGTCTTCGGCCTGTTCGAAGGGCGGCACCTCGGGGAACAGAGGCGCGTAATCGATCTTCACCTGATGGCGCTCGGCAACCGGTTTGAGCCGCTGCAGAATCTCCGCGCGCAAGGCCTTGGGGTCCATGCCCGGCAGTGGCCGCAGGTCGAACTCCAGCGAACACTGGCCGCAGATACGGTTAGGGTTGTCGCCGCCATGGATGCAGCCGAAGTTCATGGTCGGCGTCGGCACGCCAAACTGCGGATTACGGAATTCGCGCTGCCACAACAGGCGCAGACCACGTAACTCACCGATTGCATCGTGCATCGCTTCGAGGGCGCTGTGACCCAGGCGTGGGTCCGAGGAGTGGCCACTCTGACCGAGAATGTCGATGCGCTCCATCATGATGCCTTTGTGCATGCGGATCGGCTTCAGCCCGGTCGGCTCGCCTATGACCGCCGCACGGCCCAATGGACGCCCGGCCTTGGCCAAGGCGCGAGCACCGGACATCGAGCTTTCTTCATCGCAGGTAGCGAGGATCAGCAACGGTTGCTTGAACGGCTGATCGAGCAGCGGGATCACCGCTTCAATGGCCAGGGCGAAAAAGCCCTTCATGTCGCAACTGCCCAGGCCCACCCAGCGACCATCGACTTCGGTGAGTTTCAGCGGATCGGTCTGCCACAACGCGCCGTCAAACGGCACCGTGTCACTGTGACCGGCCAGCACCAGGCCACCGGGGCCGGAGCCAAAACTGGCGAGCAGGTTGAACTTGCCGGGGCTGACTTGCTGAATATCACAGGCAAAACCCAGATCACCCAGCCACGTCGCCAGCAAATCGATTACCGGGCGGTTGGTCTGATCCAGGTTCGGTTGGGTGCAGCTGACCGACGGCGCAGCGATCAGTGCAGCGAACTGATCTTTCATGGACGGCAAAGGCATCGCTGACTCCAACTCCCGAATTGAAGTCCATCATAGAACCATCCGGCGACAGGAATAAACCGTCGCGGCGCGTAGGACTTGCGAGTCCTGTACACTGCACGACCTTGGCAGCCACACATTCCCCCGGCTGCGCTCCCGATCCTGGATTTTCCGGCCATGCAGAAAGAAACCGAAATCAAGCTCCGCGTCAGCCGCGAAACCCTCGCCGCCCTGCGCGAGCACCCGCTCCTGAAAAAACGCAACAAAAGTGGCTGGGAACGCCGTGAGTTGATGAATCAGTACTTCGACACGCCTGAGCGCGACCTGGCCCGCGCCAAGGTTGCCCTGCGCCTGCGCCGCGATGGCGAAGAAGTGATTCAGACGCTCAAGACCCGCGGCCAGAGTGTCGCCGGTTTGTCCGAGCGTAACGAATACGACTGGAACCTGCCCAAAGCCAAGCTCGACGTGAAAAAACTCGACGGCGAATGCTGGCCTGAAGAGCTGGCCGAGCTGGACAAGAAAACCCTCAAGCCGATCTTCACCACCGATTTCGTTCGCGAACGCGCTGAAATCGCCTGGGGCCGTGGCAAGACCAAAGTGGTCATCGAAGCCGCGCTGGACCTGGGCCACGTGATCGTCGGCAAGCAGAAAGAAGAAATCTGCGAGCTGGAACTGGAATTGCGCGAAGGCGAGCCGGCCGCCCTGCTGGAACTGGCCGCTGAACTGGCCGCGACCCTGGCCCTGATGCCGTGTGACATCAGCAAGGCTGAGCGCGGCTATCGCCTGTACGACGCCAACAGCTATTCGTTGAGCCTGCCGGCACCGCAAATCACCGCCGAAACCCCGCTGGACGACGCGTTCGCCGCGCTGAGCTGGCATTTGCTGGGCAGCAGCCAGCGTCTGGCCGAGCAGTATCGCTTCAATGGCCATTGGCGCCTATTGCTGGACTGGGTCGAAAATCTCGCAGAATTGCGTGCTCTGCTTAGCAGCCTGGGCCAGGCCGCGCCACGTCAGTCGACGCACGACCTGCGCCTGGCGCTGGATGCGTTGCTGGAAGACTGGCGCCCGCTGGTACAGGCCGGTATCGAGGACGAAGACGTGCGCAAAGCCGCGCCGGAACAATTCCTCGAAGAACTGGAGGACCCGCGCTGGGGCCTGTTCTCGCTGAACACCTCACGCTGGTTGCTGGCCCGAACCTGGGCGGCCGATCGCAACGTCCGTGGCAATCGTCAGGGCGCTGCGCAACTGGGTAGCTGGTTGCCGCGTTTGCTGGGTGAAGAAGCAACGTCCCTGCAATTGCAGCGTTATCAGCAACAGCCGGAAGACCTCGCCGAGCAACTGCCGCGCATCGAGCGCATTCAGGCGTGGCTGCACCATGCCCGTGGCGTGCTGGACATCCCGGAAATGGATCGCCTGTACGGTGAGCTGAAACAGCTGGCGCAACTGGCCAACGAGCCGATCACCGATGAATCGCTGGATGCGCGTAAGCAGCAGGCGATTGCGGTGTATCAGAATCGTGCCTGGAAAATGCTCCTGCGCATGTAATACCGCGATGATGATCATTCCCACGCGGGAGCGTGGGAATGATCAGCGTCGAGTTAACGCAACACCGGCAAACTCGTTGTGGATTTGATCTCCGACAACGCCACAATCGAGTTCACTTCCTGTATCCCCGGCACCATCGACAGTTTTTCAAAGAAAAACCGCTCATACGCCTCAATGTCTGCCGTGACGATCCGCAGCAAAAAATCCACCGACCCCATCAGCACATAACACTCCAGCACTTCGGGAAAACCGCGAATCGCCTCGGTGAATTCAGTGAAGTTAGACCGCCCGTGCGCGTTGAGTTTGATCTCGGCAAAGATCTGCGTGTTCAGGCCGATCTTCTTGCGGTCCAGCAGCGTCACCTGCCCACGAATGATCCCCTCCTCCTTCATCCGCTGAATCCGCCGCCAGCACGGCGACTGCGACAGCCCCACCTGTTCGGCGATTTGCGCGCTGGAGAGCGAAGCGTCCTCCTGCAGCAACGCAAGAATCTTGCGGTCGTAGCCATCCAGTTCGCTTTGCATAAAAAAACCTTCAATCGTTCGTTATTCGAATTACACAATTCGATAAATCGCCAAGAGGTCCAATCATAGATAAGAAATGCCCGGCACCGAATGTAAAAATTCCTCCAGTGATTTTTGGAGCCTGACCATGCCGCACCTGGAAGCCGTTCATACCCCGACCACCCGCGCCGATGTCTGGAGTATCAGCAACGCCCACTGCCGCGTTCATTACCAACTGCTGGCCGAGGCCGAGCCGGATCTGCTGTGCCGAGCGCTCAATCTGTTTGCCTTGCAGTGTTTGACGCCGCAACAGGTCAACGTGCAGCGCAAGGAGGATCTGCTGTCGATCGACATCGTCATGGACGGTCTCAGTTGGCACCGTGCCCAAGTGATTGCGGAAAAATTACGTAACCTGATCAGCGTCTGCTCGGTCGAGTTGCAAGCGGCTGATGCGATGTGGGATCAACCGGCCCAGGCAGCGGGCTGACAAATCCCGACACGGCTTCGTCGGGTAGTGGCCCAACGGTCGACGGCTGCGCGACTATCCTTTGCGGACTGTTGTTCATGAGGAGCCCGCATGTCCGTTCAACTTGCCATTCAGGACCGCTGGCTGGATCTCAATGATTTGCTGCGCGAACTGGTCGCCCAAGGCTTCATCAGCCAGGACTCGGCCGAGCACGCGCTCAATGCCCGCCGCCGCCACGCCGCCAATGGCCAGATGCATCCGCTGGAATTCATTGCCAGCCAACACCTCGACGATCTCAGCCGCCCCGGCAAACACCTGGACCTGGAAAGCCTGACCCTGTGGCTGTCGCAGCAGGCCGGCCAGCCTTACCTGCGTATTGATCCGCTGAAAATCAACGTCGCGGCCATTACGCCGCTGATGTCCTATGCCTTTGCCCAGCGCCACAAGATCCTCGCGGTGTCCATCGACCGCGACGCGGTGACCGTGGCCAGCGCCCAGCCTTACGTCAGCGGTTGGGAAGCCGACCTGACCCACGTGTTGAAGCTGCCGATCAAACGGGTCGTGGCCAACCCGGTGGACATCCAGCGCTTGAGCGTCGAGTTTTTTCGTCTGGCCAAATCGGTCAGTGGTGCGACCACTGCCGATCAGCAGACCAGTTCTCTGGGCAATTTCGAACAACTGCTCAACCTCGGCGCCAGCGACCAGGAGCCGGACGCCAATGATGCGCACATCGTCAACATCGTCGACTGGCTGTTCCAGTACGCCTTCCAGCAGCGCGCCAGCGATATCCACATCGAACCCCGACGCGAGCAAGGCACGGTGCGCTTTCGCATCGACGGCGTGTTGCACAACGTCTATCAATTCCCGCCGCAAGTGACCATGGCCATCGTCAGTCGCCTGAAAAGCCTGGGGCGGATGAACGTCGCGGAAAAGCGCAAACCCCAGGACGGCCGGGTCAAGACCAAAACCCCGGACGGTGGCGAAGTCGAGCTGCGCCTGTCGACATTGCCGACGGCGTTTGGCGAAAAAATGGTCATGCGGATCTTCGACCCGGAAGTGCTGCTCAAGGATTTCGATCAGTTGGGCTTTTCCGCCGAAGACCTGCGCCGCTGGCAGGACATGACCCGTCAGCCCAACGGCATCATTCTCGTCACCGGGCCGACCGGTTCGGGCAAGACCACCACGCTTTACACCACGCTGAAGAAACTGGCGACGCCGGAGGTCAACCTCTGCACCATCGAAGACCCGATTGAAATGGTCGAGCCCGCGTTCAACCAGATGCAGGTCCAGCACAACATCGACCTGACCTTCGCCGCCGGCGTGCGCGCGCTGATGCGACAGGACCCGGACATCATCATGATCGGCGAGATACGCGACCTCGAAACCGCCGAAATGGCGATTCAAGCGGCGCTCACCGGCCACTTGGTGCTCTCGACGTTGCACACCAACGACGCACCGAGCGCGATCAGTCGCCTGCTGGAACTTGGCGTGCCGCATTACCTGATCAAAGCCACGGTGCTCGGCGTCATGGCCCAGCGCCTGGTGCGCACTTTGTGTCCGCACTGCAAGGCCCCGCTGACGCTGGGCGAAGAGGATTGGCAAACCCTGACCAAACCCTGGCAAGCGCCGCGGCCCACCAACGCGCAACGCGCCATCGGCTGCCTGGAATGTCGCGACACCGGCTATCACGGTCGCGCCGGGGTCTACGAAATCATGCAACTGACGGACGGCGTCAAAGCGTTGATCAATCCCGACACCGACTTGCTGGCGATCCGGCGTCAGGCGTTCAAGGAGGGTATGCGCAGCTTGCGGCTGTCGGGCGCTCAGAAAGTGGCGGCGGGTTTGACCACGATCGAAGAGGTGCTGCGCGTGACACCGCAGAGCGAGCAAAAGTAAACGCGCTCATCATGGAACTCGATTCAGGGTTGGCTATCCAAGGCCGCAGTCAACCCAGTGGAGTCACCCATCATGCGTTTCAAATTTGCTGTCGCCACCGCCGCGCTGCTCTCTCTTCCAGTCGGTAGCGCGATGGCCGATGATAGCTTTTGGCAAAATGTCCTCACCTCCGGTGCAACTACCGCGTCGACTTACCTGACGTCCAGGGACAACAAAATGGTTGTCGCCGCCCAGGACGATGCCAGCAGCTTCGTCGCCAGTGACGGCGGCATTCGCGGCCCTTACCTGGAAGCGGCGATGCACAAAGTCCGCGCCGACAACCCGGGCCTGCAAGCAACGGACATGGAACTGGCGAATGCGATTCTGGCGAAGAATGCCGTCGCTTCGAAGTAAGTCCATCGATACAAAAATGCCGCTCACATGAGCGGCATTTTTTTGCCCGACACAAATCCCCTGTAGGAGCACGGCGAGATTTCAGCGGTAATCATCCACCGGCACACAGGCACAGAACAGGTTTCTATCGCCATAGACGTTATCCACCCGATTCACCACCGGCCAGTATTTGTGCTGTCGGGTGTGCGCATCCGGCGTCACCGCTTGCTCGATGCTGTACGACCGCTCCCACACGCCGGTGATGTCCGCCAAAGTATGTGGCGAACGCTTCAGCGGATTGTCCTCGGCCGGCCAGTTGCCGTTTTCCACCTCGCTGATTTCCGCACGGATGCTCAGCATCGCCCCGATAAACCGGTCCAGTTCGGCTTTCGATTCACTTTCGGTCGGCTCGACCATCAACGTCCCCGGCACGGGAAATGACATGGTGGGCGCATGGAAACCGTAATCCATCAGGCGCTTGGCAACGTCTTCTTCACTGATGCCGGTCAGCGCTTTCAATGGCCGTAGATCCAGGATGCATTCGTGCGCGACCCGCTCATTGCGCCCGGTGTAGAGCACCGGGAACGCACCGGACAAATGCTGCGCCAGGTAATTCGCGGCGAGGATTGCCACTTCGCTGGCGTCCGCCAGTTGCGGCCCCATCATCGCGATGTACATCCAGCTGATCGGCAGGATGCTCGCACTGCCCCAGGGCGCTGCGCTCACGGCGCCGTTCTGCGGCAACGGCCCGTCAATGGGTACCACCGGGTGATTGGCCACGAACGGCGCCAGGTGCGCCCGCACTCCAATCGGCCCCATGCCTGGCCCGCCGCCGCCATGGGGAATGCAGAACGTTTTGTGCAGGTTCATGTGTGACACGTCGGCGCCGATATCCGCCGGACGCGCCAGGCCGACTTGCGCGTTGAGGTTGGCGCCATCCATGTACACCTGACCGCCGTGGCTGTGAATAACCTCACAGATCTCGCTGATGCCTTCCTCATAGACGCCATGGGTCGATGGATACGTCGCCATCAGGCACGCGAGTTTGTCCCCCGCCTCCGAGGCTTTTTGCTTGAGGTCTTCCAGATCGACGTTGCCGGCTTCGTCGCACTCGACAATCACCACGCGCATCCCGGCCATCTGCGCCGAGGCCGGGTTGGTGCCGTGGGCCGAAGATGGAATCAGGCACAGATCCCGCGCCCCTTGATGACGGCTCTCGTGGTATTTGCGGATCGCCAGCAACCCGGCGTATTCGCCTTGGGCGCCGGAGTTGGGTTGCATGCAAATCGCATCGAAACCGGTGATCGCGCAGAGCCAGCGTTCCAGTTCTTCAATCATCAGCGAATACCCCACGGCCTGCTCCTTCGGCACGAACGGGTGCAGGTTGGCGAACTGCGGCCAGGTGATCGGGATCATCTCGCTGGTGGCGTTGAGCTTCATGGTGCAGGAGCCCAGCGGGATCATCGACTGGTTGAGGGCAAGGTCCTTGTTCTCCAGTTGCTTGAGGTAGCGCAGCATCTCGGTTTCGCTGTGGTGCGCATTGAACACCGGGTGACGCAGATAAGGAGAGGTGCGCAGCAGCTCGTCAGGAATGCCCGACACCAGCGTTTCAGCGTCCAGTTCGTCGATACTCAGACCATGATCGGCGCCGAGGAACACATCGAACAACTTGGCAACGGTGGTTTCGTCAGTGGTTTCATCGAGGCTCAACCCCAACTGCCCTCGCCCCAGAATCCGCACATTGATCTGCGCCGCCTGAGCGCTTTCGATGATCGCGGTCTGGGTGCCGCCGACGTCCAGGGTCAGGGTGTCGAAGAAGTGTTCATTCAGGCGACTGACGCCATGCCGCTCAAGGCCGGCAGCGAGGATGCAGGTCAAGCGATGCACGCGCTGGGCAATTCGCTTGAGCCCTTCAGGTCCGTGGTAGACCGCGTAGAAACTGGCGATGTTGGCCAGCAATACCTGAGCGGTGCAAATGTTTGAGTTGGCCTTCTCGCGGCGAATATGTTGCTCGCGGGTTTGCAGGGCCATGCGCAAGGCAACGTTGCCGCGAGCGTCTTTGGACACGCCGATGATCCGCCCGGGAATCGCCCGTTTGTATTCATCACGGCTGGCAAAAAACGCCGCGTGCGGCCCGCCGTAGCCCATGGGCACACCAAAACGCTGAGATGAGCCGAACACCACGTCAGCGCCCAACTCTCCTGGCGGGGTCAGTAACAGCAGGCTCAACAGATCAGTGGCGACACACGCCAGGGCTTGCTGCGCGTGCAGGTGATCGATCAGCGGCCGCAGATCGCGGATCTCGCCATGGGTGTCGGGGTATTGCAGCAGTGCACCGAACACCTGGTGCTGTTTCAAGTTATCCACAGCGTCGATGATCAGCTCGAAGCCGAAGCCTTCGGCGCGGGTCTGTACCACGGAAATGGTCTGCGGATGACAGTTCTGGTCGACGAAGAACAGATTACTTTTGGACTTGGCGACACGCTTGGCCAGCGCCATGGCTTCCGCGGCGGCGGTGGCTTCATCCAGCAAGGATGCGTTGGCCAGTTCCAGGCCGGTGAGGTCGATGGTCAGTTGCTGGAAATTCAGCAGCGCTTCAAGTCGCCCTTGGGCAATTTCCGGCTGATAAGGCGTGTACGCGGTGTACCAACCGGGGTTTTCCAGGACGTTTCGCACAATCACGGTCGGCGTGAGGGTGCCGTGGTAACCCATGCCGATCAGGCTGGTCCAGACTTGGTTTTGCTCAGCGTAGCCACGCAGCTTGGCCAGCGCCGCTTGTTCATCGAGGGCGGGCGGCAGGTCGAGCGGGCGGTTCAGACGGATTCCCGGCGGCACCGTCTGCTCGATCAGTTCGACCCGACTGCCGAGGCCGAGGCTGTCGAGCATCGCCTGCTGCTCGTCGGCATCGGGGCCGAGGTGGCGGCGTAGAAAGGCATTGGGGTCGCGTAACTGGCTCAAGGATGGCAACTGGGACATGACGGGCTCTCTCTAGACTGGCGCTCAGCGTCGATGTAACACGGTCAAACCAGCATAGCAGTCGATATCCGGGCGGATGGCTTGGCGCCGACGACCATTACAGACATCATGCTCGGCATCTGCCTAACGTCCGCTGATCAGGTGACCTAATTTATGAGCTCACAGCCTTTCCTGCCGTTCTCCAAACCCACTATCGATGAAGCGACGATAGCCGCGGTTGGCGATGTGTTGCGCTCGGGCTGGATTACCAGCGGCCCCAAGGTCCAGGCCTTTGAACAACAACTCTCGGATTTTTTTGGCGGGCGCCCGGTGCTCACCTTCAATTCCGGCACCTGCACCATGGAAATCGCTTTGCGCATTGCCGGGGTAGGACCGGGCGATGAAGTGATCACCACACCGATTTCCTGGGTGGCCACCGCCAACGTCATTCTGGAAGTCGGCGCTACCCCGGTGTTTGCCGACATCGACCCGGTCACCCGCAACATCGACCTGGCTCAGCTCGAAGCCGCTATCACCCCGCGTACCAAAGCGATCCTGCCGGTGTTCCTCGCCGGGCTGCCGGTGGACATGTCGCGCCTTTACGCACTGGCGAAGCAGTACAACCTGCGGGTGCTGGAAGATGCGGCCCAGGCGCTGGGCTCCAGCTGGAACGGCCAGCGCATCGGCTCGACCGGCGATTTCGTGTCCTTCAGTTTCCAGGCGAACAAGAACGTCACCTCCTCAGAGGGCGGTTGCCTGGTGCTGAATAATGATGAGGAAGTGCGACTGGCACAGAAGTACCGTTTGCAGGGCGTGACCCGCAGCGGCTTCGATGGTTTGGATGTCGATGTGCTGGGCGGCAAGTTCAACATGACCGACGTCGCGGCGGCCATCGGCCTTGGGCAATTTGCGCACATCGAAGCCATCACGGCCCATCGCCGTGAACTGGCCCGACACTACTTCGCATGTTTTGGTGAGGATTTCGAGGCGCAGTACGGGGCTCAACTGCCCCCGGCGGATTTCGAGAACAGCAACTGGCATTTGTTCCAGCTGGTGTTGCCGGAGCGCGGGGATGGCCTGCCGGCACGGGCGACCTTTATGGAGCAGATGCAGGCATTGGGGGTCGGTATTGGCTACCACTACCCGCCGATTCACTTGCTGAGCCTTTACCGCGAACGCGGTTTCAAGGAGGGCATGTTCCCGGTCGCCGAGCGGGTCGGTCGTTTGATTGTCTCGTTGCCGATGTTCACGGCGATGAGCAAAGCGGATGTCGAGCGTTCGGTGGCAGCGGTCAAAGCTGTTCTGAAGCCTTGAACCTGTAGGAGTGAGCCTGCTCGCGATGGCGGTGGTCAGTTGGAATAAATGTTTACTGACACACCGCAATCGCGAGCAGGCTCACTCCTACATGGATTTCGCAGAGCGGGGTTTACTCGCCGATCGCAGCCTTGTAGCCGGCGGCGTCGAGCAGTTTTTCCAGATCAGCGGCGTCGCTTGGCTTGAGCTTGAAGATCCATGCGCCGTACGGGTCGGTGTTGAGCAGCTCCGGGTTGGCGCTCAATTCTTCGTTGACCGCAATCACTTCACCGGCAATCGGGGAGTAGATGTCGGAGGCGGCTTTCACCGATTCAACAACGCCGGCCTGATCTTCAGCCGCAAACTTGTTGCCCACTTCAGTCAGTTCCACGAACACCACATCACCCAGCGCTTCCTGCGCGTGATCGCTAATGCCCACGGTGACGGTGCCGTCGGCTTCCAGGCGGGCCCATTCGTGACTTTCGGCAAAACGCAGGTCGGCAGGAATATCGCTCATGTTCTGTGTCCTCAAGAAAAATGTCAGCGGTTGTAGTCCGCCAAAAAAGGTTAGATCAAGGTTTTGCCATGGCGTACGAAGGTCGGCTTGACCACTCGGACCGGGTACCACTTGCCACGGATTTCCACTTCTGCGCGGTCTGCAGTTGCCATCGGCACGCGCGCCAGTGCTATCGACTTGCTAAGCGTAGGAGAGAAACTACCACTGGTGATCTCCCCTTCGCCAACATTGGCGATGCGGACCACTTGATGAGCGCGCAAAACACCGCGCTCCTCAAGGACCAGTCCCACCAGTTTGTGCTGTACGCCGCCGGCCCGTTCGGCTTCCAGGGCGGTGCGCCCGATGAACTGGCGAGAGGCCGGTTCCCAGGCAATGCTCCAGGCCATATTGGACGCCAATGGCGATACATCTTGATGAATGTCCTGACCGTACAGGTTCATGCCGGCTTCAACTCGCAAGGTATCCCGCGCCCCCAGGCCGATGGGGGAAATGCCTGCGCCGACCAGATCGTTGAAAAAACCCGGTGCCTGATCAGCCGGTAGAACGATTTCCAATCCATCTTCGCCGGTGTAACCGGTACGGGCGATGAACCAGTCACCTTCTGGCTGGCCCTCGAATGGCTTGAGCAGCTGAATCAGATTGCTGCGGGCCTGAGAGACCAGTTCGCAGATTTTTTGCCGGGCATGCGGGCCTTGAATCGCCAGCATCGCCAGCTCTGCACGCTCGTTGAGTTGCACATCGAAGCCGTCGAGGCGAGCCTGCATCCAGGCGAGGTCTTGATTGCGGGTGGAGGCGTTGACCACCAGGCGATAACCGTCGTCGAGGCGATAGACGATCATGTCGTCGACGATGCCGCCGCGCTCATTGAGCATGGTGCTGTACAAGGCACGGCCGGGGCTGTGCAGGCGTTCGACATCATTGGCCAGCAAATGCTGGAGCCAGGCTTTGGCCTGGGGGCCGCTGATATCGATCACGGTCATGTGGGATACATCGAAAACCCCGCAATCGCGGCGCACCTGGTGGTGTTCCTCGACCTGCGAGCCGTAATGCAGAGGCATATCCCAACCGCCAAAATCGACCATCTTCGCGCCGAGGGCGAGATGAAGGTCATACAGAGGCGTACGCTGTCCCATGGGTTTCTCCTTCCGGGCGTGGCGAAGGTGCGGACAGGTGCTGCACGGGGTGAAAACCTTGAACTAGAAGGCTTTCAGCCGATTTCAGCTACCGGGTCTGTCAGACGGACCGCACCGAATGCCGCGCATTGTAGCCGCAAGGTGTAGGACTGGCACCTAGCTGTTTCGATGCGCCGAACGTCGAATCAATCCGATGACCGGTAACAGGCCGACCAAAACCAGCGTCAGTGCTGGCAAAGACGCCCTCGCCCATTCCCCTTCGCTGGTCATTTCAAAGATCCGCACGGCCAGCGTGTCCCAGCCAAACGGGCGCATCAGCAGGGTGGCGGGCATTTCCTTGAGCACATCGACGAACACCAGCAATGCGGCGCTCAACGTACCCGGCAACAACAACGGCAGATACACCTTGAAAAACAGTCGTGGCCCACTGACGCCAAGGCTACGTGCTGCTTCGGGCAAAGATGGCCGTATACGCGCCAGGCTGCTTTCCAGTGGCCCATAAGCCACTGCGATGAAACGTACCAGATAAGCCAGCAATAACGCCGACAGACTGCCCAGCAGCAAGGGTTTGCCGGCCCCGCCGAGCCAGCCGGACAGCGGGATGACCAGTTCGCGATCGAGGTAACTGAAGGCCAGCATGATCGAGACCGCCAATACCGAACCCGGCAAGGCGTAGCCCAGATTGGCCAGGCCGATGCCGGAGCGGATTGTTCGGGTCGGTGCCAGGCGCCGGGCGAACGCCAGCACCAAAGCAACGCTGACCGTGATCAAGGCTGCCATGCCGCCCAGGTACAAGGTGTGAAGAATCAGGCCGGTGTAACGCTCATCCAGATCGAAGCGCCCGCGCTGCCAGAACCACACCAGCAGTTGCAGCATCGGGATGACGAACGCACAGGCAAACACCAGGCCGCACCAGCTCATCGCCGCCAGCGCCTTGAAGCCCCGCAGGTGATACAGCGCCTTGACCCGCGGCCGTTCGTTGCTCGTACGGTTGGCCCCGCGAGCTCGCCGCTCGCCGTACAGCACCACCATCACCACCAGCAGCAACAGGCTGGCCAGTTGGGCGGCGGTGGACAGGCTGAAGAACCCGTACCAGGTTTTGTAGATCGCGGTGGTGAACGTGTCGAAGTTGAACACCGACACGGCGCCAAAATCCGCCAGGGTTTCCATCAATGCCAGTGCCACCCCTGCGCCAATGGCCGGGCGCGCCATGGGCAAAGCCACTCGCCAGAACGCCTGCCACGGCGACTGGCCCAGCACCCTGGCGGCTTCCATCAAGCCTTTGCCCTGAGCGAGGAACGCCGTACGGGCCAGCAGATAGACGTAGGGATAGAAAACCAGCACCAGCACGATAATGACCCCGCCGGTGGAGCGCACGCGCGGCAACCTCAGGCCCGTGCCAAACCACTCGCGCATCAGGGTTTGCACGGGGCCGGCGAAATCCAGCAGGCCGACGAAGACAAACGCCAGCACATAGGCCGGAATCGCAAACGGCAACATCAGCGCCCAGTCCAGCCAGCGCCGGCCGGGGAACTCACAAAGGCTGGTCAACCAAGCGAGGCTGACGCCCAGCAGCGTGACGCCGACTCCGACGCCGACTATCAGGGTCAGGGTGTTACCCAACAGGCGCGGCATCTGGGTAGCCCAGAGGTGGGACCAGATCTGTTGATCAATGGTTTGCCAGGACAGCAGTAAAACACTGAGGGGCAACAGGACCAGCGCTGCGATGGCGAAGACCAGGGGATACCAGCGGCGTTGGGCGGGGTGGGCCAAAGGGGTTCTCTAGAAATTAATAAATGATTGTGCCCACGCTCTGCGTGGGCACTTATCTTGTGACGCTCTGCGTCACGCTTCGACGCGGAGCGTCGGGGGATGCATTCCCACGCAGAGCGTGAGAACGATCAGCAGTAATGTCAGTTCCAGCCAGCGCGATCCATCATGCGGATTGCTTCGGCCTGACGCTTGCCGGCCACTTCCACCGGCAGGGTATCGGCCACGAACTTGCCCCACGCCGCCACTTCTTCCGAAGGCGCCACCGCCGGGTTGGCCGGGAATTCCTGGTTCACGTCGGCGAAAATGTTCTGCGCCTCAGGAGTGGTCATCCACTCCACCAGTGCCTTGGCCGCTTCCGGGTGCGGCGCGTGTTTGGTCAGGCCGATACCCGACAGGTTGACGTGCACACCGCGGTCAGCCTGGTTCGGCCAGAACAGTTTCACGCCCAAATCAGGTTTCTGCTTGTGCAGGCGACCGTAGTAGTAGGTGTTGACGATACCGACATCGCATTGGCCCGCATTGATCGCTTCCAGCACCGCAACGTCATCCGAGAACACGTCGGTGGACAGGTTGCTCACCCAGCCCTTGAGGATTTTCTCGGTTTTTTCGGCGCCGTGCACTTCGATCATGGTGGCGGTCAGGGACTGGTTGTAGACCTTCTTCGCCGTGCGCAGACACAGGCGCCCTTCCCAGTTCTTGTCAGCCAGTGCTTCGTAGGTGGTCAGCTCGCCCGGCTTCACGCGATCCGTGGAGTATGCGATGGTCCGCGCCCGCAGGCTCAGGCCGGTCCAGGCATGGGAGGCAGCGCGATATTGCAGCGGAATGTTGCTATCGATCACTTTGGAGGTGAATGGCTGCAGGATGCCCATTTGCTCGGCCTGCCAGAGGTTGCCGGCATCGACCGTCAGCAGCAGGTCGGCGGTGGCGTTCTCACCCTCGGCCTTGATGCGCTGCATCAGCGGCGCTTCCTTGTCGGTGATGAACTTCACCTTCACCCCGGTCTTGGCGGTGTAGGCGTCGAAGACCGGTTTGATCAGCTCGTCGATACGCGAGGAGTAAACCACCACCTCGTCAGCGGCCTGGGCGGCGGTGCTGCCAATCAGGGACAGGGCGAGTGCGGTCAGTAGACGCTTCGGCAACATGGGAGCGATCTCTCGATTGAAAAAGTGAGGCCAAATGATAAGGACTCACATTTAGCTTCTCAATCAATCAGTTCGCGGAGGAGTTACCAGATGTTGCATCGTCAGAAATCTGCGGCGAATGTGCCGGCCTCACCCAATACCTATGCCTTGGCCAGCGCCGGCAAATCCCCGGTCAACCCCAGCGCCTCACGCACAAACAACGCCTTGGCCTCGGGCATCTGCTCAACCATTTTCAACCCGGCGTTACGCAACCAGCGCACCGGCAGCGGATCAGCCTGGAACAACCGCTCAAACCCTTCCATCGCCGCCATCAGCGCCAGGTTGTGAGGCATGCGCCGGCGCTCGTAACGGCTCAGCACTTTGACATCGGCCAAGCGTTCACCGCGCTCAAACGCTTGCAGCAGCACTTCGGCCAACACAGCAGCATCGAGGAAACCAAGGTTCACCCCCTGCCCGGCCAGCGGGTGAATGGTGTGCGCCGCGTCGCCGATCAATGCCAGGCCCTCGGCCACATAACGCTTGGCGTGACGCTGACGCAGCGGCACGCACAGACGCGGGTCGGCGCTGAGCACGGTGCCGAGTCGCCCTTCAAAGGCGCGTTCGAGCTCGCGGCAAAAGCCGTCGTCGTCCAGCGCCATCAGGCGTTCGGCTTCACTCGGGGTGGTCGACCAGACGATCGAGCACCAATCCTGCTGACCGTCGCGTACCAACGGCAAAAACGCCAACGGACCGTTGTCGGTGAAGCGCTGCCAAGCGGTCATTTGGTGAGATTTTGAGCTGCGCACACTGGTGACAATCGCGTGGTGCATGTAGTCCCACTCGCGCGTCGCCATGCCGGTCAGGCGCCTAACAGCCGAGTTGGCGCCGTCCGCCGCAATCACCAGCGGTGCGCGCAAAGTGCGGCCGTCGGCCAGAGTCAGCAGCCAGTCATCGCCCGAGCGGCGCATCTGTTCCAGACGCGCATTGGCCAGCATCCCGAGGTCGCAATCGTGCAAACGGTCGAGCAAGGCGTCCTGAACCACACGATTTTCGACGATGTGCCCAAGCACGTCGGCATGCACGCTGGCGGCCGAGAAATGGATCTGCCCGGTGCCGCTGCCGTCCCAGACGTGCATGTCGGTATAAGGACTGCTACGTCGCTTGGCGATGCCGTCCCACACGCCCAGGCGTTCGAGGATGCGCTGGCTGGCGGTCGACAAGGCGCTCACTCGCGGTTCGAACGGCGCCAGGCCATCGAAGGGTTTGACGCTCAAGGGACTACCGTCCAGCAGCAGGACTTCCAGCCCGCTGTCCTGCAACGCCAGCGCCAAGGCGCTACCGACCATTCCGGCCCCGACAATCAACAGATCTGCGCGCATTTCCATGCTTTAAGCCTGTCTCGCTTGCGGCTTGAGCCGCACGTAAAGGGTTTTTTCGACCCGCGCCACCAAGGTGCCGGCGCCGTCGTGAATATCGACCTGCAATTGCGGCAGGTATTTTTCGCCATCGGCCGTTTGCCGACGGATCTCGTCGAGCAAGGTCTCGTCGATACGGAATCTGGCGAACACCGGGCCTTTGCCCGGCGAAATGAAATCGATGTCAGCGGCTTTGTCCCAGACGATGTAACGGTGCCCGAGGTTTTCCATCAGCATCAGCATGTAGAACGGGTCGACCATCGAATACAGGCTGCCACCGAACTGGGTGCCTACGTAATTGCGGTTGTACCAGCTCAGGCCCATGGACACCGTGATGTCGCGAAAGTCATCGCTGATGTGCCGCACCCGAACCCCGGCGCCCATGTACGGTGGGTAAAAGGACATGAACCAACGCATCAACCGCGCCTTGCCGAACCTGCTCGTCAGCCACTTAAGCATCGGGACGTGTACCCAGACCCATGGCCTGGCGGGCGAACCAGCGCTTGGCCGGCGGCAGCAGATCGAGACCGAGCAGGCCGAGATTGCGGCCCAGCGACACCAGCGGCTGGGTACTGCCGAACAACCGGGTGACCTGATCGGAGAAACCCACGGTCAGGTTTTGATCCAGACGCTGGCGTTCACGGTAGGCTTGCAAAGTAGCGAAGTCCCCCGGCCCGTTCTCGCTGGCCAACAAGGCCTCCGACAACGCTTGCGCATCACGCAGCGACAGGTTGAAACCCTGGCCGGCAATCGGGTGCAGGCTGTGAGCCGCGTTGCCGAGGATCGCCAGATGTGGACGCACCTGCTCTTCCGCTTCGATCAGCGTCAGCGGGTAAAGATGACGTGCGCCAACCTGTTTCAACGTGCCGAGGCGATAACCGAACACACCCTGCAACTCGCTGAGAAAGCTCTTTTCATCCAGTGCGGCCAGCCGCTGCGCGTCCATACCCAGACGGGTCCAGACCAAGGCGCAGCGGTTGTCCGGCAGCGGCAACAGCGCCATCGGGCCGTCGTCGGTGAATCGCTCGAACGCCATGCCGTTGTGCGCTTCGCTCGGGGTAATGTTGGCGATCAGCGCGCTCTGGTTGTACGGACGCTTCTTGATACCGATCCCCAGTTGCTCGCGCAGGCCCGACCGGCCGCCATCAGCCAGCACCGCGAGGTCGCATTCCAGGGTGGTTTCGTCATTGAGGCTCAAGCGGTAGCCATCGCTCAACGGCTCCATGCGCGTGACTTCCGCCGGGCAACGCCAGGCGACCACGTCCTTGTCCAGACCTTGCCAGAGGCATTGGCCGAGCCAGGCGTTTTCCACCACGTAACCCAACGCAGGAACGCCTTCTTCCATCGCCGACAATCGTGCGGTGGAAAAACGTCCCCGGTCAGAGACATGAATCTGCTTGATCGGCTCGGCTCGGCGGGAGATTTCCTGCCACACACCCAACCGTTGGTAGATCTGTTTGGCGCCATAGGACAGCGCCGAAGAGCGGGCGTCGTAGCTCGGCTGATATGTATCGCCTGGGGCAAAGGGCTCGATCAGGACGATCTTCCAGCCGCGCGCCTTGGCCCCGGCTTGCAACGCCAACGCGAGACTGGCGCCGACCAGGCCGCCACCGATGATTGCCAGATTGACCCGGCTCATGCTGCTTGTGTCCGCGCTTGCGCCATCAGGGCCTCGATGTCGGCGACCGTTTTCGGCACGCCTTTGGTCAATATTTCACAACCGGTCTTGGTCACCACCACGTCGTCCTCGATGCGCACGCCAATGCCGCGCCATTTCTTCGCCACGTTCTGGTTGTCCGGGGAAATGTAGATCCCCGGCTCCACCGTCAGCGCCATGCCGACCTCCAGCACCCGCCATTCGCCGCCGACTTTGTATTCGCCAACGTCATGCACATCCATCCCCAGCCAGTGGCCGGCGCGGTGCATGTAAAACGCTTTATAGGCTTCGCTGGCGATCAGTTCGTCGACGTCACCCTGCAACAGGCCGAGCTTCACCAGCCCGGTGGTAATCACCCGCACCGTGGCTTCGTGCGCCTGATTCCAGTGTTTGTTCGGGGCGATTTCGGCGAAGGCGGCTTCTTGCGAGGCCAGCACCAACTCGTAGATGGCTTTCTGTTCCGGTGAATACTTGCCATTGACCGGCCAGGTGCGGGTGATGTCGCTGGCGTAGCAGTCGATCTCGCAACCGGCGTCGATCAGCACCAGGTCTCCGTCCTTGAGCACCGCGTCATTCTGCTGGTAATGCAGGATGCAGCTGTTGCGCCCGGCGGCGACGATTGAACCGTAGGCCGGCATTTTCGCGCCACCCTTGCGGAACTCGTAATCAAGCTCGGCTTCAAGGCTGAACTCGTGCAGCCCCACGCGGCTGGCCTGCATCGCGCGGATGTGCGCCTGGGCGGAAATCCGTGCGGCTTCGCGCATCACCTTCACTTCTGCCGCCGATTTATACAGGCGCATGTCGTGAAGCAAATGATCCAGGGCAACAAATTCGTTCGGCGGCTGGGCACCGAGGTGCGCTTTAGAGCGGATCACGTTGATCCAGTCCATCAGGTGCCGGTCGAATTCGGGGTTGCTGCCCATGGCCGAATACACCCGGTCGCGCCCTTCGATCAGGCCCGGCAGGATGTCGTCGATGTCGGTGATGGGGAAAGCGTCGTCGGCGCCGAAGTCGCGGATCGCGCCTTCCTGGCCGGCGCGCAAACCGTCCCACAACTCGCGCTCGGCGTTGCGTTCACGACAGAACAGGATGTATTCGCCATGGGCACGCCCCGGCATCAACACGAGGACCGCTTGAGGCTCGGGAAAGCCGCTCAGGTACTGGAAATCGCTGTCCTGGCGATAGACGTGCTCGACGTCGCGGTTGCGGATGGCGACCGCGGCGGCGGGCAGGATCGCGATGCTGTTGGGTTCCATCTGCGCCATCAGGGCCTTGCGGCGACGGCTGTATTCCGATTTCGGGATATGAATCATGGGCAGATGGCTTTTCCTGGCACGCGATTAATGCAACGACGGTTTGGCGGCTGGTGGCACGTCCGCTTTCTTGGTTTCGGAGAACAGCAGCAGCGGCGCAACGCGCAGGTATTCCATGACTTCCATGTAATCGGTTTCGCCGTCTTCGGACTCTTCCAGGGCATCTTGCACCTGAGAAATGGCCGCCAGGTCCTGCAACACTTCGGTGGCTTCAGTGCTGAGCGTGCTGCTGTCCCGGCAGTTCAAGCCGAAACCGCTGAGGAAGCCCTGGCACCACTCACCCAGTGCGACGGCACGGTCAGTCAGGGGGGCGTCATCGGTCGGCAGCAGCAGAACAACGGTCACGTCGTCGCCGGTCAGCTCGCCCTTGACCATCTCCTGCAAGCCGATCAGGGCGTTGCGGACATTGTCCTGCGGTTCGCTTTCCAGCAGTTCGGCGGCATCGATCAACCACTCTTCGGCATTGAAGCCGGCACCGGCGCAACTGCGGCCGAGCAACAGGCCATGCAGTTCGGCAGGCGAGACGTTATGACCGCTGGAGGTCAGCAGTGTGGCGAAGGCTTGGTACGGGGAATTCTGAATGGTCATGGGCAGCTAGGCGCCAGACGGCGCTATGTCTAGAATGAAGGCCTTGTATCCTACATCGACAGACTCGCCAAGACTATTAAAGGCTGTCCGCCAGCTACCCCCATCAAGCACACATTCAGTGGACACAATGGAAGACACCGACCTGCAAGCGCTGATGGCCAGACTCGAACTGCTAATTAGTCGAGTCGAGCAACTAAAGAGCCAAAACGGACTCTTACTAGCTCAGGAAAAGACCTGGCGCGAGGAACGCGCGCACCTCATTGAAAAAAACGAAATCGCCCGACGTAAGGTTGAATCGATGATTTCGCGCCTCAAGGCCCTGGAGCAAGACTCATGAGTTCAAGCAATAGCGTTACCGTGCAGATCCTCGACAAAGAATATTCGATCATCTGCCCCCAGGAAGAACGCAGCAATCTGGTGAGCGCCGCCCGCTACCTGGACGGCAAAATGCGCGAAATTCGCAGCAGCGGCAAAGTCATCGGCGCCGACCGCATCGCCGTCATGGCCGCGCTGAATATCACGCACGACTTGCTGCACAAGGAAGAACGCCCGGATGTACAGGCCAGCGGCTCGACTCGCGAACAGGTGCGCGACCTGCTGGACCGCGTCGATCTGGTGCTCGCCACCGATCCGGACGTCACCAAGGGCTGAAACACGAAACCGCTTGGGGTATACTCGCTTCACTCCCTGGGGTGCTTGCCAGTTGACCACGTCCCTGAGCCGATTCGCACTACCCTGGAGGCTGCACGTTGGGCTGGTGTGCATGTCCGCTAGACGGAAAGCCTTAAAGCCTACTGCATCTTCCACCTTGAACTTTCGGGTTCAAGGGCTAAGTCAGCAGCGGTTCATCCGGGGAGCCTGATTCCAGTCCGATGCCGGTTTAAATACCGGCATCGGCTTTTTTACGGGTACGCTTTACGTATTCGTCCTGTCGAAGCCTGAATCCATGACCGAACCTGCGCTGCTGCCCCGCCCGCAACTTCGACGCATGCTGCGCAAGGCCCGCCGCGCACTGACACCCAGTCAACAGCGCCAGGCTGCTCGCGGGCTGTACAAGCAATTGGCCCAACAGCCGTTGTTTCGCCGCGCCAAGCACATCTCCCTGTACCTGCCAACCGACGGTGAAATCGACCCGCGCATCCTGCTGCGTGCCGCTCAACGCCGGGGCAAGGCGACGTATCTGCCGGTGCTCAGCGCCTGGCCGCGCACCAAAATGGTCTTCCAGCGCATTCGCCCGGGCGAAAAACTCAAACCCAACCGCTTTCGAATTCTCGAACCCCGGCACAACCTCGCCCGGCAACGTAAAGTCTGGGCATTGGATCTGGTGCTGTTGCCGCTGGTGGGGTTTGACGATGTCGGCGGGCGTCTGGGCATGGGCGGCGGCTTCTACGATCGAAGCCTGGCGTACCTGGCGCGCCGCAAAACCTGGCGCAAGCCGACGCTGCTGGGGCTGGCCCATGAATGTCAGAAAGTCGAACGATTGGCTCAGGCGAGCTGGGATGTGCCGTTGCAAGGCACGGTGACAGACAAGGCGTGGTATTTCGCAGGGTAGACGCCACTGCGATCAGCGGCGTCCAAAAGACAGGTTTAGCGCTTGAACGCCGATGGCTGCTGTTGCTGCTGCGCGATTTCGATCGGCGCGTCAGTCTTGTTATTCCACAGGCTTTGGGCATAACCGGTGGTTACAACGCCAAGGCCGAACAAAATAACCAAAATCCATAGTAAATCCGGTTTGCGTTTCATCGATTGCCCCCCAAAGGCACATCAACACGATGACAGCAGCGGTTCCGTTTCAGGTGTAGGCCGTGCAGCAGCGTCAAGCTTAGAAGGCCGGCATTTTGCGACAACGTGAACTGACACGCAAACGCTGGCGTCAACCGACTGTCGGTTTGTCATAAAATTGCCAGACAACCTGTCCACTCACCTCGCAAGGAGCAAAATCCATGGCCTATTGGCTGATGAAGTCCGAGCCCGACGAACTCTCGATCAAAGGTCTAGAGAAGCTTGGCCGAGCGCGCTGGGACGGGGTTCGTAACTATCAGGCGCGTAATTTTTTGCGCGCCATGGCGGTCGGTGACGCGTTTTTCTTCTATCACTCCAGCTGCCCTGAGCCGGGAATTGCCGGCATTGGAAAAATTGTCGAAGCGGCGTATCCGGACCCGACGGCGCTGGAGCCAGAGAGTCATTACTACGACCCAAAGGCCAGCGCCGAGAAAAACGCCTGGAGCGCGATTGATGTCGAGCATGTCGAGACGTTTGCCAAGGTGTTGAAGCTGGATTATTTGAAGCAGCAATCGGCGTTGGCCGAGATGCCACTGGTGCAGAAGGGTTCGAGATTGTCGGTGATGCCAGTGACGACCGAGCAATGGGCAGCGGTACTCGATTTACGTTAAATCGGGCAGAACCATCCGGTCACCCTCTTTTCTGCGCTCAATAGAGTTAGGCTTGACCCTCAGTTGACTGGTATCAACTCGCCCCGGCGTTCGATCAACCAGACTAGGACGCAACAGCCGCAGGATGCCCGCATGTCTACGCACAGTCGCTCTTCAATATTGTTTGCCAGTGCTTTAGTGATACTGCTGCTGGGTGCCGGGGGCTTTGGCTACTGGAAGTCGATGCATGACCGCTTGCCCGAAGGCTTGTATGTCGGCAATGGTCGCCTCGAAGCCACCGAAGTACAGATCGCCAGTAAAACACCCGGGCGACTGGCCGAAGTACTCGTCGATGAAGGCGACAAGGTCAGCAAAGGCCAACTGCTGGCCCGCATGGACACCCGCACCCTTGAAGCCCAACGCAACCAGGCCGAAGCCGAAGTATTGCGCGCCCGGGAGAACCTCACCGCCGCACAAGCCAACGTGCAATTACGCCTGAGTGAGCAACTGCTCGCCCAACAGGAACTCAGTCGTTCCGAGACGCTGTTCAAACACGGTTTCGTGAGCGGTCAGATCATCGATCAGCAGCAGGCGCGTATTGGCACAGGCAATGCCGCCGTTGCAGCGGCCCGCGCACAAGAGTCTGCGGTCGGTGCTGCCATTGGCGCTGCGCAGGCGCAAGTCGCGCAGTTGAACAGTGAAATCGACGACAGCAGTTTGCGAGCCCCTATCGACGGGGTGATCCAGCTGCGCATGGCCGAACCGGGCGAAGTGCTCGGTGCCGGCGGACGCGTATTAGTGCTGATCGACCCGAACGATCAATACATGAACCTCTACCTGCCGACTTCCGTGACCGGACGCCTGGCGGTGGGCGATGAAGCGCGAATTTTGCTCGATGCCCTGCCCGACCGCCCGCTGCCTGCGAAGGTCAGCTTTGTCGCGGCCAAGTCGCAGTTCACCCCCAAAGAAGTCGAGACCCGCGATGAGCGGCAAAAACTCGTGTTTCGGGTCAAGTTACGTCTGACTGATCCCGGGGCCATGCCCCAGGCCAAACCCGGCATGCCCGGCGCCGGTTATGTGCGCACCGCCCCGGTTGGCTGGCCGGCTAATCTGCAATGACCAGCCTGGCGGTTCAAGCTTGCGCAATCGAACATCATTACGGCACCTATCAGGCGCTGAATGACATCACATTCAGCCTGCCCGCCGGAACCCGGTGTGGGTTGATTGGTCCCGATGGGGCCGGCAAATCGAGCCTGCTGGGACTGATCGCCGGCGTGAAAAAGCTGCAGCAAGGGCAACTGAATGTACTCGACGGGGCGATCCAGGACCGCCGCCATCGCAACACCCTCTACGCGCGTATTGCCTTCATGCCCCAAGGCCTGGGCGGCAACCTTTACCCTGAGTTGTCGATCAGCGAGAACATTCAGTTTTTCGCCACCTTGTTTGGCCTGTCAAAAGCCGAATGCAATCAGCGTATGCACAATCTGTTACTGGCCACCGACCTGTTGCACTTCGCCGATCGACCGGCAGGCAAATTGTCCGGTGGCATGAAACAGAAGCTGGGCCTGTGTTGTGCGCTGATCCATGAACCGGACCTGCTGATCCTCGATGAACCGACAACCGGCGTCGATCCGTTATCCCGTCGGCGGTTCTGGGAGCTGGTTGACGATGTGCGGCGCCAGCGTCCACAACTGACGTTATTGGTCGCCACCGCCTATATGGAGGAAGCCGAGCAGTTCGAACATTGCCTGATGCTTGACGGCGGCAAGCTGATTGCCACTGGGTTGACCAAGGAATTACGGGCTGTAACAACGAGCGGCAAACTCGACGAAGCCTTCACCCATTATCAGGGCGACGGTAGCCATGACCAGCAGCCTCTGGTGATTCCACCGGGAACCGGCACCCCCACCGATATCGCCATCGAGGCCCACGACTTGACCCTGCGCTTCGGCGACTTCACCGCCGTAGACAAGGTCAGTTTCGCCATCGGTCGTGGCGAAATCTTTGGCTTCCTCGGGTCCAACGGCTGCGGCAAAACCACCACAATGAAAGTCCTGACCGGGCTGATACCGGCCAGCGAAGGCAGCGCCACGCTGCTGGGCAATCCGGTGGATGCCAAGGATTTGGCCACCCGCAAACGCGTCGGGTTCATGTCGCAGAGCTTTTCGCTGTATGGCGAACTCAGTGTGCGGCAGAACCTGGAGCTGCATGCACGGCTGTTCGATTTGCCTAAAGTCGAAAGCGCACAACGCATCGAAGAGCTGATCCAGCGTTTCAATCTGGGCAGCGTGTGCGAACAGCAGTCCTCAGCATTGCCATTGGGCTTGCGCCAACGCCTGTCCCTGGCGGTAGCGGTGCTGCATCGGCCGGAAGTCTTGATTCTCGACGAACCGACCTCCGGAGTAGACCCGGCGGCACGGGACGACTTTTGGCGACTACTGATCGAGTTGTCCCGAGAACAAGGTGTGACCATCTTCCTCTCCACCCATTTCATGAACGAAGCCCAACGCTGCGATCGCATCTCGTTGATGCACGCCGGCAAGGTACTGGCTTGCGATACCCCGGCAGCCCTGCAACAACAATTCAAAGGTGAGACGCTGGAAGCCGCGTTTGTCACCTGCCTTGAACAGGCCCAGGGTGTCTCGGAACCCTCAAAACCTGCAGAGCCTGCAAACGCGCCTGTCACGCCGGCCACGCCCCTGAGGGATCGCGGCTTCAGTCCCGGCCGCCTGATGGCGGTGGCGAGCCGTGAGGGCAAGGAACTGCTGCGTGACAAAGTACGGATGGCGTTTGCCCTGCTCGGGGCCATCTTCATGATGGTGATCTTCGGTTATGGCATTTCCCTGGATGTCGAGAAGCTCGCGTTCGCTGTCTACGATCAGGATCAGACACCACAGAGTCGCGCGTACCTGGAGGCCTTTCGCGGCTCTCGGTACTTCGACGAGCAAGCGCCCATCCAGGACGCCAAAGAACTGCATCGTCGCCTTCAGCGCTCTGAAATCAAACTGGCACTTGAGGTGCCTCCCGGTTTTGGCCGGGATCTGTACGCCGGACGCCAACCAGCCGTGGCGGCCTGGCTCGATGGCGGTATGCCGTTTCGCGCCGAGACGAGCCGCAACTACGTCGAGGCGGTGCACCAGGCCAATATCGAACAACTGGCCGCACAGAGCAGCCCGGCGTTGAGCCGGCCAGCCGCCGCCCGACTGGAAACCCGCTTCCGCTACAACCAGGACGTGGTCAGCGTCAACGCCATCGGGCCCGGCGTCATGGCGCTGATTCTGGCGTTCATCCCGGCCATGCTCACGGCGCTGGGCATCGTGCGGGAGAAAGAACTGGGTTCGATCACCAACTTCTACGCCACACCGCTGACTCGACTGGAGTTCCTGTTAGGCAAACAGGCGCCCTATCTGGCAGTCAGCCTGATCAACCTTGCAGTGCTGGTCGCGATGAACCGATGGCTTTTTGGTGTGCCGTTCAAGGGCAGTTTCCTGACCCTGGCCTTCGGCGGGCTGCTCTATGTATTGGCGACAACCAGCATGGGTTTGTTGATTTCGGCGTTCACCCGAACCCAAATCGCCGCCATCCTCGGCACCATGATCATTACCAGCCTGCCCACCATCCAGTTTTCCGGCCTGATCGTGCCTCGTTCCTCCCTCGAAGGCGCTGCCGCAACGATGGGGATGCTGTTTCCCGCTGGGCACTTCCTTGATATCGCTGTAGGCACTTTCACGAAGGCTCTGGACATACGCCAGCTTTGGCCGCAATGCCTGGCGCTGTGCGGATTCTTCCTCGGGTTCACCGGGCTCAGCCTGGTCATGCTGAAAAAGCAGGAGGCCTGATGCACAAGTTTGCGCACATCCTGCGCCTGGGTCTCAAGGAGCTGACAAGCCTGCGACACGACAGCGTGCTGCTGCTGTTTCTTTTCTACGCCTTTACGGTGGCGATCTACATGCCGGCTGCGGGCTCGGTAATTGGCGTACATAACGCCAGCGTGGCAATCGTGGATGAAGATCACAGCCTTGTGTCGCGACAACTGGCGCAGGCGCTGCAACCTCCGGAATTCCAACGGCCGGTCTTGTTGCCGTACGGGCAACTGGACCAGGTCATGGACAATGGCAAGTACACATTTGTCATCAATGTGCCGGCGAACTTTCAGACCGACCTGCTGGCCGGTCGTCAGCCTGCCGTGCAAGTCAATGTCGACGCCACCGCCATGAGCCAGGCATTCATGGGCGCGGGGTATATAGGGCGAATTTTCCAGCGCGAGTTGTTGACCTACAGCGGCCAAAGCGATGTGGCGAGCAAAGCGCCCGTATTGCTGACCACCCGTGCCCTGTTCAACAGCAATCTGGAAGGTGGCTGGTTTCTGGCGGTGATTCAAATCGTCAACAACATCACGATCCTCGCCATCATCCTGACCGGCACAGCACTGCTGCGTGAACGGGAACACGGCACCCTCGACCACCTGTTGGTGCTACCGCTGACAGCGCTGGAAATCATGCTGGCGAAAATCTGGAGCAACATGCTGGTGGTGGTGCTGTGCACCTGGCTGTCGCTGGAGGTGATAGTCAAAGGCGCGCTCGGCGTGCCGCTGGCCGGCTCCCTGAGCCTGTTTTTGCTGGTGACGGCGGTCTATCTGTTCGCCAGTACCGCGCTGGGGATATTTCTCGCCACCCTGGCTCGCTCGACACCGCAATTCGGACTGCTGGCCATTCCGGTGATTATCCCGATGTTGCTGCTATCCGGCGGCAGCACACCATTGGACAGCATGCCGCAATGGCTGCAATGGGTGATGCAGGGGTCGCCGTCAACGCATTTTGTCAGCCTGAGCGCCGCCATTTTGTTTCGCGACGCCGGGTTGAGCGTGGTCTGGCCGGACTTGCTCGTGCTCACCGCCATAGGGCTGCTGTTCTTTGCGATAGCGCTGATGCGGTTTCGCAAGAGCCTGGCGTCCTGACGACCGAGTCGCCCCCTTCGCGAGCAAGCCCGCACACATTGGAGATGTGGCGTTCACAAAATCAATGTGGGAGCCGGCTCCGGGCGGCGTTCCGACGATGAGGCCAGCCCGGACCACGAATGACTTACTGAATGATGAGGTTGTTGAACAACAAATCCTCAACCACCGGCTTGCCGGTCTCGTCGTTCATCACTTGCTGAGTCTGCTTCAGGGCTTCCTGGCGCAGTTTTTCCTTGGCTTCGACGTTGTTCATCGTCTCGGCCGTTTGCTGTGCAAACAACGCCACCAGCTGATTGCGGATCAACGGTTCGTTGGCCTTCACTGCTTTGGTGGCGTCATCACCGGTCACGCGCAAGGCCACATCAGCCTTGTAGACCTTGAGCTTGGGCGTACCGTCCAGCCCGTAGTTGCCCACGAACGGCGGGCTCAGGGTGATGTAATTGACCTTCGGAGCTTCACCTTCTTTGGCTTCTTCGGCCATCGCTGCCACAGGCAGAGACAGGGCCAGCAACAACATGATCCACGCTTTCACAATTCGCTCCTTATCCGGTTTGCGGCCTAGCATAACGACCCGCCGCTCAAGCACAAGCTTATGGCTGACTATCAGGGTCGGGCATGCTCGTTGACCCATCGACTCACACACCTACACTTATCGGCCATCACTCCCAAAGGAATAGCCCTGATGAAAGCCGTGCTGTGCAAAGCCTTCGGCCCTGCCGAATCGCTGGTGCTGGAAGACGTCGCCAGTCCTGTGGCGAAAAAGAATGAAATCCTGCTGGACGTGCACGCTGCCGGGGTGAATTTCCCGGACACGCTGATCATCGAGGGTAAATACCAGTTCAAGCCGCCCTTCCCGTTTTCACCAGGCGGTGAAGCGGCCGGCGTGGTCAGCGCAGTGGGCGAAAAGGTCAGCCACCTCAAGGTCGGTGATCGCGTCATGGCCCTGACTGGCTGGGGCAGCTTTGCCGAACAGGTCGCCGTGCCGGGCTACAACGTGCTGCCGATTCCATCCTCGATGGACTTCAACACCGCGGCCGCCTTCAGCATGACCTACGGCACATCGATGCACGCCCTCAAGCAGCGGGCAAACCTGCAACCGGGCGAAACCTTGCTGGTCCTCGGCGCTTCCGGCGGCGTAGGCCTGGCCGCCGTGGAAATCGGCAAAGCCATGGGCGCCCGCGTGATCGCCGCCGCCAGCAGCGCCGAAAAACTTGCGGTGGCCAAGGCGGCCGGTGCCGACGAACTGATCAACTACAGCGAAACCAGCCTCAAGGACGAGATCAAGCGCCTGACCGATGGCCAGGGCGCCGACGTGATCTACGACCCGGTCGGCGGCGACCTGTTTGACCAGGCCGTGCGCGCTATCGCCTGGAACGGACGCCTGTTGGTGGTCGGTTTCGCCAGCGGACGCATTCCGGAACTCCCGGTCAACCTCGCGCTGCTCAAAGGTGCGGCCGTGGTGGGTGTGTTCTGGGGTTCGTTTGCCCAGCGCCAGCCGCAAGACAACGCGGCGAACTTCCAGCAACTGTTTGGCTGGTTTGCCGAGGGCAAGTTGAAACCGTTGGTGTCGCAGGTCTATCCGCTGAGCAATGCGGCGCAGGCGATCAATGATCTCGGCCAGCGCAAGGCAGTCGGGAAAGTGGTGGTTCAGGTTCGCTGAGCCGGAACATGCGGTCTGGAGTGTCCAGACCGCATTTTTATTGGCCGGGACTAAAGCAACGTCCGAACATCCTCCGGCAGCAAGCTCATATACCGGCGCATCTTCGGCATTTCCTGACGATTCTAAATGCCTTTCCTGCAGAACGCCGCGACGTCCCATTCCAACGCAGGACATTTCTCAAAGCCTCGTCCTACCCCGGACTGAAATGCGTCGTTGACGCCTGCAAAAGACATTTCCCACACCGCCCTTCACTTATACCTGTGCGACATGTTCATAAAGGAACACTCGATTGCCCACATTTCCGCTGTTTTGCTAATGCGAACCGGTGCTATTTTCGGTAACGAAACTGTAACATTCGCATCCGCAGTCAAAACAAGAAATCTGGAGCTCTTGAATGTTTGCTTTCTTTCGCCCTGCCGCACATCAGGCTCCATTGCCTGACGAACAAATCGACGACACGTACAAACGCCTTCGCTGGCAGATCTTCGCCGGGATATTCATTGGCTACGCGGGTTACTACCTGCTGCGCAAGAACTTCACCCTGGCGTTCCCGGACCTGATTGCCCAAGGCTACACAAAGGGTCAACTGGGCGTGGCCATGTCGGCGATTGCCATCGCCTACGGCCTGTCCAAGTTTTTGATGGGTATCGTGTCCGACCGCTCCAACCCGCGTTACTTCCTGCCCTTTGGCCTGGTGGTTTCCGCCGGAGTCATGTTCGTGTTCGGTTTCGCACCTTGGGCAACGTCCAGCGTGACCATGATGTTCATCCTGTTGTTCATCAATGGCTGGGCACAAGGCATGGGTTGGCCGCCAAGTGGCCGGACCATGGTGCACTGGTGGTCGCAGAAAGAACGCGGTCAAGTGGTGTCGGTGTGGAACACCGCGCATAACGTGGGCGGCGGTTTGATCGGACCGTTGGCGATCCTCGGCATGGGCTGGTTCAACGACTGGCACAGCAAGTTCTATGTACCCGCTGCCGTGGCGCTGCTGGTCGCCGTGTTTGCCTTCATTGTGATGCGCGATACACCGCAATCGACAGGCCTGCCGCCGATCGAGAAATACAAAAACGATTACCCGGACGGCTACGACGCCAGCCACGAAGAGGAATTCAGCGCCAAGGACATCTTCGTCAAATACGTGCTGCGCAACAAAATGCTCTGGTTCATCGCCCTGGCCAACGTCTTCGTCTACCTGCTGCGCTACGGCATCCTCGACTGGGCGCCGACCTACCTCAAAGAGGTCAAGCACTTCGACTTCGACAAGACCTCGTGGGCTTACTTCCTGTACGAGTGGGCCGGTATTCCGGGCACACTGCTGTGCGGGTGGATGTCGGACAAGATCTTCCGTGGCAACCGTGGCCTGACCGGCATGGTGTTCATGGCGTTGGTGACCGTCGCGACCATCGTGTACTGGCTAAATCCGCCCGGTAACCCGATGATCGACATGATCTCGCTGTTCGCCATCGGCTTCCTGATCTACGGCCCGGTGATGCTGGTCGGCTTGCAAGCGCTGGAACTGGTGCCGAAGAAAGCTGCCGGTACTGCCGCAGGCTTTACCGGTCTGTTCGGTTACCTGGGTGGTTCAGTCGCGGCCAGTGCCCTGATGGGCTACACCGTGGACTATTTTGGCTGGGATGGCGGCTTCATTCTGCTGGTGGTGGCCTGCCTGCTGGCGATGGCGTTCCTGGCGCCCACGCTGGGTCACAAGAACGTCGCCAGTCAGACCCGCGAAGCGATTGCCTGATCGGATTTTGATTTGCAGCGCTTGAGTCGCGCCTCCAGGTTTCGGTCCGGCATGGCGTGGCTACGCAGGGCGTGGGCGGTCTGCTCGACATAATCGCGAGTGGTGCCGTAGCGCCCGCAAGCGTTTTCAAACACCTGGCTCAGCACGTGATCCGGCAAGTTGCCGGCATAGCTGGGCAGGTGTCGCTCCAATACAAACCCCAATGCCTGAACCTGGCTTCCGTCTTCAAGACGGCAGTTGAGCCAGTGTGGGCGATAGGACGGGAATGGCATTTCACGTTGCCACAGTGCATAAAGCGAGGCTTCAAGTTGTTCTTCGGGCAAGCGATAAGCGAAGCCGCTGCAAGAACCGCCACGATCCAGACCGAACACCAGGCCTGGCACTTCGGGTGTGCCGCGATGTTCGTGGGACCACAGGTACAAACCGCGATGGTAACCATGCACCCGGCCGCGCTTGCGTTCTACCGCGGCGCATTCAGGACGCCAGATCAGCGAACCGTAAGCGAACAACCAGACCGGCCCGCCCTTGTGGCGCGCCATGGTTGACTGCATGGAGCAGAGTAATTGTTCGTGCGTGAGTTGCGGCCCCAGATCGAGCCGCGGAGGGTAAGCCAGATTCAAAAAAGCAGATTCAACGGCATTCATGGCAATGGAGTTTCGGCCCCGCGAGTATTGCAAAATGTAAGCAACATTAACGTTATAGAACATATAGCAGTAATGGTGAAACGAAAAGTGCTAAAGGAGGTATGCCCAATAAACAACAGAAGGGTTCAGGAACTGTTCATATACCCTAAGGTAATCTTGGCAATATTCTAAATACCAGAATGAAATATACATAAGCCTTAGGCTCGATCAGATAGAACCCGACTACAAGACTCCTCCTACATCCTCTTCTGATTTTCCGCCTGCTCGTACGCTGACGGCTATCACAAGAGACTGAATGATGAAAAAACCGTGGATTTACGGACTACTGGCAATGCTCTTGGCGCCGCTTTCACTGGCTGCCGAGACACCCGCCAAAGACACCGGCTCCTGGTATCTGCAAACCAGTGTTTACACCAAACACTATTCGCCCGACCCCGAGCACAATAACCATCAGGACCTGATTGGCCTTGAACGCGAGGCCCCGTCAGGCTGGTTGTTTGGCGGCGCCACTTTTCGCAATTCGTTCAGCCAGCGGTCTTATTACGCCTATGGGGGCAAACGATACGAGAGCGCCAACTATCCGGTGTATATAAAACTTACCGGTGGTCTCTTGGAGGGTTACAGCGGCAAGTATCAGGACAAGATCCCGTTGAATCACTTTGGGGTGGCGCCGGTGATCATCCCCTCACTCGGCGCGCATTACGGACCGCTGGCGGCCGAACTGGTGTTGCTCGGCTTCAACGCTGCCATGGTGACGACTGGCGTGCGCTTCTGACACGCCCCAATGGCCTAGGATCTTGGCGCATACGCAAACACATCCGCACGCATCTGATGAGCATCCATCCCGGCTTCCACCAACGCATCCAGCGTGCCGTAGACCATGGCCGGTGAGCCGCTGGCGTAGACATGCAAGGCTTTGAGGTCCGGGAAATCCTCACACACCGCCTCATGCAGCATCCCGCAGCGCCCCTGCCAACCGCACTGATCACTGACGACCCGGTGCAGGAACAGATTGGGCAGCTTCAACCATTCATCCCAATGCTCGATCTCGTAAAAGTCTTCAGGACGACGCACGCCCCAGTACAGGTGCACCGGGTGCTTGAAGCCGCTAGCGCGGCAGTGTTCGATCAGGCTGTGGATCTGGCCCATGCCGGTGCCAGCGGCGATCAGTACCAACGGGCCATCCGGCAATTCCGCGAGATGGGTATCGCCGAAGGGCAGTTCGACTCGCACCATGCGATTGCGCTGCAACTGTTCGATCAGGCTCAGCGCACTGCTTTCGCGCGCCAGTACATGAATTTCCAGATCGCGCCCGCCATGGGGAGCCGAGGCCAGCGAGAACGCGGACTTTTCGCCACTCTCACGCTCGATCATCAAATACTGACCCGCGTGATAACGCGGTGGCTTGCCGGCCGGCGCGCGCAAACGCACACGCCAGGTATCGCCGCCGACGTCCCTGCATTCAATGACCTGACACGACACGCTGCGCACCGGCAGTTCTCCCAGCGCGAGCACGCCATCCCACAGCAAAATGCAGTCTTCCAGCGGCTCTGCTATGCAAGTGTAGAACTCGCCATGGTCGTGCACATTGCCGCTTTGTTCGACCCGCCCTTCCACCAGCAACGCCGCGCACACGTGGCAATTGCCGTTGCGGCAGCTTTGCGGGCATTCATAGCCCAGGCGCCGCGCACCATCGAGAATCCGCTCGCCGGGCAGAATATCCAGCACTGCTCCGGAGGGCTGCAAGGTTACACGCATCAATCTATTCCTAACTGATTCCAGATGGCATCGATCCGTTGGGTCACGGCGTCGTCCTTGACGATCACCCGGCCCCACTCGCGAGTGGTTTCGCCCGGCCATTTATGCGTCGCATCCAGGCCCATTTTCGAGCCCAGGCCCGAGACCGGCGAGGCGAAGTCGAGGTAGTCGATCGGCGTGTTGTCGATCATCACCGTGTCGCGCTTGGGGTCCATGCGCGTGGTGATGGCCCAGATCACGTCGTTCCAGTCCCGCGCGTTGATGTCGTCATCAGTGACGATAACGAACTTGGTGTACATGAACTGTCGCAAAAACGACCAGACACCGAGCATTACCCGCTTGGCGTGCCCCGGATACGACTTCTTCATGGTCACGATGGCCATGCGGTACGAGCAGCCTTCGGGCGGCAGGTAGAAATCGGTGATTTCCGGGAACTGTTTCTGCAGGATCGGCACGAACACTTCGTTCAGCGCCACGCCGAGAATCGCCGGCTCATCCGGCGGACGACCGGTGTAGGTGCTGTGGTAGATCGGCTTGATCCGGTGGGTGATGCGCTCGACGGTGAACACCGGGAAGCTGTCGACTTCGTTGTAATAACCGGTGTGGTCGCCGTAAGGGCCTTCATCGGCCATTTCGCCCGGATGGATCACGCCTTCGAGGATGATCTCGGCAGTCGCCGGAACTTGCAGGTCGTTGCCACGGCACTTCACCAGCTCGGTTCGGTTGCCGCGCAGCAGACCGGCGAAGGCGTATTCGGAGAGGCTGTCCGGTACCGGCGTCACGGCACCGAGGATGGTCGCCGGGTCAGCACCCAACGCCACGGACACCGGAAACGGCTGGCCGGGATGCTTCTCGCACCATTCACGGTAATCCAGCGCGCCGCCACGGTGACTCAACCAGCGCATGATGACCTTGTTGCGTCCAATCACTTGCTGACGGTAGATGCCCAGGTTCTGGCGGTCCTTGTTCGGGCCTTTGGTGACGGTCAGGCCCCAGGTGATCAGCGGGCCGACGTCGCCCGGCCAGCAGGTTTGCACGGGGAGCATCGCCAGATCGACATCGTCGCCTTCGATGACCACTTCCTGGCACACCGCGTCTTTGACGACTTTCGGCGCCATGGCGATGATCTTGCGGAAGATCGGCAACTTCGACCAGGCATCTTTCAGGCCCTTCGGTGGCTCGGGTTCCTTGAGGAACGCCAGCAGCTTGCCGATCTCGCGCAGCTCACTGACCGCCTCGGCGCCCATGCCCATGGCGACCCGTTCGGGGGTGCCGAACAGGTTGCCGAGCACCGGAATGTCGTAGCCGGTCGGGTTCTCGAACAGCAGCGCCGGGCCTTTGGCCCGCAGTGTGCGATCACAGACTTCGGTCATCTCCAGCACTGGAGAGACGGGGATCTGGATGCGTTTCAACTCTCCGCGCTGCTCAAGCTGCTGCACGAAATCCCGAAGATCCTTGAATTTCATTGACGATGGCACCCCTAAAATAGGCGTACATCCTACCTGCTCTGCCGTCCGCTGGCAGCTTATCGCTGACTACTTGGCCGCATTTGGGTTGCCATTGCCGAGTGTTGCCCGGGCTTGCAGGCGCCTGAACAACGGCTCAAGTGCCGGCGCGATGAAGCGAGCCCCGACCTCGGACAGGTGATTGTCATCGGTGTACAGCGAATGACCGTCGAGCTCGGCACGACAAAGTCCTTCGTCGTCGCACAGCAGCAACGCGGGGTCGACCACGGTTACACCGGGATTGGCGGCCGCTATTTTCGCGAACAACTGACTGATGAAGGCCTGACGCTTGAAGTGCTCGGTCACCGGCAACCCAACGTCATCGGTTGGACGATGCAACATTGCCAAACGGCTGAGGCGGTAAGGCGGACTGAACTGTTGCAGCGGCGCCTCTTTGACCAGCCAGACGCGATGCCCGCCGCTGCGCAGTTGCCGGACCGTTGCCTGCAACCCTTCGGCCAGGCGTTGCTCGGCGATCGCCCGGTCATAACGGCCGCTGGAATCGCGCAGCACAAACCCGAGGTCGCCTTTCACATCGCCATACAGGTACAGGCTCCAGCGTGCGACCAGCACGACATCGCCCACCGATTGTGGCTTCAAGGCCCGCTCGACCCGACGGTTGAAGCGGGCACACTGTGGCTCGTGTTCCAGCCCTTCGACCGGAATGCAGCCCGGGGAACTGGCGAGTATCACGCTGACCCCGTGTTTTTGCGCGCCGTCGTCGAATACCGGAATCAACGCCGTGGCATGACTGTCGCCCCAGACCAGCGCTTTTGATGCGGTCGGTGTGGACGTCCCGTAATGACAAAACAGCTTTTCGTCAGGGGTTTGGTCGTTGGCCAGGCAGCGCATCAGTTCCGGGCGCCACTCTTTCCCTTTGGCGTATTGCAGGGCCTGGTCGGGCAGGCGCACGGGCAAACCATCGGTCCAGCGCAACGTCTGACCGGCCAGCCCCAGCACCAGCACACCACACGCCGCCGCGAGCAGAATCTGCCGACGCCCCGCCAACAACCGTCGCTCGCGCAATGGCGTTTCGACGAATCGCCACGACAGATAACCCAACACCAGGCTGAGCAGAATCAACCCCGAAATATCGAACGGGCCTGGCTCGTCGACACTGGCATAGCTGGCAAAGACAAATACCGGCCAGTGCCACAAGTACCAGGAATAGGAAACCAGCCCGAGCCCGACCAACACACGGCTGGCGAGCAAGCCACCGACCAGGGTTTGCCGATGGCCGTTGGCCCAGATCAGCGCCACCACGCCCAGCGTCGGCAGCAACGCGGCTGCGCCTGGGAACGGTGTGCTTTTGTCATAGCAGAACACGGCCAGCAGAATCAGAGCGGAGCCGGCCAGGCTCACCACTTGCGCGCCCGTAGAGGTCAGACGCCAACCGGTTCTTGGCGCAACCGCCAACATGGCGCCGGCCAACAACTCCCAGGCGCGCATCGGCAGCAGGAAAAAGGCTTTCTCGGGATGATGTGCCACGGCCCAGACGCTGAGCCCGAACGACACCAGCAACACACCGAACAGCGCCAGTCGCCAATGCTTGAGGCGACTCGACAGTACCGTCAGCAGCAGCGGGAAGACAATGTAGAACTGCTCTTCAACCGCCAGCGACCACGTGTGCAACAACGGCTTGAGGTCGGAAGCGACATCAAAATAACCGTCCTGACGCATAAACAGGAGGTTGGAAACGAACATCACTTGGTAACGCACCGAGCGGCCAAGCTCTTCGTAATCCTTGGGCGCCATCAGAAACCAGCCCACCGCCAGCACCGCGAGAATCATCACGAACAGCGCCGGCAGGATCCGCCGCGCACGACGTGCCCAGAAATCCACAAAGCTGAAGCGCCCGGCCTGGCGCTGATTCCAGATGATCGAGGTGATCAGATAGCCGGAAATCACAAAGAATATGTCGACGCCGACGAAGCCGCCGGTGAATCCAGGAACACCAAAATGGAACAGCACCACCGCAATCACCGCGATTGCGCGTAAGCCGTCGATGTCCCTTCGATAAGCAAGTGTGCTCATAAACAGAAATGCCAGTCAGTTGAAGTTGTTTGGGTCGCAGGCCCAATTCGCTCCTGTACTGACAAATCGCTGTCGCAAACCTCCCTTTTTTTTTGCAAAAAAAAATGGCGCCCCGAAGGACGCCATTTTTAGCGGTTAAAAAACCGTCTTACTTACGCTTCATCGACAAGAAGAACTCGTCGTTGGTCTTGGTCGTTTTCAGCTTGTCGACCAGGAACTCGATGGCAGCGATTTCGTCCATCGGGTGCAGCAGCTTGCGCAGGATCCACATGCGCTGCAATTCGTCGTCGGCGGTCAGCAACTCTTCGCGGCGGGTGCCGGAACGGTTGATGTTGATGGCCGGGAAGACGCGTTTTTCAGCGATACGACGGTCCAGAGGCAGTTCCATGTTGCCGGTGCCTTTGAATTCTTCGTAGATCACTTCGTCCATCTTCGAGCCGGTTTCAACCAGCGCGGTGGCGATGATGGTCAGCGAACCGCCTTCTTCGATGTTCCGCGCAGCGCCGAAGAAACGTTTCGGTTTCTCCAGGGCGTGAGCATCGACACCACCGGTGAGCACTTTGCCGGAACTCGGGATCACGGTGTTGTAGGCGCGAGCCAGACGGGTGATGGAGTCGAGCAGGATCACCACGTCTTTCTTGTGTTCGACCAGGCGCTTGGCCTTCTCGATCACCATTTCGGCAACCTGCACGTGGCGGGTTGGCGGCTCATCGAACGTCGAGGCAACCACTTCGCCGCGCACAGTGCGCTGCATTTCGGTTACTTCTTCCGGACGTTCATCGATCAGCAGCACGATCAGGTGAACTTCAGGATTATTACGGGCGATGTTCGCTGCGATGTTCTGCAGCATGATGGTTTTACCGGCTTTCGGCGGCGCAACGATCAGACCGCGCTGGCCTTTGCCGATCGGGGCGCACAGGTCGATGACACGACCGGTCAAGTCTTCGGTGGAACCGTTGCCGGCTTCCATCTTCATGCGCACAGTCGGGAACAGCGGGGTCAGGTTCTCGAAGAGAATCTTGTTTTTCGCGTTCTCGGGACGATCGTAGTTGATCGTGTCGACCTTGAGCAGCGCGAAATAACGCTCGCCTTCCTTTGGAGGGCGGATCTTGCCAACGATGGTGTCACCGGTGCGCAAGTTGAAACGGCGGATCTGGCTCGGCGAGACGTAGATATCGTCCGGGCCGGCGAGATAGGAAGCGTCAGCGGAGCGCAGGAAGCCGAAGCCGTCCTGGAGAATCTCCAGCACGCCATCACCGGAGATTTCCTCGCCGCTTTTAGCGTGCTTTTTGAGCAGGGAGAAAATCACGTCCTGCTTGCGCGAACGGGCCATATTTTCTATGCCCATCTGTTCGGCCAATTCGAGCAGTTCGGTAATCGGCTTTTGCTTGAGTTCAGTCAGATTCATATAGGAATGACGTAATCATTTATGGAGGGGGGAAATTAAGCTTTTGGCTTAATGAGGCCGCGCCGCAGAGAAGGCGACAGGATCGCGTACTTATTCGAAAAGGAGTGCGTCGGCGACGGCTAGCAGGGGGCAATGGAGAAACCAGTGCGGGGCCGAATGTACCACCTGAGTTTCGGAGCGTCTAGCCCTGAATAACGAAAAGGCCCCGCAATGTGCGGGGCCTTTTTGATGACGCTTTGATCGACGCTTAGATGTTGGCGTCGAGGAAGGCAGCCAGTTGCGACTTGGACAGTGCGCCGACCTTGGTCGCTTCAACGTTGCCGTTCTTGAACAGCATCAGCGTCGGGATACCACGCACGCCATGCTTGGCCGGGGTTTCCTGGTTTTCGTCGATGTTCAGCTTGGCAACGGTCAGCTTGCCTTTGTAGGTTTCAGCAATCTCGTCCAGAACAGGAGCGATCATTTTGCATGGGCCGCACCATTCAGCCCAGTAGTCGACCAGTACAGCGCCTTCGGCCTTGAGTACGTCGGCCTCGAAGCTAGCGTCGCTAACGTGTTTGATAAGATCGCTGCTCATGGAAGTCTCCAGGTTGTAAGCAAAAAAACGTGGCCCATCATAGCCGCCCTTCCTTCGTTCAGGAAGGTGCAGATGATTGAGTCTCGCTATGGTGGTCCATGAGTTTGGGTATAGCTCATTTCCCTGCATATCGAGATTTTGTGGCGAGGGGGCTTGCCTCCCCTCCCTCCGGGTTGTGCTGGATCAAGGCTTTGAACACTGCGCGTTGGCGCCAGCCTTTGATCGTGGCACGATGTCGAGGTTATCGACCGAGACCCCCTGACCATGCCGCAATCCCAAGCCAAGAATCTGTCCCTGATCGCCGCAATCGACCTGGGCTCCAACAGCTTTCACATGGTCGTGGCCAAGGCCCAGAACGGCGAAATCCGTATTCTCGAGCGTCTCGGGGAGAAGGTTCAGCTGGCCGCCGGCATCGACGAAGAGCGCCATCTCAACGAAGAATCCATGCAACGCGGGCTCGACTGCCTCAAGCGCTTTGCCCAACTGATCAACGGCATGCCCACGGGCGCCGTGCGGATCGTCGGCACCAACGCCCTGCGCGAGGCCCGTAACCGTGCCGAATTCATCCGTCGCGCCGAAGACATCCTTGGCCACCCGGTGGAAGTCATCTCCGGCCGTGAAGAAGCGCGCCTGATTTATCTCGGCGTGTCCCACACCCTCGCCGACACCCCGGGCAAACGCCTGGTGGCCGACATCGGCGGCGGCAGTACCGAATTCATCATTGGCCAGCGCTTCGAGCCGCTGTTGCGCGAAAGCCTGCAAATGGGCTGCGTCAGCTACACCCAGCGCTATTTCAAGGACGGCAAGATCACCCCGGCCCGTTACGCCCAGGCGTACACCGCGGCACGGCTGGAGATCATGAGCATCGAGCACGCCTTGCACCGCCTGACCTGGGATGAAGCCATCGGCTCCTCGGGCACCATTCGCGCCATCGGCCTGGCGCTGAAGGCCGGCGGCCACGGCACGGGCGAGGTGAATGCTGAGGGCCTGGCCTGGCTCAAACGCAAACTGATCAAGCTCGGCGACGTCGAGAAAATCGACTTCGACGGCATCAAGCCCGACCGCCGGGCGATTTTCCCGGCGGGGCTGGCGATCCTCGAGGCAATTTTCGACGCCCTCGAACTTCAGCGCATGGACCACTGCGAAGGCGCCCTGCGTGAAGGCGTGCTCTATGACCTGCTGGGCCGTCATCACCACGAAGACGTCCGTGAGCGCACGCTCAGCTCGCTGATGGAGCGTTATCACGTCGACCTGGAACAAGCGGCGCGGGTCGAGCGCAAGGCGTTGCACGCGTTCGATCAAGTGGCCAAGGATTGGGATCTGGATGACGGTGTCTGGCGCGAACTGCTCGGCTGGGCCGCCAAAGTCCACGAAGTGGGCCTGGACATCGCTCACTATCAGTACCACAAGCATGGCGCCTACCTGATCGAGCACTCGGACCTCGCCGGGTTCTCCCGCGAGGACCAGCAAATGCTGGCGCTGCTGGTGCGTGGTCACCGACGCAACATTCCCAAGGACAAATTCGCCGAGTTCGGTGATGACGGCATCAAGCTGATCCGCCTGTGCGTGCTGCTGCGCTTTGCGATCCTGTTCCATCACATCCGCGGCACCCAGCAAATGCCTCAAGTGGAACTGCACGCCAATGGCAACAGCCTGGAGGTGGTGTTCCCGGACCAATGGCTGGACGAAAACCAATTGACCCAGGCCGACTTCGCCATCGAAGCGGAATGGCTCACCCGCGTCGACATTGTCCTGAACGCCCGCTGAAACACGCACTTGTAGGAGCACGGCTGTACTGAAACAAAAATGGCGATCCCTTGGGATCGCCATTTTTTTTACATCAGGTCAGCATTAACGCACCGTCAGGATCGGGCTGCCCAAACGCTCCAGCAACGTTGCCTGCGCACTGCGCGGGTTCTGGTTGCCGGTTGGCGTGTTACGGATGTAACGACCGTCCGACTGCAGGCTCCAGCTGTGCGTGTTGTCGGTGAGGTACAGCTCCAGCTCTTTCTTGACCCGCACAATCAACTTGCGACCTTCCACCGGGAAGCAGGTCTCGACGCGCTTGTCGAGGTTGCGCTCCATCCAGTCGGCACTGGAGAGGAACATCTGCTCGTCGCCGCCATTGAGGAAGTAGAAGACCCGGGTGTGTTCCAGGAAGCGGCCGATGATCGAGCGCACGTGGATGTTGTGCGAAACCCCGGCGATACCCGGACGCAGGCAACACATGCCGCGTACGACGAGGTCGATGCGCACGCCCGACTGGCTGGCCTTGTACAGCGCACGGATGATCTTCGGATCGGTCAGCGAGTTGAACTTGGCGATGATGTGCGCCGGTTTGCCGTCGAGGGCGAACTGAGTCTCCCGGGCAATCATGTCGAGCATGCCTTTCTTCAGCGTGAACGGCGCGTGCAGCAGCTTCTTCATGCGCAGAGTCTTGCCCATGCCGATCAGCTGGCTGAACAGTTTGCCGACGTCTTCGCACAAGGCGTCGTCGGAAGTCAGCAGGCTGTAGTCGGTGTAGAGGCGCGCGTTGCCGGCGTGATAGTTGCCTGTGCCCAAGTGCGCGTAACGGACGATTTCCCCCGCCTCGCGACGCAGGATCAGCATCATCTTGGCGTGGGTCTTGAAACCGACCACGCCGTAGATCACCACCGCACCGGCCGCTTGCAGACGGCTGGCCAGTTGCAGGTTCGACTCTTCGTCAAAGCGTGCGCGCAATTCGATCACCGCCGTGACCTCTTTGCCGTTACGCGCGGCATCCACCAGCGCATCGACGATTTCCGAGTTGGCGCCCGAACGGTACAGGGTCTGGCGCACGGCCAGAACGTGCGGGTCCTTGGCGGCCTGACGCAGCAGGTCGACCACCGGGGTAAAGGATTCGAACGGGTGCAACAGCAGAATGTCCTGCTTGCTGATCACGCTGAAGATGTTCTCGCTGTTTTGCAGCAGTTTCGGGATCTGTGGCGTAAACGGCAGGTATTGCAGCTCTCGCTGGCTGTCCAGGCCGGTAATGCTGAACAGACGCGTCAGGTTCACCGGACCGTTGACCTGATAGAGCTCGGACTCGCTCAGGTTGAATTGCTTGAGCAGGTAGTCCGACAGGTGTTTCGGGCAGGTATCCGCCACTTCCAGACGTACCGCGTCACCATAGCGACGCGAGAACAACTCGCCGCGCAGTGCGCGGGCCAGGTCTTCCACATCCTCGGAATCCAGCGCCAGGTCGGCGTTTCGGGTCAGGCGGAACTGATAGCAGCCCTTGACCTTCATGCCCTGGAACAAGTCATCGGCGTGAGCGTGGATCATCGACGACAGGAACACATAGTTGTCGCCGGCGCCGCCGACCTCTTCCGGCACCTTGATCACTCGCGGCAGCAGGCGCGGTGCCGGGATGATCGCCAGGCCGGAATCGCGACCGAAGGCGTCGATGCCTTCGAGTTCGACGATGAAGTTCAGGCTCTTGTTCACCAGCAACGGGAACGGGTGTGTCGGGTCGAGGCCGATCGGGGTGATGATCGGCGCGATCTCGTCGCGAAAATAACGGCGGACCCAGGTCTTGAGCTTGGTGGTCCAATAACGACGACGGATGAAGCGGACCTGATGTTTCTCCAGTTCCGGCAACAGAATGTCGTTGAGGATCGCGTACTGGCGGTCAACGTGACCGTGCACCAGCTCGCTGATGCGGGCCAGGGCCTGATGCGGTTGCAGACCATCGGCGCCGGCTTGTTCACGGGCGAAGGTGATCTGTTTCTTCAGGCCGGCCACACGAATTTCAAAGAACTCGTCCAGGTTGCTGGAGAAGATCAGCAGAAACTTCAGCCGCTCCAGCAAGGGGTAGGACTCATCCAGCGCCTGTTCCAGCACGCGAATGTTGAATTGCAGTTGCGAGAGTTCGCGGTGGATGTACAGGCTGCTGTCATCCAGGCCGGGAATGGCAATCGCCGGCGCCGCGGCTGCGACAGCGGTTTCGGCCACCACCGCAGGCGGAGCAGGCTCTAGCTCCGGCGGGGTTTCGGCGATTTGCTCGACCAGGGGTTGAGCCTCTTTTACGGCAACTTCAGTGAGTCCTTCGGTATTCATGGAATGTTCCTGGGAGGGCTATTTCTGCTCTCGTAACAGTTGAGCGGCACGGGCGGCGAAGTAAGTCAGGATGCCATCGGCGCCTGCACGTTTAAAAGCGGTCAGGGATTCGAGAATCACCCCTTCGCTCAACCAGCCATTCTGGATCGCCGCCATGTGCATGGCGTATTCGCCGCTGACTTGATAAACAAACGTCGGCACTTTGAATTCTTCTTTGACCCGATAAAGGATGTCCAGGTACGGCATGCCTGGCTTGACCATGACCATGTCCGCGCCTTCTGACAAGTCCGCCGCCACTTCGTGCAGGGCTTCGTTGCTGTTGGCTGGGTCCATCTGATAGCTGGCCTTGTTGGCCTTGCCCAGGTTCAGCGCCGAACCGACCGCATCGCGGAACGGGCCATAGTAGGCGCTGGCGTATTTTGCCGAATAGGCCATGATGCGCACGTTGACGTGATCAGCCAGCTCCAGGGCTTCACGGATCGCCTGGATACGGCCGTCCATCATGTCCGAGGGGGCCACCACCTGAGCGCCGGCTTCGGCGTGGGACAGGGCCTGCCGGACCAGTGCATCGACGGTAATGTCGTTCTGCACGTAGCCTTCTTCGTCGATGATGCCGTCCTGACCGTGGGTGGTAAACGGGTCAAGCGCAACGTCGGTGATCACCCCCAGCTCCGGGAACTGTGCGCGCAAGGCGCGCGTGGCGCGTTGGGCAATACCGTTCGGGTTCCAGGCTTCGGCGGCATCCAGTGTCTTGAGCTCCGGTGGCGTGACCGGGAACAGCGCCAACGCCGGAATGCCCAGCTCGACCCATTTGGCCGCTTCTTCCAGCAACAGGTCGATGGTCAGGCGTTCGACGCCCGGCATCGAAGCCACCGCTTCGCGACGGTTTTCACCGTCTAGGACGAACACTGGCAGGATCAGGTCATCGACGGTCAGAACGTTTTCACGGACCAGTCGACGCGAGAACTCATCACGACGGTTGCGGCGCAGGCGGGTTGCGGGGAACAGACGGTTGGCGGGGGTAAAGCTCACGGCAGACTCCTGAGCCCGCGCTGACGGGCGAGCGTGACAGTTATAAGCGGCCATTATGACGAACGTATTACAGTTATGTGCACCCCTGTGACAGGTAGCCGCATTCCATTGTCGTTGTAGGAAATGTTCACGTCGAGACACATTTGGACACTTTCATGAATGTGCACGAAGGGTTAGGCTGCGCGTTCATTTCGCCAGCACCCAGACAATGCTCCAACAATTTCTGCATGACTTCGGCTACTTTGCCCTGTTTCTCGGCACGTTCTTCGAAGGCGAAACCATTCTTGTGCTCGCCGGCTTCCTCGCGTTCCGCGGATACATGGACATCAACCTGGTGGTAGTCGTGGCGTTCTTCGGCAGTTATGCCGGTGATCAGCTGTGGTACTTCCTGGGGCGCAAGCACGGGCGCAAACTGCTGGCCCGCAAGCCGCGCTGGCAGATGATGGGCGATCGGGCGCTGGAACATATCCGCAAACACCCGGACATCTGGGTGCTGAGCTTCCGCTTTGTCTACGGTTTACGCACGGTGATGCCGGTGGCCATTGGCCTGTCGGGCTATCCACCGGGACGTTATCTGCTGCTCAACGGCATTGGCGCGGCGGTCTGGGCGGCAGCCCTGGCGGCGGCGGCTTACCACTTTGGCGCGGTACTGGAAGGCATGCTCGGTAGCGTCAAGAAGTACGAACTGTGGGTGCTCGGCGCCTTGCTGGTACTGGGCCTGGGCCTATGGCTGCGTCGGCGCTTCAAGAATGCCCGTCTGGCGAAAAAGATCTACGCCGACGAGCAAGCCCTGAAAGCCGCACGGGCTCACGCCGAAGTTCCTAAGACGCCAAACGAGTGAAGCGGCTTCTGCAGCAGTAGAGACCAATAACGCTCAGCAGGCTGTAGCTAAGCAGGCCGATCCAGCCCACTGCGCTGGCCGGCCACAGCCCTGCCAACGGCGCCAGCCACACCAACGGCACGTTCGATACCAACCTCAGCAGCTCCAGCTTCAACGCCCACGGGCGATTCTCCAGGGCCACGCCCAACGTGAACAATCCCAGCGCCACCGCACTCCAGCCGAGCACCAACGCGGCGGTTGGCAGGCTGCGCTCCAGATTCATCAAAAAACTGCCCAGCGCGATGTAGGCGCAGAACTGAAGCGCCACATACAGTTGCTGACGGCCGTCCAGCGGTACTTCAAATTTACGGAACAGGTTCAAGTCGGGCTTGTTCATCGGGTACCTGGCCGCCACATCCGCCGGACGCCAACCGGTGCGCATGAACCAGATCCGTAGCTTGTCCCATGTGCGCTCGGCCCGCCGCGCGTCATTCCACAGCTGCACATAGAACTGCACGTTAGCCCATAACGGATTCCAGCTCGCCAACGGCGTGGTCACACCGAAAATCACCGGTTCGTTGTCGTCTTCTTCCTGGAACGAGCCAAACAGACGGTCCCAAATAATGAACACCCCGCCGTAGTTGCGATCCATGTAGAGAGCGTTCTGCGCATGGTGAGCCCGATGATTGGACGGCGACACGAAGAACCATTCGAACCAGCCGAGCTTGGGAATGTGCCTGGTATGGACCCAGAACTGATACAGCAGATTCAGCGCCGCGACGCTGACGAACACCAGCAGCGGCACGCCGAGCACGGCCATCGGCAGGTAGAAAATCCAGCCCAGCAGGAAGCCGGTGCTGGTCTGGCGCAACGCCGTGGACAGGTTGTACTCCTCGCTCTGGTGATGCACCGAATGCGCGGCCCAGAGGATATTGCGTTCGTGGCCCATGCGGTGCAGCCAGTAGTAGCAGAAGTCGTAGAGAACAAAGGCCAGCACCCAGACCCAGACGCTGTCGGCCGAGAGTTCGAACAGCGCCACATGCTCAAGGGCAAACCCGTAGGTCAGCAGCCCGACCCCCTTGGTCAACAAGCCCGTGGTGGTCGACAGCACACCGGTGCTCATGCTGTTGATCGCATCGGCCACGCGATAATGGCTGACCCCGCGCCAACGATCGACCAGCAGTTCGACAGCGATCAGCACAATGAAAAACGGCACCGCATACAGAATGAAGTCCATGACGCGCCCTGATCGGAATCTTGAGGACAGATGCTAGGTGTAGCCGCCCATTTACCCTATGGCAACGAGCGACAAATTAGTGGACATTTAACGCCATGAATCTGGAGAACAACCCATGAGCAAAAAAATTGCAGTGATCCTTTCCGGCTGTGGCGTATACGACGGCGCCGAGATCCACGAAAGCGTGATTACCCTGCTGAGACTGGACCAGCGTGGCGCACAGGTACAGTGCTTTGCGCCGAACATCGCGCAATTGCATGTGATCAATCATCTGACCGGTGAGGAAATGCCCGAGTCGCGCAACGTACTGGTGGAATCGGCGCGGATCGCCCGGGGCAATATCAAGGACATTCGCGACGCCAACGTCGACGATTTTGATGCGTTGATCGTGCCCGGCGGATTTGGCTCGGCCAAGAACCTGTCGAACTTTGCGATTGAAGGCGCCAGTTGCACGGTGCAGCCGGATGTCCTGGCGCTGACCGAAGCCTTTGCTGAAGCGGGCAAACCGGTCGGGTTGATGTGCATATCGCCCGCGCTGGCGGCGAAGATCTACGGCCCGGGGGTCAACTGCACCATCGGCAACGACGCCGAGACCGCGGCAGCCATGAACAAAATGGGCGCGACGCATACTGACTGCGCCGTAACTGAAATCGTCGAGGACAGGGCGCGCAAACTGGTGAGTACCCCAGCGTACATGCTGGCGCAAACCATCAGCGAAGCGGCGTCCGGTATCAACAAAATGGTCGACCGCGTCCTCGAACTGACCCACGAAAACGACGCCTGACCCCAATCCCCTGAGGGAGCGGGCAGGCTCGCTCCCACAGGGGTCGGAGCAAGGCTCAGGGCTTACGGGTCAGCCGGGTGAGTATCCGGTCCAGTGCATTGGCGAACGCCTGCTTCTCGCGCTCGCCAAACGGTGCCGGGCCACCGCCCATCTGCCCTTGTTCACGCAAATCGGTAAACAGGTTGCGCACCGCCAGCCGATCGCCCATGTTCTGCGCATCGAACTCCTTGCCTCGCGGGTCGAGTGCGGCCACGCCCTTCTTCACCAGGCGATCCGCCAATGGCACGTCGCTGCAAATCACCAGCTCACCCGGCACCGCATGCTCCACCAGGTAATCATCGGCGGCGTCCGGGCCACTCGGCACCACGATCAATTTCACCAGCGCCAGCCCCGGCTTGATCTGCGGCTGCCCCGCCACCAGCACCACTTCGTACTGGCGCTTGAGGGCGAATTTCACCACCAGATCCTTGGCCGCCCGAGGGCAGGCGTCAGCGTCGATCCAGACTCGCATCATGTTTTCCTCTTCAAAAAAAATCGCGGGCAAGCCACGCTCCCACAGGTTATACGCAATCCTGTGGGAGCGTGGCTTGCCCGCGATGATGAGCGCAGCGAATGCTGTTAAGAGGCGGCCACCCGCTGCTTCTCCGCCATCCGACTACGGCTATACAACACAACAATCGCAATGATCGCCACCGCCTGAGCACTCAGCGAATACGCATCCGCATGAATGCCCAGCCAGTCAAAATCAAAGAACGGCACCGGCCGCGTGCCGAAGATCCCCGCTTCCTGCAGCGCCTTCACGCCGTGCCCGGCGAACACCACCGACAACGCGCAGAGCAGGCCGGCGTTGATGCTGAAGAACAACGCCAGCGGCAACTTCGCCGAACCGCGCAGAATCACCCACGCCAGCCCCACCAACAGCACCAGCGCCGTCGCGCCGCCGGCCAACACCGCGTTGTGCCCCGCAGGCCCAGCCTGGAGCCACAAGGTTTCGTAGAACAGAATCACTTCGAACAACTCGCGATACACCGAGAAGAACGCCAGGATCGCAAAGCCGAATCGCCCGCCACCGCCCACCAGGCTGCTCTTGATGTAATCCTGCCACGCCGCCGCATGGCGACGGTCGTGCATCCACACGCCGAGCCAGAGCACCATGACCGAGGCAAACAGCGCCGTCGCGCCTTCCAGCAATTCGCGCTGCGAGCCGCTGACATCGATCACGTACGCCGCCAGCGCCCAGGTCCCCAGGCCGGCCAACAACGCCAGGCCCCAGCCGACGTTGACGCTGCGCACGGCCGATTGCTGGCCGGTGTTGCGCAGGAAGGCCAGGATGGCCGCCAACACCAGAATCGCTTCCAGGCCTTCACGCAGCAAAATCAGCAACCCGGAGATGTAACTCAAGGTCCAGCTCAGGCCATCGCTGCCCAGCAAGTCGGCGGACTGCTTCAGCTTGGCCTTGGCCGTGTCCAGACGCTGCTGGGCCTGAGCCACCGGCAAACCATCCTGCAACGACTGACGGTACGCCATCAGCGATTTTTCAGTGTCTTTGCGCACATTGGCGTCGACATTGTCGAGGGAGCTTTCAACCAGCTCGAAACCTTCCAGATACGCCGCCACCGACAGGTCATAGGCTTGATCGTGATCGCCGGCACGGTAGGCGGCGATGCTTTTTTCCAAGGTGGCCGCCGTGTAATCCAGCAACTGCCCCGGGCCGCGCTTGACCTGCGGCGGTTGCGCCCGTTGCGCGCGGAAGGTCGCGGCCGCTTGCGGACCTTCAGCGGCCTGCACTTCGGCTGGCGTCTGACGTGCCAGGTCGGCGATGTTGTAGGTTTTCTCGGATTTTGCCGCGGCCGGATCGGCGCTGAAGCTGGCGATGTAGGTCGCCAGGTCCCAGCGCTGACGATCATCCAGCTGGTCAGCGAAGGACGGCATGTCGGTGCCTTCAACGCCCATGCCCAGCGTGTTGTAGATCGCATAGAGGCTCAGACGGTCCAGTCGCACGGCATCGCGCAGATTGGCCGGCGGTGGCGTCATACCGACACCTGCCGGGCCGTCACCAGCGCCCGCATCGCCATGGCAGACCGAGCATTGCTGGGCATACAGCGGCGCGCCGCGGGTCGGATCCGGCGTGATGACCGGGGCCTGGCTGACCTCATAAGTCACCGCCAGTTTTGCCCCCAGCTGCCGCGCCTGATGGGCGACGTCCGCGCCATCTTTGCGAGCGGAGATCGCAGCGCCAAGACTGCTGACGCCGTGCTCCAGTTCTGCGCGTTCAGGTTTGGCCGGCAAATCGGCGATCAAACCTTGCAACACCTTTAGGAATTCCTGCTGTTCGCGGTATTCAGACTCATCGATCACTTTGCCCGCCTCGACCGTCGCCGGGTAATCAGCGCCAATGTAATCGAGCAAATGCAGGGCCTTCGGCGCACCTTCCGTGGTTTCGGCCTGCGCATTGAAGCTGCAAAACGCGATCACCGACAGCACGAGCCACGCCGGAAAACGAGAGGAGGCAATCATGAATAAATCTCAAATGGAAATACGAAGTAACACATTGTTCACTCTCAATGAGTTTCACTCAAGCTTTGTCTGCAAGAAGAGATCAGAGGAGGCGGAACAAAGTGCCATCATTCGCCTCTATAGTTTGCCGCCTCTTGGCGGCTTATCTTCAAGGAAGACACACAGCAAATGGCTACCCGCCTGCGCTTCTTGTTTTTGCTCGGTGCATGCTTGCTACTGAGCGGTTGCCCCACCATGCGGGACTACAACGCGGAGTTGAGCGAGACTCTCGACTATTTCAAAGCAGGCCAGGTCGACTCCGCCGTTGCTGTCCTGGACCGAAACAATCCCATTGCCCCGGGCGACTTGCTCTATAACTTCGAGAAGGGCGAACTGCTGCGGCTCACTGGCGATATGACCGGTAGCTACGCCAGCTGGGATTACGCCGACCGGCTGATTGAAGGGTGGGAAAACTCGCCGCGATTCGGCGCCTTCAAAGCCTTCACCGAGTTCAACAGTTACGGCGCCAATGACAAAGTGCGTTTGTACGATGGCTACGATTTCGAGAAGGTCGCCCTGACCACGCAAATGGCCTTGACGTGCCTGTCCAGTGCCGAAGTCGACCTCGCTCGGGTGATGATCAAGAAAACCCACGAGCGCGAGGCAACCATTGCCGAAAAGCGCGACGTGCAATACCTGGCACTGGAGAACCAGGCCCAGGAGCAAGGCGTACCCCTGAAATACCAGAACCTTCAAGGCTACCCGGTGGCGACCCTCGATGCGCCTGAAGTGATTGCCCTGAAAAACAGCTACCAAAGCGCGTTCAGTCATTACCTGGCAGGTTTCGTCTATGAAACGCTTGACGAAAAAGACCTCGCCGCGCCGGGGTATCGCAAAGCCCTTGAGTTGCGCCCCAACACACCGCTACTTGAGCAGGCGCTGCGCAATCTCGACAAGTCACCGCTCAAGGCCGGCGAAAGCGATGTCTTGCTGATCGTGCAAACCGGCCTTGCACCCGCGCGCAACTCGGTGCGTGTGCCGATTTCGGTGGATGTCGAAGGCGAAACCTACATCACCAACATGTCGTTCCCGATCCTTGTCCCCGATGCCTCTACACCACCGGTGGACTTCGTCATGGTGGACGGCAAAAAACACAAGCTGACCTTGCTCAACAGCTATGGCGACATGTCGCGGCGCACCTTGCGTGACGACATGCCGGGCATCATCCAGCGCACGCTCCATCGCGCCCGGTCCAATGTCGAGTACCTGGCCTATTTGAAAAAAAACAAACCCGAAAAGCTTGAGGAAACCCTCGCGCAGCAAACTCAACGTGAAGATGCCGACACACGAGGCTGGCGCACGCTACCGGACAAGACGCTGGTCGCTCGCCTGCGACTCAAGAAAGGCGAGCATCAACTGACCCTGCCCAATGCCCCGGAACAACTACCGGTCAGGTTCAGGATCGACCAGACACATCAAGCCTTCAGCCTGCGCGCAGTGAGCAACCGGATTTTCGCCGCTGATGTTGCTCTGGAGCTCAACCCCCCTTCCGCACCGCAGGCTGTCACCCGCCGCGCTCAACCCTGAACGGAGATCTTCATGGGATTGAAATGCATCACCGTTGTCGCGCTGGCCCTGTTGGCCGGTTGCACCACCCCACCGCCACCGGAACCGGGCAGTGCCGCCAGCAAAGTCCTGGCCACGGGACCGATCGAGGACCTGGCTGTCGGCCCCATGCGCATGGCCCGGGAAAACGGTTTCCTCACCGTCAGCACGCAGCTGAGTAACGCCGACACCCGTAACAAAACGTTCTACTACCGCTATCTGTGGCTCGGCCCCGAAGGTTTTCCAGTGGCCGAAGCCGAGTCCTGGAAAAGCCTGACCCTGTATGCCGAGCAGACGAGCTTCCTGCCGGCGATCGCTCCCGTGCCACAAGCCGTGGATTTCCGTCTGGAGATCAATACGCCGTGAACCGCCCACACGAGAACCTGCCCATGTTTGTACGCTTGTCGTCCCTCGCCCTGAGCGCCCTGCTGATTGGCGGCTGCGCGGTCAATCACTCGCCGGTACTGGGCAGCGGCAACATCAGTTACGGCGACCCGAAAGCCGTGGAGCTGGTGACCAACGAATTCGGTTCCACCGACCTGCAGATGATCGCTGAAAGCATGACCCGCTCGCTCGCCCAGTCCGGGGTCCTGAAAGGTCGTCCGGTGGTTCAGGTGTACGACGTACGAAACAAGACCAGCGAGTACATCGACACGCGCGACATCACCACGTCGATCAAGACCCAGCTGATGCGCTCCGGCACCGCCCGCTTTGCCAGCGATAACACCGACATGCAGAGCCAGGTCGATCAACTCAAACTGCAAAACCAGAGCGGTCTGTACAAGAAAAGCACGGTGGCCAAGACCGGCAACATGATCGCCGCCCGCTATCGACTGGAGGGTTCGATCAGCTCGATCGTCAAGCGCAGCAATGATTACAAGGATGTCTTCTACAAATTCAGCCTGCAGTTGATTGATGTCGAAAGCGGACTGGCCGAGTGGATGGACGAGAAAGAAATCCGCAAGACCACGGAGCGCTGAACAATGCGAGCATGGATTGGCATCATGGCCCTGACCTGCGCCCTGGGCGTCCAGGCGGCCCCGAAAATTGCTGTCACCGACATCGCCTATGAGGCCAGCGTGGATCAATACGTCCACGTAATTTCGTCTCGGGACGATCATCAGCAGGACTATTACGGCGCCAGCGGCTCGTCCAGTTATGACGAGTACACGACGCAGAACAGCTATCTGGAACAGACCGAAATCCGTCGATTCAGCGGTGACATCAAGGGTCAGATGCTCAAGACCGGGATGTTCCAGCTGGTTCAGGGGACGCCCCACACCGCCAACGCCAAACGCGATGTGTATGACGTGATCAAACGCATCAAGGCCGGTGATTTCGAAGGAGCCGACTACGTGCTGTTCGGCACGCTGTCAGATATCGACTTCACCCAGGACATGAACGAACTGGCCAATACCGACAGCTATTCAGCGGTGCTGGCGCTGACCCTGGTGGCTGACTTCAGCCTGATCAACACCAAAACCTATGAGATCACCTCGGCCTTCACCGCAATGGGTGAGGCTCAGGACACCAAACTGGTGAATGACCGGGATATCCACGTCTCGCTGAACCGGCCGCGGGTGGTGCGCGAAGTATCCAGGTCGCTGGGTGAGGATGTGGCGCGGCAATTGAGCGAGCAGCTCGGTGATGGCAGTTATCAACCGTCGGGACCACCCGAGCTACGCAATGACCTGCCGCCGGATACCGCGCCGGTCATTCTGCGCTGACACCCGGAATGAAAAAGGCGACCTCTAAAGGTCGCCTTTTTTGTGCCTGACAGCTTTTATACCGCGGCTTTACGCAGCGTCGCCATAAATGCCGCTGCGCCAATAAACAGCCCGGCAAACGTACGGTTCATGCGTTTTTGCTGCTGGGGCGTGCGCAACAGACGCAGCACCTTGGACGCCAACCCGGTGTAACCGGCCATGACAATCAGATCGACGCAGATCATGGTCACGCCAATGATCAGGTACTGGGCCAGCAACGGCGCATGCGGGTCAATGAACTGAGGCAACACCGCGAGCATGAACACCAGCGCCTTGGGGTTGCTGATGTTGACCAGGAAACCCCGGAACACCAGCGCCATCGGCTTGCCGATCTGACGCACCGCCGCGTCATCGCTCATGTCGCTGGGCAACGCGCGCCATTGCTTGATGGCGAGGTACACCAGGTACGCCACGCCGAACCATTTGATCGCATAGAACGCGGATGCCGACGCCGTGAGGATCGCGCCCACACCGGCGCCGACAATCGCGATCTGCACCGCCAGCCCCACTTGCAGGCCAAGGGCATTCCAGTAACCGCGCCAGAACCCGTATTGCAGACCGCTGGACATTGACGCAATGGCGCCGGCACCAGGCGACAGACTGATCACCCAGCAGGCGGCAAAAAACGCCAGCCATGTTTGAAGCTCCATTGCACACCTCGACTCAGACTCGTGACAGACGTCTAAGCTAATGCGGCTTTGGGCGGATGACTATCGATTTTTTGCAGGATGTTGCGGCTGCCGACCAGCGTTTACAGCTTTAGGCCCCTCCGGGCGGCATTCCGACGATGGGGATCTATCAGACTACAGCAGCCTTACTTCTCGAACCCGCTCGAGGGGAACACATCACTCCCCCGCCAGCGTCGAACCGATCGTTGGAAGAAGAGGCTGTTAGGCACCTGAACCATCGCACTGCCAGTCCCGAGTTCTTCCGCTTCGATCAACGTGGTGTACAGCAGATTGATCGCCACCACCCGGCCTTTGACGCCGGGCTTGTCAGTGGTGTCCACCAACTCGACCACATCGCCGAGGCGGAATGGGCCGACGGTGAAAATCAGGATCGCGCACAGCAGGTTGGAAAGCACACTCCACATGGCGAAGAACGCCACCGCCGCCACCGCGACGAAACCGGACAATGCGGTCCAGAGTACCGTGGCCGACACCCCGAGGCGCTCCAGCACGAAAATCAGCGCACTGCCCATGATCAGCCAGCGCAGACCGCCTCGCAGCGGCATCAGCAATTGCGGCGGAAACGGATAGCGCTCGCCCAGCCGGGTCAGGCCCTTGGCAACGAAGCGCTGGGTAAAGTAGCCGGCCAGCAGAATCAGCAGGATCTGCACGACCAGCCAGAGGGGTTCGATCCACACCGCCGGCAATGGCAGCTTGAACGCCTCCATCAAGACAGAGCCTCCAGCTCCGCCTGCATGCTTTCCAGCAGCTCCAGCGCTTCCATCCAGGATTCTTCCAGCTCGGCTTCACGCACCTTCAGCCTGGCCTGTTCAGCCAACAGATCGCGCAGATCATTCTTGCGCGCCGGCTCGTAAATATCGCTGTCGCCAAGGCTGGCATCGATCTTCGCCAGCTTCTCGTGCAGCTTGCCCAGCTCGGCTTCCAGCTTGTCAGCTTCACGCTTGTGCGGCGCCAGTTGCTGACGCAACGCAGCTGCAGCCTGGCGCTGGGCCTTCTTGTCGGTCTTGTCCGGATTGACCGGCGTGTTGTTGACCGGTGCATTGCGCTGGCGATAGTCGACCAGCCAACGGGCGTAGTCTTCCAGGTCGCCGTCGAACTCCTCGACCTTGCCGTCCGCCACCAGATAGAAATTATCGGTCGTGCTTTTGAGCAAATGACGATCGTGGGAAACCACCAGAACCGCGCCACTAAACTCCTGCAGCGCCATGGTCAACGCCAGGCGCATTTCCAGGTCCAGGTGGTTGGTCGGTTCGTCGAGCAGCAGCAGGTTCGGCCGATCCCAGGCGATCAACGCCAGGGCCAGACGGGCCTTTTCGCCGCCGGAGAAATTCAGCACCGGCTCATCGATGCGCGCACCACGGAAGTCAAAACCACCGAGGAAGTCGCGCAGGGTCTGTTCACGCTCGGTCGGGGCCAGACGCTGCAAGTGCAGCAACGGGCTGGCCTTGGCGTCGAGAGAGTCCAACTGATGTTGGGCGAAGTAACCCACGACGGTGTTCTCGCCACGGGTCAGTCGGCCGGACAAAGGTTCGAGTTCACCGGCGAGGTTTTTGATCAGGGTCGATTTACCGGCACCGTTCGGGCCGAGCAAACCGATGCGCGCGCCAGGGATCAGTTGCAGCTTGACCTTCTCCAGCACGGCTTTGTCGCCGTAACCCAAACGGGCATCGGACAGGTCGATCAGCGGGCTGGAGATTTTTTGCGATTCACGGAAAACGAAATCGAACGGCGAATCGACGTGGGCGGCGGAGAGTTCTTCCATCCGCTCCAACGCCTTGATCCGGCTCTGGGCCTGGCGGGCCTTGGTGGCCTGGGCCTTGAAGCGGGCGATGTAGCTTTCCATGTGCGCACGTTGCGCCTGCTGCTTCTCGTAAGCCTGCTGCTGCTGGGCCAGACGTTCGGCGCGGGCGCGCTCGAAAGCGCTATAGCCACCGCGATACAGCGTGATCTTGCGTTGATCGACGTGAGCCACGTGATCGACCACGGCATCGAGAAAATCCCGGTCGTGGGAAATCAACAACAATGTGCCGGGGTAACTTTTCAGCCACTCTTCGAGCCAGATGATGGCGTCGAGGTCCAAGTGGTTGGTTGGTTCGTCGAGCAGCAGCAGGTCCGAAGGGCACATCAAAGCCTGCGCCAGATTCAGACGCATCCGCCAGCCACCGGAGAAATCTCCTACCGGGCGATCCATCTGCTCGTTGGTGAACCCAAGGCCGGCCAACAACTTTCTGGCCCGGGCGTCGGCGGTGTAACCGTCGGCGCTGTCGAGTTCCGAGTGCAGGCGGGCCTGAGCGGCACCGTCATGGGCTGCTTCGGCTGCGGCGAGGTCGCGTTGCACCTCACGCAGGCGCAGGTCGCCATCGAGCACGTAGTCGACCGCCAGGCGTTCGAGCGTCTCGATTTCCTGGCGCATGTGGGCGATGCGCCAGTCGGCCGGCAGGAAGCAGTCACCCGAGTCCGGGTGCAGTTCGCCCCGGATCAAGGCGAACAGGCTCGATTTGCCGGCGCCGTTGGCACCGATGAGGCCGGCTTTGTGGCCGGCGTGCAGGGTCAGCTCAGCGTCTTCTAGCAGACGTTGAGGGCCACGCTGTAAAGTCAGGTTCTGAAGTCGAATCATAATGGCGGCGGAGTCTACCAGCTTCGCTCGCAACTGGCGCGAGTAGCACTATGTCCTCTGACCTGTGGAGCTTTTCCCTGAACACTTACGCCCGTCCCGGCGTCGAACGCGCGTGCCTGCAGTTGCAGTCAGCCGGCGTCAATGTGTGTTTGCTGCTCTGTGGAGCGTGGCTTGGACAGCGTGGCGTCATCTGCAATGAACAGCGAATCAAGCTACTGCGCACCGTGGCGGAGCCTTGGGATGGAGACATTGTGCAACCGTTGCGCGCCTTGCGCATGCGATGGAAAGTCGTCGCGACTGACGATGCCGAGCTGAAAAAGCTGCGTGAACAAGTGAAGGCGCTGGAGCTGGAAGCCGAGCGGCATCTGTTGTTGCGGCTGGAGCGAACGGCGCAGAGCTGGCCGCAGGGTGAGGCGACCGATCTGAAGGCCTGGCTGGAAGGTGTGGCGGCAGGCGCCGCCAACCTGGACCGCGACGCGCTGCATCAGCTGCGCGTCGCGGTAACCGGCACTTAGGAAGCGCTGGTTGGGGTGGTGCTGGCGCTCGACGGTGCGGCTGGCGTTGGCGCAGCCGTGGCTGTCGAGGTGGTTGCTGCGGGTACAGCCGATGCTGCTGGCGCCGGAGTCACTGGCTTGGCAGCAGGCGCTGGAGTCGGCTTGGCAACGGCAGGTTTTGCAGCAGCTGGTTTTGCAGCCGGTTTTGCAGCGGCAGGTTTGGCGGCTGGTTTTGCAGCCGGTTTAGCAGCGGCAGGTTTAGCTGCTGGTTTGGCAGCGGCTGGCTTGGCGGCAGTAGCGGGTTTCGCGGCAGCCGTTTTGGCGGCTGGTTTAGCAGCCGGTTTGGCAGCAGCTTTTACAGCGGGTTTAGCAGCTGGTTTGGCAGCAGCTTTTACAGCCGGTTTAGCGGCAGGCTTGGCAGCAGCGGTTCGCGCAGCAGCTGGCTTGGCAGCAGGTTTTGCAGCAGCCGTTTTGGCGGCTGGTTTAGCAGCCGGTTTAGCGACTACGGCTCTTGCAGCAGCAGGTTTGGCAGCAGGCGATTTTGCAGCAGGCTTGGCAGCAGCGGTTCGCGCGGCGGCTGGCTTGGCGGCAGGTTTCGCAGCGGCTGTTTTAGCCGCCGGTTTGGCAGTGCTGGCAGCGGCTGGCTTTTTCGCAGCGGCAGGTTTTGCAGCAGTTTTCACCGCTGGCTTGGCAGCAGGCTTGGCCGGTGCTTTTGCAGCAGCTGGCTTGGCAGCGGCTTTCTTGGCCGGTACTGCAGCAGGTTTGGCTGCACGCAGGGACAACGCCTTGCCGACAGCCTCTTGTACACGACCGACGCCTTGGGCCAATTTCAGGCTTTCTTGAGCATCGCGTTTGAGTTGCAGAATGTAGGCACGAGTGTCGGACTGACGATCCTTGAGGGCGTCGAGCACGTCTTCGAGTTGCTGCACGCCGTCCTTCGCCTTGGCTTGTGCCTTGGCCTTGCCGGCCGACGCAGCGTCCTGCAATTTGGTACGGGACTTGTGTAATTTTTCCTGTGCTTTTCCGCGCTGTTTTTCCAGTTTGGCGAGCAGTTTTTCAGCATCAGCCAAGGCTTGGGAACAAGCGTTTTCCAAATGCTCGAGCAGGCTGCCCGAGAGTTGTTGGAGTAAGTGCAACGGGGTATTTACAGGCTTCTTGGTGGCCGACATGGTTTACCTCCTGGCTGACGTGGGTGCGGCTCATACTAGACCTCTGCTGCTACCGCCGCTAGGGCATGTTGACAGTATCGAAAGCGTTGCGTTGCAACGGATCGAAAAACTTCTGCGCTTGTGCAAAACCAGTTCACCTTTGTGCGCATTCTCACTGGCATAATCCACCGCATTCCAGGTCGGAGAGTGCCCATGTCGCGCTACCTTTTTTTATCGCTGTGCGTGTTTTTTTCAGTGGCTCAAGCCGACGAAAAAACCTCCGCAAATAACCCTCACGATCTTGCTTACAGCCTGGGCGCCAGCCTCGGTGAGCGCCTCCGTCAGGAGGTTCCAGATCTACAACTTCAGGCACTGCTGGAAGGACTGCAACAAGCGTATCAAGGCAAGCCACTGGCGTTGAAGGACGAGCAGATAGAGCAAATCCTGGCCGAGCATGAAGCCCAGCTCGCCGAGCAACCGGCGCTCGCGCAAAGCGAAGCCGCACTGGAAAAAGAGCAGCGATTTCTCACCGAAGAAAAAGCCAAACCGGGTGTTCGCGAATTGGCCGACGGCGTGTTGCTGACAGAGCTGACTCCCGGCACCGGCACCAAGGCCGGCCCAAATGGCAAGGTCCAGGTTTTGTATGTCGGGCGCCTGCCTGACGGCACGGTGTTCGATCAGAACAGTCAGCCGCAGTGGTTCAGTCTCGACAGCGTGATCAGCGGCTGGCGCAGCGCACTGCAAAACATGCCGGTGGGTGCGAAATGGCGCCTGGTGATTCCATCGTCTCAAGCCTATGGCGCGGACGGTGCCGGCGACCTGATCGCACCTTTCACCCCACTGGTTTTTGAAGTTGAATTGCGCGGCGCTACCAGCTGAAAAACAGGCATAAAAAAACGGCGCGCAGTGCGCACCGTTTTTAGCTTGCAGGGAGGGATTCAGACCTGAACCGAATCCTCCTCCTTGTGAGCGGTATGCAGCACTTCGATCAGGCAATCTTCCAGTTCGAAGCGTTCATGCAACAAGCCGCCCAACTCCTTGAATTTCTCCGCGACGCACTTGCCTGCATCACACAGGTCGTTGAACGCCAGCAGCTTCTCGGTGATGACATCGATACGCGGGTAGAGGGTCTCGGCCAGCTCCAGACCACGCTTGTCGTTGAAGGCCTTGGCCTCCCCCGTCAACTGCTCGTAGATCTCGAAGTGCCCGGCAGACACGTAATCGACCAACACTCCGCAGAACTCCTGCAAGGGTTTTCGGTCCTCGCTTAGTGCTTCAGGCTTTGCACCGAGCTTGTCGTAGGCATCAATCAGATCTTTGCGCTCCTGCAACCAGCGATCGATCAGCAGGTGCACTCCGCCCCAGCGTTCCTGAGCATTCTGACAACTTTCGAGCATGGTGATCTCTCTTCCCTTGTGGGTCAGCTGCTCTATGCCTGCTCGCCTCTTGTTACGTCAGTGGGCGGTCGGGCAGAGCGTCATCGAGCAACATAATTCCAATGACACGTGCGGGCCAGATTATGCCCGCGCGACTGTGGCTTCAAGGTACGCAGGAGATAAAGTTCATACAAGTGTTTAATCACCCATTTACACCCGGTGCGACGACACGCCGCTGAGCGGTCGCTCACACGCGAGCCAGACGACACGCAGCCACTGATAAACCCCCAGAATCGTCACCCCGACAAAGAACAGCAGGCTCCATTCCGGAATGCTCAGGTCGAACAACGTCCAGGAAATCTCGGCACAATCGGTGTTCCCCTTGAACATCTCCGTGACCCGGCACAACCAGGGCATGTTCTCGTACAAGCCTTCCAGGTCTGGCGGGCACGTCGACAGCACATGTGATGGATCACTTTGCAGCAAAATCTGCCGCCACGCCGTAACCATGCCCGCGAGGCTGCAGAAGAATCCAAGTAACCAATACAGGAACGATCCAAAGCGCCCGGGGCCCTGCACGGAGGCTGACAGGCTGATACCCGTGAGCAACGCCAGACAAACCCGCTGTAAAACGCACAGGCCGCAAGGTTTGAGTCCGACCGCATATTCCAGGTAATAGGAAACGCCCAAGGCCAGGGAACCTGTAATGAAAACCATGAAAAACAAGGAGCGTGAGCAGGCCAAAGACATGGCTTTTCCGTACCAGTAGAGACAAGTGGTTACGGTAGAGGAAAGCGCGTCAGCCTTTCAAGGCAGGCCGGCACGGACACTTCACCAGAAGTGTAGGGAATTCCCGACAGTGTCGAGAAGAATCGGTGTAGTCCTCTGTAGGACGTTGCCGATCAGGGACTACAAAGCCAAACACGCGACGGGTTTCGAGCCCAGAGAGGACCGCCCTGCCCTTGTGGCTGCTGCCGAAGACTGCGCAGCAGTCGTCGCAAAGACAACGCGGTCGACCTGATAAATCAGAGCGCCTGAGTTTACGACTGCTTCGCATCCGGACGCAGCCTTCGGCAGCTGCTACAGACCAGCCTCAGGCGTAAACGGGAGCGGGCAACGGTGCCGCCAGCAGGCGCTCATCGAGCATGCCCAGGCCTTCCTGGAACAACTGATTGCTGCGTTCCGTATCGCCCAGTTGCGCCAGCAACCGCGCCAACTCCGCACAGGCTTCCGGATTGCGCTGAACCCGCAGACTGCTTTCAAGATAGTCTCGCGCCTTGCCCCACAAGCTGTTTTGCAGGCACAAGCGGCCCAGTGTCAGCAACAGGCCTGGGTCAGCCGGATGATCCTTGAGCCAGCCCTCGGCAGCCTGCAGTTGCCGAGCCGGATCGCTGCCGCGAACCAATCCATACAGGCGCGCCAGATGGCTGTCGTAATTGCGCTTGAGGGCCGTGCGCAGAACCTCCTCCGCCTCGACCTGCGCCCCCAGCTGTCGTAGTTGCTCGGCATAGGCCAGCACCAATTGCGGTTCCTGACGCTGAGCCGACGTAAGCTGTTGCCAGGCGCGAGTGAGCGATTGCAAACCGACCTTGCCGTCTTCTTCCTGATGCGCCGCCAGCGACAGGTTTTCACCCCACGCGCGACGCTCCAGTTCGGCCAGTTCGGCGGGCGGCAGGACTTTATCCTTGCGTAGCTCGGGCAACAGGCGAATCACCGCCGACCAGTCGCCACGCTGCTGAAGCAGGCGCTGTAACTGGCGCAATGTCTGGGCGTTATGGGGATGACGCTCATGCATGGCCTCAAGGGTGGCCAAGGCTCCGTCCGTATCGCCACGGTCGGTCTGCAATTGTGCATGACTCAAGGCAATCGCCAGTTCAGCCTGCGGCTGGCGCTCGAGGGCACGCTCAAGCAAGTTGTCGCTTTCTTCGTAATGACCCTGCTCGTTGGCGGCACGTGCCGCGCCGAGGTAGTAGAGCAGTGGCTGGCGCTCGGCTTCGGCCGCCCGATGCAAATGACGCTGCGCACTGGCCCAGCGACCTTCCGCCAGATCCAGCTGACCGTGCTCGATCGCCACTTGCACCCGACGGCTGCGATTGCGCCGCGACCAGGGATTGACCACGCCACTAGAGGTCATCACCAGCTCAACCAGCACCTTGATGCCCCAGAACAGCAGCCACAACACCGCGACCAATGCGAGGGTCGCCCACAGGCTCGATTCGTAACGAAAACTCTTGTAGGCAATCAGCACGTATCCGGCATGCTCGGCAATCGCCAGTCCCAGTGCGGCAGCAGCGGCGATCACCAGGAACACGATCACATAGAGGCGTTTCATGGCGTGGGCTCCTGGGCGGTGCCTGCAGCAGGCTTGGCCATTGGCTTGATCGAGTCTTCAGCGTTGACATTACGCCGCTCCAGATACCCCTGGACCGCGCTCAGCGTACCCGTCAGATCCGGTGTCACGACCGTGACCCGTTGCTTGCTCAACTCGCCAACCTGCTCCAGCATCACCTTGCTCTGGGGGTTGTCCGGGTTGAAGTTGCCGGTCAACACGTCCCGCGCCTCCGCCAGCGCCTGGGTGTAAACCGCGGCCTGGCCATTGAGCGCGGCCCATTGCGCCTGTTCCAGCGCCAGGCTCAGGGCAAGGCGCACCTGGCTCAGGCTCTGTCCGGCCAACAGTGGACGGACATTTTTGTCAGCATTGAAGTCGATGCGGATGTAACGGGAGATCTGATCCCACCACTGCGACCAGCGACTGGCACCGTCGCCATCAGCGGTCAGGCCCAGCAGTGATTCACCCCGGTCCTTGTACTCGGGTGCCAGCTCGGTAAGGTCGATCACTTGATCACGCAATGCGCCCAGGCGCAGGAACAACCCGGTGCGATCCGGCTGCTCAGTGCTGCGCAATGCCACGAGGGTTTTGGCCACTTGCTCGCGAGCGGCGAAGGAACCCGGATCGTTCTGTTCACGGAGAATGTCGTCGGCACCCTGCACCAGCGCCTGCGCGCTGCTGATGTCCTGCAAGGCAGAGAGGCGCAGGCTGGCCAGACGCAGCAAGTGCTCGGCCTCGGCCAGGCGCCAGTCCTTGCGGCTGGCACCGAGGACGGTTTCCAGGCGCTGGTTCAAGCGTTGTTGATCACCCTGCAACTGCGTGACCAGACGGGCGCGCGCATCCAGTTCATCAACGGCGGGCAACTGCTCCAGACGTGCGTTGATGCGCTGCTCATTGAGCTTGAGGCTTTGCGCCTGGTCGTTCAGCGCTTGCACCTGAGCCAGTTGCTGCTGGTTATTGGCTTGCAGGTGTCGCACCTGCCAGACACCCCAACCGCCCACGGCAACACCGGCAGCGCCGAGCAGCAGCGCGACGATTGCCAGGCCGTTGCCTCGGCGCTGCACGTCAGCGGGTGTCGCGGTTTCAACCGGAGTTTCAACCGGCGCATCAAGCACTGGCTGGACGTCATCTTTAGGCAAGGCAGTTTCGCTCACGTATCCATCCTTTGCATTAGAGAACGGGTTCGGGATGCTCCCGTAACGCCGTCAGCAAAGCCGCGGCACTGGCGCCGCGACAATCCACAACTGTTTGAGCCCCGGCGGCACGTGCCAGCCCGGCGACCCTGGGGCTTGGAACAAACAACGGCAACCGCGCCAATTGTGGCCAGGCAACGCCAGCCAGTTGATGCAGGTGCTCAAAACCTTGTCCACTGCTGACCACCAGCCCGTTCAAGCGTTCCGCTTCAATCCGGTCAGGCAGTGCCGCCGGCGGGTAATGCGGCAAGCCGCGACGGTACAACTCCAGATACTCGACACTAGCACCAAGCTCGCGCAAACGCTCTGCCAGGAGTTCACGCCCGCCTTCCCCGCGCATGATCAACACGCGCGGATCGGGCCGGTTGATAGCCTCGCGCAACCCGGGAAGTTCCAGCAAGGCTTCGCTGTCATCACCCTCGGCCGGAAAGCTTACGTCCAACCCGCTGTCCTCAAGGATCTGCGCAGTGGCTGCGCCGACACTGAACCACTTCAACGCAGGTGACTGCGGCCAATACCGGCCAACCAGATCAACACCGATTCTGGCCGCGGGTTTGCTGACCACGATCACCGCACAGAAACAATCCAGTGTCTGAATCAGCGCGCGCATTGTGTCAGAGACCGGGACTGGCTCGATTTCCAAAAGCGGCAAGCTGCTGCTGAAAATCCCCGCTTGCGCCAGAACATCGCTCAGCGCTGAGGATTCATCCGCAGGGCGCGTCAGCAGCAAGCGCCAGCCAGTCACTCGTGACCTGCCTCGCCATACACCGCTTTCAGGATATCGTCGGCGCCCTGGCTCAAAAGGTCCTCGGCGACTTGCACGCCCAAGGTTTCAGCGTCAGCGCGTGGCGCACGGGCCTCTGCGCTGAGCAACAGGCCGCCATTTGGATCTCCGACCAGGCCACGCAACCAGATCTGCTCGCCTTCCAACACGGCGTAGCAGGCGATCGGCACTTGGCAGCCACCGTTCAAATGTTTGTTGAGCGCACGTTCGGCGGTCACGCGAGTGGCAGTGTCCAGATGGTGCAGCGGTGCCAACAAGGCATGTATTTCGCTGTCGGCGGTGCGGCATTCGATACCGACTGCGCCCTGGCCACCGGCCGGCAGGCTGTCGTCGACACTGATGGCCGAGGTGATGCGGTCTTCGAAGCCCAGGCGAATCAGGCCAGCGGCAGCGAGGATGATGGCGTCGTACTCACCCGCATCGAGCTTGGCCAGGCGCGTATTGACATTGCCACGCAGGAAGCGGATCTGCAGGTCCGGACGACGGGTCAGCAGTTGGGCCTGACGGCGCAGACTGGAAGTACCGACGACGCTGCCTTTCGGCAACTCGTCAAGGCTGGAGTAGGAGTTGGAGACGAACGCATCGCGCGGGTCTTCACGCTCGCAGATGCAAAACAGGCCAAGGCCTTCGGGAAAGTCCATCGGTACATCTTTCATCGAGTGCACGGCGATGTCGGCTTCATTTTCCAGCAACGCGGTTTCCAGCTCTTTGACGAACAGCCCCTTGCCGCCGATCTTCGACAGCGGCGAGTCCAGCAGCTTGTCGCCACGACTGACCATGGGCACCAGCGTCACGAGCAGACCGGGATGGGCCTCTTCCAGACGGGCTTTGACGTATTCGGCCTGCCATAAGGCCAGGGCGCTTTTGCGGGTGGCGATGCGGATTTCGCGAGAGGACATGGATCAATCCGTACTGAATAGATACGGCGATAATAACAGCTCAGCCAAATCCACTTTGACTTGAATCAGATACTGCGTGGCCTCCCTGGCCTGTATGTCCGGCAAGCGGGTGTGAAGTTCGCCCCGTGAACGGCGAATTAAAGCTGCTGCATCATCTTGCGCACGCCGGCCACATGGCGTCGGCTGACGATCAATGCGTCGCCGTTCAGACCTTTGAGGAACAGCTGAAAATGCCCCAGAGGTGTGCGCTGCAAGCGTTCGATACGCTCGCGGGCGACCAGGGCGTTGCGGTGGATCCGCACGAATCGGTCACCAAATTCGTCCTCAAGGGCCTTGAGCGGTTCATCCAGCAACACTTCGCCGCTTTCATGGCGCAAGGTCACGTATTTGTGATCGGCAATGAAGTAGACCACCTGATCCAGAGGGATCAGCTCGATACCTTTTCGGGTTCGCGCACTGATGTGGCTACGCGGGCCGCTACCACTTTCGGCGGCGGGACGCGTCAGGGCGGCGAGCTGGAGACGATTGGGTCGCTCGGCTTTCTTTAATGCATCGTGAAGATGTTCAGTACGCACAGGTTTCACCACATAGCCTACGGCGCTGGCCTGTAAGGCTTCCACGGCAAATTCATCGGGTCCTGCACAAAACACCACAGCGGGTGGCGTTTCGCGTTCGCACAACCGCGCAGCCACTTGCAGGCCGTCAAGGCCTGGCATGCGGATATCGAGCAGCACGATATCCGGTTTGTGGCTGTCGATCAGTGCCAACGCCTCTTCGCCGTTCGTGGCGCTGGGTTCCAGGACACTGTATCCCTCGAGTTCACCGACCATTCGGCTCAGGCGCTCGCGGGCCAGGGGTTCGTCATCAACGATCAGGACATTCATATTGCGCTGGATTCCTGCGTGAGTCTCGCACAAGGATAGCGTAGACAGGTGAAGTGACGTCCGTCACCGCGATCCACGCTAAGACTAGCGCGAGGGCCGAAAAGTGCCGCAAGATCGGCGGCTAAATTTTCAACTGCCGCGTGACTGGAGGCTCTGGCCCGCGTTGGCGAGGGATCGCCGTAGGGTTTGCCGATACACAATATGAACACCCCCCTGTTCTTATAGTCAGTAATCGCACCAGAAAGTGCACTGATCCTACTGTCCAACTGTAGACGGTTGCCGGGACGTTATTGCTCAAATGAAAAATATCGTTGCGCAATTTCCCGAACGCTCACCTTGAGTATGGACCGCGCTATAAGAAAAAAACGTATCGACCAGTGTCAGCGACAGGATTGGCAACCCTGTTATTATCCGCGACAGCTTTCAACGTCACTTTTCTCCAGCCGATACGAGCGAATTCATGAGCACTGACAAGACCAATCAGTCCTGGGGCGGCCGCTTCAGTGAACCCGTCGACGCCTTCGTCGCCCGCTTCACCGCCTCCGTCACTTTCGACCAGCGCCTGTATCGCCACGACATCATGGGCTCGATCGCCCACGCCACCATGCTGGCCAAGGTCGGCGTGCTGACCGATGCCGAGCGCGACAGCATCATCGATGGCCTGAACACCATCCAGGGTGAAATCGAGGCCGGCCAGTTCGACTGGCGCATCGACCTCGAAGACGTGCACATGAACATCGAGGCGCGCCTGACCGATCGCATCGGCGTCACCGGCAAGAAGCTGCACACCGGCCGCAGCCGTAACGACCAGGTCGCCACCGATATCCGCCTGTGGCTGCGTGACGAGATCGACCTGATCCTCGGTGAAATCACCCGCCTGCAAAAAGGCTTGCTGGAGCAGGCCGAGCGCGAAGCCGGCAGCATCATGCCCGGCTTCACTCACCTGCAAACCGCACAGCCCGTGACCTTCGGGCACCACATGCTGGCCTGGTTTGAAATGCTCAGCCGCGACTACGAGCGTCTGGTCGATTGCCGCAAGCGTACCAACCGCATGCCATTGGGCAGCGCCGCGCTGGCCGGCACCACCTACCCGATCGACCGCGAATACACCGCGCAGCTGCTGGGCTTCGACGCCGTCGGCGGCAACTCGCTGGACAACGTGTCCGATCGTGACTTCGCCATCGAGTTCTGCTCGGCGGCCAGCATCGCGATGATGCACCTGTCGCGCTTCTCCGAAGAGCTGGTGCTGTGGACCAGCGCGCAATTCCAGTTCATCGATCTGCCGGACCGTTTCTGCACCGGCAGCTCGATCATGCCGCAAAAGAAAAACCCGGACGTGCCGGAACTGGTTCGCGGCAAATCCGGCCGCGTCTTCGGCGCACTGATGGGCCTGCTGACCTTGATGAAGGGCCAGCCGTTGGCCTACAACAAGGACAATCAGGAAGACAAAGAGCCGCTGTTCGACGCCGCCGATACCCTGCGCGACTCGTTGCGAGCCTTTGCCGACATGATCCCGGCGATCAAACCCAAGCACGCGATGATGCGCGAAGCGGCGCTGCGCGGTTTCTCCACTGCCACCGACCTGGCCGACTACCTGGTGCGCCGTGGCCTGCCGTTCCGTGACTGCCACGAAATTGTTGGCCATGCGGTGAAGTACGGTGTGGAAAGCGGCAAGGACCTGGCGGAAATGAGCCTGGAAGAGCTGCGTAAATTCAGCGACCAGATCGATCAGGACGTGTTTGCCGTGCTGACCCTGGAAGGCTCGGTGAATGCCCGTGACCATATTGGCGGCACTGCGCCAGCACAGGTCAAGCAGGCAGTGGTTCGCGGTCAGGCGTTGCTCGCCAGCCGCTAAAAGCTTCGTCGCAACGCCGCCCGGAGCCGGCTCGCTCCCACAGTGGTCAGGTGTGTTCAGCACTTTCCACTGTGCTAGCTTGCTCCGGGCGGCGTTGCGACGATGACTGACTTCAGAACGCTACATATTTCATTTCTTGGACGCGATCATCGCCATAAACGCTGGCATCGCCGCTTCCTTGTCTGCAGCAATCCTCTGCACATTCGCATTGTTCCCCAGACGCTCAAGCAAGGCCTTGGCCGCCGGCATCTCCGCCAACAAATCCAGGCCAAACAACTTCTGCCCTACCGCAGCGGCTAACGGCACGCTATACAGGAAATACAGATCGGCAATGCTCAGAGTGTCGCCCGCGACATAAGGGGCGAACTTGCCGTGTCGCGCCAGCGAGGCGAACCCCAGCAGCAACTCGGACCTGGTCCTGTCCTTGATTGCCTCTGGCACTGGCGAGCCAAAAAACGCCTCGCCGTAGCACATGCGCCCCGGCAACTCGATGTACAGCTCGATTTCCTTGGCCAGCGCCAGCACGTTGGCGCGCTCGAAAGGATCGCTTGGCAACAGAGGAGTGCCTTTCTGGCTTTGTTCGATGTATTCGAGAATGACGGCGGTTTCATTAACGAAACCCTGTTCGACGCCCAGCACTGGCACCTTGCCGCGCGGACTGATGGTCAGCGCTTCCGGGCTCGGGCCAGGGTAAAACAGCACCTCTTCGAACGGCAGCCCCTTCTCCAGCAGGGCCAGTTTCACCATGTTGTAGTAGTTGCTGACGGAAAATCCATAAAGCTTGAGCATCACAAAGCCTCCAGGCCGTGCGGGGTTGGCAGTCCTGTTTTATAGATCGCCAAAGCGATTCTTGCCAGCAGCATCACAGCGCTGAATGCAGGTAAACTGGCCGCCTTAACTTGAGGAGCCTGCCATGAGCGAGCCAACCGACATCGAAATCGACGAAGAAGAATTCGCCGAAAACACCCTGATCGAAGCCATCGAAAACCAGATTGAAAGCGACAACCCGCCGGCTGCCAAGGCGACCTTCAACAAGTTGACGCTGGTCGGTTACGAACGAGAAGAAATCCTCAATTTGATGGCGCACGTGTTGGCGGTAGAAATCGACGCGATCCTCGAAGAAGACCGCGCGTTCAATACCGAATGGTACGAAACAGCATTGCGCGCGCTGCCGGAATTGCCGCCGGAAAAGAAGTAAGCGAACACCGTGCGGGAGCGGGCAATCCGCTCCTACACAAATTGTCACCCATCCGTCCTGCCTTCCCCCACACCCTGACTACACTGGTACGCACCCCGCTGCCGCACCAGCCGCCGGGGAATGCTTCCCGAGGTAAAAAAACCCTGATGCAGGCACTGGACATGCCGCACGAGTGAGCTCACCTTAGGGGCGCTATCGTCCAATTCCTAGAAAGTCTGGAGTCCTTATGTCGCTTACCCCTGAGTTGGTTGCCGAACTGGAAATCCTCGCACTCTTCAACCTGGACAGTTCCCAGGAAGGTTTGAAAATTCATCAGACCGCTGCCCCGAAAGCCATTGCCGCCGCCCAACGCCTGTTTGAAAAGGAACTGATCGACCAGCCCGATGGCGGTTACCTGACCAGCCTGGGGCGTGACGCCGCTCAAAATGTGCAAACAGTGCTGACTATCCTGAACGTCGAAGAAACTGCCTGAGATCACCGCATCGCCCACGGAAACCCCTGCTATGGGATTTCCGCGGGCAAAGCCGGTGACCCGCTGTCGCCACGCGATAAGAATCTGACGTCAAAAATACAAATTCAGCTTAAAAGTGGCAGGCCCGAGGCGCTAAACTGCCCCTCATTCGCCGCCCCCACGTCCGAGCCTCGCGAGCCGGTTTGAGCTGACATGACCCGCACCCATGAAATCCGCCCCGATCTGGACGAGGGAATCGACCGCAAGGTTCTCAGCCAACTGCGCGCACGTTTTCTAAAACTCAATGAAGGCCGCATGGCCCGAGCCATGGAAGGGTTGTCGACCCGCCAGCAAACGGTGCTGACGCTGCTACCGCTGTTTTTCCACGTCAATCATCCGTTGTTGCCGGGGTATGTGTCCGGCAGCACGCCGGCCGGACTGTCGAACTTCGAGCCGGATGCCAATGCCCTCGCTGAAGCCCAACGCCTGACCCGCTCGTTCTCTTACAAACCGCGCCACGGCAGCAACCCGCCGCGACCGATCCACGGCCTGTTCCTGATGGGCAGCCTGGGCACGCTGGCTCAAGCCGATCAAAGCGACATGGACGTTTGGGTCTGCCACGCGCCGGACCTCAGCGAAAGCGAGCTCGCGGAGCTGCGTAAAAAGTGCCAGTTGCTGGAGGTCTGGGCCGCGAGCCAAGGCGCCGAAGCGCATTTCTTCCTGATCGACCCGACGCGCTTCATGCTCGGTGAGCGCGACACCCAGTTGAGCTCCGAAGACTGCGGCACCACCCAGCACTACCTGCTGCTGGACGAGTTCTACCGCACCGCCATCTGGCTGGCCGGCCGCACGCCGATCTGGTGGCTGGTGCCGGTCTACGAAGAGTCCGCCTACGACCGCTACACCCACACGCTGCTGTCCAAACGCTTCATCCGTGCCGACGAAAGCCTGGACCTGGGCCATCTTGCATTCATACCGCCGGGGGAGTTCATCGGCGCCGGACTCTGGCAATTATTCAAGGGCATCGAGTCGCCCTACAAGTCCGTACTCAAGCTGCTGCTAACCGAGGTCTATGCCAGCGAGCACCCCAAGGTTCATTGCCTGAGCCTGCGCTTCAAGCAAGCCGTTTTCGCCAATCAGCTGGACCTCGACGAGCTGGACCCTTACATCGTGGTCTACCGGCGCATCGAGGAATACCTCAAGGCCCAGGGCGAGCCGGAACGGCTGGAATTGGTGCGCCGCGCGCTGTACCTGAAGGTCAATCGCAAACTTACCGGCAACACCCGCACCCAGAGCTGGCAGCGTTCATTGCTTGAGCGGCTGGCCCAGGAATGGGGCTGGGATCAGCGGCAACTTGCGCTGCTCGATAGCCGCAGCCAGTGGAAAGTCCGCCAGGTCAGCGCTGAACGTCGCGCCTTGGTCAACGAGTTGAACTACAGCTACCGCTTCCTGACCCAGTTCGCCCGCACCGAAGACACCGTCAGCCTGATCAACAAGCGCGACCTCAACGTGTTGGGTCGCCGGTTGTACGCGGCCTTCGAGCGCAAGGCTGACAAGGTCGAATTCATCAACCCGGGCATCGCCCCGGACCTGGCCGAAGACACGCTGACGCTGGTGCAGGCACCCAACAAAAAGGAACCGGGGCAAACCCAGTGGGGTCTGTACAACGGCAGCCTGGCCGCTCATGAATGGGAACATTTCGCGCCGATCAAGCGCAGCCGCCAATTGCTGGAACTCCTGACCTGGTGCCACCGTAATGGCGTGATCGACAGCAGCACGCGGCTGGCCCTGCACCCCGGCACCAGCGACCTGAGCGAGTTCGAACTGTTCAACCTGCTCGGCAGCCTGCAACAGAGCATTGCCCTGCCCCTGACCACCGTCGCGGAAGAACCCTTGCTGCGCGCCAGCGTTCCAAGCGAGGTGCTGATCCTGGTCAACGTTGGCGTCGATCCGCTCAAGCACCATCGCGATTTGAACATCCTGATGACCACCGAGCGCACCGACTCGCTGAGCTATGCCGGGGTTCGCGAGAACCTGGTGTTGACGCTGGACCAGGTCACGCTCAACAGCTGGAACGAAGTGCTGGTCAGCCGCTACGACGGCCCTCACGCCCTGCTCGACTGCCTGCGCGCCTACCTCAACAACCTGCCGAGCGGGCCACAGCAGCCCAAGCTGCGGGTTCGGTGCTTCTGCCATAACCGTGCGCAATTCATTGCCCGCCGGGTAGAAGAGGTGATCGACTCCGCGCAGAACCTGCTGTTAAGCAACCTCAATCACCGTTACCTGATCCAGGTCCAGCAGCACTACCACGTGCTGGAACTGGTGCCGGGCCAGGTCAATCACGTCGCCATCGCCACCTTGCCGGCGTTGATCGATTACCTGGGTGAGGAACTGACAGGCTACAGCCCGCTGCACCTGGACCCGATGGCGCTGGAAGACCACGACCTCGCGCTGATCCTGCCGATGGGCCAGCCCGAGTGCATTCAGGTGTTCTACCGAATCAATGAAGATCAGGCTGATCTCTACGTGCTGGATGAGTTCAATGCGCTGTGGCAACAACGCCTGCCCTATCACGACGAACAAAGCCTGTTGGTGCCGTTGCAACGCTTCCTGCAATCGATCCAGTACCGGCGCGATGCCTTGTTGCCAATGGATGCCGTTCAACCCGTGAGCATGGACACGTTGAACTACCAACTGCTGCCGTCAGGCCCCGGACGGGCGCGTCGGGTCGAAGCGCGGCCTGCGCCGCAAACGCCGGTCAACAAACCGTTCTACGACGTGCAGGCCATCATCGGCAAAGCCGGACCGGGCGAGGTGCAGGTGACGTTGTATTGCAATCAGCGAGAGTTTTCAGAGCTGGAACATGGCGACCAACTGTTCAGCGTGGTCGCGCAGGAGATCGTCGATCAGCGGCGCGAAACCGAACGCTATCGCTGCTACATCACCGACCTGGACCTCTCGGGCCTGCTCGGTGACGGTCAGAGTTCGAGCAATCTGTACCTGCGTTACAAGGCTGACCTGGAGCGCTCGTTGAACGAGGCGCTCGAACAGGTCTGAGGGGTTTATTCCGGAAAGTGGCCGCCTTCGGTCGGTTGCGATTCAACTTCCAGCAGGGTCAGTTTGAGCGTCTTGCCGCCCGGTGCCGGCCAGTCGATGTGCTGACCAACCTTCAGACCCAACAAAGCACTGCCCACCGGCGCCAGAATGGAAATCTTGCCTTCGTCGGCATTGGCATCCTTGGGATAAACCAGGGTCAGGTGATAGTCCTTGCCACTGCTTTCTTCACGGCAATGCACACGCGAATTCATGGTCACGACATCGGCAGGCACGTCTTCGTGACCGACCAGCGTATCGGCGCGGTCCAGCTCGGTTTGCAGCGCGATAACGCCCGGCAGCGTGTCATCCAGGCTGTCGATCAGGCGCTCCAGACGTTGCACGTCCAGACGAGTAAGGGTGATGGAAGGTGCGGTCATGATTGAGGCAGACTCCTTTCTTCTGCACAGAAAAAGCAAAACCCCGCCAGAAAAAGGCGGGGTTTTCACGAGCCTCGATGAGTTGAGGCGTTTCTGGACACTATCACAGCTCAATAAATATACAAGTCAGGTGCGACCAACACACTTTGTAGCAGGTCGGGTTATGGCTTCAGGCGGAGTTCTTGCGCTGAGAAGCCTGCGCGCAAATTACCCGCCGCCGCTCATCATCCGCCGAACGCCATTCGCGGATGTCTTCGACATGGCGAAAACACCCCAGGCACACCTTTTGTTCATCCAGCCGGCACACACCACTGCAGGGCGAAGGGACCGCCGGGCTGACATTGCTGTAGAGCGGCTTCGGTGGGCGAACGACGGCAGGCTCGGTCACAATCTCACAGACCTTCGAAGTCGAGTTCGACGTCCGCTTGCTGCTTGACGATGCGCTCGAGCATTTCGCCCAGCTGCTCTTCGCTCTTGTCGCACATCCAGCGCTCGCTCTCTTCGTCGTAGTCGAAGTGGAAACCACCGGAGACCGCCGCCAGCCACAGCTGACGCAGCGGTTCCTGACGACTGAAGATCAACTGGCTGCCGTTTTCGAACTTGACGGTGAGCACACCGGCCGAACTCTCCAGATCGATATCCAGGTCACACTCGTCAAAAATATCCTCCAGCGTCTGCTGGGTGGCATCGACCAGATCGTGGAAACGGGCTTCGGTCAAACTCATTGCGGCAACCTCAAAAAGTGTCTGTTCACGCTCAAGCGCCGCAAGATACGGGCGAGCCCCGGTGATTGCAAAGGATAACGACCCAAGGTGATCACGAAACCTGTGGGAGCGAGCCTGCTCGAGAAGGGCTCATCATATTCAACATCAATGTTGACTGACACTACGCCTTCGCGAACAGGCTCGCTCCCACGGGGATTGCGCCCGGCTGACCGGCATCGTGCCAAGCCCCGCCGGACGGGAGCCCCGTCGCATAGGCAAGCTGACGGGTGGCCGGTATACTCCGGCGCAATTAACGCATTTTCAAGGATTTCGCCATGAAGCGCCTGATCTCTTCCCTTGCTGCGCTCGCTTCGCTCGTCGCTTTTGCCAGCTTATTATCGGCCTGTGGTCAAAAAGGCCCGCTGTATCTGCCTGATGACAGCCAGGACCCTGCCGAGCAGGCCCAGTCCTCGCAAAAGCAGCCTGCCTCCAAAGCACACAAGCACGACGTCTACCAATAAGGGAACGCCATGGACGCTTTTAATTACCGTGGCGGGGAGCTGTTTGCCGAAGGTGTGGCTCTGTCGGCCATCGCCGAACGTTTCGGCACACCGACCTACGTCTACTCCCGCGCGCACATCGAAGCCCAATACCTGGCATACGCCGATGCGTTGGCGGGTATGCCGCACCTGGTCTGCTTTGCCGTCAAGGCCAACTCCAACCTGGGCGTACTGAATGTCCTGGCGCGTCTGGGCGCCGGTTTTGACATCGTCTCCCGTGGCGAGCTGGAGCGGGTGCTGGCCGCTGGCGGCAGCGCTGACAAGATCGTGTTCTCCGGTGTCGGCAAGACCCGTGATGACATGCGTCGCGCCCTCGAAGTTGGCGTGCATTGCTTCAATGTCGAATCCACCGATGAGCTGGAACGCCTGCAAGTGGTCGCCGCCGAGCTGGGCGTTCGCGCACCGATCTCGCTACGTGTGAACCCGGACGTTGATGCGGGCACGCACCCGTACATTTCCACCGGTCTTAAAGAGAACAAGTTCGGCATCGCCATTGCCGACGCCGAAGACGTGTACATCCGCGCTGCGCAACTGCAAAACCTGGAAATTGTCGGCGTCGATTGCCACATCGGGTCGCAACTGACCACCCTGCCGCCCTTCATCGATGCCCTCGACCGCTTGCTGGGCCTGGTCGACCGCCTCGGCGATTGCGGCATCTACCTGCGCCACATCGATCTCGGTGGTGGTTTGGGCGTGCGTTACCGCGATGAAGAGCCGCCATTGGCAGGCGATTACATCAAGGCTGTGCGCGAGCGTCTCGACGGCCGTGACTTGGCGCTGGTGTTCGAACCGGGCCGCTTCATTGTGGCCAACGCCGGCGTGCTGCTGACCCAGGTCGAGTACCTCAAGCACACCGAACATAAAGATTTCGCCATCGTCGATGCGGCCATGAACGACTTGATCCGCCCGGCGCTGTACCAGGCCTGGATGGACGTCACCGCCGTGCGCCCGCGTGATACCGCGGCGCGTGCCTACGACATCGTCGGCCCGATCTGCGAAACCGGCGACTTCCTGGCCAAGGATCGTCAGCTGGCCCTGGAAGAAGGCGACCTGCTGGCCGTGCATTCGGCTGGCGCCTACGGGTTTGTCATGAGTTCCAACTACAACACCCGCGGCCGCGCCGCTGAAGTGTTGGTGGACGGTGATCAGGCAATTGAAGTGCGTCGCCGTGAGACGGTAGCCGAGTTGTTTGCTGGCGAAAGCCTGCTGCCGGAGTAACCCCATGCTGCTGCGTTTTACCAAGATGCACGGCCTGGGCAATGACTTCATGGTCCTCGACCTGGTCAGCCAGCACGCGCACATCCTGCCCAAGCACGCCAAGCAATGGGGCGATCGGCACACTGGCATCGGTTTCGACCAGTTGCTGATCGTCGAGGCACCGAGCAATCCGGACGTGGATTTCCGTTATCGGATCTTCAACTCCGATGGCTCCGAAGTGGAACAGTGCGGCAACGGTGCGCGTTGTTTCGCCCGCTTCGTGCTCGACAAGCGCCTGACCGCAAAACGGCAGATTCGCGTCGAAACCAAAAGCGGCATTATCGAACTGGACGTGCGTAGCGACGGCCAGATCAGCGTCAACATGGGTGCACCGCGCCTGGTGCCGGCGGATATCCCGTTTGTGGCCCCGGAACAGGCGCAAAGCTATCCGGTCGACGTCGATGGTACGCCGGTCGAACTGGCCGCCGTGTCCATGGGCAATCCCCATGCCGTGCTGCGGGTCAGCGACATCAATAACGCACCGGTGCATGAACTGGGGCCGAAAATCGAAAACCACGCGCGCTTCCCGGCGCGGGTCAATGTCGGTTTTCTCCAGGTCATCGACCGCAGCCGTGCACAGTTGCGCGTCTGGGAACGTGGCGCCGGGGAAACCCAGGCCTGCGGCACCGGTGCCTGCGCAGCCGCAGTGGCCGCGATCAGCCAGGGGTGGATGGATTCGCCGCTATTGATCGACCTGCCTGGCGGGCGCTTGTCCATTGAGTGGGCAGGCCCTGGCCAACCGGTCATGATGACCGGCCCGGCAGTCCGCGTATACGAAGGACAAGTGCGTCTTTGAGTGAGCGAAATCCATGACCGACAAGCCCCAGGTTCCCGCCCTGCAGCCCGACGAATCCCCTTCCGAAAGCCTTGAGGCGGCGGCGATTGCCGCGTACCTGGAGGCTCATCCGGATTTCTTCATCGAGCACGAAGAACTGCTCCCGGCCATGCGCATTCCGCACCGTCGCGGCGACACCATTTCGCTGGTCGAACGCCAGATGACCATCCTGCGTGACCGCAACATCGAGCTGCGGCATCGCCTGTCGCACTTGATGGATGTCGCCCGCGACAACGACCGCCTCTTCGACAAGACCCGCCGCCTGATTCTCGCGCTGATGGACGCCACCAGCCTGGAAGACGTGGTGATCAGCATCGAAGATAGCTTGCGCCAGGATTTCCAGGTGCCCTTTGTCAGCCTGATCCTGCTGGGTGACAACCCGATGCCGGTGGGCCGCTGGGTGACTCACGCCGAGGCACAAACCGCCATCGGTGGCTTGCTCTCGGAAGACAAAAGCGTCAGCGGCAGCCTGCGCGAACACGAACTGGATTTCCTGTTCGGTGAAGAACAGCGCAAGCAAATCGGCTCCACCGCCGTCGTCGCGATCAGCCATCAAGGCATTCACGGCATCCTGGCCATCGCCAGCCGTGATCCGCAACACTACAAAAGCTCGGTCGGCACCCTGTTCCTGAGCTACATCGCCGAAGTCATGGGCCGCGTGCTGCCACGGGTCAACAGCTCCCTGCGCTCGGTCCGCTGAGCATGGAACGGCAACTGGACGCTTACTGCGAACACCTGCGCAGTGAGCGGCAGGTGTCACCTCATACGCTGTACGCCTACCGTCGCGACCTCGATAAGGTGCTGGGCTTCTGCGTCAAACAGAACATCGGCAGCTGGGCTGCACTGGACATCCAGCGCCTGCGCAGCCTGATCGCCCGCCTGCATTCACAGGGCCAATCGTCCCGCAGCCTCGCGAGACTGTTATCAGCGGTTCGCGGGCTCTATCACTATCTGAATCGCGAAGGCCTGTGCGACCACGACCCGGCCAATGGCCTGGCGCCGCCCAAAGGCGAACGCCGCCTGCCGAAAACCCTCGACACCGACCGCGCGCTGCAACTGCTGGAGGGCGCGGTGGAGGATGATTTCCTCGCGCGGCGGGATCAGGCAATTCTGGAGTTGTTCTACTCCTCAGGATTACGCCTTTCGGAACTGACCGGGCTCAATCTGGATCAGCTGGATCTGGCCGACGGTATGGTTCAAGTGCTGGGCAAGGGCAGCAAAACCCGTTTGTTGCCGGTCGGCAAGAAAGCCCGCGAAGCGCTGGAGCTGTGGTTGCCCCTGCGCGCGATGACCAACCCGGCGGACGACGCCGTGTTCGTCAGCCAGCAAGGCCGACGCCTCGGGCCTCGGGCGATTCAGGTGCGGGTCAAGGCTGCCGGCGAGCGCGAGCTGGGGCAAAACCTGCACCCGCACATGCTGCGACACTCCTTTGCCAGCCACTTGCTCGAGTCCTCGCAGGACCTGCGCGCGGTGCAGGAGCTGCTCGGCCACTCGGACATCAAGACCACCCAGATCTACACCCACCTGGACTTCCAGCACCTGGCCACGGTTTACGACAGCGCCCATCCACGGGCCAAACGCATTAAAGGCGATGACTCATGACCATTCAATTGATCACCTTCGACCTCGACGACACCCTCTGGGACACCGCCCCGGTGATCATCAGCGCCGAGGCCGTACTGCGCGAATGGCTGACCGAGCATGCGCCGAACCTTGGGGGCGTACCGGTAGAGCATTTGTGGGCGATTCGTGAGCGGATCCTCAGTAGTGAACCGGGGCTCAAGCACCGCATCAGCGCGTTGCGCCGTCGAGTGTTGTTCCACGCCCTGGAAGAAGCCGGTTACAACGATCGCCAGGCAAACGATCTCGCCGACCAAAGCTTTGAAGTGTTTTTGCATGCGCGGCATCAGATCGAGGTGTTCCCGGAAGTCGAGCCGACCCTGGAAACACTGGCCAAGCACTACGCCCTCGGCGTGGTCACCAATGGCAACGCCGATGTGCGTCGGTTAGGGCTGGCGGATTACTTCAAGTTTGCCTTGTGCGCCGAAGACATCGGCATCGCCAAACCGGATGCGCGCTTGTTTCATGAGGCGTTGCAACGTGGTGGGGCAACACCTGAAACGGCTGTGCACATTGGCGATCATCCAGGCGATGACATTGCCGGTGCGCAGCAGGCAGGGCTGCGGGCGATCTGGTTTAACCCGCAAGGTAAAGCGTGGGAAGCGCAGAAGGCTCCGGATGCCGAGATTCACAGTTTGACCGAATTGCCGGCGTTGCTAGCCCTGTGGAATTCCCGACACCCATCCTGAGATGACACATCGCCCGTGTAGGAGTTGCGTCAGGCCCTGGATATTTGTACCGCCCATGAAAAAGCCCGCAGCGACGGCGGGCTTTTTCAGCAAGCAAGGGCAGAGGCTTAGATAGGCCGGCTGCCGTACTTGTTGTCAGGCTTCTTGGGAGGATCGGCGACCACGTTGGCCTCCACTTCCTGCACCTTGCCGCCCTTGGCCAAAAACTCTTCCATGGCCCGCGCGAGAGCATCGCGTTCCTTGTTCTTGGCTTCGACACTGGGCAGCTCATCGACCGATACCGCTGCCTTGGCTTTGCCTTTGGCGGTCGGAACGGGCACGTCGCCACTGTCGTCTTCAGCGACGTCTTCGGCCGCTGTTTCCAGACCTTCTTCGGTCTCGTCGTCGTCGCCTACTTCGAGGTCGTCGTTTTCCAGATCATCGTCGCTCATGTTCTACCTCATGACTCTTGCGAAAAGCAGATTAGTTATAGCCCAGCTTTACCGTCTGTCGACAGCTGCCGGAAAAATTCAATAACCGCTGGTGACCAGCGGTTCATGCCTCTTCACCGTGCACGGTAGCGAGGACTTTACGGGCACCGCCAAAATCACGGTGCTCGCCCAGATAAACACCTTGCCAGGTCCCCAGCGCCAGTCGGCCTGCCGAGATCGGCAAACTGAGCTGACAGCCAAGCACGCTGGCCTTGAAGTGCGCCGGGAGGTCGTCCAGGCCTTCGTCGTTATGCTCATAGCCGTCTGTTCCTTGTGGGATCAGACGATTGAAAAATCGTTCGAAGTCGCGACGTACCGCCGGATCGGCGTTCTCGTTGATGGTCAACGACGCCGAGGTATGCTGTAGCCACAAATGCAACAGACCGACCCGACACGCCTTGAGTTCAGGCAAGCCGGCGAGTAACTCGTCCGTTACCAGATGAAAGCCCCGGGGCCGCGCCCGCAGGGTAATCAGAGTCTGTTGCCACATACAGTTCTCCGCACGTTCGGGGCGCATTCTAGCGCGCTCTGGGAAAAAACAAAGGCCCTAATATTCCTTCAATCATGTAAGCCATTGGCCGCAGAAAAACGCCCGTCGTAAACGCCCCTGAATGCGTACGAAAAAACCTTTCAGCAAGTCCTTCACGGACAAACGCCAGACAAAAAAATGCCCGGCAAGCCGGGCAAGTTTTTTATGCGCGTCTTACAAGTTGTAGCCGCGTTCGTTATGGAGTGCCAGGTCGATGCCGACAGCCTCTTCTTCTTCCGTGATCCGCAGGCCCATGACAGCGTCCAGGACCTTGAGAATGATGAAGGTGACGATCGCGGTGTAGATCACCGTGAAGCCCACGCCTTTGCACTGGATCCAGACTTGTGCGGCGATGTCGGTGACGGTGCCGAAGCCACCCAGCGACGGTGCAGCGAACACACCGGTCAGGATCGCGCCAAGGATACCGCCGATACCGTGCACACCGAAGGCGTCCAGGGAATCGTCATAACCGAGTTTGCGTTTCAGGGTGGTGGCGCAGAAGAAGCACACCACGCCCGCTGCCAGGCCGATCACCAGAGCACCCATCGGGCCCACGGTGCCAGCGGCTGGCGTAATGGCGACCAGGCCGGCGACCACACCCGAAGCAATACCCAGTGCACTTGGTTTGCCGTGAGTCATCCACTCGGCGAACATCCAGCCCAGTGCTGCCGCGGCGGTTGCGATCTGCGTTACCAGCATCGCCATGCCGGCGGTACCGTTGGCCGCCGCAGCGGAACCGGCGTTGAAGCCGAACCAGCCGACCCACAACATCGCGGCGCCCATCAGGGTGTAACCGAGGTTGTGCGGGGCCATCGGGGTGGTCGGGAAGCCTTTGCGCTTGCCCAGTACCAGGCAGGCAATCAGACCGGCCACACCGGCGTTGATGTGCACCACGGTGCCGCCGGCGAAGTCGAGTACGCCCCAGTCCCACAACAGGCCGCCGTTACCGGACCAGACCATGTGCGCAATCGGTGCGTAAACCAGGGTGAACCACACGCCCATGAAGATCAGCATGGCGGAGAACTTCATCCGCTCGGCGAAGGCACCGACGATCAGCGCAGGAGTGATGATGGCGAAGGTCATCTGGAAGGTGACGAACACCGCCTCAGGGAACAGCGCCGCAGGACCCGTCAGGCTGGCTGGCGTGATGCCGGCGAGGAAGGCCTTGTTCAGGCTACCGAAGAACGAGTTGAAATTGATGACGCCCTGTTCCATGCCGGTGGTGTCGAACGCGATGCTGTAGCCATAAATGACCCACAGGACGCTGATCAGGCCGGTAATGGCGAAGCACTGCATCATCACGGAAAGAATGTTTTTGGACCGAACCATGCCGCCGTAGAACAGCGCGAGGCCGGGAATGGTCATGAACAGCACGAGGGCTGTCGAGGTCATCATCCAGGCGGTGTCGCCAGAGTTGAGGACTGGGGCCGCCACTTCGTCTGCCGCCAAGGCCAGGCCGGGCATTACGAGGGACAACAGGGCTCCTAGCCCTGCGAATTTACGCAGAGTCATATTGTTTTCTCCTGGGGCGTTGGGTTTGTGGCGGCGTTTAAATCGCGTCGGTATCGGTTTCGCCGGTACGGATGCGAATCGCCTGTTCCAGATTGACCACGAAGATCTTGCCGTCACCGATCTTGCCGGTATTGGCTGCCTTGGTTATCGCCTCGATAACCCGGTCCAGATCCTTGTCGTCAATGGCGACATCGATCTTCACCTTGGGCAGAAAATCGACCACGTATTCCGCGCCGCGATACAGCTCGGTGTGACCCTTCTGCCGACCGAAGCCTTTGACTTCAGTAACGGTAATGCCCTGCACGCCGATCTCGGACAGCGACTCGCGCACGTCGTCCAGTTTGAACGGCTTGATGATGGCAGTGACTAGCTTCATGAAAACTCTCTCCCGAATTGGTGGACTTGCCCCAGGAAAACAAACCCGACTCAAGTCTAAGCGCAGTGCCTGGCTTTGTAACGCATCGTCGGCCTTGAATGCCCGTCCGACCCCAGCTAACCACCCCGTACGAAACACTTCCCCCGTTTCGCCTGGCGCACTGCATTCGTCACAGCGACTGCATCAGTGCATGGGTTGATAGTCACTAAGCAGAAAGCTTGCCATCTCGCCAAAACCCACTGAATTCAATCCCTTGGCTAATACCACGAGCCGGCGCCCTCCATTACCCGCGAACTAACGCACAACAACAGTGCGCTGCCGTCCGTCCGCATGCGCGAAAAGCGTGCGTCGGCGACCTGCCGGAATTGACTATAGACACTGCGTGATACACTGCCCGCCACTGTTTCCAGGACCTTTCCCATGCTCGCGCCCAAAGACCTCCTCGACGCCCTGACGGGCACCGCCTCCCGCCTCTTCAGCGGCGACACCCCGCTGCCGAAAAGCGAAATCGAAAGCCAGTTCAAGGCGTTGCTGCAAAGCGGCTTCAGCAAGCTGGATCTGGTGAGCCGGGAAGAGTTCGATAGCCAGATGGTTGTGCTGGCGCGGACCCGGGCACGGTTGGAGAGTCTTGAGTCGAAGGTGGCGGAGCTTGAAGCGAAGCTCAATCCGCCTGCCGAATCCGAGTAACTGAATGATCGTTCCCACGCTCTGCGTGGGAACGATCATTCGTCCTCCGCCCCGCCACCATCTCGGCAACGTCCTACAAAGATCACACCGCCGTCCGATAGCGCCGCGAAGCCCAGGTTCCTAAGCTCATCCCAGCTGAATAGTCAGCACTGGGTTTGGCGACCTGGATAGCATGTGACGCACCGCAACCACATTCGACTCTGGGCATTATTCCCCTTTCGAATTATGGCGGCTGGGCGTGGGAGACCTTCGGGTCTGCCGGTTTTTCGCATGCACCGGTTCGCCAACCCGCGCACAGCTGCCACCCTTTTCGTTTGGCGACGATCAGCGGCAGTTTCCTTCATGCGAGTTTGAGTGATGCTCTATGGACGACAACTATCTGATCCCACACACCTTCACCCGCCACAAACTCCACCTCCACGCCCTACTGTTGGAAAACCAAGCCTGGTTCAGCGCCCGAGACCTGGGTCGTCTGCTTCGCCTTTTCCTCGACGAACGCGCCGTCCGAAAACTCGATCCCGATCAACATCAAACCGCGCGAGTTCTCATCCACGGCACCCTCGAAAACACCCTGCTGATCAGCGAATCCGGCGTCTACGCCCTGCTCGTCTACCACTACTGCCCCGAATACCGAGGCCTGCGCGAATGGCTGACCCACGACGTAGTACCAGCCCTCAGAGACGCCCAACAACCCACCTCAACCGAACGCCCGATCCTGAGCCTGCTGAACTGGCCCGAGATGTCGTTGAGTTTGCTGCACTGGAATAACCAACCGTGGATTCGGTTGCAGGATGTTCCGCAGATGCTGGCGGATGGTGAACGGCCGCAGCGCTCGATCAATGCACCGTGGTGGAAGCGTGCTTCGCGGATGTTGCAATCGCTTTAAGTATTCAAAGCCCTACCACGTTCGATTTCGGCTTCCCGCAAATCGTAAGTCGCTTGCAGGCTCAACCAGAACTCGGGCGTGGTATTCAGGCAGCGAGATAACTTGCCCGCTAGATCAGCACTGACACAACGCTGGCACATGACGATTTCGTTTACCGTCTTCAACGACTCATCCAACGAATGGGCGAAAGCTGATTCTGAAATGCCTAACGGCTCAAGAAACTCCTCCTTGAGGATTTCGCCGGGATGAACCGACCGCATTTCATTCCTGTTCATTTTTCTCTCCGAAGGCAGCGATCAATTGACGATCATAAGCAGCCCTGCGAGCCAAACAAGATCGCTCACACCCTTTCGCCGCCGTCCTTCATCAATCCAGGCAACGTCCTACAACAACCTCATCCCGCGACTGATTACGTCGCAAATCCCCACTCCCTTACGCTTCCCCCATCAGAAAGACACTCGCAACATCCTGCGAAGATTTGGCACCTGCGCCATCACGCGCCCCCGACTACCCTTCAAAAAACCGCAGGAAGCGGTTCCCGTAAAACTCAAGGAACGACCATGTCCCTCTCCATCGTTCACAGCCGCGCCCAGATTGGCGTGGATGCGCCCGCCGTCACCGTAGAAGTTCATTTGGCCAACGGTTTGCCATCGCTGACGATGGTCGGTTTGCCTGAAGCGGCAGTGAAGGAAAGCAAGGATCGGGTGCGCAGCGCGATTATCAACTCAGGCCTGCAATTCCCTGCTCGGCGCATCACGCTGAATCTCGCGCCTGCGGACTTACCGAAGGACGGCGGACGTTTCGATCTGGCGATTGCCTTGGGGATTCTGTCAGCCAGTGTGCAGGTGCCGACGTTGACGCTGGATGACATTGAATGCCTGGGAGAGTTGGCGTTGTCCGGCGCGGTACGTGCCGTCAGAGGTGTGTTGCCGGCTGCACTGGCTGCACGCAAAGCCGGACGTTCGTTGATGGTGCCGCGGGCGAACGCCGAGGAGGCGTGCCTGGCATCCGGGTTGAAGGTGTTTGCCGTGGACCATCTGCTGGAAGCCGTTGCGCACTTCAACGGACATACGCCGGTCGAGCCCTACGTTTCCAATGGCTTGCTCTACGCCAGCAAACCCTATCCGGACTTGAATGAAGTGCAGGGGCAAATCTCGGCCAAGCGCGCATTGCTGATTGCGGCGGCTGGAGCTCACAATTTGCTGTTTAGCGGGCCGCCGGGGACTGGGAAAACGCTGTTGGCGAGTCGTTTGCCGGGTTTACTTCCTCCCTTGGCCGAAAACGAGGCGCTGGAAGTCGCAGCCATTCAATCCGTCACCAGTTGCGTGCCCTTGAGCCACTGGCCGCAAAGACCCTTCCGCCAGCCCCATCACTCCGCCTCGGGCCCGGCGTTGGTGGGCGGTGGTTCGAAGCCGCAACCCGGCGAAATCACCCTCGCCCATCATGGCGTGCTGTTCCTCGACGAACTAGGTTTTTTGCTTTTTACGTCTTTTTGTCTATACCTGCTATACGGTTGTAGAACAGCGGGCAGATGCAAATTCCTATGAGGGCTACGGCTTGACAATCATCAAGGACGTTTCAGCATACGCAAATTTTCCTTATGAAAACCTAAGCCATGCAGCCGTTGAAGGCTTAGCAGACGCATGCATTTCAACGACCGAGCGAAAGGGCGTTGTCAGCTTAACAAAGTCTTTAGAGTGCTTCCTCCAGATCACAGACCAAACGCTAAGCTGGGTGGAAATCACAAGCGGCAGATGTGATGAAATATTAACACTATTCAAAGGCGCTCTGTGTAGTGAACAGTTTCGTAAGTTAACACCCGCGCGCAGACCGATGCTGATACGGCATTTAGATAAGCTGATCTGCCGCATTAGAAATATGGACATCTGTAAGCCCAGTCCGAACGCAAGAAACATATTAGAAAATTATAGACCTGCTCAATCGAAATTTGAACAATTATCACTGAACGAGGAAAAAGTATGGCTATGGAATGCTTGGGGCTGTGAAAGTGCGTCTGGTATACAAGCAAACCTACCGCTACTACCATTTTATATTAAATTTGGACGCGCCTTCACTGAACAGCTATATAACATTTGCACAAGCTATCTATCAAATAGACGCACAGGACACATAATAGCAATAACAAAAATTAGCGAATTCGTAGAATCCAATGAGTGCGACTTCACTGCAGTGGACCTACTAACAAATCAAGGCTCGACGTCTTTTTTTAATAAATTTTTTATTTTTTATTATAAAACTGCTGTAACCAGAAACGCCAGTCATGCTAGCGCTGTTAATACTTGGCGCGGGCCGATTAATTTTTTTATTAAAAACTGGCTATTGACCAGCTCACTTTTTGCCGACCCTTATGATTTCCCGGAACCAGAGCCCGAGCATCCAACTGGCTCTGAGTCACATATGGTAGACGAAGATGGGACCGAATATAAAAATAAATTAGTCATTAAAATACCAATGCACATTTCCGACGACCATGCGTTCAACACTATAAAGCGTAGGACGTTTCGAAGCGCTGAAATAATTGAAGCATGGTGCGATAAAAAAATCGCGGACACAAGAGAACATATTAAAAACTTTGATCGCTTGCGGCTCACTGGAGTGCCGGTAAAGGTTGGAGTTTATCCGAGCACCCCAGGAGGAAACAAATGGCTACTATCACCCGAGAACCCACATTCCCTTAACAACTTAGCAGCCACCCTGCACACACATGGCTATGCTGAGTTGCTACAATCAATAAATAATTATCACGCAAGATCCACAGGAGTTGGAGAAAAACTTGGCCTCCCATCCACGGATGGTTTGCTCCCATTTTGCCTTAAACTAATAAAAAATGATCCCCGTATCACCCCAAGTTTTTTAGCGAGCGTTGAGCTATACGACAAACACGGTAACGCCCGAGGAGTCGAAAAAGGTGATACAACAACATATCTACATGGCTATAAAGATCGAAAGGGCGCTGAAAGAGCGGAAATGCGCTTAAAATTAAACGAAGAGGGAAACGGTTTAGTACAGACCATTGTTGCGATGACATCTCCTCTTAGAGACTACCTCAAGAACAAAGGAGATGACGCCTGGCGGCAACTATTATTAACAGCAAAACATGGAACTGGGATACCTCAGAGGTATCGATGCAAAACTAACAACATAGGCCCGAAGGTTAATGAGGCGCTGACCGAACTTAATGATTTATTTCCCGACGATGCCGACCTGAATAAAGAACTTGCGGCAACGATGATGAAGCCAACCGCGATGAGGGCAACGGCGGCTGTAATAATATTCCTTAAGACCGGAAGTGTACACGCGATGGCTGAAGCTCTGGGGCATACACGATACGAACCAGACTTACTGGAAAGATATCTCCCCAAAAGTATTCTCTATTTCTTTCGAGACCGCTGGGTTAGAAGATTTCAGACAGGTATCATTATCCAATCCATGCAAAACACCAAGCACCTGCTTAAATCGTCTGGATTCACCTCGATGGATGAGCTGGTTGAGTTTATGGAAAATTTCTCTCTGCATTTAAGCGAAAACGTTAAGCAAAATCCTAAAAGCCACTCTTGCTCGCCGAAACAATGCAAAGCGGTAATATCTATTAGTGTAGAGATCGCTAGAATTCTTATCACGCTCACGGAGGCCAAAGAGCAAAACCACAAAAAACTGCACGGACAAGCAGCTCACTGGGCGGAATTTGGAACACTTTTATTTTCATATTTAGAGGAAGACCCGGAAAACCAACTCGAAGCACTTGACCTCTTAAAGCAGGCGCGATCGCTTGGCCCGTTGCACACACTGGACGAGCTTATTTATGAAGCCTCTTAAGAAGAAAAAACCAGCCCATTTAGACTTCATTGCTCAGTACGAAAAAAAACAGGACAATAAATACACATCGGCGACTTTTTTACGCTCCGAATTTGATGCCGTTACTTGGGATCTAGACCTGGGAGACAAGCACATAACTTCTATAAATTTTGAGGTCAAAATGCCCGAAGGCGCCACCCTAACTGACCCAATATATAAGGAAACCCTCCGCTTATTTAAAATGTGGATTTGCACCGCAGACTGCTCGAGCCCTAACAAAGGATTGTATGCAAGTAAAATCCTCAAGGGAAACAAAGTAAAAAGAATTCTCAACCTAATCGATTACTTTATACTCCATAGCGACCATTTTAATCTTAGAGAACATGGACTGTCTCTTTTCAATGAAAATGATCGAAAGTATCTGCTTTCCACTTTAGCAGGCTACGCCCACATTTCATCTGGTATTTATGAGTGGCCCCGGCGATTGAATGAATTCCTGAAAGATTTGGTTAAAACAACCCCCAAAGAATCTATTAAAAACGCCTTAAAGAGCATCAGTTTTTTGGGAGAAAACATTGAGGCCTCATCATATGCCCAGTTAACAGGAGAGGGTGATATATCCAATGAAATAGAGGGCATGACGTCGCAAAACGTAGTCGAGTGTAGAGCAGCACTATGGGTCAATGGATTTTATAAATCCTGTGGCATGTCAAAATTTCGGTACGTACCCCACAGCCGTAAAATTATCGCAATAATTCTTCCACACACTCTATGGGGTAAATCACACTTCGTGAATCCTGCGCGCTTGTGCCTAGCACCTATCGAGAGGCGCCGAATCGAGAAGGAGCGCGCGCCGACTAGAAGCAAGCATCAGGCAATGGATACAAAACGACTCTCCGAATTTTCAATAGAGCTAGACAATCTAAAAAGGTTGATACCGCTCTCTAGACATGCGCCTCAAACTGCTCTTCCAGAGTTGCACGTAAGACATTTGGTGGAGCAATTTGGTTGCACGGCGAGCGGCAGATACGTATCAGCCCCTCCCAACACAGTACTTGATAGCCTGAAAAACGCCATAAGCTTTTATCTGGACTATGGAGAAGATATCGTTAAAGCGTTTCTCACCGTTGTCGCACAAGCAAATAGTACTCCCACAACATTGTACAAAACTTTTTCCGGAGTAAATATTCAGAAAATACTTCCTGCATCATTGAAGTCCCTAGGGGTTACCCATTGGACTAATGTGACGGCGGAGGAGAAATTCTCAGCCGGTCGAAAGAGCAAAGCTCAATACTTTACGGTCTTCAGATCAAACCCAGGGCTTTGGGAACTCTTACGAGTATTATACGGCGCCATCCAATTTACTGTTGGCACCTTGCAGGCAAGGCGCGAGTCTGAACTACGAGGGGCAAACGCTGAAAAATGCTTAAGTTCAGATTTAAAAAATCTAGTTACAATCAATCGCAAGACAGGTGCTTTGGGGATAAATGAAACAATTAAACGACCTATCCCTCAAATCGCCTCTGAAATGGTTCAAACCTTACAGCGACTACAAAGAGGGCTTGCTGCACTTGGGTTACTAGATCGTCCACGCCCGATTTTCAGCCACCCCAGTGTGTACGGCGGTATAATTACTATCTCACACACTTCGTATAATGCCAGCATAGACTATTTTTGCGACTATACTCAGTCGCAGTGTGATGATCAAGGCCGCCGATATTATTTCCGACAACATCAGCTTAGACGCTTCTTTGCTCAGATTTTCTTTTGGAGTCAAGAGGACGACAGCTTGGATGTACTCAGATGGGTGCTTGGGCATTCAGAAAGCGATATGGTCTATCATTACATTGCGGAGAATACTCCTGGGAAAGTACTTAGAGAAATCAAATCGGAATGGGGCACTGACGCGATCAAAAACTCGAAACCAGGAATCGAAAACTTAAGAAATTATGTTCGTCAAAAATATAACGTACAAGACTTTTCCATCATCCCAGCAGAAGCACTAGACACCCTCCTAGAGTATAGCTTAAGACTAGGAGAAGTATCCATTGAGCCTAGCTTTATCTATGGCCCGAATGGAACATCCTATAAAATAGTCGTAACTATTAAGGAGGTTTGACAATGAACGCAGAGCATGGCCTCCACGCGCAAGAAACATCTATACTAGCACTAATAGAATTATTAAACGAAATCAAGGTCAACCCAAGTACATATCAGACCATACCGAACTTTGACCTACACCTTAAAAACCAAGCAAGTCTTTGTCGACTAGCCATCCCAGACAGATCTATAATTCCCTCTTCGCTTAATACATTTAAACGCTACTGCGCTAAAGTAGCACCTGGAGGCTTTCAAGCAATTGACCAACTGAGGAATACAATACATCAGCTAATAATAAACGAATCTAACAAATCTATAAGAAATCCCAGAGCAACACAAAAACAAAAAATCACAAAACTTCAAGGCGACTGCGAGAGATTAAACATTGATCTACTCAGACTGACCAAAATACTCAAAATCTCAATGACACAGACAGCTTACTATGCACATCTGAACAAGGAACCAACGACTATAGCGCTATTTAGCAAAGAACGTAGAGAACTTGTCGACATGCTAAGCATGATAAGCTCCGACGTGAGCTATGACTCATGAAAAAGCTCTATAGACTGACTGTACCAGGCGACACATTGCCATTCGCTGTAGCTCCCGACCATTCAGTTACAATGACTGAGGCGTCGTTAATCCCAACACTAAGCTGGCCAAATGGTTCTTGGTGCATTGAAGCAAATTTTTGGATGCTCAAACTATATGAGCAAGGTCGTTCTCGTTCTCAGCGTGGGGGAACCCTATTGTCCTATGCAACCAATATTTCACACCTTTTGAGATATATTTACGCACAAAAAACCTCATTATTGAATATTACTGATAGCCAGTTTTGTTTTTTCATTACTACCTTATTAGGGGAGCGAGCGGATAATGGGACAAAAAAACGCGAGCAAAACCATGTGGTAAATATCGGTCGAAATTGCCTACAGCTAATTTCATATGCCTCGGAGATTTTTGCCACCCCCCCAAGATTATCCATTGGCGAAAAAAAAATAGTTATAACAGCACCTAATGGTAATCGAATTAAACGCATCGTCCAATCACACCCAGCTCTAGCGCTAACATCAAGGATATCTAGGCGATTCCCTATTAACGCAGAGAATATCAAAAAACTTCGTGTGGCTGCTCATCGAGATAAGGACTCTTCTTCATTTATCAAAGCGCGCCGCAGAGTCATGATCCGTGCCTTTGAAATGACAGGCGGGCGGCGCATGGAGCTCAGCCTGCTCACTATAGATGCAATAAATAGAGCTGAGCTTACTGGGTATTTACCTGTGAGGACGGTAAAACGAGGTCAATCCCAGTCTCAGATCAGTGGTGCTAGGTCTGAGCAGCCAAAGATAACCCGAGAGATTCCAATTTCTGTGCTTGACCTCAAGCTTCTAAAAGATTTTATCACAGATCATCGCGCACCGCTGGTCGGGAAATTTCTTTCCAAAGAGCATGATCATGGCTATCTTTTTGTAAGCGAGCGCACAGGATCTCCTTTACAACCAAATCACATGACTGCGGAGCTAAGCACTCTAAAACGACTTTCAGGAATCGAAGAGCCCATCAGCCCTCACTTATTTCGACACCGCTTTATAACAAAGATATTTGTAGCTGAACTTTTGAAAACAGAAATTAGCACTCTCAAAGACTTCAAAGCCGCAATGCTCTGCAATGAAAGCTTGAAACGAAAGGTGTGCGAGTTGACTGGGCACAAAAACTTAAGCTCGCTCGACGTCTACATTCATCTGGCATGGGATGAGGTTGATGATCTGAGAATGAGCCTGCCAAACATAGTTAAGCTTCAATCTATAGACGCAATCCGAGAGCAGCTTAACGAACTATTAGCCAAACTCAACGAAGACAAAATGACTCCCGAGCATTCGACCTTATTAAATCTCCTTGCGTCGTTCGAAGCATTATTATAAACAGCGTCAAATACTTAATTATAGTTTGATGGTGAGGCAGTTGCGCAATTACCGACGTCGTATTTGAACCGCGAATTGGTTGGTGCCGTCGGGGGGCGCGATTTCAAATGCTAGAACCTCGGGCGAGCATTAATCCGTTTTCAAAGCGGAGCATTCCTGGTGAGCGGGAACGGGCGCAGTAGTTGTCCTCTTGCGATAGCCGCTCGACTATCTGTAAGGACCTGCATGGATCGCCGTTGACCTGCAACCCATCAAGGCGAACCGAGATCTGGGGAGGGAACGGTTCACGCAAGGCATACGCCTGCAACTTGGCAGCGATGGGCTGAAGTTCGGTAGGCAAGGCAACGGCTGTGTATCCGGAACCGGATTGAACGCCCCCCTGACACGCCCCCCCAGCTCGCGCATGATCCGCAGATACACCAGGGGACAGTTCGCCGCGCACCTGGCGCTCGCTGGAAATGGCTGCGTACACCTGCTTTTCTGCCTGGGTGTCCCGCGTTCGGGACTGAGTCGGTACCGACCAGATGACAATGTCGAGCCCTGCAGGCGGTACAGATGGCAGCCAGTGGCGCGACACCTGATGGAAGTGCTGACGGGTACGGGGCCTGCTCGATGCGGTGATTGTGAAACACCAGGTAGCCGGGGCCATTGCCCGTGCGGCAGGACCAGCGACTAAAGGGAAGGAATAAGCAGGCAGCTAAATAAACGTCAGAAAATCAAAAGTCAGATGAAAAAACACCGGCGCAAGGCCGGTGTCAGAACATCTATCTCACGGTACAACCGGAGGGGAAACTACTCCTCGATCAATCCCAGCGTATCGCCCAGACTTTCCACAAACTCTGCCTGTTCACCGGAGTATTCCACTGCAATATTTTCAAACAGCGAACACAAAGATGATTTATTTTTTGAGTCCATCATTTGCAATGTCGAAGCTAATTGCTCAAGCATCTGCACGGCAGCATCCGGATTTATTGCCTCCTCCCCCGAAAACTCAAGGAATACAGCGACCTCAACAATAGCTCGTACAACCTGTTTATTGATTTCCTGGTTCATGAATCACCTTCACTGAAATGTTTTTAATTCCTAGCTCATCAAACATTTTCTGAGCTCTGGCTGCCTGAGCTTGAGTAGGTACTTCCCAGCGTGCAGTTAACCCATTTTGACTTAATACGTCAGACTGCCTGAGCGCCTGGTCTTTCGACTTGCTCGTTGTCACAACCGAAATTTTACGATCAACTAAAACGTCGCCATCTACACCATCGAACTTGACCAACCTCGTTGATCCATCAGGCATCGTTCTTTCTAGTGCAGGAGCTTGGCCAGATTGGGTTGCAGGATTTGAACGAGCGCCCGTGGCCGAATCATTGTAATCACGAGCACGCGAACTCATGCCAGCATTCTCATCGACCCACTTGACCTTACTTGAAGCAAGATCACCTGACGCACCAACTGCGTTTTTTACAGTCGCATCACTTTTTGTTTTTAAAGCGGCCAGCGCCTTTTTCGCAGCAATCGCGGCGAAACCACCCGCTGCGACCAGCACCAGATTCTCAGCAACAACTCTGGTTTCTTCGTCCGACAATCCCCATTTTTGCTGCATCGCCTCTGCGATTGACGCCGAAGTATGCCCGGCGGTGAAGGTCGCGAGCATGTCCTGAAAGCCCAGATTGGATTGCCGCAAGCTCTCCCATTCATGGCTCGGGCCGTCGCCGAGAATCTGGTAAATATCGTCCAGATTGGCCATGGTATTGGCCACTTCTTTGGAATAAGCAGCGCAGCTCGCCGGACTGGCTGAACACGCTGCTGCGGCTTCCAAGTCCTGAGCAAAACTCAGGTCCTTATAACGGGCAACCAGCTCTTCGCGACAGGCTGCGTCGTTACAAGCTCGCAGCTCCTTGGCCGCCTGCGCGAGTTGATCGTGATTCAGATAGTTGTATTGCGTGGCATTGTTCGCCACCCACGCACCGTTTTGCAGGCTGTCCGCCGTAACGTCGTGCTGGGTTGCCGCCGCCAGTACCCCAACGATCTGCGAACTCATCAACAGCAGATTCGGGTTGCCTTGTACCAGCGCATTGAGCTGAACGACCAATGCTTCGTTGGCCCCAGCGGCCAAGGCGCCAGTCGCAAAGTCCCCCCCGGCAATCTTGGCCAACAAGCCACCCACCATGGCGTGGATTGCAATTTTACCGAGTGAACCGTCAGCAAACAGGTTTTGACTGTAATCGCCTACTGCGTTGAAGCTGGCAGCTGCCAGGGTGTTCAACAACGTGGTGCGCAAGGCGTCGCCCAAGTCGCCACCTTGACCAAGGATTTTGCTGAGCGCTGTGGCAGAGGCGTTTTGGAGGCCCTGGTTCGCCGCAAATTGGCCGATGCCTTTAAGGCTACCAAGGTCAGTGGTGATTTTGCCTGTGTTCGGGTCCCACTTCGTGTCGGTCCATTCACTGAAATACTCGGCGGTAAACCCTGCTGTTACCCCCGCAATGACATAACCCTTCAGCGCATCTCGGGACGTTACGTCCTTGAACACCGCGCCGATATCACCACCGTTGTTAATAAAACTCACGGTAGCGTTGGTCGCCGCAGCAGTGGCGACCGCTGCGCCTGCCGCTGCCCACGCAGCACTCGCGCCTGCCGTACCCAAGGCCCCTAACGCTGCTGGACCGACAATGGCCGCCATCACGATGGCGATGATCAGCTGTGAGGCTGGCCCCAGCCCTGAAGTGTCGTACTTGAAAGAGTCGTGAATTTCCTGGACCAGCTGCCAATCAACATCGCCCCGCGCTTCGGCGTCTTTTAGCCAAGCCAGTTGCGGGTCGGCTTTGACCATCGCATCGATAGACTGAGTCACCGTGTTCTGATTGATCTGGTTCAGATCGATGTGTAGCCCTTCAACCGCTTTGATCGTGACGCTGCCGCCAGCCACCATTTGAGTTTGCCGCAACGTCTCGTCGGTACTGCCCTTGCCTTCGGAGGACACCCAGAACGCATCGTTATCGCTTTTGGTATGGCTCTCCTGATGCACGTCTTTGACGGCTTCAAAGGTGATGCTGCCGCCGCTGTCGAGGGTGATGTCCTTGCCGCTTTCAAGTCGAGCGCCCTGGTAGCGTTGGTCGCCGCCGCTGACCAATGTCAGGTTGCCCCCTGACTTGATCAGGCTGCCGATGTTTTTGATGTCGGTGACTTCGTCGTGCTGGGTTTTCTCGCTGCCGAAGCTGCCCTTTTTCTTCATGTCGTACAGCGAATAGTCGCTGTCCTGTGCGGCCAACAGTGCCAATTTATTTCCGGCAGACAGGTAGGCCTCGCCCCCGGCCTCGACATCGCTGGAGATCAGCGTCAGGTCGTTGCCGGCCTTGAGCGTCACATCGCCCCCGGCCTTCACGCCGCTGCCATTCTGGTGAACGTGATCTTCCTGTTCCGTGACCGACTTGGTCTTGCTGTAGCGGTGTTCCTCGTCCGCCGAAGAGGCGATGGTCAGGTCATTCCCCGCATCGAGGGCGGCATTGCCGCCAGCATTGAGTTGACTGCCGATCACGATCAGGTCACGCCCGGCCTGAATGCTCAGGTCCTGTCCTGCCGTCACCTCTGCACCGTAGTGCTTGATGCTGGAGTCGTTGAGATTGACGCCACGGTCGTTGCTGGCGATCTGCGCGGCCGTGGTGATGTTGACGTCGCGTCCGGCCCCAATGCTGAGATCGCGCCCGCTTTGCAACACCCCGCCGACGTTGTTGACATCGCGCCCGGCGCTGACCGTCAGGTCGTTCGCCGCTTCAATGCGTGCGGCGTTGTCAACGAAATCCCGTTGCAGGCTGAAACCGTTGCCGCTGTTCTGATAGGACGTGACGGTGCGTTCATTGATGATGTCGCCGCCAATCGCGCCGAGGCTTACGTCACGCCCGGCGATGATGCCGCCGGCCTTGTTGGTCAGGTCGTTGCCAGCCAACAGGTCGAGTCGCCCACCAGCATTCACCAAGCCGCTGTTGACCAGGTTGTTGCCCGCAGCGGCCGACAGGTTGCCGGTGGCTTTGAGGGTGCCGCTGTTATTCAGATCGTTACCGGCGATCAGGGTGACGTCGCTGCCCTGAATCAGCGCGCCGTTGGGCGCCAATCGGTTATTGGCGTTGGCCAGGTACAACACCGGCACCAGCACGGTCTGGCCGTCGATCACTTCGCTTTCCAGCCAGACGATGTCGTGGGTCAGCGCCGCGATCTGTTCGGCGGTAAGGCCGATACCGACCGACAAACTCAGCGCATCCTTGCTGGCGATGGCGTTGTCCATCAGGTAGCGGAACTGCGCCTCATCGGAGGTCATGCCTTCGATAAAACGTTGGCCTGTACGGGCGACGATGGCCTGTTGAATCAGACGTTGCTCGTAGAGCCCATCCCCCAGACGTCGGGCGCTGTCATCGGGGTCATAACCGAGTTTGCCCAGCAAATAATCCGAGCTCATAAACTGTTTGAGGTCGGTCAGGGCCGGGTTGGTTTCGATCAGGTATTTCTGTGGATGAGAACCGCCACTAGTGGTGGGCACACCTTGAACACGGGCCACGCTGGTGCCGGCATTCTGGTGCTGACCGGTCAACAGGCTGGCACCGCCCAGAGTCCAGCTCTGAGGGCCAGTGCTCCCGGTGGAGCTGTCTTGTCCGCTCAAGCGGAACAAGCCGTTTTGCCCGGTGGGCAGGCTAAAGCCCGGCAGCGTCGTCGGGTTGACCTGCTGTTGGGCCAAGTCCGCCGGCAGCTGAGCGTTGATCCGCACTTGTACGCGTGGGCCCTCACCGATCTGGGTGTCCTCGACCTTGCTCGAACTGCCGCTGAACGCGTAATCCTCGTGAATCACGCTGTTGATCAGGTCCTGCCTCGCCGTGATGTTGACCTTGCCTCCGGCTTGAATCACCGCGTTACGGATGGTGCCGGTGCTGGCACCGCCCGTGCTGTCCGTGGCGATTTCGATGTCGGTGATCGGCGCGAGGCTGGTTAACTGGCTGGGCAGAGCGACCAAATTGTTGGGGTCGTATTGAGAGGTGATATTTCCTTCAAAACCGTAGCTCAAGCCCGACAGCGGGAAACCCCAGCCATAGCGATCATTGATCACTAGGCCGGTTTCGGTGTCGGTCAGTTTGACGAAATAGTAAGCGCCGCCGTCGTGCCCAGGTTCGCGCCCGAGGTACGACGAAGCGATGGCCTTGCGAATCGCCCCGGTGCCATCGATATAGGACACCAGCGGAAAGTCAGGATTGTTGCGCTGGTTGTACGGGGTCATGACGTTGGCGAGGAAGTCATTCATCGCGTTGTCTTTCAAGCTGATTTCGTAGGTACGAATGCGCTCGATGGTGCCGGCCACAGAGCCGATGTTTTGCAGGCTGTCGGCCACAATGGTGATGTCGCCGCCAGCACTCACCGTGCTCTTGCTGTTGAGGAAGGTCCCACCCTCGAAATCAAAGTTCCTGCCCGCCGACAACGTGGCCGCTGCACTGGTGTCGCTGTCGTCGCTCTCAAACAGTTCATGCGCCGCCAGGGTAACGATCCAATCATCCCCTTGGCAGTCATTGCAGATGTTGGCGATAAATCCGGAGGTCAGCTTGCGCCCAGCCGAGTTTGTGGCCCCGTCGGTGCGGTTCTCGAACACCGCCGCCTTGAGGCTGAAGTCACCCACGCTTTCCAGGTTGCCGGCGATGTTGTACACGCTGGCCGCCCGCGCTGCGCCGCCATACCCGCCAATGCGCACGTTGCCCAGACCGTAGACATCGGCCAGATGGTTGGTAAAGGTGTTGACCCCCAATACTAGGTCGCCACCGGCAAAGATCAGCCCATGCTCATTGAGCAGCGTCGGGGTGTTTAGATACAGGTTCTGCGAACTGCCCAGGGTGCCGTAGTTACTGACGCTGCCGGCATTGACGATCAGGTCGCCACTGGAGGTCAGGCGACCGTAGTTGGTCAGCGCGCCGGCGACATTGAGGCGGGTCGTGCCGCCGCCGACGATGCTGGCGCTACTGCTCAACGACACCTGATCGCTGTTCAGGGTCAGGTCCCCCGAGGCACTCAGGCGCCCGTTGCCGGCATAAGCACCGCCCAGGGTCAGGTTGATACTGCCGTCACTGGCGATCAGCCCGTCGTTGTTCCAGTTGGACCCGCTGCCGACAAGACTGTCGGAAGCGAGCAACTGACCACTGGCAGTTTGATTGAAGTTGGTGAGGTTGAGGCTCAGGCGCCCGGCCTGGATCACGCTGCTGTTGCTCAAGCCATTGCCGCTGAGGCTCAGTGCCCCGCGTGTGACCAGACTGCCACCCGCCGCTAGGGCTTGGCGACTGTCGATGTCAAAGGTGCCGGTACCGACGTGCAACAGCGTACCGTTGGCGTTAAGAAAATTGCCGGTGGCGAGGATCAGGTCGGTGTTGGCGCTTTCCAGGGTGCCGTTCTGGTTGTCGAACAGGCCGCCGATCTGGAAACGGGTTTGCCCGCTGGTGCCCAAGGCACGCAGTTTGCCGCTCTGGTTATCCACGCTGGCGGCGGCCACGTTCAGGGTGCTGCCACTTTCGACAATGCCCAGGCGGTTACTGAGTGCGCCGCTCAGGGCCAGGTCGATTTGATCACCGGCAATCTGCCCGTTGTTGTTGTCTAGGTTGCTGCCGGTGAGATTGATCCCACCGGTGGCATACAGGCCGCCGTTAGTGTTGTTCAGGTTGCTGGTGTGAATCACAGCGTCGCCGGTTTGCGCCGCGAGTCGCCCGGCCGTGTTGTCGATGCCACCTTGTGCGGTCAGGTCCAGAGATTGGCCCTGCACCATGCCGCCCTGGCCGTTGTTCAGCCAGCCGGACAGCCAGGCAGTGACCGCCCCGGTCAAACTGGACAGAACACCGCCCCGGTTGTCGAGCATGCCCGCGCTGAGCACCAGATCGTGGTTTTGCGCGATCAGGCGCCCCATCCGGTTATCGAGATCACCGCTGAGGGTCAGCGCCAGGGCGCCCTGGCTTTGCACCGTGCCACTGGCATTGTTGAGGCTGGCGGCGCGCAATTGTACGTCCGCCGCTTGGCTGTAGATCAGGCCATCGTCGTTGTTCAACACCGCGCCGCTGGCGGTCAGTACCAAGGGCCCGCTGGCGGCGAGGGTACCGGCATGGCTGTTATCGAGGCCGCCGGTCAGCAGCGTCAGCAGGCCCTGGCTGACGATCTGCCCGCCCTGGTTGTTGATCTGACTGGTTTGAATCCAGAGCGGGCCGGCGCTGGCCAGCTTGCCTTGGGCGTTGGTCAGGCTGCTTAGCAGCGTGAGGGTGACTGCGCCGTTGCCAGCGAGCGTGCCGCTACTGTTATCCAACGAGGAACCATTGACGATAAGGGCTTGCTGGGCATTGATGACCCCACCGACGTTAGTCAGGGCCATGGTGTTGAGGGTCAACGCGCCGCCGCTGTCGATCAGGCCGTTCTGGCCGTTGTCCAGACCACCGCTGACGCTCAGGGTCTGATCAGTGCCGCTGGACAGAATGCCGCCCCGGTTGTCGAGACTGGCGGCGTTGACGGTCAGGGCTTTCTGGCTGACCAAGGCGCCGTTGGCGCTGTTGAGCAGGGCGCCAGTGACATCAACCGTTACGTCGCCGTAACGACTGGAAAGCGTGCCGGTGTTGCGGTTGTCGAGGCTGCCGGCGTTGACCTTAAGGCCGTACCAACCCGAGACCAAACCGTTCTGGTTGATCAGGGTGTCGGCATCGACGGTGAGCTGACCGTTGCTGATCAGGTCCCCCGCGCTGTTATCCAAGGTGCGGCCAGCGAGGGTGAAGCTCTGAGCGCTGGAGATTTCACCGCCCTGGTTATTCAGGTCACGCAGGTGAGCGATCGACAGTTGCCCGTCGGTGGTGATAAACCCACCCTGGTTGTTCAGGTCACCGGTGCCCGTACCGAAATCCACAGCGATGGCGCTGCCGAACAAGGTGCCGTTCTGGTTGTTCAGGCCAGCGCTGCTGATGTTGAGCAAGCCAGTTGCCGTGATCCGCCCCAGGTTCTGGTTGCTGAGCAGGCCGTCGACCTTGAGGTTGAGGGCGTCCTGACTGGTCAGGGTGCCGCCGCTGTTATCCAGGCTGCCGGCCTGCACGTCGAGTGCGGCGGCCGCGATCTGGCCTTTGAGGTTGGTCAATGCCTGGTTGATGCGCAGGGTCAGGGTTTGGTTGCTCAGCAGGTGACCGTTGCTGTTGTCGACACTATTGGCCGCTAGGGTAAAGGCCTGGGCGCTGGAGATTTCGCCGCCCTGGTTGACCACACCGTTGAGGTTGTTCAGCACCAGGATCGGCGCAGTGATCAGGCCGTTGCTGTTGTTGAGCTGGCCGTGATTCAGGTCCAGGGTCAGGCTGGTGGTGCTGAACAGCTTGCCGCCCTGTTGGTCGAGGCCGGTGACGCTGGCGCTCAACGCCCCTGCACTGGCAATGCGGCCGTTCTGGTTGGTGACGGGGCCGGCGTTGAGCGACAGGTTGCTGCCGCTGCTCAGGCTGCCGGCGTTGTTGTTGAAGGCGCCGGTGCTGACACTGACCGCACCTTTACCGCTGATGCTGCCGCCCTGGCTGTTATCCAGGCTGGTGCTGTACAGATTCAGGCCCGCGTCGGTGACCAGTTGCCCACCCTGGTTGTCGATCCATCCACTGCTGCCGATGCTCAATTGACCGGCGCTGGACAGGCTGCCCAAGCGGTTGGCCAAACTGGCGGCACTGACGCTGAGCAAGGCTTCGCTGCTGAGCAGGCCTTGCGTGTTGTTCAGACCGCCGCTCAGTTGCACCGTAAGGTTTTGCTGGCTGCGCAGGGTGCCCGCAACGTTGTTCAGGGTCGTGCCGCTGACGCTCAGATGGCGGCTGGCGATCACACTGTGACCGTTGTTGGTTAACGTCTGCGCGGCAACGTTGACGTCACCGGTACTGTTGCGGCTGTTGTCGGCATTGACCCCGGCCTCGATGATGCCGTTGTTGGTCAACTGGCCGCCGGCGCTCAGGTTGATGCTGTCGCGCGCCGCGAGGCTTTGCTGGTTGGTCAGGTCACCTTGGGTCTGCACGTTGAGCGAAGTACCGGCATACACCGGACCTTGCGTCTCCAGACTGGCCGCGTTGACGTTGATCGCGCCAGTGGCAGCGGTCTGCGCCAGACTCAGTTGGCCGTTGGCACTGATCTGAATGTCCCCAGCGCTGGCCGCCAGATTGCCGGCCAAACGGACACCGACCCCGGCCTCGGTACCGACCAGTTTGATCGCGCCAGCGTACATGCCGCCCAGCGCCGAGCTGTCGATAGCCAGTTGCGGTTTGGCGCTGCCGTCGTCGGCGCGTGCGGTGGCATTCAGGGTCTGCGCGTTGACGTCGTTGCGCCCGGTAATGATGCTCAGGTTGTTGGCCTGAAGCTTGGCGTTGATTTTGGCCGAGCGGGTGATGATTTCGAAACTGTCGACGTTGTTGGCATTCATCCCGACGCCGTCAATCGACACGCTGCCGCCGTCGACCTGATAGTGGTCAAGGCCGCCGGCTCCGTTCAATACTGGCTTACCGGTGGTCAGGGTGACCCGAGGGGTGTTGATGAAGCCGCAGCCGTTGCACGAAATGCCGTAGGGGTTGGCGACGATGACACGGGCGGATTGCCCGGCGACTTCCGTATAGCCATTGAGCTGGCTTGGGCGCCCGCCATTCACCTCGTTCAGAATAATTTGCGCAGCGGTGCCATGGAGGTTCGGGTTACCGAGGATGAGACCGCCGAGCTGCGTCGACTGCTCGCGCAGCGTGGCGTTGTTGAGGATGACCCCGTTGACGCCGACGTTGTAGTCCTGGAACTGGTTGTGCGACAGACCGCTGGCATTCGGAGCGGCGATGTTGACGATGGGCACGCCATTGCCGGCATGGTCCAAGGACGTTCCCGGTCCGCTGACAGCAATACCGTCGGCCTGGGCCCAGATGGGCTGCCAGAACATGACGTTCGCCAGCAGGAACGCCAGTCCCCGTTTGGGCATGCCCAGGAACTGCTCACGCGGCAATGCTGTGGCAGAGGGCTGGGATACCGGCAAGGTCAACTGGCGAACGTCCATGTGAATCTCTCAAAAAATAAGGTGCCACGCGTGGCCGCGAGGAAGGGCAGGAACCCAAGAAAAGCGTTAAAGGATGAAATTGGTCCGTGCGGGGGGCTCAATCAGCGCCTCCGGCGGACCGGGCAGATCGACGCGCTCGGCGTGCTCCACCGCCTTGGCGTTGTTCATCAGCTCGTTCATCTCAGCGGTCGACTCTGGAAAAGGGTCCTGTTCCGCCTTGAGCCGCTGGCGCATTTGCTCGGTTTTACCCAGGCTGAAATACAACAGGCCGAGCTGCGCGTAATAACCGGGCGGCACCACACCGCCTTGCGCCTTGATGTCCTCAACGTCCGCCTCCAGGGCCTCGATTTGCTCTTGTGTCGCGTCCTCCTGGTATTGCAGATGCGCAGGGGGGTAATAACTGTCCTCGGGGGAGCGCTCCGGTTTTTGTTTGCAGCCGGTCAGGGTCATACCCGTCAGCAGCACGACCCACGCGAGACACCAGGTTTTCGATGTATTGCCCATCATGTGAAGTGCCCTATCTCTCTCATTCTTATTGGGTTGCATGGCTTCAGGAATCGCGACCGCCGACCACCCTCAGCGACTTAGAAGGAGGCGCTGAGGCTGAAATAGATTGGCGCTTCGCGCTCGGTCAGCGCCTCGGGGCGTTCCAGGGAGTGAGCAAAGGTCACGCTGGCCGACAGGTGCTGCCCCCGCGCAAACAGCTCCACTGAATTGCTGGACAGGCGGCCATGTTGATCGCCGTTGTAGTGACCATGGCTGATTACGCCTTGGTCATAACCCAGACTGGTGCCGTATTCGGCGAACACCGGGTGCAACCATTCCAGCGTCACCGGGCGGCTCCAGCGCAGATCGTTGCGCCAGTAGCCCCCGCTGTCGCCGGACAAGGACTGGTCCTGGTAACCGCGAATCGACGACAGGCCGCCGAGGCTGGTGCGCTGGGGACTGAACAACACGTCGTCGCTGTGCTGGCCGGTCATCAGGCTGCTGAAACTGAACGACTCATCCCACAGCTTGAACGGTTGCAGGTAGCTCACCGTGGCGGTGTACTTGCGGTAGCGGGCGTCCGGTTCACCGGGGCCGGGATCGTGGTTGGCTTGCGCATCAAAGGCGCCAATACCCTCCTGCATCCCCACGTCGAAGTTGACGAAGGCACTGCCGATGCGCCGGCCGTGGTTGAGGCCCAACTGCGCTTCACTGATGCGGTTGCTGCTCAGGGCGAGCTTGCTGTCTTCGATGAAGTTGTTGCTGCGCAAGGTCGACACGCCGGCGTTGAGCGAGGTCTTGCTCAGCGCATCTCGATGGATCACCCGCTCGGCGCGCAGCGCATGCGTCTGGCTGTCGCCGGTTTGTTTGAAATCAAAGCCGTTGGCCTCAGCCAGCGAGCGGTACTCGCTCTGGCTGTAGCTGTAATTGAAATTCCACCAGCCCCACGGCAGGTTGTAATTCAAAAAAACGTTGTGGGAAGTGTGCTGGTGATCGCTCACCGCATCATGGCCGCCACGCAACAGCAATTGATCGGCCAGGCCCAACGGGCTGTCCCAATCGAAGGTCGTGCCCCATTGCTGCTGGCCGGTGCTTTTTTGCCCGTCGTTGCTGCGTGACAACCCGACGCGCCAAGGCTTTTGTGGGGTGTTCTTGACCAGGATTTCACTGCTGCCGACGTCTTTGCCTGGGGCCAACTCCATCTGCGCCTGATTCGACGGCAGGCGGTTCAGTTGATCGACCATCTGCTCGATTTGACGCAGGTTAACTAGGTCGCCGGTTTTGCCGGGAAAGGCCATGGCCAGTTCGCGCTCCGAGAGTTGGCTGCCGTCCGCGCCTTTCAATGCTTCGAGTTTGCCCTCGACCACCAGTACTTGCAGGTGCCCGGTGGACAGGTCCTGTTGCGGCAGGTACGCACGGCTGGTGATCAGGCCTTTATCGAGGTAGTGATCGGTGATGACCTTCAGCAATTCGTTGAGCTGGGTGACACCCAGGCACTGGCCGATGTAAGGCTTGAGTAGACGCTCGCGCTCGCTCGCGGACAGCCTGTCGGCGCCTTTGAGTTCGATGTCCTTGATCGGGAAACAGCGCGTGTCTGCAGGAGCCGTTGGCTGGGTGGGCTGAGCCGCTTTACCCGGCAGAGTTTTGAGTTCTTCGAGTCGGCGTTGCTGCTCCTCCAGCAAACGCTCCTGTCGTTCGCGGATCAAATCCTGAGCACCGGGATTCAACTCGGGGGCAGCTTGGGCTAAATCCAGCCCACTCAACCTAACCAGTAACGTCCACAACAACACCCTTGTCGCGAGGTGAATTGCCCGCCGACCAACTCCATCCATGATATGTACGCCGAGCATGATTGAGCCAAATGAGTGAGTGAGACCACGCGGTTATTGATTAAGCCGAGGCTCTTTAAAGGGCGAGTATTGGGACCAACCAAACAAATTGATGTAGGACTTTTCTGAAAAGCGCGCAGGGATTTCCCCCAAACATAACGCGCGCTTACGCGAGCGCGGCTCGTTTGAGTAATACCGGCACCAGATAACAGCCGGGCATGACAAGACCTCCACAGCTAGATAATTTTCGGGCTCCGTCCGCGTAACAGCCAGTGAAAAGAGATCAAAAGATGACTTTTGACAACTAGCGAAATTTAAAAAGTATCTACATCAGATGGCGTCAAAATAAAGATAGAGGTTCTACCTATGAGAAGATCGCCCAATTGCGCCAATCTTGTGACCGGATGCGCCAGCGACATCTGAACGGCACCGACCGAAAGAGGACGGTCGACAGGGTTACCTACGCTCACCTTTTTCTCACGGTTGGGTTAATGGCCAAATACCGAAGATTCAAGCTTAGTGCCATGTCACTGATAGAGTGCCTCGCGCAATTAGAGAAACGGAGAGTCGCATGAGCTTCGACATTATTATTTTGAGACCTACAGACCTGAGCATAAACGACTTGGCTGCCGTAGAGAGTGTGGAGGGTATTGGGTCTCCAGCCTCTGTCAGCACTTCTGTGGATTTAGTATTTCCAAGAGGTACTCAAGGTGCATTTGTCGCGGGTGATTGTTACTTCGTTGAGTCAGCGCTGAGCGGAGACCCAGTGACTTCCATACAGCTGACTCTCAGATATGGCAGTGACTGGTCTGAATCAGCCAACGGTGAGTTCTTAGCGTTGCTTTCCAGGCTATGCCAACGGCTCCAGTCGCAAGCGTATGCGGTGTCTGACAATTCACGGATCGCCTCTTTTCTATAAGGATGGTCGCTCATGCCGATTCCTGTCGTGATCTAACGTCCGCTATTGGCCGATTCTGTTGAAAAAGTCGGATTTTCAGATCGCCTGAACTCAGGCACGACCACCACTGGAGAACCTACTCACCATATTGAGTGGTTTTTCGGCCCTTCGGTGACCTTTGCTGCTCTGTTATTGGGTTAATTTGAGGTTTTTTGCTTGATGCAGGCGCCCCTATCCCGTGACTGGTGGCCCTTGAGATGAAAATTTGGCCAGCCGTCGCAGATTCTGCACCGCAGCGGCCAGCGTGAATTCATCCGTCGCGCCACTCATGCCACGTAGCCGCAGACGATCCAATTTCAGGATGCGCTTGAGGTGGGCAAACAACATTTCGACCTTTTTACGCTCGTGGCGAGAGCGCTGATATGCCGGCGTTGCTGCAATGCGCCGAGCCACATCGCGAGCGGCTCCATGGACGCTGCGAGCGATCTTGCGGAACGCTGTATTCGGGCAGCACTTGGCTTTCATCGGACACGTAGCGCAATCGGTCTGCCGGGATCGGAAGATGATGGTGTTGGCTTTGGTGACGCGTGAACGCTCATTCTTGAAGGCTCGCCATTCGCTGCGCAATGGGTTGCCGGCCTGGCAGCGGTATTCCTCTGCCTCTTCATTCCAGTGAAAATCGTTGCTCGAAAAACTGTCGTTCTTGCGCTCGGTTTTGTCCCATACCGGCACATGCGGTTCGATGTCTTTTTCCTCCACTATCCAGGCCAGCATCGGCGCGGTACCGTAAGCGGTGTCGCCAATGAGGCGCTCCGGCTTGATGTCGACTGCGCTTCGACCCGATCGATCATCGTCTTGGTGCTCTCGACTTCTGCGGTTCGATGAGCCGGTGTGGGTTCCACATCCATGATCACGCCGTGCTCGGTATCGATCAGATAATTCGTGGAGTAAGCGTAGAAAGCTGGGCCTCCTGTAGCAGCGGTCCAGCGGGCCTGAGGATCAGTCAGCGACAGGCGCTTCGGTAGCGTTTCGGCCAGAGCCTCTTCATCGAGTGCCTCAAGGTACTCACGCACGGCGCGGGTGCTCAGAGATGGATCGCTCCAGTTGACCTGTTCATCACCCGGTACGCCGCGCTGGCGACTCGCATCCGCTTTGATGATGCTGGCGTCCACGGCAAATCCTTCGCCTTTGACCAGGCCTGCGTCCATGCAGCGACGCAGCACCTCATTGAACAACCAGCGAAACAGATCACTGTCCCGGAAACGGCCGTGTCGATTTTTCGAAAAGGTTGAGTGGTTGGGGACTTCATCTTCAAGGCTCAACCGGCAGAACCAGCGATAGGCCAGGTTCAAATGGGCCTCTTCGCACAACCGCCGTTCGGAGCGGATGCCATAGCAGTAGCCGACGATCAGCATGCGGATCATCAGTTCAGGATCAATCGACGGACGCCCAATCGGGCTATAGAAATCGGCGAGGTAATGGCGCAGGTCGCTCAGATCAAGACACCGATCAATGCTGCGCAGAAGGTGATTGGCTGGAATGTGAACTTCAAGGTTGAACGAGTAAAACAGTCGCTCCTGCCCACTCGATAACTGTCCCATCATGCTGTGTGATCCCCCTCCGGCCAATGAAGAGATTTTGCCGCCGGCCAGTCAGGGGAGCTACTTTTTCAACAGAATCGGCCAAAAGCAGTCATAGGATGGCTTAGAATATCGGGGATGATTCACTTCTCATTCACAACCATGCATAGATTCTACTGATCTACAGTCAACCGCTCTCGATGATGTTGTTCCTGCGTTTATCTAAGGCCTCTTGGTGAGCCAAGATGATTTTCGCGCCCATCGAAGTGAAATCCGTATGGTCAACAAGCGCACCCGCATAGACACCCCATGCAAAACCCCGGGCGATTGAAACGTGCTCTAGAATGGCCAATTCCGTGCGGGCCTGAATGATGTTTTCCAGCGACGTCTCCCAAGCGCATTGCAGCGACTCCGTCGGCAAATCTACAGAGAGTGGGTCGAGCGAGTCTAAGGGGGATAATTCGTTTACACGCAGCATATGGGCGCTTCCCTATTCAAGTTGGGCCAGATACGAATAGAGCGTAGCGCGAGGCGAGGCGAGGCGAGGCGTCAGTATTATGATTTTTAGACGCCATTGGTGTTCCCTGCCAATCCGGCCACCCCTGTCGCCCCCCGAATGTATTGACATCCGATTGCAGCCTGGGGCCCAGGGCAGAAATCGGCCAGAGGCGGTCGTTCAGACGAGCCTAGGAAAACCGACAACGAGACACGAGTATCAAATGGACTTCATTTTAGATTTGGTAGCTCATCGCATTGGCGTTTATGTGCTGGGCTTGTTGAGTGGCGGCCGTTTCAAGGGAGAGAGTGGTTTTGCCTGGGGCTGGGCAATCGCCTTCGGCGGGCTGGTGCTATTCACTCCTTTCATGGCTTTCATAGCCTTGCTTATTTACACCACTTGAGGATGAGATGATGACTGCTATGGGGGGCGTTAGTTTTCCTCCGCGATAGGCAACTATGGGGCGTTCTCTGTCTGGGCGGGCCACCAAGCACGCGAGTGAAATCCGATTCAATCAGATCCTGTGCGACCTGATGCAAACTATGAGTACCCAGTAGGCCAGTCACACCCACGTCCCTAGACCGGCACCGAGTCCGGTGGATGCCATAGCCTTCGCAGAGAGCGGAGCAAAGGCCTTTACCTTAGTGCACAGCTAGAACCAATTATCAGTTGAACCAAAAGGCACTGGCTACCAAGGTTTCAACGGCAACAAAAAAGGGCGGTCCCAGTCATGAAATCGCCCTTTTTGTTTGATTGACACCATCACCCAGAATCAGGCGGCCTTGCTGTGGATGCTGACTTCCAGCTCAAGGTTTGCACCTGCCAACATATTTACCAGGGCATCCAAAGAAAATTTATCAATTTTCCCTTTCAGCAGATCGTTGAGCCGTGGTTGTGTCACATGCAGCCGGCTGGCTGCTTCGGTTTGCGATACATCCCAAGCCTTCACAACCCGGGTAATAGCTCGCATCAACTGGGATCGGACACGCAGGTTTTCTGCTTCTTCTGGCGTGTCAACCAACGCATCCCAGACACTGGTAGCGCGTTCGTTTGCCATACATTTTTCCCTCACGAGGAACATTTACTACTTAGGTTAGACCATTGGCTATTCGGAACTTCGAGTGGTGCTATAGGAAGCAGTTTACCCCTTCACCTAAAGATGAAGGGGAGCTGCCCCGGCCTAGATCAACCCAGCGACTTGTACCTGGCTTTCGCCAGGTCAATGTCGCGCTTTTCCGTCTTTTCAGTAGTTTTTCGAAAGGCATGCAATACGTAAATTGCTTCCGGTCGATTCACCACATAAAACACGCGAAAAGCCCCTTCCTCACATGCAATCCGGATTTCCTGTACACCCGGTCCGACAGACTTCATCGGCTTCCAGTCGTCAGGCTCATCGCCTTCTTGCAGACCTTGCAACTGGTAGCCTGCTCGCGTCACTGCAACCTTTGGGAAGTCCCGGAGGTCCTCCAAACTACTACCAACCCATTCGATTCTCTTCTCTGCTTGCCCGTTCATGTACACCCCATCGTCGATTCAATCGATCGTTAAAAACAATCACGTTCATGGTCTTTCTCCAGTTGAGTTTTTATAGCTGGGGTGCGTCGCTTCCGAAAATGTGGGATTTGCGCGACTGGTCTTCACACCAGCCATCTAACTCTATATCCAAATCAATATAATGACAAGGGCGGCCTGCTGGTGTCGCACACGAAAATCCCCGCGCCAAGAAAATCGAGGCAAGAAACGCACTTACCCCCCTCCCGCCGACGGGCTGTATGCTCCTTTTTTTGCAACCCCGGATTTGGTGCAAGCTGACTTCCCGCCCAGCGCTGTCGGGGGGGGTAGTATGGAAGTCTGCGATTGCACGAAATGCAAAGGTTTGAAAGGAAATGCAGAAACCCTGCACTGAGCTTGCGGCAAGCCGGATCAGGAAGCCCAGAGCTCAAAGCCTTTGTATACGGGGATCAACCCCCAAAAAAGATAGATTTGCGCAGTTTTCGAATTCGTAACGGGTGGATAATCATGCAATGAGTGGGTTTCCAAAAGCAGAGTCGACCTAGCCAGGAGTCACGGTGGCCGGGGCACACCTCGAATTTCGGACTTTGCACAGCTTTGAATCACCTGAACCTTGGATGGGGATAGATCAAATGTGGGATTTTTTCGCGACCGACGTAGGGAAGGTTGCAGTCGGCGGCTTCATCGCAACAATCGGTTCTTTGATCGTATTCGGTCTGGGATGGCTAAAGGAGTCGCAGCTCTCGTGGAAAAAGCAAAAAATCGAAGCACAGCACCTTGGCATTCGACTGGTACTTGTCCTAGATAAGCTGGTAGCCGACTGCTACAACGCGGTAAACGATCCACTTTTCACGGATGAACAGGGCTACACCCATAGCATGGTGCCAAACCCTGATTTCGCGCTTCCTGAAGGCGGCGACTATCGGGCACTACCGACCCAACAGATGTACGACATCATGTCGATGCCCAATCGACTCAACGCCATCAAAGAAGGCATGGATTCTGTCGGGGAACAGTCCTCCCCACCTGACTACGAAGAGTATTACCGGTACCGGGATGAAAACCTTTCAAAGCTTGGGTTAAGAGCAATCGGACAAATCGAATCTCTCTGTAAAAAATACAAAATCCCACCACCCGAACGGCCTAAGTATTACGACCCAAAGGAAGATTTACTGGCCAGATTGGAAAGAATCGAAGAAATTGACAGGATGCGCGCTCAAGCCTCCGTGGCGTTCGCGCCACCTGTTCCGTTATGAGCAACCCGATCATTAATCCGTCCAAAGCGCGTCCAACTAGGAAGATTTCATGCCTGCACATATACACAGGCATGATCTGAAGCCATTGATTTTGCTGACGACAACCAATGATTACGGCACTTTAACTCGGGCTCATAATCCTTTGGTCCACGGTCCACGTCCGTGTGGGTCCACCAATAAAATCAACAATTTAGGCCAGTCATTGCGATTGGCTTTTTTGTTTCTGATACCTTTGTAAGCACTTTGTAAGCATCCGACGCAAAAAGGGCCCGCTCAGCGGTCAGCTTGTTGATCTTGCGCGGTTGAATCAGAACGGCTGCTTAATTGCATGGATTTGACCACCCATTTGCATTCGACTTGACCAGTCGTTTGCATCGGATTTGACCAGCACACTGGGTGGTCTTGACCGGCAAAAAACTGCCAAAAGCAGCCTCTTTGGCGCGCCCGGGCGCGGCCGCAAACACGTCTGTTCAATCAAGAATGGGGCGAAGGAAACTGCGCTCGTAGCTCAGGATGAGTTTTTGCTCAGTAGCCTGCGTCACCAATTGAACGCACTCAGGATCTACTCCGGCTTCCCTACGGTACTGCTCATAATCTGCCAGGCTGGAAAAACTGAATAGGCAGTAAGCGATGTTGTTGGCGCCTTCGGCTGGTAGAAAGTAGCCGTGGTGGTTTCCTCCCATACGGGTCACCACACGAATCCAATGGCGAGAATAGCTTTCGAAAGCCGGGACCTGATATGGATCGATTACATACTTGACGTGGCAAGTGATCACTGGATCATTCCTTTGGAAATGGGAAAACCGCTATTCTACACATGCCATAAGCTGAGTCGTCGACGGCAGTTTTGGGTCGGTTACTGGCCCCTGACCTCAGGCAGAAATCGGCCAGTAACGGATGTTGGTGGCCCGATTTTATCGGCCATTAGCAGCCGCTTACGAAGCAAATAAAAAATTGTCCAGTCTGCCAGACTTATTTGCCTCATTAGCTTCCACACAGCTTGCTAATGTCACGCGAGTCGGGATAGATCGCTTCAAAACCTCAACTCATCATGTCTAGTCGCCAGGTCTATTTATGCCGCTGAGTTTTCATAAAATGCACGCCAATGGCGATGATTTCGTTATCGTGGACTCGCGAAACTCACCCAATTCAATCACAAGCAATTTGGCTCGGAGAATGGGAGATCGCAACCGAGGAATCGGCTTCAATCAACTCGCTGTGATGCTCGATTGCGATGATGCAGATGCGCGTTTGGTGTTCTGGAATGCGGATGGCTCACCGCTGGACGCTTGCGGCAGCGCAACGCGTGGGGCGGCAGATATGCTGATGCGCGAATCCAATATGACTTCGGTCGCACTGCGAACCAACCGTGGCCTACTGACTTGCGAACGTACTTCAACCGGCGCTATTTCCGTCAATTTGGGAAAGCCGCTTTTCAACTGGTCGGATATTCCTCTGGCTCTTGAAATGGATACTTCAGTGTTGCCACTTGCCGGTGAACCAACAGCATGCAGCATGGGCAATCCGCACTGCACCTACTTTGTGGATGACCTGACAGCCGTTGAAATAGCGACGATTGGACCAGCAATTGAAACCAACCCCTTGTTTCCCCTAAGGACGAACGTGCATTTCGTCCGGATCATTGACCGAGCGCGCATTCGGTTGCGTATTTGGGAGCGCGGCGGGGGTATACCGCTGGGTTCAGGCTCCTGCTCTTGTGGCGCCGCCGTTAATGGAATTCGTCGTGGCTTGTTAGACAGTTGCGTTGAGGTTGAATGTGACGGCGGAGCTGTGACGGTTCAATGGGATGGCGTGGGACCGGTCTTTCTCACCGGGCCGGTGGAGACGATTTATTCCGGAACAATCATGGATACTGTGTTGAAAGTTTGATTTTAGACATGCCAGCATGAAGGGCTGCAATGGGTCGATTCTGTTGAAAAAGTCGGCTGCGGTTTTCGGCTCAGGAAAGAACGCGTCTGAGATTGAAATCCGCACTACGCGCAGAAGGATCAGGGCTCAGATTTTACGTAGCAGCGTACAAAAATTACGTTTTCACCGCTCAATGCATTGCCCATTGGGCCGGGTCGACTTTTTCAACACAATCGGTCGTTTTCAGCCGGTCGCGACAGGCAGAAAACGGCCAAAAGCGGACTGTAGACAGATAGCTGCTGGCATCCCTACGCTGGCATTCTAGTAACCACACAATGCTAACAAGGAACATTCATGTTGGTCATTGAAATTGATCGTGATAGCGTGCATGCAGGGGATGATCTGGAAAGTCATAGGACATCAATCAGGCTTGATCGAGCAGTAACACTGCGCGCTTTGTTCGAATCGATCCAAGGTATGGGTTACCTGCCTGGCATCAGTGGAGGCAAGGCGACGTGGATTATTTGTTCGTCTGGCAAACACATAGGTGTTTTAGCTCAGCAATGGCCAGAAACTAAATTGCTAATCCCCGCCGAAAGCTTCCTGAGTCAGTATTTTGGGGATACCGAACCTCGCCTTCTGTTCAGATATTGGTGCCAGACAGATCCAGACCATGTCTTTTCACAGATCAAAGCTGGAAATGAACCGCCGTCTCGATTTTAGGACTGGCGGGGGCTGCCTACTGATCAAGAAGCTGAAATGTCTGCTTTGGGTGTGGCGGTCTGTTGCAAAGGTGGGCTACCGATCTATAGCTGCATCCTTTCGTTATCAGAATCAGGTCGAAAGCTCACACCGATAAGCTAAAGTTTTTCGTACACCACCTCGAATTCTTCACCCAATTCCTGTTGGATGGATTTCAGTAATTTAGCGGCGGCCTCGTCAAATCTTGCGTAATCGTCTGCACTCCAAGGGCCGGGATCAGGTGGATAGTCCCAGTTCAGCGAGGTGTCATGGCACTGTGAAAGCTCGTTAAGCATTGCCTGGACTTCGTTACTGAGTGGTAACCTCTCTTCAATAGGCCCTACAGAAAATTTATCCCGGGCAATATCGTTACCACACCAAAGGCAACCGCCGCCCCATTCGAACATTAAGCGAACTCGATAGCGTTCTGCCCTCATCATTGGGGCTCCATTTTTTTGTGGGTACAGTGCGCACAATAGCGCTGGCAAAGATATCCACGCTAGGCCGGCAACTGTTACGACAGGCAGCATCACGCCCTGAGGAAGTCAGTCAACCTAAATCGAGGTTCTTCAGCAGCGGTGAACCACGCTTCCTCAAGGCATTCAAATAGGTGGTTTCATCGTAGAGCGTCCTGGTCTGCCAGCACCGATACAGAATCCGAATCCACTTAAACGCGAGTGCGCGTACAGCAGCCTGGTAGGTGCTCCCTTTGGCGCGTTGCTGCCGGTAGAAAGCTCCAGCCCAAAAGGATTTATTGATGGTCTGACCCGCCCATTCCACGAAGGTCTGACGAAGGAACGTTGGACATTGCCAGCGCCAATGCACCCAGCTCTTCTTACCACTCCGTTCCGTCACCGGGGCAATGCCGGAGTACTTTTGCAGCTCGTCCGCGCCATGGAAACGCTCACGTTGCTCTCCGAAGGCTGCGAGTAAGCGTGGCGCCAGATGCTGGCCTGCGCCCGGCAAATTCCTAAACAATGTGTAATCCGGTAGTGCAGAAGCGACCCGCTCGATTTCCTTATCGAAGCGATCGATCACCGTGAGGACGGTGCGCAGCTGCTCCACCAACGCGAGGACGTGCAAGCGGCAAGGCTCGATAATGCCGGCATCTTCGGTGAGCGCAGATGCCGCACGGATCGATGCCAAACGCGCCTCGATCAATGTGGCGCGACGCCCGTTATGGGCATAAAAGAACGCCTCAAGCGTGGTTTTACGCGCCCGTTTGGCTGACAAGAGTGTCGGCCAGCGAGTGAGAAAATCGCAAAACAACTGAGTGTCTCGCTGCTCAAACCAGTCCAGTGCCTGCGGGTAATACTGCTTGAGGGTGTTGCATAAACGGTTGGTAAAACGCGTCTTGTCGTTGACCAGATCCCGACGCTGTTCGATCAGGCTAAGCAGCGAACGCATTGCCACACTCTGCGGCCTGAGCGCGGTGAACCGTTCAGGATGGCGAAGCAGTAGATCGAGTGCTAACTCCGCATCGGTGGGATCATCCTTGGCGCGACTCGGCTTGAACGCCACGCGATATTTGGCAAGCGTCGAGGGATTGATCGGGAACAGCACGAAAAAGTCATACTTAAGGAGAGCCGACACAATAGGCCCTTTGGCCAACTCCAGAGCTACAGCGATAGGGCCACCGAAGCGCAGGTGCAATGCCTTGGCCCACTCGTCAATGCGATCAACCTGGTGCGGAATACAGTCGAACTGACGATGATTGTCATCCCCAGCCTGTAGGCAAATATCATGTTTGGTATCTGCCCAATCAATGCCGACATAGGCTGTGAATTGCTGACTCAAGGACGCTGTCACGTGAACCTCCGCAAGCGATAAAATAGCTGCTAGGGACATGCATGCTTGCGTTCAGCGAAGGCAATATAGTGAGCCGGTGCGACGGCGAACCCTGAGTATTCGTTATCGAGCGCAAGCGCACCTGTAGACTCGGAACTAAAGCTGCAAACGTCATGCGTTTGGGTCGTTTTATTCGTAGTCTACAGGTGCATGTTCCACCCTCGCTGACAGCTACCTGCCAACCGTTACCATTATCGATGAAGGTGAGACGGACTATCTATAATGGGTCGTTCTTTGCCGATCATGGTCACGAAGCGTACTGGTCAAATCGGGTGCAAACGGTTGGTCAGATCGAATGCAAATGGCTGGTCAGTGGCAATGCAATTAGGTGGTCAAGTGAGATGCAATTACGCAACGGCCGCCCAAGGATTTAAAATTCACAAAGGAGCGTGGTAATTTCCACGCTCTTCTGAGTCGTGAATGGATAACGAGACTATGCGTTTAATCGGATTGCTGGCGATCTCTTCGATACTTCTGGCGGGTTGTTCAACCTCGCCCATTCCATCTGACCAGGCGGCCCCCGCTCCAGCAAGCAGGCTTACAGCATTTCAGAGCAAACCCACCGGCCAATATGGGACATTGATAGTCACTCGTGATAGTGGCTTCACAGGCTCAGCGTGCAACACCATCCTGTACATCGACGGGGAAAAATCGGCGGAGATAGGCTCAGGCGAAACCGCTAAATTCTATCTACCTATTGGTGAGAGGATCATTGGCGCGAACTCCACAACCATGTGTGGTGGCGGGCTGAAAGAGCGTTCCTTGATGATGGGGGCGGGCGACACAAAAAAGTATCGGATATCGATCGACACAAGCATGAGCATGGATCTTTCTCCCACTGCATTCTGAGTAGAGGCAGGCCGCGAAAGTCGGGCTTTCCAGCATATCAGAGCCAGCGGCCAGTATCAGTGACAAGTTTCTTATAGAAGCAAATAGGGGAATCTATGACCCTTGATCAACATTTCCAACTCTGGAACACCATCGGCACATGGGTAGCCGGGGCGGCCACGGTTGGCGCAGTCATCTTATCACTGCATCTTGCGCGTCGAGCCGAACGAATCCGCGTACTCACCGCAGTGGGCGTTCGGCTCGTATTCGCAGGCGATGGCACGCCTGCTGAAGAACACGTCGGTTTTACCATAGTCAATCTTGGTGATCGGTCGGTTACTATAAACTCGATCGGGTGGCGCGTTGGAAAGGGAAAGAATGCCCGCCATAGTATGCAGCGTCTCTACGGGCAGTATACGGCGCAGTATCCAAAGCAGCTCGTGCATGGCGAGCAAGCAACCTTCATGGTTTCATTTCTTGCTCAACCGTCTTGGCCCAAAGAGTTCGCTACTGGCTTCGTCCAAGATCTCTCGCAGAGGAACCTCCGAACATTGCGGGCGTTGATTCACACGTCAGTGGGTGAAACGATTGAGGTCAAACCAGAAGAAAACTTATTGCAGCGGCTTCGAGAAGTCGGGACCTAACCTTTGCATTAAGCCGAAGTGTCTTGGCAAGCACGGCCTGCCGCTCATATCAAACGTTCGTGACTCGGCACCTTTTCGAATCAGCGACAGACCATTTTGGGTCGCTATCTGCCCTTCGCGACAGGTAGAAGTCGGCCGATTCTGTTGAAAAAGTCGATTTTCAGGGAAGTCCGGAGCGGGTTGGGCTCCCGATACCAACCTGCTTACATTCAGTGCCGTGCTTCCGTGAGCACCAACTGAGCGAAATCGTTCGTGAGCTTTTCAAATTTTGTACTCTCGCAGTAACGGCATAACGTGGGCATCCTGCGGCCTATGAACATCGACATTTGACCATTACATTTCTTACAGCTCAGTCGGAGATCAACATAAGCCGTCAACGGCTCCGCCAGCTGGCTGTTTAGCCTGCTCGCAAGAAATGCTACCTGGGAGCGTTCAAATTGATTTGATAGCTTGAGGTATCGAAGACTGCTACAGAGAGCTAGCACAGTGATGTCGTCGTCCTCAATCTTGGCATTGGTCAACGAAAAACTGGTGAGGTTGGGCAAGTGAGAGATCGGTTTGATCGATACCAGCCGCAATGGCGAGGAAAGCGCACCTCTGCTTCCGGACAAATTCAATTCAGTCAGGTTCTGCAAACTCTCAATGCCATTGAGTTCTCGTAGCTTCGGAAAGTCAAAAATTGATAGCCGTTGCAGGTTTCCCAGTTGAAACAGCGGCTCCACTGTTTCAATTTTGGTTGCCCATTCCAGCTCTAATTCACGGGCATCGACGAGGGCTTCAATCCCCTCAAGGGACGGAAGGGTTAGGTGATATAGACGGAGTTTTCTAGACGAACTGTTGGCTAGCAGGACGGGCCAGACCTTCGAATCAATATTCCGAAGATCAAGTTCAGCAATCCCACTCAACTGCTGTTCTGAAAAGGGTCTATCTAGTAAAAATATCATTTCAAGCAATTCTTCCTGAAAAAAATCCCGTGCCAAAGCGCCGCGCATAAATTATCCATTGGGATTGGCCCCTTCCTAGCTTGAATAGCATGTATTGAGACACGCTCTGCCAAATTTTGATGGGTCAGCAAAAAAATGGCTCTCTCATTTAGCTTGCGGCAAAACAACCCAATCGAGGCTTAGACTCAGGATTCCATGCACGTTAAGCAGGCATGAGTCAGTCGAATATTCCCTCGCCTCACGGAAACCGTCAGCAACAAGCCTCTCTAGTTGCTCCGCTTCGCGTCGATGAAGCCAATCGGCTGTGTCATGACAGGCCGGCTCGAAAGGTCATCAAGCAAGCGCGATGGCTGTTGCTGCGCAATCCGCAGAACCTGAAAACGCCGGAGCAGCATGTCCACTTGCAGGATTTGTTGGCGGCCAACCAATCGCTTATGACGGTCTATTTGATGAAGGCTGAACTCAAAACACTCTGGACACCGAGTGCTGCCTGGGCTTGGCGATCGGCCTGGAAGCAATGGCTGCGCCATGCTCATGAAAGCGAAATACCGGCACTGATCCAGTTCGCCAAGCGGCTAAAGGCTTACTGGCGAGGCATCGTCAGTCGGGTTCGCTGGCCGATGCACACAGGGCAGTTGGAAGGTATAAACAATCGAATAAAGGTCATCAAACGGATGGCGTACGGTTACCGGGATAGCGAATTCTTTTTCATGAAGATCAAGAGCGTCTTTCCCGGTAATCCGTGAAGAACCAAAAAAAGGCCCTTTCGTATTCAAACCAAAATCACTTCGTCAGCCAAGACTCAACAGTCGTGGAGCCGTGTTCTGCTTTCCATTCCTTCAATGTTTTGTGATTGCCGCCTTTGGTTTCGACGACTTCGCCGGTGTAAGGATTCTTGTAAACCTTCACTTGGCGTGGCTTACGCGTGCCAGCTTTGGAATCGACGTCAGGAGCGCGATGGCTCGCTTGCGGATCTAACAGGTTGATCACGTTCAGTAGGCTGTAGCCGTACTCGGCAAGCAGAGCACGCAGTTTCGTCTCGAACTCGATTTCTTTCTTTAAGCCCACATCACCTTTCAGGGCTTCGAGAGCTTGGAGCTGTTCAGCCAAGTGCTTTTCGAGCTGACGGAATTCTGCGAGTTTTGACATGTTAATTCTCTATGTAGATAGTCACCTAACAATACACCAAAAACGACAAACTTGAATCTAGCGTCTTGGGGCCCAGTGCATGCAAGTCCAGATTCAGGACCCTGATTTATTCGTCTTCCGCCAAGCGGCGTACTCAGGTCATCATCCATCTGATTGGCTAACGAAATGATGCGAGCGACATGACGCGTATCCACAGGAAGCACTCGCTCCGGATACGCTCAAGTCAGTCGTCAAGAGTTCGAGAGCTAGCCGTTCAGGATTTCTTCTTGACAAGAAATCTGAACGTGATGACGTAAAAAGCAAAATTCCGGAATTTGATCGCAAGGTGTTGGAGGTTTTAAGGGAGCCGCTGGAGTCCGGGCACATCGTGATTTCCCGCGCCAAGGATCGCGTGAGGTTTCCGGCGCGCTTTCAACTGGTGGCCGCGATGAACCCGTGTCCCTGTGGATATCTTGGCGAACCCAGCGGCAAATGCAGTTGCACACCGGACATGGTCCAGCGTTATCGCAACAAATTGTCGGGGCCTCTGCTGGATCGGATCGACCTGCACCTGACTGTCGCCCGAGAAGCCACGGCTCTGAATCCTGCGCTCAAACCCGGTGATGACACCGCCACTGCTGCGGTACTGGTCGCCGACGCCCGGGAGCTTCAAAACAAACGCCAAGGCTGTGCCAACGCATTCCTTGATTTGCCAGGACTGCGTCGACACTGCAAGTTATCCACAACCGACGAGGCGTGGCTGGAAACTGCTTGCGAGCGTTTGACCTTGTCGCTCAGGTCAGCCCATCGACTGCTCAAAGTCGCACGCACTTTGGCAGACCTTGAACAGGTCGATGGCATCACCCGCGAACATCTGGCGGAGGCATTGCAGTATCGGCCAAGCACATACTGACGAAAGTCATTCCTTGGTCAGATCAACCAACGGCACCTGCCTTACCTCAGTCTCCCGCCCACCCTGAATCTCGCTCACCTGCTTCAGCGCCTTATCCACAGCCCCTTTATCTGCCAACAGGCTGTAATGAATCTGAAACTGCTTCTGCTCTTTAACCCCAATCATCGGCACCAGACCCAGTGGCCGCTGATACCGGCGGTTGTAGGAAAAGCTCGTCCCAGGCTCCAACCCGGTGACATACCCCTGCCCTTGCGTATCGGTGTTCTTCCACAACGAAAACACTGGCAACTGCTGAGTATTAAACCCAACCGACACCCCAAGGCTCCCGGCCTTGTTATGCAGCACGGTCAGCGTTTCGCCCTTGGCGTCGCCGTAAGGCACGACGTTGTAAACCGTCTCGTCGTAGTCCTTGGTCGGCGCACGGTAAGTCTGCCAATCCGGCAAATCCCCTTTGGCCTTGTCGTTGAAAGGCGACACCTGTTTTACCGGCGCCACAAATCGCGCGCCCTGTTCCAGGAACGGCGTGCTGAAGTTGCTGTGGTACAGCGCCTGGTATTCCTTCGGATAGTCGCCGTTGTTGGTCAGTGTGTCGTTGAGGGCGAACGCGACGCTGCCAGGTTCAGTGACCAGCTCGGTGGCGACGGAGAAGTCGACTTTCTTGAACGCCTGCTCTTTGAGCTCGCCGCGCAGGCTGATGGCGTAAGGCGGTTTCTCATCGATGTGCAGGGTGACTTTGCTGGCCGGGATGTTGGCGGCGCGGCCATGCAGGGTCAGCAGTTCGCCGTTGTCCATGCCGGGATGGCCGACCCATTCGTAACCACAGCGGGCGACCAGTTCGTTAAAGCCTTCGAGCCAGCCCAGTCCGCCTCGGCCGTTGAGTTCGATGAAGGACGGATTGACAACGTCCTTGACCGGCGAATCCCAGCCCATGCGCACATCGCCGACCGACGCCTGCAAGACGTTCATCCCGCGGGTCGGTACCACCGAAAGCTTCATCGTGCCGTTATCGATGTCGACGATGCTGACGCCCTCTTGCCGACCGCCGTGCAAGGTGCGAAGGGTCACGGAAAAAGGTCGGTCGGTTTTCAGTCCGAGTTGTTGGCTGGTGATCTGCCAATTCTGGGGAGCCTTGTCGCTGTCGAGCAGCACGTAATCCCAGGCCAGGGCATGAGAGGCAGCGGTGAGCGCGGCGAGGGCGACAGCGAATTTGAGCGGGGTCATGGGGAAAGCCTTTCTTGGAGTTGTGCATTTTTTATAGCGCTGATGAAACGTTTCAGCAAGCTTAAAAAAGCACACCACCCAACCTTCCCACGTCAATTCAAATTGACCTCATGCAACCTCTGCACACTTACGCTAGTCTCATACGGTTTTGGACCTCCGCTAATTGACGGCGACATCATTATGACATTAAGGTCGCCAGCTAATTGCAGGAGCAAGCGCAGACGCTTTTGTCTGTCATTTTTGCGCAACGGAACATAGGGAGTTTGAATGCGCGGGGCATTATTACGCAGCGGTAAGAGCGGGTCATTCATTGCCCTGGGTGAAACAGGTCAGCCGGTCTACCGGGCTGCCTTGCAATTGCGCGAAGCCATTCGCCGCAAAAATCCTGAGTTGGTCGATCATCTGGCCATCCCTCAAAGCGATGAGCTCGGTAACCAGATCGACTGGTACAGCGGCCTCGACGGTGATGTGATCCCGTGGAGCAGTGCGACCGAAGAAGAACGCGCCCCCGCCCGCCGCCAACTTGAAGCGCTGAAAATCGCGCTCGAGGAATTGAGCCAGCGTTTCCTGGTGACTGATTCCGGCGAACCGCAGCAAGGCGACAAAGCCGTGTTCGGCAAGCTGCTCAAGCGCGTCATTCATTTCCCGGACGAGAATTTCGTCTACCTGGTGCAAGGCAAGCCGGTGCTGACCTTTTGGGGTTTCGAGCATGCCGGTAACGGCACTCGCGATCCCCTGCACTGCCTCTATCAGGTTCCGCCCGCGTTCACGCTTCCACCTGAGGTCGAACCCGCGCCTGTTGTTGCGCCCGTCGTACCGGTGGTTGCTCGTCCATGGTGGCGTCGCTGGTGGTGGCTGTTGCTGCTGCCGCTCCTGCTGCTGCTTTTGTGGTTGCTGCTCGGCCTGCGCGGTTGCGTGCCGATTCCGTCGGTGGCCGTAGATCTGTTGCCTGAGGGCATCGTGCCGGTGGAAAAACAACTGGAAGAGCCGCAAGTGACTGGCAATGTCACGACGCTGAATGGCGTTCCGGTGAATGGCACTGTCGTGGGCTCCACCACAGGAACTGGCACCGCCATGACCGGTACTCATGGAGTAGAAGCGCCAGCGGTCGAAGGTAGCGAGGCCGACACAGCGCCCGCCGGCGTGACCCAAGACCCCGCCAAAGACCCGGCAGCAGACCCGGCCGCCGAATCGCCAACTACACCACCCGAAAACAAAACCGCGCCGCCGGATATCACATCCCCCGAGGGCGAAAAACCCGCCGCTGCCGCAAAACCCGGCCCTCCCCTGAGCATTCCGCCAGACGCCGCTGACGGTGCCGCCAAGTTCCTCGACGGTCAGTACCGTGCCGGGGCGGGTATTCAGGATCGCCGGACCGGCAAACCGCTGCGTCTGGAGTACCAGCTCAAGGACGGCAAGGGCGAAGTCACCGTACATCAGGCCGACGGCACCAAGTGCAGTGGGCCAGTGAGCGCTACCATGAAGGGAGGCAGCCTGGCCATCGACAGCCAGGGTCAGGCCGTGTGCGCCGATGGCAGCACTTACGACATGCCCAAGGTCAGCTGCCGCAAAGGGGCGACCACGGTCGCGGACTGCACCGGCGGTTACGGAAAAGAACAATTCCCCATGTCCATGCGGCACGCGGCCGAAAAAACGGAATAACCCGACATGTTGCCTGAAGTCACCCAATTCGAAGACACCGTCACGCTGGTCAGCGACACCGGCATCCAATTCATGGATTTCGCCCTGCGCCTGGATCCTCGCAAGGAACCGGCGGGCGAATTCGCGCCGATGATCAGCGGGCTGATCTGCCGACTGTCGTACAACGAAGAGAAAGACTTCTTTTTCTACGAGCCCGAACCGGAAAAGATCGAGAAGGCCAAGCCTGCGTTCAGCGTCGACATGAAAAGCAGCCTCGAATTGCTCGACGGTGTCTGGCTGCCGACCCCGTTTTTCCGCTTTATGCCGCCGCATCGTTTCGACGAAGGCCCGACCAACTGGTCGCGCATGCGCCTGGTGAAACTGGCGACACCCGACATTGACGGCAACACCCACCGTCTGACGATGGCGTTCGACAGCCGCGTCATGCCCAAGCGTGACGGCACCGCTTACCTGGCGCCAAACGAAGAAGACATCAGCTCCGGCGTGTCCTTCAAACTGGCGACCAAGGCCAGCGAAACCCGCTGGTTTCTCGCGCAGCCGTGGGTCAACGAGTGGCTGCTGGAAGTGTTCAACGAGGGCAATGCCCACCGTTCGCGCGCCGAGCTGGACACCGATATCCGTGCCAACTATCACCTGGCGCATTACCTCAATTTGCTCAGCCTGTTGGGCGCACCGTCCGCCGCCCAGCAATCGACGGCCCGTGCGAAAGTTGAAATCCCCGAGCTGAAAGTGGTCGCCAACGACAGCAATGGCCTGGTCAAGCCGATTCCGGTGGACCTGGTGCTGGACGTCGGCAACTCGCGCACCTGCGGCATCCTGATCGAAAACCACGGTCAGGCCGGCTCCGGGCTGAAGCAGAACTACGTTCTGGAACTGCGTGACCTGATCACCCCGGAACACACCTACAACCTGCCGTTCGAAAGCCGCGTGGAATTCGCCCAGGCGTATTTCGGCAAGGATCACTGCTCGGTCAAGAGCGGCCGGCACGATGCGTTCCAGTGGGCGACGATTGCCCGGGTCGGCAATGAGGCCAGCCGTCTGGCCAGCCGTCGTCGCGGCACCGAAGGCTCCACCGGCCTGTCCAGCCCGAAACGCTACCTGTGGGACGAAAACGCCTACGGCCATGGCTGGCGTTTCAACTGTTCGTACATCAAGACCGACAGCGAACCGTACGCCACGGCCGCGCCGTTCTCGCACCTGATCAACGAAACCGGCGAGGCGCTGTACAGCCTTGAAGAAGATGATCGTCTGCCCGTGTTCATGCCGCGTTATTCGCGCAGCTCGCTGATGACCTTCATGCTCGCCGAAGTGCTGGCCCAGGCGCTGTCGCAAATCAACAGCCCGGCCCAGCGCTCGCGCCAGGGTCACACCCGCGTGCCGCGCCAACTCAACAGCATCACCCTGACCGTGCCGCCGGGCATGCCGCAGGCCGAGCGCAGCATCCTCAACGAACGCATGCTGCAAGCCATCGGCCTGGTGTGGAAGAGCCTCGGCTGGCATGCCGGCGAGGAAGACCCGCATCTGGATCAGGCTGTCAGCCCGCGCACGCCGATCCCGAGCATTCGCGTGGAATGGGACGAGGCCTCCTGCGGACAGTTGGTGTACCTGTACACCGAGGTCAACGAGAATTTCGCCGGTCACCCGGAAGAGTTTTTCGACACCATCGCCCGGCCGGACAAGACCGACCGTGAACGCATCACCCTGGCGACCATCGACATCGGCGGCGGCACCACCGACCTGGTGATCACCGACTACCGCCTCGACCGCGCCGGCAACACCGGCAGCGGCAGCAACGTGCACATCGTGCCCGAACAGCGTTTTCGCGATGGCTTCAAAGTCGCCGGCGATGACATCCTGCTGGACGTGATTCAGGACTTCATCCTGCCAAGCTTCGAAAAAGCCTTGCAGAACGCCGGCGTGAAAGCCCCGGATTCACTGATGTCGCGTTTGTGTGGCGACGAGTCGGTCAGCGCCCAGGACATGATCCTGCGCCAGCAATTGAACCTGCAGGTGTTCGTCCCGCTGGGCCTGGCGTTGCTCAAGGCATACGAGCACTACGACCCGCAAATTCCGGAAGAAGTCACCCCGCAAAGCTATCGCCAATTGCTCGGTGACAACGCGATCAGCCAGACCGTGCTCGACTACGTCAACGCCGCCGTGCGCCGCGATGTCGGCAGTCAGAGCGGTTTCGACCTGTATGCCGCGCCGATCAGCTTCGACCTGCAAAAGCTCCACGCCGCGTTCCTCAACGACCAGATCAACATCACCAAGATTCTCGGTGCGCTGTGTGAAGTGGTCGCGTATTACCCGTGCGACGTCCTGCTGCTGACCGGCCGCCCTTCGCGCCTGCCCGGCATCCAGGCGTTCATTCGCAAGGTGCTGCCGCTGCCACCGGGGCGCATTCTGGCGCTGCAAAACTACCGCACCGGCGGCTGGTATCCGTTCCACAAGAACGGCCGGATCGACGACCCGAAAAGTACCGCCTCGGTCGGCGCGATGCTCTGCCTGTTGTGCGCCAACCATAGCGTGCCGAACTTCTACTTCCGTGCGTCGGCGCTCAAGCCGTATTCGACGGTCAAGAATATCGGCGTCATCGACCTCAACAACGTGATCAAGGATGCTGACGTGCTGTACCGCGACATCCAGTCCGAAGACTACAAAATCAAGCTGCCGGAAATTGGCGTGGGCGAAGCCGCCGACACGCCCCAACTGGAAATGCGCGGCGATCTACGCCTCGGTTTCCGCCAACTGGCCGCTGACCGCTGGGCCGCCTCGCCGCTGTACACCTTGCGGTTCACCAAGGCCGGTCGGGAGAAGTTTTCCCGGGCGATCGGTGAAAACGGCAGCGCGCCGCTGCTCAAGGTGCGGTTCGAGGTCAAGCCGGCGGACAAGTACACCCGCAAGCAGGATCTGGTCAGCGACCGCCTCTCGGTTCGCAACATCGAATCCAACTGTAACAACGTCAACTTCAACCCGCGCAGCGACCTCGAGCTGGAACTCAATACCATGCTCGACGCCGGCCTGAGCGAGACCAAGTACTGGCTCGACAGTGGAAGTGTGAAACGCAAATGAATGACCTGACCCCCGATCAAACTCAGCTCTCTGCCAGTTGGGCCGCTGTTTATGAAGGCGCCGGTCAGGCGCTGGACTGGATTGGCCAGACGCGCGGCAACGCGCCGCGCCTGGACAGCGAAGCCGACAACCTGAACATCCGCCTGCACCGCGCCCGCAATCTGGCTCACAGCCTCGGCCGCGTGGCCTGCACGCCGATGACCATCGGCTTTTTCGGCTTGTCCCAGGCCGGCAAGTCCTACCTGATTTCGGCCCTTGCCGCCGGTCAGAACGGCAAGCTGGAAACCGATTTCGGCGGCCAGCGCCTGGACTTCATCAAACACGTCAACCCGGTGGGTAACGGTAAGGAAGCCACGGGGCTGGTGACGCGTTTCAGTCGCCGCGCCACTCCAAGCCCGGACGCGAACTTCCCGGTCGAGCTCACCTTGTTCAAAGAAATCGAGCTGGCGAAAATCTTTACCAATTCCTGGTTCAAAGACTTCGATCTTGAGCGCATGGAATACCAGATAGACGAAGAGCGCATACAGCGCGTACTCAAGCCCTTTGAAGGACGCGAAAGTGGGCCGGTGCGCAAAGGGGTCAACGCCGACGACATCGTATCGTTGTGGGACTACGTGCGCGAGACAGCCCCTAACTCGGTGAAGAAACTTGAACACAGTTACTGGCCCAAGGTATTGCAACTGGCGCCACGCCTTGATGCTCAAGAACGCGCCGAGCTGTTTTCCATTTTATGGGGTGAGCAATACGAGCTGACTCGGGCCTATCAGCATTTGGCTGCCGCCTTGCACACATTAGGTCTGCCCGAGAAAGTATTTGCCCCGCTGCATGCCTTGGTGCGGTTTGAAGACGACACCGCCATCCAGCTCGATAACATCATGAACGTCGATATCCTCGAGCGCTTCGGCACCCCGGCAGATGGTCACATAGACGTTCGCCCAGTGATTGACGGGCACCTGCAAAATGGCCAGGCCATCACGGTCGCTCAGCTGGCAGCGCTGACAGCGGAAATGACCTTCGGGCTGATCGAAGACCCTGCTGATGCCATCGTCAATCAGGTCGACCTGCTGGATTTCCCTGGTTATCGCGGACGCAAGAGCCTGCTGAGTATCGCCGACTCCAACGACCCGGCATCCAGCACCAAAGACAACTCCGTTTCGCAGTTGATCCTGCGCGGCAAGGTCGCCTATCTGTTCGAGCGTTACACCGACTGCCAGGAAATGAACGCCCTTGTCGTCTGTACCGGCTCCAATAAACAGAGCGACGTCAACGATGTTGGCCCGGTCTTGTCGCGCTGGATCGAAAAGACTCAGGGAAATAATGCCGAAGAACGCCGCAAGCGTGCCCCCGGCTTGATCTGGGCTCTGACCATGCTCGACTTGCGCATCAACGGCGCTCTGGATCAGTCTCCCGACCAGTACGACGAAGGTTGGAGCGGCATGATCAAGCTGACGATGCTTGAACGCTTCGGAAGCTTGCCGTGGATGGCTGACTGGGACGGTGCGCCCTTCCAGAACACCTTCATGGTGCGTAAACCACGCTTGACTACCGCGTTCATCCAACAGGACAAAAACGCATCTGAAATCGGCATAAACCCCGACTATCAAGAGCGGATCGACAGCATGGGCAAGAGCTTTGCGAGCAACAGCCTGGTCTGTAAGCACATTAAAGAGCCGAGTGTCGCCTGGCAGGAAATGCTACGTATCGACGATGGTGGCATCGGGTACTTCAGCCGCAGCTTCACAGATGTCGCCAACACTGAGTTCAAACTGCAACGCATCCGTGAACAACTCAACGAATGCATTGAAAGCCTGACTGTTCACGGGCTGAACACTTGGTACCACGCCGACGGTGACGGCGCCGCCGCCGCAAAAAAAGCCAAGGCACAGATGATTTTGACCGGCCTGGGCCGTCGCCCGGCAGTGCTCGGCGAGCTGATCGATCAACTCGACATGCCGAGCGAAGAGGTGCGCGACCTGTACCTCAGCGGCGTGTACGAAACCGATGATGAGCCGGCAGCGAACGATGAACCGGTCGCCCCGACGCCGAGCCAGAGCCTGTACGGCAACGACGCCGGTTTCGATTTCGATTTCGGTGACGACACCCCCCCAGACGCGCCGGTGAGCAGCAGCAAAAACGGCACCTCCGCGCCCGAGCTGCAAAGCAACGAGCACCGATTCGCCAAGGCGGCGTTCAAGGCCTGGATCGCGCACCTGCGCGAACTGACCACCCGCCAAAGCCTGCTCAATCTGCTTGGTCTGGAAAAGGCCTTGCTCGAAGCAGTGGTCGACGAACTGATCACCGCCGGCTATCGCCAGGACTTGCCGGGGCAACTGAGCCGCGCCGTCCTCAAGCGTGCACAAAGTGGCGCGCGGCGCGATCAACTGGTCGAGCGTCAGGTATTCGAAGTGCAACGTGTGCTGCGCGATTTCGTATCCTGGTTCGGCTACCTGCACAAGCCTGTGAGCGAGCGTCCGAACAGCCGCGCCGGTGCCAAGGCGCCGCTGTTCTCGTTTTACACCGACGTTGGCCCGGGACAGGTGCCCGTGCTGCCAGCACAACCGGCGAACCAGGCGCAGCGCTACCTCGGCGACTGGCTCTCGGGCCTGGCCTATATCACGCAGGACAATGCCGGCCATGGTGCCGGACGTGAAATCACCCCTGAACAGAACGAACGGCTGGGCCAAGTGCTTAAAGCCTTCGCAGCGAGATAAGCAATGCCAATTCGTGTCGACCTGCTCGCGTTAGAGCCCAATGTGCCTGGCCAGGGCCGCCTTACTGTGAAGAAATGGCAGGGTGGCGAGGAACAGCTGGAGTTCTCCATTCAGCGTAACCAGGACGGTTTTTACCTCCAGGACCATAAGGCCTGGAGCAACAATCCATTCTGGTTCAAGGTCTCTCGTTTCAACGTCACGGCCAGCGGCGACGGCCTGGAAGCGCAGGTAGGCCCGGACGTGGTCGACCCGCTGCTGGAAGGTGGCGCCAACTCGCAGTTCCAGATCGAACTGCGTGAACAGAGCCACGGACACGCCGACAAAGGCGTGGTTCGCCCAGGCGTTGGCGTGTTGCCGTCCACGGCCGGCGGCCAGACGCGCTCGACGTATGGCGGCGCCGAACTGACGGCGCCGAGTGCACCGGCACCCGCACCGGAAATCCTGGAAATCCCGGAGCTGCCGGAACTGGTCCTGTCCACCGCCGAGCCCGAAGTGGAGCTGGAGTCAGTGCCCCACGAGCCCGACTACGCACCACCTCCCCCTCCGGTGAAGAAAAGCAACAAAGGCCTGATCGGCCTGTTGGTTGTCGTGCTGTTGCTACTGGCCGCAGGTGGCGGATTCTGGTTCTACAAACGCACCCCGGCGCCTGCCGCGGTGGCCGCCAACCCCGCCACCGCACCGGCCGGCGCTGATGCTCAAGCCTGTACCGTGGAGAGCATGAACAGCCTGCCCGAATTGACCTTCGTCCAGACCTGCATCAAGGCGGCGCCCGACAGTGCCAAGTTGCTGGAGATCATCAACCAGGCCAAGGCCGGCAAACACTGCGGTGTCGCCCAACGGCTGTACGCCAACCGTGCCCAGGCCGGTGACGCGTTGATCGCCAACGCTTATGCCCGTGAATACGACCCTAAATACCTGAAGGCCAGCGAGTGTTTCCCGACTGCGGACAACGCCACCGCCGCCTATTGGTACGAAACCATCCTCACCCAAGACCCGAACAACGCCGAAGCCAAGCAGCGTTTCGAGGAGTTGCAGAAGTGATGCGCTCTCCCCTGAGTCGATTCCTGTTGAGCGGCGCCGCCCTGTTGGCGCTGTGCATCAGCCCGCTGTCCCAGGCCGATGACAAACCGCTGATCCAGGCCGGTAAAAAGACCCTGTTCCAACGCGTGCTGACCACACCCGGGTGCAAGATCAGCCCGACGGCGGGCGGTGCCGCCGGTGACGAGCAGCCGGTGTTCAGCCGATTTTATGTGTACGAGCGCGCCCAAGCGAACAACGCCGAATGGTTGAAAGTCGGCCCCGACAGCTACGGCAAGACCATTGGCTGGCTGCCGGCTGGCTGTACCACCGACTGGAAAATGCAGCTGACACTGGCCTTCACCAACCCGGCCAACCGCGACCGGCTGCTGTTTTTCAAGGACCGCGCCACCGTCGAAGCCATCCTCGATGCGCCGGACCCGGTGAGCAAAGTTGCACCGCTGCGGGCCAAGCTGAAAAAAGGCCAGCAGGCGCCAGGCGTCCTGGCTGAAGAACCTGAATTCTTCGTCGACCTGCAAAAGCAGTTCTACCTGCTGCCGGTGCTCAGCGGTGAAGAAGTCATGACCGAAAGCGGTTTCCGCACGCGCCTGCTGAATGTCGCGTCGGTCAGCAAACCGGATGACAAGAACGCCAAGGCCGGTGCTGCCAACAGCGCTGCCGGCGGCAAGGAAGCCGAGGACAAAAATACCAACCAACTGAAGGAGTTCAGTGCGGCCGTGGTGTTTGTCATCGACTCGACGATCTCGATGGACCCGTACATCGACCGCACCCGCGAGGCGATTCGCAAGGTTTATCAGCGGATAGAAGCGCAGAACCTCGGCAAGCAGGTCAAGTTCGGCATGGTCGCTTTCCGCTCCAACACCCAGGCGGTGCCGGGGCTCGAATACACCACCAAGATGTACGCCGACCCTACCAAGGTGAAAGACAGCGCCGACTTTTTTGCGAAGATCGCCGACCTCAAACAGGCCACCGTGTCGAGCAGCAGCTTCGATGAAGACTCGTTTGCCGGCGTCATGGAGAGCATCGACAAGGTCGACTGGAGCCAGTTCGGCGCACGCTATGTGGTGCTGATCACCGATGCCGGTGCCATCGAAGGCGACGACAAGCTGTCGAAGACCGGTTTGAGTGCAGCACAGGTGCGTATCGAAGCCGCCAACCCCGGCGTGGCGATTTACACCCTGCACTTGAAAACCCCGGCCGGGGCCAAGGACCACGCCAAGGCTGAAGCGCAGTACAAAGACCTGTCGACGTACCCGGGCACCAACACCTCGCTGTACTACCCGGTGAACGCGGGCGACGTACAGGAGTTCGGGCGCAAGGTCGACGCACTGGCTGCCGCGATCACCACACAGGTGAAAGCCGCCTACATGGGCGAAGACGCCATCGGCAGCGCGGCGAACGCCAAGCAGGACCCGGCCGAGAAGAAAATGCTCGAAGACGCGGCGCTGATCGGCCACGCCATGCAACTCGCCTATCTCGGCGAGAAGACCAACAGCAAGGCACCGCCGGTGTTCAAGGCGTGGATCACCGACCGCGACCTGATCAAGCAGAACATCCCGACCACCGATGTGCGGGTGCTGCTGACCAAGTCGCAGCTCAGCGATTTGAGCGACGTCATGAAGCAGATCCTCGATGCCGCCAACGAAGGTCTGATTTCGCCAACGGAAATGTTCAATCGACTGCGTTCGGTGGCGGCGACCATGGGTGCCGATCCCAATCAGCTCAAGCAGAACAGCAACGCCAAACTGGCGGACATGGGCGTGCTCGGCGAGTACCTCGAAGACCTGCCCTATCAGAGCGAAGTGCTGAACCTGGATGAAGAAACCTGGAAGAGCTGGGACGGTCTGGCGCAAGAGAAATTCATCCGCACGCTGAACACCAAACTGCGGCATTACCAGCGTTACAACGCTGACGTCGACCGCTGGGTTGCTTTAGCCAAAGACAGCGATGCGCGGGACAACGTGTACCCCGTACCACTGGAAATGATGCCTTAACGAGACGCTGATGCTCGATATCAAGAACCTGCTGGTGCGCCGTGGTGAAGGCGCACTGGCCCATCACGTACGCCTGCCGCATTTACAGGTCGGTGCCGGAGAAATCCTCGCCATCACCGGCGAGAGCGGCAGCGGCAAAAGCACGTTGCTCGAAGCCATCGGCCTGTTGCTGGCGCCGGTGGAACTCGAGCGCTTTCGACTGGGCCCGACGCACGCTCAGGATATCGCCCACCTGCTGGCAACTGACGACCAGCCGGCGCTCGCCGCGGTGCGTTCACGGCACTTGGGCTTCATTTTGCAGAGCGGCGGCTTGCTGCCGTTCCTGAGCGTGCGCGACAACATCCGCCTGCCGCGCCGTTTGCTCGGGATGTCGGCGAACAGCGAACACATTGACCACGCCGTCGACGTGTTGCGCCTGCAAGGGTTGCTGGATAAACAACCGCAGGCCTTGTCGATCGGCGAGCGCCAGCGCGTGGCCTGCGTTCGGGCGATTGCCCATGAACCGCTGCTGCTGTTGGCCGATGAACCGACCGCCGCGCTCGATCCGCACAGCGCCCGGCGTTTGTTCGAGTTGCTGCTGAGCCTGGTGTCGAGCATGGGGTTAAGTGCGCTCGTGGTGTCCCATGACTGGGCCTTGTTGAAGGATTTCGGCTTGCCGCGACTCGGCGCTATCAGCCATCAGGGAGAAACACTGTTTGAACCGATGGATTGATCGCTTGCGCCTGCTGGGCTCACTGGCGCTGCAAGACCTCTGGCACGACCGCAAGGTCTCGCTGTGCATCGCCGCGTCCCTGGTGGCGGTGATTGCACCGCTGTTGCTGCTGTTCGGGCTCAAGCACGGGGTGGTCAGCCAGTTGCAGGACGAACTGCTTCGTGACCCGCGCAACCTTGAAGTGAAGATGCTCAGCAACGGCAACTACGACACGGCCTGGATCGAGCGTTTGCGCCTGCGCCCCGAAACCGGTTTTGCCCTCGGCCAGACCCGCTCGCTGAATACCCAGGCAGACCTGCTGATCGGCATGCAACGGTTTGTCGAAGGTGCGGAAATCATCGCCACGGAACCTGGCGATCCACAGCTGAACCTGGCGTCGCTTACCCCCGTCGGCAATCAAGTGATCCTCAGCGCCAGCGCCGCGCAACGTTTGCAGGCCAAGGTTGGCGACAGCGTGCAACTGCGGGCGTTGCGGCGCCTGGAAGGGGTCAATGAACGCGGCGAGATGACGCTGACCGTGCTGGCCGTGCTCGACGGCGCCCGGTTCGGCCGCGCGGCCGGGTTTGTCGCCCCGCCGCTGCTGCTGGATCTGGAGCACTTTCGCGACGGTTATCAGGTCAGTGCGTTCGGCATCGCCACCGGCAAGCCTCTGGGCAATCTGCAACCGCTGTATGCCCGCGCCCGCGTGTATGCGCGCGACATCGATCAGGTCGCGCCGCTGGAGCACTGGCTCAACGAACAACACATCGAAACGTCGAGCCGGCTGGCCGACATCGACAACGTCAAAGCGATCAACCATGTGCTGGGGCTGATCTTCGGCGTGATTGCCGTTGCGGCGCTGATCGGCTGCGTGGCGTCGATGGTCGGTGCGTTCCTGGCCAACATCGACCGCAAGCGTAAAAGCCTGGCGGTCCTGCGTCTGTTGGGGTTCAAGCGCAGGGCCGTCGGCAGTTTTGTGGTCTTGCAGGCACTGGTACTCAGTTTGGCCGGTTACATCGGCGGGCTGGGGTTTTATGCTGTCGGCAGCCATTTGTTCGACTACTTGTTAGGCAGCAGCCAGGCCACCGGCACCTTCGTTTGCCACATCACCGTCTGGCACGGCGTTGCCGCCCTGCTCCTGACCTTTCTGGTTGCCGCATTGGTGGCCGTGATCGGCGCCCTGCGAGCCATCAACATCCAACCTGCGGAGAGTCTGCGTGAGCTATAAACGTTTTGGCTTGCTGTTGCCCCTGAGCCTCGGCTATTTGCTCGACGCCTCGGCGGCGGGCTGGGAAGAGAAGTTTTACAACCCGATGCCGGACGCCGCCGACGTGGTGCTGCCGATGCCCTGCGAAGGCTCGATGGTGTTTCGCAAGGTGTTCATCCCGGTGACCGGGCCGCTCGACGACTACCCGATCAACATCGGTCAGGACGGCGCGGAATACGGTTACGTCGAGCAGACTCGACCGACGTTCATCGCCGGTAGCTTTACGGGCGGCAAGAACGACAAATCCCGTTATTACCTGATGGCCAAGTACGAGATGAGTCAGCTGCAATACGCCGCGCTGACCGAAGCCACCTGCCCCACCGCCGCCACCAAACTGCGCGTGCCGCAGACGGCCGTGAGCTGGGTGCAAGCCATCGAAGCCGCCGACAAGTACAACCTGTGGCTGCGCAAAAATGCGGCCGACAAGTTGCCCAAGGAAGACGGCGCACAGGGCTTCCTGCGCTTGCCAACTGAAGTCGAGTGGGAGTTCGCCGCACGCGGAGGGCTGGAAGTCAGCGCCGCTGAATTCCGCGATACGCATTACCCGATGCCGGACGGCATCAATGCCTACGAGTGGTTCGCCGGGGCGCAATCGTCCAACGGCAAAGTGCAGTTGTCCGGTCTGCAAAAGCCCAATCCGCTGGGCCTGCATGACATGCTCGGTAACGTCGACGAAATGATGTTCGAGCCGTTTCGCCTGAACAAACTCGACCGCCAGCACGGTCAGGCCGGCGGCTATGTGGTGCGTGGCGGCAACTACCTGACCGCTCAGGCCGACCTGCGCACGGCATTGCGCAAGGAAGAGCCGTACTACAACGCCGACGGCCAGGTGAAGAACAAGACTACGGGCCTGCGCCTGGTCATGGTCTCACCGACCCTGACCTCTCGCGAACGGGTCGCCAGCATCGAATCCAGCTGGAAGAAACTCGGCACCGGCAGCAAGGAAACCGAGTCCGCCGACAAAGGCACGGTGCAATCCCTGAACAATCTGGCTTCGGGCGTCGAAGACAAAGCACTCAAGGAAAAACTCAAGGCCCTGGAGAACCAGTTGCGCGCCAGCAACCAGCAGCAGGAAGAAACCCGCGACCAGGCGATTCGCGCCAGCCTCAATCTGGGCGCATTCTTGTGCACCAAGATGCTCGACGACGGCCAGTACGTGGACTTCCTGCAAAAGAACTACAAGCTCAATTGCGAAAGCGCGGACAAGGACGCGAGCTGCGACATGCGCAAAACCAAGCTCGACGAGCAGAAGGATCGCCTGCACAAACTCAGCCGCTACTACGCCAGCAGCCTGGTGGAATCGGCGACCTTGTACGGCCAGCCACTGCTTGAAACTCAGGTGCCGGTGATGGAAGAAATCATCACCCGCAACAAACAGCTGCAAGACCTGAAACCTTACTTGCGCACCCACTGGGCCAATCAGAAAGCGTTCCTGCAAAAACAGAAGATCGACACTGAAGCCTGGCTGAGCAGCTGCAAAGCCGTCACTCAATAACAAACGTCAACACCGTCACCTAGGAGTTCCACCATGTCGCGCAGCCTTTGGACTCGCTTCAAGCTACAGATCGCTTTCGTACTGGCCGGCAGCCTGCTGCTGACCGGTTGCGCCAACACCGGTAGCTCCATGCTCGGCGACAGCGACGGAGCCGACCCGCGCCTGACCCAGGGCCAGGACGCAGAGTTCTTCAGCAAGTCCGGCTATCAGGCCTGCGCCATGGGCGCCGGTGTCGGCATCCTCGCGTGCGCACTGTCCAACAGCAACAACAAAGCGGTGTGTGCCGTCGCCGCCGGCATTACCGCGTGTGGCGTGGCCATGGGCGCGAATTACTATCTGGATCAGCGTCGCAGCGAATACGCCGACACCACCACCCGCCTGGCTAAAATGAACAGCGACGTGGAACAAGACACGCAGAACGTGATCGCCCGTACCGCGACCGCTCAGCAAGTGATCAATGACGATCAGGCGCAGATCGCCCAGATCAAAAAGGACATCGCCAACAAGAAAGTCGACAAGGCCAAGGCCCAGGTGCAAATCGCCGAGATTGATTCGAACATCGCGCGCCTGCGCAAAGACCTCGGCAACATGCGCACCAAAGTCACCGAGTACACCAAAGTGGCAGACGCCGAGCGTGCCCAAGGCGCTTCCGGTGCCGAGATCAAGCAGGTGGACATGAACATCATGAAACTGAACCAGAAAGTCGCCGCCCTGCAGAAGGAAGTCGACGGTCTGTACAGCCAACGCTCCGCGATCACCCTGGGCTAAGCACATGACGTTACGACAACTGGCGGTCCTCACCGCCGTCCTGGCCTTGAGCGGTTGCGCGACCAAGCCGGGCGAATGCGATGCGACCAATCGCGACAGCAGCATGCTGACCAAGATGAACTGCGACTACTCCGGTGGTTACAGCGATCAGGTCAAGCAGAAGGAACTGGCCCTGAGCGAGTCCCGTCAACAAAACGCGATGTTCCGTCAGGTGTACGAGAACATTCAGGCCCAGCAGCTGAGCACCAAGACTGACCTGGCCAGCCAGCAGAAAGCCCAGGCGGCGCTGAATCAATCGCTGGGGCAACTGCTGAGCTCGCTCAAGGCCCGGCATGCCAATGAAAGCTCGGTGCAGAAGCAGATTGCCGGCCTCGAGCAGCAGCTCAAGGCTTCGCAAGCGGCGCCAGTGACCAAATCAACGCCCGCAACCCTGGCGGCCAAGCAGCAAGAGCTGAAGGCGTTGCAGAAGAAGGTCAATCAGCTGCAATTCAGCCTCGGCTACGAAGAGTAACTTTTCACCCCGCTGGCCTCCCGATGGAGGCCTGCACTTTTTCAGGAATCGTCGTCATGCAGCGGGTCATCAGGGATGCGCAAGCCACACCGGAGGGGATGAGTGCGCTGCAAGCCAAAGTCGCCCTCATCCAGAAACACTTTCCGCCGACCGTCGCCAGCCTGTTTGCCATCCCGCGGATGGGCAGCGGCGACGTGCTGGAATGGTGGACCGAACTGGGTGGCCAACCCACGCCCTACGCCGACCTCAATGAGGACGCGCAACGACGTTTGCTGCAAACCTATGAAGTGCGTCAGACGTCCCTCGGACAGCTGGCGGACGAACTGCAACGACGCGGTCAACCGAAGGAAGCGGAAGACCTGCGCAGCCTGCTCGGTACACCAGAGCTGGACAAACTCTACAGCCTCAACGGTGAGCCGTTGGTGGTGCGCTGGCACCAGCGTCCGCCCAAGCCCATCGTGCCGCCGGTGGTCCCGGTGGTGCCGGTCGTACCGCCGTCGCGTCGTGGCTGGTGGATCGCGGCGGCCTTGCTCGCATTGCTGTTGCTGCTGCTGGCGCTGTGGCTCTGGTGGTTCCTGCACCGTGAACCCGTTGTCGTGGTGCCACCGGTTGCGCCGGTCGCGCCCGTGGTGACGCCCGTCGAGAAACCGGTTGAGCCTGTTCCAGAGCCAGTTCCCGAGCCTGTCGTGGAACCGGAACCTGTTCCGGAACCAGAACCGGTGCCCGAACCAAAACCAGTGCCGCCACCCAAGCCGGTCCCACCACCAAAACCGGCCGCGCCGCCACCGCCACCGCCACCGCCACCACCGCCGCCACCTCCAGCCCCGACGCTGGATAACTACGCGTGCCGTAAAAAAGCCCCGGATGCCGTGCCTCCGCAATTTGTGGTGGTACTCGACACCTCGGGCTCGATGGACTTGAACATCAGGTCGGTGAAATCCGACGAGGATTGGTTCTTCGGCAATGAAATGAACAAGTACCTGGACGTGAACCGCACCCGGCAAATCTTCGCCAAGCCCAGCCGCATGGACGTCGCCAAGGACTCGCTGGCCGGCATGATCAACGGGCTCGATCCAAAGATCGACACACGCCTGATCACCTTCGCCGGTTGCGAAAGAACACCGGACCAGGGCGTGTTCCGGTTCGGCGACCGTCAGCGGTTGATCAACGGGATCCGCGGACTGGTGCCCAACGACGGTACGCCGCTGGCCGACAGCCTGGCCTACGCGGCGAGCACGGTCGACGGGCGCAATAACGATGCGGTGATCGTAATGTTTGTCGACGGTGAGGACGGTTGCCAGAAAGACGCTTGCGCGGTGTCCCGCCGAATCGCCAGGGAACAACCGCGCCTGCGGGTCAACGTGGTGAAAATCGGCGCCGGTGGCCCGTCACGCTGCATCGCTGAAAACACCGGTGGCCGGGTTTACAACAGCACCAATGCGGCCGAACTGGGTAGCCAGCTGAAACAGGCGACCAAGGAAGTGTCGAGCAATGCCAAGTGCGACTAGTCACCTGGCTTGAATACTGAGGTGAGCCCATCGCGGGCAAGCCTCGCTCCCACAGGTTTTGTGTCGTTCATAAGAGAGCGGAACGACACAAAACCTGTGGGAGCGTGGCTTGCTCGCAAAGGCTATTTCAAAGGCGTCTCAACGAAACCGGTCAACCTCCTGACGCAAGTCCGCCGCCAGGCTTTCCAGCTCCTTGGCCGTCACGGCCAGGTTCGACACCACCTCACGCTGCTCACTGTTCGCCAACGCAATACTCTGCAGGTTGCTGCTCAGCAACGTCGCCGTGCTGCTTTGCTCCTGAGTCGCGGTGGTAATCGCCGCAAACTGCTGACCGGCCGAACGGCTCTGCTCATCGATCCGCGCCAGGGCTGAAGCCACATTGGCGTTACGCGACAGACCTTCCTGCATCAACACATTGCCCTGCTCCATGGTGCTGATGGCGTTGCCGGTTTCTTGCTGGATGCTGCTGATCATCCCGGAGATCTCGTCAGTGGCCTGACGGGTACGCGACGCCAGGTTACGCACCTCATCGGCCACCACCGCAAAGCCACGGCCCTGTTCACCAGCGCGAGCCGCTTCGATGGCGGCGTTCAGTGCCAGCAGGTTGGTCTGCTCGGCAATCGCGGTAATCACGCCGACGATGCCGCCGATTTCCTGGGAACGCTGGCCCAGTGTATTGATCACCGTCGCGGTGCTGTTCAGCGCACCGGCGATTTGTTCCAGCGATGCTGAGGCTTCGTCCATCGAGGTCCGACCGATCTGGGTTTGCTGGGCGTTTTCCTGGGCCAGACGCTGAGTGCTGCCCATGTTGTCGGCAATGTTCAGGGACGTGGCGCTGAATTCTTCCACGGCGCCGGCCATGCTGGTGATCTCGCCAGACTGCTGCTCCATCCCTTCATAGGCGCCACCGGACAGGCCGGACAGGGCCTGCGCACGGCTGTTGACCTCGGCCGAGGCTTTGCGGATGTGCTCGACCATGGTCGACAGGGCCTGGCTCATCTGGTTGAACGCACGGGCCAGTTGCCCGATCTCGTCATTGCTCGACACGTTCAGGCGCACGCTCAAATCACCGGCGCCCAAGGCTTCGGCCTGACGCACCAGATCACCCAGCGGCGCGAGTTTGCTGCGCAGCAACCAGACGGCTGAACCGACCGCGATCAGCATCGCCAGCAAGCTGCCGATGGCCAATTGAATGCCGACACTCCAGGTCACCGCGCTGATTTCAGCTTTTGGCATGCTCGCCACGACCGACCATGGGCCGCCATCGAACGACACGGCCACGCTGTAGAAATCCTCGGATTTGTCGCTCCAGAACTGGCCTTTACCCGGCGTTTTCGCCAATCCGACGATGGCCGGGACGGCTTGATCCAGTGCTTGCACACCGGCAATCGGCACCAGCCATTTGCTTTGCTCATCAAGCAACGCTAAGGAGCCGGTCTGGCCGATGCGGAAACGCTTGAGATTCTCGAACTGCGCGTTCTGCGCGTCGGTGTAATCGAACCCTACGAAGAGCACGGCAATCACCTTGCCGCTGCTGTCGCGCACGGGGGTGTATTGCGTCATGTAGGAGCGATCAAACAGCAAGGCACGACCGACATAGCTCTGCCCCGCCATCAAGCGTGCATACGCCGGGTGAGCGTGATCGAGCAACGTGCCGATGGCGCGGTTGCCGTCCTGTTTGGTCAGGGAGGTGCTGACCCGGATAAAGTCTTCACCGCTGCGCACGAACAACGTCGCCACACCGGCGGTCATTTGCTTGAACTCGTCGACTTCCTTGAAGTTGTTGTTCAACACTTCGCTGCCCAGGTGCAGGCCCGGGGTCTGCGTGCCCGCCACGGCCACCGGCTCCTCCGGGTGCACGCTCAGACCGACGCTGAAGCGCTTCTCGAACAGACCGGCCAGACGCTGGGTGCTTTCACGCAAGGTGCCGTGAAAGGTGCTCAACTGATCGGCCAGCAACCGGGCTTCGCTGGCCAGGTGCTCTTCGCGGGTGGCGAGGTTGGCAGTGTCCAGCGAACGCAGGGCGAACACGGTACTGCCAGTGATGACAATCGCCAGTATCACGGCAAGCGCAAGACCAAGCTGTGAGGCGATCCGGGCACGGGGTAGAGACATGACAGCTCCTGGCCGAGCAACCTGATCCTGCTTGATCGGGCTGAGCACTCAGCAAAATTTTCCAGATAATGGGGAAAAGCGTCGAACCTGCACGAAGGTTCCATCTGCAGATTTTCGGCGGCAAAACTGAATACTTGAGTAATTAGCCAGGATATGGCGCAAGGCCTCTACTGCTTGGGCTCTATCGATTCAGCTCAGACGCTGCACAACGGGCAAATCCATGGCCCGGACTTCACCCAGCAGGAAATCGCTGAGCCGGCGCAAACGTTCACCTCCGGGGCGGGTTTTCGGCCAGACCAGGTAGTAATTCTCACCGCTGGCGACCGCCGTCGGCCACGGCAGACTCAAGCGCCCCTGCGCGACATCCTCCGCCACCATCAGCAAATCCCCCATGGACACACCGTAACCCCGCGCGGCGGCGATCATGCCCAGCTCCAGGGTGTCGAACACCTGACCGCCCTTGAGCGAGACCTGTTCGGTCAGGCCCATGCGGTCGAGCCAACTGCGCCAGTCACGCCGATCAGGGGTCGGGTGCAGCAGCTCGGTGCTGGCCAGGCGCGCGACGTCCCACGGCTGGTCGTTCAGCAGATTCGGCGCGCCGACGGGGATCAGCTCCTCGGGGAACAGCAGCGTGGCCTCCCAGTCCGGCGGGAAATGCCCGCTGCTGAGGATCACGGCGCAATCGAACGGTTCCTGATTGAAGTCCACCGAATCGATGTCCATCCAGGCACTGGTCAGTTGCACTTCATTGCCCGGTTGCAGGTGCCGGAAACGGCTGAGCCGCGCCAGTAACCAGCGCATGGTCAGGGTCGAGGGGGCTTTCATGCGCAGGATGTCGTCTTCGGCGCGCAAGGTATTGCAGGCGCGCTCCAGGGCGGTGAAACCGTCACGAATGCCCGGCAGGATCAACCGCGCCGACTCGGTCAGTTGCAGGTTGCGCCCGCTGCGGTGAAACAGCCGACAGGCGAAATGCTCTTCGAGCGTACGGATATGCCGGCTCACCGCGCTTTGGGTGATCGACAGTTCTTCAGCCGCGCGGGTGAACGAGCTATGCCGCGCCGCCGCTTCAAATGCGCGCAAGGCATATAAGGGAGGAAGACGACGAGACATGAGGAAAGCTCCTATGGCGCAATCCGGCTACCGTAGCAGAATCTGTTCAGCATGAGTCTGACTCATGCTACCCATCCTTTTTATCCCTTTGTGCAAACCCTGTGAAGCGCCGAGAATCGACGCTTTGCAGTCCTCTTTGATAATTGAGCGTGATGACCATGAAGCATCCAGCGCGTATTGAACTCTGGGCCATCCTGCGGCTGGCGGGCCCGCTGATTGCCTCGCAGTTGGCGCACATGCTGATGGTCCTCACCGACACCTTGATGATGGCGCGCCTGAGCCCCGAAGCGTTGGCCGGCGGTGGTCTGGGGGCGGCGACGTACTCGTTCGTGTCGATTTTCTGCATCGGCGTGATTGCGGCGGTCGGCACCTTGGTGGCGATTCGTCAGGGTGCAGGTGACATTATCGGCGCGGCACGACTGACCCAGGCCGGATTGTGGCTGGCGTGGTTGATGGCCTTGGTGGCCGGGCTGCTGCTGTGGAACCTCAAACCGGTGTTGCTGCTGTTCGGCCAGACCGAGACCAACGTGCACGCCGCCGGGCAGTTTCTGACAATCCTGCCGTTCGCCCTGCCCGGTTACCTGAGTTTCATGGCGTTGCGCGGTTTTACCAGCGCCATTGGCCGGGCGACGCCGGTGATGGTTATCAGCCTCGGCGGCACCGTGGCCAACTTCCTGCTCAACTATGCGTTGATCACCGGCATGTTCGGCCTGCCAAAACTGGGTCTGATGGGCATTGGTCTGGTGACAGCGATTGTCGCTAACTTGATGGCGGTGGCGCTGGCCCTGCACATCCGCCGGCATCCGGCGTATGACGCGTATCCGTTGCGCGAGGGCCTGTCGCGGCCAAACCGTCAGTACCTGAAGGAGCTGTGGCGCCTCGGCCTGCCGATTGGCGGCACCTACGCGGTGGAAGTCGGACTGTTTGCGTTCGCCGCGTTGTGCATGGGCACCATGGGCAGCACGCAACTGGCCGCGCACCAGATCGCCCTGCAGATCGTTTCGGTGGCGTTCATGATTCCGGCAGGGCTTTCCTACGCGATCACCATGCGCATCGGCCAGCACTATGGCGCCGGGCAGTTACTGGATGCACGGTTGGCCGGACGGGTCGGCATTGCCTTCGGCGCCGCGGCGATGCTGGGCTTTGCGATGGTCTTCTGGTTTCTGCCGAATCAGTTGATCGGCCTGTTCCTCGACCACAACGACCCGGCGTTCCGCCCCGTGATTGAACTGGCTGTGAGCCTGCTGGCGGTGGCGGCGTGGTTCGAACTGTTCGACGGTACGCAAACCATCGCCATGGGCTGCATACGCGGGCTCAAGGACGCCAAGACCACGTTCCTGGTCGGGTTGGGCTGTTACTGGCTGATTGGCGCACCAGCCGCGTGGTGGATGGCTTTCCATATTCATTGGGGGCCGACGGGCGTCTGGTGGGGATTGGCGCTGGGACTGGCGTGCGCGGCGGTGAGTTTGACACTGGCGTTTGAATGGAAGATGAAGCGGATGATTCGGCAGGAGCCTCAATCTCAAGGCTTCAAGATCGCTCAGGCTGAGTGAAATCCATGTGGGAGCGGGCTTGCTCGCTCCCACATTTAGATTGTGGTTAGTTCACGACTTCCATCATCGACTGCTGGCTGCTGCCGTAGGTCAGGTACTCAACCAATTCCGCCAACGGCAACGGCTTGCTGATCAGATATCCCTGCACCTGATCGCAACCAAACCCGCGTAACAGATCCAGCTGTTCCGCTGTTTCCACCCCTTCCGCGACGACCTCAAGGTTGAGGTTGTGCGCCAGGTTGATCATGGCGTGGACCAGTTTGCGGTTCTCTTCACGCTCTTCCATGCCACCGACAAAGCTCTTGTCGACCTTGAGCAAGGCGATCGGCAGGCTGTTGAGGTGCACGAAGGACGAGAACCCGGTGCCGAAGTCATCCAGCGAGAAGCGCACGCCCAGGCGTCCGAGGGCGTCCATGGTTTGCTTGACCAGATCGCTGCGACGCATCACCGCGGTTTCGGTCAGTTCGAACTCCAGCCACTGCGCTTCGACGCCGCGTTCGGCAATCAACCGACTCAGCGTCGAGAGCAACTGGCTGTCCTGGAACTGCCGGAATGACAGGTTGATCGCCATGTGCAGCGGCGGCAGGCCCTGTTCGCGCAAGGCCTGCATATCCCGCAGCGCCCGGGAAATCACCCAGTAACCGAGCGGCACGATCAAACCGCTTTGCTCGGCCAGCGGCACGAATTCGCTCGGTGGCAGCAGACCGCGCTCAGCATGACGCCAGCGCACCAAGGCTTCGAGGCCGACGATCTGGCCGTCAGCCATGTTCAGGCGCGGCTGGTAATGCAGTTCCAGCTCGTCACGGCGCAAGGCACGGCGCAGCTCGCTTTCAAGGTCGGCCATGCTACGGGCGTTGCGGTTGATGCGTTCGTTGAAAATGTGGAAGGTGCAGCCCTGGGTGCTCTTGGCTTGCTGCATGGCGATGTGCGCGTGCCACATCAGCGGGTCGGCGCCGGCCTGGGCCCGGGCGTGGGCGATGCCCAGGCTGGAACCGATCAACAGGCTTTCGCCGTCGACCCAGTAAGGTTCGGCCAGCGCTTCGGTGATGCGCTCGGCCATCCATTCAGCACGTTGAGGTGCGCGGCGGGTGTCGATCAGCAAGGCGAATTCATCGCTGCCCAGGCGCGCCAGTTGATCGCCGGCCTCAAGCTGGCTTTTCAGCCGCGCGACCACTTGCAGGATCAAGCGGTCGCCAGCCTGATGGCCGAGGGCATCGTTGGCGTGACGGAAGTTGTCGAGATCAAGGTGACCGAGGGCCAGGCCACGGCCTTCGTTTTCCGCCAGACGCGCAGCCAGCAGGGTCTGGAAGCCCTGGCGGTTGGCGATGCCGGTCAGCGGATCTTGCTCAGCCAGGCGTTGCAGGGTGTTTTCCAGCAGGCCACGCTCGCGCACATGCCGCAGGCAACGACGCAGCATCCCGGCATCGAGCAGGTCACGCACCAGCCAGTCACTCACACCATCGGGCGGCATCAGTGGCTCGTGTTCGAGCAACAACACCGTCGGCAAGCTGCAACGGCCTGGTAGCGGCTGAAGTGCAGGAACAGTCAACAACACCGCATGGCGATTGTCATCGAACAGACTGCTGACCGACTCCCAGTTCGGCGCGCTGATGAGCACGGCCGAGCTCCCCATCGGAGCCAGACACTCGCGCAACAACGCTGCCCACGCTGGCTCTTCGGCCAGTAGCAGCAAACGCAAGGGTTCGACAGGCGTAGACAAGCTAGCTCCCTAGACTCTGCAAAGATGTAGGCGGCAGGCATTATGCCGCGCCGCTAACCAATGACCAAATGTCATAAGTTGTCAAACGTGACTTTGTGTCAGGAATACGAACATTAGCCGCAAATTCACCGCGCATCCTGCTTGAAAGTAACAAAACCGGCAATTAGAGAAAGTGTGTTGCGTCACAAGTCGGACAGAGCAGCACAATTCGCTGAGCCTGTTAAAATGCCGGCCCATTTCATAAATGACTCCCTGAATTCCGTATGTCCCGACTCAATCCCCGGCAGCAAGAAGCCGTGAGCTACGTCGGCGGCCCTCTTTTGGTGCTCGCCGGCGCAGGCTCCGGCAAGACCAGTGTGATCACGCGCAAGATCGCCCACCTGATCCAGAATTGCGGCATCCGCGCCCAGTACATCGTCGCCATGACCTTTACCAACAAGGCCGCGCGAGAGATGAAGGAACGGGTCGGCACCCTGCTCAAGGGCGGCGAAGGCCGTGGCCTGACGGTGTGCACCTTCCACAACCTGGGGCTGAACATCATCCGCAAGGAACACGTGCGGCTGGGCTACAAACCGGGCTTCTCGATTTTTGACGAGACCGACGTCAAAGCCTTGATGACCGACATCATGCAGAAGGAATACGCGGGCGACGACGGCGTCGACGAGATCAAGAACATGATCGGCTCGTGGAAAAACGACCTGATCCTGCCCGCCGAAGCCCTGGAAAACGCGCGCAACCCCAAGGAGCAGACCGCCGCCATCGTCTACACCCACTACCAGCGCACGCTCAAGGCGTTCAACGCGGTGGACTTCGACGACCTGATCCTGCTGCCGGTCAAGCTGTTCCAGGAACACGCCGACATCCTCGAAAAGTGGCAGAACAAAGTCCGCTACCTGCTGGTGGACGAATACCAGGACACCAACGCCAGCCAGTATTTGCTGGTGAAACTGCTGATCGGCACGCGTAACCAGTTCACCGTGGTCGGCGACGATGACCAGTCGATCTACGCCTGGCGCGGTGCGCGCCCGGAAAACCTGATGTTGCTCAAGGATGACTACCCGTCCTTGAAAGTGGTGATGCTGGAGCAGAACTACCGCTCCACCAGCCGCATCCTGCGTTGCGCCAACGTGCTGATCTCGAACAACCCGCACGAATTCGAAAAGCAGCTGTGGAGCGAGATGGGCCACGGCGACGAGATCCGCGTGATCCGCTGCCGCAACGAAGACGCCGAAGCCGAGCGCGTGGCGGTGGAATTGCTGACCCTGCACTTGCGCACGGACCGCCCATACAGTGATTTCGCGATCCTGTATCGCGGTAACTATCAGGCCAAGCTGATCGAGCTGAAGCTGCAACACCACCAGATTCCGTATCGCCTGTCCGGCGGCAACAGCTTTTTCGGACGTCAGGAAGTGAAGGACCTGATGGCCTACTTCCGCCTGATCGTGAACCCGGACGACGACAATGCCTTCCTGCGGGTGATCAACGTTCCGCGCCGTGAAATCGGTTCGACCACTCTGGAAAAGCTCGGCAACTACGCCACCGAACGCAAAATCTCGATGTACGCCGCCACCGACGAAATCGGCCTGGGCGAGCATCTGGACACGCGCTTCACCGATCGCCTGTCGCGTTTCAAGCGCTTCATGGACAAGGTGCGCGAGCAGTGCTCTGGCGAAGACCCGATCTCGGCGCTGCGCAGCATGGTCATGGACATCGACTACGAGAACTGGCTGCGCACCAACAGCTCCAGTGACAAGGCCGCCGATTACCGCATGGGCAACGTCTGGTTCCTGATCGAGGCGTTGAAAAATACGCTGGAGAAGGACGAAGAAGGCGAGATGACCGTCGAGGACGCCATCGGCAAGCTTGTGCTGCGCGACATGCTGGAGCGTCAGCAGGAAGAGGAAGACGGTGCGGAAGGTGTGCAAATGATGACACTGCACGCCTCCAAAGGCCTGGAATTCCCGTACGTGTTCATCATGGGCATGGAAGAGGAAATTCTCCCGCACCGTTCCAGCATCGAAGCCGACACTATCGAAGAAGAACGCCGCCTGGCCTACGTCGGGATTACCCGTGCGCGTCAGACCCTGGCCTTCACTTTCGCCGCCAAGCGCAAGCAGTACGGCGAGATCATCGATTGCGCGCCGAGCCGCTTCCTCGATGAACTGCCGCCGGACGATCTGGCGTGGGAAGGCAACGACGACACGCCGGTTGAAGTCAAAGCCGTTCGCGGAAATACCGCATTGGCGGATATACGCGCGATGTTAAAGCGCTAGAATTGAGCACTTTTTAATCAAAGCATTTTTAACCGAACACTTTTTACAAACTAGGCGCATTTGGCGCCAGTAGAGGAACGCTTCATGGAAGCACTGCACCAGAAAATCCGCGAACAAGGCATCGTGCTTTCCGATCAGGTCCTGAAGGTAGACGCCTTTTTGAACCACCAGATCGACCCGGCCCTGATGAAGCTGATCGGCGACGAATTCGCCGCACTGTTCAAGGACTCGGGCATCACCAAGATTGTCACCATCGAAGCCTCGGGCATCGCTCCGGCGATCATGACCGGTCTGAACCTCGGCGTGCCGGTGATCTTCGCCCGCAAGCAACAGTCCCTGACCCTGACTGAAAACCTGCTGTCGGCGACCGTTTACTCGTTCACCAAGAAGACTGAAAGCACCGTGGCGATCTCCCCGCGTCACCTGACCAGCAGCGACCGCGTGCTGATCATCGATGACTTTCTGGCCAACGGTAAAGCATCGCAAGCGCTGATCTCGATCATCAAACAGGCCGGCGCGACCGTGGCGGGCCTGGGTATCGTGATCGAGAAGTCGTTCCAGGGCGGGCGTGCGGAACTGGATGCGCAGGGCTATCGCGTTGAGTCGCTGGCTCGTGTGCAGTCGCTGGCCGGCGGTGTCGTGACCTTCATCGAATAAACCAGTTACACCACCGAACCTGTGGGAGCCGGGCTTGCCCGCGATGGCGGCTGAACAGACAACATCAATGTTGCATGTTATGGCCTCATCGCGGGCAAGCCCGGCTCCTACAGTGGTTTTGGGGTGGCTGTTATTGTGTGGTGGCTTTCAGGCCGGCGAGTAGCAAGCGCTGGAACAAGTCTTCTTTCAACCCGTCAGGGTTGGTCAGCTGCATCCGCTCCAGGTGCTCGGGAAACATCGAGGCCTCTGGCGCATCCAGTGCCGCTTTGCCCAGTTCCAGAATCTCCGTCAGTTTGAACTTGCTCTTCAGCCAGTTCAGCGCCCGCAACACATCGCGCTCCACCTCAGTGAAATCGCAGCCCAGTGGATATTCTGGAAACAGGTTCGGGTGCCGCGCCTGAATCGCCTGTAAACGCTCCGGGCTGTTGTCGGCGAAGCGTGGGTCGAGGCGAAAGTCTTTCGGCAGCTTGCCCACGCTCTGGGCTTGCTGGATCAGCCCCGACTGGAACCGCGAATCGCTGATGTTCAGCAACGCCTCGATGACCGCCGCATCGGTCTTGCCGCGCAAGTCAGCGATGCCGTATTCGGTGACCACAATGTCGCGCAGGTGCCTTGGGATCGTGCAGTGGCCGTACTGCCAGACGATGTTCGAGCTGACGTCCCCACCCGCCTCGCGCCAGCTGCGCAGTAGCAACACCGAACGCGCGCCCTCCAGCGCATGGCCTTGGGCAACGAAGTTGTATTGCCCGCCCACGCCGCTCAGCACGCGTCCGTCTTCAAGCTGATCGGCCACGCCAGCACCCAGCAGGGTCATGGTGAACACGGTGTTAATGAACCGCGCATCCAGGCGCTGCAAACGCTTGAGCTCTTCCTGCCCGTACAGTTCGTTGATGTAGCTGATGCGGGTCATGTTGAATTCAAGACGTTTGCTTTGCGGCAGCTCGCGCAGGCGCTCGTAGAAACTGCGCGGCCCGAGGAAGAAACCGCCGTGCACTGAGATGCCGTCGGTTTGCACGGCTTCGTCGAGGGTGCCGGCATTCGCCTGTTGTTGAGTCGGCACATCGGGATACACCTTGCGCCGCACGATCCCGGCATCGGCCAGCACCAGCAAGCCGTTGACGAACATTTCGCTGCAACCGTACAGGCCTTTGGCGAACGGTTCGAGACCACCTTCACGGTCGATCAACTGCGCCCACTGGCTCAGATTCACGTCCGCCAGCAAGGCCTTGTAACCGCCATTGTCGGCTTGCCGTGCCAGCAACGCCGCTGTCAGTGCATCACCCATGGAACCGATGCCGATCTGCAACGTGCCGCCGTCGCGTACCAATGTGCTGGCGTGCAGGCCGATGAAGTGATCCTGGAATCCGACCGGCATGTTCGGCGTCGAGAACAACGTGCTGCTGTCCTTTTCATCGATGAGCAAATCGAAGGTGTCGATGCCGATTTCAGCGTCACCGGGCATGTAGGGCAAATCGTTATGCACCTGGCCCACCAGCAGGATCGTCTCCCCCGCCGCCCGCCGTTTGGCGATCATCGGGAACAGGTCGAGGGTGATGTCCGGGTTGCAGCTCAGGCTCAAACGATCCGGACGCTCGGAGTGGCTCGCAACCAACTGCGCGACCAGGTTCAAACCGGCAGCGTTGATGTCCCGCGCGGCATGGCTGTAGTTGCTGCTGACGTAATCCTGCTGGGCCGATGCGCTATGCAGCAGGCTGCCCGGCTGCATGAAGAACTGTTGGATATGGATGTTCGGCGGCAGGTTGTCGCGTTGCAGTCCGGCGAGAAAATCCAGTTCCGGATAATCGCCAAATACGCATTCGATAAAGGGTTCGAGAAAGCGCTTCTGCAAACCGTCACCCAGTGACGGACGGCCCAGGCACAGGGCGGTGTAGATCGTCAGTTGCCGCTGCGGCAGTTGCGCGATGCGCCGGTACAGCGCGTTGACGAAGTGGTTGGGTTTGCCAAGGCCGAGGGGCAGGCCCATGTGAATGTGCGCCGGCAACCGCGCCAGTACGTCATCGACCGCTTGCTCGATAGAACACAGCTGCACCATCTGATCCTCCCTTACATTCCGTGAATCGGGGTTGGACCGAGCTTGCCGGGTCTTTGCTGCAATGAATAGCCTCAGGCGTAAATCGCAGGCATAAAAAAACCGCTCGAAAGCGGTTTTTTACTGAAGATGTCGGCTTATTTCAGGCCCGACATTTTCTGAATGGCGCCTTTGAGCTCGGCATCCGAGCAATCGGCACAGGTACCTTTAGGCGGCATCGAGTTGATACCGGTAATGGCCTTGGCCAGGATACCGTCTAGGCCACCCTGGTGATCGGCTCGTTCTTTCCAGGCAGCCGCATCACCGATTTTCGGTGCGCCCAACAGGCCAGTACCGTGGCAAGCGTTGCAATGTTTGGCAATCACTTCGTCCGGGGTCTTGGCACCGCCGCCACCGCCCGCTGAGGCAGCAACTTCCATCCCCTTGCACTCTTTGCCCTGTACACAGACCTGACCGACCGGTTCAAGGCGTTTGGCAATATCGTCGTTCGTCGCAGCTTGAGCGCTGACAGCCCATAGGGCCAATACGGTTGCTGGTGCAGCCAGCATTTTCATAATTAGGTTCACGCGTTCACCCTCAATGGTGGCTAGTCACGCCTACGGCCACGGTTCGCAGGCGGGCGCAAGTATAGCGGTAAGCCCGCCACACTGAAACAACCCCAAAGTCGAAGGGGTCTTATGCTGCAGCGGAAAAACCGCCCGGGTGCCTCGGCCTGACTGGCAGGGCGCCTTCTTTACTCAGAAATTCGCCGGAGTCGCTGCGCTGATTAGTCGCGCCGGCGCATCGAACGGATTTCGGAAACGGTGCGGCTTGGTACTTTCAAAGTAGTAGCTATCGCCAGCCTCGAGCACAAAAGTTTCCAGCCCGACCACCAGTTCCAGTCGACCTTCCACCAAAATGCCGGTTTCCTCGCCCTCATGGGTGAGCATCTCGTCACCGGTGTCGGCGCCTGGCGGGTAGATTTCATTGAGAAACGCGATAGCCCGGCTCGGGTGTGCCCGACCGACCAGTTTCATGGTCACGGCGCCATCGGAAATATCGATCAGCTCGTTGGCTTTGTAGACGATCTGCGTCGGTTTTTCCTGCAGGATTTCTTCAGAAAAGAACTCGACCATGGACATGGGAATCCCGCCCAGTACTTTGCGCAGAGAACTGATCGAGGGACTGACGCTGTTCTTCTCGATCATCGAAATCGTACTGTTGGTGACACCCGCGCGCTTGGCGAGCTCACGCTGCGAAAGGCCTTTGAGCTTACGGATGGATTGCAGTCGTTCACCGACGTCCAATGCTTGCGCCTCCAGGGATTCAGGTTGTTGGAATATTGAGCGTTATCATGGCGACAGCGTTCAGTATTTACAACACTTGGACCTGAATCCTGTGGAGCGAGGCGACTTTCGGTGCGGCCCGCGAGCTGTCAGCCCTCGGAATAGAGCAGTGGCACCCGGCGCAGGTTGCAGAAGATCTGATAAGGAATTGTGTCCGCCGCTGCCGCCACATCGCTGGCGAGGATGTTCTTGCCCCACAACTCGACGGTCGAACCGAGGCCGGCTTGCGGTACATCGGTCAGGTCAATGCAGAGCATGTCCATCGACACCCGGCCGATCAACTGGCTGCGTTGCCCGGCCACCATGACCGGCGTACCGGTCGGTGCATGACGCGGGTAACCGTCGGCATAGCCCATGGCGACCACGCCTACGCGCATCGGCTTGGGTGTAATGAATTTGGCGCCGTAACCGATCGGCTCGCCGGCCGGCAGTTCACGCACGCAAATCACTTTGGATTCGAGGGTCATCACCGGTTGCAGGCGGGCCGCCACGGTGTTGGCTTCTTCGAACGGCGTCGCGCCGTACATCATGATACCGGGGCGAACCCAATCGCTTGGGATCTGCGGCCAGCCCAACACGGCCGGCGAGTTGCGCAAGCTGACTTCCGCCGACAAACCTTTGCGCGCAGCTTCAAATACCGCGACCTGCTCGGCACTGGCCTGTTCGTGCAGCTCATCAGCCCGGGCGAAGTGGCTCATCAGCACCACTTTCGCGACCTTGCCGCTGGCGAGCAGCCGTTGATAGGCGTCCTGATAATCCTTTGGATGCAGACCGACGCGATGCATGCCCGAGTCGAGCTTGAGCCAGACCGTGATCGGTTTGCTCAGTGTGGCTTTCTCTATGGCTTCGAGTTGCCACAGCGAATGCACCACGCACCAGAAATCATGCTCGACGATCAGCGCCAACTCATCGGCTTCGAAGAACCCTTCCAGCAGTAACACCGGCGCTCGAATACCCGCCGCGCGCAGTTCCAACGCCTCTTCGATGCAGGCCACGGCAAAACCGTCGGCCTCGGCTTCCAGCGCCCGGGCGCAACGCACCGCGCCATGGCCGTAGGCATCGGCCTTGATCACCGCGAGGGCTTTGGCCCCGGTGAGTTCACGGGCGATACGGAAGTTGTGACGCAGGGCTTGAAGGTCGATCAGGGCACGGGCTGGGCGCATGGCGGCAGACTTCTAGGCGGTCATGGGAATAAAAAAACCGGCGCTGGCTGGCGGCGGGAACCGCCAACAGCACCGGCAGAGGGATTTTTGAAACGGTCAGGGCAACGCGGCGACGATGGAGATCTCAACCAGGATGCTCGGCTTGGCCATCTTCGCTTCGACGGTGGCACGGGCCGGTGCGGCGCCTTTGGGCAGCCACTGGTCCCACACCGAGTTCATCCCGGCAAAGTGCGCTTCGATGTCGTTCAGGTAGATCGTCGCCGACAGCAGATGCTGCTTGTCAGTCCCAGCCAGATCCAGCAAGCGCTCGATATTGCCGAGGACATCGCGAGTCTGCTGTTCAATCCCGGCGTTGAAGTCATCGCCGACCTGCCCCGCCAAATACACGGTGCCATTGTGGCTGACGATCTGACTCATGCGCTCATTGGTGAGCTGGCGCTGGATTGCCATGCTTTGCGGACTCCTGGGGTTTGCTGCCATAACGGGAAATATCGAGGCCTTCGGCGCTGATCTGCGGCGTCTTCTTGGCCATCAGGTCAGCCAGCAAGCGGCCGGAGCCACACGCCATGGTCCAGCCGAGTGTGCCGTGACCGGTGTTCAGGAACAGGTTCTTGAATGGGGTCGCGCCCACGATCGGCGTGCCGTCCGGCGTAGTCGGACGCAGACCGGTCCAGAAACTGGCCTGGGCCAGATCGCCGCCCTGAGGATAAAGGTCGTTGACGATCATCTCCAGGGTTTCGCGCCGACGCGGGTTCAGCGACAGGTCAAAACCGGCGATCTCCGCCATGCCGCCGACGCGGATGCGGTTGTCGAAACGGGTGATCGCGACCTTGTAGGTCTCGTCGAGAATGGTCGAGGTCGGGGCCATGGCCGGGTTGGTGATCGGCACAGTCAGCGAGTAACCCTTGAGCGGGTATACCGGCGCCTTGATCCCCAGCGGCTTGAGCAATTGCGGCGAGTAGCTGCCGAGTGCCAGCACGTAGCGGTCAGCGGTTTCCAGCTTGCCGTCGATCCACACGCCGTTAATGCGATCACCGGCGTAGTCGAGTTTCTGAATGTCCTGGCCGAAACGGAATTCCACCCCCAGTTTCACGGCCATTTCGGCCAGGCGGGTGGTGAAAATCTGGCAGTCGCCCGTCTGGTCGTTCGGCAGGCGCAGGGCACCGGCGAGGATGTCGGTGACGCTGGCCAGCGCTGGCTCGACGCGGGCAATGCCGGCGCGGTCGAGCAGTTCGAACGGAACGCCGGACTCTTTCAGCACGGCGATGTCTTTCGCGGCGCCGTCGAGTTGAGCCTGGGTGCGGAACAGTTGGGTCGTACCGAGGCTGCGGCCTTCGTACGCGATGCCGGTTTCGGCGCGCAACTCGTCGAGGCAGTCACGGCTGTACTCGGACAGGCGGACCATGCGCTCCTTGTTCACCGCGTAACGGCTGGCGGTGCAGTTGCGCAGCATCTGCGCCATCCACAGGTATTGGTCGATGTCGGCCGTGGCCTTGATCGCCAGCGGTGCGTGGCGCTGCAACAGCCACTTGATGGCTTTGAGCGGCACGCCCGGCGCGGCCCACGGCGAGGCATAGCCCGGCGAGACCTGGCCTGCGTTGGCGAAACTGGTCTCCATGGCAGCGGCCGGCTGACGGTCCACCACCACCACTTCAAACCCGGCACGAGCCAGATAGTAAGCACTGGCGGTACCGATGACGCCGCTACCCAAGACCATAACGCGCATTTTCATATCCCTCATCGCGGCTGACCGCTGACGTGTGTTGTATTCAAGCAGTGATGTGCGCAGTGTAAAAAAGATTTGCCAGTGTTTTTCACTATATAAGCAGCTATATTTGGCGACAATTCTCGGCAAAAACCCTTTTCACGGAGGCGCATCCCCTATGCGTACCAACACTCAGACCAAACGAGAGCTGGACAAGATCGACCGCAACATTCTGCGGATCCTGCAAGCGGACGGACGCATCTCGTTCACGGAGCTGGGGGAAAAGGTCGGGCTCTCTACCACGCCTTGCACTGAGCGGGTGCGGCGCCTGGAGCGCGAAGGGATCATCATGGGCTACAACGCCCGGCTCAATCCGCAACATTTGAAGGGTAGTCTGCTGGTGTTCGTCGAGATCAGCCTGGACTACAAATCCGGGGATACCTTCGAAGAGTTCCGACGCGCGGTGCTGAAACTGCCCCATGTGCTGGAATGCCACTTGGTGTCAGGGGATTTCGACTACCTGGTGAAGGCACGGATTTCCGAGATGGCCTCGTACCGCAAGCTGCTGGGAGACATCCTGCTCAAGCTGCCGCATGTGCGCGAGTCCAAGAGCTATATCGTGATGGAAGAGGTGAAAGAGAGCTTGAGTTTGCCGATTCCGGATTGAGATATTCGGTGGCCAACCCGGCCCCATCGCAGGCCACTCGGTCTACCTGAATGGATTCAAACAAGTACTTGCCGGGTAGAAGCCATGTACTCATGAATCTGCTTCTCCACCCGCGGATGAATCAGCTCCACCGGCCCGCGCCCATTCGGGCATGGCAAGGTCTTGGTGGTGCCAAACAGCCGGCAAATCAGCGGACGCTCGTCATACACCGTGCAGCCGTTCGGCCCCAGGTGCACGCAATTGAGTTCATCCATCGCCGCGTCCTGCTCGGCGCGGGTCTTGCGCGGCAGGCGGGACATTTCTTCCGGCGAGGTGGTCACCGGTCCACAGCAGTCATGGCAGCCGGGCACGCACTCGAACGAGGGAATCTGTTGGCGAAGCGTACGGATTTTCTGACTGTTGCAGCTCATTGAAGCGGTGACCAAAAGCGGAATAGAGCGCGATTCTGCAGCAAAGGCGCCGATCCATACAGCAGCAGCCGACCAATGTTGCCCGTGCCAGAAGGTCCGGCTTATGCTCCGTCAACTTTTCCAGACGCCAGAATCGGGAACACGCCCATGAATGCCGGTGCTCAGCCATCCGCTCCAGGTCACCAGCACATTGCCTCTTATTACGCCGCCAGCAGGCTCCCGCGACCCGATTATCCGGCGCTCAGGGGGGATCTGGTGGCGGATGTGTGCGTGGTCGGTGGCGGGTTTTCCGGGCTGAACACTGCGCTGGAACTGGCGGAGCGAGGCTTGAGCGTCATCCTGCTCGAGGCCCGCAAAATCGGCTGGGGCGCCAGCGGGCGCAACGGCGGACAATTGATTCGCGGCGTCGGTCATGGCCTTGATCAATTCGCCAGCGTGATCGGTGCGCACGGCGTGCGCCAGATGAAACTCATGGGCCTGGAGGCAGTGGAAATCGTGCGCCAGCGCGTCGCGCGTTTTCAGATCCCCTGCGACCTGACGTGGGGTTACTGCGACCTGGCCAACAAACCCCGCGACCTCGAAGGCTTCGCCGAAGATGCCGAAGAGCTGCGCAGTCTCGGTTATCGCTACGAAACCCGCCTGCTGCAGACCAATGAAATGCACTCGGTGGTGGGCTCCGATCGTTACGTCGGCGGTTTGATCGACATGGGCTCGGGGCACCTGCATCCGCTGAACCTGGCACTGGGCGAAGCGACGGCGGCCGAGGAAATGGGGGCGGTACTGTTTGAACAATCGGCGGTCACCCGCATCGATTATGGTCCAGAGATCAAGGTCCACACGGCTCAGGGTTCGGTCCGCGCCAAGACGCTGGTGCTGGGCTGCAACGCCTACCTCAATCAGCTCAACCCCGAACTCAGCGGCAAGGTGCTGCCCGCCGGCAGCTACATCATCGCCACCGAACCGTTAAGTGAGGCACTGGCCCATTCACTGCTGCCGCAGAACATGGCGGTCTGCGATCAGCGCGTGGCACTGGATTACTACCGACTCTCGGCGGACCGGCGCTTGCTGTTCGGGGGTGCCTGCCATTATTCGGGCCGCGATCCGAAAGACATCGCCGCGTACATGCGACCGAAGATGCTGGAAGTCTTCCCGCAACTGGGCACGGTGAAGATCGACTATCAATGGGGCGGAATGATTGGCATCGGCGCCAACCGCCTGCCGCAGATTGGCCGGCTTAAAGACCAGCCGAATGTGTATTACGCCCAGGCCTATTCCGGTCATGGAGTAAATGCCACGCATTTGGCCGGCAAGTTGTTGGCTGAAGCGATCAGCGGGCAGCACAGTGGTGGGTTTGATCTGTTTGCCAAGGTGCCGCATATCACCTTTCCGGGCGGGAAACATTTGCGCTCGCCGTTGTTGGCGTTGGGGATGTTGTGGCATCGGCTTAAAGAATTGGTCTGAGGGGATCTTCGGTCCCAGCACAGACGCCATCGCGGGCAAGCCCGCGATAAGGCCCGAAAGAACGCCACAAAAATCAGATCCGCCAGAAAGGCTTGAGCCCCTCCTCCCGCGCCTGTTCCCGCGTCAGCCCCACATCCCTGAGTTGCTCCGGCGTCAGCGCCAGCAACGCCTTGCGCGTGTGCAGACGATGCCAGAACAGACCCCAGCGACCCAGGCCGGACGGTGCGTTGCGCATCAGCGCCTCACGTGTACCGTGTTCCTGCCCTCTCACCAGTTCCTGACTGTGTAACGTCAGCCGCACATCGCTCAAGCCGTTCATTTTGATTGCTCCTGTTTACTTGGGTAGCCAGAGCTTTCATGATGCGTGGACGACGAAAAGCATTACAGATTCAACAGACAAGTATTAATTCCATACAGATTTGGCGTCCCAGCGTCTGAATCCTCATTTCTTGCCTGATCTGTATTGGTTTACCGAATCACCCACACCGAGACTGCACCATGACCCTTTACGTCAACCTCGCCGAATTGCTCGGCACGCGTATCGAACAGGGCTTCTATCGCCCCGGTGACCGACTGCCTTCGGTGCGGGCGCTGAGCGTCGAACATGGCGTCAGCCTGAGCACGGTGCAGCAGGCCTATCGCGTACTGGAAGACAGTGGCCTGGCGACGCCAAAACCCAAGTCGGGCTACTTCGTACCTGTGGGTCGCGAACTGCCGGAGCTGCCGGCCATTGGCCGCCCGGCCCAGCGGCCGGTGGATATTTCGCAATGGGACCAGGTGCTGGAGCTGATTCGCGCGGTGCCGCGCAAGGATGTGGTGCAACTGGGTCGCGGCATGCCGGACATCACCACGCCGACCATGAAACCGCTGCTGCGCAATCTCGCGCGTATCAGCCGTCGACAGGACATGCCCGGTCTGTATTACGACAACATCCACGGCACCCTCGAACTGCGCGAACAGATCGCACGCCTGATGCTCGATTCCGGGTGCCAGTTGAGCGCTAGCGAGCTGGTGGTCACGACCGGATGCCACGAAGCGCTGTCCACCAGCATCCGGGCGATCTGCGAGCCGGGAGACATTGTGGCCGTGGACTCACCGAGCTTTCACGGCGCCATGCAAACCCTCAAGGGGTTGGGCATGAAAGCACTGGAAATTCCCACCGACCCGATCACCGGCATCAGCCTCGATGCGCTGGAACTGGCCCTGGAACAGTGGCCGATCAAAGTCATACAGTTGACCCCCAACTGCAACAACCCGCTGGGCTACATCATGCCCGAGTCCCGAAAACGCGCGTTGTTGACGCTCGCACAGCGTTTTGACGTGGCGATCATCGAGGACGATGTGTATGGAGAACTGGCTTACACCTACCCGCGCCCACGCACGATCAAATCCTTCGATGAGGACGGACGCGTCCTGCTCTGCAGTTCGTTTTCCAAGACCCTGGCCCCCGGATTGCGCATCGGCTGGGTCGCGCCCGGCAGGTATCTGGAACGGGTGCTGCACATGAAATACATCAGCACCGGCTCCACCGCGCCACAACCGCAGATTGCGATCGCCGAGTTTCTCAAGGCCGGGCACTTCGAGCCACATTTGCGGAGGATGCGCACGCAATACCAGCGCAATCGCGACGTGATGATCGACTGGGTCACACGCTACTTCCCGGTCGGCACCCGCGCCAGTCGCCCGCAAGGCAGCTTCATGCTGTGGGTCGAGCTGCCGGAAAGCTTCGACACCCTGAAACTGAATCGTGCGTTGCACGATCAAGGCGTACAGATTGCCGTGGGCAGCATCTTTTCTGCGTCAGGCAAGTACCGCAACTGCCTGCGCATGAACTACGCTGCCAAGCCAACACCGCAGATTGAAGAGGCGGTGCGCAAGGTCGGCGCCCTGGCTATCAAACTGCTAGCCGAAACTGACAGCATCACTGACTGACTTTTCTCGGGAAACCAGCGTCCATATGCCGACACCTGCCGCCAATCGGAACGATCCTACGTGAGAGTCAGACAAAACCTGCTCGCTGCTCTGCTCCTCGCCTCGCTCCTCAGCGGCTGCGCCAGCGTTGATGTTCAGCGCCAGGCCAGTCAGGCGCTGCCCGCCAGTGACTCGGCGTTCGGCCGTTCGGTCCAGGCGCAGGCCGCGCCGCATCAGGGCCAGTCGGGCTTTCGCCTGCTGTCCGACAGTACCGAAGCCTTCACCGCCCGCGCCGAACTGATCCGCAACGCGCAAAGCAGCCTCGATTTGCAGTACTACATCGTGCATGACGGCATCAGCACGCGGATGCTCGTCGAGGAGTTGCTCAAAGCGGCCGATCGCGGCGTACGCGTCAGGGTGCTGCTAGACGACACCACCAGCGACGGCCTGGACCAGATCATTGCCACCCTCGCCGCGCACCCGAACATTCAGATCCGCGTCTTCAACCCGTTGCACCTGGGTCGCAGCACCGGCGTGACGCGAACCATGGGGCGCTTGTTCAACCTGTCGCAGCAACACCGGCGCATGCACAACAAGTTGTGGCTGGCGGACAACAGCATGGCCATCGTGGGTGGGCGCAATCTGGGCGACGAGTATTTCGATGCCGAGCCCAACCTGAATTTCACTGACATCGACATGCTCGGCGTCGGCCCGGTGGCCGAACAACTGGGGCACAGTTTTGATCAGTACTGGAACAGCGCGCTGAGCAAGCCGATCGAACAATTCCTGTCCAGCAAACCCACGGCCAAGGACCTGAAAAATACCCGGACCCGCCTGGAGGAATCGCTGGATGACACGCGCAAAGAGAACCATGCGCTGTACCAACAACTGATGACCTTCAAGACGCATCCGCGCCTGGATATCTGGCGTCGTGAGCTGATCTGGGCCTGGAACCAGGCGCTGTGGGATGCCCCGAGCAAGGTGCTGGCCGACGGAGAGCCGGACCCGCATTTGTTGCTGACAACACAATTGGCGCCCGAACTGAACGGCGTCAGCAAAGAGCTGATCATGATCTCGGCTTACTTCGTGCCCGGCCAGCCGGGCCTGGTGTACCTGACGGGGCGCGCCGATGCCGGGGTCTCCGTGAGTTTGCTGACCAACTCGCTGGAAGCCACGGACGTGCCGGCCGTGCATGGCGGCTATGCGCCCTATCGCAAGGCGTTGCTGGAACACGGCGTGAAGTTATTCGAACTACGGCGTCAACCGGGTGAAGGAGGAAGCGGTGGCAGTGGGCCTCACTTCTTTGGACGCCCCGCTTACCAAGGCTCCGACTCCAGCCTGCACAGCAAGGCGATGATCTTCGATCAGCAGAAATCCTTCGTCGGCTCGTTCAATTTCGATCCGCGCTCGGTGCTGTGGAACACCGAAGTCGGGGTGCTGGTGGACAGCCCGGAACTGGCGACGCATGTGCGTGACCTGGCCATGCAGGGTATGGCGCCACCGCTGAGCTATGAGGCGAAACTGCAGGATGGCAAGGTGGTTTGGGTCACTGAAGACGACGGCAAACTGCACACCCTGACCAAGGAACCGGGGAGCTGGTGGCGACGGTTCAATGCGTGGATGAGTACCACGGTCGGCCTGGAGCGGATGTTGTAGCATCAGACAAAACGCGATCCCTGTGGGAGCGAGCCTGCTCGCGAAGGCTCGCTCCCACAGGGGATGTGGTCGCCGGCAAGTCGGTGTCAGGCGGGTTCGCCCACCGTGCCAAACGCACCCTGGCGCATCAGCAGAATCACCAGACCGAACGCGCCAGCCGCCATCAACAACGGCAACGCATGCCCGCTGATCCACTGGCTGCCCGCCCCAGCGGCCAACGGCCCGACCAGGCAACCAATCCCCCACAGCTGCGCGATATGCGCATTGGCGCGCACCAGTGCATCGTCGCGATAACGCTCGCCGATCAGGATCAGTGACAAGGTAAACAAACCGCCTGCACTGGCACCGAACAGCACCCACAATAGCCAGATCAGCAGCGTATCGATCAGCAGCGGGATCGCCAGGCTCGACACCAGCAACACCACCGCGCAGCCCGTGAACAGCGTGCGCCGCGACAGGCGATCCGCCAGCGCACCAATCGGCAATTGCAGCAACGCATCACCGACCACCACGGTACTGACCATCGCCAGGGCGATTTCCGTGGTGAAACCCTGGCGCAGGCAATACACCGGCAACAAGGTCAGGATCATCGCTTCGAAGGCGGCGAACAGCGACACCGCCCAGGCAATCGCCGGCAGGCCACGACAGAAAGCCAGCAAATCGCTGAAGGTCACGCTGCTCGCTTCACTGCCGGGCGCGCCGCTGCGGCCCAACAACAGCAACGGTGCCGTCGTCAGCAAGCCGACACCGACCCAGAATCCGTAATCGTGCTCAGTGCCCAGAACACCCAGCAGCACCGGGCCGGCGAGCTGGCTCAGGGCATAGCTGCAGCCATACAGCGCCACCAGCCGCCCGCGCCACTGTTCGACCACGAGCTGGTTGATCCAGCTTTCGCCGAGGATAAACACCAGCGTCAGGATCACCCCGATCATCAGGCGCAACAGCAGCCAGATCGGGTAGCTCGGCATCAGGGCCAGCAAGCCGATGGACAACGCCCCGGCCCACAGGCACAGACGCATCAGATTCGCCGTGCCCAGACGCGCGGCCAGGTGGCTGGAGATTTTCGCCCCCAGCAACACGCCAATGGCCGGCATCGCCGCCATCACACCGATGGCGAACGAGCCGTAGCCCCAGCTTTCCAGACGAAACGACACCAGCGGCATGCTGACGCCCAAGGCCAGGCCGACACTCAAGACAGACGCCAACACGGCGAAATAAGTCGCCCAACGCATGTTCCACGCTCCTGTGGATATTTTTATGTACAACACAAAACACTGTGGGAGCGAGCTTGCTCGCGATAGCGGTTGCACATTCAACAATGACGTCGACTGTCAGACCGCTATCGCGAGCAAGCTCGCTCCCACAGGGGATCTTCGTTGTGCCGGGCCCCGGTATCGGGACCCGTTACTGATTACAACTTGATCCAGGTCGCCTTCAGTTCGGTGTACTTGTCGAACGCGTGCAGCGACTTGTCGCGGCCATTACCCGACTGCTTGAAGCCACCGAATGGTGCAGTCATGTCGCCGCCGTCGTACTGGTTGACCCAGACGCTACCGGCACGCAGCGCACGGGCGGTCAGGTGAGCCTTGGAGATGTCCTTGGTCCACACCGCTGCGGCAAGGCCGTATGGCGTGTCGTTGGCGATCGCAACGGCTTCTTCGGCGGTGTCGAAAGCGATGACCGACAACACCGGGCCAAAGATTTCTTCCTGAGCGATTTTCATCGCGTTGCTTACGCCGTCGAAAATCGTTGGCTCAACGTAAGTGCCCCCGGTTTCCTGAAGCGTGCGCTTGCCACCGGCCACCAGTTTGGCGCCGTCGGCATGACCGGACTCAATATAGGACAGCACGGTGTTCATCTGCTGAGTATCGACCAGCGCGCCAACGTTGGTCGCCGGGTCCAGCGGGTTACCCGGCTTCCAGGTTTTCAGGGCCTCGATCACCAGCGGCAGGAATGTATCCTTGATCGAACGCTCCACCAGCAGGCGCGAACCGGCGGTGCAGACTTCGCCCTGGTTGAAGGCGATGGCACCGGCAGCGGCTTCGGCAGCCTCTTGCAGGTTCGGCGCATCGGCGAACACGATGTTCGGGCTCTTGCCGCCGGCTTCGAGCCAGACACGTTTCATGTTCGACTCGCCCGAGTAGATCAGCAGTTGCTTGGCGATTTTGGTCGAACCGGTGAACACCAGCGTGTCGACATCGTTGTGCAGGGCCAGGGCCTTGCCGACGGTGTGACCGTAACCTGGCAGGACGTTCAACACGCCTTTAGGGATACCGGCTTCAACGGCCAGTGCCGCGATGCGAATGGCGGTCAACGGCGATTTTTCCGACGGCTTGAGGATCACCGAGTTACCGGTGGACAGCGCCGGACCGAGTTTCCAGCAGGCCATCATCAGCGGGAAGTTCCACGGCACGATGGCGCCCACGACACCGACCGGCTCGCGCGTCACCAGACCCAGCTGATCGTGCGGGGTGGCTGCAACTTCGTCGTAGATCTTGTCGATGGCTTCGCCGCTCCAGCTCAGGGCTTGCGCCGCGCCGGGAACGTCGATGTACAGGGAATCGCTGATCGGCTTGCCCATGTCCAGGGTTTCAAGCAGCGCCAGCTCTTCAGCATTCTGCTTCAACAGCCCGGCGAAACGGATCATGGTGGCTTTGCGTTTGGCTGGCGCCAGGCGCGACCAGACGCCGGAATTGAAGGTGGCGCGAGCGTTTTCAACAGCGCGCTGGGCGTCGGCGGCGTCACAGCTGGCGACTTTGCCCAGCAGACGGCCATCGACCGGGCTGATGCACTCGAACGTCTCGGCGGAGACAGCGTCGGTGTATTCGCCATTGATGTAGGCACGGCCTTCGATCTTCAGATCGCGAGCCCGTTGTTCCCAGTCGGCACGAGTCAGGGTGGTCATTCGAGTGTCCTCCTCTTATTGAATACGAACGCTGCGCGGTCTTCGCGGGCGCTGTCAGGAATTCTGCCCGGCCAGCCTGCTTTTTCGGCCCAAGGCAACTGCCACCCTAAACCAGCCACCCCTCATGTTTCAATATATTTGACATAAGGCCGGCAAACGGCCTTGCGATGTTCATTTTAATAAACATAGACTTTGGACTTTTCAGGCAATCACGGGAAATTACAACAATGAAGATCCAGGATGTCGTCGACTTCAGCCAGGCCACGACCGCGCCCGAGCGCTATCGGCCGGACCCGGCGAAAGTCCTCAAGGGCGATCCCGAGCAAGCGGTGTACAACCATTACAACAGCCCGTGCGGGCAGTTGAATGCTGGTGTTTGGGAAGGCGAAGTCGGGCAATGGACGGTGAACTTCACCGAACACGAGTACTGCGAAATCGTTCAAGGGGTTTCAGTGCTGCGCGACAACGATGGCAACAGCAAAACCCTGCGCGCGGGTGACCGCTTCGTGATTCCTGCCGGCTTCCGGGGCACTTGGGAAGTACTGGAGCCGTGCCGCAAGATTTATGTGGCGTTTGAGCAGAAGGCTTGAGGCTTTCCCGAGGCAACAAAAAAGGCCCGTATCTCGCGATACGGGCCTTTTTCGTAAGAGAGAAAAATCAATTACTTGATTTTGCCTTCTTTGTAGATCACGTGCTTGCGAACAACCGGATCAAATTTCTTGATCTCGATTTTGTCCGGGGTAGTACGCTTGTTCTTGTCGGTAGTGTAGAAGTGACCAGTACCGGCGCTCGAAATCAAACGAATCAATTCACGCATGATTAGCTCCCTTAGATCTTGCCGGCTTTGCGGATTTCGGCCAGCACGACAGTGATGCCACGCTTGTCGATAATACGCATGCCTTTGGCAGATACGCGCAGACGCACGAAACGTTTCTCTTCTTCAACCCAGAAGCGGTGATGCTGCAGGTTCGGCAGGAAACGACGACGGGTTTTGTTGTTTGCGTGGGAAATGTTATTCCCAGTCACCGGACCCTTACCGGTAACTTGACATACTCTCGACATGCCTCAGCCCTCTAAAACCACATGCCCAACCCGGCATGGGTTGGCCGCTTAATCTCTCAGTCATTTGGCGCCAGGCGCCGCGTTTCTTTAGAGGTCTTACCGGCTACACCTACAGTGAAGGAACCGGGCCCCTAGAAAAGAGCGCTGCTTTATACCAGAAAGACTGAAGAGCAACAACATTCCGTGTGCACAGACTAAATAAAAACCCGGTTTTTTGGGCCACAAGCGCCTTGGATAAAGGCTATCGTCGCAAAAGACCGCTCGTCGCAGAGAATCGGCCAACCGGCCAACCCAGGGTTCTTCTCAGCCGGTGCGCACTGAAAACAATCGCACATACTCCCCTTAAAATGAAAAAGGGGATAGTCATTTGCAAAAGAGCCCACTAGGGTAAGCCTTTTCCAGACTGCACTTGCAGATGGGCCTTCGATCTGTAAAGGAATCCGACCATGCGCCTCGCTGCCCTACCGCTTCTGCTTGCCCCGCTCCTGCTGAGCCCATTGGCCCACGCCGCCGCCCTGAGCGTCTGCACCGAGGCCAGCCCTGAAGGGTTTGATGTGGTGCAATACAACTCGCTGACCACCACCAATGCCTCGGCCGATGTGCTGATGAATCGCCTGGTGGACTTCGACACGGCTAGCGGCAAAGTGGTCGCCAGCCTGGCGGACAGCTGGGAAGTCACGCCCGACGGCCTGACATACGTGTTCAAACTGCATCCGCAGGTGAAATTTCACCGCACCGACTACTTCAGCCCGACGCGCGACCTGACCGCCGAAGACGTGATTTTCAGCTTCGAGCGCATGCTCGATCCGGCCAATCCGTGGCACAAGGTCGCCCAGAGCGGTTTCCCGCACGCGCAATCGATGCAATTGCCCACGCTGATCAAGAAGATCGACGCGCTGGACCCCTTGACCGTGCGGTTCACCCTCGATCACCCGGACTCGACGTTCCTGGCCACCCTGAGCATGGGCTTCGCCTCGATCTATTCCGCCGAGTACGCCGACAAGCTGATGAAAGCCGGCGCTGCAGAGAAGCTCAACAGCCAGCCCATCGGCACCGGCCCGTTCGTGTTCACGCGCTTCCAGAAAGACGCCTCGATTCGCTACAAGGCCAACCCGGACTACTTCGGCGGCAAGCCTTCGGTGGACCCGCTGATTTTCGCGATCACGCCGGATGCCAACGTGCGCCTGCAGAAATTGCGTCGTAACGAATGCCAGATCGCCCTGTCGCCCAAGCCTCTGGACGTACAGGCCGCGCTGAAGGAACCGACATTAAAAGTGGAAAAGACTGACGCCTTCATGACCGCGTTTGTGGGCATCAACAGCCAGCATCCACCACTGGACAAACCGGAAGTGCGACAGGCGATCAACCTTGCGTTCGACAAGGCCAATTACATCAAAGCCGTGTTCGAGGACACCGCCGAGCCAGCCAATGGCCCGTACCCGCCGAATACCTGGAGTTATGCCAAAGGCTTGCCGGGCTACCCGCACGACGTCGCGAAAGCCAAGGCCTTGATGGTCAAGGCCGGGCTGAAAGACGGTTTCCAGACCACCATCTGGACCCGTCCTTCCGGCAGTTTGCTGAACCCCAACCCAAGCCTTGGCGCGCAGTTGCTTCAATCCGACCTCGCGGAAATCGGCATTCAAGCCGAAATCCGGGTGATCGAATGGGGCGAACTGATCCGTCGCGCCAAGGCCGGCGAGCATGACCTTCTGTTTATGGGCTGGGCCGGCGATAACGGTGATCCGGACAACTTCCTTACGCCGCAGTTTTCCTGCGCAGCGGTCAAGTCCGGCACCAACTTCGCCCGTTATTGCAATCAGGACCTGGACAAGCTCATCAGCGCCGGCAAGACCACCGGCGAGCAAGGTGTGCGCTCCAAGCTGTATGAGCAGGCACAGGCGCAGATTCAGCAGCAGGCACTGTGGCTGCCGCTGGCGCATCCGACGGCGTTTGCATTGACGCGCAAGGAGGTCGAAGGGTACGCGGTCAGCCCGTTTGGCCGTCAGGATTACTCCAAGGTCAATCTCAAGTAATCAGCGTCACCACAAAACCCTGTGGGAGCCGAGCTTGCTCGCGATGGCGTTCGCTCACTCACTGAACGGGGTGATTGATACGACGCCATCGCGAGCAAGCTAGGCTCCTACAGGGTTCAGGCTTGTCGTGATTTCTCTTACATCCACCCGTACTCAGCCATGGACAGCGGATCGCCATCCCCGATGATGAAATGGTCGAGCACCCGCACATCAACCAGTTCGAGCGACTCTTGTAGGCGCTTGGTCAGCACTCGGTCGGCTTGACTGGGGTTGGTATTGCCCGACGGATGGTTGTGGCAGAGGATCAACGCGGCGGCGTTGTGAGCCAACGCGCGTTTGACCACTTGTCTCGGATAGACACTGGTGTTGTCGATGGAGCCACGAAACAGGACTTCAAAGGTCAGCACTTGATGCCTGGAATCCAGAAACAGACAGCCGAACACCTCGTGAGGCTCGTGGCGCAGCATTGATTTCAGGTAATCACGAACGGCCTGCGGGTTCTCCAGCGCCGATTTTTGCCGCGCACGTTCGGCCAAATGCCGCCGCCCCATTTCCTGAGCCGCTTGCAACTGCGCGAACTTCGCTGGTCCGAGCCCCAACTGACGGCTGAACGCGGCTTGATCTGCCTCAAGCAACGAGCGCAGGCTGCCAAACTGGTTCAACAGGTGTCGCGCCAGATCCACCGCGCTTTTACCCGATACGCCGGTCCGTAAAAAAATCGCCAGCAGTTCGGCGTCCGAAAGGCTCGCCGAGCCTAACTCCAGCAACCTCTCCCGCGGCCGCTCAGCCGCCGGCCAATCACGAATACTCATAGCACCTCCCTGGAATGTGGGCGCCGCTGTTCCGTAGCGGACGCTGTGATATCGTAGCCCATCTTTTTTGCGGGCGATTTCATCCCTGGGGAGGGGGTATCGCCCTGCAGTCATCAACGAAATGAAAGGCAGACCTATGCAGCGGCTGTATCGGAAACGCATCGTTCTGGGCGTCGGCGGCGGCATTGCTGCCTACAAGAGCGCCGACCTGGTTCGCCGCCTGATCGACCAGGGCGCTGAAGTGCGCGTGGTCATGACCCGTGGCGGCAGCGAGTTCATCACCCCGCTGACCATGCAGGCCTTGTCCGGCCACCCCGTCCACCTCGACCTGCTGGACCCCGCGGCTGAAGCTGCCATGGGCCACATCGAGCTGGCCAAATGGGCCGACATGGTGCTGATCGCCCCTGCCACCGCGGACCTGATCGCCCGCCTGGCCCAAGGCATTGCCGACGACCTGCTGACCACGTTGGTGCTGGCCACCGACGCCGTGGTGGCCGTTGCTCCGGCGATGAACCAGGCCATGTGGCGCGACCCGGCCACCCAGGCCAACCTGCAAACCCTCGAAAGCCGCGACATCAAAGCCTTCGGCCCGGCCTCCGGTAGCCAGGCCTGTGGCGACGTCGGCCTGGGCCGCATGCTCGAAGCCGTCGAACTCGCCCAATGCGCGGCGGACTGCTTCCAGCGCAAAGCGTTGACCGGCAAACACGTGCTGATCACTGCCGGCCCGACCCAGGAAAACATCGATCCGGTGCGCTACATCACCAACCACAGCTCCGGAAAAATGGGCTTTGCCCTGGCCGAAGCCGCGGTAGAGGCCGGCGCCCGCGTGACCCTGATCACCGGCCCGGTGCACCTGCCAACACCGGATCGCGTGACGCGCATCGACGTGGTCAGTGCCCGCGACATGCTCGCCGCCTGCGAAGCTGCGATCCCTTGCGACCTGTTCATCGCCTCGGCAGCGGTCGCGGATTACCGCCCGGAAGTCGTCGCCCCACAGAAACTCAAGAAAGACCCTACGAACGGCGACGGCTTGTTACTACAGATGGTGCGTAACCCGGACATCCTGGCCACCATCGCCACGCGCCCTGACCGTCCGTTCAGTGTCGGTTTTGCCGCTGAAACCGAACACCTGCTCGACTACGCTGCGCGCAAGTTGAAAGACAAGAACCTCGATTTGATCGTCGCCAACGACGTCGCCAACCCGAGCATTGGCTTCAACAGCGAAGAAAACGCCTGCAGCGTGATCGACCGCGAGCTACACGCCACACTTTTCGCCCAGACCAGCAAGAGCAAGATTGCTCGCCAGCTGATCACTTTTATCGCCGAACGTCTGAACCAGGTTTAATTTACATGCACGCTTTGCAAGCCAAGATCCTCGACCCTCGCATCGGTACCGAATTCCCGCTGCCGCAATACGCCACCCCAGGCTCCGCCGGCCTCGACCTGCGCGCCATGCTGGAAAAAGACATCGTGATCAAGCCGGGTGAAACCGTGCTGATTCCGACCGGCCTGTCGGTCTACATCGGCGATCCGGGCCTGGCGGCACTGATTCTGCCGCGTTCTGGCCTGGGCCATAAGCACGGCATCGTGCTGGGCAACCTGGTCGGCTTGATCGACTCCGATTACCAGGGCCCGTTGATGGTGTCCTGCTGGAACCGTGGCCAGACCGAATTCACCATGGTCGTTGGCGAGCGCCTGGCTCAATTGGTGCTGGTGCCCGTGGTTCAAGCGCATTTCGAGATGGTTGAAGAGTTCGTCGAAACCCAGCGCGGCACGGGCGGTTTCGGACATTCCGGCAGCCATTGATCCGATAGAGAACCAGTGGGAGCGAGCAAGCTTGCTCCCACTGGTTTGGCACTGAATTACAAAGTTCATCTGGAAGGTTTACCGCCGAAAATCAAGGCATTGGCCGCCCCAGGTTCCGCTAATCCCGGTGGCATGGCCTTTTCGCACCACGAACTCTCCGTGGAAAACGCCGTCATACCCTTCAGTTTGAGCAGGCCGATGCATTTGTCGCAGGCCGGTACAGCCACTTTCGAGATGGAGCATTCCTACAGATGAACACCCCCGCCCAAGTCGCCCCCAAGTTTCCCGACAGCATCTTCCGTGCGTACGACATTCGCGGCACCGTCCCGGAGTTCTTGAACGCTGAAACCGCTTACTGGCTGGGCCGCGCCATCGGCGCCCAAAGCCTGGCTCAGGACGAACCGAACGTTTCCGTGGGTCGCGACGGCCGCCTGTCCGGCCCGGAGCTGGTCGAACAACTGATCAAAGGCCTGGCCGATGCCGGTTGCCACGTCAGCGACGTCGGCCTGGTGCCGACGCCGGCGCTGTACTACGCCGCCAACGTATTGGCCGGCAAATCGGGCGTGATGCTCACCGGCAGCCACAACCCGTCGAATTACAACGGCTTCAAGATCGTCATCGCCGGCGATACCCTGGCCAACGAACAGATCCAGGCCCTGCACGACCGCCTCAAGACCCACAACCTGAGCAGCGGCAAGGGCAGCGTGACCAAAGTCGAGATCCTCGACCGCTACAACACCGAAATCGTTCAGGACATCAAACTGGCCCGCCGCCTGAAAGTCGTGGTCGACTGCGGCAATGGCGCGGCTGGTGTGATCGCCCCGCAGTTGATCGAAGCGCTGAACTGCGAAGTTATTCCGCTGTTCTGCGACGTCGACGGCAACTTCCCGAACCACCACCCGGACCCGGGCAAGCCTGAAAACCTCGTGGACCTGATCGCCAAGGTCAAGGAAACCAACGCCGACCTCGGCCTGGCCTTCGACGGCGACGGCGACCGCGTTGGCGTCGTGACCAACACCGGCAGCATCGTCTACCCGGACCGCCTGCTGATGCTGTTCGCCCGCGACGTGCTGGCGCGCAACCCGGACGCGGAGATCATCTTCGACGTCAAATGCACCCGCCGCCTGGTTCCGCTGATCAAGGAATATGGCGGTCGGCCGCTAATGTGGAAGACCGGTCACTCCTTGATCAAAAAGAAAATGAAACAATCCGGCGCGTTGCTGGCCGGCGAAATGAGCGGGCACATTTTCTTCAAGGAACGCTGGTTCGGCTTCGACGACGGCATTTACAGCGCCGCGCGTCTGCTGGAGATCCTCAGCAAGGAAAAATCCACCGCGCAAGAGCTGTTTGAGACCTTCCCGAACGATATTTCTACGCCGGAAATCAATATCCATGTGACCGAAGAGAGCAAATTCAGCATCATTGATGCACTGCACGATGCGAAGTGGGGCGAAGGCGCTGACCTGACCACCATCGACGGCGTGCGAGTCGACTACGCCAAAGGCTGGGGCCTGGTGCGCGCCTCCAACACCACCCCGGTGCTGGTGCTGCGCTTCGAGGCCGATGACGAGGCTGAATTGCAGCGCATCAAGGACGTGTTCCACACCCAGCTGAAACGTGTTGCACCTGATCTCCAATTACCGTTTTGATTTAACGAAGCACCCGGAGCCCTGAATGACCCTCGAACGCGAAGCCGCCGCCAACACCGCCAAGGTCCTGTCCGAAGCACTGCCTTACATTCGCCGCTATGTCGGCAAGACGCTGGTGATCAAATACGGCGGCAACGCGATGGAAAGCGAGGAGCTGAAAACCGGCTTCGCCCGCGACATCGTGCTGATGAAAGCTGTGGGCATCAACCCGGTGGTCGTTCACGGCGGCGGCCCGCAAATCGGCGACCTGCTCAAGCGTCTGTCGATCGAGAGCCATTTTGTCGATGGCATGCGCGTCACTGACGCCGCGACCATGGACGTGGTGGAAATGGTTCTCGGCGGTCAGGTCAACAAAAGCATCGTCAACCTGATCAACCGTCACGGCGGCAGCGCCATCGGCCTGACCGGTAAAGACGCCGGGCTGATTCGCGCGAAGAAACTGACCGTCACCCGCCAGACCCCGGAGATGACCCAGCCGGAAATCATCGACATCGGTCAGGTGGGCGAAGTGGTCGGGATCAACACCGAGCTGCTGAACCTGCTGGTGAAAGGCAACTTCATTCCAGTGATCGCGCCAATCGGCGTCGGCGAGAACGGCGAGTCGTACAACATCAACGCCGACCTGGTGGCCGGTAAAGTCGCCGAGGCGCTGAAAGCCGAGAAGCTGATGCTGCTGACCAACATCGCTGGCCTGATGGACAAGTCGGGCACCGTGTTGACCGGCCTGACCACCCAGCAGGTCGACGAGCTGATCGCTGACGGCACGATCTACGGCGGCATGCTGCCGAAGATCCGTTGCGCGCTGGAAGCGGTTCAGGGCGGGGTCGGCAGCTCGTTGATCATTGATGGCCGGGTACCGAATGCGATTCTGCTGGAAATCTTCACCGATACCGGTGTGGGTACGCTGATCAGTAATCGCAAGCGTCCTTAAGCGGCACATACAAAAAGACCCCGCTCAGCCTGGCTGAGCGGGGTCTTTTTTTGCCCTGAAGAAGCGATCAGACGCCGAACTGGGCGCGATAGGCTTCAACGGCTGGCAGGTGCTGTTTGAGCTGCGGATCGTCAGCCAGGAATTCCAGCACCTGGTTCAGCGACACGATGCTGATCACCGGAATGCCGAAGTCACGCTCCACTTCCTGGATGGCCGACAACTCACCGTTGCCACGCTCCTGGCGATTCAGGGCGATCAGCACGCCCTTGGCCTTGGCGCCGTCCTGGGAAGCGATGATCTGCATCACTTCACGAATCGCGGTGCCGGCGGTGATCACGTCGTCGATGATCAGCACGTCGCCGGTCAGCGGTGCGCCGACCAGGCTGCCGCCTTCGCCATGGGCCTTGACTTCTTTGCGGTTGAAGCACCACGGCAGATCGCGCTCGTGATGTTCGGCCAGGGCCACTGCCGTGGTCGCCGCCAACGGGATGCCTTTGTAGGCCGGGCCAAACAGCACGTCGAACGAAATGCCGCTCTCGACGATGGCTGCCGCGTAGAAACGACCCAGCTGCGCAAGGGCCGAGCCCGTGTTGAACAGGCCGGCATTGAAGAAGTAAGGACTGGTGCGCCCGGACTTCAGGGTGAACTCACCGAAGCGCAAAACGCCGCGATCGATGGCAAAACGAATGAAATCGCGCTGATACGCTTGCATGAAAAAAACCCCAAATACCACGGATTTAGCTAATTAGGTTGACGCCGTGTATCATACACGCACGCGATTTTTGGGGCCATTTATGCGGATCATCAGTGTGAACGTCAATGGTATTCAGGCTGCAGTGGAGCGAGGGTTGCTCAGTTGGCTGCAAGCACAGAATGCCGACGTCATCTGCCTGCAGGACACCCGCGCCTCCGCCTTTGAACTGGACGATCCAGCCTTCCAACTGGATGGCTACTTCCTTTATGCCTGCGAAGCCGAAGTTCCCGCCCAGGGTGGCGTGGCTTTGTATTCGCGGTTGCAGCCGAAGGCAGTCATCAGCGGTCTCGGCTTCGAGACGGCCGACCGCTACGGGCGCTACCTGCAAGCCGATTTCGACAAGGTCAGCATCGCGACCTTACTGCTCCCTTCGGGGCAGAACGGCGATGAAGACTTGAACCAGAAGTTCAAGCTAATGGACGACTTCGCCCGTTATCTGGATAAACAGCGACGCAAACGTCGCGAGTACATTTATTGTGGCTCGCTGTACGTGGCGCAACAGAAGCTGGATATCAAGAACTGGCGCGACAGCCAGCAATCCCCGGGCTTCCTGGCACCTGAACGTGCCTGGATGGACGAGATTGTCGGCAACATGGGCTATGTTGATGCCCTGCGTGAAGTCAGCCGTGAAGGCGACCAGTACAGCTGGTGGCCGGACAACGAACAGGCTGAGATGCTCAACCTGGGCTGGCGTTTCGACTACCAGTTGCTGACCCCTGGCCTGCGTCGCTTCGTGCGTAGCGCGCGCCTGCCACGTCAGCCACGGTTCTCGCAGCACGCACCACTGATCGTGGACTACGACTGGACGCTGACTATCTAAGCGTCGTTTCGCAGATAAAAAAATGCCCGTATCGCAAGATACGGGCATTTTTTATGGATCGTGGGCCGGGGTCGAACCTTCAACCAGCGGCGAGAAACGGTAGCGCAAGGTACAACTTGATCACGATGACATTAATGATATCAATGAAGAACGCCCCCACCATGGGCACCACGAGAAATGCGATTTGCGAAGGCCCGTAACGCTGCGTCACCGCCTGCATGTTAGCAATGGCCGTGGGTGTGGCACCCAGTCCAAAACCGCAGTGCCCTGCCGCCAACACCGCCGCATCGTAGTTACCGCCCATGACTCTGAACGTCACGAAAATTGAATACAGCGCCATGACCAACGTTTGCGCCGCCAGAATGATGAAGATCGGCAAGGCCAGTGCCGCCAGATCCCAGAGCTTGAGCGACATCAAGGCAATCGCCAGAAACAGCGACAGGCTGACATTCCCCAACACAGAAACTTCACGCTCGAATACCTGATACAAGCCCAACGCTGAAAGTCCGTTGCGTAAAACCACACCAACGAACAAGACGCACACGAACGTTGGCAACTCAAGTGCAGTTCCTTGCAGCCAGCCATTCAGAAGATTGCCGGCTAATAAGCTGACTGCGATTAGAGCGAGCGTCTCGATAAACGAGAATGGCGTGATCGAGCGCTCTTTGTTCGGTTGTTCAAATCCCTTTGGCAACGGCGGCGCTTCCTGAGGGTGACAGCCGGGCACTTGAACACGCTTGATCAGCAGGCGAGCGACCGGACCACCAATCAAGCCACCCAACACCAGGCCAAACGTCGCGGAGGCAATCGCGAGTTCGGAAGCAGAAGCCAGACCGTACTTCTCACTGAACACAGTGCCCCACGCAGCGCCTGTACCATGCCCCCCTGACAACGTAATCGAGCCTGTCAGCAGCCCCATTAAAGGGTCGAGTCCCAGCATTTTTGCGAGGCCAATGCCCATGGCATTCTGGACTACCAAAAGTCCGGCGACTGCCAGCAGAAAAACGCCCACTACGCGACCGCCCTTCTTCAGGCTGGCGAAGTCCGCACTCAAGCCGATGGTGGCAAAAAAAGCCAACATCAATGGCGTCTGCAATGAAGTATCGAAGCGGACCTCAAAATCAAAAGTTCGCATGACCAAGAGAGCCAGGGCAACCAACAGGCCACCGGCGACAGGTTCAGGGATGTTGTAATTACGTAGAAAACCAACACGTGTAACAAGTCCGCGCCCCAGCAAAAGAACTAAGGAGGCGGCCACAAGCGTTCCATAAAAGTCGAGCTGAATCATTGGTATTATTCTTGGCTATATATTCAGAGGCGCACTTTTTACCCGCGCACACCTCTTGAACCGGCTGAGTGTCTCAACACTGATTGTTTGAAATTCAAAGACCTTCGATGGCTTGAATATGTCGAAATATTTCAGATTGAATATAACGTGGGGCAACTCTATCAACCGTAAAGTCTCATTGCCAAGGGCATAGAGGGTACTGATGCAATGCAGTTGTGACTAAAAGTGTAAGAGCGATAATTGTGTATACGGAAATAGTCACTATCGGTGGGTATCGCAAAAGGCAACGGTAGATAACCTAACTTCAAAAAAAATGCCCCGACAAATCGGGGCATTTTTTTATGCGTGTCACTTGATCAACCGCCAGGTGAACGGATACCGATAGGGAAACCCTTCGTTAGCCTTCACACCTGCAATGATCGTCAGCACCAACGCGCCTATCGCCACCAGACCGAACATGAAAAACCCGATAATCACCACCATCAGCAAGAAGCAGATGGTGGAGGCAATGGCGACGGTGATCTGAAAGTTCAGCGCCTCCTTGCCCTGCGCATCGACAAACGGGTCCATCTCGCGCTTCATCTGCCAGAGAATCAGCGGGCCGATCAGCGTGCCGAACGGAATCCAGATCCCCAGCAAGGCGGACAAGTGACAAAACATCGCCCACTGTCGAGCCTCTTTGCTCGGGATGGGAAGCAGCTCTTGCTCATCACTCATAACGTCCTCCTTGGTTGAAGCGGGTCCGATCAGTCGGCCAGTGCAGCTTTTTGCAGCTCGAAGATTTCAGTCATGCCTTTCTTCGCCAGTTCCAGCATGGCGTTCAGCTCTTCAGGCTGGAACGGTGCGCCTTCGGCAGTGCCCTGAACTTCAATGAAACCGCCAGTGCTGGTCATCACCACGTTCAGGTCGGTCTCGGCAGCCGAGTCTTCCAGATAGTCGAGGTCGAGCACAGGTTCGCCCTGGTACATGCCCACGGAAACGGCCGCGATCATTTGCTTCAACGGGTCGCCGCCTTTCAGGCCGCCGCGTTTCTTGATCACTTTCAAGGCATCGACCAGTGCAACCATGGCACCGGTGATGGACGCGGTGCGAGTGCCACCGTCAGCCTGGATCACGTCACAGTCGACGTACAGGGTCACATCGCCCAGCTTGGACATGTCCAGCGAAGCGCGCAGGGAACGACCGATCAGACGCTGGATTTCCAGGGTACGGCCGCCTTGCTTGCCACGGCTCGCTTCACGCTGGTTACGCTCGCCAGTGGCGCGCGGCAACATGCCGTATTCGGCGGTCAACCAGCCCTGGCCCTGGCCTTTGAGGAAACGCGGCACGCCGTTTTCGACGCTGACGGTGCAGATGACTTTGGTATCACCGAACTCGACCAGCACAGAACCCTCGGCGTGTTTGGTGTAGTTGCGGGTAATGCGGATCGAGCGGAGCTGATCGGCAGCGCGACCACTTGGACGTTTCATAGGGAATACCTGTACGGGGGACGGAAAACTGCGGAGCATTATAGAGCCGCTGGCCACGAGTGGGCACTTCTAAAAAATCCGCCCGACGACCGAAGGCCCTGAACAGCGCTTTACCGACGGCCTGCAGCCCTTTGTCACACCGTGTGTTTGGGCGCATCTGCCCCACTGCGCTACAATCCTGCGCCTTTGCTGCCTGTCGGCTTTTATTCACAGATATCGGGTCCGCGAAACCTTCGGTAACGCAAACCCGACTTGCGAGGTACCTCCATGGTGCACAGCATGACCGCCTTCGCCCGCGTAGAAAAAGCCGGCACCCAAGGCACCCTGAGCTGGGAACTGCGCTCGGTCAACAGCCGCTACCTGGAGCCGCACTTGCGCCTGCCGGAGTCCTTTCGGGAGCTCGAAGGCGCAGTCCGCGAGGCCCTGCGTCAAGGCATCTCCCGGGGCAAGCTTGAATGCACCCTGCGCTTCACCGAAGAAAACACCGACAAACCACTGCAGGTGGACCGCGAGCGCGCCGCGCAATTGGTCGCTGCTGCCGAGACGATTGCCAGCCTGATCAAGAACCCTGCGGCGCTCAACCCGCTGGAAGTGCTGGCGTGGCCTGGCGTGCTGGTAGGTGACGCCACCGACCCGCAAGCCTTGAATGCCGAAGCATTGGCGCTGTTCAACGAAGGACTGAAAGAACTCAAGGCCGGTCGCGAGCGCGAAGGCGCGGAGCTGGCGCGGTTGATCAACGATCGCCTGACCTCCATTGAGGAAGACGTCGTCACCCTGCGCGAACTGGTCCCGCAGATGCTCACCACCCAGCGCCAGAAAGTCCTCGACCGCTTCGCCGACATGAAGGCCGACCTCGACCCGCAGCGTCTGGAGCAGGAAATGGTCATGCTCGCTCAAAAGAGCGACGTCGCCGAAGAACTGGATCGCCTGAGCACTCACATCATCGAAGTTCGCCGGGTGCTCAAATCCGGCGGCGCTGCTGGTCGGCGCCTGGACTTCCTGATGCAGGAGCTCAACCGCGAAGCCAACACACTGGGCTCCAAAGCCTTCGACCCGCGCAGCACCCAGGCGGCGGTCAACCTCAAAGTGTTGATCGAGCAGATGCGCGAACAAGTGCAGAATATTGAGTAAGGCAAACCCGACATGACCCACAGCACCGGCACCCTGTACATCATTTCCGCCCCTTCGGGTGCGGGCAAGAGCAGCCTGGTCAAGGCTCTGACCGACACCAACCCGGAGATTCGCGTATCGATTTCCCACACCACCCGCGCCATGCGTCCGGGTGAAGTGGACGGCGTGAACTATCACTTCGTGACCCGCGAAGCCTTTGTGAAAATGGGCGAGCACGGTGATTTCCTGGAGCGCGCCGAAGTATTCGGCAACTTCTACGGTACCTCGCAAAGCCATCTGCAGCAGACGCTGGACGAAGGCCACGACCTGATTCTGGAAATCGACTGGCAAGGCGCGGAACAAGTGCGCAAGCTAATGCCCCAGGCGCGTTCGATCTTCATTCTGCCGCCATCGCTGCAAGCCTTGCACCAGCGCCTGACCAACCGCGGCCAAGACAGCGACGAGATCATTGCCGGCCGGATGCGCGAAGCCGTCAACGAAATGAGCCACTATGTCGAGTACGACTACCTGATCATCAATGACGATTTCTCCCACGCGCTGGATGACCTGAAGGCGATTTTCCGTGCCAATCAATTGCAGCAGAAGCGCCAACAGGTGCGTTTCGGCAGGCTGCTGGCTGAATTGCTCGGCTAAACAGCACTTCCCAAAACCGCTGCAAGGGCTTTACATTGGCACTTGCAGCGCGTTGAAGGGCTTGGTCAAAAAATCAGCGCTTCCCTAATCGCTGGTGATTTTTTAAACTGTTCAGTCCGCTCGCCCACCCGGGCAGCGCGCATATTGCATTCGCTCCGAGGAATACCATGGCCCGCGTAACCGTTGAAGACTGCCTGAACCACGTGGAAAACCGTTTTGAACTGGTCATGCTGTCCACCAAGCGTGCCCGTCAACTGGCCACCGGCGGCAAAGAGCCACTGGTACAGTGGGAAAACGACAAGCCTACCGTTGTAGCGCTGCGTGAAATCGCTGAAGGCCTGATGAGCTACGAGTTCATCGCCAACGCTGAAATCGTCGAAGACGAACCGCTGTTCGCAGCGTTCGAGGACGAGTCCAACGAGGCCGTCTAAGCCTATGCCTGGTCGACGTAGCACGGCGCGGGGTCACAGCGAACGGCAGGAGTTATCATGCCGAGCATAGACGCCCTCGCCGATCGCTTATCGACCTACCTCGGCAAGGACCAGGTCAACCTGGTTCGCCGAGCGTACTTCTACGCCGAACAAGCTCACGACGGTCAACGCCGCCGTAGCGGTGAGGCGTACGTCACGCACCCTCTTGCCGTGGCGAATATTCTTGCCGACATGCACATGGACCATCAGAGCCTGATGGCCGCGATGCTGCATGACGTGATCGAAGACACCGGTATTGCCAAAGAAGCGCTGCAAGCGCAGTTCGGTGAAACCGTAGCCGAACTGGTCGACGGGGTCAGCAAACTGACCCAGATGAACTTCGAGACCAAAGCCGAAGCCCAGGCCGAAAACTTCCAGAAAATGGCCATGGCCATGGCACGCGACATTCGCGTGATCCTGGTCAAGCTCGCCGACCGCCTGCACAACATGCGCACGCTGGAAGTCCTGTCCGGTGAAAAACGCCGGCGGATCGCCAAGGAAACCCTGGAAATCTATGCGCCCATTGCCAACCGGCTGGGCATGCACGCCATCCGCATAGAATTCGAAGACCTCGGCTTCAAGGCCATGCACCCGATGCGTTCCGCGCGGATCAACCAGGCCGTCAAGCGCGCCCGGGGCAACCGCAAGGAAATCGTCAACAAGATCGAAGAATCCCTCAGCCACTGCCTGGCCGTCGACGGCATTCAGGGCGAGGTCAGCGGTCGCCAGAAACACCTCTACGGCATCTACAAAAAAATGCGCGGCAAGCGTCGGGCGTTCAACGAGATCATGGACGTCTATGCGTTCCGGATCATCGTCGACAAGGTCGACACCTGCTACCGCGTGCTGGGCGCTGTGCATAATTTGTACAAACCGTTGCCGGGTCGTTTCAAGGATTACATCGCGATCCCCAAGGCCAACGGCTATCAGTCATTGCACACCACGTTGTTCGGCATGCACGGCGTTCCGATCGAGATTCAGATCCGCACCCGTGAAATGGAAGAGATGGCCAACAACGGCATCGCCGCCCATTGGCTGTACAAATCCAGCGGCGACGAGCAGCCAAAAGGCACTCACGCCCGCGCTCGCCAGTGGGTCAAAGGCGTGCTGGAAATGCAGCAACGGGCCGGCAACTCGCTGGAATTCATCGAGAGCGTGAAGATCGACCTGTTCCCGGACGAGGTCTACGTGTTCACGCCCAAAGGCCGGATCATGGAGCTGCCCAAAGGCTCCACGGCGGTCGACTTCGCTTACGCGGTGCACACGGACGTGGGCAACAGCTGCATCGCTTGCCGGATCAATCGTCGCCTCGCACCGCTGTCCGAACCGCTGCAAAGCGGCTCCACGGTCGAGATCGTCAGCGCTCCCGGTGCCCGGCCGAACCCGGCGTGGCTCAACTTCGTGGTCACGGGCAAGGCGCGGACACACATCCGCCATGCACTGAAACTGCAACGCCGCTCCGAATCCATCAGCCTCGGCGAACGCCTGCTGAACAAGGTGCTGAACGGCTTCGACAGTTCGCTGGAAAAAATCCAGCCCGAGCGAGTTACGGCGATGCTGGCCGAGTACCGCCTCGAACTGATCGAAGACCTGCTCGAAGACATCGGCCTGGGCAATCGCATGGCTTACGTGGTCGCCCGCCGCCTGCTTGGCGAAGGCGAACAGCTGCCAAGTCCGGAAGGTCCGCTGGCGATTCGCGGCACCGAAGGCCTGGTTCTCAGTTACGCCAAGTGCTGCACGCCGATCCCGGGCGACCCGATTGTCGGCCACCTGTCCGCAGGCAAAGGCATGGTTGTGCACCTGGACAACTGCCGCAATATCAGCGAAATCCGCCACAACCCGGAAAAATGCATCCAGCTCTCGTGGGCCAAGGATGTCACCGGCGAATTCAACGTCGAGCTGCGCGTCGAGCTGGAACATCAGCGCGGCCTGATCGCCCTGCTGGCCAGCAGCGTCAACGCGGCCGACGGCAATATCGAAAAAATCAGCATGGACGAACGCGATGGTCGCATCAGCGTGGTCCAACTGGTGGTCAGCGTGCACGACCGCGTGCACCTGGCTCGCGTGATCAAGAAACTGCGTGCCTTGACCGGGGTGATTCGCATCACCCGCATGCGTGCGTAAAGCCCACTCTTACAAGGAGTCATTCATGACCAAGACTGTTATCACCAGCGACAAGGCCCCGGCTGCCATCGGTACTTACTCCCAGGCGATCAAGGCTGGCAACACTGTTTACATGTCGGGTCAGATTCCTCTGGACCCAAAAACCATGGAACTGGTTGAAGGCTTCGAAGCCCAGACTGTCCAGGTGTTCGAGAACCTCAAAGCCGTGGCCGAAGCGGCCGGTGGTTCGTTCAAAGACATCGTCAAGCTGAACATCTTCCTCACCGACCTGAGCCACTTCGCCAAGGTCAACGAGATCATGGGCAAGTACTTTGACCAGCCTTACCCTGCCCGTGCCGCCATCGGCGTGGCTGCCCTGCCAAAGGGTTCGCAAGTTGAGATGGATGCCATTCTGGTCATCGAGTAATGCGTCCGGCGCAGCCTTCTTAAAGGCTGCGCCGATCTTGTCTTGAAAGGATTCCACCATGCGCCATGCGCTAGCCCTCTCGCTGGTCGCCCTACTCTTGGGCGGTTGTGCCAGCAACCCTGCCGATCGTGACATCAGCGGCACCTGGATCAATCAGGTGGCGATCGATGCTGCCGCCAAAGGCGCTCCCCTGCGCGAAGCGCTCCAGGCCTATGGCCCGAACCTGGAATGGGACGTCAACACCAAGGCCGGTCAGGCCCGCTACACCAACGGTTTTGAAAACGTCGACGGCAAGCTGCTGGGCGAAGAGTCCGGCGCCTGGAAAATCGAGTTTTATGGCAGTTCCGCTAGTGAGTTGAAACGCGACGGCAAGCAACTGCGCCAGGCAGCACTCGATAGCGAACCCGCCCAGGTCTTCGACCGCGCGCAGATCCAGGTACCGGAAGGTGCACCGGTGGGCGCGAGCTTCGAACGCGCGCTGTATACGGATTACATGGGTGGCAGCTGGAATATTGTCAGCGGCCCGGGTGAAGGCAATACCGTGCAATTCCAGGCCGACGGCCAGGTGGCCGGCCTGCCCGGCGCAGACCGCTATGCCTTGTGCCTGGCGGGCGATTGCGCGTCGATGAGCGGCGGCAACGACAACATGTGGCTGCAACTGAACGGCCAAGGCAACACCTGGATCTTTGCGCGCAAGGGCAAGGAGCTGGAAATTTTCCAGGCGGTGAACACCGCACAGGCTGACGAAATGCCGCAGTTCACCCCGGGTGATCGCAAGTGGTTGCTGGAAAAGCAGTAACCCGATCTCAGCTACAACGAAGATCAAATGTGGGAGCGGGCTTGCTCGCGAAAGGGGCCGTAACATTCAACATCATCGTTGACTGTTACACCGCTTTCGCGAGCAAGCCCGCTCCCACATTTGGTTTAGTGTGACCGGAAGTTAGCAACGGCCTTCCAGGATGGCGGCGTAGCCTTCGCGAAAACTTGGGTACTTCGGCGTCCAGCCCAAGGCTTTGGCCCGCGCATTACTGCAACGCTTGCTGCCCGTGCGCCGCACGCTCGAGTCTTCATCCCACTGCGTCACGCCCAGATACTCGCGCAACCAGCCCACCACTTCGGCCAACGGTGCAGGCGCATCATCGACGCCGATATAGACGTTATCCAGCGCCACACCACGACGATCCGCTTCCAGCAAATGCGCCATCAACCCCGCCGCATCGTCCGCGTGAATACGGTTGGCGTACAACGGTGGATCGACGGCCACGCGATAACCGCGGCGAACCTGAGTCAGCAGCCATTCGCGGCCAGGCCCGTAGATGCCGGTCAAGCGCAAAATGCTCGCCGGGATGCCGCTTTGCAGTGCCACCTGCTCCGCCTCCAGCATCAATCGACCCGAATAACCGGTCGCAACGGTCGGCGAAGTCTCGTCGACCCACTCGCCCTCCTTCTGGCCATACACACTGCTGCTGGACACAAACAGCAGCCGTTCCGGCTCTTGGCCGTAGTCGTTCAGCCACTCCAGCACATGCTGCAAGCCCTGCACATAAGCAGCGCGATAACCGGCTTCATCGTGATCGGTAGCCGCCGCGCAATACACCAGGTAATCCACCGCGCCGATAGGCCAGGTTTCGGGGCAGTCCTCTTTGAACAAGTCGCCGGCAACGCCAATGACGCCCTCGGGCAGGCGTGAAACGTCACGTCTCAGGCCATGGACCTCCCACCCGCCAGCCACCAATTGCGTGGCCAGGCGACTGCCGACATCACCGCAACCGGCGATCAAAACTGAGGGTGTGGACATCGAAAAACTCCTATCGGAAAGCCACAGACTAGCGCCGGCACAAGACGAGCGGCTAGTAATGCAGGAAAAAAAGAGACTCTATTACTTTTGTTAACAAGAATTAATTGCAATAATACACGCCACTTTTGTTCTCGGCCTCGCGAGGCCTGGAAGAACATTAACCGTCTTTTTCTCTCAGGTCCGGCCAGCATGACACGCAATCAATTCTCCGCTTCGCCAACCAAACGACCTCGCGCCTGGAGCGCAGTGGCCGCTCTGCTGCTGAGCCTGATGCTCGCGCCGACCGCCGCATTCGCTGACGCACAAGCACCGGCCACGCCGGTTGCCGCCGCGACTCCAGCACTCGCCGATCACGCGCCCCCTGTCGCCGCGCCAACCGCGACCGATCCGGCTCAGGCTGTCGCTGCTGAAGACGCCCCTGAAGTGCTCGAAGCTGACAACTCCCTGGGCATGGCCCACGACCTGTCGCCGTGGGGCATGTACCAGAACGCCGATATTATCGTGAAAATCGTGATGATCGGTCTGGCCATTGCTTCGATCATCACCTGGACCATCTGGATCGCCAAAGGCCTTGAGCTGATGGGCGCCAAGCGTCGCCTGCGCAGCGAAATCGTCCACCTGAAAAAAGCCACCACCCTTAAAGAAGCCAGCGCGAGCGCCACCCAGCAAGGCACCCTCGCCAACCTGTTGGTGCATGACGCCCTGGAAGAAATGCGCCTGTCGGTCAACAGCCGCGAGAAAGAAGGCATCAAGGAACGTGTTGCCTTCCGCCTCGAGCGCCTGGTCGCGGCGTGCGGTCGCAACATGAGCAGCGGCACCGGCGTCCTCGCCACCATCGGTTCCACCGCGCCGTTCGTGGGCCTGTTCGGCACCGTGTGGGGCATCATGAACAGCTTCATCGGCATCGCAAAAACCCAGACCACCAACCTCGCCGTTGTCGCACCCGGCATCGCCGAAGCCCTGCTGGCGACCGCGCTGGGTCTGGTTGCCGCCATCCCGGCCGTAGTGATCTACAACGTCTTCGCCCGCTCCATCGCCGGCTACAAGGCTCAAGTGTCCGACGCTTCGGCTGAAGTCCTGCTGCTGGTCAGCCGTGACCTCGATCACCTGCCAACCACCGAGCGCTCCATGCAACCGCACATGGTCAAAGTAGGGTAATCCGCCATGGGCTTGCATTTGAGAGAAGGCGCAGACGACGATCTGGCCGAGAACCACGAGATCAACGTCACTCCGTTCATCGACGTGATGCTGGTGCTGTTGATCATCTTCATGGTGGCCGCCCCGCTGGCCACCGTGGACATCAAGGTCGACCTGCCCGCCTCCACCGCCAAGCCGGCGCCGCGACCAGAGAAACCGGTGTTCCTCAGCGTCAAGGCTGACCAGCGCCTGTTCCTCGGTGAAGACGAAGTGAAGGCCGAAGCCCTCGGCGCCACACTGGACGCCAAGACAAAGGGCAAGAAAGACACAACGATCTTCTTCCAGGCCGATAAAGGTGTGGATTACGGCGACCTGATGAGCGTGATGGACAACCTGCGCTCCGCCGGTTACCTGAAGGTGGGGCTGGTCGGGCTTGAGTCGGCAGTCAAGAAATGATCACGACGCGCCATAAACTGACGCGTTACAGCGCGAGCCTGGCCGTGGTGCTGGGCGTTCATGCACTGGCCATCGCGCTGGCGCTGAACTGGACGTCGCGCCCGCCGATCGAATTGCCGCCGCAGGCCATGATGGTTGAGCTGGCACCGGTCCCGGCACCGCCACCGCCTGCGCCGCCGAAGGTCATCACGCCGCCGCAGCCACCGGCCCCGGTGGAAGAATTGCCGATCCCGAAACTGGCTGAAGCGCCGAAAGCCGAGATTGCCGTGCCCAAGCCGGTCAAGCCCAAGCCCAAGCCGCAACCGCCCAAGCCAGTGGAGAAGAAGCCGGAGCCGCCGAAGGAAAAGCCGTCCGAGGCAAAACCGAGCGACGCGCAACCGACTCAGGCGCCTACCGAACAATCCGCACAACCGGCACCGGGTCCATCGCCGGCGCAGCAGGCTGCCAAGGCCAGCTGGCAAAGCGAATTGCTCGCTCACCTCGCCAAACACAAGAAATACCCGGACGCTGCACGGCTGCGGAACAAGGAAGGCGTAAACCGTTTGCGCTTTGTCGTGGATGCGCAAGGGAATGTGTTGTCATTCCAACTGGAGAGCCCTTCCGGCAATTCCGATCTGGACCGCGCCACCTTGCAAATGATCCGTGACGCCCAGCCGCTGCCCAAGCCACCGGCTGACATGCTCACCAACGGCACTATCGAAATCACGGCCCCGTTCCTGTATTCCATAGACAAACGCCGCCGCTAGAAGCAATACCGAGCCAAGCTCGCTCCCACAGGGTTCTCCCCCAGCAGGAATGTCCGCGATAAGGCACCGAAAGGTGCCTTTCGCGTATCTGCCAGCGGCAAACACGCATTACCCGGTGTCACTCAACACACTCACTCTGATAACGTGCGTCTATCGATTGCAGCCGTTATGCTTGGCGCGCAACTTCATGGACGCTTGCTATGACTCTCACAGAATTACGCTACATCGTTACCCTCGCCCAAGAGCAGCATTTCGGCCACGCGGCCGAGCGTTGCCACGTCAGTCAGCCGACCCTGTCGGTGGGCGTGAAAAAGCTTGAAGACGAACTCGGTGTGCTGATTTTCGAGCGCAGCAAGAGCGCCGTGCGCCTGACCCCGGTCGGTGAAGGCATCGTGGCCCAGGCGCAAAAAGTCCTGGAACAGGCCCAAGGCATCCGCGAACTGGCCCAGGCCGGTAAAAACCAGCTGACTGCCCCGCTGAAAGTCGGCGCCATCTACACCGTCGGCCCGTACCTGTTCCCGCACCTGATTCCGCAACTGCACCGGGTCGCCCCGCAGATGCCGTTGTACATCGAAGAAAACTTCACCCACGTGCTGCGCGACAAACTGCGCAACGGCGAGCTCGACGCGATCATCATCGCCCTGCCGTTCAACGAAGCCGACGTCCTGACCCTGCAGCTCTACGACGAGCCGTTCTACGTCCTGATGCCGGCCCAGCACCCGTGGACCCAAAAAGAATCCATCGACGCCAGCCTGCTCAACGACAAGAGCCTCCTGCTGCTCGGCGAAGGCCACTGCTTCCGCGATCAAGTGCTGGAAGCCTGCCCGACCCTGACCAAAGGCAACGACGGCGCCAAGCACACCACAGTGGAATCCAGCTCCCTGGAAACCATTCGCCACATGGTCGCTTCCGGCCTCGGCATCTCGATCCTGCCACTGTCGGCCGTCGACAGCCATCACTACGCCCCCGGCGTGATCGAAGTGCGCCCACTGACGCCGCCGGTGCCGTTCCGCACCGTGGCCATCGCCTGGCGCGCCAGCTTCCCGCGGCCGAAGGCGATTGAAATCCTCGCTGACTCCATTCGCCTGTGCTCGGTGGCCAAGCCGTCCGTGCCGGTGGTGGCGGCGTAAGTTGCTGTCATGACCGAGTTGTCGCAAGTGTCGGTGACGGCACTCAAGGGTGTCGGCGAGGCCATGGCCGAGAAGCTGGCCAAGGTCGGCCTGGAGAATCTTCAGGACGTACTGTTTCACCTGCCGCTGCGCTATCAGGACCGCACTCGCGTGGTCCCGATTGGCCATTTGCGACCGGGGCAAGATGCCGTGATCGAAGGCACCGTCAGCGGTGCCGACGTGGTCATGGGCCGTCGCCGCAGCCTCGTCGTGCGCCTGCAAGACGGCACCGGCGGGCTCAGCCTGCGCTTCTACCATTTCAGCAATGCACAGAAAGAAGGCCTCAAACGCGGCACGCGGATTCGCTGCTACGGCGAAGCGCGGCCCGGTGCGTCGGGTCTGGAAATCTACCACCCGGAATACCGCGCCATTACCGGTGACGAGCCGCCGCCGGTGGATGAAACCCTGACCCCGGTGTACCCGCTCACCGAAGGCCTGACCCAGCAGCGTTTGCGCCAGTTATGCATGCAAACCCTGACCATGCTCGGCCCGACCAGTCTGCCCGACTGGCTGCCGACCGAACTGGCCCGGGACTATCAGCTGGCACCGCTGGCCGATGCGATCCGCTACCTGCATCACCCGCCCGCCGACGCCGATGTCGATGAACTCGCCCTCGGCCATCACTGGGCGCAGCACCGTCTGGCCTTCGAAGAACTCCTGACCCATCAGCTGTCCCAGCAACGTCTGCGCGAAAGCATGCGTTCCCTGCGCGCGCCGGCCATGCCGAAAGCCACCCGACTGCCGGCCCAATATCTGGCCAATCTGGGCTTTACGCCAACCGGCGCCCAGCAACGGGTCGGCAACGAAATCGCCTACGACCTGAGCCAGCACGAACCGATGCTGCGGCTGATTCAGGGCGACGTCGGCGCGGGCAAAACCGTGGTCGCCGCCCTCGCCGCGCTTCAGGCGCTGGAGGCCGGTTATCAGGTTGCCTTGATGGCGCCCACCGAAATCCTCGCCGAGCAGCATTTCATCACCTTCAAGCGCTGGCTCGAACCGCTGGGCATTGAAGTCGCGTGGCTGGCCGGCAAACTCAAGGGCAAGAACCGCGTGGCCGCGCTGGAACAGATCGCCAGCGGCACGCCGATGGTGGTCGGCACCCACGCGCTGTTCCAGGACGAAGTGCAGTTCAAGAACCTCGCCCTGGTGATCATCGACGAACAACACCGCTTCGGCGTGCAGCAGCGTCTGGCGTTGCGGCAGAAAGGCGTCGGCGGGCGCATGTGCCCGCATCAACTGATCATGACCGCCACACCGATTCCACGAACGCTGGCCATGAGCGCCTACGCCGACCTCGACACCTCGATCCTCGACGAACTGCCGCCCGGCCGGACGCCGGTCAACACTGTGTTGATCACCGACACCCGACGCGTTGAAGTCATCGAACGGGTGCGCGGCGCCTGCGCCGAAGGGCGTCAGGCCTATTGGGTGTGCACGCTGATTGAAGAGTCGGAAGAGCTGACCTGCCAGGCCGCCGAAACCACTTACGAAGACCTCACCGCCGCCCTCGGCGAGTTGAAGGTCGGGCTGATTCACGGCCGTATGAAGCCGGTGGAAAAAGCCGCCGTGATGGCCGAATTCAAGGCCGGCAACCTGCAACTGCTGGTTGCGACCACCGTGATCGAAGTCGGCGTCGACGTCCCGAACGCCAGCCTGATGATCATCGAAAACCCTGAACGCCTCGGCCTCGCGCAATTGCACCAGTTGCGTGGCCGTGTCGGTCGAGGCAGCGCGGCCAGCCATTGCGTGCTGCTTTACCATCCGCCGCTGTCGCAAATCGGTCGTCAACGGCTCGGTATCATGCGTGAAACCAACGACGGTTTTGTCATCGCCGAAAAGGACCTCGAACTGCGCGGCCCCGGCGAAATGCTCGGCACGCGCCAGACCGGCCTGCTGCAATTCAAGGTCGCCGACCTGATGCGTGATGCCGATTTATTGCCCGCCGTGCGCGACGCCGCCCAGGCATTGCTGGAGCGCTGGCCGGACCACGTCAGCCCGCTGCTCGACCGCTGGCTGCGCCATGGGCAGCAATACGGCCAAGTGTGAGCACCGTCGCAGTTTGGGGACGATGCTTTTAAACAAGCTGGTTATACTCCTGCAATTGTTTGAATACGGATACAGACCATGACTGAAGCTGCCCTCGCCCCGGAACCCCTGCACGCTCCGTCTGTTATTCGGTTGCTGCTGGGCAAGCTGGGCATTGCCTACGAAGAAGTGCTGGACCACCACGGCTTGAACGCCTCGCGCAAAGTACAGGCTGTGTTGCTGGACGACGCCGTCGGCGCGCTGATGGTGCTGTTCCCACAAAGCCAATTGCTGGACCTCAATCGCCTCGCCGAACTGACCGGCCGCCGCCTCACTGCCGTACCCACCGAACGCCTGGTGAAAATGCTCGGCAAACACAGCCTGAGCCTGCTGCCCGGCCTGCCGGCGCTGACCAGTTCGCCGTGCCTGTACGAAGAAAGCCTGCTGCGCCAACCGAAGTTGCTGATCAACTCGGGCGAGCCGGGCCTGCTGCTGGAAATCACCAGCGAAGATTTCAAGACCATGCTGACCAAGGCCAGCGCCGCCAACTTCGGCGAGAACCTGACCAGCATCCGCCCCAACCTCGACCGCCCCGACGATGACCGCAAGGAAATCACCCAGGCCGTCCAAGTGTTCACCGCGCGACGCATCCAGCAACGCCTGGAAGAGACCATCGAGATTCCGCCGCTGGCCGAGACCGCACAGAAAATCATCAAGCTGCGCGTCGACCCCAACGCCACCATTGACGACATCACCGGCGTCGTCGAAACCGACCCGGCGCTGGCCGCGCAAGTCGTCAGCTGGGCCGCGTCGCCGTACTACGCCTCACCGGGCAAGATTCGCTCAGTAGAAGACGCGATTGTGCGGGTCCTGGGTTTCGACCTGGTGATCAACCTCGCGCTGGGCCTGGCCTTGGGCAAAACCCTGAGCCTGCCCAAGGATCACCCGCAACACGCCACGCCGTACTGGCAGCAGTCGATCTACACCGCCGCCGTCATCGAAGGCCTGACCCGCGCCATGCCGCGCGCCCAGCGCCCGGAAGCCGGCCTGACCTACCTCGCCGGCCTGCTGCACAACTTCGGCTACTTGCTGCTGGCCCACGTCTTCCCGCCGCACTTCTCGCTGATCTGCCGCCACCTGGAAGTCAACCAGCACCTGTGCCACAGCTACGTCGAGCAACACCTGCTCGGCATCAGCCGCGAACAGATCGGTTCGTGGCTGATGCGCTACTGGGACATGCCCGAAGAACTCGCCACGGCGCTGCGCTTCCAGCACGACCCAACCTACGACGGCGCCTACGCTGAATACCCGAACCTCGTCTGCCTGGCCGTACGCCTGCTGCGCAGCCGCGGCATCGGCTCTGGGCCGGATGAAGACATCCCTGATGCCTTGCTGGAGCGCGTAGGCCTGAGCCGCGACAAAGCCAACGACGTCGTGAGTAAAGTCCTCGAAGCTGAAGTCCTGCTGCGCGAACTGGCTTCGCAATTCAGCCAAGCATAAAAAAACCCGCTCCCACACTCGATCAAATGTGGGAGCGGGCTTGCTCGCGAAGAATTCAACTCGGTCTACCTGACCACCTCAAACCTTGGCTTTAGCCTTAGCCTTCCTAGGCTTCAAATACTTGGTCAACCCCTGAAACCAGATCACCAGCGCCGGATTGCCCTTGATCTGAATCGACTTGTCCTGAATCCCCGTCATAAACGCCAACTGCTTGTTCTTCGCCTGCATCGTGGCAAAGCCATACGCCGCATCCTTGAACGCGATCGCAAACGCCGGCTCGGCATACACGCCGGACTTACTGGTGATGCGTTGATCCTTCACAAAGAAATGCCGCGCCACCTTCCCGTCCAGGGTCTGTAGTTGAAACACCAATTCCTTGTCACCCAACTGCTGCTGAAACGCAGGATTAGTCCGACTGGCCTTACCCATCAACAAACCCAGCATCCACAGAAGAAAACGAAATTTCATGCGCACAGCCTCAAAAGGAAAATGAACGGCCGGCGCAGTGTAGCGGCTTCAAGCAAGAACGCCACTGTCTGGTTGCGTTAGAAGAAGATGCAGGTCTTTTTGACGCTGATGACTACCAAGTCATTGACGAAACCAACTGTTTAAAAGCGAAGATATTTTGATCTTTCTACGCTCGAGTCCATCGGATATTTCCTTCAACACGCGGTGCTGTTCGTGAACTAGGCAGCCCTGGGCTTCACCGATAGTCTTTGTTCGTTACCGCAAAAACGGTGACACGGACGTGCAAGTCCGGTACATATCGCCGCACAATCGCCGATCCGAACATCGAGCGTTTTCATGCTCGCTGTAAACGATTTATGGCGGCTGTGCGTGGGAGGTCCCTTTGGGGTCTGCCGGGGTCCGATATGCCCGGTCTTGCACACCTGCGCACGGCTGCCACCCTCATTCGAATGCAAGCGAAGAGGACACAGTCACATCCAAAACACATATCGGGACATACCAATGATCAAGCCAACACCCAATCCTCCAGAACACGAAGACACATCCCCCTACGAATCCTTCGATTCGAAAAAACTCCACGAAGCCGCCGAGCGCGCCCTAGATCTTCACCTCGGCGCACCTGCGGATAAAAAACCTAAACGTCGCAATGGCGATCTCTTCATCGTCGCTCCCGACCTCCACACCGAAACAATCCTGGCCAACGCTTCGGAAGACCTGCTGTCCATCAGCGCCATCGCCGCCGACCTGGCCGACAGCGTAGAAGGCTCACGTCGCTCCGTCGCACTGGCACTCAGCAGAATGGCGGTCGGTGTGCATCTGTTAGTGGAGCGAGCGCTGGATCATATTGATTCGCCGGATCCGGCGGAGCATCGGGCGAAGGTGTAGCGGAACCGCGAATAGAAAAAGGGGACGTTAAGTCCCCTTTCTTGATGATCCCTGACTCACCACTGACAACCAGTCTCTGGTGGCGAATCCATACTGATATCTTGCTCAAACGAATACTTCTTTCCGGATTTATAGTTCATATAAGTCATTCCATAAATCCGGGCACCCTGACTGACCATTTCATACTCCCCCGTCAGCGCACCGTCAGCCACTTCTATCCACGTCGTCGTGAACTGATAGGGCCCATCTTCAGTCATGACTTCATGCTCAGTGTTCCGATGGACAAGAGCAATGGCCTTCTTCGATTTGCTGTACTTAACCCCCGCCCCACCCCACTTGGCGACCGAGTCGTAATAGGTTCTGAACTCAAAATTGATGCTTTTGCCTTCCTGCGAACGGAAGCAATAGACCTCTGTTGTGACTTCGCTGTGAGCCGCCAGCGGACAAAGGATTAGCAGGGGTAAAAAAAACGAAGACAAAAATTTCAAACCGGTCATTCCTTTAGCGGTTCATGGGCAACTGAAAGCGCATTCGGACAGCGCAATAGGCGAGGTCTTCCCGTAACAGACGGAAACTCATATCGCACTGCCCGTCCGCATATTGCTTCCAAATCGGGTCGTCGAATTCACTCCCTCCCAGCAGATTGATCGAGGCCTTCAAGCCGCTTTCGCGATCCTGCCCTGCCATCAACGATGCAGCTTTGTAAAAGCCATCATTTGGCAGCCCTGTCTGTAGATAAATGAGCTCGCCCAACCGGGCATTGGTTGCACGTGCCAAACACGCAAGATTTTCGATAGGCGCTTCCGCTCCCGGCAAAGCGGACTGGTAGATATCCTCGCAATACGCTTCTTTAAAGCGCACCCACTTTCTTTGTACATCGGTCAGTTGCTTCTTGTCTGCGGGAGACAAACTGGCCATTGCTTTCTTGTATTGCTCATTCAACAAGGCATCGACTTTTTCGAGGCTTTGCTGACCGCAAAGGATCAAATCGGGATTGGTAAAACTTTCGTGGTTGCAGGTTTCCTGGGCATAAGCCGACACCACCGGCGAATGCATTTCCTCGACAGTTTGCTGGTTTTTGGCCAACGCCGATTGAGTAGGAAAGACGATTACTGATCCGAGTAAGCAGGCGCAAGCCAGAGATAAAAGTAAAAAAACACTCGGCACGGGCCGAATGAAAAAAGGGTTCATCTAATCATCCTTAATCAAGCAGCGGCGATTACAACTCTTTGATCGTTAGCAACCGAAACTCATTACCCATTGAGATAACAGTATAAGGGGCGAGTTTATTTATAGAGCACATTTAGAGCTATAAATAAATCCGCCCCTTCTCGATACTGCTCAGCTTCGTTCAATTACCCGTTTTGGAATTTTTTCAGTCTTTCCAGACTTGACCATAAGCGAGTGATATTTTTTGTAGTTTTCCGCAGCCAACTCCTTTCTGCCAACCCCCCAATAACTATCAGCCAAATTTAAATAAGCGACGATCCTATCTGGATTGTTTACAACAACATAACTCAGCAGCTCAACCGCCTCACCATAATGACCTGACTGTTCAAATAAAAATCCGAGATCATTCGACCATCCTGGATTTTTTGAAAAATAGTATTTGCCTACAACATAGGTCTCAGGCGCGCAAATAGAGTCTTCGCTACCACCAGCAATAAAGTAACCCATCAACTCATTAAATTGCTCTTTATTACCTTGCTTATAAGCCGCAAGTGCCTTATCAAAATTATCGCTAACATCGACCGGCATAAGCTTTTCGCGACTGCCTTTTTCAGACTGACTTTCTATGTGCAGCGTTTTCAAGTACTCGAAGGCATCAGCACCATTAAATTCATCTAACGACTTCGAGCTAAAACGACCTAGCGGTAACGCGTACACACCTAACAGCGACCGGTCACACGCTTCGTTATTTGTCACAAGGAGCAAATTCTTAAGAACCATTTTTTTCGATTGAAGATCATACTGAAACTGTAAATTGAAATTATATTTCGCATTATCTTCTTCAGTTGTTTTTAAATACAGATATTCTCCTGGACTTACAGACGCGTATTTCAACGAAACAGTTTCACCTTGTACATCCACAGCATTGATAACATTTTTCGTTGCGGTAAAAGTACCAACATCAAACCCATCGTAGCTAGCAGGAGAATATGTATTTTTTATTATTGGTAACGCTAATTTTGACTCCACGATCACAGACGGCTTAGTCCCATCAGCGATTACAAGTAGCTGTTGTGTTTCATCACCTGGCTCCGCTTTCAGGACCAAAAGCTTTTGATCCTTTAACCCATCTATCAAATTCACATTTAAAGATTTGAGAATTTTAGAACTGGCAGGCACTCCATTACTTTCTCCCGCCCAAGCAACCGGAACTGCCACAAGCAAGATAGTTGATGCAAATAGTGTAGCGTAATCAGATTTACGAATCATTGGGAGAATACCTGATAAATTTCAGTAAAATGCGTGCGACGCTCTGCATAGCTCTCAGTTTTCAAAGCCAAAGGGGACAGATCTATTTGTGCCTTACGCACATAACAGCCCCGCCCCTTTATCGCCCCCAAATAGCCATAAACCGACCACCCCACAAAATGGCGAGCACAATTAAATAAATCCGCCCTCACTTTAATTGCGCCCCGCATTTTTTTGCTTAGTTAATCTGCTCCATTTCCGGAGCTTTGTAGCTTGCATCAATTTTTACCCCGGCGGCTTCAGCTCGAATCTCTGTTTCCGAACGACGCTTGAGAAGCTGCTGTAAATGAGCAGGAAATAATTCTTTCCATCTTGGTCTAACGCCCTCCTCGAAGTCCGTCCTCCAAAAGTTATCCAGAGATTTGAACTCTATCTTAATAAGATAGACACCCGTCCGAGACGGATCATCAGCTGAGTTTCTTCTCTGTACTTTCACATGAGTAACGTATTGACCGCTATACATATACCAGTCATAAAACCCATCACCTGCCAACCAGTCAGGCAAACTCATTTCGTGATCAGGATCAAACCGCGGATGACTGAGCGGGGTTTCTCCGAATACGCTGCTCTTCCAGTCAAACTTATCCAGCTCCGAACCAGAAATCCTCGGATCAGATGGGAAATAGTATTTTCTCCAGCCCGACGCTTTAAGATCAGTTATCAGTTTATAGATAAGCTTTTTGTTATCTTCATGGGAACTGTTGTCTGGTAATCCACGAAGTGTCACGACGAACTCTTCGACATTCGTAGTAACTTCGCTATCCACAACAACAGCAAGGCCTACAACTTTTTCTATTTCAAACATACTCTCAGGCTGAACTACAGTCACATTCATTAATGCCTGATCCTTACCTCCGCGCCTGATTTCGTACCAGCACATATTGACGGCATCTAAACAATCAGAAGAAAACTTCAAAGGGCTTTTCGCCAACAAGGCTTCAACCGGAGCGCCTAGTTCAACATTCATCTTTACTGCTTCAGTATTCATTTTACTCACACCTTCATTTTCGGCGCTATCGCATCCAACGAGACATAAAAACGGCAATATCCAGTACCACTTCAAGTTCTATTTCTCCACCCGGAAATCTCAGCAATCATGCCTTCCATATATCCTTTTCTATTTATCATAAGACCATGGTATTTATCGGCAATCAGCTGAATAAAATCCATCCGATTTTGCGCGCTGTACAAATCACCAGCATCCATCTGTTCTCTCAAGTCCGGCTCTTTTACATCACAAGCCGTTGAAAATGCGGCTGAGCGAAGAGGCATGAGCGGTACTCCTTCCGATGCTTTCTGAACATCAAGAATTTTCTTGAAAACCGGATCTTCGTATATAAGAGGTTGAAGAATATTTAACTGTTCATGATTGGCTGTCGCAATCAATGATTTGTACTGGAAACCCTGCCTCTCTTTGCCAGGCGGTTTCTCTTCTGCCTTACTTACATTTAAAAAAGCGTCAGTTATTTCATCTTTTATTTTGAAATTATCGATAACACCTATGGATTCCTGCGCCCAAGGCAACGCTCTTACAGCATTCTTGATTTGCACTTCAAACTTGTCAATGTTGCGGGCACTTGAGCACTTTTCAAATTTTTTTGGATACTGGCTATAGAACCAGTGCCAACAAAATATATCTTGAAACAACCAGAAATTACCCTTACCGAGGCCATTTTTACCAATATCGACCGCTGGTTTAGTTATAGGCCATGCATAAGTGACCAATTTTGTAAAATCGAGCCCGCACATTACCTGTTTACTCGCGAAGGCGGCCAATCCCATCCAATAAAATCGTCCCTTAAATGCTTCATTCCCTCCAGACTCCGTCTCCAAATAGAAGGAAGCATATACACCCGCTATACGAGCAGCGCGAGTACTAAAGTCACACTCCAACATCCATTTTTGATCACCGAACAGGTGGAACTCCTTTCGGTAGGTACTCAGTCGCTTTATCGCCTCAGACTGTGCCAAGGACCACAAGTGCCCGCAGTTAACTTCAACCTCCTGTGGAGGATCAGATTTGGCTTTGTTAATCTCGACTTTCGCCACAGGGCTGGGTGCACTGCTCATTTTTTTCGGCTCCGTTCAAAGTCATCTGCCCCTTCAGGGACACCAAAATCATCCCAAACAAGATGGACTTCAGCTGTTTGTACTGACTCCGCTTTAATTTGTGGAGAATGCCCATCTGCGTCGCTTCTGAAAATTAGTGGGGAGGTTGTGCTAGGCAGAATGAATGCTGCTTTCAAGCCTTCGACCGCATCGCCAGAACTAGTGACAAACTTAACTTTCTCGTAATAATTTTTTACTGCCTCGTTTTTCAGTACGTTCCCAGCCCGAGCTTGATCCGCAATCAACGGCAATCCTGGTAACACAATACCGATCCCGGTCCCACTCCCCGCCGACCCGCCAGCATTAATTTTCACTATTGGCCCAACAACCGTAATCCCGCCCGCATCCAGCTTGATGAAGCTGCCACCTGCTTTTACTGTCAGCTCCATCCCGGCTTCGATGACAATCTTGTCCCCAGCCTTCAGATGAATCTCTTTCCCAACACTAGTCAGCTGCGCAGTCCCCAACTTCACATGCTGGTTCTGCCCAATCGTCAGGTGATCATCCAGCCGCGTTTCAACCTTGCGATCAGCAATCGTGGTGCGATGTTCTTCAGCCTTCAGCTCGGTGTAGGTGTTCTTCTCCACCGTGTCATGCCGTTCATTCCCAACCCGAATCTTCTGATCATGCTCAATGTTTTCATCCCAATCGCGCTGGGCATGAATAAAGATCTGCTCGGCCCCTTTCTTGTCTTCAATCCGCAGTTCGTTGTACCCGCCGCCCCCCGGTGAGCTGAGGGTTTTGAATACGGTGCGGGTTTTGTTCGCCGGCAGGTCGTACGGAACCTGATTTTCCTTGTGATACAGGCACCCAGTCACCAGCGGCTGATCGGGATCGCCTTCGAGGAAGGTCACCAGCACTTCCATGCCGATGCGCGGGATGGCGATGGCGCCATAACGGTCGCCAGCCCAACTCGAAGAGACGCGCATCCAACAGCTGGTTTTGTCGTCGGCCTGGCCTTCGCGGTCCCAGTGGAATTGCACTTTGATGCGGCCGTACTGATCGCAGTGGATTTCTTCGCCCTTGGGCCCGGTGACCATGGCGGTCTGGCTGCCGAGGACGCGGGGTTTTGGGTGTTCCAGCGCGGGGCGGTAGAAGACGTTCCATGGGGTGGCGAGGAAGCGGTTGCGATAGCCCTGGTGGAAGTCGTCTTTGTTGTCGGTGGTGTCGCTGGTCACGGACTCTTCGAGGACTTGCGGTTGTTTGCCTTCGTGGACGATTTCGGTGAGCAGCCAGAGGTCGTTCCACTCGGTACGCGGGTGGTCGGACATTTCCAGGAAGTGGCCGCTGATCAGCCTGGTCTGGTCGCCGTGACCTTCGGCTTGCTGGTAGTCGGCGCGGTGGCGTTCGAGGGCGCGTTGGCTGAGGAATTTGCCGCGGGCGCGGTCGAGGAAGCGGCCGGGGTAGTCGTAATCTTCCAGATCCGGTTCGGTGCTTTCGCCGTCGGGTTTGTAGGCGGCTTCGAGCTGCAGGCGTGGTTTTTCGAAGTCGTAGTCGCGGCGCGTGACGCGGCCGGTGCGGGTTTCCAGGCGCAGTTTGAAGCCTTTGATGACGGGCTCGTCGGCGACCATGCCGCTGCCTTGCACATACGCGGTTGGCTGGCCGAGCTTCGGGAATACGGTCTGGTCGTCGCCGAAGACCAGCAGATGGGCTTTGTCGCTGTGCTGGAAGTGGTAGTGAATGCCTTCCTCTTCGCACAGGCGCTGGACGAAGTGCAGGTCAGTTTCGTCGTATTGCACGCAGTAGTCGCGATCCGGGCACGGCTGGCTGAGCTGGAAGCGGTAGGCGTTGCCCTTGATGCCGTGCTCGTCGAGGATCAGCGCGATGATTTTCGGCGCGGACATCTGCTGGTAGATGCGCTGGTTGGTGCGGTGATGCAGGTATTGCAGGTGCGGCACCAGGGAGATTTTGTAACGGGTCAGGCGCTTGCCGGCATCGCCTTGGGCGACGCGGTAGATTTGGCCGTGGATGCCGCTGCCTTTCGGGTCGAATGCGAGGAACGCCTGCTTGTGCAGGAGCTTTTCCAGGTCCAGGTCGGGGTTTTCGCTGACCAGTTCCAGGTCGAAGCGATACGGCTGGCTGATGCCTTCGGTGCCGGTGAACGACAGCACTTGCAGGTCGCCGGCATAGTCTTCGACTGTGAGGCTGAAATGCGTTTCGTTAGCGGAGTTGAACATTGCTTGCTCCCTGTTCGGTAGTCATCCGTTACGCCCGCAGTCGCAGGCGTTGCAGCAAAGACGAAGTGGCGCCCAGGGCGTCACGCAATTGGGCGGCGGTGATGGTGCGCTTGGCCGCATCGAAAGCCAGCGCCGTTCGCAGGGCTGGCCAGCAGTGTTTCGGTAGATTCCGTGGAGCGTGCAGTTCGCGTTCGAGGTGGCCGTCGCGGGCTTCGGTCGACGGCAAGCGGCGGAACGGGTGTTTGCCGCCCGCCAATTCGTAGAGTACGCAGGCCACGCCGTAGACATCTGCACTGGCCGACAGCGGTTGGCCTTCGAGCAGCTCCGGTGCGGCGTAGCCCGGGGTCCATGCGTTGAAGCGATCGCGGCTCAGGTGTGGCAGGCCGGGCAGGATGCCTTCTTCGGCCTGGCCGAGGCCGAAGTCGAACAGGCGCACGCCTTCTTCGCTGAGCATCACGTTGCTTGGCTTCATGTCGCCGTGCAGCACGCCGCGAGCGTGGGCGTAGGCCAGCGCGTCGAGCAGCGGCAGCGCGATGTCGCGCAGTTCTTTCCACGGCAGGCCCAGGGGGCGCTCGCAGAGTAATTTATCCAGGGTCAGCCCACGCATGAGTTCCATGGTGATGAAGGCGCGCTGGCAGTCGGTGTCCACTTCAAAGGTGTGGAAGCGCAGCACGTTGTCGTGGCGCAATCGTCGGGTCAGGGCGAACTCGCTGTAGAGCAAGGCGCTGGCGTCCGGCGATTCGGCAAATTCTTCGCTGAGGATTTTCAGCGCGATGTAAGGGTCGGGATCGCCGAACTGCTCGCTCAGCAAGTCCCGTGCGCGGTAAACCGCGCCCATGCCGCCGGCACCGAGCAGACGCTCGATGCGGTAACGGCCTGCGAGCACGTCGGGCATTTCGCCGATGCTGGCCTTGGTTGGCGCCAGCGCAGGTTCCGCCTGATGAGATTTGGCAAACGCAAAGTAAGTCAGGTTATTGGCTTCCTCGTCGGTCACCAGCAGGTCGTCGAGCGGCGGCATGAGTTGGGTCATTGTCGGATCACCACGGCAGTCAGGTTGTCCCGGGCCGAGCCACGCAAGGCGCCGTCGAACAGACGCTCCAGCGCAACGTGCGGCGCGGTCAGGCTCAGGGCGTTGCCCAAGGCATCGCTGCTGAGCCCTTGGTACAAACCGTCGCTGCACAACAGAAACGTATCGCCGGGGTAAACCTCGAGTTCGAGCACGTCCAGCGTCAGCACATCAGCCGCCCCGACCGCACGGGTCAGGGCATGGGCCGATGGATGCGCACGGGCGTCCTCGACGCTCATGTTTTGCTCGTCGATCAGTTGCTGTTGCAGCGAATGGTCCTTGGACAGCTGATACAAACGCTGGCCGCGCCACAGGTAGCAACGGCTGTCGCCGGCCCAGATACAGGCCGCTCGATTGCCTTCCACCAGCAGCGCCACCACGGTGCTGCCCATGATGCTGTCATGGCGCCCGGCGGTGACGGTCAACTCCTGACCCAGGCGGCGATTCAACCAGTGCAGGCACTGGCGGATGCCTTTGAGGCGTTCGTCGAAGTCGTCCTCCACCGGCAATTCCGCCAGGCTGGCGACGATCAACTGGCTGGCGATGTCGCCACCCTGATGACCGCCCATGCCGTCCGCGACCACCCACAGCCCCTGCTGTGGACAGTCGAGGAAAGCATCTTCGTTGCGCGCCCGAACCTTGCCCGGATCGGTACGCGCAGCGCTGCGCCAGGGACTGGCAACCAGCATCAGAGCTGCACCGGCATACGGAAGGTGCGCAGCACGCCCATGTCGAACGGGTTCGGCGTGCGCTGGCTGCTGAGCAGGTAATTGGCGCGCAGGCCACCCACGTCAGCTTTCAGGACCATCACGTCGCGACCGTTCAGGTACTCGGTCTGCATCAGGTCGAACAGACGGAACAGCGACCATGGGCCGGTGTTCTTTTCGATGCCGATCGGGCGCCCGGCCATTTTGTCGAGGACCAGGCTGGTGCGACCGTCTTCAGCGTCGGTCGGCCATTTGAACGACACCGGCACAATCGGACCGTGGCGGTATTCGATGGTCTTGTCGCCAAACTTGAACTCGGAACGGCTGACAGCCGGGTCGAGGGTGTACGGCTCCAGTTTGAACTGCACTTGCGGCTCGGCCGGGTTGACCGAGAAGAAGCTCTGGCGGATCACTTGGGCCGCGGCCATCTGGTCGAGGTAGACCTTGGAGATCGGCATGCTGTGACCGTCGATGGTGCGCAGGCGGTAGTTGCCTGGATCGCCACTGACAAACGGACGCATGTAGGTCTCGAAGAAGCGGTCGTTGATGCCCTGGGCCTTGAAGAACTCGCGGAAGTCGCTGATCGCCACGTCGCTGGTGCTGTGGGCGCTGAACGGATAACGCTTGTTGATCGCCTTGCCGTAGAAGCTGTACAGCTCGCTCTGATAACGCTGGTTCAGGTACTGGTAGGAATCGTTCAGCACCAGGCGCCAGGTGTCTTCTGCCAGGACGTTGAACCACACGCTGACCGGACGCGGCAGACGGTTCGAGGCATTGCGCAAGTTGCTCAGCGCATCACGCTGGCCGCTCATGCGGGTCTTGGCCATTTCGAACGCGGCCTGCTCCGGGGAACTGGCACGCGCCAGGCTCGCCAGTTGCATTTGCAGGTCGTTGAGCGCCGTCAGGGCCGGGGTCAAATCAGCGGCCGGGCCGTTGTTGTCATCCAGCAAACGGTGCAGCGGTTCGAAGCGACGTTGCAGGGATTTCTTCGCGGTGTCCGGCAGGTTCTTGGTCATGTCCGCGGCTTTATCCGCCGCGGCTGCCGCGAGTTTGCCGAGCTTGCCGCCCTTCTCGCCCAGTTTCTCAGCCGCCTCGGCCGCTTCATCAGCATTGTCGGCGATCACCGAGAAACGGGTGTTCTCGCGCACTTCCACCAGCAGTTGCAGTACTGGCGAGTTGGCCGAAGTCAGGCCCGCCAGTTGCTCGGCGCCCTCACCTGCGTCATTGATCGGTGGCAGGGCGACCTGGCCGACTGCTTCGCTCCAGAAGTTGGCGTAGTCGCGGAAGTACAGTTGCTCCAGTTCGACCATCAGGCGACGCAAGTCCATGCCGCTGATGCCCGAGCCTTCGCCCAGCACCCAGTTGTCACGCAGAATGTCGGTGACCAGCGCACTGCCCTGAACCGAGAAATACTGCTGATAACCCTGTTGCGTGTAGAAACCCGGGATCACGTAATCGGTGCCGACAAACAGCGAGCCTTGTGGACCCAAATGTTGGCTGAGACGGTATTCCGGCAGGTTGCGGGCCTGCTCGCGCAGCATCCGGTAAACCACGTTGGCCAGCGATTCGCTGCGCAGGATCTGACGTGCCTGCGCCACCAGTTGATCGTTGAGCGGGTAGATAAACGGTTGCTGGAGCAAGCGCTCGAAGTGTGTGTTCAGACCGTTCTGCACTGCGGTGTTGCCGGCGTAACGCTGGGACCATTCGGTGGCGACCCAATCCTTGAGCCATGGGCCGTCGCGACGGTCTTTCATGTTCAGCATCAGGTACGCGCGCAGGCTGTTGAGCAGGCGTTCGCGGTCGCGCATGTTGGCGCGGATCTGCCCTTCCAGCAGCGTCGCGACTTTCGGCAGCAGTTGCGCTTCAAGCTCGCGCTCGTAGGCGTTCTTGACCACTGGATTGACGTCTTCGCCTTGATACAGACCGCCACGCTCGTGGTAACTCACGTCGCCTTTTTTCGGGAAGACCTGGGTCGCCGCATAGCTGGTGTCGAGGGTTTTGAGCACGGCCATGGAATCATCACGCGCGGTCAGGGCCGAGCGCTGTTGCGTCCAGTTGGTGGCCAGGTTACGCAGGTTTTCCAGACGCTCGTAGTTGGCGGAGAAACCGCCCGCCCAGAGCATGCCGAACAACGCCAATGCCGCCAGCGCGCCCACGTATAGGGCGCGTTGGCCCCAATGGATGCGGCTGCGTTCGCGCTTGTCCAGACCGGCCAGATCGGCCTCGGGGAAAATCACCCGGCTAAGCAAATGATGGATGAAGCGGGAACGGCCGCTGCGCAACGTCGGCAGCACGCCCGCGTTCATACCCAGATTGGCGCCGATGCCGGCGGTGGTCTGGTCCATTTCCTGGGTCAGGTGCGGTGCGCTGGTCAGGTAGAAACCACGTAACTGGCTGACACGCTGGTAGCGGTTGCCGGTGAATGCCATGTCGACGAACAGGCACAGGCGCTCGCCGATCTGCCCCAGTTGATGCGGGAAATCGAGGATACGGCCACGGCGCTGGGTGTCGCGCTCCTGGTGCATGCGCATGATCACTTGGCTGTTCAGGCGACGCAGCAGCTCTTCGAACTCGGCGCGCAGGACGGCGACGTCAGTGCCGCTCTGCTCTTTGCGGAAGCTGGTGCCGAGCACCTGATCGCTTTCTTCGCGGGTCAGTTGATCGAAGAACTCGTCGAAACCAAGCAGTTTGTCGGCCTTGCTCAGCACCAGATAAACCGGCACATCAACGTGCAGTTTCTGATGCACGTCCTGCAAGCGCGCACGCACCTGGCGAGCCAGGGTGTCGAGGTCCTGCTCGGTGTTGCCCAGCAGCAATTCAACCGGGATGGTCACCAGCACGCCGTTCAACGGACGGTTGCGGCGACGCTTGCGCAGCAGGTCGAGCAAGGTGCTCCAGGCGCTGCCATCGACTTCGGCATCCGGCTGTGTCAGGTAACGCCCGGCGGTGTCGATCAGCACACCGTGGTCGGCGAAGTACCAGTCGCAATGACGGGTGCCGAGGGTGTCGCGGGTCAGCTTGCGGTCGATCTTGTTGATCGGAAACTCAAGGCCCGAGAAGTCCAGCAGGCTGGTCTTGCCGCTGCCCTGCGGACCGATCAGCAAATACCACGGCAAGTCACTGCGCCAGCGTTCGCTGCGACCGCGATACAGGCTCGACGTCTTGAGGGTTTTCAGGGCGTCCTTGAAACGCACCTTCAACTCTTTCTCTTCTTCGTCGATCAGCTCTTCGCGGCGGATGCGATCCTGGCCGTCTTCGGTGTCTTCGATGGCTTTTTTACGCACACCGGCGCGCCAGCTGACGAAGACCATGGTCAGGCCCCAGATCAGGAACAGCACGCTGATGGTCAGCAAGCGCGAGGTCGAACCTTCCCAGAACTTGTAGTCATCCACCGCCAGCAGCGGCCCGACGAACCACACCAGCAGCGCGACAAACAGCACCACCAGCAAAGTCCAGACCCAGGTCTTGCGCAAGAATGCGCCGACTTTCTTGAAAAACTTTTTCATGACACGTCCCTGTTTACGGCTGCGACTGCGGCTGGACCGCGGCCGGATCTAGCGGCTGGAAAGGTTGCAGAACGGTGTCGCGCTGCTCGCCGAGCACCCAGGCGAAACCCGAATACATCACCACCAGGCAAACCACGGTGAACAGCACCACCATCCACGCCGGCACGATGCGCACCAGGCTGCGGCGCTGATCGTTCAAGCCTTCCCAATGGGGCGACAGTTCGCGAGGCACGTCACCGCGCAACTGACGAATCTGACGATACAAGGCATCGCGGATGCCTTCGAGTTCGAGCATGCCGCGCGCTTGTACGCGGTACTTGCCTTCGAAACCGAGGGACAGGCACAGGTACATCAACTCCAGCATCGGCAGGTGCTTGACCGGGTTTTTCGACAGGCGATCCAGCAGCTGGAAAAATTTTTCGCCACCGAAGGTTTCGTTGTGGAAGCTGCTGAGCAGGCTCATCTGCGACCACTCGCTTTCGTTGCCCCACGGCGTGGTCACGACGGCTTCGTCGACCACGGTGCACAGCACGTAACGCGCGGCCATCACCTGGCTGCTTTCGGCGCCGTTGTGCAGCGCCCGCACTTCAAACAGCTTCAGCCCGGCAGTCAGTCGCTCGTTGAGCGCGTACATGTCTTCGCGGGTGTCGCTGTGCTTGAGTCGCACCACTTCCGACAACAAGTCGGACGCCGCTGCGACCAGCGAATTGAGGCTGATGTTGAAGGCTTCGGCCGGGCGCAGGCGCGCGGCATAAATCATCCGTTCTTCGAGCTGTTCAAAACGCGGCGGTGCAGCGAAATCTGTCAGCGGACTCGAAGCTGGGCCGTGGCCCTGGCGGTCGAGCAGGACGGTTTTGTCGTCCTGGGTATGTTCCATGTCCTTGATCATGTCGGTCAGTTCCTGATGGCCCAGAATTTCAGTTCAAGCTCGGCAAATTCGCCGGACACGTGGAACGCGAAGCCGCCGGAGCGCTCGAGTTGTGCCAGGTCTTCGGAACTGAGTTCGAGAATGAAATAGGTTTTGTTGGAGTGGAACGCGATCTGCCGCGGGGCCACCGGCAACGGTTTGACCTTGATGCCCGGCAGGTGCAGGTTGACCAGTTGGCGGATGCGCTCCACCGGGCCGACCTTGAGGTGCGCCGGCAAGCGATGGCGCAGTTCTTCGGAATCGCAGTTGGCACTGGCCGCGAGCACGAACGACGCCGAGCCCAGCAGTTTGTGGTCGTGCAACGGCGAGACGATGATCCCGTACTGACGCGCTTGCAGGACCAGTTCGATGGCGTGCTGTTCCAGCACCATCGATAGCACCTGGCGGATCGCTTCCATCAGCTTGCGGAAGCTCGCGCCCTGGTCGCTGTGCTGGTAACGGCTGTCCAGGCGCGGGCGTTTGCTGTCGCTGGAAAACGTCGCCAGATCGCCGAGCATGGTCAGCAGCGTGCGGTACAACTCTTCCGGGTGAACCTGTTCCAGGCCGAGGTAGTGGCGCAGCAGCAGTTCGGTGCGGTTGATCAGTTGCAGCATCATGAAGTCGCCGACTTCCGCGCCACCGACCTTGCCGTTGGAACGGATCCGCTCGGCGATGGTGTCGCCACGGTGGCCGAGCATGCTGATCACTTCTTTCAGGCACGACAGCAAGTAGCTGGAGGCATGCGCCTGAATGTAAGTCGGCACGAAATCCGGATCGAGGCTGATCACGCCGTCGGGCGTGGTGTCGAGCACGTCGCAGATTTTCAGCTTCACGTAAGCCTGGTCGCTCTGCTGCTCGCCGAGCAACAGTTTGAAGTCCGGGCGGCCGCAGCTGACCTGGCTGGCGGAATCGTCGCCGGCGTTGGAATCGGCGACTTCCGCTTCGTACGCGGTGTAGCGCGCCAGCACGTCGGATTGCTCCGCACGGCGTGCCTCAATGTGGTTACCGGTGACCAGCGGCAACGCCAGGTAGATCGGCGTGTTGCCGGTGTTCGGCGGCACGTCCAGCGCCAGCGGCTCGGTGTTGCCACCGAGTTCGAACAGGCTGCCGTCCGGCAGAATCCCCGAGGCCTGGCTGATCACCAGTTTGCCCATGTTGAGGAACTGCAAGTCGATGTCCAGGTTGAGGAAGCCCCAGGTGTAACTGCCCAGCAACTGGGTGCGGGTCTTCATCTGGTGATCGTAGTAGCGATCGTTGTGCTGGAAGTGCTGCGGGCGCAGCAGCATGCCTTCCTGCCAAATGACTTTATGGTTATTCATGATCAGTCATCCGCCTTGGCGAGCGTTTCGAGGCTGCTGCGGATACCGGCCTGATCGAGCGTCAGGTCAGCGTCGGTGACTTCCACCGGGGTGATTTGCACGGTGTAGCGCCATTTGGTTTCCGGCAGGTCGCGGTAGGCGGCGAGCACGCCCACGTAGCGGCTGCCCTCCTCCACGCTGAGTTTCAGCTCAACGGTTTCGCCCGGGCGCAATTCGAGTTCTTCGCTGGCCACCAGGTCTGGGGCCAGGGATTCCTTGGCGCGTTCATACAGGCTGAAGAAGTCGGCGTTTTCGAAGGTCACCGGGTGCTTGAGCTCGAACAGGCGCACGACAATCGGCGACGGACGCCCGTTGAGGTCTGGGTTCAGCTGATCGCTGGCGGTCAGTTTCAGGTTGAGCTTGGTGACTTTCGAATACGGCGACAGCGACGAGCAGCCGGCCAACAGCACCAGGGCCATGAGCGCCGTCAGCGTCTTGAAAAAAGCGGTCGAGCAGCGAGACATGCGCATCATCCTTGGTGGTCGGTGTGTAGGGTGGAAATCAGGCGGATCTGCTCTTCGTAGGCCTGAGCGAAGTCACGGGCCAACAGGCGTTCGCTCCAGTCATCGTCCTGACGCAGGGCCTGGTGATAACGACCGTAGGCTCTCCAGCGACTGCCCGAGGTAGCGAGCAACGGCTTGTTGTCGCGCTCGAAACGCAGGGTCAATTGCTGTGGCGAGAAGTGCTCCAGCGTGCCGCGAACGGCGGCGCGGCTGGCGGTCAGCAGCGCGACCTGATGCGCCTGCAAATCGCGGAACGCGCGGGAGATCGCTTGCTCGGCCGGCAACTGGCCCGGCTTGTTCGGCTGCAACAAAATGCCCAGCGCTTCACCGGCATCGACGGCGAATTTCAGCGGGTTCTTTTGCGAGCCTTGCACGGTGGTCTGGGCCAGTCGCAGTTCGTTTTTCAGTTCGCTGCGGGTGCGCAGGCTCTGCTGCAAACCGCCGACGCTCTGCTTGAGCAAGCGTGCCGCATTCAGCGCCAGGGCTTCGCGAGCATCGTGGTCGAGGCCTTTAAGGTCTACGCCGAGCGCGGCACCGAAATGCTCCCAGAAGCCTTCGCTCTGACGTTCGACCGCTTTCGGCGCTGGGGCTGGTGCGGGTTCGGCCGGGGCATTGATCAGCTCCGGGACCATCAGGCTTTCCATGTCGATGCGCGCGTAGTCGGCGCGCTGACGGGTGTCTGAGAGGGTGGTGCTCGGGGAGATCAATTGCTCGATTTCCGAATACACGCGTTCTTGTTGATCCAGTGCATTGAGCGGGTCGAGGTCGAGGAACGCGTCATCCGGAATGATGCTGCCGGCCGCTTGCGGACGGCCAACTTCGACGTCGAAGGTCGCGGGGTCCCGCACCAGCCGCGCGCGGATCTCGAAATCACCCAGCACATAGACACTGCCGTGCTCGATACGCATCGCTTCGCCCTTGCGCAGGCGCGCGCCGCTTTCGCTGTCCTGGATACCGTTACTGCTGGTATCGGTCAGGAAAAACGTGCCTTCGCGGTAGCTGATCAACGCGTGGTGGTTGGACAGGTGCCGCTTGCGATCAGGAATGATCCAGTCGCAATCCTCACCCCGGCCAATCACGCCACCGGCCTGTTTAAAGGTCTTTTGGCACAAGTCCGTGGGCACGAATTGCTTGGTGTTGAGCATTTCGAAAACCAGTTCCATGGTGATACTCCTTGCGGTCACTTGCCGCGATTGACCGCCTGCGGATCACCCAATGGGCGATAGGTGTTGTCGTTGTATTTGTAATTGCCGCTACAGCCGCCGAGGCCGCATAGAACGACGAGGGTCAGCAGGACGGCTTGCCAGTGACGAACAGGCATCAGAGGGTCTCCAGGGATAGACAAAGCACAAAGCGCCGGCCCGATTGGGCGGCGCTATCAGAAGCGAATGAGGTGAAATCGACGGTCATTGACCTACCCATCGAAGTCACCCAGGTTGATATTCAGGCGCCCGAGGCGGTACAGCAGCGTGCGTCGTGGCAGGCCGAGTTCGCGGGCGGCGAGGGTCTGGTTGCCGTCGTTTTTGCGCAGGCAATCGAGCAGCAGGCTGCGTTCGACCTGCTCCAGGCGTTCGCGCAGGTTCAGGCTGTTGTCTTCGGGCATGGCCTCCATGCGCAGGGAGAAATGCTCGGCCAGTAACTCGCCGCCCTCGCACAGCAAAACGGCGCGTTCGACCAGGCCTTTGAGTTCGCGCACGTTGCCGGGGAAGGCATAACCGGACAGGTGATCCAGCGCCGCGTCAGACCAACGCACCGCATCGCGTTGCAAGAACGAGCAGGCCTTTTCCGCAAAGTGCCGGGCCAGGTCGAGGATGTCGCCTTCGCGCTGGCGCAGGGCCGGCAACTCGATCGGGAATTGCGCGAGGCGGTAGTACAAGTCCTCGCGGAATTTGCCTTCGCTGACCAGTACCGACAAATCCCGATGCGTCGCGGCAATGATGCGCACATCGATCTTGTGGGTGTCGTTGGAACCCAGCGGACGAATCTCGCCTTCCTGCAAAACCCGCAACAGCTTGGCTTGCAGGGACAACGGCATGTCGCCGATTTCATCGAGCAGCAAGGTGCCGCCATTGGCCGCATCGAACAGCCCGGCGCGGTCGCGATCAGCGCCGGTGAAAGCGCCTTTGCGATAGCCGAACAGCTCGCTTTCCAGCAGGTTCTCGGGGAACGCCGCGCAGTTCTGCACGATGAACGCCTGGGAGCGACGCGGGCCACAGTCGTGGATGGCGCGTGCGACCACTTCCTTGCCGGTACCGGTTTCGCCGCGCAACAGCACGGTGTATGGGCTGTGCAGGACTTTGCTGATCAGCGAATAGGTCTGGCGCATGGCCGAGCTTTTACCGATCAAACCGTAACCGCTGGCACTCGGCACACTGACCGGCGCAGGCCGCGAAACACCGCTCGGCTGACGCAACCGTTGCAGCAGGTGCAGTTGGCCGAGCACGAACGAGCCCAGCTGACCGAGGGAATCGGCGAAGCCTTGCAGGTCGATGTGCCGGCGACTGGCACACAGCAGCAGGCCTTCAACCGACTTCTGCTGATTGACCAACGGCACGCACAACAACGACTGCCAAGGCGTGGCTTGCGGTGGCAGGAAGCTGGTTTCGTGCAGGCTGCCGCTCAGTTCACAGAGGCTCACCACACGGTTCTGGCACAGGGCGAATTGCAGCAATTGTTCACCGTTGTAATCCGCCGGCAGGCTCGCCGCTTCCCGGGGTTGCAGGATGCCGTTCAGGCACTCGGCATTCATTCCCAGGCAGGTGTGGGTCGCGTCCAGCAAGTACAGCTGCGTCAGTTCGCAACCGCTGAGCTCGGCCAGACCGCGCACGAAGTCACCCAGCAGCGCAGCCCCGTCCGCCGCGCGCGACAGGCTGGCGAACTGCGCCAGCAAGGCTTCGGCATAGACCAGCGGTTGCGGCACTTGAGTGAACATCACACCCACCTCAGGCGAACTCGCAGGTCACGCTGGCGTCACCGTCGAGCGTGGCATGCACACGCTTGAGGCTTTCACCGGTAGCCATCGCGTCGAGCAAGCGGTCGGCCACCAGCGGCAGCACGTGCAGGTCGAGCAAATGGTCGATCAGGCGCGCGCCGCTGTCGCTTTGGGTGCAGCGTTCGGCCAAGTGATCGACGAGGTCCTGGGAATAAGTGAAGTCCAGTTGACGACGGTTCAGGCGCTCGCCCAAACGACCGAGTTTGATTTCGATCAGCTCGCGCAGCACCGGGCCGCCGACCGGGTAGTAAGGCACCACGCGCATCCGCGCCAGCAGCGCCGGCTTGAAGTGTTTGCTGAGCACCGGGCGAATAGTTTCTTCCAGCACTTCGGCAGACGGCCGTGCGCCGTTTTCGCAGAGTTCGCTGATGCGGTCGCTGCCCAGGTTCGAGGTCATCAGGATCAACGTGTTGCGGAAGTCGATCTCGCGCCCTTCGCCGTCGTTGGCCACGCCTTTGTCGAAGATTTGGTAGAACAGGTTGAGCACGTCCGGATCGGCCTTCTCGACTTCATCGAGCAACACGACCGAGTACGGCTTCTGGCGCACGGCTTCGGTGAGCATGCCGCCTTCGCCGTAACCGACGTAGCCCGGCGGTGCGCCGATCAGGCGCGAGACGGTGTGTTTTTCCTGGAACTCGGACATGTTGATGGTGGTGATGAAACGATCACCGCCGTACAGCAAGTCAGCAAGGGCCAGCGCGGTTTCGGTCTTGCCGACGCCGCTCGGGCCGACCAGCAGGAACACGCCAACCGGGGCGTCCGGTTTGTTCAGGCCGGCAGCGGTGGCGCGCATCGAGCGGTCCAGGGCGTGAACGGCTTGCTCCTGACCACGAATACGCGTGCGCAGATCAGTGGCGAAACTCGCGACCTTGGCGTTGTGTTCGCGGGCCAGTTGCGCCAGCGGTACGCCGGTCCAGGCGCTGATCACTTCGGCGACCAGACGCGGGCAGACTTCGAAGCTCACCAGACGTTCTTTGACTTGCAGTGCCGTCAGGGTTTTGTGCGTGTCGTTGAGCGCGGCTTCGAGGGTTTCGACGCTTTTCGCTTCGTCGACCGGCAGGGTTTCGATCACAGTGCCTTCAGCGTCTTCTTCAACCGTGACGATGGGTTCGACGGCAGCGGCTTCACGCGCCTTGGCCAGTTGCTGGCGCAGGTCCAGCAGGCGTTCGGCGAGTTCTTTCTGTTCAGTCCACAGGGTTTCCAGCGCCGCCCTTTCGTCTTCGGCTTCTTCCAGCCGCGCTTCCAGCGCGTCCAGCGCTTCGTGATCGATCAGCAAACCGGCTTCGGCATCGCGGCGCAGGGCCTGACGCTGACGACCGCCTTCGGCCAGTTCACCACGCAGGCGTTCAAGGCTTTCCGGAGCGGCGGCGAGGCTGATGCGAACGCGGGCGCACGCGGTGTCGAGTACGTCGACGGCTTTGTCCGGCAGTTGGCGACCGGCGAGGTAACGGGCGGACAGTTCGGCAGCGGAGACGACGGCGTCATCGCGCAGGTAGATGCCGTGGCTCTTCTCGTACACCTGAGCCAGACCACGGAGAATGGTCACCGCTTCGCTGACGGTCGGTTCGTGCAGTTGCACCGGTTGGAAACGACGGGCCAGCGCCGGGTCTTTCTCGAAGTATTTTTTGTACTCGGCCCAAGTGGTCGCCGCGATAGTGCGTAACTCACCACGGGCCAGCGCCGGTTTCAGCAGGTTGGCCGCGTCGGAACCGCCGGCATTGCCGCCCGCGCCGATCAGCGTGTGGGCTTCGTCGATGAACAGGATGATCGGTTTCGGCGAGGCTTTGACTTCGTCGATCACGCCCTTGAGGCGACGTTCGAATTCACCTTTGACGCTGGCGCCGGCCTGCAACAGGCCCATGTCCAGCGACAGCAGTTCGACGCCTTTCAGGACTTGCGGCACTTCACCGGCGGCGATGCGCGAGGCCAGGCCTTCGACGATGGCGGTTTTACCCACACCGGCTTCACCGACCACGATCGGGTTGTTCTTGCGGCGACGGGCAAGGATGTCGACCATCTGCCGGATCGCGCCATCGCGGCACAGCACCGGGTCGAGTTTGCCGTCGCGGGCCTGTTGAGTGAGGTTGTGCGTGAAGCGCTGCAGCAGCGATTCGCCCGGCACAGCGGGTTTGCCGGTGGCCGGTTGCTCTTTCTGCGACAGGGCGAATTCTTTCAGGCGCTCGATGTTCAGCTTGGCCAGCAACGACTGGTAGCGACTGCCGGCATAGCGCATCGGGTTGCGCAGCAGCGCAAGGATCAATGCCGCTTGCTCGACCTGGCTCTGGCCCAGCTCAAGGTTGGCCACCAGCAACGCATCTTGCAGCCACTGCACCAGTTCCGGGGCGAACACTGGGTTGCGCGAGGCGCTGTGCTCGACCCGCGATTGCAACGCGGCGCTCAGTTCGCCGGCATCCACTTCGGCGTCTTGCAGCGCGCGTGCGAGCAGGCCTTGCGGACGCTCCAGCAGGCCGAGCAGCAAGTCTTCGACGAGGATTTTGCTGCCACCACGGGCGACGCAACGCTCGGCCGAACTTTCCAGATCACGACGGGTTTCGGCGTCCAGCGCCTGGATAAGTTGTTGCAGGTCTACGTTGATCATGGGTCATCTGTCCTTAATGAATTTTGCTGCCCAGGGTCACCACGCCGTCCGCTTTTTCGCGGCCCAGCCAACTGGTCCAACCCAAGCGACAGGCGTTCTGCTCACCGATGCGCAGTTCCGGGATTTCTTCGTGGCGCAACACCAGGCGAATGTCGTAATCGAGCGGGTCACGCAAGGTAAAACGCACCAACGCGCACAACGGTTGGTAGCCGAAACCGATGGGCAGGAATTCGTGAAAGCGTTGCCAGTCGAGTTCGCGGATGTGAATGCGGAATTTGCCGCTGCGGTCGCGCACGTGTTCACCCAGCACCAGGTCTTCGCCGAGCAGGCTGTTAGCGCGGCCCAAACGATTTCGCTGCTCATCGAGGATTTCCACGCGGCGCTCGATGCACTGCTCGATGGTCAGCTCGGCGTGCTTGAAGTAGTAACGCAGCACCGCTTCGATCAGCGCCGCCGAGTGCGCCCGCAAACTGAGCAAGCCGAGGTAGGGCAGCAGGCGTTTCCAGTTCAGCTCGCCAGCCTTGCGGATCTCCTCGCCACCGAGGCCAATCAACGCAAACAGCTGCGAAGAGAACGGGTCCAGCGCGCCGCTTTCGAAGCTCGCGCGGTAGCGGTATTTGCGCCAGATCGGCAGCATCAGCCGTTGCAGGCGATGGTGGAACAGGTCAAGAAAGTTGCGGGTCGGGTTGCCGTCTTCGCTGTCGCCCAGGGCCTGTTCACCGTAGAACGCCGGCAGCGGCGAACCGGAACCGACCAGGCCGATCAGGTTGAAACGCAGGCGCGCGCGCATCTGCCCGTGCTCGTGGAAAAACTCCACGCGATCGACATCACTGCCAGGGAAACCCAGGCTCGGGTTGGCCTGGAATTCCAGCTGGTCGTACAAATCGTCCTGACTCAGGTGCGGGTGGGCCTCGCGCAGCCGGTCAACCACCAGCAGCACGGCCTGAAACAGCGAGTACTCGCGTATTCCTCGGGTCAGCCCGCTTAAAGAAGCGGCTGAAGGCCCATACGTGGTGTCCATTGGTACACCTCTCCCTGTGTGCTTTTTACTCGCAGCTCGTGGTACGAATTGAGACTGGCGTAAAGCGCGAAAAACTCGTTAAGAACCGAGGCGAAAACGAACAGGTCGCCCTCGCCGATATACCCTTCCGGGTCGATGGTCAGCTCGGTGCGCAACCCGCGTACCGGCAACCCTCGGTGCAACCGATCAACGTGCTGGTGCTTGATCGACTTGAGCCCTCCCAGCAAGCGCTTACTGACTTTTTCCGCGTGTTGGTCGTAGTAGCGCGGCAGGTCGTAGGTTTCGAGAATCACCTTCAACGCATTGACGTCGGCCAGGGACAGGTAGTTGAGCGACATGTTGCTGATCAGCTTCCAGAGGAAGTCACGGTTCAGCGGCGGCGCATAACTGGGGGTAGCCGGGGTGATGTTGCGGAAACTGAGAAACTCCGGCGTCTCTTCACAGGCCTGGCAGATGTCACCGAGCTTGAGTTTTTTGGGCAGGTTCTGGTTGGTGCACATCAGCTCGATCGACAGGGTTTCGTGAGCTTCAGTGTGGCGGATGCCGAAGCTCAGGTAGGTGTCGAGGCCGTTGTGCAACGAAGACGAACGCTGGCGGATGCTGTAATGCGGACGGCTGTTGGGCACGTCGAAGCTCGGGTCGTGCTCGAAGGATTCGAACGGCACGTATTCCTGGTAACCGAGGCCGCCGGGCTTCCAGCCGGTGACGGTTTCCACCGAGAACACGCCGCAGTTTTGCAGGTCGTATTCGGCGGGCAGCAGCAAGTATTCGTCTTGCTTGCCGTCGAGTCGGATCGGCAGTGCATCGTGCTTGAACAGGTTGACGATCGGCGTGCAGTAGAGCTTCACGTTATCCAGGGTCGGACGCATACGCATGATGCCGCTCTTGCGAATATCGAAACGCAATTCGAGGCCGCGCATTTGCTTGAGCGTGTCTTCCGGCAGTGCCTTGAGCAGGTCCAGACCGTTGATATCAACGAAGAGGAATTTGTCCTGGAAGGCGAAATATTCCTGCAGGTAGCGGTAGCCGCGGAAGGTGTTCAGCGGATACGGGATCAACGCCTCTTCTTCGGCAAAACCCACCGGCTGCACGCGGTCGCCGGGCATCTTGAACGCCATCGGCTGGCCACTCACCCCGTTGATAGGCTTGCCGTCGCCATCCAGCGGGATCAGCTCGATGCCTTCCAGATTGCGCAGCAGGCTCAGGTAAAGCATCTGGCTGATGTAGCGCTCACCGGCGAAGTGCAGACGCAAGCGACTCAATTCCAGTTCGCCGAGGTGACCGTCAGCACTCATCTCCAGACGCAGGCTCAACAACGAACCGTCGCCCTTCACCGAGTAATTCAGCGCGGCCAGATCCAGCGGCAGAACTTCGGTCGGGTAGCAGGTGCGAAAGCGGCAACGCACGTCATCGATCGGCACGCTCTCAACCGGAGTGTCGCGCTCGACCATCAACGCAGGACCCGAACGCTTCAGCGGGTCGAACTGCAGAATGCTGAACGCCGGCAGCGGCCGCATGTAGTTGGGCCACAGCAGGTGCATTAACGAGTGGCTCAGCTCCGGCAACTCGTCATCGAGCTTCTGGCGCAGGCGACCGGTCAGGAATGCAAAACCTTCCAGCAACCGCTCCACGTCCGGATCCCGCCCGGCCTGACCCAGGAAAGGCGCCAACGCCGGGCTACGCTCGGCGAAACGGCGACCTAACTGGCGAAGTGCGGTGAGTTCGCTTTGGTAGTAGTGGTTAAAGGACATCGTGTGGTTGCCTGATCATAATTTAGAGTAAATTCCCGCGCTGACATAAGCCGTCGTTCACTTAGTGAGCTTAATTCGCACCAAAGTAGTCATCGAGAGGGATTCATCCGCCTCAATTAGGAATAACCTCATACGGCGTATTACTGATAAAGACATTCAGCCAACTTTCTTCCCATTGCGGCATGGAAACCGTGAACACTTTGTTTTTCTTGTTGAAGTCGATCCAAGTAATACCGACCTCGTTATCATCCTCGTACGCACGCATATCTAGCGATTGAGTATCGTACAACGGGCTTCGATATACTTTGGCTGAATCCTTAGAATCAATAATTCTTAAGTACGCCATACCGCCAAGCATGAAAATTCTGCCGACACGCACATTCTCAATTACGTAATCTCCTGAAGGGCTGGCCTTAGTTGTACTTGCAGGAAATCCAAGCATTGCGTTTACGCAATAAACAAGCAATGCAAACAACAGCACCAACGAGAGACTGATAGACCATAACCACTTCCTGCCAAACGTAATCATTTTTCAACACCCACATTTTCCGCAACCACACCAACGCTAAATGTGCGCATTATTTATTCCAAACGTTAATAACTGTTAATGGAATACTCTGATAGTGCACATCAGATAAAACCTGAAAGTCGCCACCCTTACCGAACTCAGCCCGATACTTCACAAAGTGGGAGTTCGTAATATAAAAATAGCGCGCACTGTCTATTTCCTTAAACATAGCTTGAGAGTCTTCGGCACTGAGATACGGATTCGACGCAATGTCTGACCTCATCTGCGCCGCGCCGGCATTTGCAGTGGCTGCATAGGCAGGGTTGGCTACCCCATCAAAATTCCAAAAACCCAGTGGTTGACTGAAATTATCTTCCGGTCCATCATTGAAGTCGTAGGCATCCTCAGCATAAAAGCCGATACGCTCAACAAATAGTTGGATGCTATCTACAGAGACGACTAACTTCCCTTCTGGAAATACGCGAACGTTAAAATTTGCCAGCGCAGCCCGGAGCTCATCGGTTTTCTCTATCAAGCCGAATTTGACCGCTCGATTATTACTGTATCCGAACTCTTCAACCTTTCTGGCACTTTCAAACTTGAAAGGGTAAACGCCTGGAGTCAAGCCAAGATACTTATCTTTGACTTTCTTGCTTATGTTTTTTCGTCCAGCAGGATTATCCCAAACAGACTTCAACTCTTCAATTACAGCCTTGGCAGGTTCAAACCGCATCAGCCAAGCCATTTTCACGATGGTATCTTCTACATAATTGACGTCTGCAAGAGCGTCGTGGTCTTTGACCTCTTTGCTCATAGCGCCGTCTGTGGTTGGCCATGGCTTGCCATTGAACCAATGGCGCATGAGCTTCGCAGCAACTGGCCATTTCATTTTATCCATCGCGCCAGGTATATCTGTGATTTTGAATTGACGAACAACTGCAGACTTACCAGCCTGATTACTCGCTGGTGTCAGACTTGAAGCTATTGTTGTATCCGCCATATCAAAAACCCTCACTCGTCTTATCCAATTACAACTTCGGATTGCTGCTCAATAATCAACTCATACGTCTCAGCTTCCGATGACGAAATTTTCTGCGTCTTGCCGTCGGCGCCTGTGACACCACTGATTATTTTTCCCGAGGCTGTTTTGAGACTGTATGCAACTCCACCCAACGGCTTCCCGGTGTCTTGGCAATTGATCACAAAATGCTCGTTAAACGGCCACTGAATCTCCACCGGCAACGGCGCCACAAACGGCACCGGCGAATGCGAATTCCCGATAATCACCGTCCCGGACCCGGCCGTAACCTTGTTGCCATGAGTCCCGACGGAATCCACCGTGGCGGCCGGTTTACCGTTAATCAAAACCGTCGTCGCCAATCCGCCCGACATCGCACCACCACACGCCGAGGCATCGCCTTGGCGGGCGGCCGCGAGGCCGTCGAAGAACACATCGCCGGAGCCGGCGACGATCGGGTTAGTGCCGTGGCCGGGGAGCGGGCAAGCGGTGGGGTCGGTGACACGTGCTGCGGGTTTGCCGGACATACGAATCTCCTTAGTTGACCTTGACTTGACCGCTGCCATCCAGGCGCGCGGCGAAACTGACCTGACGCTTGAAACCATCCACTTCCAGCAGGCCTTCGATGCTGAAGGACAGGCGAAGCTGATCGTGGTCCCGCGGCAGGGAGATGACATGCACATTGCTCAGGCGTGGCTCGTAGGCTTCGATGAAATTTTCGATGGCCAGACGCGCCTGACTCAGGGAGTCGTGCAGGCTCAGACGCATGTCATTGAGATCGGGTAGCCCGTAATCGGACAGCGTTTGCACGCTGCCCGCACGGGTGCTGAGCATCTTGGCCAGATGGGCAGCCACGGACGCCATGGCGGAAACCTCGCGGCTCCAGCCGACGCGTTTGTCCGCGTCGCCACCCAGGCGTTCGAAAAGGCTGCCGTATCCAGTCATGAGTTAGCTCCGTTTACTCTTTGTCCAGCTTGCCAACCAGCGACAGGGTGAAATCGGCACCCATGTACTTGAAGTGCGGGCGCACGTTAAGGCTGACGCGGTACCAGCCCGGCTCGCCTTCGACATCGCTGACGATGATCTGGGCAGCGCGCAGTGGGCGACGGCCACGGACTTCGGCGCTCGGGTTTTCCTGGTCGGCCACGTACTGGCGGATCCACTTGTTGAGTTCCAGCTCGAGGTCGGTACGTTCTTTCCACGAACCGAGTTGCTCGCGCTGCAGCACTTTCAAGTAGTGAGCCAAGCGGTTGACGATCATCATGTACGGCAGTTGGGTGCCGAGCTTGTAGTTCAGCTCTGCGGCCTTGCCTTCTGCGCTGATGCCGAAGAACTTCGGCTTTTGCACCGAGCTTGCGGAGAAGAACGCTGCGTTGTCGGAGCCTTTGCGCATGGTCAGGGAGATGAAGCCTTCCTCGGCCAGTTCATATTCACGACGGTCGCTAACCAATACTTCGGTAGGAATCTTGGTTTCGATTTCGCCCATGCTTTCGAAGTGGTGCAACGGCAGGTCTTCCACCGCGCCACCGCTCTGTGGGCCGATGATGTTCGGGCACCAGCGGAATTTGGCGAAGCTGTCAGTCAGCTTGGTGCCGAACGCGTAGGCGGTGTTGCCCCACAGGTAATGTTCGTGGCTGTTGGCGACGGTTTCTTTGTACACGAACGATTTAACCGGGTTTTCTTCCGGATCGTACGGGTTACGCAGCAGGAAACGCGGCACGGTCAGGCCAACGTAACGGGAGTCTTCCGACTCGCGGAAGCTCTGCCATTTGGCGAATTGCGGGCCTTCGAAGTGATCTTTCAGATCCTTCAGGTCCGGCAGACCGGTGAAGCTTTCCAGGCCGAAGAATTTCGGGCCGGCCGCGGCGATGAACGGCGCGTGGGACATGCAGGCAACGCTGGACACGTACTGCATCAGTTTCACGTCCGGCGAGCTTGGGGACATGAAGTAGTTGGCGATGATCGCGCCAACCGGCTGACCACCGAACTGACCGTATTCAGCGGTGTAGATGTGCTTGTACAGGCCAGACTGCATCACTTCCGGCGAATCTTCGAAATCGTCCAGCAGGTCGTCTTTGGAGACGTTGAGGATTTCAATCTTGATGTTTTCGCGGAAGTTGGTGCGGTCAACCAGCAACTGCAGGCCACGCCACGACGATTCCAGGGACTGGAAGGACGGGTGGTGCAGGATTTCGTCCATCTGGCGGCTGAGCTTGGCATCGATCTCGGCGATCATGCGGTCAACCATGGCCTTCTTGACTGGCTCACCGTTGTTCTGCGGCTTGAGCAGCTCTTCGATGAAGGCCGACACACCGCGCTTGGCGATGTCGTAGGCTTCGTCGTCCGGCGTCAGGCGGGTTTCGGCGATGATGCTGTCGAGAATGCTGTATTCGCCGTTCTCGTTGCTCTTTTGCTGTGCTGCGCTAGTGCTCATGGTGTTGGCTTCCTTGGCTGATGGAGACTCAGGCGTCCTGGGCTGCGGCGTTCAGGCCCAGCTCACCCAGTACGCGACCGCGGGATTCGTCGTCGGCGAGAACGCCTTCGATGGCTTTGCGGAACGCAGGCGCGTTACCCAGCGGGCCTTTGAGGGCCACCAGTGCGTCGCGCAGTTCCATCAGTTTTTTCAGCTCAGGCACTTGCTCGACCAGCGAGGCCGGGTTGAAGTCCTTCATCGAGTTGACGCGCAGTTGCACGCCCAACTCTTCAGTGCTGCCCTCTTCCTGAAGACGGTTCGGCACGTTCAATGTCAGGGTCAGCTCTTGCTTGGCCAGCACTTCGTCGAAGGTCATCTTGTCGATGCTGATCGGCTTGCGATCTTCGACTTTGCGTTCGTCCTTGCGGTGGGTGTAGTCACCGATTGCCAGTAGTTTCAACGGCAGTTCAATCTCTTCCTGAGCACCACCGGTGGCAGGTTTGAAAGTGACGTTGATGCGTTCCTTGGGGGCTACCGAGCCTTCTTTGGCCATGGCTATTCTCCTTGCGGTTGTGGCCCGGGGGCCTATTCGAGTACCACTTCGAGATCGAGGTGGCACAGCCTGCGATAAATCTCTTCCTTGCGTTCACGTACGGCATGGTTCTGCGGCAACAACTCGCAGCAGCTATGCAGTAAATGCAGCACTTCCAGCGCAAGATCGGGCTCCCAGGCGTTCAGGCCTGAGTCCTGTAATGTTTGGTCGAGGGTCTCTAACTGGGTCTTGGCCAGTTCGTATTTCTTGGCCATGAAGCACAGCCGCGCGAGGGCGAACTGCCAGAAGAATCGAACACGCCCACCCTGGGCGCTTTGCAGGCCCTGCTTGAGGATTTGCACGGCAGCCTTGAGGCCGTCCTTGCGCAAAATCGGCAGGACTTCTTCGAGAGCCAGCTCCCACGCCGGCTGCGTGTCAGCCACTTCGACCTTGCGTGGCGCACTGGCGCTTTGCAGGTGCGGCATGACGTGGGCGCTGATCCAGGCGCGGGTGGCCGGATCGGCGAACGGCGCGCCATCGTGGTAACGCAATTCGATGATGCCGGGCAGGCGCTGAATCAAAAGCGCGAAGTGGATTTCCACTTCGCGCATGGCCATCTCGGCGTTCAAGGCCTGAAGGCATTCCCACGCCATTCGCTGGCCATCGAACCAGAACGGCGCCTTCGCCAGGCTCGCCTCCAGTTCCACCAGAAGGTCGGCGTATTTGGCCTGGTCGAAACGGTCCTGATAGGCCTTGAGCTTGTCCGCCGGCAAGCCGCGCAACACGGTGATTTGCTCGGCGTTGCGCTCGGGGACGGCGTCGATGGGCAACCACAGCAACGTGCGATTGAGGCGCAGGGCGCGCAGGTCGGTGGCTTTCTGCTTGAGCCACCAGGCACACAAAGGCCGCGCACTCTCTTGCTGGGCGCGCAGGGCCTTGTGGGCTTCTTTTTCGTTATCGATCGGTGCGCCGGGGGTGAACAACTGCGTGGCGGCTTGTTTGACCTGGGCGACGGCGGCGCCGACCACACCGGGTTCTGGCTGGTTATCAGCAGCGCGCTGCACCATGTTTTTCAGGCGGCGGGAGATCGGCAGCAGCAGCGGCGCGTCGTCGCCCAAGTGCTCGGTGCAAGCGGCATCGAGGCCTTCAAGGTGTTCGACCAGCCGCCGGAACATCGGCAACTGCTCTTTGATCGCGATGTTTTCGGTCAGCACCTGCTCAAGACGCGGCACCAGCCAACTGATCGCGGCGGAGCGGGTTCGGGCCTTGATCGGGTGGACTTCGGCCCAGTGATGTTCTGACAAATGATGCAGCAAACCGAGGCCGGCCAGCAGTCCTTGAAACGATTCACGCTGGTACAAAGCCCAGGTCAGCCAGGCGCCAACGCGCAAATCCTTGGACTGGGTACGCAGCAGGCTTTCGCTGTTTTCACGGATTTTCAGCCAGTCGATTTGACCGCTTTCGTGCATGGACGAGGCTTTCGCCAGCTCGCTTTCCAGGGCTTCATATTCGCTTGAAAAGCGAACGTCCTCGCCCGCGAAATTCTCTTTGGAAACAGAGACTTTTGCGAGTTCGAGATAATGCGCGGAAAGTTTGCTCGAGTAGGACATCCATGGCCTTTATTTAGGATTACAGTCATACGCCAAAAGAGTATTCCAGCGGCGCGGGACAGTATCAAAGAGCTGCGATGAGTCTCATCCAATTGAGTTCGTGCTCTTTCAAGTGCGCGCATCGTAATCACAATGATGGCCACTAGCAAGCATCTGATTAAACAACAAGATGAAGTGTTGTTTATTTCTCATCAGAGATATCCCTATATGCGTAAGGGGATCCCCTGATGTCGTTTTAATATTCAAGCCTTCATGCGCCCCCCCTGAAACCATTGAGGTAGAGCGGTTTGTTGACCTTGACGCAGATTATTGACTGCCATCGCCCCGCAGGAGGTGTGCAGCATGCCAACAATCAGCAAGGATGAATGTAGGAAAGCTCCGAAATGTTTTCGAAATTTTAAAAAACGCGATCAGACAATGAACACACAAAAAAGTGCCATCGAAACGATAGCACTTTCAATTGGAGCAGATACTCAAGTTCGGCAATACACCGGGCAATTGCATGAACTTCGCGGGCAACTGCAACGCAATATTCTGAAATAAGGAAGTTTCGGACATCGCTTCCGGCTGCGCCCTACATCTACCCTTCTGATGTGTTGATAGCGTGCAGGTGCCTACGCAGACCAAACACGTCTCTGACAGCGCACGTTTCTCCGTTCTCAGCTCAAGGATGAGCTAACAAAGCAAAAGGAAAAGCGCATGTTTGCACCCGCTAACGCCCCTCAATTCACCCTTGTGATACCGACAGTTAGCAACGATTTCAAAGTGCAGGCCTTCGACGGCACTGAAACCATCAACACCTTGTATTCAATTAGCGTTGATCTGGTCAGCGAGGACCCGGATATCGATCTGGAGAGCCTGCTCAACCAACCCGCGTTTCTGCAATTTGGCCATAACGGCGAAGGCATTCATGGCCACATCGTAGCGGTGTCCGTGAGTGATATCGGCAAGCGCCTGACCCGCTACTGCGTCAACCTGGCACCGGCGCTGCACTACTTGCAGTTCAGCCACGATCAGCGGATTTTCCAGGGCCAGACGGCGCCGCAAATCATTGCTCAAGTACTCGAGGGGCATGGCATCCAGGCCGATGCGTTTACCTTCCACGTCAAAACGAGTCCCGAGCGCGAATACTGCACCCAATACCGCGAAACTGATTTTGAGTTCGTTCAGAGGTTGTGCGCCGAGGATGGCATTTCCTGGCATCACCAGCATTCGCGGGAAGGCCATTTGCTGGTGTTCACCGACGACCAGACTTGCTTTCCCAAGCTGAGCGAAACGCCGTACCGACAAGGCGCCGGCATGGTGGCAGAGCATCCGGTGGTCAGTCAGTTCTCCATGGGTTTCAGCACCCGCCCTAGCCTAGTCACCCGCCGCAACTACGACCCGAACCGTCCCAGTCGGTTGTTGGAAGCTCGCTTTACCGCAGAGTTCAGCCCCGAGCTTGAAGACTATGGTTAATGGCCCAGCCCTTCCTTATGACGCCTGGGCGTTGGATTTTTTTGCACCGCCTAAAGTTTGGGCCTGGATAGAAAAGGCTGAAGTTGTTGATCTCAATGGAAACGTGTTCAGCGGTGCGGAGATCGGGAGAGTATCCACGATGTCCTCTAGCCCGCTCCATCTCGGCCCATCGTTTCTTTTCAAACCGAATGGATACCCTGAGCATGCGATGGGCAGCGAGCGGCGCTTCGATGATGCGAGTCTACCTCGCCTAATCTACGTACGCTGGAAGTCTCTGGCAGAAGTGCAGACTTATGAGGCGGTGATTGAAATATCCGAGCTGGCTCGAGCCATCATGCTCAAGAGCGAAGAAGCTTATTGCCGTCGGGTCGGTAAAAGGAAAATGGATTACCGAAACATTCTGACTATAGGCTTGGAGCCTGACGGTATCGCCACCGTTTATTTGGAAGGTTCATGCTTACAGGCAACGCAAATAATGCAGGTACAAGCCACGATCCAACCAAAAGTCCCTTACAGGGGTGCGTCTAACAGAAGCGAGTAAGGAGCCTGTATTTCCCTGAATTAAACACCCCCTCGCCAGTACTTGTTTAAAACGCCTCAAGGTTACGTCCTGCAAGCTACAACACCTTGCGCCGTTGCCTACGGCTACGCCAGAATCCGCCGGCTTGTGCGCCTTAGGGCCGGTCGGTAACTTGGTTCCTGTCACTGATTCTCAGTGGACGGGTTTAGTCGCCCGCTGGTAATTGAAGTTGCACAAGCTTCCGTCAGACAGGTTTCTCATACCTGCATTTGATGGTGGCTGTGCGCAGGGCACCTTCGGGTGCGCCGGCTTCTTCAATTCCCCGGTCCGACTAACCTGCGTACAGCTGCCACCCCTCCGTTTAGTCGGCGAAGTGGTGTCAGCATCATTCATGGAATTGAAGATCATGTTCAAAGTGACACCCAACCCACCGGACACCGATCCGGTCTCACCCTACGAAAGCCCCGATTCAAAAAAGCTCAACGACGCCGCCGAGCGCGCCCTCGACCACCATTTCCCACCGACCAAACCGAAACAACCCAAACGCAACGGCCAGCTCTTCAGCGTTTGCCCCGACATCAACACGGATGCACTACTCGCCAACGCGTCGGAAGACTCTCGGTCCATCAGCGCCATCGCAGCCGACCTCGCCGACAATGTGGACGGCCCACAACGCTCCGTAGCCCTGGCGCTCAGCCGCATGGCCGATGGCGTGCATCTGCTGATAGATCGGGCGCTGGATGACCTGGACGAGCCGGAAATGGCGGCGATTCTCGCCAGGAAACTCAGCCGGGCCAGCTAATCCGCCAGCCATAAAAAAATGGGCACCCAACCTCGTTGGCGTGCCCATTTTTTATCCCGCTCACCCGCGACGCGGGCAGTCGGTGCGTGTTACGGATTAACGCTGTCTTTCAACGATTTGCCTGGCTTGAAGGCGACGGTATTGCTGGCCTTGATTTTGACGGGCTCACCGGTTTGCGGGTTTTTGCCGGTGCGGGCACCGCGGTGGCGTTGCAGGAAGGTACCGAAGCCCACCAGCGTGACGCTGTCCTTGCGATGCAGAGCGCCGGTGATTTCTTCGAGAACGGCGTTGAGTACGCGATTGGCCTGCTCTTTGGTGAGGTCTGCTTTTTCAGCAATTGCTGCGGCGAGTTCTGGTTTACGCATATTAGTGAAGCCCCTTTGACGGTTTTTTGTTGTTATGTCCGTGCTGCTCTCTGTGGAGCAGCGCCCAAAGCGCCGCAGGTGCTCTACTCTGCGGCAGACGGGAGTGAGGATGGCACGCAAGGCAGAGCCGCGCCAGTCTCGGCGCGTGCTTTGTAGGGGCAAAAGAGGGGTGATTCCGACAGAACGACCGGTATTTACGCCAGCAGTGCCGGAAGCTCTTTGTTGAGGGCCAGTTTTTCCATTACGGCCGTGCCTGTCAGGGCATAACCCAGCAGTTTTCCGCTGACATCGCGGCATAACACCTTGATGTCGCCGCCCTGCCCTTCGACCGTCCAGACGCCCTCGCTGCCCCGTGGTGGCGGCGATACCACCAACGGACACACCGGGGTTTTCACGGTGATCGGCATCGGGCCGTAGCTCACGGGCGTAGGGTTTCCGGCCAGGGTCTGCGCCAGCGCTCTCGCACAGCTCATCAGGGGCATGACGTACAGCAAATTCAGCCCATCGACCTCGGCGCAGTCGCCCAGCGCGTAGATATTGTCATGGGACGTTTTCAGATGACGGTCGACCACCACGCCACGGTTGACCTGCACACCCGCCGCCGCGGCCAGATCGATACGCGGACGCAGGCCAATGGCCGACACCACGACGTCGCAAGGGATCACCTGGCCATCGGACAGATGCGCTTCCAGGCCATCCGCCACGCGTTGCAAGCGATTGAGCACCGGCCCGAGATGGAATCGCGCACCGAGGCTTTCCAGTCCGGCCTGGACGGCAGCCGCCGCAGCCGGGTGCAACAGGGTCGGCATCACCTGCTCGCACGGTGCAACCAGTTGCACCTCGTAGCCGCCCAAACTCAGGTCATTGGCAAACTCGCAGCCAATCAGGCCGGCGCCGAGCAACAGCACCCGACGTTTGCCGGCCGCCGCTGCACGAAAGCGCGCGTAATCTTCGAGATCGTTGATCGGAAACACGCAATCCGCCGCGTCACCTTCGATGGGCACCCGCACGGTTTCCGCGCCCCAGGCCAGGATCAGGTCGCGGTAGATCACCGATTCTTCTCCGATCCACAGGCGTTTGTGCCCCGGATCGATGCCGCTGATGCGTGTGTGGGTGCGCACTTCTGCCTTCAGCTGTTCGGCCATCGCACCGGGCTCGGCCATGCTCAGGCCGTCGGCGTCTTTGTTTTTGCCGAAACCGGTGGAGAGCATCGGCTTGGAGTAGGAACGTCCGTCATCGGCGGTAATCAACAGCAACGGGGTTTCGCTATCGAGTTTGCGAAACTCCCGGGCCAGGTTATAGCCAGCCAGCCCGGTACCGACGATGACGACAGGTGCGTTCATTCCTTACTCCTCTGGTGTTCTTATCAGTTGATTTCAATCATTTCGAAATCCATCTTGCCCACGCCGCAGTCCGGGCACAGCCAGTCTTCCGGCACGTCTTGCCACGGGGTGCCCGGCGCAATGCCGTCGTCCGGCCAGCCGTCGGCTTCGTTATAGATCAGGCCGCAGACCACACATTGCCACTTTTTCATTCAGTTACTTCCTCAGGATTCAGGCGTATTGCCGGCACGAACGGTCGATGGTTGCAGCGTTGCCGTCCGGCTCAGGGCGTTTTGTACTGATCGGGCCCGACAGATGCAAGCGTGTTCGGCGCAACGGCGGCCCGGATCAATCAAAAGCGCCGGCTGACATGGTAAGCTCGCCGCCTCATTTGCTGCCAATAATGACTCACTGTGCCGCACTCAAACGCCCCGCTGTGGCTTTCCCAAAGCCAGCTCACGCCCCTCCCCGACGCGTCTACCCTCGACTGGCTGTTCGATGAAGGCTCCCTGACCCGTCGGTTGACCCGTTTGTCGAATGACCGCTTCAGCGTCACGCCACTGTTCGAAGGCTGGCAACCACTGCGTGCCGACGAATGTCTCGCACTGGACCTGGCTGAAGGCAGCGAGGGCTGGGCGCGCGAGGTGTATTTGCGCGGTCATGGCGAGGCGTGGGTGTTTGCCCGCAGCGTTGCAGCTCGCAGCGCGTTGCAGGGTGACGGGTTGCACATGGACGAACTGGGCAGCCGTTCCCTGGGGGAATTGCTGTTTTGCGATCATGCGTTCCAGCGCCGTGCGATTGAGGTGTGTCACTACCCTCAAGCCTGGTTGCCGATGGAGTGCCGGACACCGGAACTGTGGGGCCGGCGCTCGCGCTTCGACCGTGGCGCCCTGAGCGTGCTGGTGGCCGAGATCTTCCTGCCGACCTTGTGGAGCGCCGCTCGCGCCCATCCGGAGAACTGCTGATGTACCAGAGCCTGCTCAAGTCCTTGAACCGCTTGAACCCTAGGGCCTGGGATTTCATTCAACTGACGCGCATGGACAAGCCGATCGGCATTTATCTGCTGCTCTGGCCGACGCTGTGGGCGCTGTGGATTGCCGGCAAAGGCTCGCCATCGCTGGCCAACGTGGTGATTTTTGTCCTGGGCGTGATTCTGACCCGCGCCGGTGGCTGCGTGATCAATGACTGGGCGGATCGCAAGGTCGACGGTCATGTGAAACGCACCGAGCAGCGTCCCTTGGTCAGCGGCAAGATCAGCTCCAAAGAAGCCCTGGTGTTCTTCGCGCTATTGATGGGCGTGAGTTTTCTGCTGGTGTTGTGCACCAATGCGGCGACGGTCTGGTTGTCGTTCGGCGGTTTGGCGCTGGCATTCAGTTACCCATTCATGAAGCGCTACACCTATTACCCGCAAGTGGTGCTGGGCGCGGCGTTTTCGTGGGGGATGCCAATGGCGTTCACCGCCGAAACCGGTGAACTGCCGGCGGCGGCGTGGTTGCTGTGGATCGCCAACCTGCTCTGGACCGTGGGCTATGACACGTATTACGCGATGACTGACCGTGACGATGACCTCAAGATCGGCGTGAAATCCACGGCGATTCTGTTTGGCGATGCGGACCGGGTGATCATCCTGACCTTGCAGGGGCTGGCGCTGGGCTGTCTGTTGCTGGCCGGGTCGACATTCGAGCTCGGTGGCTGGTTCCATCTCGGTTTGCTAGCGGCGGCGGGCTGTTTCGCGTGGGAGTTCTGGTACACCCGCGACAAGGACCGGATGCGTTGCTTCAAGGCGTTTTTGCACAACCACTGGGCCGGGTTGGCGATTTTTATCGGGATCGTGCTGGATTACGCACTGCGCTGACAGGCACGCTTTATGTAGCAGCTGCCGAAGGCTGCGTCAGCTGCTACAGGCTCAAGCGAATCGCTTACATATGCTCGCGAACGACGTGCCAGACGTCTTTCATCTTGTCACCCGTCATGTCTCCGGGTTTCTTGTCCTTCATGAAGTAGTACAGCGGCTTGCCGTCGTAAGCCCACTGCATCATGCCGTCGTCACGTTTGATGATGGTCCACTTGCCTTCAGCCTTGTCGCCTGCCTTTGCCTCCAGCGGCGGCCAGTTTTTTGCACATTCACCGGTGCACACCGACTTGCCGCCCGTGTCCTTGTCGAACGTGTACAAGGTCATGCCCTTGTGGTCGACCATCATGTCGCCTTTCATCATGCCCGGCTCAGCCGCGAAGGCCATGGCCGGCAATGAAAACGCCGCCACCAGCAGCAGGGCCTTGAAGGATTGCGAGATGTGCTTCATGGAAACCTTCCTTTGTGGTTGTCAGGATTCGGACTTAGAGCTTAGTTCAGGATCATGACAATCGCCGGGTAGCTAAAATACTGTCACACGACTGCAATAATTCCGTTATCTAATGCGGCGCAAGACAGTTAAATGACAAGAGGATTAAGGCATGGTTGGCAGGAGCATTCTGATCGTCGACGACGAAGCGCCCATTCGCGAAATGATCGCCGTTGCGTTGGAGATGGCCGGCTATGACTGCCTGGAGGCCGAGAATTCGCAGCAGGCCCATGCCATCATCGTCGACCGCAAGCCAGACCTGATCCTGCTCGACTGGATGCTGCCCGGCACCTCCGGTATCGAACTGGCCCGCCGCCTCAAGCGCGATGAGCTGACCGGGGACATCCCGATCATCATGCTCACCGCCAAGGGCGAAGAGGACAACAAGATCCAGGGCCTGGAAGTCGGCGCCGACGACTACATCACCAAACCGTTTTCCCCGCGTGAGCTGGTCGCCCGCCTCAAGGCTGTACTGCGCCGTGCCGGTCCAACCGATGGCGAGGCACCGATTGAAGTCGGCGGCCTGCTGCTGGACCCGATCAGCCACCGCGTGACCATCGACGGCAAACCCGCCGAAATGGGCCCGACCGAATACCGCCTACTGCAGTTTTTCATGACTCACCAGGAACGTGCCTACACCCGTGGCCAATTGCTGGATCAGGTCTGGGGCGGCAACGTATATGTGGAGGAGCGTACCGTCGACGTGCACATCCGTCGTCTGCGCAAGGCCCTCGGTGATGCCTACGAAAATCTGGTACAAACCGTGCGTGGCACGGGTTACCGCTTTTCCACCAAAGCATAAAAACAGCTGCAAGTTTTGAGCTACAAGCGGCAAGGAACAGCCAAACCGCTCTGACTGGAAGCTTGCAGCTTGAAATTTGAAGCTGCGTTAAGGACGCCCCGTGAACCAAAACTGGCATGGCACCCTGATTCGCCACATGCTGTTGCTGGTCACCGGTTGCCTGGTGATCGGCCTGATTACCGGCTACTACGGCTGGAGCTTGGCCGCGGGGCTGGGCCTTTACCTGGCCTGGACCCTCAAGCAACTACTGCGTTTGCACGAATGGCTACGCCTGCACTCAGCCGATGAAGCCCCACCCGATGGCTATGGCCTGTGGGGCGAGGTGTTCGACAGCATCTATCACCTGCAACGTCGCGACCAACGGGTACGCGGGCGTTTGCAAGCGGTGATCGACCGGATCCAGGAATCAACCGCCGCGCTGAAAGACGCAGTGGTCATGCTCGACAGCGATGGCAACCTGGAATGGTGGAACCTCGCCGCCGAAACCCTGCTCGGCCTCAAGACCCCGCAAGACAGCGGTCAGCCGGTCACCAACCTGGTGCGCCACCCGCGCTTCAAGGAATATTTCGAGCAGGATAGCTACGCCGAACCGCTGGAAATCCCGTCGCCGACCAATGATCGCGTGCGCATTCAGCTGTACATCACCCGCTACGGCAACAATGAACACCTGATGCTGGTGCGCGACGTCACGCGTATCCATCAGCTGGAACAGATGCGCAAAGACTTCATCGCCAACGTCTCCCATGAGCTGCGCACGCCGCTGACGGTGATCTGTGGCTATCTGGAAACCCTGCTCGACAACGTCGATGAAGTGAACCCACGCTGGACCCGCGCCTTGCAGCAGATGCAGCAACAGGGCGGTCGCATGCAGACGTTGCTCAATGACTTGCTGTTGCTGGCCAAGCTGGAAGCCACCGATTACCCATCGGACAACCAGCCCGTGGTCGTTGACAGCCTGTTGCAGTCGATCAAGAGCGACGCTCAGCAGCTGTCCGGGCAGAAAAACCAGCGCATCACCCTGGAAGCCGACCCGACGATCATGCTCAAGGGCAGCGAAGCGGAACTGCGCAGTGCGTTTTCCAACCTGGTGTTCAACGCAGTGAAATACACCCCGGCAGAAGGCAATATCCGCATTCGCTGGTGGGCCGATGAGCAAGGCGCGCACCTGAGCGTGCAGGATTCCGGGATCGGCATCGACAGCAAACACCTGCCGCGCCTGACCGAACGCTTCTACCGCGTCGACTCCAGCCGCAATTCCAACACCGGCGGCACCGGCCTGGGCCTGGCTATCGTCAAACACGTGTTGTTGCGCCACCGCGCGCGGATGGAAATCAGCAGCGTGCCTGGCCACGGCAGCACCTTCACCTGCCACTTTGCCCCGGCTCAGGTGTCCAAATCCCAAGTCCTGAGAACCGCTGACTGATACCGGCCAGCACGCGCCACTAGGCAATCACCGAGTCAGCCGCTACATTGGCTGACTTGTGCCTGCCCTTCAGGCACCGCATTACTCCCCTTTTTTTGAATAGACGGAACCCGCAAAACCCCATCATGGACCCTTCCCCTGGCTTGACCCTCGCAACAATATTCGCCGACTTCGGCATGATTCTCTTTGCTCTGATCCTGGTGTTGCTCAACGGATTTTTCGTTGCGGCGGAATTTGCCATGGTCAAACTGCGCTCGACGCGAGTCGAGGCCATCGCCGATAAAAACGGCTGGCGCGGACATATCCTGCGCACCGTTCACAGTCAGCTCGATGCGTACCTCTCAGCGTGCCAGTTAGGTATCACCCTCGCCTCCCTCGGCCTTGGCTGGGTCGGTGAACCGGCGTTCGCGCACATCCTCGAGCCGATGCTTGAAGCAGTTGGCGTGCAGTCGGCCGAAGTGATCAAAGGCGTCTCGTTCTTCGCCGCGTTCTTCGTCATTTCGTACCTGCACATCGTGGTCGGCGAACTGGCCCCGAAATCCTGGGCCATCCGCAAACCGGAACTGCTGTCGCTGTGGACTGCCGTGCCGCTGTACCTGTTCTACTGGGCCATGTACCCGGCGATCTACCTGCTGAACGCCAGCGCCAACACCATCCTGCGCATCGCCGGCCAGGGTGAGCCCGGCCCGCATCACGAGCACCATTACAGCCGTGAAGAACTGAAACTGATCCTGCACTCCAGCCGTGGTCAGGACCCGAGCGACCAAGGCATGCGCGTATTGGCCTCGGCTGTGGAAATGGGCGAGCTGGAAGTGGTCGACTGGGCCAACTCCCGGGAAGACCTGGTGACGCTGGAGTTCAACGCACCGTTGAAAGAGATCCTGGCGATGTTCCGTCGCCACAAGTTCAGCCGTTACCCGGTCTACGACAGCGACCGTCAGGAGTTCGTCGGCCTGCTGCACATCAAGGACCTGCTGCTGGAGCTGGCAGCGCTGGATCACATCCCCGAGTCGTTCAACCTGGCTGAGCTGACCCGGCCGCTGGAACGCGTCTCGCGGCACATGCCGTTGTCGCAGTTGCTGGAGCAATTTCGCAAGGGCGGCTCGCACTTCGCCCTGGTGGAAGAGGCCGATGGCAACATCATTGGCTACCTGACCATGGAAGACGTGCTGGAAGTGCTGGTCGGCGACATTCAGGACGAACACCGCAAGGCCGAGCGCGGGATCCTCGCGTACCAACCTGGCAAACTGCTGGTGCGCGGTGATACGCCGCTGTTCAAGGTCGAACGCCTGTTGGGCATCGACCTGGATCACGTCGAAGCCGAAACCCTCGCCGGGCTTGTCTACGAAAGCCTGAAGCGGGTGCCGGAAGAGGAAGAAGTGCTGGAAGTCGAAGGTTTACGGATCATCATCAAGAAGATGAAAGGGCCGAAGATCATTCTGGCCAAGGTGTTGATGCTCGACTAAACCACAAAACCTGTGGGAACGAGCTTGCTCGCGAAGGCGTCAGTACAGGCAACACATCACTGCTTGCCCAACACAAAGTTGGGCAACACCCCCATCGGTTGTCTGAACTGGTACGGAATCGACACCAGCCCCAGTCCCGTATTGCGCTGCACCACAAAATGCAGGTGCGGCCCGGTGCTGTTGCCGGTGTTGCCCGACAGTGCCAACGCACTGCCCACCGACACCCGCTGCCCCTCACGAACACAGACCGAACCTTGCTTGAGGTGCAGGTACACGCCCATGGTCCCGTCATCGTGCAGCACCCGCACGAAATTGCCCGACGGATTGGTGCCGCGCCCCGTTTGCCCGCTCTCGGTTTTCACCACCACCCCGCCACGCGCGGCAATGATCGGCGTACCTTCAGGCATGGCGATGTCTATGGCGTAGCGACTCTTCGACCCGAAGTGGCTGTAGGCGCCTTCGGCACCCTGGCTCACATGAAACGGACCGCCTCGCCAGGGGAACGGGTATCGATAGGCCATGGCAGACCCTGAGGGGTTGCCCAAGGCGTATTTGAACTTCGGGGTATACACCAGCGGCCTTCCGGCCTGAGTCGCGGTGAGCACCGCGACACGGACGCTGCTGCGCGCCGGCAATACCTTGCGAATCGGTTTACCCGGCGCGCCGCTGACATTTTTCAACCCGGCGAAACTCAAGCCGATCTCAACTGGCGCGTACAGGTTATTGCGCACGTACACGCTGTGCTCGCCGTCCTTCTTCAGGAACACCAGGTACACCTGACGCTCAAGGTGCTCATCCATGCGATCTCGAAAAACGAACACCTCCGAGCCTTTCGTGGGGCGGTCACTGTAGGAGACCACGCCATTGGCGTCGGTGGACTTGTAGACCGTCACGGCCATCGCCGAAGTGGCGGCCATGAACAGACCACAGAAAAACAGCAGGCGCGCGAGCATGGGCAGGGTTCTGTCGAGTAAGGTCTTGGGTTGAGCCTAGCAGCTGCAATGGACCCGGGTAGTCGGCAGATGTTTCAAAAGGGGCGGTTCAGCGGATGTGTGGTGTATTCAATGGCCCCATCGCGAGCCAGCTCGCGATGGCGGACTGTCAGGCGACGAGGATTACGCGCCAGGAACGAAGTGCTTCTGCGCCGTACCACGAGCAATCAGGCGGGAGATATAGTCGAGTTTTTGCGCGTCCTGGTCGACGAAGCGGAAGGTCAGCTGCAACCAGTCGCTGTCCGGTTTCGGCTCGTGGGCGACGACAGCGTGCAGGTAACCATTCAGGCGCGCGATTTCAGCGTTCTCGCCCTGCTCCAGATCGAGTACAGCGCTGTCGAGGATTTGTGGCAGCGTGTCGGTGCGCTTAACCACCAGCAGCGCTTCCTTGATGCTCAAGGCCTTGATCACGCATTGCTGGATGCCGCTCGACAAGCGCAGCTGGCCTTGACCACGACCGCTGGCAGGTGCAGCGGCAGTCGGGGCCTTGACCGGCGGGCTGTTGAGCAGACCACGAGACGGTGCGGCTGCCGGCGTCGGTGCGACCACGGCAGGTTTGCCGCCGGTCAAGGCGCTGAGGGTATCGTTGCCGAAGGCCGAGTTCATTTTCGCCGGGGCGCCGCTCATCAGGGCGTCCAGTTTGCCGACCTTGTTCAGTGCCTGCTTGACCTTGGTCAGCAGTTGTTCGTTGGTGAAGGGCTTGCTGACGTAGCCGGAAACGCCGGCCTGAATCGCCTGGACCACGTTCTCCTTGTCGCCACGGCTGGTGACCATCACGAAGGGCATGGTCTTGAGGTGGTCCTGCTGGCGACACCAGGTCAGCAGTTCCAGACCAGACATTTCCGGCATTTCCCAATCGCACAGGACCAGGTCGAACGTCTCCTTGGCGAGCATGGCCTGAGCCTTTCTGCCGTTGATCGCGTCTTCCGTGCGAATGCCCGGGAAGTAGTTGCGCAGGGCTTTCTTTACCAGGTCACGAATGAACGCTGCATCGTCCACCACCAACACGCTGATCTTGCTCATCCACCACCCCTCGAAAAAATCCCGGCAAGCATACCGTTTTGCTGATGGCACATTGCCAAAAACCTTCAGTCACGCCGGGACTTTTCGTTCGCGGGTGCTGCTAGTAACGTCGAAAACCACACACAAAAACGCCCGGCCAAAGGACCGGGCGTTTTTCTTGGGCAGTCTTACTTATCGTCACCTTTGCCCGGAACATTAGCGGTTTCACCGCTTGTTCCTTCAACTTCTTCCTTCATGCGCTTGAGGCCCAGGTGACGCACGTCGGTGCCGCGCACCAGGTAAATCACCAGTTCCGAGATATTGCGCGCGTGGTCGCCGATCCGTTCCAGCGAACGCAACACCCAGATAATGCTCAAGACCCGCGAGATAGAGCGTGGGTCTTCCATCATGTAGGTCGCCAGCTCACGCAGGGCGGTCTTGTATTCGCGGTCGATGATCTTGTCGTACTGCGCCACCGACAGCGCCAGGTCGGCGTCGAAACGGGCAAACGCGTCCAGCGCATCGCGCACCATGTTGCGCACCTGATCGCCAATGTGGCGAACCTCGACGTAACCGCGCGGCGCTTCGCCTTCTTCGCACAACTGAATGGCGCGGCGGGCAATCTTGGTCGCTTCGTCACCGATGCGTTCCAGGTCGATGACCGACTTGGAGATGCTGATGATCAGACGCAAGTCAGACGCTGCCGGCTGACGACGGGCCAGAATGCGCAGGCATTCTTCGTCGATGTTGCGTTCCATCTGGTTGATCTGGTCGTCGATCTCGCGAACCTGCTGGGCCAGACCGGAGTCGGCTTCGATCAGCGCGGTCACTGCGTCGTTGACCTGCTTTTCCACCAACCCGCCCATGGCCAGGAGGTGGCTGCGCACTTCCTCCAGTTCGGCGTTGAACTGCGCGGAAATGTGGTGGGTAAGGCCTTCTTTACTAATCATCTGTTTCGCTCCGCGAAAGTTGCAAGCTTCAAGCTGCAAGCTTCAAGCAGTTATGTATAAGTCCTGATATCGCACCGCTTCTTTCTTGCCGCTTGAAGCTTGCGGCTTGCAGCTGTACGGCTAGCCGTACCGCCCAGTGATGTAGTCTTCGGTCTGTTTCTTCGCCGGATTGGTGAACAGGGTGTCGGTGTCGCCGAATTCCACCAGTTTGCCCATGTACATGAACGCCGTGTAGTCGGAAACCCGCGCGGCCTGTTGCATGTTGTGGGTCACGATGACGATGGTGAATTTCGATTTCAGTTCGTAGATCAGCTCTTCGACTTTGAGCGTGGAGATCGGGTCGAGTGCCGAGCACGGTTCGTCGAGCAGCAGCACTTCCGGTTCCACAGCGATGGTCCGCGCGATGACCAGACGTTGTTGCTGGCCGCCGGACAGGCCCAGTGCCGATTCGTGCAGACGGTCTTTGACCTCGTCCCACAGTGCCGCGCCTTTCAACGCCCACTCAACGGCTTCGTCGAGGATGCGCTTCTTGTTGATGCCCTGGATGCGCAGGCCATAAACCACGTTTTCGTAGATGGTCTTCGGGAACGGGTTCGGCTTCTGGAACACCATGCCCACGCGACGACGCAGTTCGGCCACGTCTTCGCCCTTGCGGTAGATGTTGTTGCCGTAGAGGTTGATTGCGCCTTCGACACGGCAGCCATCCACCAGGTCGTTCATGCGGTTGAAAGTCCGCAGCAACGTGGATTTACCGCAGCCGGACGGACCGATGAAGGCGGTCACACGCTGTTTCGGGATGTTCATGCTGACGTCGTACAGCGCTTGTTTCTCGCCGTAGAACAGGCTCAGGCCCGGCACTTCAATGGCCACGGTTTCCTGCTCGAGACTCAGGCTCTGTTTGTCGCGACCCAACGCCGACATGTTGATGCCGTGGGTATGTGTTTCGTGCTGCATGGGAGGCTCCCTGTGCTAACAAATTCGGTTCGTTGAACCGCTGGCTTGGTATTCGGGCCAGCGGCTTACTCAAAATCTCTGTCTGACACCAGCTCCCACAAGGGACAGCGGCGACCAATTAACTTAGCTATCCAGCGCTTTGTATTTCTCGCGCAGGTGGTTCCGGATGTAGACGGCCGACAGGTTCAGCGTGGCGATCACCAGTACCAGCAGCAGTGCCGTGGCGTATACCAGCGGCCGCGCGGCTTCGACGTTCGGGCTCTGGAAGCCGACGTCATAAATATGGAAGCCCAGGTGCATGATCTTCTGGTCAAGGTGAAGGTACGGGTAGTTGCCATCCAGCGGCAGCGACGGCGCCAGTTTCACCACACCCACCAGCATCAGCGGCGCCACTTCACCGGCGGCACGCGCCACGGCGAGGATCATGCCGGTCATCATCGCGGGGCTGGCCATCGGCAGCACGATCTTCCACAAGGTTTCTGCCTTGGTCGCGCCGAGGGCCAACGAGCCTTCACGCACGGTGCGAGGAATCCGCGCCAGGCCTTCTTCGGTGGCCACGATCACCACCGGTACGGCCAGCAGTGCCAGGGTCAGCGAGGCCCAGAGCAGGCCCGGTGTACCAAAGGTCGGTGCCGGCAATGCTTCAGGGAAGAACAACCGGTCAACCGAGCCGCCCAGTACATAGACGAAGAACCCCAGACCGAACACGCCGTAAACAATGGCCGGAACGCCCGCCAGGTTGTTCACCGCGATGCGAATAATCCGGGTCAAGGTGTTCTGCTTGGCGTATTCACGCAGGTAAACCGCTGCCAGCACGCCGAATGGCGTCACGATCATCGCCATGATCAATGTCATCATCACGGTGCCGAAAATCGCCGGGAAGATCCCGCCTTCAGTGTTCGCTTCACGTGGGTCGTCGGACAGGAATTCCCAGACCTTGCTGAAGTAGAAACCGACCTTGGTCATCGTGCCCATGGCGTTCGGCTGGTAAGCGTGAACCACCTTGCCGATGCTGATTTCGATTTCCTTGCCGTTCGCATCGCGGGCCGTGAGGCTGTCGCGGTTGAACTGGGCGTGCAGGTCATTCAGACGGGCTTCGATGTCTTGATAACGTGCATTCAGCTCGGCGCGCTCGGCATCCATGTCCGCTTGCGCGGCGGCGTCAAGTTTGCCGGCCAGCTCCAGTTTTCGACCGTGCAGACGAATGCGTTCCAGGCCGGAGTTGATCGCGCCGATGTCGACCTTTTCCAGGGTCTTGAGCTGTGCCGCCAGCTTGTTCACGCGGTCAACACGCACCTGCAGTTCCGGCCAGGCTGCTTCGCCTTCAGCGATGACTTTGCCGTCCTGTTTGACGTTGACCAGGTAGCCGTAGAAGTTGCCCCACTCGCGACGCTCGATGGTCATCAGCTCAGGTGGCGTCTTCTGGTTAGTCAGCCACTCGCCGACGATCCAGGTGAAGTCGTTGCCGTTCAAGTCACGGTTGCCGACTTTGATCAGCTCGCGGGTCATGAACTCCGGGCCCTGATCGGGCACCGGCAGGCCAGCGCTTTTCAGGCGCTCACGCGGCACTTCTTCCTTCTGTACCACTTCGCCGATGACCAGGTGATTGGCCTGGCCCGGCACGTCGTAGCTGGCATGGATCAAATCCGCCGGCCAGAAGTGACCCAGGCCGCGCACGGCAATCACGGCCAGCAGGCCAATGGTCATGATGACCGCGATGGACACCGCGCCACCGCTGATCCAGACGCCCGGGGCGCCGCTCTTGAACCATCCATTCAGGGAGTTCTGTTTCACAGACTTCTACCTTTCTTAAAGCGACGAGTATTTCTTGCGCAGACGCTGACGAATCAGTTCTGCGAGGGTGTTCATGATGAAGGTGAACAACAGCAGCACCAGCGCCGAGAGGAACAGCACGCGGTAGTGGCTGCCGCCGACTTCCGATTCGGGCATTTCCACCGCAACGTTGGCCGCCAGTGTGCGCAGGCCTTCGAACAGGTTCATTTCCATGACCGGGGTGTTACCGGTGGCCATCAACACGATCATGGTTTCACCGACCGCACGGCCCATGCCGATCATCAGTGCCGAGAAGATGCCCGGGCTGGCGGTGAGGATCACCACGCGGGTCATGGTCTGCCACGGCGTGGCGCCGAGGGCCAGGGAGCCGAGGGTCAAGCCACGAGGTACGCTGAACACGGCGTCTTCGGCGATGGAGTAGATGTTCGGGATGACCGCGAAGCCCATGGCCAGGCCGACGACCAGTGCGTTGCGCTGATCGTAGGTGATGCCCAGGTCGTGGGAGATCCACATGCGCATGTCGCCGCCGAAGAACCAGGTTTCCATGTACGGGCTCATGTACAACGAGAGCCAGCCTACAAACAGGATCACCGGGATCAGGATCGCGCTTTCCCAGCCGTCCGGCACTTTCAGGCGGATCGACTCAGGCAGGCGACTGAAGGTGAAACCGGCGACCAGGATGCCGATCGGCAGGAGCATCAGCAGGCTGAAGATGCCCGGCAAATGCCCTTCTACATACGGAGCGAGGAACAGGCCGGCGAAGAAACCGAGGATCACCGTCGGCATCGCTTCCATCAGTTCGATCACCGGCTTGACCTTGCGGCGCAGGCTCGGGGCCATGAAGTAAGCGGTGTAGATCGCAGCAGCGACGGCCAGCGGTGCCGCCAGCAGCATGGCGTAGAACGCGGCTTTCAAGGTACCGAAGGTCAGCGGAGACAAGCTCATCTTCGGTTCGAAGTCAGTGTTGGCGGCGGTCGATTGCCAGACGTATTTAGGCTCGTCGTAGTTCTCGTACCAGACCTTGCTCCACAACGCGCTCCAGGACACTTCCGGGTGTGGGTTGTCCAGCAGCAGCGGCTGAATCTTGCCGCCCGCTTCGACGATGATGCGGTTGGCGCGTGGCGACAGACCGAACAGGCCCTGGCCTTCCACGACCTGATCCACCAGCAAGGTGCGGTGAGCGGTGCTGTGGAACACGCCGAGTTTGCCGGAGGCGTCGAGGGCGACGAAGCCTTTGCGACGTTCTTCAGCGCTGATTTCGACAATCGGCGTGGTGCCCATCTGGAATGTACGAATCTGCTTCAGGCGCAGCTCGCCGTCAGGGTCGCGCGCCATGAACCACTGGGCCAGACCACCTTTGGAGTCGCCGAGGATCAGCGAGATACCGCCCACCAGTTGGGTACTGGCAGTGATTTGCGCTTCGCCGTCTTCAAGCAGTTTGTAGCGACCGTTGAGGCTCTTGTCGCGCAGACTGAACACGTCGGCCTGCGCACGCCCGTTGATCACGTACAGCCACTGCTGACGCGGGTCGACGAAGATGTTCTTCACCGCCTCGGTCATCTGCGGCAGGTCGATACGCTTCTGCTCGTTGGTGACTTCACCGGTCATCATGTTTTCTTCGCTGGTCAGCGACAAAACATTGAGTTGCGAACCGGTTGCGCCGACCAGCATCAGCGTCGAATCGTTGGCGTTGAGGCTAATGTGCTCCAGCGCGCCGCCCGCTTCGTTCAGGGCAATCGGCGTCTGGCCATACGGGTATTCGATGGCCGGCGAGATGGTTTTCTTGCCGTCCGGGTAGCTGACTTTATAGGTGTGACGGAACACCAGTGCCTGACCGTTGGACAGACCCACAGCCACCAATGGATGGCCCGGTTGGTCTTCACCGATGGAGGTCACGCTGACACCGGCGGGCAATGGCAGATCGAATCGCTTGAGTTCAGCGCCACTGTCGATATCAAAGAACAACGCCTGGCCCTTGTCGGAAACCCGCATGGCGACCTGGTTCTGTTCTTCGAGGGAGATCATCAGCGGTTTGCCGGCGTCTTGCATCCAGGCGGGCGTGATGGCGTCCTTGGCGGTCAGGCTGGCACCCTGGAACAGGGGCGCAACGACGTAGGCAAGGAAGAAGAAAATCAGCGTGATCGCGCCGAGGACAGCGAGGCCGCCAACAAGGACGTACCAACGGGTCAGGCGATCTTTGAGCGCGCGAATGCGGCGCTTGCGTTGCAACTCAGGCGTATTGAAATCAATTCGCTTGGGGGGATTCGTAGTCATGGTGGAATTGGCCAGATCATTCATGCGCACACCCTAGCGATCCTGTATGACAGAAAGATGACAATGCAGTGACGCAACAAGTCCGCCGCCAGCGGGAACTGGCAGAGGACCGGAAATTTGGGGGGGGGTGGGAGCAAGAGCCCTGGCTTGCCGGGAGACCGGGTTACGGCCATCGCGGGCAAGCCACGCTCCCACAGGATCCGAGGTTAACCTCGAATCAATTTGTTACTTTTTTGCGACTTCAGCGCCGCCTTCCGACAGACCCAGGTCAGCCAGTGCTTTGGCTGCGACTTTGGCTGGCAGTGGGATGTAACCGTCTTTCACTACAACTTCCTGGCCCTGTTTGGACAGAACCAGTTTCACGAACTCGGCTTCCAGCGGGGCCAGAGGCTTGTTCGGGGCTTTGTTGACGTAAACGTAGAGGAAACGCGACAGCGGGTATTTGCCGTTCAGTGCGTTTTCTTCGCTGTCTTCGATGAAGTCAGTGCTGCCCTTCTTGGCCAGAGCCACAGTCTTCACGGAAGCCGTTTTGTAGCCGATGCCCGAGTAACCGATGCCGTTCAGCGAGGAGCTGATCGACTGCACGACCGAAGCCGAGCCAGGTTGTTCGTTCACGTTTGGCTTGTAGTCGCCTTTGCACAGGGCTTCTTCTTTGAAGTAGCCGTAGGTGCCGGATACCGAGTTACGACCGAACAGTTGAACCGGCTTGTTGGCCAGGTCGCCGGTCACGCCCAGGTCGCCCCAGGTTTTGACGTCGGTTTTAGCGCCGCACAGACGAGTGGACGAGAAGATCGCGTCGACTTGTTCCATGGTCAGGTGCTGGATCGGGTTGTCTTTGTGAACGAAGACAGCCAGGGCGTCCACGGCAACCGGGATAGCGGTTGGCTTGTAGCCGTACTTCTGCTCGAAGGCAGCCAGTTCGGTGTCCTTCATTTTGCGGCTCATCGGGCCCAGGTTAGAGGTGCCTTCAGTCAGCGCAGGTGGCGCGGTGGCGGAGCCAGCGGCCTGAATCTGGATGTTTACGTTCGGGTATTCTTTTTTGTAGTTCTCAGCCCAGAGGGTCATGAGGTTGGCCAGGGTATCGGAGCCGACGCTGGACAAGTTGCCCGATACACCAGTGGTCTTGGTATAGGCCGGAATTGCCGGGTCAACACCAGCGGCCACCGCGTGGGCAGTCGCGACGCCAGCAGCGACAAAAGTCATTGCCGCCATCAAACGCTTCAGTTTCATGCCTTACTCCTAGCAGATAGGGTGTGTTAAGTCGGGGCCAAGTATCAGCAGGCCGTGTGAACACTCTATGGCTGAAATATGACAATTGGATGAAAGGCCAGCATTCGGCTTTTTTGCAGGATATTTCGCGTTGCTCCATTCGCGAGCAGGCTCGCTCCCACAAGGAAAACTATTTCAATGTGTGCGAGCCTGCTCACGAAGGTGCCAGTGCAATCGATGAAGAATCCGGCTTAACGCCCTTTCTTCCAGAGATACCCACCCACCAAAATCCCGACCCCGCAAATGATCGCCACATAATAGGCAGGCCCCATCGGGCTCTCCTTCAGCAGCAACGTCACCACCATCGGCGTCAAACCACCGAAAATCGCGTAGGCCAGGTTGTACGAGAACGACAACCCGCTGAACCGCACCACCGCCGGGAAGGCCTTCACCATCACATACGGCACCGCGCCGATGGTGCCCACCAGCAAACCGGTCAAGGCATACATCGGAAACAGCCAGTCCGGGTGATTGAACAGGCTGTGATAGAACGTCCACGAGCTGATCAGCAACGCGGCGCTGCCAAACACGAACACCCGCCCGGCACCAAAGCGATCCGCCAGCGCACCGGACGCCACACAACCCAGGCTGAGGAACACAATCGCCAGGCTGTTGGCCTGCAACGCCGTGGTCGGCGAGAAGTGGTAAACGGTCTGCAACACGGTCGGGGTCATCAGGATGACTACGATGATGCCGGCGGACAGCAGCCAGGTCAGCAGCATGGAAATCAGGATCGCCCCGCGATGGTCACGCAGTACGGCGCGCAGCGGCACTTCTTCAGCCAGGGCCTTGCGCAGTTGCAGTTCGGCGAACACCGGGGTTTCGTGTAGCCAGCGGCGCAGGTACACCGAGAACAGGCCGAACACACCCCCGAGCAGGAACGGGATCCGCCAGGCGTAATCCGAGACTTCCACGGGGGTATAGATGCTGTTGATCGCCGTGGCGACCAGCGAGCCCAGCAGAATGCCTGCCGTCAGACCGCTGGTCAGGGTGCCACAGGCGTAGCCGATATGCCGTTGCGGCACGTGTTCGGAAACGAAGACCCACGCGCCGGGCACTTCACCGCCAATCGCCGCGCCTTGAATCACCCGCATCAGCAGCAAGAGGATCGGTGCCCACAGGCCAATCTGCGCATAAGTAGGCAGCAAACCCATGATCAGGGTCGGTACCGCCATCATGAAGATGCTCAGGGTGAACATCTTCTTGCGTCCCAGCAGGTCGCCGAAATGCGCCATGACGATGCCGCCCAGCGGGCGCGCCAGGTAGCCGGCAGCGAAAATGCCGAAGGTCTGCATCAGCCGCAGCCACTCGGGCATGTCCGCCGGGAAGAACAGTTTGCCCACCACCGTGGCGAAGAACACGAAGATGATGAAGTCGTAGAACTCCAACGCACCGCCCAGGGCAGACAGCGATAGCGTCTTGTAGTCGTTGCGGGTCAAGGGACGTGCGGGTTGAGTCGGCTGCGCGATGCTCGAGGGCGCTGTGGTCATGGCAAGGGCTTCTCTTATAGTCGAATCTGCAACCTCAACAACGCTGGCGGAGGCTTGGGCAGGTCCGGCACCATAACAAATTGTTCGAAAAAGCACATAGAGGTGCGTTTTTGACAGTCAAAATGAGAACCCGGCGGTCGTCTCGGAGTCTACCGACCGATATACTCGGGATCTTGCAACAGTTTGAAAGGGTTGCTGTGCGAAGACGCTGCTGGCTCTACCAGTCGATTTCGCAGAGTTTCCCTTTAGGCGCCTTACGAAAAACGTGACGAACGTAGTATGTTCGGGGCTGAATCGTTTTTCTTGAAAGCGGCTATTCACCTGAAGTACCAATGAAGAGTCACGGGTCAGAGGCACCCCCGGCATGATAGAGCTCGAACAAGAAGATCCAATCCCGCAAGGCGACCTGGCCCTGCAAATCACTGCGCTTCCTCGCGAAACCAACGGCTTCGGCGATATTTTCGGCGGCTGGCTGGTGGCACAGATGGATTTGGCCGGCACCGCCATGGCCAGCAAGGTTGCTGGCGGGCGCGTTGCCACCGTTGCGATTGATCGCATGGCGTTCCTGGTTCCGGTTGCGGTGGGCGCTCAGCTCTCCTTTTATACCCAGGCTCTGGAAATCGGCCGCAGCTCGATCAAGATGATGGTCGAGGTCTGGAGCGACGATCCGCTGTCCAGCGAGTGGCGTAAAGTGACTGAAGCGGTGTTCGTGTTCGTCGCCATCGACGGCAGCGGCCGTACTCGCTCGGTTCCGCCCCGCGCGCGTTAAACGCTGCGACGGTTTTGCGGTCCATTGCAGTCATTGTTCCCGATCGAGAGTTGTCCCATGAACACGCCCAACGTTGAAGCCGTGAAACTGGATGAACTGAACTGCTGGCGCATCCGCCACGGTCAGGCAGAATTGCTGGTCGCCCAGCAAGGCGCGCACATCCTCAGTTATCAACTGGCCGGCCAACCGCCGCTGATCTGGCTCAACGACGAGGCCGTGTTCAAGACCGGCAAGAGCATTCGCGCCGGCGTGCCGGTGTGCTGGCCGTGGTTCGGCAACTTTGCACGCAACCCGCAGAGCGTCCAGGCAATGCGCGTCAGCAATGAAGCGCCGAGCGCCCACGGTTTTGTCCGGGCGATGGATTGGGAGCTGGGCGGCATCGAAGCCGAAGGCGAAAGCCTCAAGGTGGAATTTGTCCTGCCCTACCCTGAAGGTGGCTTTGCGCAATGGCCGCATCAGGTGGATTTGAAGCTGAGCATCCGTCTGGATGAGCAACTGCATATCAGCCTGACCAGCCACAACCAGGGCACGGATACCGTCACCCTCAGCCAGGCGCTGCACAGCTATTTCGCGGTCAGCGATGTTCGTAATGTGCAGGTTGAAGGGCTGGATGGCTTGAGCTACATCGAGACGCTGGATGACTGGAACACTGTCACTCAGTCTGGTGACCTGCATTTTACCGGCGAGACCGATCGCATTTACCTCGATCCCCCGATGACGCTGAGCATTGTCGATCCGGCGTGGGAGCGACGCATCGAGCTGACAAGCAGCGGATCGCGCGCAGCGGTGATCTGGAACCCGTGGATCGAGCGTGCGGCGGCGTTCAGCGACATGGCAGACGATGGCTGGCAGCGGATGCTGTGCATCGAGACGGCGAACGTGATGGGTGATGTCGTGACACTGGCACCGGGTGCCAGCCATACCTTGGGCGTGAGCATCGCCAGTAAACCCCTTTAAGCCACACCACAGAACAACTGTAGGAGTGAGCCTGCTCGCGATGAGGCCATAACATCCAACATCAATGTTGACTGTTACACCGCCATCGCGAGCAGGCTCGCTCCCACAGTTTGATCACCTACAGATCCGATTCCTTCACTACCCGCACCTTCGCCGCATCCAGCGCATACGCCGCGTCGGCCAGGTCGTTGCTGACCGTCTCGATCTTCAACGTGCCGGTTACCCACAGCGGCGTGTAGATGTCATCCAGCTTCAACCCTTTCGGATAACGCACCAGCACCAACTGGTTTGGCGGCGGTGGTGGCACGTGGATGCAGGCGCCCGGGTACGGCACGAGGAAGAACAGCGTGCTGCGACCCTTGGCGTCGGACTCCAGCGGCACCGGGTAACCACCGATGCGGATGTTCTTGTCGTTCATCGACGGCACGGTCTTGGTCGAATACATCACCGCCGGCAAGCCTTTGCTCTGCTTCATGCCACCTTTCGCCGTAAAGGTACCATCGCCTTCAGGGGAGTTGTGGTCAATTTCAGGCATGGCTTCGAGGGCTTTCTGATCCGACTTGGGCATCAGTTCCAGCCAGTCGGTTTCCGGCAGTTCGCCGGCATGGGCCAAACCACTGCCCAGAAAAAGGAGAGTCAACAGAAGACGGCGCATTGAGGTGCTCGGTAAAGGAAGGGCGATAAGTCGCCGAGCATTCTAGCCCTCTCTGCGTGCGGCGCAGAGGGGGCTTTGTCGCTTTGGATCAGTTCTTTTTGATCAAACCGTAGATCACCAGCAACACCACCGCGCCAACCAGCGCACCGATGAAACCAGCACCTTCGCCCGCGTGGTAGATGCCCAGAGCCTGGCCGCCGTAAGTAGCCGCCAGCGAACCGCCGATACCGAGCAGGATGGTCATGATCCAGCCCATGCTGTCATCGCCCGGTTTCAGGAACCGAGCCAGCAGGCCGACGATCAAGCCGATAAAGATGGTTCCGATAATTCCCATGGCATTTCCCTCTGATTGGTTGGTTATGCGAAAGCCTAGTCAGACTTTCACATCCTGCCATGAGAGAACGGCGGCCCCAGAATGGTTCCGCCGCTGCCACATGAAACTATTTTACTCAGCGATGAGCGCTTCGACTTTGAGGATCTGTGCCGCCAGCGTCTCGCGGTCTGCACAGCGCAGGTTGGCGTGACCGACCTTGCGACCGGCCTTGAACGCCTTGCCGTAGTGGTGCAGATGGCAATCGGCAATTGCGATCACCTTCTCAACCGGCGGTACAACGCCGATGAAGTTGAGCATCGCGCTCTCACCGATTTTGGCCGTCGAACCCAGCGGCAGACCGGCAACGGCGCGCAAGTGGTTTTCGAACTGGCTGCACTCGGCGCCTTCCGTGGTCCAGTGCCCGGAGTTGTGCACGCGCGGGGCGATTTCGTTGGCCTTGAGACCACCGTCGACTTCAAAGAATTCGAACGCCATCACGCCGACATAATCCAGCTGCTTGAGCACACGGCTGGAATAGTCTTCCGCCAGGGCTTGCAGTGGGTGATCGGTGCTGGCCACGGACAGCTTTAGGATGCCGCTGTCGTGGGTGTTGTGAACCAGAGGATAGAAACGGGTTTCGCCATCGCGAGCACGCACGGCGATCAGCGACACTTCGCCAGTGAACGGCACGAAGCCTTCCAGCAGGCAGGCAACGCTGCCCAGCTCGGCGAAGGTGCCGACCACGTCTTGCGGTTTGCGCAGGACTTTCTGGCCCTTGCCGTCGTAACCCAGGGTGCGGGTTTTCAGCACGGCCGGCAGACCGATGGAAGCCACGGCGGCGTCCAGATCGGCTTGCGACTGGATGTCGGCGAACGCCGGGGTCGGAATCCCCAGGTCCTTGAACATGCTCTTCTCGAACCAGCGATCACGGGCGATGCGCAGGGCTTCAGCGCTCGGATAAACCGGGACGAATTGTGACAGGAACGCGACGGTTTCGGCCGGGACGCTTTCGAACTCGAAGGTCACCAGATCGACTTCATCGGCGAGCTGACGCAGGTGATCCTGATCGCCGTAATCGGCCCGCAGGTGTTCGCCCAACGCGGCTGCGCAAGCATCCGGCGCGGGGTCCAGGAAAGCGAAGTTCATGCCCAGCGGAGTACCCGCCAGCGCCAACATGCGACCCAACTGGCCGCCACCGATTACACCGATCTTCATCGTCAACAACCTCAGGCGATGCGTGGGTCTGGATTGTCCAGGACGCTGTCTGTCTGCTCAGCACGGAAAGTTTTCAGCACTTCGTGGAACTGCGGATGCTTGGCGCCCAGGATGCTCGCCGACAGCAGCGCGGCGTTGATCGCACCAGCCTTGCCGATGGCCAGGGTCGCAACCGGGATGCCGGCCGGCATCTGCACGATGGACAGCAGCGAATCGACGCCGGACAGCATCGCCGACTGCACCGGCACGCCCAGCACCGGCAGGTGGGTCTTGGCCGCACACATGCCTGGCAAATGGGCTGCGCCACCGGCACCGGCGATAATCACCTCAATGCCACGGGCCTCAGCCTCTTCGGCGTACTGGAACAGCAGGTCCGGGGTGCGGTGGGCAGAGACCACTTTCACCTCGTAAGGGATGCCGAGCTTTTCCAGCATATCGGCGGTGTGGCTAAGGGTGGACCAATCGGACTTGGAGCCCATGATCACGCCAACCAGTGCACTCATCGTCGTGCCTCTTCTCTCTGGGCGCCCGCAGGCGCGTCAAAAAACAACAAGCCACGCAGGATGCGTGGCTTGATTGTACGAATTATGGCCGGGCGAACCGGCCGAAGGCCGCGCAGTATACCGTAATGACACAGATAAACAGCCCCCGAAACGACCATCTGTCATACGGCGCAAAGGGCCGGTTTTATTGACTTGCGAGTCAGCCAACTACACCACAAATCCCTTGTGGGAGCGAGCCTGCTCGCGAAGGCGGTGTGACAGTCAACTTAGATGTTGAACATGAGTGCGCTTTCGCGAGCAGGCTCGCTCCCACAGGGATGGTCGGTGTGTTCAAGTGCCTTGCGCGGCGCCGCCTTCGAGCTTGCGCCACAGCAATCGCACGTTGGCCTTGCGCACCAGTGCGCAGCGGTACAGGCGGATCTCCAGCGGCACATGCCATTGCGGACCACCGCAGACCACTAGCTCACCGCGCGCCAGCTCCGCACGCACGCTGAGTTGCGGGACCCAGGCAATTCCCAGACCTTCCAGCGCCATGCTTTTCAGGCTGTCGGCCATGGCCGTTTCATAAATAGTGGTAAACCGCAGCGCCCGCTGGCGCAGCAGCATGTTCACCGAGCGACCGAGAAACGCGCCGGCGCTGTAGGCGAGCAAAGGCACGCTGCCCTCGCCCTCCAGATCGAACAACGGCTTGCCGTGCGCATCCGCCGCGCACACCGGGAGCATTTCGGTATGGCCGAGGTGCAGCGAAGGGAAGATTTCCGGGTCCATCTGCAACGCCGCATCCGGGTCGTAGAACGCCAGCATCAAATCGCACCCGCCTTCCCGCAGCGCATGCACCGCGTCGCCGACGTTAGTCGCGACCAGACGCGTCGCGATGTTCAAACCTTCGTTACGCAACTGCGCGATCCAGCGCGGAAAGAAGCCCAGCGCCAATGAGTGAGCGGCGGCGACTTGCATGACTTCGCCCTGCCCGCCTTCGAGGTGATGAAGATGGCGCAGTACTTCGCCCAACTGCTCGACCACGGTCCGCGCCGTCACCAGAAACAATTGCCCCGCCGCCGTCAGCTCGATAGGCGTGCGCGAGCGATTGACCAGTTGCAGCCCCAGCGCGGCTTCAAGGCTGCGGATCCGCCGGCTGAACGCCGGTTGCGTCACGAAGCGTCGTTCCGCAGCCTGGGAGAAGCTGCGAGTGGCGGCCAGGGCGCTGAAGTCCTCAAGCCATTTACTTTCCAGATTCATCACGCCCTCCCGGACACGCACCAATTTAGGTCACACGCTCGCCACACACGCGGCGTCACATGGGCATTATGCCGAATGTGCATAGGCCAGTGTTTAACAGCATTGGCCGAAAATTCTCCACAAGCCTAGCATTTGCAGTGTTCCGGCACAGACCGGGTCCATATCGAGATGATTTCTATCATGTCCTCCGCTGCATCTTTCCGCACAGAAAAAGACCTGCTTGGCGTACTCGAAGTACCTGCTCAAGCGTATTACGGCATCCAGACCCTGCGAGCGGTGAATAACTTCCGCCTCTCGGGCGTTCCGATTTCGCATTACCCGAAGCTCGTTGTCGGTCTGGCGATGGTCAAACAGGCCGCCGCTGACGCCAACCGCGAACTGGGTCACCTGAGCGAAGCCAAGCATGCTGCCATCAGCGAAGCCTGTGCACGTTTGATCCGCGGCGACTTCCACGAAGAGTTCGTGGTGGACATGATTCAAGGCGGCGCTGGCACTTCGACCAACATGAATGCCAACGAAGTCATCGCCAACATCGCACTGGAGGCCATGGGTCACCAGAAAGGCGAATACCAATACCTGCACCCGAACAACGACGTGAACATGGCGCAGTCGACCAACGACGCCTACCCGACTGCGATCCGCCTGGGTCTGCTGCTGGGTCACGACGCATTGCTGGCCAGCCTCGACAGCCTGATCCAGTCGTTCGCCGCCAAAGGTGAAGAGTTCAGCCACGTCCTGAAGATGGGTCGTACCCAGCTGCAAGACGCCGTGCCGATGACCCTGGGCCAGGAATTCCGTGCCTTCGCCACGACCCTGGGCGAAGACCTGGCGCGTCTGAAAACACTGGCACCCGAGTTGCTGACCGAAGTGAACCTGGGTGGTACGGCGATCGGTACCGGCATCAACGCCGACCCGCGTTACCAGCACCTGGCCGTTCAGCGCCTGGCACTGATCAGCGGTCAACCGCTGGTTCCGGCCGCCGACCTGATCGAAGCCACGTCCGACATGGGCGCCTTCGTACTGTTTTCCGGCATGCTCAAGCGTACCGCGGTCAAACTGTCGAAGATCTGCAACGACCTGCGCCTGCTGTCCAGCGGCCCACGCACCGGCATCAACGAAATCAACCTGCCAGCGCGTCAGCCAGGCAGCTCGATCATGCCAGGCAAGGTCAACCCGGTTATTCCGGAAGCCGTTAACCAGGTGGCGTTCCAGATCATCGGTAACGACCTCGCGCTGACCATCGCGGCCGAAGGCGGCCAGCTGCAACTGAACGTGATGGAGCCGCTGATCGCGTTCAAGATCTTCGACTCGATCCGTCTGCTGCAACGCGCCATGGACATGCTGCGCGAGCATTGTATTACCGGCATCACCGCGAACGAAGAGCGTTGCCGCGAACTGGTCGAGCACTCGATCGGTCTGGTCACCGCACTGAACCCGTACATCGGCTATGAAAACGCCACCCGCATCGCCCGTATCGCCCTCGAAAGCGGCCGCGGCGTGCTGGAACTGGTGCGCGAAGAAGGTTTGCTCGACGACGCCATGCTCGCCGACATCCTGCGCCCGGAAAACATGATTGCTCCGCGTCTGGTTCCGCTTAAAGCCTGAACCGACGCGTTACTTGTAGCACCGCTCACCAGGTCGAGGGACTAGACACCTCTCACCTTTTGAGGGCTTGGGGATATTTCCCCAGGCCCTTTTTTTTAACTTTTGAAAGAACAACCGTCTTCTGTAGGAGTGAGCCTGCTCGCGATGCAGGTACTGCGATATTTCAGTTACACCGTGTAATCGTTTATCGCGAGCAGGCTCACTCCTACACAAGCCTGACGCAAAAATGTCAGGTGTTTCAAAGGCTTCCCGTTATCGCTTGCACCACAACTGTGCAGACGGACGGCATTCTCCTAGGTATAGTGCCGCCCCTCTTCGCATGAGCGGTCGTCGGTAACGAGGCCCAACCCCATGCGAACCCCGAACTAATAACAAACCTGCGAAATGGGACCGGGACGAACACGCGCCTCACCTTATGTGCCACGCGCACAGCGGTGTAACGCGATGTTTCTACCTGCCCAACATTTGCCTACACAAAAAACAGCGAGGAATAATCCATGCTCGAAGTCATTAACGACTTCCTCTCAGGGAAAGTACTGATCGTGCTCATTGTCGGGCTCGGTAGCTACTTCACGATCCGCTCGCGTTTCGTTCAATTGCGTCACTTCTTCCACATGTTCTCGGTGTTCGGCGATAGCCTCAAAAGCAGCGCCGGCCAACTCAGTTCGTTCCAGGCCCTGATGCTCAGCCTCGCCGGCCGTGTCGGTGCCGGCAACATCGCCGGTGTCGGGATTGCCGTGACCCTGGGCGGGCCCGGTGCTGTGTTCTGGATGTGGGTGACCGCGCTGGTCGGCATGTCCAGCAGCTTCTTCGAATGTTCCCTCGGCCAGCTCTACAAGCGCTGCGATTCCGACGGCACCTACCGCGGCGGTCCGTCCTACTACATTCAGCATGGCCTGCAAAAACGCTGGCTGGGCATGATCATGGCGTTCCTGCTGCTGATCACCTTCGGCTTCGCCTTCAACGGCCTGCAATCCCACGCCGTGACTCACTCGCTGAACAACGCCTTCGGCCTCGACACCACTTACACCGGCATCGCGCTGGCGGTATTGCTGGGCCTGGTATTCATCGGCGGGATCAAGCGCATCGCCAAGGTCGCCGACCTGCTGGTGCCGGTGAAAACCCTGGTCTACATCGGCGTGACCATTTATGTGATCGTGCTGCAATTCGATCATGTCCCGGCAATGTTGATGACCATCGTTAAAAGCGCATTCGGTCTCGACCAGGCGTTTGGCGGCCTGATCGGCAGCGCGATTGTCATGGGCGTGAAGCGTGGCGTGTTCGCCAACGAAGCGGGCCTGGGCAGTGCGCCTAACGTGGCAGCCGTGGCGTCGGTCGAGCACCCGGTTGCTCAGGGTGTCGTTCAAGCGTTCAGCGTGTTCCTCGACACCTTCGTGATCTGCACCTGCACCGCGCTGCTGATTCTGCTCTCGGGCTTCTATACCCCGGGTTTCGAAGGCGATGGCATTGCCCTGACCCAGAACTCGCTGGCCGCCGTGGTCGGTGACTGGGGCCGGATGTTCATTTCCGTGGCCCTGTCGTTGTTCGTGTTTACCTCGATTCTCTACAACTACTACCTGGGCGAGAGCAACCTGCGTTTCCTGATCGGTGAAAACCGCAAGGCGCTGATCGGCTACCGCGCATTGGTGTTGGTGTTGATCTTCTGGGGCGCCATCGAAAACCTGAGCACCGTGTTCGCCTTCGCCGACATCACCATGACCCTGCTGGCGTTCGTGAACCTGATCGCGCTGTTCCTGCTGTTCAAGGTCGGCATGCGCATCCTGCGTGACTACGATGACCAGCGTGCTGCCGGGATCAAGACCCCGGTGTTCGATTCGAGCAAGTTCCCGGATCTGGACCTGGACCTGAAAGCCTGGCCGGCCAACCCGCCAGCGGCGGCTGCCAAGGCAGAAGCCGAGCCACAAGGCGTACCCGCAGCGCAACGCTGATCGGTTAAAGTGCGGTATCCCATGTGGGAGCGACGGTGCGACGATTCGACTTGCTCGCTCCCACAGGAACTCATTGTTCTCGGAGAACTTCCATGAATTCCTCGACCTACCCTGCCGCCCAGCACGTCATGGTGCTCTACACCGGTGGCACCATCGGTATGCAAGCCAGCGCCCATGGCCTGGCCCCGGCGTCCGGTTTCGAAACGCGGATGCGTGAATACCTGCACAGCCAGCCTGAACTGGTGGTGCCGCAGTGGCGCTTTCGCGAGATGTCACCGCTGATCGACAGCGCCAACATGACCCCGACGTACTGGCAGCAACTGCGCGAAGCCGTGGTCGACGCTGTTGATGTGCAGGGCTGCGACAGCGTGCTGATCCTGCACGGCACCGACACCCTCGCCTACAGCGCGGCGGCCATGAGTTTTCAACTGCTTGGCCTGCACGCCCGCGTGTGTTTCACGGGCTCGATGCTGCCGGCCGGCGTAACCGACAGCGATGCCTGGGAAAACCTCAGCGGTGCGCTGGTTGCCCTTGGCCATGGCCTGGCGCCGGGCGTTCATCTGTACTTCCACGGCGAACTACTGGACCCGACCCGTTGCGCGAAAGTGCGCAGTTTCGGTCGCCATCCGTTCAAGCGGCTTGAGCGTCAGGGTGGCGGTGTGAAAGCTGCTTCCCTGCCGACATCGCTGACCTATAACCAGCCCAAGCAACTGGCTAAAGTCGCTGTACTGCCGTTGTTCCCTGGTATCGGCGCTGAGATTCTTGACGGTCTGTTCGCCAGCGGCATTCAGGGTCTGGTGCTGGAGTGCTACGGCAGTGGCACCGGCCCGAGTGATGACTCCGAGTTTCTCGCCAGCCTGGAGCGGGCGCGGGACGAGGGTGTTGTGGTTGTTGCGGTGACGCAATGCCATGAAGGTGGCGTTGAGCTGGACGTGTATGAGGCTGGCAGCCGTTTGCGTGGCGTTGGCGTGCTGTCGGGTGGCGGCATGACCCGCGAGGCGGCGTTCGGCAAGTTGCATGCACTGTTGGGTGCGGGGCTGGATAACGCAGAAGTGCGTCGCCTCGTAGAACTCGACCTCTGCGGCGAACTCATCTGACACCACTCAACCCCTGTAGGAGCCGAGCTTGCTCGGCTCCTACAGGTTCTTCGCTCGGCATATAACTTGCTGCGCTCCGGTCACCCCAAGGCTGGAAGCCACCCATGCTCCACTCCCACCTCACCACCCTCAACGCCGTCTCTCTGGTCCTTAACACCTTCAAGGATCAAGGCCTGTCCAGCGAAGACTTGCTCGCCGGAAGCGGCATCAGCGCGGCAGACCTGAACCGGGCGGACACGCGCATCACCACCAATCAGGAGATGCAAGTCTGCGCCAACGCAGTCGCGCTCAAGCGTGACATCGGCCTGGAACTGGGCAGGCGAATGCACGTTTCGTGCTACGGCATGCTTGGTTATGCGTTGCTCACCAGTGCCACCTTCGGTGACGCTTTGCGCTTGGCGATGCGCTATCCGGCGCTGTTGGGAACACTTTTCGAGCTGAGCCTGGAAGATGACGGCGAGCGTGTCTGGTTCGTCGCGGCGGATTACCGGGAAAGCCCGGCGATGGCGGTGTTCAATGCCGAATTTTGTCTGGTGTCGTTGAAAGTGATCTGCGACGACCTGCTCGGTCATCCGCTGCCGCTGCTGGCCGCGCGTTTCGAACACACCGCGCCGGACTATCAGGCCACCTACGCCGAACATTTCGCTTGCCGGTTGAGCTTCGAGGCGCGGGACAACGCATTTGCGTTCGATCGCAACTGGCTCGACCAGCCTTTGCCGCTGGCCGATGCCATCACCCACCAAGCCATGGTGGACCGCTGCCGCAAGCAGAACACCGAATTCACCGGACGTCAGGCGTGGCTGGGGCGGATTCGGCAATTGCTTCGTGCGCAATTGAACGCAGCGCCGGGACTGGAAGGCTTGGCCCTACAGATGAATTGCTCGGCGCGCACCTTGCGCCGCCATCTCAAGGACCTGGGGTGCAGCTATCAGGAATTGCTCGATGAACTGCGCTTCGAGCAGGCCAAGCAGATGCTCTGTGAGGATCAGCTGCCGATCTACCGGATCGCCGAGGCGCTGGGCTTCAGCGAAACCGCGAGTTTCCGCCATGCGTTTGTGCGCTGGAGTGGTGTGGCACCGAGTCAGTTTCGGCCACACCGATAACCCTCGCCACAGGGGTTCCATTCCATGCCCAATGCTGGAGCACTTCCGCGCCAATAAAGGGCGAATTCCGGTCAGATCTTTTGGCCATATCCATCCCCTTTTGGCCTTTCCTGCCGTTCTCCGAATCGCGCTGCGCCGCAAGACTGTGTTCAACCGAATCAGCCTGCGGAGAACAAGAAATGCTGACGATCTACTCGGACGATCACCACCTGCACCACGGCCGTTGCGAATTGATAGACGGGCAACTCAAGCCCTGCTTCGAAATGCCGTCGCGTGCCGACCATGTGTTGCAACGCGTAAAAAATCAGAACCTCGGCCCGGTCGAAGCGCCGCAGGATTTCGGGCTCGACCCGATCGCACGCATCCACAGCCGCGACTACCTCGACTTCTTCAAAGGCGCCTGGGCACGTTGGACCGAATTCAATACCGACGGCGATTTGCTGCCCTACACCTGGCCGGCCCGCACCCTGCGCGCCATCAAACCCACCAGCCTGCATGGCCAACTCGGCTATTACAGCTTCGACGGCGGTGCGCCGATCACCGCCGGCACCTGGCAAGCGGCCTACAGCGCAGCGCAAGTGGCCCTCACCGCGCAAGCCGCCATCCAGCGCGGCGCTCGCAGTGCCTTTGCCCTGTGCCGTCCACCGGGACACCACGCCGCCAGCGACTTGATGGGCGGTTATTGCTACCTCAACAACGCGGCCATCGCCGCTCAGGCGTTCCTCGATCAGGGCCACAAAAAGGTCGCGATCCTCGACGTCGACTACCACCACGGCAACGGCACCCAATCGATTTTCTACGAGCGCAGCGACGTGCTGTTCACCTCGATCCACGGCCACCCGGAAGCCGAATTCCCGTTCTTCCTCGGCTATGAAGACGAGCTCGGCGAAGGCGCGGGTGAAGGCTTCAACTTCAACTTTCCTCTGCCCGCCGGCTCTGGCTGGGACACCTGGAGTGCAGCGCTGGATCAGGCCTGCCAGGAAATCGAAAACTACGGCGCCGACATTGTGATCGTCTCCCTGGGCGTCGATACGTTCAAGGACGATCCCATCTCTCAATTCAAACTCGACAGCCCCGACTACCTGGCCATGGGCGAGCGCATCGCGCGTCTGGGCAAGCCGACGCTGTTCGTGATGGAAGGCGGTTACGCGGTAGAAGAAATCGGCATCAATGCCGTGAACGTACTCGAAGGTTTTGAAAGCGCCCAATGAGGAATTAGAACAATGAACAGACTCAAGCGTTTTATCGTTCCGGCCCTGGGTGCCTTGGTGCTCAGTGGCGCTGCACACGCTGAAGAGCGAACGTTGCGCGTCTACAACTGGTTCGACTACATCACCCCCAAGGCGCTGGAAGACTTCAAGGCCCAGAACACCCAGACCAAACTGGTCTACGACATTTTCGACACCAACGAAGCGCTGGAGGCCAAGCTGCTGACCGGTAACTCCGGTTACGACGTGGTGGTGCCGTCCAATGTGTTCCTCGCCAAGCAGATCGAAGCCGGTGTGTTCCAGCCGCTGGACCGCAGCAAGTTGCCGAACTGGAATCACCTCGATCCGAAGCTGATGAAGCTGATCGAAGCCAACGACCCGGGCAACAAGTTCGCCGTGCCCTACATGTACGGCACCATCCTGATCGGCTTCAACCCGGACAAGGTCAAAGCCGCTCTGGGCGACAACGCGCCGGTGGACAGCTGGGACCTGATCTTCAAGGAAGAGAACATCAGCAAGCTCAAGCAGTGCGGCGTCGCCCTGCTCGATTCGCCGTCGGAGATCCTGCCGCTGGCCCTGCAACACCTCGGCCTCGACCCCAACAGCAAAAAGCCTGCGGACTACGACAAGGCTGAAGCCCTGTTGATGAAAATTCGTCCGTACATCACCTACTTCCATTCTTCGAAATACATGGCCGACATCGCCAACGGTGACATCTGCGTCGCGGTCGGTTACTCCGGCAGCTTCTCCCAGGCGGCCAACCGCGCCAAGGAAGCCAAGAACGGCGTGATCGTCGACATGCGCCTGCCCAAGGAAGGCGCACCGATCTGGTTCGACATGCTCGCGATCCCAAAAGGCGCGAAGAACCCGGAAGACGCCTACACCTTCATCAACTACTTGCTGCAACCTCAAGTCATCGCGCCGGTCAGCGACTTTGTCGGTTACCCGAACCCGAACAAGGACGCCACGGAACTGGTCGACCCGGCGATCCGCAACAACCCGAACCTGTACCCGACCGAAACGGCGATGGGTACGCTGTACACCCTGCAACCGTTGCCGCGCGATGCCGAGCGTGCACGCACACGAGCCTGGACCAAGATCAAGTCCGGGACCTGATACCCGACTCAAAATCGAAGGCCCGCGGCGACGCGGGTCTTTTTTTTGCCTGCGATATTTATGTACCACCTGACACTTTGGGCCGCCCGATACCTTCCACTGATCCCGCGCTGCGCAATCAGCAGCGGCGCGTTCTCAGTCAGGAGACGAGCATGTCCGAAACCGTTGCCCCGAGTGCAGAAGAGGTACTGACCCAGTTGGTCACCGGCCCTTCGATCAGAGAGGTCGCAGCGACCGCGCTGAGCCCTGCGCTCAACGCGCTGTATCCGCTGCTGAAGATTGACCCGACGCTTGCCACGGTCGTCACCCCGACCTGGGTCGATACCGGCGACAACGTCGTGCCCGGCACTGACCTGTTTGAATCGCTCACCGATGTGCTGGTACGACTCGGTTTGTCGGGATCGACGGTGACACTCCTCGATGGAGAACATTTCCTCACCCTGCAACCCGGCGCTGAAACGCAGGCTCAACTGCCGGTGAAAATCAATGCCATCGGGTGCCTGCTCAATGCGCTCGCACCGCAGTTGTTCATCGCCTATCAGCAACAGCAGCTTGATTACTGGAACCAGGAGAAAAGCCCTTCGACGCCGCGCTGGCATTCACTCGCACAATCGCTGCAGGACATCTGGAGCCCCGACCCCACCTCGGACTGGGATGCGGATGAAAAAGCCATGGCCCAGGCCGTATTCGATCATCCCGATCGCGCAACCCGGACACAGGACAAGTACCAGACCAAGGCCTGCCTGATCGACACCGATCGGCTGGAGAACGCCGTCAGCGAACACCTGCGCGTTCTGGATATCGCCGTGTTCGTGGGCTCATCGGGCACGCGCACCCTGGTGCTGACGCACTCGATTGCCGAAGGATTCCAGCGTTACGACTCGGTTGCCGCGCTGGGTGAAGCCGTGTTCAAACACCCTGGAACGTCAAGCGTCGAGCAGACCCTGCAATGGCGTCTGTATGAACCCGAGGGCAACTTCTTCCACCACCAGGCCTGCGCGCTGATTGCACTCGAGGTCGAAGCCATCGGTGCATTCGGTGCGGTCCAGCGCGCGTCTGCCACACCTCTTTCGCCACAAATCAGTGCGGCGGCAAAAAGCTTCACTGAATTTGAAGCCCTGCCGTCGTCACGCTTCAACAAGGTTCAGGGACTGCTGACCGGCTGGCTGAAAAACGCTTCGTCAGCGGACCTCACCCGGTATAGCCGACACTTGATGGACCTGGCACAGCTTAGGGAACAGGACGCCGGAAAAACCTTCGACGAGGGCATCGCGTCACTGCCGACGTTTGCGCTGCAGACCCTGCGAGAGCAGATGATCAAGGATCATCCCGCGGCAGCGGACCTGGACCTGCAGGACATTGAAATCAGCATCACCAGCGTCGTGGTACTCGGCGCTGTCGTGATACCCGGCAAGACGCGGACCACCACGCTGTCGCTGATCGAGCTGGCGCTGCAAAACCTGATTGCCGTACCGCTGGGAAACAAGACGGTGAACTGCAAAAACGGCGACGCAGTGCCCGTCTGGATGACCCCTGCCTATCTTGAAAAGCTCGTCACACAGGTCGATATCGGCGGGGTTTACCCGGCGCTGATCAAGCGCAAGTTGCTTGATGATCCGCAACAAGCGCAGCGACGACAGGCCCTCTACACCCGCCATCTGCGCACCCAACTGCCCTTGCAGGCGCTGCAACAGAAGATGCGCGGCGAGGCGGGTATTGATGAACGTGGTTACCAGTACATCAATGCCGTCATGCAGGAAAACGCAGCCGACCGCAGGGTAAACGGGCAGGAGATTGTCATTCGACCGCTGGCCTTTGTGACCGGTGATCACGCCGGCGGCAAAGGCGATGAAGTCGCCAACATGTTCGTCATCGGTCCCAGGCTCACCGATAAAGGACCGTGCCTGCTCTACCGTCCATTGCTCACCCCCTCGTTGATGCAATACCCGAGCGAGGCCAATCTGCTGTACGCCATCAAGCACGAAAAACCGCTTCGCCAATCGATCCTGGCCTGGCTGTCCGACGATGTGCGCTTTAACTATTCCCAGTATGTGTTTTCGGGTGAGTTGCCTTCGGTCTGGACGCTGACCCAATTGCTGGTCGACCCGACTTCAGCCCTGGGCAAGATGGGCGCGGTGACGCTCAGTGCAGCAGCCCTTGATGACACATCGCTGGCCGCCCTGTTCAAGGCCAACGCCAACGCCATGATTAACTTGGCGGACCAACAATCGGTGTCCAATGCGCAAGCCCGCTGGGCAACGCTCAAGCAAGGCACATGGATGCTGTTCAATGTCGCGCTGCCCTTTCTTGGTCGCACCGCCGGGGTGGCCGCGTGGATCTGGCAGATCATGGACGACTTGCAGGACATTACCGATGCCGCAGAGAACGATGACAGCCCACTCGCCTGGTCCGCCCTGACCGATCTGCTGTTGACCCTCGGCATGGTGCTGGCTCATCGCGCTGCCACTCGCAACAAGCCCGTCTCGCGGTTGCCCGAGAAGGTCGAGCCGCCAAGCGCCATAGCCGAAAGCAAGCCTGCGCACACCATCAGGGTCGCTCATCTGCCCGACCTCAATCAGCCTCCCTCCTCCCATGAGGTATCTCTGCACGCCATCGCCACGCTGCCGCCTTCATCTCTGGGCGTCTTGCTTGATGAACTGGCCGTCGCCGAACCCAAAGGAATGGCCGCCGCCTCCAGCGAGCCGGGCCCTCACCAACACCTCGGTTCACTCAAGGGAAAATGGCACGCGAAGGTTGGCCAGCGATGGTTCGAAGTCACCCTCAACGACAATGACGATGTGCAGATCATTGACTCACGCCGGTCTCCCGCCCGCAGGGGGCCGTTGCTGATCAAAAACGCCAGGGGTGAATGGTTTATCGATACGCGGCTGAGGCTCAAGGCCGGGGGCAAGGAGAAAAAACGGCTGGAGCAACAAAACCGGCAACGCCAGGCTGAACTGAAACAACAAATGATTGCGTTCGAAAGCCAGGCCCAAAGCCGCGAAACAGAACTCAAGGAAGCTCAAAAAAACGCCCAGGCAACTACTGCCACCGACACCCATCGCCGCGTGTACCTTGAAATGCTCGACGCACAGATGTCACTCATCAGCGCCAACATTGAGCAGCTGAAAGCCTTCAATGCTCGCGAGGCGATTCCCAATTTCCGAAAAGCAATGATCAGTCGCCTGGATTTCCAGCTGTCGCTGCTGCAACGATGGTTCGTTCAACAGCAACCGGTTTTCGGCAATCAAATGCGCTTTTCCCTCGATCTTCTCGACAACCCGCTAACGGAAAATGCACAGACCACCCGGCAAATCCATCAACTCACCGGCGAGTTGACCGCCAGCTACATCAATAAAATCGAGTCGGCACACGCGTGCTTCGAGCAACTGAACCTGCTCGGCAAGGAAGCCATCGAAGTGATCCGCGACGTCAAAGCCAACATGCCATCGTTCGATCTACAGGACCTCAAACTGTTTCAGATCACACTGGGCCAGGAGTTGTGCCTCGACAATAGCGTTGAGCTTGTACCTGAAGCGCGCCAGGCCCTGGAGAGCGTTGTCGAAAATGCAGGCCTTGCGATTCAGGCCTCACTGGACCTGATCGCTGACGAAGAAGTGCTGCACTTGCCGGAGCGGATCGATGGACTCAGCGACTTGGTGGAGCAACTGACGATCACCGACCAGCGCATCGTCGATCTGCCCACGGAGTTTCCCGGTCAGTTCCTGCAACCACCCCTCGACGTGATGCGCCAACGTCTCGACGGTTTTCAACAGCGCGCCGTGAAGCACCTGGCCGGCTTGCTGCGCGAACGCAAGGCACTAGAGCCGCAGCCCGGCCCTTCCCGCCTGCCGAGCGCTCCCGCCAAGCGAATCATCAAGACCCGCTACAAAGGTACGGTGGTGGGCCAGCCACGTGCCGACTCCGTGATACAGGGGTCAGAACTGATCGACGTGACCTCGGCGTTGACCGGTAAAGTCATCTCGACTTTTCATGAAAAGACCCCCGGGGTCTGGGTTGAAAGAGTGGCCCCGAAACCGGCTCCCCCTGCCGGTATTCAACATGACTTGAGTGCAAGCACCGCTCAAGGCCAGGCATTACTGGAGGGGTTGGACGCGTTCATTCGACGAACGCAGGCCCACTCAAAAGGTGCGCGACGAATACCCGTGGAAATCGAGGAGATGTTTCATCAGCAGGCTCACCGACTGCAGGACGCCGCCAACACAATCGACGCAGCGCTGGTCGCCACCAACTCCACCGAAGGCGGTCCGGGATCGGCCGTCATATTGGTCAAGCAGCTGAACGACGGGGCAACCCGACTCTACAACCAGGGACGCGAGACGCGAATCAACATGACCAAACTACAGCCGCCGACGGCGGAGCGCGTCCGGTGGCTGCAAAGCGAAGGTCAGGTCGATATCGTCAAGAACCCCGGCCGACGCTTGCTCAAAAGCCGTAAAAGAGACTATCTCGAGGAATATGAGGTCCGCGATCACAGCAGCCAAAGTGTTCTGTGGTATGCCCACTTCCACTACGCGGAGCCCGCTTCGCCTGCACAAACCTTCACCGCAGCACACCTGAAAACCGTGCAGCAACGGCTGCTGGGCGGCGCAACCGAGGCTCGCCACACCAACGACGACCTCCAGGCGATCTCGATTTACCGCAGCGAAATAAGTCCGCAACTGGCGACCACCCTGTTCTTCGCAAAAGTGCCGGCTGCGGCCTCAGGGTCGTAAACCGTGCTGAACCCGAGACCCGCATTCGCGGGTCTTTTTTTGCCCGTGATATCTATCTACCACCTCGGATGAGTGGTGCCTGGTTACCTTCGATGCACCCAGAGGCTTTCCCGGCCTCGCCATTGCGTCCAGGTATCCCCCATGAGCAACAACACCTCACTGCCTCAAAATGACTCGACCCCCTTGGTGGAAACCAGTGACCTGGTGAGCCTGACCAGCCATGGCCCGACGCTCAGTGAAGTGGCTTCACGCCTGCTGCGTCAGGCGCTGGAACAAAACTCGCCAGAATTGCCGATCGACCCTGATAACGCCTACGTCGGTACCCCTCAATGGCTCATCGTCGACGACCATGTCGAGGCAGGCCAAACCGAGTTCGAGTCACTGACCTTGGCACTGATGCGCCAGGGCTTGTATGGAACAACGGCCAACTACCTCGAAGGCGAGCATTTCCTGACCCTCGAGCCGGACAGCAATAACCCGGTTCACCTCGCTGTCTGCATCGAGGACATTGCAAAAATACTCAATCACTCGGCATCGATCCTGTTCGTCGAGGCTCAAGCACGGCAACTCGCGTTCTGGAATGCCAAGGGGCATGCGATCCCCCGCTGGCAGGAGCTGTCCGATTCGCTGCGCAAGGCGTTGAACGTGCAGAAGGTCAAAGGCTGGGACGCCGATGAATGCGCGATGGCGCGGGAAGTGTTCAACGCCCCGGACAAAACCACCCGTATAAATGTAAACAGCGAATTTTCCGCCATTCAGGCGTGCCTTCTCGATATCGATACCGTCGAGAATGACATTACCCGCCATCTATTGATCGGCGGCGCGCTGGTGCTCAAGGCCACGTATCGCAAGCGCCAACTGCTGGTGATGTACACCATCGAGCGCGCGTATGAGTCGTTCAGCTCGATGGAAGAACTGGGTAACTCGCTTCCCCCGCGCCTGGAAGAACAACAGTCAGGACGCGATCTGACGTGGCGGCTTTACGAGCCGGAAGGCAACGTCTTCGATTACATGGCGTGGGCGTTGATCTCGTCACAAATCGACGCCATTGACTCATTGCGGTTTATTGAGGCCCCGGCAGACGAGGTCGAGGTCGAGCCCGAAACCGGGCTCGACCTCAACGAAAAAGCGCGATTCCTGCAATTGAACAAAGCGATTCCCGATTGGTTGCGCAACGCTGCCTCCGAGGACATTCAAGACTACAGCCGCTACATCAGTGCACTGGGCAAGTTGTATCGCCAACCGGACAGCCAATTGGCCAGCGCCGAGATCCCGTCCATCACCGACCATGCCCAACGGCTGATGCGTGAAGCGATCGTCGCCGATCCACTGGCCGTCGGCGCCGTGAATTTAGCGCTGGATGAGCTACGGATCAAAATCACCAACAGCTTTACCTCCGGCAACTTCACCCTGCCCAACCCCCTTGATCAACGCATTGAAACGCTGGCGGACTTCGCTATGGCGAACGAAGCGCCCTACATGGCGAACGTATTTTTCAAGAGTGGGAGGACCGTGCCGGATTGGCTCACAGTGGAATTTCTCACCACCGTGTCTGCGCGAGTGGACATCGGAAAGGCCTATCCCGAGCTGATCAAGCCCAAGCTTCTGGATGACCCGGTCTCCTCACGACGTCAGGAGAACTTCTATCGCGATCAATTGCAGTCCTTGCTACCGCTCCAGGCGTTAGAGGCCCGATTCAAGCCTGAAACCGGCGTGGATGAGCGCGGTTACCGATACGTCTGCGAGCTGCTCGATCCTGATATCACAAGGAAAACCGTCGCCCTCTACCCGCTCACGATGACGCCGCAACATCGCTTGATCAGCAGCAGCGACACAGTGGACAACATGTTCATCATCAGCCCTCGAGACGCACATAGCGGACCTTGCCTGCTCTATCGGCCGATGCTCGATGAGCCCCTGCTGCAATACCCCTCGAGGCAAAACCTTTTGTACGCGTTGCACCAACCCGGCGACCTCAGGGATACAGTGCTGGCCTGGTTACCTGATGAAAACCTGAGTGTTGAATATGCCCACTCTGTTTTTCCCACTGGCCTGCCCTCGCCATGGCTGATCGCGGAACAGATCGTCAATCCATTACAGCGCGCAGACAAGTTCGGGCGTGTGGTTTTCGAAAATGTCGAAATCACCGGCGACATTCTGTCTGCGCTGTTCAAAAGCAATGCGCGGATGCTGGTCAACCTCGCCGACCGACGATCGCAATCCAATGCCGAACGACGCTGGAGCGTGTTGAAGGAGAGTGGCTGGGCGCTCTTTAACGTTGCCTCGAATGTTCTCAGCGGCGCGGTCGGCACCGCCGTCTGGGTCTGGCAAACCATCAATCAGATCCAACAGGCACTGGATGCCCATGACCGTGATGACCGCTTCATCGAATGGACGTCGGTGTCGGACGTTCTGCTGGCGATCGGCATTATCCTCAGCCATCACGCCGTGATGCGACGCAGAAGGGTGTCGAGCAAACCCCGGATCGAGCAACCGTCGAAGGGAAAATCGCCAGAATCCCTCGTCGAACCCGCGGCGGTCACGCTCAATCCCGCCCCTTTGGCCGCGGATCTTCCCCCTGCTCATCTTTCCTCCCTGGGGCTGGCCGGCCCGGTTCCACGCCGAACACCGACCGCACTGGGCGCTTACCTCGACACGCTAAAAGTCACGCCTCCCGATATTTCCAGCGCCAACGTGACAAAAGTTAAAGAAACCCCTCCGCATATTTACCAACATAACTTCAGAAACTACGCGCAGGTCGGTGATCGGTGGTTCTACGTCGACGTGAAAGGCGACGAGGAGGTTCACATCGTTTACCCGGATCAGCCTGAGCGCAACGGTCCGATACTGCTGGATAACGGCCACGGGCAATGGGTGCTCGACCTGCGTCTGCGTTTGCGAGGGGGGGCCGGAAATGCGTTCAGCCGCCACCAGGAGGCCGCTGACGAGCAACGCAGAGGGCATCTAGAGGAGGCCCTGAGTTCTTTCAAAAGCCAGGAAAAAGCGAAGGAAACCGAACTCAAAACGTTACATGACAGCGTTGAGCAGACCAACGCCGAAAACTACGATCAGCGAACGGCTTTGTACCTGGAGAAACTGCAGGCAACGATCGACGAGTATCGCCAGGCGCTGGAACAACTACGCGAATGGCGCACTCTCGGCGGGACGGAAAACTACCGGGAGGACTTGCTTCGCATGAGCGTGGTGTTGGAGAAGAATCTGTCTTTGTGGTTTGTCCTCAAACGATCCGAGTATGGTCAAGCCACCCGTGCCCTGACCAGGAGCCAACAAAACGCACCCGTTGCGTGGCCAACGTTCGTCGACAATGTGCAGAAAGCGTCCGACATCGGCGAGGACATGATTGAAAAGCTGACCCTGTTTGCGTCGACACTCGGGGACATGCATGCGGCCGGACGTCCTGGCGTTGAGTGCGCGATGCAAATCAGAAAACTGGCGCCTTCGTTTACCGTGCTGGATATCAAGGCCAACGAGATCGGCATGTCGCAGGAGCTGTGCCTTAATGAACAGACCAGTGCTCTGATGCCGCTGGCTCGTGACGCGATGGGACATATCGCTGCGAGCGCAGCGAAGGCCGCGATTCAAGTGGCGGACCTGATGAAAGTCGAAGGCGCGGTTTCCGATGTGCAGGCACATGTCGAGAAATTGAACAGTCTGGTGGAGACCTTTGCCGACGCTGACCAACGCATTCTGGAGTTGCCAGCTTCATACCCTGGCCTGATCAAGCAACTCCGGCTCGATCATGTGCAATCGCTCATCGACGAATTCGCGCAGCTCGCCCAGAACCGGTTACAGACGTTACTACCAGAACCGGAACCCATGGCCGTGCAGCCTGCTGTAGAACGCGTACAACCGGGTACGTCACGACAACCGATCAAGGTGCGCAAGACCCGGCCGCGGGACTCCGGCAGGAATGAACCCGAAAAAAACTCGGAGAACCCCTTCAAGTCATTTACCCCCGCCGTTTTTCAGCGACCCGCGCCAGTGCTGGATGATGCGGGAACGATCGAGGCCGGCATCGAGCTCAACCTGGACACCCACTCATTCATTGAACGCACCCGTAAGGACGCTTTACTGCCAAGACGCATCCCAGCCGATATTCAGGATCTGTTCGATCAGCAGGCATTGAAACTGGAGCAGGCCGCCAGCAGCGTTGATCAAGCCGTGATCAACAGCAGGAAGGACGAAGCCTCCCCTCTCCCGGTTGCCACGCTGAGCCGCGAATTGCGTGACGGGGCCAGTCGTCTGCGCGAAGAAGGCGTCCGCGTTCGCGCCGACCTTTACACGCGGCGCAAACCGACCCAGAGCATTTTCAAATGGATGCATGAAAACGGGCAGCTCGCCATCAGCCGCGACAGACGAGGACGCGTCCAGACCCGAGGGCTCGGTGACTTTTTCCAGGAGTACCGGATTTTCGATAACAGTCACAATAAACCGTTATGGGTGGCGCATTTCCACTACGAGACGCTGTCGAGTCCGGCGAGTAAACCCGCCGCGGCCCATTTGAAAGTTTCAGATGACTACCTGAAAACGCTGCCCCTGGAGCAGCACCAAGCGTTGACCACCTTCGAACCCATCGATGGGGTGTTCAGGAAGCTGGAAGATCCTGCGCTACGAAAACTGTTCCTGGACCTGGAACCACAGACAAGCACCGCAACGTAAGCACTTAACGACGCCAGACCTTGTCCAGTCGCCCGAGTGCGGCGCTGATAGCCGCCTCGGGCACCGCCGCGAAACCCAGGACCAGCCCCGCGCGCTGGTCCACAGGTTGTGTTGAGTCGGGCAACCAGTAGCCACTCAGGGCATTGATCTCGACATCGACGCTCGCCGCCTGTTCCACCAGCTCGCACTCGCGGGCCTGTGAGTCGACCGCCACGGTCAGATGCAGCCCTGCCGAGACACTCGGCAGACTGCCGATGCCGGGAATATTCTGCGGCCAACCGGCCAGTACCGTATTGCGCCGACTCAGGGCCGCCCGGCGCATGCGGCGAATATGCCGCTGGAAATGCCCGGCGGCCATGAACTCGGCCATGACCACTTGGGTACTGACCTCGGAATGCCGGACGTCCACCGCCCGCCGTTGCGAGAACGCCTGAACCAGCGTTGGCGGCAACACCAGGTAACCCAGGCGCAGCGCCGGGAAGGCGACTTTGCCAAACGTCCCGACGTACAAAACCCGTCCCTGTCGGTCGAGTGCCGCCAACGGCGCCAGTGGTGCACCGCTGTAACGGTATTCGCCATCGTAGTCATCCTCGACAATCCAGCCTTGGGTGCGCTCAGCCCAGGCCAGCAACTCCAGGCGCCTCGCCAGACTCATCACCACCCCGGTCGGGTATTGATGTGACGGCGTGACATACGCCAGGCGACACGCCTCGATCGCAGCCAATTCGCGGCAATTAATCCCCTCGCTGTCCACCGCCACACCGTGCAGTCGCGCACCCGCCACGGCGAAGGCATGACCCGCCGCCCGATACCCCGGATTCTCGATCGCCACCCCATCACCCGGCTCGACCAGCAGCTGTGCACAAAGGCTAATCCCCTGCTGCGCACCACTGGTGATCACTATTTGCTCAGCCGAGCACTGCATGCCGCGTGAACTGCGTAAATACGCGGCAATCATTCCACGTAGACGCTCATCACCCGCCGGATCGCCGTAACACAGCTGCTGCAAATCCGGTTTACGCCAGAAAGCCGCATTCAGCTTGGCCCAGACCTCGAAAGGAAACAGATCAAATGCCGGGACACCCACCCGAAATGCACGCGGCGGCCCACTCGGCGGTAGAGCCAAATGGTTCTTTTCAACGCGCCCCAACGCACCGTTGTGGATAACTTTACTGGATGAAACCACAGGTAAATCCAGCCAATTTGTGGATAAGGCTGTGGGTAACCCTGTTGACAACCCTGTGGATACTTTTGTGGATAGTTTTTTGGCAGGGATCGAGGCCTGGGGCAGTTGAGCAACGTAAGTCCCATCACCCACACGCCCTTCGATAAAGCCTTCGGCATAGAGCTGATCGTAGGCTCGCACCACGCTGTTGCGAGAAATCGCCAGCGCCGCTGCCAGATCGCGACTGGCCGGTAATCGCGTGCCGCTGGCCAGTCGTCCGTCCAGTACTCGCACGCGCAAGGCTTGGTAGAGCTGACGACTCAGGCCCTGACGGCGATCCAGCTCGATACCGGCAGGGTTGAACGACAAGGAAAGCGGCGCATCGGTCATGGCAATGGACCTGTGAAATTGGTCATTAATGGCTCTTACAACAGACCAATAGCCTGCCTAGGATGGAGGCATTCGCCAAGGGATATTTCCATGTACAACCCCAGCAGCTTTGCCATCAAAGATTTGGATGAACTGCGCCAGCAGCTCCTCGACACCCGCCTCGCCATGGTGGTTACCCACGGCGATCAAGGCCTGCAAGCCAGCCATCTGCCGCTGCTGTTCAAACCTGACGAAGGCCCGAATGGCACCCTCTACGGCCACTTCGCCCGGGCCAATCCGCAGTGGAAGGAATTGCAGAGCGGCGCTGAAGCGCTGGTGATCTTTGCCGGTGCCGACGCTTACGTCAGCCCCGGGTTTTATCCGAGCAAAGCCGAGCACGGCAAAGTCGTGCCAACCTGGAACTACGTCGCGGTACACGCTTACGGCACCGCCGACGTGTTCAGCGATGCCGAGCGCCTGCTCAAGCTGGTCAGCGCGTTGACGGATCGTCACGAAGCCGGCCGCGCCCAGCCATGGAAGGTCGCCGATGCTCCCGCTGATTACATCGACGGCATGCTCAAGGCGATAGTCGGGTTTGCCCTGCCGATTCAGCGCCTGGAAGGCAAACGCAAACTCAGCCAGAACCGCAGCGCCGAAGACATCGCCGGTGTGCGCGAGGGGCTTGTCGCCAGCCCCGACGTGCACGATCAGGCCCTCGCCCACTTGATGCGTTAAGGACATGAACATGAGTCAGATTGAAATCCGCCAGGTCAGCGCCGACGAACACGCCGCCTGGCTGCCGCTGTGGCAAGCCTACCTGCGCTTCTACAACACCGAATTGCCCGAGGCGGTCACTGACAGTACCTGGCAACGCATGCTCGACCCGACTGAAACGACGCATTCGGCGTTGGCGTGGATCGATGGCAAAGCGGTCGGCATGGTGAACTTCATTTACCATCGCTCGAACTGGAGCATCGAAAATTCCTGCTACCTTCAAGACCTGCTGGTAGCGCCAGAAACCCGCGGCACCGGCGTTGGCCGCAAACTGATCGAATTCGTCTACGCCACCGCCAAAACGCAGGGTTGCTGCAAAGTCCACTGGCTGACCCACGAAACCAACGCTAGCGCGATCCAGCTCTACGAGCGCATCGCCGAACGCCCCGGTTACATCCAGTTTCGCAAAACCCTTTAACGTTCAAGGAGAACAGCATGTCGACATCACTCGCGGACTGGAAAGGCGTCCCGGCGCCCACCGTTCGAACCCTCGAAGGGCGCTTCATTCGCCTGGAAAAACTCGACCCGGCCCGTCATGCCGAGGGTCTGTTCAAGGCCTTGCAAGGCCCCGGCGCCGATCCGAAACTCTGGGACTATTTACCCTACGGGCCTTTCCCGGAACGTAGCGCGTTCAACGATTGGCTGAACAACCATGCGGCCAATAGCGACCCGTATTTTTTCAGCGTGATCGACCGTGCAAGCGGTGAGGTGCAGGGCATCCTCAGCCTGATGTCGATCGTGCCGGCCCAGGGCCGAATCGAAATCGGCCACGTCACGTTCGGCGCGCCGATGCAGCGTTCACCGAAAAGTACCGAGGCGATTTATCTGCTGGCCAGGGAGTCGTTTGCACTGGGGTATCGACGCCTGGAGTGGAAGTGCAACAACGGCAACGCTCGCTCCAAATACGCGGCCGAGCGCCTGGGCTTCAGTTTCGAGGGGGTGTTCCGTCAGCACATGGTGGTGAAGGGACAGAACCGCGATACCGCGTGGTATTCGATTCTGGACTCGGAATGGCCGGCGATTGGCGCGGGGTTTGAGCGCTGGTTGAGCGATGAGAATCAGACGGGGTCGGGGCAGGTGAAAACGCTTGCCGAGTGCCGCGGGTAAGCGATGACGATTTGTGGCGAGGGAGCTTGCTGCCTTGCCACAAATTGCGTGTACGCCTGAACCAACACCTCAAATCTGCATTTAATTGCATACAGATGTATCAATCTCCCGAAAAAACGCAAAAAAAATGCATTTCTTCCAGACATCATTTTGTAAAAACCATCCGCTATACAACACAGCCCACTTATAACAAAAAGGCTGTCCCCTCATGCCCTTCTCGCCCCAGCGCCTCGCGTTCAGCATCGCTTTGCTGATCAGCACCGACACCCTCGCAGCCCCCTTCAAAAACGTGCAGATCGACACGCCCACCACGACAGCGCAAACGCTGGGCGGCAGCGACACGTTGAAAATTTCGGCGCCGGGCAGCATCACCAACGCGGGCAAGACGGTGAGCCTGAAGGACGGCACCAGCGGCGTCGGCGTGGGGATCGACAACGCGGGCAAGATTATTTCCACTGGCGGCCGGGCGATCGACAGCAGCGGCGATCTGACGCAAGCGCGCAACTACAGCATTTACAACCGGGCTGGCGGGCAAATCCTTGGCTACAACGACGCACTGCGCATCGACAGCAACTTCGCCAGCGGCAGTCTGTTGATCGACAACAGCGGCATCATCCGCTCCACGACGGGCCAGGGGCTGGATCTGGATGCGTTGCGCAGCGCGGGCGTCAAAACGACGATCATCAACCGCGCGGGCGGGTTGATTCGCGGGGATGCCAGCGACGGAATGAAGACCGGCGCCAACGCGACGATTACCAACTACGGCGAGATTTCCACCGGCGACTCGCACACTGCTGACAAAAAATTCGACGGTATCGATATCGACACTGCAACCGGCGTGACGGTGACCAATTACGGCAACATTTCCGGTGGCCGTCACGGCATCACCACCGACCTCGGCGCCACGCTCCTCAACTACGGGACAGTCACCGGTCGCAACGGCTCGGGGTATGGCTCTGATGGCGACGGCACAGTGATCAACTACGGCACCATCACCGGCGCTTACTCGGGCCTGCAACCGAACGGTGACGGCGATGGCGTGGACATCGACAAACTCGCGCACATCGAAAACTACGGCACCCTTCAAGGTGTGGGCGCGGGCGGTGTGGACAAGGGAGGTTTCGCCAACGGCAGTGAAGGCATCGCCTTGGGCGGCGGTTATGTATTGAACGCCAACGGCGCGCTGATCAGCGGCGCCAACAGCGCGATTCTGGTGGACGATGGCAGCGGCGGTTCGGGCGTGGCGGCAACCACGCTGGAAAACTTCGGCACGATTCAAGGCCTCGATGGGTTCGGGGTGAAATTTGTCGGCGAGTTCAATGACAGCGTGATCAACGGCGGCACGATCAGCGGCAGCAACGGCCTGGCGCTGGACCTGGGCGGCGGTAACGACAGCCTGACTTTGCGCAATGGCAGCCGCTTTGTCGGTGTGGTCGACGGCGGCAGCGGTGACGACCGCGTGCTGATGGACGATGCGCGGGGAGGCAGTTTCGGCTCGAGCCGCAACTTCGAATGGCTGGAGGTCAAGCAAGGTGCCTGGACCTTGACCGGCACCGGTGATTTCAGCGACGGCGGCGCTATACGCAACGGCGCTACGCTGATCAACCAGGGCGGAATCGCCGGGACCGTGACCGTCGACGCAGGCGGTATGTATGCCGGCGGCGGTTCGGTGGCTAATTTGCAGGTCAACGGGACCTTGCGCACCAATACTCAACTCGGCATCGCGACCATCACCCATGACCTGACCATGGGCAGCGGCTCCACCCTGGCTTATGGCGTCAACGCCGATGGCAGCAGTGCGCCGATCAAGGTCGGTGGCGTGGCCACTCTGAATGGCGCCACCCTGGCAGTGAATCCCGGCAGCGGCAGGTATCCGTGGCAAAGTCGATACACCGTGCTGCAAGCCGCAAGCATCAGCGGCAGCTTCGGCAAGGTCACCAGCGATTACGCGTTCCTCACGCCGACGCTCGCTTACACGCCGACCCAGATCGACCTGACCTACACCCGCAACGATGTCGCCTTCAACGAATTCGCGGTGACCAGCAACGGCAGCAACGCCGCCAACAGCCTGGCGTCGATGGGCAAAAACAACGCGCTCTACAACGCCTTGCTCAACACCACCAACGCCACGGCTGGCAACGCGATCGAGCAACTGTCCGGCGCCAGCAACGCCAACCTGACCAGCGCGACGCTCGGAGCCAGCAGCCAGATCGGCAGCAGCATGTTGTCGGCGATGCAACAAATGAGTGGTGGTTCGGGGTTGCTGGTCGGCCTCGATCAAGGTGACACCCCGGTACTCGCCGCCAACGGTGTACCGCTCGAAGCCCGCAACCTCAATGATCCCACCGCTCAGGGTCGGTTGTGGCTGCAAGCCATTGGCGGTTACGGCAAGCTCGATGGCGAGCATGGCAGCAGCGGTTTGGAGCAACGCACCAAAGGCAGCGTGCTCGGGGTCGATTGGGCGCTCAATCCGCATTGGCGCCTGGGGGTGCTTGGCGGTTACTCGAAGACAGATCTTGACGCCACGGGTGTCGATGGCAATGTCGAAAGCTGGCACGCCGGCGTCTATGCATCACGTCAAAGCGGCCCGTTCGCCTTGCGCCTCGGTGCGGCGTACAGCGGTCACCAGGGTGAAAGCAAACGCACCGTTGCCTTCAACGGCTTCAGCGACCGACCGAAAGGCGATTACGATGCCGATAGCCAACAGGTCTTCGCCGAACTCGGCTATGCAATGGGCCGCGGCCGTCTCAGCGCCGAACCCTTCGCCAGTCTTGGCTACCAGCGTTATCACCGTGACAGCTATCAGGAAAAAGGCGGTTCTGCCTCGCTTCAAATCGACGAACAAACCCAAGACAACTTCAACAGCACTTTTGGCCTGCGCCTGGCGCATCTGAATACTCTGGACAATGGCATGAGCCTGACCCCACGCATGACCGCCGGCTGGAAGCACACCTATGGCGATGTCAGCAGTTCGACACGTCAGGCGTTTGTGGTGGGTGGCACGGCGTTCAGTGTGGATGGCAGCTCGCTGGATCGAGACAGCCTGGTGCTGGAGGCTGGTTTGGATCTGGGCATTTCGGCTCGCCACTCGGTAGGCATCGGCTATAGCGGCGAGATCGGCAACAATAGCCGTAACCACGGGTTGATCGGGCAGTGGCAGATGAGTTTCTGAGAGGGTGTTGCGGGAAGCGTCTCGATTTATCGTAAGAAAAGGTCATCGGGCCGAAGCGTTAAAAACCGCTGCATCCCTCCAGCGGCGGATTTTCTGCATCGAGCTTCTGACGCTACCTGCAAACCCTCCGGAACGGGCTGACATCGGTATCGAAGCGCTCTCCTTAGAGTTTGGTCTCCTTTCAATTGAGGCCAAATTCAATGTCTGTTCAACACAAATACCGACCACATCATCTGGCGCTAGCCATTGCGCTTGCGTTGGGCTGCACTGAAATTTTTGCCCAACAAAGTCCTGCCGAAAGCACGCCCCCTGCGCTTGAAACGCCAGAACAGGTCTTGGCAGCGCTCGAGGCATTCATCAAAGACCCTGACACCCAAAAGACCACGATCGGTAACGCAGAGGACGGTATCAATCGAACGTTCAGCGATGACAATGATCTGGTCACTTTATCCCGTCGCGGGAGTATCACCGGATGGATTGACGGTGGTGGTGGCACCAACTTTCTACAACTCGATACAGCGAGCGGTGGCACGTTAGGCGACAGTCGCAATTTCGACGGCCTGGAGCTCAAACGAAGCACCTGGACCTTGAACGGTTCCAGTGGTGATTTCACCGCAGGTGCCTTGGTACGCCCCAAAGCAACACTGGTAAATGAGAGTGACATCCGGGGAGGTGCGTTGACCCAGGGTACTCTCGTCAATAACGGCAGGATTGGCGGCGGAGTGACGGTGCTATCAGGTGGCACCCTGAGTAACTCTGGGGCGATCGAAGGCGACGTGTTTATTCACGAGAAAGGGGCCTTTGCGGGCAGAGGTCGCACGGGTTCGCTGGAGGTAAACGGAAAATTTTCGGTGGGCGAATCCCACGGCGCGCCAAAAATTAATGGTGACCTGAAGCTTTCCAATACTGCAGAACTGCTCTACGAGGTCAGCGCGGATCGCAAAAGTGAAACGATATTAGTCGATGGCACCGCCACTCTCGGTGGCGCCACACTGAACATTGTTGCAGCGCCCGGTAACTACCCGTTAATCAGCGAAAACAGCATTCTTGTGGCCAATAACGTCGAAGGCAAATTTGGCAACGTGATCAACAACCTTGCCTTTTTGGAACCCGATGTCCAATACAGTGAAAGGACAGTCGACTTGGTCTTGATTCGAAACGATGTGGCTATCGAGAGCGTCGCGGACTCAGAAAACGGACGGCAGTTTGGAGGAAGCCTTGAAGAACCAAAGGGTGTTGAACCAACTCTGACGCCACCGGACTATACCGCCCCAATTGCTGCGTCCCTGAATCCCACCGAGAACATCGGTACCCCCGTCACCGCCTCAACCTCACAAGCGACAACTCCCGTCGCCGCAGCACCTTCGCCATCGCGCACTGCAAATGCCGCAGTCGTGGCGCTGCTAGGTAGCGATAAAACAACCGCAGCTCATGCCATTGAACAACTGGCTGGCGGCAGTACCGCCAACCTCGCCAAGGCAACGCTCGCCAGCGCCAGCCCGGTGGGCACTACCGTGCTCTCGGCCCTGCGCCAACCGGGCAGCACCAGCACCTACAACAAAGGCAGCAATCGCAGGAACGCACCAAGCCTGGCAGCGGGTAGCGAAGACAATGGCAGGGTCTGGCTTCAAGCGTTAGGGCATGGCGGCACACTGGACCGTGACGTTGAGCCACTGAAACACACCACCCAAGGCTTGGTCCTGGGCGCAGATTGGGGCATCGATGATGAATGGCGTATCGGTGTGATGGGCGGTAAAGCCGAAACACGCCTCGACAGTCGCGACCTCGATGGCGGTCTCGACAGCTGGTATCTGGGCGCCTATGCCCTGCGCCAGAACGGCCCCATGTCGCTGCGAATGGGCGCGACCTATGGCAATCACGACGGCAACACCAAGCGCCGGGTGGCCTTCAAGGGTTTCAGCGATCGCCCTGAAGGCCGTTACGACGCCAACACCCAACAAGCCTTCGCTGAAGTGGGTTACAACCTGGGGCGAGCCAATATCAGCATCGAACCGTTCGCCAGCCTTGGCTACGAACGCTATCAGCGTGACACCTACACGGAAAAAGGTGGTGCAGCGGCGTTGAAAGTTCACGGCCAGACCCAGAACAACCTGAGCAGCACGTTCGGTTTGCGCGCAGCGAAAACCAATGCGCTGGACAACGGCATGCAACTGACGCCGCGATTCAGTGCCAGTTGGAAACACACCTATGGTGATGTCACCAGCGACACTCGCCAACAGCTGGCAACGGGCGGTCGAAACTACACCGTTTCCGGTGCGCTGCTGGACCGCAACAACCTGAGCGTCGATGCAGGGCTGGACCTGGGATTGTCAGCCAGCCAGACCTTGGGTGTCAGTCTGAACGGGGACGTCGGCACGGAAAGCCGGAGTCATGGCGTCACGGGTCAATGGCGGATGAATTTCTAATCGTCACAAATACGCGGTGAAAAAAAGGGGAGCACATGCCCCCCCGAGGTTTAAAGCGTTGTATCGAGGCTGTTAAATCAGCCTTCGATCTCGATCAGGATTTCGCCCGGATTCACCCGGTCTCCCTTGGCCACGTGGATGGCGGTGACTTTGCCGGCGATGGCCGATTGGACTTCGGTTTCCATCTTCATCGCTTCGGTGATCAGCACGGCTTGCCCTGCTTTCACAGTGTCGCCTTCCTTGACCAGCACATCGACGATGTTGCCCGGCATGGTGGTGCTGACGTGGCCCGGCGCGGTGGCTTGCTTGCGCTTGCTGCTGCCGCCGCTGACGAATTCGTTGAGCGGTTCGAACACCACTTCTTCCGGCATGCCGTCGATGGACAGGTAGAAGTGACGCTTGCCTTCGGCCTTGACGCCAACACCGGTGATGTCGACGCGGTAGGTTTCGCCGTGGACGTCGATGACGAACTCGGTCGGCACGCCTTCGCCACCGACCGAGGCCACGCCGCCGGCTTCGGGAATCGGCAGGAGTACTTCAGGTGTCAGGGTGCCGGCAGCGCGCTCTTCGAGGAACTTGCGGCCGATGTCCGGAAACATCGCATAGGTCAGCACGTCTTCTTCGGACTTGGCCACGGCGCCGATTTCAGCACGCAGTTTGGTCATTTCCGGTTTGAGCAGATCGGCTGGACGCACGTCGATCACTTCTTCACTGCCGATGGCCTGGCGACGCAGTTGTTCGTTCACGGTGCCCGGCGCCTTGCCGTAGCCGCCCTGCAGGTAGAGCTTCACTTCATTGGTGATGGTCTTGTAGCGCTCGCCAGCCAACACGTTGAAGAACGCCTGGGTGCCAACGATTTGCGAGGTCGGGGTTACCAGCGGCGGGAAGCCGAGGTCTTCGCGAACGCGCGGGATTTCAGCGAGCACTTCGCTCATGCGGTTCAGTGCGCCCTGCTCTTTCAACTGGTTGGCCAGGTTGGAAATCATTCCGCCCGGTACCTGGTTGACTTGAACACGGGTGTCGACGGCGGTGAATTCGCTTTCGAACTGGTGGTACTTCTTGCGCACGGCGTAGAAGTACAGGCCGATCTCTTGCAGCAGTTCCAGGTTCAGGCCGGTGTCGAATTCTGTGCCTTTAAGGGCGGCGACCATCGATTCGGTGCCTGGGTGGCTGGTGCCGGATGCGAAGCTGGAGATCGCGGTGTCGATGTGATCGGCGCCGTTTTCGATAGCCTTGAGTTGGCACATCGCGGCCAGGCCAGCGGTGTCGTGGGAGTGAATGAACACTGGCAACGACTGCTCGGATTTCAACGCCTTGACCAGTTCGCCGGTGGCATATGGCGTCAGCAGGCCGGCCATGTCCTTGATCGCCACCGAGTCGCAACCCATGGCTTCCATTTGTCGGGCTTGCGCCACGAAAGCGTCGATGGTGTGCACCGGGCTGGTGGTGTAAGCGATGGTGCCCTGAGCGTGTTTTCCGGCTGCTTTTACTGCCTCGATGGCCGTGCGCAGGTTACGCACGTCGTTCATGGCGTCGAAGATACGGAACACGTCGATGCCGTTGACCGCGGCCTTGGCGACGAAGGCTTTGACCACGTCGTCGCTGTAATGCCGGTAGCCCAGCAGGTTCTGGCCGCGCAGGAGCATTTGCAGGCACGTGTTAGGCAGCGCTGCGCGCAGTTGACGCAGGCGCTCCCACGGGTCTTCCTTGAGGAAACGCACACAGGCGTCAAACGTCGCGCCGCCCCAGCATTCCAGCGACCAGTAGCCGACTTTGTCGAGCTTGTCGCAGATCGGCAGCATGTCTTCGGTGCGCATGCGGGTAGCGAGCAGCGATTGATGGGCGTCGCGCAGGATGGTGTCGGTTACGTGAATCTTCTTGGTCATTGTTATATTCCTCACAGGCCTGCGTGGGCGGCGATGGCGGCAGCGATGGCCAGGGCCAGCTCTTCGGGTTTGCGCTTGATCGAGTAGTTGGTCAGTTCAGGGTGGCTTTCAACGAAGCTGGTGTTGAACTGGCCGCTACGGAATTCCGGGTTACGCAGGATTTCCTGGTAGTACGCGGCGGTGGTCTTGACCCCTTGCAGACGCATGTCATCGAGGGCGCGCAAGCCACGGTCCATCGCCTCCTCCCAGGTCAGCGCCCACACCACCAGTTTCAGGCACATCGAATCGTAGAACGGTGGAATGGTGTAACCGGTGTAGATCGCCGTGTCGGTCCGCACGCCCGGACCGCCGGGCGCGTAGTAACGGGTGATCTTGCCGAAGCTCGGCAGGAAGTTGTTTTTCGGGTCTTCGGCGTTGATCCGGAACTGCAACGCGAAACCGCGGTGCTGGATGTCTTCCTGTTTCACCGAGAGCGGCAGGCCGGACGCGATGCGGATCTGCTCACGCACGATATCGATGCCGGTGATTTCTTCGGTGATGGTGTGCTCCACCTGCACCCGGGTGTTCATCTCCATGAAGTAAACCTCGCCCTCGGCGAGCAGGAACTCCACGGTGCCGGCGTTCTCGTAACCCACGGCCTTGGCTGCACGCACCGACAGGTCGCCGATGTAGGCGCGCTGTTCAGGGGTCAGTTGCGGGCTCGGGGCGATCTCGATCAGTTTCTGGTTGCGGCGCTGGATCGAGCAATCACGCTCGAACAGGTGCACCACGTTGCCAAAGCTGTCGCCGAGAATCTGCGCTTCGATGTGCTTTGGATTGACGATGCACTTTTCCAGGAACACTTCCGCCGAACCGAATGCCTTGGTGGCCTCCGAGATCACGCGAGGGAAAGCCTGTTCGAGTTCTTCGCGGCTGTCGCAGCGACGGATACCACGACCACCACCACCGGAGGTTGCCTTGAGCATTACCGGGTAACCAATACGGTCGCCTTCGAGCAAGGCTTCGGCGATGTCCGCGACGTTGCCTTCGGTGCCCGGCGTGACCGGCACGCCGGCCTTGATCATGCTGCGGCGGGCTTCAGTCTTGTCGCCCATGCGGCGTATGACTTCAGCCGATGGACCAATGAACTTGATGCCGCGCTCTGCGCAGATATCGGCCAGTTCAGCGTTTTCCGAGAGGAATCCGTAGCCGGGATGCAACGCATCACAACCGGTTTCCACGGCAAGGTTCACCAGTTTTCGCGCATTCAGGTAACCGGCCAATGGCTCGGCACCAATGCTGTGGGCCTCGTCCGCGCGCTTCACATGCAAAGCATGACGGTCGGCGTCGGAATAGATCGCGACCGAGCGAATGCCCATCTCGGCGCAGGCACGCACGATTCGTACGGCAATCTCACCACGGTTGGCGATCAGGATCTTTTTTATCACTTTTGGAGGTTCCCTTGAGCCGGTGGTAACCACGACCTGCTAGACCAGGTCGGCGCGTGACCAAATGTTTCAATTCAGTCGCAGGCCCACACTAGCCCCCACAAGGGATTAACAAAAATGAATAATTATTGGGTTAGGCATAAGTAAAGACTTATAGTCGTGACATCAACCCGTGCCGAGAGCGACTAGATAATGCGTAAGTCATTGATGCGTATGACATTGCGTCAATTGCAGATTTTCAATGAAGTCTGTGATTTGCGCTCCTACAGTCGGGCAGCCGACGAAATGTCACTCACACAACCGGCCGTCAGCCTACAGATCAGGCAACTTGAAGAGCTGATTGGTCAGCCCTTGTTCGATTACGTCGGCAAAAAACTCTACCTGACTGAGGCCGCCGAAGCACTCCAGCGCGCCAGCCGGGATATTTTCGGGCGCCTGGAAAACCTCGATATGCAGCTTTCGGACATGCAGGGCTCTCTGCAAGGACAGCTGAAACTGGCGGTGGAGTCCAGCGCCAAGTATTTCGTGCCGCACCTGTTTGCCGCGTTCAAGCGCCAGCATCCCGAGGTCAACCTGCAACTGACGGTCGTCAATCGGGGGCAAGTGATTCGTCGTCTGTCCGATAACCGCGATGACCTGGTGATCATGTCGATGGTGCCGCAAGACATGGGGCTGGAATTCCTGCCGTTCCTCAACAACCCGATTGTCGCGGTCGCACCACCGGATCATCCGCTGTGCCACATGGGGCCGCTGCGCCTGCAAGACCTTGAGCCCTACACCCTGCTGATGCGCGAATCCGGTTCCGGGACGCGACTGGCCTGCGAAGAGTATTTCAAGGAAAAGCGCGTGCACTTCAACCAGACCCAGGAGGTCTCGTCAGCCGAAGCTCAGCGAGAATGTGTGCTGGCGGGTCTGGGCGTAGCGCTGTTGACACGTCACGCCCTGAACCTTGAGTTGGCGACCGGCGGCTTGATCGAATTGCCGGTCGAAGAGTTGCCGCTCTACCGCAGCTGGTGCCTGGTGCAAGCCAAGGCGAAAAGGCTGTCGCCAGTGGCGCACGCGTTCCTTGCGTTTATCCGCAGTGAGCGGGTGCAGATCAGCGCGCTGGTTGAGCGTTTCGACGGGAAGTTGTCGGTGCCGCCTGCCAGTAATTGAGTTCCATCTCTGGAAAATCACCGATCTCGGCCAGCAATTGGCGACGTTCGCAGCGATCTTCGATGGCGCGACGGAATTCCATGCGACGCTGATCTTCTTGCTGACGACGGGTTTTGGCAGCGCTGTTGCGTTCTTCGTAGGGCTGGGCCATTTCGAGTCTCCCAAGGCGATTACGGGAGTTTCAAGATAGGCGCGGGGGATGACGGTTTGGCGGCGGGTGGGTTACAGAGGTGTGAACATTGGCAAAGAAACGCGGCGAATCTGAAGACGCCTTCGCGTGCAGGCTCGCTGATGAAGGTCGGTACGACCTTCGAGCAATTTAAGATCAGAATCAATCATCCAGCGCTTTCACCGACTTGGGCGACAACCGCAAGCTGCGAAGGCTGCGTTTGACGCTCTTGAGGTGATTGACCAGGCTCGGGCCGCGCGCCATGGCCACGCCCATCGCCAGCACGTCGATCACCACCAGGTGAGCGATTCGCGAGGTCAGTGGGGTGTAGATTTCAGTGTCTTCGTGCACATCGATCGCCAGGTTGACGGTCGAGAGTTCGGCCAGCGGCGTCTGGCTCGGGCACAAGGTGATCAGAGAGGCGCCGCTTTCACGCACCAGGTTGGCCGTGATCAGCAAATCCTTGGAGCGACCGGACTGGGAAATACAGATCGCCACGTCAGTCGGCTTCAACGTCACGGCCGACATCGCTTGCATGTGCGGGTCGGAGTACGCTGCCGCAGTCAGCAGCAAACGGAAAAATTTGTGCTGGGCATCGGCCGCCACTGCACCCGATGCGCCAAAGCCATAGAACTCGACGCGCTGGGCTTGGGACATGAGCGAGACCGCCCGCTGCAACTCCACCGGATCGAGTTTCTCGCGAACCTCCATCAAGGTGTGCAGAGTGGTGTCGAAGATTTTCAGGCTGTAATCGGCAACGGAATCGTCTTCATGGATGGCAAACTGACCGAAGCTGGCACCGGCGGCCAGGCTCTGCGCCAGCTTCAGTTTCAGATCCTGAAAACCGGAACAACCGATGGCGCGACAAAAGCGCACGATGGTCGGCTCGCTGATGCCGACGCTGTGAGCCAGGTCGGCCATGGAGCTGTGCATCACCGCCGCAGGATCAAGCAGCACGTGGTCGGCGACCTTGAGCTCCGACTTGCGTAAGAGGTGGCGTGACTGGGCGATGTGTTGCAGCAGATTCAAAGGGCTGGACTCTTTGTTATTGGCAGTTGCCGGGGATGTAGCAAGCTTGTAGTTATACTACAAGAATTCGCTTTTTGCCTGCTCAATGCGTAACTCGATGCCCCCATTCCACGCCTCATACGCTCCATGTAGCCCCTACGAGGGGTTCGCGTCCTTTTGTAACAGCCTGGCCAGCTCATCAGCCTCAACGGGCCGACTGATCAAATAGCCTTGCACTTCATCGCAGCACTCGGCTTTCAAAAATTCCAGCTGCTCTTGCCGCTCCACGCCTTCGGCCACCACTTTCAGCGACAAACCATGCGCCATCGCAATGATCGCCCGGGTAATGGCCGCATCCACAGTGCCCTCCCCCAACCCACGGATAAACGCCTGATCGATCTTCACGTAGTCCACCGGGATGCGTTTGAGGTAGCTCAGGGACGAATAACCGGTGCCGAAATCGTCAATCGCCAGCTTCACCCCCAAATCACGCAGTTGCTGGAACGTCGCGATGATGTGCTCGACGCTGTCCAGCAACTGGCTTTCGGTGAGTTCCAGTTCCAGGTAGTGCGGCGCCAGGCCGGTTTCTTCCAGCACCTGCCGCACCAAGCTGACCAGCTTGCCCTGACGCAGTTGATGCACCGACAGGTTGACCGACACCCGGATCGGCTCCAGACCCTGCCGCTGCCACTCGCAGGCTTGCCAACAGGCCTGGCGCAGCACGAACTCGCCGATCGGGCCGATCAGCCCGGTTTCCTCGGCCAGACCGATAAAGTCTCCCGGTGGCACCCGGCCCATGGTCGGATGATCCCAGCGCACCAGCGCTTCCGCGGCGTTCAGCCGGCCCGTGGCGAGGCAGAGCTTGGGTTGGTAATAGACTTTCAACTGCTTTTCTTCGATGGCCTTGCGCAACTGGTTTTCCAGCTGCAAACGCTCAAGGGTGCTGGCTTGCAGGCTTTCGGTATAAAACTGGAAGTTGTCGCCGCCCAAGTGTTTGGCGTGCTGCATGGCCATGTTCGACTGACTGACCAACGCAGAAATTTCCCGCGCGTTGTCCGGCAACATGCTGATGCCCATGGACGCACTGATCACCAGTTCATGGCCATCGACGGAGACCGGCAAACGCAACTTGGTCGACAACCGCGTCGCCACCCGCGCCAGGCTCGACAGGTTGCCGTAGGTATCGAACAGCACCGCAAATTCGTCGCCGGAAAGCCTGGCGATCGTATCGGCCTCTGGCAGTGCGTTGACCAGGCGCCGGGACATTTTCTGCAGCAGTTGGTCGGCGACGTCATGCCCCAGGCTGTCATTGAGCAGTTTGAAACGGTCCAGGTTGATGTGCAGCAACGCCAGGCTACGTCCGCCCTGGCGCACCCGCTGATGGGCCTCGCGCAACCGTTCCCGGAACAACGAGCGATTTGCCAGGCCTGTCAGTTCGTCATAGTGGGTCAAGTAGCGCATGCGTTCTTCGGATTCGCGGCGAGCCGATAGATCGGCGAAGAAGCCGACAATATGGCTGACATTTCCTCGAGAATCGCGTACTGCATTCAGTTGCAACCATTGCGGATAGAGCTCGCCGTTTTTACGGGTCTCGACCAATTCGCCTTGCCACGTCCCGTGCTGCTCCAGCGCCTGATGGATAGCGCCGTAATGGCGGCGAGCATCGCGACTGCAGGGGAGTTCGACGACGTTGCGCCCCAGCATGTCGTCGATGTCATAACCGGTGACTCGACTGAAGGCCTGATTGACGGCGATCAAGGCGTAATCGGGGTCGAAAATCACGATGCCTTCGCTGGCGGCTTCGAACACGGTTGCCGCCAGTTGGCGTTGTTCTTCCTGGCCTTTGCTCGCGCTGATGTCGCGACGGGTGCCGACCATGCGGATCACCCGACCCGTTTTGCTGCGCTCGACCGCCCGGCCACGGTCCTCGATCCAGACCCAGTGACCGTCGCCGTGCCGCACGCGGTATTCGATCTGGTAATCCTCGCTGCGTCCCTTCAAATGCTCAATCAGTGCGCGCTTCAGCGCCGGCAGGTCTTCGGGGTGCAACCGCGGGCGAAGGTGGCGAAGCATGGCTGTCACATATTCCGGCGCGAGGCCGAACAATTCCTGGATCTGCGTGTGATGGACTTCATCGGTTTGCAGGTTCCAGTCCCACAGCCCGAGTTCGCTGGCCTTCAACGCCAACGCCAGTCGCGCTTCACTCTTGCTCAAGGCCTGGTTGGCGACATCGAGCTCCAGGCTGCGCTGGGCAACACGGTTTTCCAGCTCGACCTGGGCTTCACGCAGCTTTTCTTCGGCGCATCGACGGTGATCGATCTCTTTGGCTAACTCGTGATTGAGCTGATCGCTACAGCTTTGCGCTTGCTGTAAATGCTCGATCAGCGCCTGATTCTGGAAACGACGCAGCAATCCGCTGTCGATCAACCGATTGACCTGCCAGGCAATCACGCTGAGCGCGCCCAACAAAATCAAGCCGAACCAGCCCCAGCCATGATCCTGTGCATCGCCGCCCCAGAATAGATAGGCAATGGCCGGTAACAGGCAGGGCAAGGTAAAGGACAGGAATGCCGGCAGGCTCACCGCGTAGGCAACACTGGCGGAAAGTGCGGCGGCGCCGATCAGGCCGAACACCCACGCTTGCTGCATGAAATTGTCGGCGGGCACCAACGCAATACCGGCACCGGCCAGGGTCAGGCCGGTAAGGCCAGAGCCGAGCAAAAACATGCGGCGCCAGATCGGATGTGCCTGGCGGTTGGGAATCGCCGAATCGAAGGCCGCGACTTGAATCACCCGCAACGCCACCAGCGACAGCAGCCACACCATCCAGACGCTGACCAGGAAATAGCGCTGCGGGCTCCAGAGCAAACCGGCGCAGACCAGACCATTGATCAACATGAATAACGTGGGCAGCAGTGACCCCTGATAAAGCAGGCGCGTGCGTTCGACCGCCATTTCCATGGCGTACTGCTTGCGGATGACCCGCGGCTCCACCGTGGGGCCCGACAGGTCGATGCTGAGGGTCATAGGCAATGTTCTTGTTCTTATAATGATGAGCATGAGCCCGAAACGTCGACGGAGCATACACAAGCCAATGCCCTTACCAAACTGCCCCGGATCATAAATTCGACAATATTTCAGCCCTCCGACGCCCCGCCAAAACCCTTGGAGCGCGGCCCGCCAACGCCTGCAGCCAGTGACTGACCGGTCGTCCTCCGTGCATCTTTCATCGGCTAATGCAAAGCTCGGTTTGCCCGGTGTGGCGGCGCACCCTAGAATGCCCCGATGCGCGATGATCTCTCCCTTCTGCTGAACTCCCTCAACGACGCCCAACGCCAGGCCGTAGCTGCCCGCGTGGGTCGTCAGTTGGTCCTGGCCGGTGCTGGTTCCGGTAAAACCCGAGTGCTGGTGCACCGTATCGCCTGGTTGATCCAGGTCGAAAACGCCTCGCCGCACTCAATCCTGTCGGTGACCTTCACCAACAAGGCCGCGGCCGAGATGCGTCAGCGCATCGAGCAGCTGATGGGGCTCAACCCCGCCGGCATGTGGGTCGGCACCTTTCACGGCCTGGCGCACCGCTTGCTGCGGGCGCACTGGCAGGAGGCCGGGCTGAGCCAGACATTCCAGATTCTCGACAGCGATGACCAGCAACGCTTGGTCAAGCGAGTGATCCGCGAGCTGGGACTGGACGAACAACGCTGGCCGGCCCGCCAGGCCCAGTGGTTCATCAACGGGCAGAAAGACGAAGGTCTGCGTCCGCAACATATTCAAGCCAGCGGCGATATGTTCCTGGCGACCATGCGCAGCATTTATGAGGCCTACGAGGCTGCCTGCCTGCGCGCTGGCGTGATCGACTTCTCTGAATTGCTGCTGCGCGCCCTCGATCTGTGGCGCGACCACCCGGGCTTGCTGGCTCATTATCAGAAACGCTTCCGCCACATCCTGGTGGACGAGTTCCAGGACACCAACGCCGTGCAGTACGCCTGGTTGCGTCTGCTGGCCAAGGGCGGCGACAGCCTGATGGTGGTGGGCGACGACGATCAGTCGATCTACGGCTGGCGCGGCGCGAAGATCGAGAACATTTATCAGTATTCCGACGATTTTCCGGATGCCGAGACCATTCGTCTGGAGCAAAACTACCGCTCAACCGCCGGTATTCTCAAGGCCGCCAACGCCCTGATCGCCAACAACACCGGACGCATGGGCAAAGAGCTGTGGACCGACGGCGGCGAAGGCGAAGCGATTAACCTGTACGCCGCGTTCAACGAACACGATGAAGCACGCTATGTGGTGGAAACCATCGAAAGCGCGCTGAAAACCGGCTTGGCACGCAGCGATATCGCGATTTTGTACCGCTCCAACGCCCAATCGCGCGTTTTGGAAGAAGCCCTGCTGCGTGAACGCATTCCGTACCGCATCTATGGCGGTCAGCGCTTCTTCGAACGGGCAGAAATCAAAAACGCCATGGCTTACCTGCGTTTGCTGGAAGGCCGAGGCAACGATGCGGCCCTGGAGCGGGTGATCAACGTCCCGGCCCGCGGCATCGGCGAGAAAACCGTCGAAGCCATCCGCGACCACGCCCGTCACAGCGATGTGTCGATGTGGGAGGCCATGCGCCTGCTGGTCGCCAACAAGGGCTTGACCGGGCGTGCAGCGGGCGCGCTCGGTGCCTTTATCGAGTTGATCGAGAACCTTGCTGCCAAGTGCATGGAAATGCCCCTGCACCTGATGACCCAAACGGTCATTGAGCAATCCGGGCTGATCGCCTATCACCAGGCGGAAAAAGGCGAGAAAGGCCAGGCTCGGGTAGAAAACCTTGAGGAACTGGTCAGCGCCGCGCGCAACTTCGAAAACGCCGAAGAAGACGAAGACCTGACGCCGCTGGCGGCATTCCTTGGCCATGCGTCGCTGGAAGCCGGTGATACTCAGGCCGAAGAGCACGAAGACAGCATTCAGTTGATGACCTTGCACAGCGCCAAGGGCCTGGAATTCCCTTACGTGTTCCTGGTAGGCATGGAAGAAGGCCTGTTCCCGCACAAGATGAGCCTGGAAGAACCCGGCCGTCTTGAGGAGGAACGCCGTCTGGCCTACGTCGGCATCACCCGGGCCATGCAGAATCTGGTGATGACCTATGCTGAAACCCGACGCCTGTACGGCAGCGAAACCTACAACAAGGTCTCGCGATTCGTACGGGAAGTGCCGAAAGGGCTGATCCAGGAAGTGCGTTTGTCCAACAGTGTCAGCCGTCCTTTCGGGGGCAATCAATCGATGAGCGGCAGCAACCTGTTCAGCGGCAGCGAGATTCCGGATACCGGCTTCAGCCTGGGTCAGACTGTACGGCACTCGATCTTTGGCGACGGCGTGATCCTCAACTTCGAGGGTTCCGGTGCGCAGGCGCGGGTGCAGGTGAACTTCAGCGAAGGCAGCAAGTGGCTGATGCTGGGCTACGCGAAGCTGGAAGCTGTTTAGGGTTTACTGATCGTTCCCCCGCAGAGCGAGGGAACGATCATTAGAGGAACATGCAGGGGCTCAGGCTTCTTTTCTTCCTGGACGTTCTGGGCCCAGATGTCGGCGAAGAGCTACCTGTTTTTGCTGCTGTCGGGACTGGCCACCGGTGCCTCGTGGATCTGCTACTTCCGCGCGCTGAAGCTGGGGCCGGCCTCGCTGGTCGCTCCGGTGGACAAGCTCAGCGTGGTGCTAGTGGGGCGGTGCTCGGCGTGATCATGCTGGCGCTCCGCCGCTAGGCATCCATCCTACTGAAGCTATCCACTCGTCCTACGGACCGAACTCAAAAGGCCTTATTGCGCTGACTGAAGCTGAACGCAACCTGTCAGGCAAAAGCCCGAAACACTCTGCCGCTAGCCAGTAACACTTCAGCTGTGCAACATGGCGCGCGTGCCATCCACAAATGGGATTACCCTTTATGAAACGTTTTCTTAGCATCGCCATGGCGTTGTGCATCGGCCTGACGATGAGCCTCGACGCCAACGCCAAGCGCTTTGGTGGCGGCAAAAGCGTCGGCGCTGCGCCGACCCACCAGACCAGCCAAATGGCGCCTTCTTCTCCAGGCATGGGCGGCGCTGCGGCGACCGCTGGTGCTGCCGGTGCCGCGGGCGCTGCGGCCAAGGCTGGCGGTGCTTCGCGCTGGCTCGGCCCTCTGGCCGGCATCGCTGCCGGTGGCCTGCTGGCCTCCATGTTCATGGGCGGCGGCTTCCAGGGCATGCAGATCTTCGACATTCTGATCATGGCGGTCATCGCCTTCCTGGTCTTCCGCTTCATCGCCGCTCGTCGTCGCAAGCAGCAGGAGCACATGGCTCCCGCTGGCCACGCGCCAATGCAGCGTGAAGTGTTCGACCAGAAGCCTGCGGGGGGGTCGATCTTCGGCGGCTCGGCTGCACCGGTTGCCGCTCGTCCGGTCATCAATGCTCCGGCCTGGTTCAATGAAAAGAACTTCATTGAAGCGGCTCGCAACCACTTCCAGTCCCTGCAACAGCATTGGGACGCCAACGAAATGGACAAGATCGCCGAGTTCGTGACCCCGCAAATGCTCGAGTTCCTCAAGCGCGAACGTGCTGACCTGGGCGACGGTTTCCAGTCCACCTACATTGATAACCTCAATGTTCAACTGGACGGCGTGGATGATCGTGCCGACAAGACCATCGCCACCCTGACCTTCAGCGGCGTGTCGAAGACTTCACGTTTCGACCAGGGCGAAGTGTTCAGCGAAAGCTGGAACATGGAACGTCCGCAGGGCGAAAACCAGCCTTGGCTGGTGGCCGGTATCCGCCAGAACGGCTGATCCCCCACAGAGTCAAGCGTGCTGTAATAAAAACCCCAGCCTTGGCTGGGGTTTTCTATTTCGCGGTTGCATCTATAGCGAGCTACTGTATAAACCGCCCCAACTAAACCGCGCCATCAAGCAAGAGGATCCCGGACGTGGAAGAAATCATCGAACAACTGCGTGAAGCCAACGAACCGGTACCAGTCCCCTTGGAGCTGCCCGACGAAGATCAAATCGTGGAAATCGAAGAACAACTGTTCATCGACATTCCGTTCGTCTTCAGAGAATTTTTGCTGACCGTCAGCGACGTGGTCTACGGCAGCCTGGAGCCGGTGACTGTCACCGACCCGCAATCCCACACCTACCTGCCAGACGTTGCCGCCAACGCCTGGGACGCTGGCGTTGACCGCAGCATGATCCCGATCTGCCAGGACGGTGATGACTATTACCTCGTTGAAGAAGACGGCACGGTGGTGCTGTGGCAGGCCGAAGAAGAACTGATCGCCGAAGAAACCTGGGAATCGGTGTGGCACTGGGCGCGGGACGTCTGGCTGGAAAGCTGATTTAGCCTATCCAGACTTTGTAGCAGCTGGCGCAGGTCTCAGTGACCGGGTGCATCATTGTGGTTGTCCAGGGTTTCGAGCAAGGCCACCTGCATCCGCGTATGCACGCGGATGAACCAGCGCCAGAGCAATGCTGCCACGGCGGCAGCGACCACGATGATCAGTACCAGCAACTTGTTGGTCGGCAGAATACTGGCCGACAAGGCTGCCAGTAGCAGGAAAATCACCAGCAGCGAGAGGATCGGGATCACTTCGGCGATCACCCGACGCACTCGCTGCGTGTGGCGCCCGGCCATTTCCGGCTTCACACCCATTTCTGCCAACAACAACGACAGCGCCTTGAGCTTGCGATAGGCGGCGATCAGGAACGGCAGCGACACCAGCAACGCGCCACCCCAGATCAATGCTTTCTGCCAACTCGGGTCGCTGATCCAGTCTTGCAGATACGCGGACACAGGCTCGGCGAAGAACGCCCCCGAGAAGAAAATCGCAATCACTAGCGCCAGATTAACCCCCACCTGCAACAAAATCCGCCGAATCATCGACACCAGCAGCGCGCCTTCGCCCTGCGGCTGGATACTGCGCAGCCATTCGCCGTACATCCCCAACACCCTTCCCAGCCGTTGCGGCATCACAGCGGCGAGCTTGATCGACAACGGATCGGCCGCGCGGATCAGGTACGGAGTCAGCAGCGTAGTGATCACCGAAACCGCCACGGCGACTGGGTAGAGGAAGTTGCTGGTCACCTGCAACGTCATGCCCAACGCCGCAATGATGAAAGAAAATTCGCCGATCTGCGAAAGCCCCATCCCCACGCGCAGTGAGGTGCGCCCGTCATTGCCGGCGATAAACGCGCCAAGGCCGCAGGACAGCATCTTGCCAAGCACCACTGCCACGGTGATCACGGCGATTGGCCAAGCGTATTGCAGCAGGATCATAGGATCCAGCATCAGGCCGATGGCGACGAAGAAAATTGCACTGAACAAGTCGCGAACCGGCTCGATCAGGCGCTCTATTTTCAACAGTTGTCGAGACTCGGCCATGATCGCGCCAATCAGGAACGCACCGAGCACCATGCTGTATTCCAGTTTCACCACCAGCAGGCAGAAACCGAAACACAGCCCCAGCACGGTGATCAGCAGCATTTCGTTGCTGTCGAATTTGGCCACGTAAGCCAACAGCCGCGGCACCAGCAAAATCCCGATGACCAAGGCGACGATCATGAACAGCGAGAGCTTGCCGACCGTGGAAAACACCTCGCCGGAGCTGACCGTGCCACTGACGGCGATGCTCGACAGCAACGCAATGATGCCAATGCCCAGGATGTCTTCGACGATCAGCACACCGAAGATCAACTGCGCGAAACGCTCGTTCTTCATCTTCAGGTCGTTGAGTGCCTTGACGATGATGGTGGTCGAGGAAATCGCCAGGATCGCGCCGAGGAACAGCGAATCCATGGTGTTCCAGTCAAACCAGCGACCAATCTCGTAGCCGATCCAGATCATCAACACGATTTCAAGGAACGCTGCGATGAACGCCGTCGCGCCGACCTTGAACAACTTGCGCAGGCTGAATTCCAGACCGAGGCAGAACATCAGGAAGATCACCCCGAGCTCCGCGAGGGTCTTGATGGTTTCTTCGTCGTGGATCAGCCCGAACGGCGGCGTGTGCGGGCCGATGATGAAACCGGCGACGATGTAGCCCAGCACCACGGGCTGCTTGAAGCGATGGAACAGCACGGTCACCACGCCCGCGATCAACATGATCACTGCCAAATCCTGAATGAAACTGATGGCATGCATGGCGTGTGCTCCTTAAGGGGGACTTTTGGAGGTTAACACCGGGACTTGCGCCGCAAAGGCGGTGCAATATATGGAAACAGATCGAAACAGGCGTGACGGCAGCCAGCTGCCCGGCGTCCCGATAACTGTTGGTTTTGAAAAGCTGACAAGGCACCCGCAGAGGTGCGCCCCTGAAATTCTGCCTTGAACCGTGAGAACGCTATGGAACCCGGAAACGCACAACTGTCGATGACGGTATTGATGACCCCCGACATGGCCAACTTCTCTGGCAATGTCCACGGCGGTACCTTGCTCAAGTACCTCGACGAAGTCGCGTATGCATGCGCCAGCCGTTATGCCGGTCGCTACGTAGTGACGCTGTCGGTGGACCAGGTGATTTTCCGCGAGCCGATTCACGTCGGCGAACTGGTGACCTTTCTGGCGTCGGTCAACTACACCGGCAACACCTCCATGGAGGTGGGCATCAAGGTGGTGACCGAAAACATCCGCGAGCGCTCGGTGCGCCACACCAACAGCTGCTTTTTCACCATGGTCGCAGTGGATGACAACCGCAAACCTGCGGTCGTCCCGCCTTTGCAACCGCACAACAGCGAAGAAAAGCGCCGCTTCATCCAGGCACAGCAGCGTCGGCAGATTCGTCAGGAGCTGGAAAAGCGCTATCAGGAAATCAAGGGTGATGCCTGATCGCTGCGACCCGTTTTAGATAAACATCGCGAGCAGGCTCGCCCTCACCTTTGATCTGTGTCGTTCACAAATCCACTGTGAGGTGCGACCTGCTTGCGAACGGGTTCAATGCGGATTAAAGACTGATCGCTGTCGCCTCAAACCGCACCCGCGGATGAGCAATCCGGTCCTGCGCCCGCACCAGTTCCAGCTCATAGCTGGCACAGGCCTGAGTCTCCAGCAACACTTCATGCACCGCTGCGGCCGTAAACTCGAACGCAGCGACCAGACTGTCGCCCAACAACACCCGCGCCAGGAACAGCCCGGACGTCAGGTCGCCCACGCCCACCGGCTGACGCGGAAACGCCAGCAGCGGACGCCGCAGATGCCAGCTGCCCTCGGCAGTCACCAACAACATCTCGAAGCCATCCGCCGGTTTGCCGGGGTAATCCAGATGCTTGACCAATACCGCCTTAGGCCCACGCGCCAACAGCGCTCGCGCCATGGCCAGGCAGTCGAACAGTGACTGCGGTTTGCGTCCCGAGAAGCTGTCCAGTTCCAACTGGTTCGGGCACATGAAGTCAGCCACCGACGCCGCTTCTTCCAGCAGGAAATCGCTGACTTCGGCCGGTACGCTGCAGCCCTTCTCCGGATGGCCCATCACCGGGTCGCACAAATACAGCGCCTTGGGGTTCATCGACTTGATGCGCGCCACGCCGGTCAGGATCGCCCGGCCCTGAGCCGCACTGCCCAGGTAACCGGACAGCACCGCATCGCAGTTGCCCAGCTCGCCAATCGCGGCAATGCCTTCGACCAACTCAGGGATCTGGTGCGGCGCCAGCACTTCACCCGTCCACTGGCCGTATTGGGTGTGGTTGGAAAACTGCACGGTGTTGAGCGGCCAGACATTCACCCCGACCCGCTGCATCGGGAAAACCGCGGCGCTGTTGCCAGCGTGGCCGAACACCACGTGGGACTGAATGGCGAGCAGATGGGGCGTACGTTTCATGCGGTGAGTTTTCCGTAAAACGATTGAAATTCAAGCCGCGCAGTATGCGACGAAAAGCAGCCTGTACGACAGACCAGAGACGCAGTTAAGCTGACACCATCTAGTTGGAGCAACCTGTTGATGCTGACCCTCGGAAATATCTTCGTGCTGATGTTGCTCGCCACCGGTGGCGCGTGGTTGTGGCACAACCACGGCTTGCGCGAGCGTGCGCTGGAGCGGGTCAAGCAGCATTGCGCCAAGCTCGGCATCGAGTTGCTGGACGGCAACGTGGCCTTGAAAAAGATCGCGTTCATCAAAGATGCCAACGGCCGGCGGCGCCTGGCTCGCGTGTACAACTTTGAGTTCACCGTGACCGGCGAAACCCGTCACAACGGCACCATCACCCAATTCGGCGCCCACAGCGCGCAGATCGAACTGGCGCCCTACCCGATGCCGTTCGACGACACGCCTGCGATCGTCGATGTGGTGAAGCCTCGCGCCGAGGTGATCGAGTTGAGCCAGTGGCGGCAAGAACACACCAAGTGGCGCCCTTAACTCGACCGACAGTCAGCCAGGGCGTTTTGCAGTGAATCAACTTCCTGCGGCTCGTTGAAAATCAGTTCTATCCGCGAATCCTGGCGCCATTCGCTGGGCTTCCACTCCAATACCGAATTATCCAAAGCATTGGCCGACACCCAACCGTCGACGCTGTGGATAACCAGCTTCGCCCGCCGCCAGGACAGGCTTTCAAGCCACAGCCCGATGCGCGCCACGTCGAACCTCTGGCTCGGGTGCCAACGCCAGCCGATACTCCAGCCACCCTCCTGTTCCTGACTCAAGCAAATAGGCAGCGCGGGATCCGTCCAGATGGCCGGCAGTTGCGCCAGCCCCTTGGGCACGATGAAGTTATCCACACCCGCTAAGGCCTGAGCCTGGAGTCCCGGCAAGTGGCTCAATGGCAACTGAGCGTGCTGCGTCCAGTACAGAGGACGCGGCAGTAACTGCACGGCGATACGGTGGCGATCATCGACGTCGAGATTTTCTGCCTTGTTCAACACCAACAAGCCGGCACTGTTCAATGTCTCCTGTTGCGCCGCAGGCATTGGTTTGCCATCCGCGAGCGCTTGGGCATCCAGCACCAGTACGCAGGGTTGTACCGCCAGTACACCGACCCACGGTACCTCACTCAACTGCTCAAGCAGCCGGGCCGGATGGCCGAGGCCAGAGGGTTCGATGAACAACCGATCCGGCTTGGCCTTGCGCAGCAAGCGCCCAAGCCCGATCTGAAACGGCGCACCATTGACGCAACACAAACAACCGCCGGCCACTTCGCCCAGTGCGATACCATCGGCGTCCGAGGTCAGCAGCGCAGCGTCGAGGCCGATCTGCCCGAATTCGTTGATCAGCACCGCCCAACGCTCGCCGACCGGCCGCTGCGTTAACAGGTGCTTGATCAGGCTGGTTTTGCCAGCACCTAATGGACCGGCAATGACGTGAGTGGGAATGTTCTGCAACATGGTCGGTATTTTCTGAGGAGGTAAAAGATGCGGTTGATGGGATTGTCGTTACTGCTGGTGCTGTGTTCCAGCGAGGTGTTCGCCCAAGCCTGCGTAGTACATACCACATCCGCGAAATTGGACGTGAAAGTCTGCCAGCAAAACCGCAATATCCCGGAAAAGCTCTTTGCCGACGGCTTCTGCCAGCCCAATCTGGCCGGGCAGACCGTCGACGTGCAGTACGTTGAGCAATGCCCAACCGGCGCCTTCGGGGTGTGCAGCAACGCTCAAGTCGCCAATATGCCTTACCGGCAGGACATTCACTATTACGGCGTAGCCACCGATGCGGCCTATTTGAAGCCGTTTTGCGAAACGCAGAGCCAGGGCAACTGGCTCACGCCTTGAGGCGTTAGCCGAGCCAATCCAGGGTCAGGATCAAACGACGCTCGCCCAGTGCGGGTTGCGGCGAGCGGTGGATCAGGCCGAAACCCTCGTTGCCGTGCCAATTCTCGCCCTTGGCGCCTAACAAACAGGCAAACGCACTGACCAGCCATGACACGTCGGCAATGAAGCCCTCATACCCGTGCAGATCGCTGAACCCAGCAGCCAACCTGTGCAGATTGGGTTCGGCGTCATCGCTGGGCAGCTCCACGACCAGCGACTCGGCTAACGGCACGTTGAGGGACAGCAACAACTGGCCGAAATCGTTGATATGCAGCGGGAGTTGGCGCTGCCAAATGGCGAGGTTTACCTCGTCATCGAGGATTCGGGCCAGCGTTTGCGGCGTTTCGCCTTGGACGGTATGAGCGACCGAATGCCGCTTCAGACTCGGCGCCAACATCAAGCTGCAGCCTCTTCGTGCCACGGGCCAAACGGGTCTGGCAATAATCGCCAACCGTCGACACCCAAGACCATTTCAGCCTCCGTCAGCAGACAATTATCGAGCTCGGCAGTGAGTTGTGCGAAGTCGATGTTCTGGCCGATGAACACCAATTCCTGACGGCAATCGCCGGTGGCGGCGGTCCAGTTCTCCATGATCCCGGCGGTACTTTCTTCATCCTGCGGCCACTGGGTTTTCGGCACAAATCGCCACCAGCGCCCCGCAAAACCATGACGCATCAAGCCCCCCGCCTGGGACCAGCTGCCCGCGTCCATGGGCTTACTCGCCAACCAGAAAAACCCTTTGGAACGCAGCAGTTTTCCGTTCACCCAAGGGCGGTCGATGAAGCTGAAAAAGCGTTGGGGATGAAAAGGTCGGCGGGCCCGGTAAGCAGTCGAGGCGATGCCATATTCCTCGGTTTCCGGCACATGCTCGCCACGCAATTCCTGCAACCAGCCCGGCGCCTGAGCGGCTTTTTCAAAGTCGAAGCGACCGGTATTGAGGATTTTTTCCAGGGGCACTTCGCCCATGGCCATGGGAATGATGTCTGCCTGCGCGTTGAGGCGTTGAAGAATCGCAATCAGCTCCTCGCGCTCGCGGCGGCTGATCAAGTCGATCTTGCTGATCAGGATGACATCGGCAAATTCGATCTGCTCGATCAACAGATCAGTGATCGAACGCTCGTCCTCCTCACCCAACGTTTCGCCACGGGACGCGAGGCTTTCGGCGGCCTGATAGTCGAGCAGGAAGTTCATGCCATCCACCACGGTGACCATGGTGTCTAGCCGCGCGATGTCGGCCAGGCTTTGCCCTTCTTCATCACGGAAGGTAAAGGTTTCCGCCACGGGCAGCGGTTCGGAAATGCCGGTGGATTCGATCAACAGGTAGTCGAAACGCCCGTCCCTGGCGAGTTTGCTGACTTCTTCGAGCAGGTCTTCGCGCAAGGTGCAGCAAATGCAGCCGTTGCTCATTTCGATGAGTTTCTCTTCGGCGCGGTTCAGGCTGACATCACGCTGGACCTCGCTGCCATCGATGTTGATCTCGCTCATATCGTTGACGATGACCGCGACCCGCAGGTTGTCACGATTGCGCAGGACGTAGTTGAGCAACGTACTTTTTCCGGCACCGAGAAAGCCCGAGAGGACGGTCACGGGTAGACGATTGGGCATCAGATATTCCTCACAAGGATGCCCGGTCGCAGAGTCGGGCTTTTTTTGATGTTATAGTATAACAATGCAATCAAGCCACTCTCTTCTTGCCCATGACACCAAAGCGACCGATGCTGAAGGTCGTTCAGTCCCCGAGAAATCCCATGCGTATTGCCCTGAAACTGGCGCTGATGAATGTTTCGCTGCTGATGGCCACACAGGCCTGGGCGCAGATTCCGAGCCTGGCCCAATGCACCCGTAGCGCCAATCTGCTGGCCTGCGTGGATGTCGACGGCAACGCCTACAGCGTCAACACCGTCGGCAGCACGATCTATCTGCGCGGCTTCGAAATGGCGGGCAAACGCTACTGGGCACAGACCAACAGCCGCTACGGGCAACTGACCTTTTTCACCGGCATCGCTTCCGACGGCGAGGCCTGGGTTGGCTACAACCGTCGGGTGGGCTGGACCACCATCAATCGCTTCTCCAGTTCGGGTGGCAGCAGCGCCAAATTTACCTGCAGCCGGATTACCGGCTGCTAGACCTGCATTTTTTTCTGCGCTTGTTGCCAGGCGATGTAGCTGTTGGCGGGCGGATTTTTCTGAAAATAGCGTTGCAACCCTTCGAATAAACCGTCCGCCACGGCCTGTTGATGACGTGCGGTGACCAGTCGCTGACTGTCGCGAGCGTTGGAAATGAAGCCGGTTTCCACCAGGATCGACGGCACGTCCGGCGACTTCAACACCGCAAATCCTGCTTGTTCCACGCGTTTTTGATGCAGCGTGGTGATCCCCGCCAGGCTGCCCAGGACCGTACTGCCCAACTGCAAACTGGCGGCCAGGGTGGCGTTCATCGACATGTCGAGAATGACTCCGGCGAGCATCGGGTCTTTGTCCTTCAGATTGAGCAAACGATTGGCGCCCAGCAAATCCGCGCCGTTCTCACGTTGTGCCATGAAGCGCGCCGTGGCCGAGGTCGCACCGCCTTCAGACAAGCAATACACCGAAGCACCGGAAGCCGTAAGACGCGGGGCTGCGTCGGCATGCACCGAGATGAACATGTCGGCGTTGTGCTTGCGCGCTATCTCTACCCGTTTGCGCAGTGGAACAAAAAAGTCGTCGTTGCGCACCAGCTTCACGTCAAAGCCCTTCTCGCGTTTTAGACGCTTGGCCAGCAGCTGAGCGATGGATAACACCACGTCTTTCTCTCGCTCCCCCTTGGCGCCGACCGCGCCAGGGTCTTTCCCGCCATGACCAGGGTCGACCACCACGATGATGTCGCGCTTGGGGTGCGCCGTGTCCTGGATCACCTCTGAGGGCACAGCAACGGGCAATGACGCAGCGGACTTCAGATCGAGCACCAGCCTATGGCCTTGCCCCTCCTGCGGCGGGAGCAAAAAGCTGTTGAGCTGCACCGGGCTGCTGAGGTCGAGGACAATTCGCGTATCCCCAAGACCAAAATGCCCGGAACGGATCGAGTGGATCACCGTATTGGCGAGGGATAGCTGACTGAAATCGCCACTGAGGTTGGCGCCACTCAGATCAATGATCAGCCGCTCGGGCGAACTGAGTGAAAAGGTTTTGTAGTGCACCGGCCCGCTCAGATCAAACACCAATCGCAGCTTGTCATCCGACCGCCACAACCGTGCGTTGCGAATTTGCGTGGCCGAGACACCAAAGGGCAACGCGAAGGCTGCGCTGGTCAGAATCAGGTTGAGCAAGTGACGTCTGTGCATGAAGAGGACCGCTCGAGAAAAAGGCGTAGTCGAATTTAATGTAATAACATAACATGTCGAATCGATTCCCACGATGGACCTGCTCATGAATGCGCTGACTCTGCCGGATATCGCCGCGCAATCCGCTCGCCAAGCCCTGCCACTCGACTGGGTGGGCATGTGCGGCATTGCTCTTCCTGTTCTGTTCGATGGCCAACGTCTGAGCGCAACAGCCGATGCGGGCGTGAGCCTCGATGATGGAGAGGCACGCGGGATTCATATGTCGCGGTTGTATCTGGCGCTGGAAATGCTCGAGCAGGAAGACCTGACACCGACCTTGTTGCGACGAGTCTTGCAACGGTTTCTCGACAGTCATGAAGGACTGTCCCGCAGCGCTTACTTAAAAATTCACGCTGACTTACTGCTCAAAAGGCCGGCGCTAATCAGCCCGTTGGCCGGTTGGAAAAGCTATCCGGTAAGCATTGAAGCGCGATTGAAAAACGCGATGTTCCACGTGGAACTAAAAATCGACGTTGCTTATTCCTCGACTTGCCCGTGTTCGGCAGCACTGTCCCGGCAGTTGATTCAGCAGCAATTCGTCGATGACTTTGCCAACCAGTCACTGCAACACGCCGATGTATTGGCATGGCTTGGTTCCACTAAAGGCATCGTTGCGACGCCCCACAGCCAACGCAGCACCGCGCATTTGTGCGTGCGTCTGGGCGATTATCTGGATGACTTGCCAATGATCGCCCTCATCAACGACGCCGAAGCAGCTCTCGGTACCGCCGTACAAACCGCGGTCAAGCGCGCCGATGAACAAGCTTTCGCCTTGGCCAATGGTCAGAACCTGATGTTCTGCGAAGATGCCGCGCGACGCCTGAACCTCTCCCTGAAACGCGCCCCCGGCATCCACGCCTTTCAGCTCCGAGTCGTCCATGCCGAAAGCCTGCACGCCCATGATGCCGTTGCCGAAAGCCGCTGGAATTGGGAGGCAGCATGATCCGTTGCCAGGCATTATGCTGGGGCGCCCCCGGCCAGCCACTCACACCTCCCGTGGATTTCGAACTGATCAAGGGAAGCCTGACCGCCGTGATCGGTGCCAACGGGTCGGGGAAAAGCAGCTTGCTGAAAGTCATGGCCGGATTACAAAAACCGCTCACAGGCAAAGTCTGCCTCGATGTTCCACGCAAGGGCTCGCTGTCCTTCCTCCCTCAGCAACAACACCTGGACCGGCAATTTCCTATCAGTCTCCAAGAGTTGGTAGCCGCCGGTTTTTGGGGCAGTAAACAATCGCCCGAACTGCGCAGCCAACGCTTGAAAACAATTCTGGAAGATTGGTGCCTCAGCGGTCTGGAGCAACGCCCTTTGATGGCCTTGTCCGGAGGAGAACTGCAACGCGCCCTGCTCGCCCGATTGAGCCTTGCGCAAACGCCATTATTGTTGCTCGACGAACCACACGTGGCGCTCGACGAACTCGGTCAATTGCTGCTCTGGAAACATATCCACCAATGGCATGCCGAGGGTCGAACCCTGGTTGTGGTGTGCCATGACCTCGCCGCCGTTCGCCAACACATTCCACACACACTGCTGATCAACAGCAGCGGCTGCCTACTCGGACCGAGTACCAAACTGATCCGCCAACAACCACAAACACAGGTGGCCTGATGCTTGCCGCCACTCAGCTTTGGCAGCCCTTCCACGAGTTTGTGTTCATGCGTCGGGCACTTATCGGCGGTCTCGTCCTGGCGTGCAGCACGGCACCGCTGGGGGTGTTTCTGATCTTGCGACGCATGAGCCTGATCGGCGATGCCGTCGCTCACGGCATCTTGCCCGGGGCCGCGCTCGGCTTCTGGTTCGCGGGATTGAGTTTGCCAGCATTGACCTTGGGTGGCCTGGGCGCCGGTCTGAGCATGGCCGGACTGGCCGCATGGATTACCCGTCGCACCGGCTTGCGAGAAGACGCCAGCCTGGCCGCGATCTATCCGATTTCCCTCGCCAGCGGAGTGCTGATCCTGGGCATCGCCGGCAAGCGCCTGGACCTTTTGCACCTGTTGTTTGGCTCCGCCCTGGCGGTCGATGGCCCGACGTTGACCGGCATGTTGTGGGTCTCGGGCTTCAGCCTGATCGCCATGTTGCTGATCTATAAACCGCTGTTGCTGGACACCCTCGACCCACTCTTTCTGCAAACCGTCAGCCGCCTCGGACCGCTGGCCCACGGTGTGTTCCTGACACTCGTGGTGCTGAATCTTGTGATCGGTTTCCAGGCTATCGGCGCGCTGATGGTGGTCGGCCTGATGATGTTGCCCGCCGCCGCCTCTCGTTTCTGGAGCCGCCGTTTGCCGGTGTTGATTGCTATCGCCGCCGTGCTCGGCTGCCTCTCGGTGTGGCTCGGATTATTGCTGTCGTTCTTCTACTCGCTGCCCAGCGGTCCGGCGATTGTGCTGGTGGCCGGCGGCTTTTATCTATTGTCCGTGGTGTTGGGGCCGGTGCACGGTTTGTTGCGCCGACCGCCCTTGCTCACATCCCAATGAGGTGTTGCCCGATGCGCGCTCTACTCATGCTGTTCAGTTTGATGCTGTCGATGTCGCTGTCTGCGGCGGAAAAACTTCAGGTGGTCACCAGCTTCAGCATCCTCGCCGACATGACCCATCAGGTCGGCGGCGAGCATATACAGATCACCAATATGGTCGGTCCGGACGCCGACGCCCACACCTACGAGCCGACGCCGGATGATGCCAAGGCACTGCTCAGGGCCAAGCTGATCATCAAGAATGGATTGGGTTATGAACCATGGATGGACCGTCTGGTGACCAGCACCGAAACCAAGGCGCCGGTGATCAGTGCGAGTCACGGTGTCATTCCACGCTCGCTGGATGAAGACGGCGAGACCATTCCTGACCCTCATGCCTGGCACAACCTGGCGAACACCGAACTGTACATCGCCAACATCACCAAAGCGTTGATCGCCGCCGACCCGGCGAACACCGCCGACTACCAACGCAACAGTCAGGCCTACCTGAAACAGATCTACGCCCTGCTCGCCGAAGCCAAGGTCAAGCTCGGCTCCCTGCCGCCGGGCAATCGAAAAATCGTCACCTCCCATGACGCCTTCGGCTATCTCGGTCAAGCCTACGGGATCGACTTCATGGCACCGCAAGGACTGTCCACCGAACGTGAACCGTCGGCCGCTGAAGTCGCTGCACTGGTCACCCAGATTCGCCAGGCCAAGGTCAAAGCGGTGTTCATGGAAAACATCAAGGACGCCCGCCTGCTGAAACAAATTGCCGATGAAAGCGGCGCGCAGATTGGTGGCACGTTGTACTCCGATGCACTCGCCGCCACCGGGCCGGCCAGCACCTTTGTCGGGCTGTTCGAATACAACCTCAACACCCTCTACCAAGCGTTGAGCACACCATGATCCGCAAGAACCCTTCAGGGGATTTGCCGCAAATCGCGGAGTCCGCCTACGTAGATAAGACCGCCATCATTTGCGGCAAAGTGCTGATTGGAGAGAACGTTTTCGTCGGTCCTTACGCGGTGATTCGCGCCGACGAAGTAGACGCCAGTGGTGAGATGGAGCCGATCACCATCGGCGCCAACTCGAACATCCAGGACGGTGTGGTGATTCATTCCAAGTCCGGCGCAGCCGTCACCATCGGCGAGTTCAGCTCGATCGCCCATCGCTCCATTGTGCATGGCCCCTGCACCGTGGGTGACCGGGTATTCATCGGCTTCAACAGTGTGCTGTTCAATTGTGCGGTCGGTGACGGTTGCGTGGTGCGGCATAACTCGGTGGTCGACGGTCGCGACTTGCCCGATGACTTCTACGTCCCCTCCACCACCCGCATCGGACCGACCACCGACCTGTCGCAGTTCCCCCCTGTCAGCGTCAGCGCCTCGGAGTTTTCCGAAGACGTGGCGCGCACCAACGTCGACCTGGTGCGCGGTTACAAAGCGCTGCAAAACGAGTTCTGACCATGAGCAGTGTGCTGATTCGCAATGCCCGGCTAGTGAACGAAGGCCGTGAGTTCGAGGGAGATCTACTGGTCAGCAGTGGTCGAATCGTGAAGATCGCCAGCAGCATCCAGGGTGAAAATGCCGACGTGGAAATCGATGCCGACGGTCAATGGCTGCTACCCGGAATGATCGACGACCAAGTGCACTTTCGCGATCCCGGCGCACCGCACAAGGGCTGTTTCTACACTGAATCGAGGGCTGCGGTGGCCGGAGGGATCACCAGCTTCATGGACATGCCCAACACCCGTCCGGCGACCCTGACCCTCGCAGACCTGGCTGACAAGAAGCGGCGCGCAGCGATCAGTTCAGTGGCCAATTACGGTTTCCATTTCGGCGTCAGCAATGACAACCTCGACACCATCGCAGCGCTCAATCCTTGCGAAGTGGCCGGCGTCAAAGTGTTCATGGGCGCCTCCACCGGCAACATGCTGGTCGATGATCCTCGGATTCTGGAGCGGCTATTCGCCCAAGTACCGACGATTTTGTTGGCCCATTGCGAGCACACGCCCAGCATCGAGGCCAACAACGCAAACCTTCGAAACCTGTTCGGCGAACACATTCCTGCGGCCGCCCATCCATTGATCCGCAACGCCGAGGCGTGCTTTCGTTCGTCCTCGATGGCCGTGGACCTGGCCAAGCGGCATGGCACGCGACTGCATGTGCTGCACCTGACCACCGCCCGCGAACTGGCGCTGTTTGAAGACAAGCCGCTGGCCCACAAATGTATTACCGCCGAAGTGTGCCTGCACCACTTGCTGTTCGATGATCGGGACTACTCCAGCCTCGGTAATCTGATCAAGTGCAACCCGGCCATCAAGTCTCAAGCCGACCGCGATGCATTGCGCCAGGCACTGCACAGCCATCGACTCGATGTGATCGGCAGTGACCACGCGCCGCACACGTGGGCGGAGAAACAACAGCCTTATCATCAGGCACCTTCCGGCCTGCCGCTGGTGCAACACGCCCTGCCCGCGTTGCTGGAATTAATGGCTGACGAAGTCCTGCCGATAACCACCCTCGTGGCCAAGACCAGTCACCGCGTAGCCGATTTGTTCGCCATCCCCGACCGCGGGTATCTACGCGAGGGCTATTGGGCCGACCTCGTTCTGGTCAAATCCGAACCCGATGGCGTTGCCGTTTCCCAGCAGCCCATCCTGTCTCAATGCGGCTGGACGCCCTTCGCCCGGCAGCGTTTTCGTCACAGTGTCAGCACCACGCTGGTGTCCGGGCAAATTGCCTGGCACGACAAACGTCTTAATGACAACTGTCAGGGATTACCACTACGGTTTATGCGCTAGCGCGTAATACAGAAGCACTCGAGAGCATCACCATGATTCAGATCCGCCTGCCCGATGGTTCATTGCGTGAATATGATCAGCCATTGTCCGTGTACGAACTCGCCGCGAGCATCAGCCCCGCGCTGGCCAAAGCGGCGGTGGCCGGTCGGGTGGACGGCGTGTTGGTGGACTGCGAATACGTGATCAGAGGCGATGCTCGGGTCAACATCGTCACGCCTCAAGAACCCGATGGCCTGGAGATTCTTCGACGCTCTTGTGCATTGATACTGGCGATGGCGGTCAAGCAACTTCATCCCCATGTTCAGCTGCAGGCCGGGTCGGCGCTGGGGGATGGTTTCTACTGCGGGTTTACCCTCAATCAATCGTTAACCCGCGACGACCTGCCGCTGATCGAAGCGCGTATGCAGCTGCTGGCCGCGACCAACCACTCGATCCGCCGCCGAACCTCGAAGGCAGAAGATCGACGGTCGCTATACCGTTTGGGAGACTTCGAACATTTAACGGCAGGGCCACAGGTTCCAGCCACAAAGGTGTTGCAGGCGTTTTCCCTCGACTACATCAGCGGTACGACTGAACAACGGATCTACGGCACATGTTGGACTTGCCAACAGGAACTGGACAGCTGGCGAGCACCGCCCTTGGTCATGATTGTCAGCATGGCGGAGCGCCAGGCGAGTTATGTCCAGTCGGTGACCGAGGCATTGCGCCGAAGCGGTGTGCACGTCCATGTGGATCTGCGCCATGAAAAGGTCCGACACAAGATTCGTGAGCACGGTCAAAAAGTGCCGTACCTGATGGTCGTGGGCGAGAAGGAACAGGAAGGTGAGTTCGTCAGTTTGCGCAGCGGTGCGGGCGAGGATTTCGGCAGGATGAGCGTTGAGGTGGCGTGTCAGTGGCTGAATCAAGCCCGCTCCCGCACAAGCGTGTAGAGAGCGGGTGTAAAGGCGAAGGTCTTAAGCGCGAGGCTTGACCGTTCCGCAATCCTGCCCCAGCCATACGGCGCGACTTTCCAGGCTGCCCTTTTGCTGGATACCGGTGGCGTTGAACGTGCCGTTGACCTTGGTGGTGAACTCACGGTCGCTGAGGAAAGTAGCCACACCGGCACCTTGCGCTTTCGGACAACTGAAGCGGAATTTCCACTGGTTACCGGTACGGTCGGTGATTTCCTGTTTGCAGCCCGATTGCGGGTCGGTCAGTGGAATATTGTCGGTCTTCACCTGCTCCGGTGTCAGGCACGCCCGAATCCCTTTACCGCCCATGGTGATACCCTGTTTCTCCAATTGTGCGCGCTGTTCCGGGGTCATCTGGCTCTGTAACTGCCCGAGGATCAGTTGCAAGTCCGGCAGGTTCTGGTCATCGACCTTCATGTTGCTGGTGGTCAATTCCCATAACCCCGGTTGCAGCATCTGTGCCTGAGCCGCCACCGGAAGTGACAAACCAACAGCCATGGCCAAACCCAGCAGACGAACGTTCATCGAGTAACTCCTGATCAGTTGTGGCCGTTAGACGCCGGGCATCAGCTTCGGTTCATGGGCCAATTAAATAGCGACATTCTGCACGGAACATGGTCTGTTAAGCACTGAATCTTCAGGAGCAAGGCTGCCCCATGGATTACTTTGGACCGCACATTTTCGGCTACACCATTGCACTGCTTCACACGCTGGGCCTGATTGCTGCCATTCACGCCGTGCTCACCGTCCGCACCGCCCAGGGATCGATCGCCTGGGCGCTCTCGTTGGTGTTTATTCCTTATCTCACGCTCATCCCTTATCTGGTCTTCGGCCGCAGTACCTTTGATGGCTACATCAAGGCGCGGCGCCAGGCCAACGAAGAGATGCGCAAAGCCATCTCCGAGCTCAACTGGCGCCCCTGGGTCGAGGAGGCGCTGACCGCACGCGCCTCCAATGCCTACGCATCGTTGCGGGCGATGCCGAAGCTGGGCCGAATGCCGTGCCTGGCAAACAACGAAGTGCACTTGTTGATCAACGGCCAAGCCACGTTTGATTCGATTTTCGAAGCCATCAGCCATGCCAAAGAAGCCGTGCTGATTCAGTTTTTTATCATCCACGATGATCGTCTGGGCCAACGCCTGCAGAATCTGCTGCTGAAAAAAGCCGCCGAAGGCGTCGCGATTTACCTGTTGTACGACCGCATTGGCAGCCACTCCCTGCCCCACAGCTACGTGCAACCGTTGCGCGATGCCGGCGTTGAAGTCAAAGCGTTCGCCACTCGCAGTGGCTGGCTCAACCGCTTTCAGGTCAACTTCCGCAACCACCGCAAGATCGTGGTGGTCGATGGTGTGCTGGGCTTCGTCGGCGGGCATAACGTTGGCGACGAGTACATGAGCGAGAAACCACCGCTGGCACCTTGGCGCGATACCCATGTTCGAGTGCGCGGCCCGGTGGTCGCCTGTATGCAGGAGTCTTTTGCCGAAGACTGGTTCTGGGCTGCACGCTCGTTGCCGCCGCTGATCCTGCCGGATGTGTATCCAGACGACGGCGTACTGTGCCAATTGCTGGCAAGCGGCCCGGCGGATTCCTACGAAACCTGTTCGTTGTTTTTCGTTGAAGCCATCCATGCCGCGACCGAGCGGGTATGGATCACCAGCCCCTACTTCATCCCCGACGAAGCGGTGTTCGCCGCTCTCAGGCTGGCAGTGCTGCGAGGTGTCGACGTGCGTCTGCTGCTGCCCTCGCGCCCGGACCACCGCATCGTCTACGCCGCCTCCAGCCTGTACGCCTTCGAAGCCGTACGCGCAGGCGTGCGGGTGTTCCGCTACGAGCCCGGTTTCCTGCATCAAAAAGTGGTGTTGATCGACAGTGAAATCAGCGCCATCGGCAGTGCCAACCTGGACAACCGCTCGTTCCGGCTTAACTTCGAAGTGATGTTGTTGACGGTCGACAGCGCGTTTGCCGCCGAGGTGGAACAGATGCTGAACGATGACTTCGATCAGTCCCATGAAGTCGCCAAAGAAGAAAGCCGGGAGACCCATCGCCTGCAGCAAGTTGGCATGCGGGTCGCCCGGCTTATTTCACCGATTCTCTAAGGGTTGTAGATGTCGTCGCGGGTCCATGGCAATTCATGGCTGCCATCGGGGTGGGCTTTGACCGCGAGGATCTGGTGCAGGTTGATCCAGCCCCGGGCAAACGCATAAGCGCATCCCGCCAGGTACAGCCGCCAGATCCGCAGGGCTTGCTCCGGCACTTGCCTGGACGCCGCTTCCAGATTGTCTTCCAGGCGTTCACTCCAGTGGTCCAGGGTACGCGCGTAGTGCAGGCGCAGGCTCTCGACGTCAACGATCTCCAAACCTGCTTCACTGATTTCGGCTGAGATCATCGACAGGTGCGGCAGCTCGCCGTTGGGGAACACGTATTTCTCAATGAAGTCGCCGGCACCACGCCCCACCGGACGGCCGTCAGTGTGCTTGGCGGTGATCCCGTGGTTCATCACCAGGCCGCCCTCTTTCACCGCGCCGAACAAGGTTTTGCAGTACTCCGCCAGATTGGCGTGACCGACGTGTTCGAACATGCCAACACTGACCACTTTGTCGAAGCGCCCGTCTTGAGGCAGGTCGCGGTAGTCGAGCAGTTGCAACTCGACCAAATCCTCCAGGCCTTCCTCCTTCACCCGTTCACGTGCCAGGGCGAGTTGCTCTTTACTGAGCGTGATACCGAACACCCTCGCGCCGAATTCCCGCGCCGCGTAGCGCGCCAGTCCGCCCCAACCGCAACCGACGTCCAGCAAATATTCACCCGGCTGCAACCGCAACTTGCGGCACAAATGACGGAATTTGGCTTGTTGCGCCTGCTCCAGGGTTTCACTACCGGTCTCGAAGTACGCACAGGAATACGCCATGTCACTGTCGAGCCACAGCTGGTAAAACGCATTGGACAGGTCGTAGTGATAGGAGATGGCTTTGGCGTCGGTTTCCTTGTCGTGGACGGTACGAACCGGCTGATTGTCGTCGTTTTCGTCCAGCATCGCCTGACTCCACTCATCACAGACGCGGATAACGTCGCTGATGGAGCCTTCTAGCTCAAGCCGCCCCTCGACAAACGCCGCTCCGAGCGCGTCCAAGCTTGGATGGGTGAATTGGGTAACCATTTGTGGGTCCTTGACCACAATCGTGACGCTGGGCGACGGCCCCAGATTGAATTCATGGCCGTCCCAGAGTCGCAGGCGTAGCGGTAGCTGCAGATTCTGTAAGGCCGGTGGAAGATGCGCGAGCATGGATAATCCCCCTGGTTTCAGACGTCTGATGTGAGGGTAGACCATCCTGGGAAATTAGCTGGCTATCGAATTAATAGCCATTTTCTATGATTTTCCACGCTGCAACCAACCGTCGTGAATCCACTGCTTGAGCCAAGTCACAGCTTTAAGTGGTGCGCCCTCTCCATAGATGACTGTCAATTCAGAGCACAGTTCAGCAAAGTTCCAGTCCTGTTCAAACAGGCCTTTTATTGCATTGGCTTCTTCAGGCTCCAGGCTTCGATATTGGCAAACGAGATCATTTCGACAGATCACCACAACGCTGGGAGTGTCGAGTCCCGTACTGCCAGGGAACTGCGTTTCATCCTTGGCTGCCCGCCAAAGCGCCACACTATTGAAGGCACACTCAAGCCATTGCAGCGAAGGGCTGGGGCGCACTTGCAGCATCGGCCAGTCTTGCGGTGCCAGTTCCGCCATGTCCTGCATCGTCAACGGCGTTCCCAGTGGCGCATCGAACGCCAGCGTGAATGCCCACTCCAGGGCAGCGAGTTCGGCTAGAGGTGCACTTTGCTCAGGCACCAGATGCTGGCGAATAAACGTTTCGAAGCCTTTGCCGAGCCAGCGAAGGCTGTAATGAGTCGACGGGTTCTGACGGATATACACTGAGGCTAGCCGTTCGAACTCATCGTCACCTAGCCAGTTAAGGACGGCGGGATAGTCGCCGCGCAACACTTCCAGCAGTCGGGCTTGGTAGGCGTTGTGATAAATAGCCAGCCCCGTGCGGACATCCAGCGTCGGGCCACCCATCAGGCTTGAGCCCAGCGCCAAGTCAGCTACCGAAGACTCTCCCGACAGGTAACGCTCGAAGGACAGTTGCCATTCGTTCAGGCGCATTTCTGTCTCCGTTCCAGCACGCTCTCACCCAGCTCCCGGGCTTTTTGCAGTTCAGTGAGCAGTTCTTCAAACGGCGGAAAATGGTCATCGCGCTCCAGCAGCGTGGCGACCGGGCCGAGGTAATCGAGGGTTCGTTGGTAAAGCGCCCAGACCGGATCGCTGACAGGATGGTCATGGGTGTCGATGACGTAATCGCCGTAATCGCTATGGCCCGCCAGGTGGAGCTGGCGAATCCTGTTCGCCGGCAAACCTTGAATGAAGGTCCACGGATCAAAGCCATGATTGCGTGAGCTGACATAGACATTGTTGACGTCCAGCAACAGCTCGCAATCGCTCAGCTGACTCAGGGCGCGAAGAAATTCCCACTCGCTGAAATCATCGCCGGCACTGCGCACATAGCTGGAGACGTTCTCCAATACCAAGGGGCGCTGCAAAACCTCCTGCACCTGGCGCACTCGACCTGCCACGTAATAGAGGCTTTCTTCGGTGTACGGTAACGGCAACAAATCATGCAACTGATGGGCGTTGCCACGGCTCCAGCACAAGTGATCGGAAACCCACGCCGGTTTGACGCGATCAGCCAGCTGTTTGAGCTGTTGCAGATAGCCCGGATCGAGAGCATGCGGCCCGCCAACGGACAGCGACACACCATGCATCACCAGCGGATAACGCTCGGCGATGGCATCAAGGTAGTAGAGGGCTTTACCGCCCTGCACCATGAAATTTTCGGAGACGACTTCGAACCAGTCCACGGCCGGCGACTGATCAAGAATCTGTTGGTAGTAAGCACTGCGCAAACCCAGGCCATAGCCCAGACAAGGAAGGGATGCAGACATTTGCGGACTCCTCGCAAAAAAGCCGCAGTGGCCATGGGGTAGCCACTGCGGCGCCAAGCGGCGGTCGATTATTCGCCGACCTTGCCGCCCGCTTTCATGCATTCGGCCTGAGTCATCGCCTTGAAGCCGTGACCTTTGCAAACGCCCTGCCCCTTACAGGCGTTTTCTGCGGTTTTGCAATCGTTCATGCCTTTGCACGAGGTCACGCCGTAGCAGTGAACCTGAGCCGCATCGGCGGCTTGGGCCTGCGTCGCAACACCGGCAAACAGAGTGGCAGCGGCGAATGCGAGAGCGGCGCCAGCGGTAGCGGATTTGAAGTTCATTTTTGTATCCTCGGTGATCGTCAGGGTTGTCGGCTGGAACGTTGTTCAGTCCCGACACAGCACTAGAGAGCGCGGCCCCGACGGCGTTACAGAGGCATGCAAAAAAATTCAGATCGTTCAACTCTCGTCTTTGAGCTTGAGCAAAGGCTCCTGAAAGCGCAGCAAACGCCCGGCGTTGCCCAGTACCAGCAACGTGCTCAAGTTATGCAGCAACGCCGCAATCATCGCTCCTGCCGCACCCAGCCAGCCAAACGCAGCGAAGGCCACAATCGCCAGGGTCCAGCCCAAACCGATGATCACGTTGACCTGCAAGGTCTGGCGACATTGGCGACTCAGACGCACACAGGTGCCGAGCCGACGCAGGTCACTGCCGATCAATACAATGTCAGCCGAGGCCAGCGCAATGTCCGCCCCGCCCGCGCCCATGGCCACACCGACGACACCGGCCTTGAGCGCCAGGGAGTCGTTGATCCCGTCCCCGACCACCATCGGCCGAAAGCCGCTGCCGATTTCCTTGAGCACGCGATTGAGTTTGTCCTCCGGCAACGCCTGCGCCTCGACATCGCTGATGCCGACATCACGCGCCAGCGTATGCGCGACGCTCTGTCGATCCCCAGTGAGCAGCAATTGCCGCCCCAGGCCCAGTTCTCGCAATTCATTCAGGGCAAATCGCGCCTCGGGTTTGACACTGTCGGCCAGCAACAGCCAAGCGAGAAATTCACCGTTAAGCGCCAGCCCGGCAATCGGACCGTCGTGCTCAGGAACCGCCGACGTGGCAATGCCCAATTGCGCGAACAACTCCGGACGACCGAGGGCGGCCTCGCCCTGTTCGGTCATCGCTACCACGCCCAACCCCTGGCGCTCGTGGAGGTCCGACAGCAACAGGAAATGCTCCTGTGTGACCAACCCGGCGAGTGCACGACTCACCGGATGACTGCTGGCGGCCCCGAGGCTGGCGGCCAACTTAAGGACATGACTGTGGTCTTCGAGAGGACTGTCGATCGCCTGCAAGCGCAGGGTGCCGAACGTCAGCGTACCCGTCTTATCGACCACCAGCGAAGTGAGGTCCGCCAGTTCTTCAAGGAACGCCGAGCTGCGAATCAGAATGCCGTGCCGCGCCGCCACCGCCACCCCGGCAATAGCTGTTGCCGGTGCCGACAACACCAGCGCACAGGGACACGCCGCGACCAGAACCGCCAGCATTGCCTGAGCGTCATTGGTGACAAACCACGTCACTGCCGCCAGCAGTAGAACCAACACCATGTAGCTGCCAGCGTAACGCTCCAGCAAACGCGTAATCGGCGGCTTGGAACGCTCGGCGCTTTGCATCAGCGCGATGACTTTACCCAGGGTCGACTCGTTGCCGGTGCGGGTCACTTCAATGCGCAGCAGGCCATCGAGGTTGATCGCCCCGCCGAACACCGGCATGCCCACGCCTGCTTCGAGCGGCACCGACTCACCGGTGATCGAAGCCGTATCGAGGCTCGCCTGACCGGACAACACCCGACCGTCCGCTGGCACGCGATCACCGGCCCGCACCTCGACCTGATCGCCGGCCTTGAGGGTGCTGTTGTCGACTTCCAGGATCGAACCATCCAACTGAACCTTGCGCGCATGGCTGCGGGTCAGTTTTCCAAGCGCATGAATCGCCTCCTGAGAACCGATCACGCTACGCTCTTCCAGCACGTGGCCGAAGATCATGATGATCGGCAACAACGCGGCGGTCAGCAGATCACCCGTGGCCCAGGCACCGAGCATGGCGAGTGCGATCAACTGGTCGGTGATCCCGTGCAAGCTTGGGTAGCGCAAGCTGTACCACGCCGAACGCATGACCGGCACTGCCACCAATAGCGATGCAACACCGAGCAGCAATTGACTGACGCCGGTCTGTTCCGGTGATAGCCAGCGCCAGATCAGACCGAGCCCGAGCAAGCCCAGCGCGAGCATGGCCAGCGTCAGTTGGCGAGCGGCGCTGCGTTGTTCGGCCGAGGACAACATGCTCGGTGCGGCGGCGGATTGCGCAGTCATTGTGCAGCTCCCTGAATGATCAGGCGGGAATCGTCTTTCGGATCAACCGTGGTCACGGAACCGGCCTGACCAAGAATTTTCGGCATCCGTTCGCGATAAATGCGCAGCAGCATTTGCGGATCGGTGCCCTGCTGTTGAGCCGTGGCAAGGCTCAGGACGGTGGCGGTGTCGGCAGACGCTTTTGCCAGTCGTTCGCTGGCTTGGGCATGGGCCACTTGCAACGTTCGATCCGCTTGTTCGTTAGCGGCCTGGGTTGCCTTCTCGGCTTCGGTACGTGAATTTGCCACGGCTTTGTCGGCTTGTTGACTCGCGGTCAGTACCGCGTTGAAGGCGTTTACCGCAGGGCCGGGCAAACTCGATTGCACGTCAACTCGGGCAACTTCGATGCCCAAGCCCTGCCCTGTTGACCTCAGCTCGGCCAACCGCTGATTGATGCCCTGCACCAGATCACCGCGCAGACGTTCACGGCGTTCGGCAGCCTGATTGTCGGCGCCGATCAGCTCCGGACGCGCAACCAGAATGGTGTCCAGATCTCGCGCGGCAGTCAGGGCCACAGCACTGCGGGTGACCAATCGATCCAGCGCGGGCAGCACATGTTCACCTTGCAGCACGAACGCATAGGGCTCGGTGACTTTGTAGAACACCCGCACATCGAGTTGCACCACGCCGGCATCACCCGTCAGCAAATAGCCGGACCCGGCGAGTGCATCACTGAGCGGTGTGGCGAACGTGGCAACACGATCAGCCTGCAAGGCGACATCACTGCGCAACAGGTTTTCCACGCGACGTTCTATGACCCGATCCGCTGCGGGCAGTAAAACCACCTGCTCAAACGGTCGCGGCCATGCCAGTAATAAACCGGCATTTTGAATGCGATCCAGCGCCCCGAAATGCAGGACCACCGCTCGATTCTGCGGATCAATCTGCCGCACATTAGAGAACGCCCAGGCCAGGGCGGCCAGAACCGTCACCGCATAAAGAGCTAAAAAAGCCAGGCGTCCGGCCTGAATCCAGGGGCTGCTCAACTCATGTGTTCCACGTGGAACTAAATTCATGGCTGCGACCCGGACTTGTTTTCGAGGGTCGGCGGGCCGTCAACCAACACCCGGAATGGCGCGGCATCGGTGCGCAATATCAGTTTTGTACCCGGTGAAACGATGGTGCCCAAGGTGTCGAGGGAGCGCAGCAAGTTGTACAGCTGCGGAGAACCGGCGTACGCGCGGCCATAGATCTGCGCGGCTTCGACCCGAGATTGGGCTTCGATGTCAGCCGCCTTCACCGTAGCATCGGCCTGCACGATTCGCGCATCTCGCTCGGCAGCGGAACGGATTTGCGCGGCTTCGCGTTTGCCAATGGCGGTGCGCTCGGTCGCAATTGTTTCACGCTCGGCGCGCATGCGATCAACCGTGGCAGTGAGCGTTACCGACGGCAGGGTCAAACGTTCGATGCCTACTTGCAGCACGCGCACACCATAAGTGGTGAGTAATTGCTGATCGATCTGCTGCCGCAGTTGCGCCTCAAAGTCGGCAATGTGCACTTGATTGGCATCGGTATTAACCAGGTTTGCCAAGTCAAAACTGCTGGCCGTGGTTTCCAGCGCCGAGCCGACAAACGTGCGGATCTGCCGTGCCGCTTCATCCGGCTGGTTTTGCACGGCGCGCATGAAGCGTTGCACGTTGTCCGGATCGCCCTGTACCTGCCACGCCACATAGGCCTGAACGATGATGCGCAAACCGTCGCGGGTGCCGACATCCTGCAAACCACTGGAAGTGGTCCGTAGCCGCAAGTCGACAGGAATGGCCGCTTCAAACGGTGCCGGCCAGCGCCAGCCAAGACCCGGCTCCAGCAACACCCGCGATGGATTGCCGAAGCGCGTGATCACGGTGGCCTCCCCCGAGCGCACCTGGACAAGGCTCGCAGCCGCGATGGCGAACGCCACGAGCAACGCAGCCCAGCCCATGCGCCGCCATGGGAACGGGCCGGCTTCTTGTGGATCGCCGTGGTGGTGATGGTGGTGATGCCCATGTCCGCCATGGCCGTGATCGTGGCCGGTGTGGTCATCGTGATCGTGTGTGTGCGACTGGCTCAATGGGTAGCTCCTGGCTGGGCGCTCGTACGCGGCGACGTAGGATCAGCCGGCAGCGTGAAAGTACGGAGGTCGATGGTCGGCGCATTACTGCTGCCACCCAGACGATGATCAAGAATCAGCAGTTTGGCGTTGGCCAGGCCTTGGCTCAGTTGGCTGAGGTATTGCTCCAGCACAAACGCCTGGCCAGCGCTGGCGTAGGCTTTGCGTTCAGCACTGAATTTCAGGTCTGCCGCCTGGGCCGTGGCGTTGATTTCATGGGCGCTGGCGGTCGCTTGATCGCGGGCAATGCTGGCTTGCAGTTGCGCCTGATTAGTCGCCTCCGCAGCCGCACCGCGTTCCCGCGAGATCAATGCTTGGGCGCCAATCTGCGCAGCCTGCACACCGTGATAGGCATTGGCGGCACCAGCCGGTGGATGAATCGCTTCGACCACGGTGGCGAGAATTTCCACACCGCTATTGAGTTTCTGCAAATCGGCCTGCACTGCTCGGCCGATCTCCTCAGCGAGCCCTACCCTGTCCTCGCCGAGCAAACCGTCGAGGGTTCGCGAGGCGAAGTCATGCACCAGAATCCGGCTGGCGGTACTGCGAATCAGCGTCGGCACGTCCGCGTTGTTGTAGGTGGCCGCCAGCGCCGCTTGATCGGTCAGGCCGATGCGATAGACAAAACGCACGTCCATGTTGACGATCTGGAAGCTCTGTTTGTCGGCGCGACTGCTGGCGATGACCTGGGATTTATCGTTCACGTGGCTGGCGTCCCATAGCCGATTGGCAATCGCCGGCGCCGGGCCTTCGGCAGGCTCGGGCACGACCGGTGTCGACGCTTCGCCAACACTGGTGGCCAACTCGTGAACTACGCCATTTTCAATATTCAGCACGCGCCCCAACGGCCACGGCAAACCGGCGTGCAATCCAGGTCCAAACACCTCCACCGGTTTGCCGAAACGCTCGTAGATGCCCCGCCCTTGCAACGGTATTTCGTGAATACCGGTAAGTGACCAGCCGACAAAGGCAATCACCGCCAGCACCGGCAAAAACGCCCGGCGCATGTAGGTGAAGGCCCAGATCTGCCGCAAGTCGATGCCAAAACGGTTGTGCAGTTCGTGCTGCAAGGCGAGCAGCGGTTGTGGCGGCCAGCGCAGCATGTCGGCGACAAAACTGCGTGCCAGCAATGTCGGTTCGAGTTGTTCGCGCTGTGGACTGAACAGCGACAACACCGCACGCAGCAGCAACTCGACTGCGACCAGGCCCGGCAGCAGACCGATCAGCACCGCCAATCGCACCGGCCAGACAGAGGTTTCACTGGCGAACAACAGACACAACGCACCGATCACCAGGCAAATGATTGCCACCCGCGTCAATTGCGCCAATGCCCCGGTTTCCGGCCATTGAGCGATGTTTTCCTGGGCCAGTTGCCGCTCGACCACCAGCAGACCAAACGCCAGCAGCAATCCCAGCGCCGCGCCGACGTTGGCCGAGAACCCCAGCGCGGCGGGCGGTAATGCGAGGTTCCAGAATTGACTGATGCTGAACAACGTCAACAGTGCCCAACCGCCGAGCCAGAGCGTTGGCGCGCCGATCTGGCCAAGCATTCTCATCGAACCCTGACTGAGTCGCTCCAGCAGCCGCTCATACCACCCATCCGGCGCAACGGTTCCGTCGACGACAACCACAGGCAACGCCGGGTTCATCGCTTGTGCGCGCCACCGGGTCACCCACCAGGCAGATTGCAGACCGGCAACCAGCACCAGCAAAGCGGCGCTCTGACTCACCAGTAACGCGCCCCACAATGACTGCGGCGCAAACAGCCCGACAAACAACGCCAGCACCAGTCCGGCCGCTGCCAAAGCACTCAGGCCAATGGCGAACTGGCGCAATCGCCGCCCTTGAAAGAGCGCCTGCTGAAAGCGCGGCAGCCCTGCTACCTGCGCGCCATCGACTTCGAGATCGACTTGCATACCACCCCAGTGCTTATTCAATGCGGACTTCGCGTTTCGTTACGATATAACGAAAGCAGTGAAATTTTTGTACTAAATCCTTCTATCTAAAGGCGCTGAACCTGTCGCTTGGCTGAACCCTTGACCGAAACAACGCGACACGCACATATTACGTTCGTAATTTTTACCAACTACTACGTTTAACCAGTCCGATCCCTTCACTTCAGGAGTACATCCATGAGCAGCTACGACGTCGTGATTCTGGGCGGTGGTCCCGGTGGTTATAACGCCGCGATCCGTGCAGGCCAGCTGGGTTTGAAAGCGGCCTGCGTCGAAGGTCGGGCGACGCTCGGAGGCACCTGCCTGAACGTCGGCTGCATGCCGTCCAAGGCGCTGTTGCACGCTTCCGAACTCTACGACGCGGCCATGGGCGCGGAATTCGCCAACCTGGGCATCGACGTCAAACCCACCCTCAACCTCACCCAGATGATGAAACAAAAGGATGAAAGCGTTACCGGGCTGACTAAGGGCATCGAGTTTCTGTTTCGCAAAAACAAAGTCGACTGGATCAAGGGCTGGGGCCACATCGACGGACCGGGCAAAGTCACGGTCACCGACAGTGCTGGCGGCAAGACCGAGCTGAGCGCCAAGGACATCATCATCGCCACCGGCTCCGAGCCCACTCCCTTGCCGGGCGTCGACATCGATAACCAACGCATCCTCGATTCCACCGGGGCGCTGTCACTGGCCGAGGTGCCCAAACACCTGGTGGTGATCGGTGCCGGCGTCATTGGCCTGGAACTGGGCTCCGTGTGGCGGCGCCTGGGTGCTCAAGTCACGGTAGTCGAATTTCTCGACCGCATCTGTCCGGGGGTGGACGTCGAGGCTGGCAAAACCCTTAAGCGCTCGCTGAGTAAACAGGGCATCACCTTCAAGTTGAATTCGAAAGTCACCCGCGCTACTTCAACGGCGAGCGGTGTTCAGCTCAGCATTGAACCGGCGGCCGGCGGCACCGCCGAGTTACTGGAGGCCGATTACGTGCTGGTGTCGATCGGGCGCCGGCCGTACACCCAAGGCCTGGGTCTGGAAAACGTCGGCCTCGTCACGGACAAGCGCGGCATGCTCGCCAACAAGGGACACCGCACCGAAGCGCCTGGCGTGTGGGTAATCGGTGACGTCACGTCCGGGCCGATGCTCGCCCACAAGGCCGAAGACGAAGCCATGGCCTGCGTGGAACAGATTGTCGGCAAGGCCGGCGAAGTGAATTACAACCTGATTCCCAGCGTGGTCTACACCAAACCGGAGCTGGCCAGCGTCGGCAAGACCGAAGAGCAGCTCAAGGCCGAAGGACGGGCCTACAAGGTCGGTAAATTCCCGTTCACCGCCAACAGCCGGGCCAAGATCAACCACGAAACCGAAGGCTTCGCCAAAGTGCTGGCCGATGAACGCACGGACGAAATTCTCGGCGTGCATCTCGTAGGCCCGAGCGTCAGTGAAATGATTGGCGAGTATTGCGTGGCGATGGAATTCAGCGCCTCGGCCGAGGACATTGCGCTGACGTGCCATCCCCACCCGACACGTTCGGAGGCGCTGCGTCAGGCGGCGATGAATGTGGAGGGGATGGCGACGCAGATGTAAGGCTGTAGGTTTTCGTTATCCGGTCTACCGCTGTCGCGAGCAGGCTCACTCCCACAGTTGATTTGTGGCGTTCACAAAACCGTGTAGGAGTGAGCCTGCTCGCGATAGGGGCGATGCGGTCTAAAGCGGAAGATGCCCCAACGGCAACGCCCCGGGCGTCTTCACCGTGTGAATCGCAAAGTTACTGCGGATATCGCTCACACCCGGCAACTTCAGCAGCCTCTCGGTGAGAAAGCGGTCATACCCACGCAAATCCGGCACCACCACCTGCAGTAAAAAATCCGATTCGCCAGACACCAGAAACGCCGAAATCACTTCCGGCAACGCCGTTACCGCCACACGGAACGCTTCGGCTTGTTCGTCGTTGTGACGCTCGACCTTGACCCCGACAAACACCGTCAGCCCTAGTCCCACTTCATCGCGATCCAGATTCGCCTGATAGCCGCGAATCACCCCGGCCTCTTCCAGCATTCGCACTCGACGCAAACAGGGCGAGGCAGACAAACCGATTTCGTCAGCCAATTGCACATTGCTCAGTCGACCGTCCCGTTGCAGGGCCGCGAGGATCTTGCGGTCGTAGGCATCCAGTTTCATGGTTTGGCAGATCCTGATGGTTTGATCCTATAAAAACAGCAGGCTATGCCAATTTTCAACGCTTTAGAAGCTGACTTCGCAACCACCTGCCCTGCCCTTGCGTCCTAGACTGGCCCTACCGATTCGACAAAGAAAGGGGCGCAACATGGCAGGACTCTGGCTGTTTTTCATGGCATTGGCGGTGGTGTATTTGTTGCCTGGGCCGGACATGATCCTGCTGTTGCAAACTGGCGCCCGACAGGGGAAAGGGGCTGCATTGGCGACGGCAGTGGGCTTGGGGATTGCCCGTGGCTGCCATGTGGCGTTGGCCGCGTTGGGGTTGGCGGCACTGTTCAAAGCGGCGCCCTGGACGTTCGATGTGGTACGTCTGGCCGGGGCCGCGTATCTGCTGTGGATTGGCATTCAATGTCTGCGCACCACAATGCTGCCGAATCTCAATGGCACCGAAACGATGACAGCAAAACCGCGCTGGTCGGCGTCGATCCAGCGCGGCCTGCTCACCAATTTGCTCAACCCCAAGGCGTTGCTGTTCTGTTCGGTGCTGCTGCCACAGTTCATCGATCCACACGCCGGTTCAGTCCTCAGGCAATTCGCGATCCTGGGCATGCTGCTGGTTGGTGTCGGCTTCCTCTTCGACAGCGCCTACGCATTGGTCGGCGCGGCGCTGGGCCGTTGGCTGCAACGCAGCCCTTCGGCCCAGCGACTCCAGCAATGGCTGTTTGGCAGCCTGTTGATCGGTTTCGCAGTGCGGCTGACCTTTGTGCAACAAGCGTAAGCCTCACCGCGTCCGACGACGACGGTTGATCAACAGCAATGCCACCGCAGTCACGCCGACGACACCGCCGATCTGCAGCGGCCACTTGTAGGGCCGCAGTACGGAACGCGTTGCGTCAGTGGCCTGGGTTACATATCGCTTGCTGGCGTTTTCGAAGTCGGGATAAGGGCACTGGTGACCAAAATCCACCGCCCAATCCACATAAGGCCCTTCTTTTACATAGCGCTGGTACAGCGCACTTTGCTCTTCAAGGCTGCTGTTCCAGCCCGCCGCCGCGCACAGCACCGCCGCAAACGCTTGGCTGGTGTGCGGCAAGTTATCAGCGGCGCGACTGGCCAATGCCGTGGCCACGAACCGATAGTGATAGCGCTCGTCAGGTTTGGCGGCACTGGCTTGCTGGCGCCGGACTTCACCTTCAGTCACTAACGGTCCGACCTTCAGTTCAGTGTTTTCGAGGCTGTAATTGCCGCCAAACGTGGCGTAGTCCGGGGCCATCTCGTAACCGAGAATGTCCATGCCCCACTCGCGCGCCGTCCAGGCGGAATTGAACAGGGCGGCGGCGCGTTTGGTCGGCCACCATGCTGCATCAGCCAACTGACGCTGTTGCGCATACAACCGGGCTTTCTTCTGCAGATCAGGATTGTCAAAGTACACCAGCGCTTCGTCGTAACGCTCTTCGCGCAACAACCGACGGCCGAGCAGATTTCGCAGTTTCGCCGCCACCGGCAGTGGCACGTAGTTGTCTCGGTCCTGCTGGGTCAACGGCGGTGGCGCGGGCACCTGAGTGTCGACGTAATGCTTGAGTTCATCGACGGTCAGCACCCGTTCGGCCACCGTCGCGGCATCGAACCAATAGAGGCTTTGGCTGCGATACAACTGATCGAACGCTTGCAGATAATCCCCGCGTTGCAGCGCCAGAATTGCGCTTTCGCCTTCCACCCGACACTTGGGTTGAAGCGTTTCGTAGTCGTAGTCCGGCGTGCGACGCTCACCCCACGATTCATTCTGCGGGAACGCCTGAGCCGCCTTGGCATACGCCGCAGTCGCCGCGGTTTTATCGCCATCGCGCAACGCCAGTTTCGCCCGCAACCACCACGCCAGGCCGCCGTCACCGGCGTGTTCCAAGAAGGCCTTGGCGCTGGCGTAATCGCCTTGTTGATAATTCATCGCGGCCAGTCGATCGGCGTTATCCAGGCTGCCGCGGGTGCTGCTTTGCAGCAGTTTGATCAGTTTCAATTCGTTGGGTGGTTGATCACCAAATGACCAGCCCAGGCGGCTGATCAAAGACGCGGTGACCAGTTGTTGCACCGGTTTACCCTTGAGTAACGCGGTTAATTGATCGTCAGGCATCGCCAGCAAATCGGCCATCAACAGCTTCAGCGAGGTGTAACCCACCGCCGAGCCGTGCAAGTTTTGGGTGGCGTAGAGTTCGATGGCGCTGTCCCAGTCGCCGGCGGTACGGGCCACCCGAGCTTCTTCGCCGAGGCTGGCGACACCGAGTTCCAGCGGATCGCTGAAGCCATCGATACTCAACTGACGGGTTTGCTCGAACGCCTTGCGCGACTGCGCCAGCCGATCGGGTGATGCTTGCGCCTCGGCGCTCATGGCAAACAGCGCCCGGCCCAGCGAATACGCGGCCCAGGTGCTGCGCAAGGCGCGTTGATCGGCCGGCAGCGCCAGGACTTTTTCGAAGTATTCGGCAGCCAAGCGATGATCGCCTGCACTGAACGCCACAGCGCCCGCCAGATACAGCTTGAGCTCGGCCGGCAGGCTCGCACCTTGTTCTTCGACCCGATGGGCATCCGTCAGGCTGCGCAGTTGTTTCACCAGCGCTTGCTGTTGCGCCGTCAGCCCGCTCTGCTCAGCGGTGTCTCGCTGCGCCGCGTAATCCGTCGCCTCCATACTGTAGGGCGACTGCGCGACATTCTTGAGCCCCGCGATCGCATGCCCGAGTCGATTGACCTCAAACTGGAAGTTACCTTCCGGCAGCTCCGCCAGCGACTGGCTGCGGTTATCCAGCAGGCGCATCGGGAAGTCCGGCCCGCAGGCCAGCGCCGAACCCAGCGGCAGGCTGAGGCTCAGGCAGAGCAGATGGCGGGGCCAGTTACGGGTGAACATTCGAACCTCCTTGATCAATTTTTGTACAGCGCGCCCAACCGATTGCACGCTGCCCACCGGCGGCTATTCGGCCGTCGCTAAGGCGGGTGAAGGTAAGCAGATCAGGGCTTTGTTGCAACGTATAACCGGCCAGCGCATCGGCGCCGTCACAGCCCTGCGCGGCCAGGGTCACGCGTTCGGGCCATGGGCTGTCGAGGTTGCCCTGGTTGCTGACGCTGATGTCATAGAGGCCGTCTTGCGCGCTAAGTTTCACGCTCAAGCGGCTGTCGAGTGTGTCACCGCGTGCCACCGCAGCCAGGGTTGTCAAACTCCAGGCCCGACGGTCGCCCGTCAGCGGCAGGCGAAACCAGATCAGGCCGGCCAGATGAGCAGGCGGATCGGCGCGTAAATCCATCGCGAGCGCGCGTAATTGAAGTGGATCAGCCAGCAATTCGCGACGCGCGCCACTGTGAGACAACGGGACTTCGCTTTCCACAACCGGTGCGCCACGGGTGCCGGGCAACAGCGCCACGCCGTAGGCCGGGAGTGCCAGATAGAAAGGCTTCGTCGTGATCCGCCCCCAGTCCCTGGCCCACTTTCGCGCCAGATCCGGATCGAATAGCCCGCGCCGTGGATCGCTCACCGCGTGCACCTGCAATACGCTGCTGTCGACGGTCGACAACAGCGCCGGCAGTTCGGGACTGTCGAGCCAGGCCGGCAGCGCGGTGATGCTCAGCGGTAACGTCGCCGGTAAAACCGTACGCAGGTGCGTCAGAAAATCTCGATAGGCCGGTAACCGGGCATTACCCGCATCGTGGTCAATTTCCACACCGGCCAGCGTCAGCCCCTGGCCTTGCCAGTCGCTGAGCAGCTGTTGGATTTGCGCCGTGACCTCATCCTGGTCCAGCGACTGGAGCTGACCATCCAGGCGAATCACCGCAATCAGTGGCCGACCATCGCGATTGAGCAGCGCTGGATCGATCCGCGCACGACGCCAGCCGGCCTGGGGAAACGCCTGCAAGGCCAATACCCGTAACGTCGAGAAATCCGCACGACTGTCGCGCAGGGCCGCGTCGTGGGCCGGCGTCCATTGCCGTTGCCAGACGTAGAGTTGCTGATCGAGCGGCAGCGCGTCGTGTTGCTCGCAGCCGTTGAGCAGCACTGCAATAAGCAGGACCGAGAGTCGAACGAAAGACACCATGAAATCCCTGATCCCTACAAACACAGGGCTACAGGGTACACAAAACCTGTGGGAGCAAGCTCACTCGCACAGGTCCAAAGTTAAGTGCTTAGGGTTTACGGGCGATGATCACCTGACTTTTCGCCACGACCGCGTCCAGCGCCTGTTTGATTTGTGCGCCGCGAGGGGACGCCAGCACCGCTTGCCAGGTGTCGGCCCAGTGGTTGAGCAACGGGTGGTCGGCATTGCTGAAGTCGACCTTGGCTTCCCAGAACAACAACATCCACATCGACCAGTAAAACCCGTACTGGCTGTGGCTGAGCACTTCCAGGCCAGCGTCGCTGACCATTGCCTTGAACTGCTCTTCGCTGATGATGCGAATGTGGTTGGGCTTCTGGAAATACTCCGGTGCGGCGATGTCCTTTTGCAGGTCTTCGGAGCTCGGGTGCGGAACGCTGAGCAAATACAGCGCCCCCGGCTTGCCGACCCGCACCAGTTCGGCGAGGAACTGCGCAGGATCGTCCACATGCTCGATGACTTCGGTGGACACCACACGGGTAGCGGTGGCGTCGGCAATCGGCAGCGGATTGCAGTCGGTGACATGACATTCAATATCGCGCGCCGGGGTATCGCCGAGGCGCTGGCGGGTGGCTTCGACCTTGGCCGCGTCGATGTCGGCGATGATGATCTTCGCCCCGCGCATGCCGCAGAAGTGCACGTTGCCGCCGTCACCACAGCCCACGTCCAGCAGCGTGTCTTCGGCGCTCACCGGGAACCCGGTGAACAGCTCGCCGGTTTCCTGATTGAACCAGCCACTGAGCATCGCGTCGTGCAGGCCGAGCATGTACGGGTCGACTTTCTCGACCTTGTCTGCCGCAGGCTGCGCGGGAGCGGGCGTGCCCGCCGTGAGTTTCTTCAAAAGGCTCAGCATGAGGTAGCTCCAGAGGATGGGACGGCTGTTCGGGACGTGCTCAGGCGTTTGACCAGCGAGGCGCCGCGGTTGCGCATGGGCATTTCGATGTAGCGGTAGTTGAGTTCGCTCAGCAGCACGATCAGGCCGCCCGCCATCAGCAACGTCAGGATCGGATGGCCCGCCGGGCTGGGCAGCCCGGCAGCCTGTAAGCGGAACGTGAATTCGCGCACCAGCAAGTAGGCCGGAATGTGGATCAGGTAAATCCCGTAAGACCGGCTGCCGACCCACGTCATGACATTTTTCAGCAGGCCTCGAGGCAGCAGATAATCACGGTTGTAAGACGCGACCCAAACCAGCACCGCGCACAACACGGCAATCACGCCGATGCGGTATTGGGTAAAGGTAAAGTGATCGGTCGCCATGACACTGAGCGCCAGCGACAACACGATCAACGCCAATACGCCAGCCCAGGGGCGACGCAGAAACGTCGGTTCCCAGCGCCGGTACGAAGGCTGCGCACTCCACATCGCCAACAACACGCCGAGGGCCAGCGCATCGGTGCGAACCACCATCAGGATCGGCGTGCGCAACGTGAAAATCTGCACCGCGACCAGCGCCAGCAACGCCCAGACCAGATGCTTTCGGCAGATCAGAATCAGCAGCGGAAACAGCAGGTAGAACTGCTCCTCCAGCGACAGGCTCCAGTACACAAAGCTGGTGCCGTATTCGTAGTGATAGAAACTGTCAGCGAAGCGGAAATTGGCGTATTGCGCCACACCGGCCAGCGTCGCCTGCACATTGGCGTGCAGCGTACCGAACGCACCGGAGCGGTTGAGAAAGAGGCACGCCAGCAACATCAGCGCCAGCCACAACCAGGCCGACGGCAATAATCGAAAGGCCCGGCGCAGCCAGAAATTACGCGTCTGCTGCCAGTACTCCTGACGGGTGCTGCACCCTTGCAATGCCGGAATCAAACTGCGCGCGATGACAAATCCGGAGATCGCGAAAAACAGATCGACACCCCACCAGGGCTGACCGAACGCGGTAATGGTTTGCAGCAACGGCACCGAGGCTGCAAAGAGGCTGTCTTGCAGATGATGGAACAGCACGCCAAGTACCGCGATACCGCGCAACAACTCGATGTCCATGATCCGTTTATCGTTACTCATGCCGTCCTCCTGGACGCTGCATCGGCATTCACCGGTTTGCGCGCAATGATCACCTGGCTCTTGGGCATGAACTGATCGAGCATCTGCTTGATCGCCAAGCCGTCGGGTTGCGCCAGCAAGTCCTGCCAGGTTTTCGCCCAGCTTTCCATCAGCGGCGGGTACGGCGCCTGAATGCGGTCACGCACCGCGCCGCCCAGATCCCGACCGGCAGCCCGCTCGCTGGCCCAGAAGAAGATCATGCCCATCACCCAGAAAAACCCGGTGGCCTGACGATGCTCGATCACCAGCCCCGCGTCCTCCACCAGCGCGGCAAAGCGTTCCGGGGTAAAAATCTGTACGTGATTGGGCGATTGGAAGTAATTCGCCGGGGCGATGCCCTTTTGCAAATGTTCGCCCACCGGTGCCGGGACGCTTAGCAAATACAGCGCACCGGGGCGGCCCATGCGCACCAACTCGGCCATGAACGGCTCCGGTTGATCGATATGCTCCAGCACTTCCATGCACACCACTTTGCTCGCGCAACCGTCCGCCAGGGGCAATGGCAGGCTGTTGCTGACCAGACCGAGATTGGCTTTATCCGATTGCGTCTCCACTTGCCGGGCCAGGTCGCGGACCTTGTCATGTTCGCTGTCGGTGAAGATCACCGACGCGCCTTGGCGCACCGCAAACAAGGTGGCGACCCCTTCGCCACAGCCGACGTCCAGCAAGGTGTCGTCGGCGGTAATGGCAAACCCCTTGAGCAGTTCGCCACTGTCACCTGAAAACCAGCCGTCATGCATCGCATCATGCAAACCGACTTCTCTTGGTGACACACGGGTGGGCTCAACCGGCAACGGCGCGGGTTCTGGCTTCGCTTCAGGAAAGAAACGTCTGACCAATGCGCGGATCATGCCTCGGGGGTTTCCACGGCGCGGGTTTCGAACAGCCGGGCAAAAAAGGCCATCAGGCGCTGCTCGGCAGTCGCCTGACTGCAGAATGTCTTGAGGCTGGCCACGGCGTGCGCGGACATCTGTGCATAACGTTCAGGGTCGTTCCTGGCGACGTCGTAGCTTGTCCGGTAAGTGCGGCACAACGACGCCCAGTTGGTGACGTATCGCAACGTCCGGAACGCCCGGCGCGGATCATGCGGCCAGGCGGTCAGTTCGTCCGTGGACTCGATGAGGAACGCATTGTCGGCATCCAGGTAATCGATCATCGCCGTGGTCCGTGGCGCCACCGCCGGTTTTCCACAGGACATGAACTCCATCAGCGGCAGGCACTGGCCCTCGCCGTAGGACGTGTTGACTGCATAACTGGTCGCCTGCACCAGACGCTCATAATCCGCATCGGCGAGGTAGCCATAAATCAGCACGATGCGGCAGCGATAGGACTGGTTTTTGTACAAGTGGTGAAGGATGTCGGTCAGCGCGGCTTCGGCATCGTGGTGGGTCAGTTTGAGCACCAGTGTCGCGTCATCCACTTCGCGGAACGTCACGCAAAAAGCACTGAGCATGTCTTCCCAGTTCTTGCGCCCGTCGCCGGGGTTGAACACCGAGGTGTAGATCACGCCGTCCAGAACCAACTCGTGTTCACGCGGCGGGGCCTCGAAGTCGATGCCCACGCCTTCGCGCGATGACGCAGGCCCGAAGGCTCGCAAGTCGAGTTCGCGGCTGTCGGCCAGCAGCCCTTTGATCTTCAACCGCACCTGGCTCGCCAGGGGCTGGCGCTGCAATTGCGCGCCGCGCTCGGAAAACCGGTCCCACACCGGGGCAGGCACCGCGACGATCGGATAGTCGGCGCCCATCGCCTCGCGCACTGCCGTCACGGTGTAACTGGAATGAGTAATCGCCGCACCTGCTGCCCGCAGCACCGTGCGCCAGTCATTGAGCGGGTCACCGGCAAAGGGCTCGTTGGGGATGGTGCTGAATTCCCACGCGAACACCGGCAGCGTCGGGCAAGCAAGATTTACCGGCGTGCGATGAGGGGGCGAAAACGACAGGAACACGCAGTCTTCGCCTCGGGACAGACACGCCCGGTACAAGGCATCAACTTCAGTTTGCGGATCGCGGACTTCCACCACGCGCCCCAGCCGTTCCAGCACGGGCCGGTACTCCTTGAGCACGAAGTAGTAGCTGTATTCCGAACGGCCCAGGTTCTGGGCGATGGTGTGCTGGTTGGTTTCCGAATGAATGATGATCAGCATGCGGCGTTATCCGTTGCGGTCGCTGCCGGCGAGCCCTGTGGCGCAAGCCCGAAAAAATCCGCCAGGCGCTTTTGCACCGGGGCGAAAGCGCAATAGTCGTGCATACGCTCGACGGCGGCTTGGGACATGCGCTGATAGTCCTGCGGTTGTGCCTTGGCCATCCGGTAGCTGTGTTCGTAGGCTGTTTTAAGCGAACCCCAGTCCGGTCGATAACGCAGGGTGCGGTAGATGATCCGGGTGTCCTGCGGCCAGATGGTCAGTTCTTCGCTGGACTTGACCACAAAGGCCACGCGCTCATCGATGTAGTCTTCCATGGCCGTGTGATTCGGGGCGATCACCGGTTTGCCGCTGGCCATGAACTCCATCAGCGGCAGGCACAGCCCTTCGCAGCGCGAGGCATTGACGTAGAAACTGGCCGCTTCGTAAAGCCGGGCGTATTGCGGATCGTCCAGGTAACCGTGCATCACCACCACCCGACAGGCAAATGGCGAGAGCTGCGCGAGCAAGGTCATCAACTCGTCGTAGTAAGACGACAGGTCGCTTTGGGTAATCTTCAGCACCAGCGTGGCATCAGACGTTTCGCGAAAGGCCCAGCAGAACGCGGTGATCAGTTGATGCCAGTTCTTGCGCCCGTCACGCGGGTTGAACACGGTGACGTAGACCACTCCGTCGACCCGGGTTTCGACCAAAGAGGTGGTATCTGGCCAATGGCGCGGTTCGGGTTCTGGCACCGCAATTGTCTGCGGGCCGGCGATGGCCGGGAAGTATTCGGCGAGACGCGCATGTGCCGCGTCCGAGAGCAGATCGCGAATCCCTTCCCAGTACCACTGGCTCAGAAAGTGTGTGCGAGGCATCGGAACCGGCAGCGTTTTGCCCATGTCCCGGCGCCACATGTGCAGGTAATGCCGCGCAATCACGAAGCGGCGTTTCAGCGTTAGCGGCGGTGGCTTCAACGCCTCCAGTTCCGCCTCTCGTGCGGCCACTTCCTCGGCGGTCGGCACTGCAGGAATCAGCGCATCGGCGCTGAGCCCGAGGGTACGCGAATCGAATATGCAGCCCTTGATGTCCAGCGTCGAACCGGCGTTCACCGGGACACTGGTGTGCTGGCTGCGAATGGCCGCGAAGTTTTCCCACAATGGCGTCGGCAACACCAGCACCGGGAAGTCTTCACCCATGGACCGACGAATCGCCCGGGCGGTGTGGCTGGAGAGCGTGATCACCCGGCCCTGACGCGCGAGCATTTGCGTCCAGTCCTGACGCGGGTCGTTGTCCCACTGCTCATCGGGAATCGAATCAAACTCCCAGGCCACCACGCAGATCGTCGGGCACTCAAGGTCGTTCGGGGTTTTCTGTGGCGGCGTAAAAGACAGGAACAGACTGTCCTCGCCAGCGGCCAGCAGTTGTTTGTAGAGGGGATCGACCTCGGCGGTGGAGGACACCACGTGCACGCGCCCAAGGCTTTCGAGCACCGGGCGATACGCCTTGAGCACGAAGTAGTAGCTGTATTCGGGACGACCGAGGCTCTGACTGATCGAGCTGTCGTTGACGTCCGAGTAAAGAATGAAATTCATGGCATCCCACGATGAAACCGCCATCCCGGCAGCCCCACTCTATGACGGCAAAGCCAACGGAGCGCCGGTGTTTGCCGGTCGTCGTCCATCGTCTTTTTGCTCGTCTACGTTCTTGTTTTAATGGTCAGTCTCGCGGGGTCCGGGAGCAACCCGCACGAACGCTGGATAATCGTGACGAGGGGCATTCTAAACACATCCGTCGAGGATTCGTGAACCGCCCGGCGAGAATAAATCAGGCTACGCTAACGAGAACTGACCAGTCACGGTTGGACCTGTTGAAATTGCTGAGCAATTGGCACAGATTGGCTACCAAACAACTACAACAATGCATTTCGCCTGTCTTTCGACCAACCCATCCACCCGGTCTGTCAGACATCTCCATAAAGCCTGTGGGGAAACGGACGAAATGAATGACCAAGGGGCTGCTGTTTGAAAAAGCGTCTGTTCGTGACGGGTCTGAGTGGATTCGTCGGACAACACATCCAATCTCGCCTGAACGCTGATGCCTCGGAATGGGCGCTTCTGCCTGCCACTTCCCGTTACGATCTCGCCGAGCCCGGCAGCCTCGAAGGTCTGTGGCCCGAGATGCCCGATGCAGTCATTCACCTGGCCGGCCAGACCTTCGTCCCCGAAGCCTTCCGCGATCCGGCGCGCACGCTCAACATCAACCTGCTCGGCACCCTGAACCTGCTGCAAGCCCTGAAGGCCCGCGGTTTCACCGGGACATTTCTGTACATCAGTTCTGGCGACGTCTACGGCCAGGTCACTGAAACCGACCTGCCCATCACCGAACAACAGCCACCCTGCCCGCGCAATCCCTATGCCGTGAGCAAACTGTCGGCGGAATTCCTTAGCCTGCAATGGGGCCTGAGCGAAGGCTGGCCGGTCATGGTTGCCCGTCCGTTCAACCACATTGGCACCGGCCAGAATGAAAGCTTCGCCATCGCCAGCGCAGCCCGGCAGATCAGCCGAATCAAACAAGGCTTGCAAGCGCCGCAACTGGAAGTCGGTGACATCGACGTCACGCGCGATTTTCTTGACGTTGAGGACGTGATTTCGGCCTACCTGGCGCTGCTGGAAAAGGGCGTGCCGGGACAGGTCTACAACATCTGCTCGGGACACGAGCAGAGCATTCGCAGTTTGATCGAACAACTGGGGGACCTCGCTCAGGTCGACATGCAATTGATTCAAGACCCCGCGCGCCTTCGTCGCGCGGATCAGCGTCGCGTTTGTGGCAGCCATGCCAAGCTTGCCCAGACCACAGGATGGACGCCTGAAATCACAACACAACAATCCCTGCGGGCGATCCTGTCCGACTGGGAGAAGCGAGTACGACAAGAATGACTAAAAGTGCACTGATCACAGGGATCACCGGGCAGGACGGCGCTTATCTGGCCAAACTGCTGCTCGACAAGGGGTATAAAGTCCACGGCCTGGTGGCGCGGCGCAGCAGCGATTCGCGCTGGCGCTTGCGTGAAATGGGCGTCGAGGGCGACATCGTTTACCTGGACGGCGACATGGCCGATGCCTGCTCGGTGCAGCGCGCGGTCATCAAGTCGGCCCCGGACGAGGTCTATAACCTGGCGGCGCAAAGCTTCGTCGCCGCCTCCTGGGACCAACCCGTCACCACCGGCATCGTCGACGGCCTGGGCGTGACTCACCTGCTCGAAGCCATTCGCCAATTCAGTCCCCACACGCGTTTTTATCAAGCGTCCACCAGTGAAATGTTTGGCCTGATCCAGGCCGAACAGCAAGATGAAAACACCCCGTTCTATCCGCGTAGCCCGTACGGCGTGGCCAAACTGTATGGCCACTGGATCACCGTGAACTACCGCGAAAGTTTTAATCTGCACGCCAGCAGCGGGATCCTGTTCAACCACGAATCGCCCCTGCGCGGCATCGAATTCGTGACCCGCAAAGTCACCGACGCCGCCGCCCGCATCAAGCAGGGCAAACAGCAGGAACTGCGCCTGGGCAACATCGACGCCAAGCGCGATTGGGGATTTGCCGGCGACTACGTCGAAGCCATGTGGCTGATGCTGCAACAAGACAAACCCGATGACTTTGTGGTCGCCACCGGCATCACCACCACCGTGCGCGAAATGTGCCGGATCGCCTTCGAACACGTCGACCTGAACTACCGCGACTTCGTGAAAATCGACCCGGCGTTTTTCCGCCCGGCCGAAGTGGAAGTGCTGCTAGGCAACCCGGCCAAAGCCCAGCGCGTACTGGGCTGGAAGCCGAAGACCGATCTGGATACCTTGATCCGCATGATGATGGATGCGGACATGAAACGCGTCGCCAAGGAGTAGGCCATGCTGATTCCTGTGATTCTCTCCGGCGGTGCCGGTACGCGCTTGTGGCCGGTGTCCCGCGAAGGCCATCCAAAGCCGTTCATGACCTTGCCCGACGGTCAGTCGCTGCTGGGCAAAACCTATCGGCGGGCCGCCGGCCTGCTCGATGGCTGGGGCGATATCGTCACGGTGACCAATCGCGACTACTACTTCCAGAGCAAGGATCACTATCAGGAGGCGCAGCTCAGCCGTCATCGCGGGCACTTCATGCTGGAGCCGACGGGCCGCAACACGGCCCCGGCCATTGCCGCGGCAGCGCTGTCGTTGCAAGCCCTGCACGGTGATGAAGCGATCATGGTGGTGATGCCCGCCGACCATTTGATCCTCAACGAAGAGGCCTTGAAGACCGCCGTGGAACACGCCGTGGCACTGGCCAGGGATGGTTTCCTGGTGACCTTCGGCGTGGTGCCGACCGCGCCGGATACCGGTTTCGGCTACATCGAAACCGGCGCTGCGCTGGACGCAAAAGGCGCGGCCAAAGTGCAGCGCTTCGTCGAAAAACCTGATGTGCAAACCGCGACGCATTACCTGGAGAGCGGTAACTTCCTGTGGAACTCCGGGATGTTCTGCTTCTCGATTGCCACCGTGCTGGCCGAATTGCAGATCCACGCCCCCGAGTTGCTCGAGCAGACGAAAACCTGCATGGCGGCCAGTAGCCCGGTGGAAACCGTCGGTTGCCTGCAACAGGAATTGTCCCCGGCGTTGTTCGCCGAGATCACCGACATCTCCATCGACTACGCGCTGATGGAACACTCCGACAAAGTGGTCGTGGTGCCCGCCCAATTCGACTGGAGTGATATTGGCTCCTGGGGCGCAGTGGCCGCACTGGTGCCTGCCGATGCACAAAACAACCGTGCCAGCGGCGATGCCGTGTTCATCGACAGCCACAACAACTTTGTCCAGAGCGAAGAACGGTTGGTAGCAGCCGTGGGTGTGGATAACCTGATCATCATCGACACCGCCGACGCCGTGTTGGTCGCCCACGCCGATCGCGCGCAGGACGTGCGTCGGGTGGTCAAGCAGCTCAAGGACAAGAAGCACGAAGCCTATCGCCTGCACCGTACGGTCAGCCGGCCGTGGGGCACCTACACCGTGCTCGAAGAAGGCCCTCGCTTCAAAATCAAACGCATCGTGGTCAAGCCCGGTGGCAAGTTGTCGCTGCAGATGCACCACCATCGCAATGAACATTGGGTCGTGGTCGAAGGCATGGCCAAGGTCACCAACAACGGCACCGGTACTCATCTGGTCGCGAAGAACGAATCAACGTTCATTGCCGCCGGCCACAGGCATCGCCTGGAAAACCCCGGCGTGATTGACCTGGTGATCATCGAAGTGCAAAGCGGCGAATACCTGGGAGAGGACGATATCGTCCGCTTCGAAGACCAATACGGCAGGACGGTTTGAATGCTGCTTTCTTTGTACCGCTCGCTGTGGGGCTATCGGGGATTCATCCTTGGTAGCGTCAAGCGAGAATTCCAGGCGCGTTACCGAAATTCGTTGTTCGGTGCCCTGTGGACCGTGCTTAACCCGCTGTCGATGATCATTGTCTACACCGTGATCTTTTCCCACATCATGCGCGCCCGTTTGCCAGGGGTGGATGACGGTTTGGCCTACAGTGTTTACCTCTGCGCCGGCCTCCTGACGTGGGGATTGTTCGCAGAAATCACCGTGCGCAGTCAGAACATGTTCCTCGACAACGCCAACCTGCTGAAGAAAATCAGCTTCCCGCGGATCTGCCTGCCAGTGATCGTGTTGTTCAACGCTGGCATCAACTTCGCGATCATCATCGGCTTGTTCATAGGCTTTCTGCTGATTAGCGGGCGACTGCCCGGCATGGCGCTGCTGGCGCTCATTCCGCTGTTGGCCTTGCAGGTTATGTTTTGTGCCGGGTTGGGGATGATTCTGGGTGTATTGAATGTGTTCTTTCGCGATGTCGGACAATTTTTCGCCATCTGCCTGCAATTCTGGTTCTGGCTGACGCCGATCGTGTATCCGATGAGCATCCTGCCGGAATGGGTACAACGCCTGCTGCAACTCAACCCCCTGACCAATCTGATTACCAGCTATCAGAATGTGTTCCTTTACGGCCAATGGCCGGTCTGGAGTTCTCTGCTGCCGATATTCGTGAGCGGCGCGGTGTTCTGCGTGATCGGGCTGCGGTTGTTCCGTCAGCGGGTCGGTGAAATGGTGGATGAACTCTGATGGGGCACATACGCGTCACCGGCCTGGGCAAGGCCTACAAGCAATACCCCAATCGCTGGAGCCGACTGGCTGAATGGCTGATCCCGTTTTCGCCGATCCGTCATCGCCAGCACTGGGTGCTGCAAGACGTGGCCTTCGAGATTGCGCCCGGCGAGTCCGTGGGCATCGTCGGGGTCAACGGCGCGGGCAAAAGCACCCTGCTGAAAATGATCACCGGCACCACCCAACCCACCTGCGGCAGCATCCAGCTCGAAGGTCGCGTTGCCGCCCTGTTGGAACTGGGCATGGGTTTTCATGCGGACTTCACCGGCCGGCAGAACGCGGTCATGGCCGGCCAACTGCTGGGCATGCAAGTCGAAGAAATCGAAGAATTGATGCCCGAGATCGAACGCTTCGCGGAAATCGGCGACGCCATCGACCATCCCGTGCGTACCTATTCCAGCGGCATGCAGATGCGCCTGGCATTCAGCGTGGCCACCGCGCGGCGACCGGATATTTTGATCGTCGACGAAGCACTGTCAGTGGGCGACGCCTACTTCCAGCACAAAAGTTTCGACCGCATCCGCAGCTTCCGCAAAGCCGGCACCACGCTGTTGATCGTGTCCCACGACCGCTCGGCGATTCAGTCGATCTGCGACTCGGCGATCCTTCTGGAAAAGGGACGGATGGCCATGCACAGCACACCTGAAGCCGTCATGGATTACTACAACGCGCTACTCGCCGAGCGCGAAGGCCAGACAGTGCGTCAGGAAATGCTCTCAGGCGGCCAGGTCAGCACTATTTCAGGCACCGGTGAAGCCGGGATTTTGCGGGTGCGCTTGCTGGACGAGCACGAACGGTCCATCGATGCGGCGGAAGTCGGTCAGCCGGTGGTGCTGGAGGTGGACGTCGACATCCGCCAGGACATCGAGCGGCTGGTACTGGGCTTCATGATCAAGGATCGCCTGGGCCAGGCTATGTACGGCATCAACACACATCGCCAGGACCAGGCGCTGAATGATCTGAAGGCCGGGGAGCGCGTGACCTACCGCTTTGCTTTCATCATGGGACTGGGCAAGGGTAACTATTCGGTGGCCCTGAGTCTGTCCCGGCTGGATTCGCACCTGGATCGCAATTTCGAATGGCGGGACTACGGTCTGGTGTTCCACGTGATCAATAACCGCCACGAAGACTTCGTGGGCTGCTCGTGGCTGGGGGCGAAAACCACCATCACCCGCTCCGTTGAAACGCTGATGCCGGAAAACACACCATGACGCGCCTTCTGGTGGAGTGCACCCACGTTTTCCAGCACCCCAAGGTCAACTCGGGTATACAGCGAGTGGTGCGCAACGTCGTCAATCAATTGCCGAAATCGGTCGACGGTGTCGACTGCATCCCGGTAGTGATGCTCAAAGGCAAGCTCTATCGAGTACTGATGCTCGGCGCGCTGAACATCCCGTTTTTCGATCACTTGATGACTTTCGGTGGACGTCTGGGACGCCTGGCTCACCGTTTCTGGCAACTGCACCAACGCCTGCACAATCGCAGCAACTCGCGAGTGATCAAGCGTTTGCTGCATGTGGCCTATCGGGTGACGGCGATCACCTGCTTCAGCATTCCGCTGCGGTTGATCGAAGGCATCAACCAGTATCAACTGCCCAAACGCTGCACGCCGTTGCTGCATCAGCCGGGGGATCAACTGGTGTTGCTGGACTCGTCCTGGCATACCGACTTTTTCCCGTTTGCCGAACAGCTGAAACGTGAAGGCGTGGGCATCATTTCGGTGGTCTACGATCTGATCCCCCTGACTCACCCGCAGTTCTACGACACCCGGCTAGTCCAGGTTTTCAACGAATGGTTCGATTGGATCACCCGAACGGCCGATGGCTACATGGCAATTTCTGCCACGGTGCGTGACCAGGTGCGTGAGGAATTACAGCGCCGTCTCGGTCCTGCCAAGGCCAATGAGCTGTGGTTCGACTATTTCCACCTCGGCTCCGAACTCGACCTCAGCGAAGCAACCGCCGCTGTGGAACCGCGCCTTGCCCGGCTATTTGAAACACCGGAACCGGTGTTCTTGATGGTCAGTACTATCGAACCGCGCAAGAACCATGATTACCTGCTGGACGCTTTCGAGTTGGCTTGGGCGGCGGGCTCCAAGGCCCGGTTGTGCATTGCCGGTCGAATCGGCTGGAAGTGCGACGCCCTGCTCGCGCGGGTACGCAATCACCCGCAACTGAACCAGCGCCTGTTCATGTTCAACGATCTGAGTGACACCAGCCTCGAACACGCCTACAGCCACGCCAGCTCACTGGTGTTTCCATCGTATGTCGAAGGCTTCGGCCTGCCACTGGTGGAAGCCATGCAACGCGGACTGCCGGCCATGGGCAGCGATATTCCGGTCTTTCGGGAAATCGGTGGCGAGTTCATGGCGTACTTCGATCTGGCCGAGCCACACAGCCTGTGCGACCTGGTCGTGGATTTCGAGCGCGGCGGTCAATTCCCGGCCACCCGCGACGTCGCGCACTGGCGCTGGATCGGCTGGCGTGAAGCGAGTGCCCAGTTGGCCGAACGAACCCTGCGCAATCATGTAGAAGCGTCGGTCATGACAGAGAGGCAACATGCGAATTGCCCTTAATGCCCGGATCCTCCAGGCACCGCGTACCGGCATTGGCCACTACGTCGCCGAACTGGCGAACGCGTTAGCCGATGAGCCGGATATCGAGCTGGCGCTGTTTCATGGCTGGGGCTGGAGCTCGGCTCTGCCGGAAGCGGCCATGCCCGGTTATTCGCGACTGACGCCGCTGCTGCGGCAGATTCCAGGAGCCTATCAGGCCCGGCGCTGGCTGGAGCAGAAACGCTTCGATCAAGGTCGCGCGCAATCCATCGACCTCTACCACGAACCAAGTTTGTGGCCGCTTTCGTTCGACGGCCCGACGATCATCACTCTGCATGACCTGACTCACCTGCACTACCCCGACACGCAGCCGCCCGCGCGCTTGCGGGAAATCGAACGGCGGCTGGCCGACGGCGTACGCCAGGCGAACCTGATTCTTACCGACTCGCAGTTTATAGCCGACGAAGCCCAGGCGCATTTCGGGCTGCCAGCCGAGCGGTTTGTCGTCGCACCTCTGGGTGTAGCGGCGCGTTTCCACCCCCGGACTCCCGAGGCCATCGACGCCGTTCTCAAGGCCCATGGCGTCGTCGCGCGGGAATATTTCCTCTGCGTCGGCACCCTGGAACCGCGCAAGAACCTGACCCTGGCACTGCGCGCCCATGCTCTGTTGCCGGAGGCGGTGCGTCAGCGTTTTCCGCTGCTGATCGTCGGCATGGCCGGCTGGCAACACGAGCAGTTCAGTGAAGAATTGCATCAGGCCCTGGCCAGCGGTCACGTCTGTTTGCTGGGTTACCTGCCCGACGAGCAAGTCGCGCAGCTGATGGCCGGTGCTCGGGCGTTGATTTTTCCATCGCTTTACGAAGGCTTCGGCCTACCGGTGCTGGAAGCCATGGCCTGCGGCACCCCCGTCATTCTGACCCGGCGTTCGGCCATGCCCGAGGTGGCTGGCGCTGCGGGCAACTATATTGAACCTGACGAACCCGAAGGCTTGCGCAATACCATGAGCCGTTTGATCGAAGATCAAGCGCACTGGCAGGCATGCACGGAAGCAGGATTACTTCAGGCAAGGCTTTTTACCTGGGAGCGTTGTGCGCAGGTCACGGCACGCGCCTACCGCCAGGCCATGGGAGGTTGAATGCGAGTTCTTCATTTTTTCAAGACGTACTTGCCTGACTCGGTCGGCGGGATCGAACAAGTGATCTTCCAGTTGTGCGAAAGCGGCGCCCAGTGCGGCGTTGAAGGCCAAGTACTGACACTAAGTGCCGATCCGACACCGCCTGTGGTGCAGCTCGCTCACCACGAAGCCCACCGGGCCAGACTCGACATTCAGTTCGCCTCCACGGGGTTTTCCTGGAGCGTCTTCAAACAGTTTCGCGAGTTGGCCGCCGAGGCCGATGTGGTCAATTACCACTTCCCCTGGCCGTTCATGGACCTGGTGCATTTCGCCAGCGGCATGAACAAACCGAGCGTGGTGACGTACCACTCGGACATCATTCGCCAGAAACACCTGCTCAAACTCTACCGGCCGCTGATGAACCGGTTTCTGGCCAGCGCGGACCGGATCGTTACCGCGTCACCCAACTACTTGCACACCAGCGATGTGTTGCAGCAGTTTCAGGACAAGACTCGCGTAATCCCCTATGGGCTGAACAAGGCAGGTTATCCACAACCGGATAGCGAGCGAATGGCGCATTGGCGGCAGCAGCTTGGGGATAAGTTTTTCCTGTTTGTGGGGGTAATGCGTTACTACAAGGGTTTGCACATCCTGCTCGATGCCTTGAAGGATCTGGACTACCCCACGGTGATTGTTGGGGCCGGCCCTCTGGAAGTAGAGCTTCACGCTCAGGCGGCCGCCCTGGGCTTACACAATATTCACTTCCTGGGTCGGCTGGGGGACGAAGACAAAGTGGCGCTGCTGGAGCTGAGTTACGCCATCGTTTTTCCATCGCACCTGCGCTCCGAAGCATTCGGCATTTCGCTGCTCGAAGGTGCGATGTATGGCAAACCGATGATTTCCAGCGAGATCGGCACCGGCACCAGTTACATCAACATCCACAATGAAACCGGGCTGGTGGTGCCTCCGAGTCATCCACAGGCCTTCCGTGAAGCGATGCGCACGCTGTGGGAAAACCCGACACGTGCGGCAGAAATGGGACTGAAGGCTGAGGTTCGGTATCGGCAGTTATTCACAGCGGATGAGATGGGCCGCAAGTGGACCGAGCTGTACGAAGAGCTGCTTGAGGAAAAATCCCTGTCTTACGCCTGAATGGTTCTGTAGGAGCCGGGCTTCAGCCGCAGGACCAAGGGTTACAGATCCAGCACCAGCGGCTTCGAACCCTGCGCCGGCACCGCACAGCAAATCAGTACCTCTCCAGCGCCGGGCACTTCTGCCGGCACTTGTGGATAAGTCACTTCGCCGCTGATCAGGCGCGTCTTGCAGGTCCCGCAGGAACCGCCACGGCAGCTGAATTCCGGGCGCAAACCACGGCTTTCAGCCAACTCCAGCAAACTGCCGCTATCGGGTTTCCAGCGCGCCTCTTTGGCCGAACGCTCGAACACCACCGGTACTGACGTCGTGGAGGCCGGTGGTTGCTCGATGACCACTGCATCCGGATCGGGTACCCGGCGCAACGTCGACGGCCCAAACGTCTCAGCGTGAATCCTTGAATCGCGGATGTCCATGTCACGCAAGCTGTCGTACATCGCCTGGGTAAACGCTCCAGGACCGCAGAGGACGAAATCCAGCTGATCGTAGTCTTCTGCCTCAAGCATGTTCTTGAGCAGGTCGGCGTCGATCCGCCCGGTCAGGTCGAAATCTTCGCCTTCGCGCGCCTCGGGCTCCGGCTGACTGAGCAGACGCAGGACTCGCACCGCATCGCCAAGCCCGTCGAGCAAACGATTCAGTTCTGGACGAAACGGTTGATCGGCCAAGGTACGCGAGCTCTGGATGAACCAGGTCGGACGAATGCTCCGTGTGCGCAGGCCTTGATAAACCACCTCTCGCACCATCGACAGCAGCGGCGTAATGCCCACGCCAGCCGCCAGCAATACCAGCGGTCGCCGCTCATGCGGTGCCACGGTGAAATGCCCTTGAGGCGCACGGGCCTCCAGCACATCACCCACGCGAATATGGTCATGCAGATGCGATGACACCAGCCCGTCACGCTTCACGCTGATACGGAAAAAGTCATCGGACGGCGCACTCGACAGGCTGTACGTGCGGATATGCACGTCACCGTCAATGTTGAACCGCAAAGGCAAATGCTGCCCGGCCTGGAACACCGGCAATCCGGCGCCATCGGCAGGCTCCAGATAGATCGAACGAATGTGGTGGCTTTCCTGTTCGATTCGCGCCACCCGCAGCGACCGCCAATGATCGCCCAAAGCCTTGGCTTGCAGGCGTGCATTGGCCTGCGCCCAGGTGCCCGTCAGCAAACTGGTGGGCGACACGCCGTCAAAGCGCCAGCGCAAGGCCAACGCCGCAGGACGGCGCACCACGTGCTCGACCTCGAAGGTCCACAGCCGCTCGGCACCTTGAAAGGCTTCGATTAGCGGATCGTCGAGGATAATTTCGGTACGCCCGCTGAGGTGCAGCAGGTCACCCGAATTGAAATCGATGAACAATAAACCGGCGCGAGGATTGACCAGCAGATTGCCCAGCGTATTGAAATGCAGGTTGCCGGCGAAGTCAGGGATCGTCAGGCGATTCCCTTCCACCTGTACGAAACCGACCTGGCCGCCCCGGTGAGAAACATCTACCGAACGCTGGCCATCAACGTCCACGTAGCTGGCGACAAAGAATGTGTCGGCGTCGACGATCATGGTCCTGGCCGCGTCATCCAGTTCAGTCAGGTGCTGCGCAACGCGGCTCGAAGGGTCCGCCAAGGGCACCGAACGAAACTGGCGCAATTGGATGTATTGCGGGCAGTTGCCGAACGATTGCTCCACCGTGACGCCGAATCCGCTGGCCGTAACGGCGCTGACTCGGCCATTGAGGCGATTGCGGCGCCGGGTGTGCAACTCAATACCGAGCAAACCGATGGCAGCACCGTCTTGCAGCTGCGCAGGGTCATCGGCACCCGGCAGGTGGTCGAACTGCAACAGCGATGGATCGGGGGAATGAGCGAAACCCGGTTCCCCTTCAAGAATGCTGGCCCAGGGGTTGCCTTCGACATCAACGGCGCCGTACAGCATGAAAGGCAGTTGCTGATAGAACGTGCGGTGCTGATCCGGCATCTGACTGCGAATCACCTTACGTCCGAACGCCTCCATTCGCTCGGCAACCCCCACATGAGCCTGCAACTGTTTCTCGCCGGCGTGCCAAGGTGAATGTTCCATAACGGCTCCTCCCCTGCGCCCAATGGCGCATCGTGAACGGCCCGAGCGGATCGGGCCGTGAGCATCAGGCAGTTTTTTGCAGACCGACCACCGTGCGTGGCATGCCGACAAACCCTGGTAAGGCTTCAATGCGCGCCAGCCAGGCGCGGATGTGGGGGTAGTCGTCGAGCGAGACATTGCCCTCCGGCGCGTGGGCGATGTAACTGTAGGCCGAGACGTCGGCGATGGTCGGCTCGCTCCCCGTCAGATACGGCGTGGCAGACAGTTCCTGATCGATGATTTTGAGCAAGGCGTGGGAGCTGGCGATCACCTCTTCAGCGTTGTAGGACGCGCCGAACACGGTGATCAACCTGGCTCTGGCCACACCAAAGGCAATCGGCCCGGCAGCAATCGATAACCAGCGCTGAACCTTGGCGGCGCCGACAGGATCAGTCGGTAGCCAGCGCCCGTTGCCATACTTCTGCGCCAGATACACCAGGATCGCATTGGAGTCGGCCAACACGACGCCTTGGTCATCGATGGCTGGCACCTGACCCATCGGGTTGATCGCCAGGTAATCCGGCTGCTTGTGCGCCCCCTTGGCCAGATCGACAAAGACTAGCTCTGTCGGCAATTGCAGCAGGGACAGCATCAGCTCCACACGGTGAGCGTGGCCAGAGCGTGGGAAGTTGTAGAGTTTGATGGCTTGCATGGTCGACTCCGCTGGGTGGAGGCGCCCTTTGGAAAGAGTCGGCGCCGATGGGTTGCCATCTTCCGCCTGCTACCGAAACAATAGAATAACCAGCAAATGCAATCCATTATTTCAGCTGGAGCAATAGTGCCTCGTTCTTCAAGGCTGGATGCTCGCGCAGGGCCTTCACCGTGAAGTCGACAAAACTGCGCACTCGCGCAGGCGCTTTGCGCCCGCCCTGATAAATCACGTGAATCGGCAACGGCGCCAATTCGAATTCAGACAGGATGATTTGCAACTCACCCGCCGCCACCTTTCCCGCAACCTGATACGACAATACGCGGGTAAACCCCAGCCCCAGGCAGGCGGCCGTGATGGCAGCCTGATTGGCAGTGACCACCAGCCGAGACTCCGTACGCACCGACAGCGGTTCGCCATTTTCAAGGAAGGGCCAGTGACGTAATTGGCCCGTGGCCGACGTTGCAATAATCGGGGCCTGTACCAGTTCCTGCGGATGCAAGGGGCGGCCATGTGCCGCGATCAGCGCTGGCGAACCACAAATCACCCGCCGTACCTCGCCGACCCGAATCGCATGCTGATTACTGTCGGGCAAATCGCCGATGCGCACCGCCACATCGATGCCCTCTTCCGTGATGCTCACCACCCGATCAAGCAACAGCGCATTGATGCAGACCTCAGGGTACTGCGCCAGGTAATCAACCATCACTGGCGTGACAAACAACTCTCCAAACAATACCGGCGCGGTGATCGTCAATTGCCCACGGGGTTGTGCGTGACTCCCCGCCGCCGAATCCTCCGCTTCCTGCACCTCGGCGAGAATCCTGCGGCAGTCGTCCAGATAACGCTGCCCCGCCTCGCTCAAATGCACGCTGCGGGTCGTACGGGTGATCAACTGCGTGCCAATGCGCTGCTCCAGTGCCGCGACGGCCCGAGTGACGCTCGCCGCCGACAGCCCCAGAATTCGCGCCGCCGCCGAGAAACCTTGCGCCTTGGCGACGGTGGCGAAGACCTGCATTTCCTGGAATCGGTCCATGGGGCATGTCCTTTATTCAGATAAAAAAAATCGCAACCGTAGGCTGCGATTTTTAAGGGTTTCGGTCACCTGTGGATAACTTATTCCACTGTCACCGACTTCGCCAGGTTACGCGGCTGGTCAACGTCCGTGCCTTTCAACACAGCAACGTAGTACGACAGCAACTGCAGCGGGATGGTGTAGAGGATCGGCGACAGGATGTCGTGGATGTGCGGCATGTGCACAACGTGCGTGCCTTCGCCATTGGTCATGCCGGCTTTCTCGTCTGCGAAGACGATCAACTGGCCACCACGGGCGCGGACTTCCTGGAGGTTGGATTTCAACTTCTCCAGCAGCTCGTTGTTCGGCGCCACAGTCACCACCGGCATGTCGTTATCCACAAGCGCCAACGGACCGTGTTTCAGTTCGCCAGCCGGGTAGGCTTCAGCGTGGATGTAAGAGATTTCCTTGAGTTTCAGGGCACCTTCCATCGCTACCGGGAATTGCGCGCCACGGCCGAGAAACAGCGTGTGGTTTTTCTCGGCGAACAGTTCGGCGATTTTCTCCACGGTGCTGTCCATCGCCAGGGCTTCGCCCAAGCGGGTTGGCAGACGGCGCAGTTCTTCGACCAATGTGGCTTCGACGCCCTTGGCCAAAGTGCCGCGAACCTGCCCCAGGGACAGGGTCAGCAACAGAAGGCCTACCAATTGAGTGGTGAAGGCTTTGGTCGAGGCCACGCCGATTTCGCGACCGGCCTGGGTCAGCAGGGTCAGGTCGGATTCACGCACCAGCGAACTGATGCCGACGTTGCAGATCGCCAGGCTCGCGAGGAAACCCAGTTCCTTGGCGTTGCGCAGGGCCGCCAGGGTGTCGGCGGTTTCGCCGGACTGAGAAATGGTCACGAACAGCGTGTCGGGTTGCACCACGACTTTGCGGTAGCGGAATTCGCTGGCAACTTCGACCTGGCATGGAATCCCGGCCAATTCTTCGAGCCAGTAACGGGCAACCATACCGGCGTGATAGCTGGTGCCGCAGGCAACGATCTGCACGTTGTGCACTTTGGCGAACAGTTCGGCAGCCTGTGGACCGAATGCCTGTACCAGCACGCCGTTCGGGCTCAGGCGACCTTCGAGGGTGCGCTGAACAACAGACGGTTGCTCGTGGATCTCCTTGAGCATGAAGTGGCGGAACTCGCCCTTGTCGGCGGCTTCGGCACCGTCGCGGTACTGCACGGTTTCGCGCTCGACAGCTTTGCCGTCAACGTCCCAGATATGCACGCTGTCGCGGCGAATCTCGGCGATATCGCCTTCTTCCAGGTACATGAAACGGTCAGTGACCTGACGCAGGGCCAATTGGTCGGAAGCGAGGAAGTTTTCACCCAGGCCCAGACCAATCACCAACGGGCTACCACTGCGGGCGGCGACCAGGCGATCCGGCTGCTTGGCGCTGATGACCGCCAGGCCGTAAGCACCGTGCAACTCTTTGACGGTGGCTTTGAGGGCCGCGGTCAGGTCGGGCAAATCCTTGAGTTTGTGGTTCAGCAGGTGAGCGATGACTTCGGTGTCGGTGTCCGAGGTGAACACATAACCCAAGGCTTTCAGCTGTTCACGCAGGGCTTCGTGGTTTTCGATGATGCCGTTGTGCACCACGGCCAGGTCGCCGGAGAAATGCGGGTGGGCGTTGCGCTCGCACGGCGCGCCGTGTGTGGCCCAGCGGGTGTGGGCGATGCCGAGGCGACCGACCAGTGGCTCGGCATCGAGTGCCAGTTCCAGCTCGCTGACCTTGCCCGGACGACGCATGCGCTCGAGTTTTTCATCGTTGGTGAAGACCGCCACACCGGCGCTGTCGTAGCCACGGTATTCCAGGCGCTTGAGGCCTTCGAGCAAGATGGCGGTGATGTTACGTTCTGCGACTGCGCCGACAATTCCACACATGCTATTTCTCCTGACTGACAGCCGCGCAAATCAAATTGATGCCGCGGGCCTGAATCTGATTGCGTGCCTCCAGCGGCAAGCGATCATCGGTAATAAGGGTATGGACGCTGCTCCATGGCAGTTCCAGGTTGGGTATTTTGCGGCCGATCTTGTCGGCCTCCACCATCACGACGACTTCACGGGCGACTTCGGCCATGACCCGGCTGAGCCCCAGCAATTCGTTGAAGGTGGTCGTACCGCGGACCAGGTCGATGCCATCGGCACCGATAAACAACTGATCAAAGTCGTAAGAGCGTAGTACCTGCTCGGCGACCTGCCCCTGAAAGGACTCGGAATGCGGGTCCCAGGTGCCGCCGGTCATCAACAGCACCGGTTCGTGCTCGAGCTCGCTCAAGGCATTGGCCACGTGCAACGAGTTGGTCATCACTACCAGCCCCGGTTGCTGACCCAGTTCCGGGATCATGGCGGCGGTGGTGCTGCCGCTGTCGATGATGATCCGCGCATGCTCGCGAATCCGCGTGACGGCGGCACGGGCAATGGCTTGTTTGTATTTGGAGACAGGTTGGCCGATGTCAGCCACCAGTTCCTGAGGCATGGTGATCGCTCCGCCGTAACGACGTAGCAGCAGGCCATTACTCTCAAGCGCCGCCAGATCCTTGCGAATCGTAACTTCCGACGTTTCGAAGCGCTTTGCCAGCTCGTCCACACTGACTTCGCCCTGCTCGTTGAGCAAAGTGAGGATATTGTGTCGGCGTTGGGGTGTATTGCGCTTCGACATGGGCTAGTAAGTTTCGATTCGAAAGATAACGGAAGCAATCAAAACCTATCGGCGAAACTTCGTCAAGCGTGTTGCGATAAAAAGCCTGTGTATAACCAAAAAAAATCGCAACCTGAGGTGAGGCCGTTGGAGGCCTGTCCCAGACTGCGATTTTTCAGTTTTGAAGGGCTGTGGATAACTCAGCTTTTCTTGACCTTCTCCGGCCGCTTCCAGCCGTCGATATTCTTCTGCCGTGCCCGACCTACCGCCAATTGTGCGTTATCCACATTCTGCGTAATGGTCGAGCCCGCCGCCGTGGTCGCTCCGGAAGAGATATCCACAGGCGCTACCAACGAGTTGTTGGAACCGATGAAGACATCTTCGCCCAGCACGGTTTTCCACTTGTTGGCGCCGTCGTAGTTGCACGTGATAGTGCCCGCGCCAATGTTGGTGCGCGCACCAATCTCGGCATCCCCCAGGTAAGTCAGATGACCGGCCTTCGCGCCTTCACCCAAGTGAGCGTTCTTCAGTTCGACAAAGTTGCCCACATGCGCGCGCGCCTCAAGCACGGTGCCCGGACGCAGGCGTGCAAACGGGCCGGCGTCGCTGCCTTCGCCCAGAATGGCCCCTTCGATATGGCTGTTGGCCTTGATCACCACGCCTTTGCGCAGAGTGCTGTCCTTGATCACGCAGTTCGGGCCGATCACCACGTCGTCTTCGATGACGACTTTGCCTTCGAGGATCACGTTGATGTCGATCAGCACATCACGGCCGACGGTGACTTCACCGCGTACATCGAAACGAGCCGGGTCACGCAAGGTCACGCCTTGGGCCATCAAACGGCGACCGGCGCGCAATTGATAGTGACGCTCGAGTTCGGAAAGTTGCTTGCGGTCGTTGGCGCCCTGCACTTCCATGGCGTCGTGCGGCTGCTCGGTGGCGACCACCAAACCATCGTTGACCGCCATGGCGATCACGTCGGTCAGGTAATACTCGCCCTGGGCATTGTTGTTGGAGAGACGGCTCATCCAGCCACCCAGTTGGGCGAAAGGCAGGGCGAGAATCCCGGTGTTGCCTTCAGTGATCGCACGCTCGGCTTCGTTGGCGTCTTTTTGCTCAACGATTGCCGTGACCTTGCCAGCGTCATCGCGGACGATGCGGCCATAGCCGGTCGGGTCGTCCAGCTCGACAGTCAACAGGCCCAGTTGTTGCGGCGCGACTTTCTTGAGCAGGCGTTGCAGGGTGTCGACTTCAATCAGCGGCACGTCGCCGTAGAGAATGAGCACGGTATCGGACTCAATGAACGGCACAGCCTGAGCCACGGCATGACCGGTACCCAATTGTTTGTCCTGAAGGACGAAATTCAGGTCATCCGCCGCCAGGCGCTCACGTACGGCTTCGGCACCATGGCCGATCACCACATGGATGCGTTGTGGATCAAGTTGACGAGCGCTGTGGATAACGTGGCCAAGCATCGAGTTGCCGGCAATCGGGTGCAGAACTTTCGGCAATGCCGAACGCATGCGGGTGCCTTGGCCGGCAGCGAGGATAACGATTTCTAGTGACATGACTGGCTACCAATCCTGGGTGGTCAGCGGCTGCGACCAGGTTATGAACGTCGGAAAAGAAAAAAGGGTAGCCGAGGCTACCCTTTTTAATCAATCGCGCAACAAGTGATGGCCTATTAGCGGCCAAACTTCTTGCGGATCTGCTGGACGGTGCGCAGCTGTGCTGCAGCCTCGGCCAGACGTGCGGAAGCAGAACCGTAGTCGAATTCCGCGCCCCGCTCATGCAGGGCTTTCTCGGCAGCCTTGACGGCTTCCTGAGCGGAGGCTTCATCCAGGTCGCCAGCACGTTGCACGGTGTCGGCAAGAACCTTGACCATGTTCGGCTGAACTTCGAGGAAACCACCGGAGATGTAATACACCTCCTCTTCCCCGCCCTGCTTGACCAGGCGGATCGGGCCCGGCTTGAGATTAGTGATCAACGGCGCGTGACCCAAGGCGATACCAAGATCACCCAGTGCTCCGTGCGCAATCACCATCTCGACCAGACCGGAAAAGATTTCTCCTTCCGCGCTGACGATATCGCAATGGACTGTCATAGCCATCTGATTGCCTCAACCTAAATTAGCGCCCGTTTCCGGGCGCCGGGATTACAGTTTCTTGGCTTTCTCGATCGCTTCTTCGATGCCGCCGACCATGTAGAACGCTTGTTCTGGCAGGTGGTCGTAGTCACCGTTGAGGATGCCTTTGAAGCCAGCAATGGTGTCTTTCAGGGAAACGTATTTACCCGAAGCACCGGTGAAGACTTCAGCCACGAAGAACGGCTGCGACAAGAAACGCTGGATCTTACGAGCACGGTTTACCAACTGCTTGTCGGCTTCCGACAGCTCGTCCATACCCAGGATCGCAATGATGTCCTTCAGTTCTTTGTAACGCTGCAGAACATACTGTACACCGCGAGCGGTGTCGTAGTGGTCCTGGCCGATTACGTTCGGGTCCAGCTGGCGCGAAGTCGAGTCGAGTGGATCGACCGCTGGGTAGATACCCAGGGAAGCGATGTCACGGGACAGAACGACGGTGGCGTCCAAGTGGGCGAAGGTGGTCGCTGGCGACGGGTCAGTCAAGTCATCCGCAGGTACGTATACCGCTTGGATCGAGGTGATCGAACCGTTTTTGGTCGAAGTGATACGCTCTTGCAGAGTACCCATCTCTTCGGCCAGGGTCGGCTGGTAACCTACTGCGGAAGGCATACGGCCCAGCAGTGCGGATACTTCAGTACCGGCCAGGGTGTAACGATAGATGTTGTCGACGAACAGCAGAACGTCGTTACCTTCGTCACGGAACTTCTCGGCCATGGTCAGGCCGGTCAGTGCTACGCGCAGACGGTTACCCGGCGGCTCGTTCATCTGACCGTAAACCAGTGCCACTTTGTCCAGAACGTTGGAATCCTTCATCTCGTGGTAGAAGTCGTTACCCTCACGAGTACGCTCACCCACACCGGCGAACACGGAATAACCGCTGTGCTCGATGGCGATGTTACGGATCAGTTCCATCATGTTTACGGTTTTGCCTACACCGGCACCACCGAACAGACCGACTTTACCACCCTTGGCGAACGGGCAAACCAGGTCGATAACCTTGATGCCGGTTTCCAGCAGGTCGTTGCCGCCCGCTTGTTCTGCGAAGGTTGGCGCAGGACGGTGAATGCCCCAGCGCTCGTCGGTGTCGATCGGGCCAGCTTCGTCGATCGGGTTGCCCAGAACGTCCATGATCCGGCCCAGAGTCGCTTTACCGACCGGTACGGAGATGGCTGCGCCGGAGTCGATGACGTCCAGACCACGCTTCAAGCCCTCGGTGGAGCCCATCGCAATGGTACGAACCACGCCGTCGCCCAGCTGTTGCTGAACTTCCAGAGTGGTTGCGGCCGCGCTTTGTACAGTCAGCGCGTTGTAGATGCTCGGTACGCTGTCGCGTGGGAATTCCACGTCGATAACGGCGCCGATGATTTGAACGATACGTCCGCTACTCATAGCTGGATCCTCTGAATATTTGAACCGTTAAACCGCGGCAGCGCCGCCGACGATTTCCGAGATCTCTTGGGTGATCGCAGCCTGACGCGCCTTGTTGTAGACCAGCTGCAAATCGCTGATCAAATCACCGGCGTTGTCGGTAGCGTTCTTCATCGCGATCATCCGCGCAGCTTGCTCAGCCGCGTTGTTCTCGACCACCGCCTGGTAGACCTGCGACTCCACGTAACGGACCATCAAGCCGTCAAGCAGCTCTTTGGCATCCGGTTCGTAGAGATAGTCCCAGTGGTGCTTGAGGCCTTGATCCGGGGTTGCCACCAATGGAATCAACTGCTCCACGGTAGGCGTTTGCGTCATGGTGTTGATGAACTTGTTGGACACCACGGACAGGCGATCAATACGGCCGTCCAGGTAGGCATCCAGCATCACCTTGACGCTGCCGATCAAGTCATTGATCGACGGCTCTTCACCCAGGTGGCTGATAGCTGCTACGACGTTGCCGCCGAAGTTGCGGAAGAAAGCCGCACCCTTGCTACCCACTACACACAGATCGATCTCGACGCCGTTTTCGCGGTTTACCGCCATGTCCTTGACCAGGGCCTTGAACAGGTTGGTGTTCAAACCACCACACAAACCACGGTCACTGCTCACCACGACATAACCGACGCGCTTGATTTCGCGGTCGATCATGAACGGGTGGCGATATTCCGGGTTGGCGTTGGCCAAATGACCAATAACCTGGCGGATGCGCTCCGCGTAAGGACGGCTAGCAGCCATGCGCATTTGTGCCTTGCGCATTTTACTGACCGCCACTTTTTCCATGGCGCTGGTAATCTTTTGCGTGCTTTTGATGCTCGCAATCTTACTGCGAATCTCTTTTGCGCCTGCCATGTAACACCTATCAGGTTAGCAAGCGGGAGCCTTGCGGCTCCCGCTGCGGCTTACCAGGTTTGGGTGGCCTTGAACTTCTCGATACCGGCTTTCATGCCAGCATCGATTTCGTCATTGAAGTCACCCTTCACGTTGATCTTCGCCATCAATTCGGCGTGATCGCGGTTGAAGAAAGCAATCAGCGCTTGTTCAAAGCTGCCGATCTTGGCGATTTCGACGTCAGTCAGGAACCCACGCTCAGCGGCATACAGCGACAGCGCCATGTCAGCGATCGACATAGGTGCGTATTGCTTCTGCTTCATCAGCTCGGTAACGCGCTGACCATGCTCAAGTTGCTTACGGGTCGCTTCGTCCAGGTCAGAAGCGAACTGGGCGAATGCCGCCAGTTCACGGTACTGAGCCAGAGCGGTACGGATACCACCGGAGAGCTTCTTGATGATCTTGGTCTGAGCGGCACCACCCACACGGGATACCGAAACACCGGCGTTCACAGCAGGACGGATCCCGGAGTTGAACATGGCCGATTCCAGGAAGATCTGACCGTCGGTGATGGAAATCACGTTGGTCGGAACGAACGCGGAAACGTCGCCAGCCTGGGTTTCGATGATCGGCAGTGCGGTCAGGGAACCGGTTTTGCCGGTCACTGCGCCGTTGGTGAACTTCTCTACGTATTCTTCCGAAACGCGGGATGCGCGCTCCAGCAGACGGGAGTGGAGATAGAACACGTCGCCTGGGTAAGCTTCACGGCCTGGTGGACGGCGCAGCAGCAGGGAAATCTGGCGGTAAGCCACTGCTTGCTTGGACAGATCGTCATAAACGATCAGCGCGTCTTCACCGCGGTCGCGGAAGAATTCACCCATGGTGCAACCGGAGTACGGTGCCAGGAATTGCAGTGCTGCAGATTCCGAAGCGCTCGCTGCCACGACGATGGTGTTAGCCAGTGCGCCGTTTTCTTCCAGCTTGCGAACCACGTTGGCGATGGTCGATTGTTTCTGACCAATGGCTACGTAGACGCAGAAAATGCCGCTGTCTTTCTGGTTGATGATCGCGTCGATCGCCAGAGCGGTTTTACCGATCTGACGGTCACCGATGATCAGCTCACGCTGGCCACGGCCGACAGGGATCATGGCATCGACAGCCTTGTAGCCAGTCTGTACAGGCTGGTCTACCGACTTACGCCAGATCACGCCTGGAGCAACTTTCTCGACCGCGTCGGTCAAGGTGTTGTTCAGCGGACCTTTGCCGTCAACTGGGTTACCCAGTGCGTCGACTACGCGACCCAGCAGTTCCTTACCAACCGGAACTTCGAGGATGCGGCCGGTGCACTTGGCGCTCATGCCTTCAGCCAGAGTCTGGTATGCGCCCAATACAACGGCACCTACAGAGTCTTGCTCCAGGTTGAGAGCCATACCGAAGACGCCGCCCGGAAACTCGATCATCTCGCCGTACATTACGTCGGCCAGACCGTGAATCCGCACGATACCGTCAGATACGCTGACGACAGTGCCTTCGTTACGGGCTTGGGAGGTCACATCGAGCTTGTCGATGCGGCCCTTGATAATTTCACTTATTTCGGAAGGATTGAGTTGCTGCATTGCTCTGCTGCCCCTTCAAACTCAAGATTTCAATGCTTCGGCAAGATTCGCGAGTTTGCCGCGAATCGAACCATCGATTACCAGGTCGCCGGCGCGAATGATGACACCACCAATAAGGGCGGCATCCTCCGCAACTTGCAGGCGCACTTCCCGGTTGAGTCGTGCACTGAGAACCTTGGCGAGTTTGTCTTGCTGTTCTTGGTTCAATGCAAAAGCACTGGTCACTTCAACGTCTACCGACTTCTCTTGTTCGGCCTTGTACAGGTCAAACAGAGCGGCGATCTCCGGCAACAGCGGGAGACGGTCGTTTTCGGCAACGACGTTAATGAAGTTCTGTGCCTTGGCATCAAACTTGTCGCCGCACACGTCAATAAACGTGGCGGCCTTGTCTGCGCTCGTCAGTCGCGGGGCCTTGAGCACGCGCTGCATGGTGTCGTCTTGCGACACTGCTGCAGCCAGGCCGAGCATGGCTGACCAAGAGGCCAGTTGCTGGTGGGCCTGGGCGTGCTCGAAGGCTGCCTTAGCGTAAGGTCGGGCCAACGTGGTCAATTCTGCCATGATCGCCCTCGCTTAAATTTCAGCAGCCAGTTTGTTTACCAGCTCCGCGTGCGCGTTTTGATCGATTGTGGCACCCAGGATCTTCTCGGCGCCGCCGACGGCCAGAGCACCCAGTTGGGCACGCAGCGCGTCTTTGACACTGTTCAGTTCCTGTTCGATCTCGGCCTGAGCCTGAACCTTCACACGGTCAGCGTCGATACGGGCCTTTTCAACAGCCTCTTCAACGATCTGGTTACCGCGTTTCTTGGCTTGCTCAATGATTTCGGCTGCCTGAGCTTTAGCTTCGCGCAGTTGTTGACCCGCTTTATCTTGGGCCAATTCCAGGTCGCGAGCTGCTCGGGCGGCAGCGTCCAGTCCATCCGCAATCTTCTTCTGACGTTCGTGCAAAGCCGCGATGACCGGAGGCCACACGAACTTCATGCAAAACAGTACAAAAATGAAGAACGCAACGGACTGGCCAATCAGGGTTGCATTAATGTTCACGCCAACACCTCGCTCGTTCGTTACACATCACACCAACTACTCGAAGGTTCGAGTAATTAGCCAGCGAGTTGACCAACGAATGGGTTCGCGAAGGTGAAGAACAGAGCGATACCAACACCGATCATGGTTACGGCGTCGAGCAGACCGGCAACGATGAACATTTTAACTTGCAGCATTGGAACCATTTCTGGTTGACGCGCTGCGCCTTCCAGGAACTTGCCGCCCAACAGGCCGAAACCAATTGCGGTACCCAGTGCGCCCAGGCCGATCAACAGTGCAACAGCGATAGCGGTTAGACCAACTACAGTTTCCATCTTTCCTCCCGACTTTTACGTCGTATGGTTTAGGTTTTTTAGATTTTAAAGCGGTAAAACAAATCGTTTCATAGCCCTGTTCGGGCACCCACTCGTTTGACCGAGTGGGACATCAGACTAGTCGAGACTGGTCTTAATGGTTCTCTTCGTGCGCCATCGAAAGGTAAACGATGGTCAGCATCATGAAGATAAACGCCTGCAGGGTGATGATCAGGATGTGGAACACAGCCCACGCCCACTGCAGAACTACGCCCAGGCCGCTAAGCCAGAGCAGACCGCTGCCGAACATCACAGCAATCAGAATGAAGACCAGTTCGCCGGCGTACATGTTGCCGAACAGACGCAATGCCAGCGAGATTGGCTTGGCAACCAGCGTCACGAACTCCAGCAAGAAGTTCACCGGAATCAGCAGGGCCTGAACGAAGATGTTCTTGCTGCCGAACGGGTGCAGGGTCAGTTCGCCGATAAAGCCGCCGATGCCCTTGACCTTGATGCTGTAGAAAATGATCAGCGCGAACACCGACAAGGCCATACCCAGGGTCGCGTTCGGGTCAGTGGTCGACACTGCACGGAACGGAATGTGGTGGTCGCCGGTAATCAGGATGGCCAGCTGAGGAATCCAGTCGACCGGGATCAGGTCGACGGCGTTCATCAGGAACACCCAGACGAAGATGGTCAGTGCCAGCGGTGCAATCACCGGGCTACGGCCATGGAAGCTGTCTTTCACGCTGCCATCGACGAATTCGACCAATACTTCAACGAAGTTCTGCAAAGCACCAGGCTGACCGGAAGTCGCTTTCTTTGCCGCCATGCGGAAAAGAAGAACGAAGATCAGACCCAACGCGACCGACCAGCCGAGGGTATCGACGTGGAAAGCCCAGAAGCCCATTTCCTTGGCTTCTGCTGCGGTGTGGGCAAAACCCCACCCGCCAGTTGGGAGCTGACCGAAAGTCAGGTTCTGCAAGTGGTGCTGGATATAGCCCGAAGCGGTTGTTTCTGCCATGGTTGCCTCAAACGCCCTAAGGTCTCGAAAGTCTTGTTCTCATCAGCAGGGGCGCGAACCAGCTGACCAGTTGGGTCAACACGAAGACGCCGAATACAGCTAGCGGCGCCAATGGCTTCACACCTGCAAACGTCAATGCAAAGAGCACTGCCGTCAAAATCAGTTTGCCCGCCTCGCCGGCATAAAATGACCGGACGATGGCTTGAGCTGCTCGGGCGCCGGAAAACCGAAATGCCCTGTGAGCGAAATAAACATTGGGAAGCAAGGCTATCAGGCCTCCGCAAAGTCCTGAGTACCCGGCAACGACTCCATGCCATTGCCAAAGCGCCAATGCAGCGATCAGCAAAACGACAAATTGAGCCATTAACACCGGAAAAACTGCCAGGCGATGGAACGGCAAGCGGTTTGGCGTGCGTCTTTCCATCACGTTTTCTCTCCAATGGTCGGCTGCCAGAAATCAATAACTTGGCATAATTTGTGCCGACAAAATGCGCGCAGAGTATAGGGGCGGTTCAGCCCCTATTCAACTGTCAGGTAGTGATTTCCGACTGCACGCTACATGAGGAAATGTTTCAACGAATGTGCGCAAGCACACCTTGCAGTTCGTCGAGGGAGTTGTAACCAATGACCAACTGCCCTTTCCCCTTCTTACCGTGGCGAATCTGCACCGCAGAGCCTAGGCGTTCGGCCAGGCGCTGTTCGAGTCGGGCTATATCAGGGTCCCGTTTTACCGGTTCGGCAGGCTCCTGTTTGCCACTCAACCACTGGCGAACCAGTGCTTCAGTTTGGCGCACCGTCAGCCCCCGTGCGACAACATGTCGCGCCCCTTCTACCTGTTGATTCTCCGGCAAACCGAGCAAAGCACGCGCATGACCCATTTCCAGGTCACCGTGCGACAGCATGGTTTTGATAACTTCCGGCAACGCGATCAAGCGTAGCAGGTTGGCCACGGTCACGCGGGATTTGCCCACCGCTTCCGCAACCTGTTGCTGAGTCAGCTGAAATTCCTGCTGCAAACGCTGCAACGCGACGGCTTCTTCGATCGGATTGAGGTCTTCGCGTTGAATGTTCTCGATCAGCGCCATGGCGATGGCCGTTTCATCCGGCACATCGCGAACCATCGCCGGGATGGTTTCCTGGCCAGCCTGCTGGCTGGCACGCCAGCGGCGTTCACCGGCAATGATTTCGAAGCGACCGCTGCCGATCGGGCGAACCACGATCGGCTGCATCACGCCCTGGGCCTTGATCGACTGCGCCAACTCTTCCAGCGCCTGAGGATCCATGTCCCGGCGGGGTTGGTACTTGCCGCGCTGGATCAGGTCCAGGGGCAGGTGCTGCAGCTCACGCTGGTCAGCCTGCACCGCTTGTTCTTCCAGCGAGCTGACAGTCGGACCACTCAGCAGTGCATCCAGTCCACGTCCGAGACCTCGTTTCTTGACGGCCATGGGGATTCCTTAAGTTGCCTGAGCGGCGGCGGTGCGTGAGTTTTTGCGCTGACGGCGAACCATTTCGCCCGCCAAGGCCAGGTAGGCAATGGCGCCCCGTGAAGTCTTGTCGTACGCCAACGCCGGCATGCCATAACTTGGCGCTTCGGCCAGGCGAATGTTGCGCGGAATCACGGTGTCGTAAAGCTGCTCGCCGAAGTGTTCCTTGAGCTGCGCGGACACATCGTTCATCAGGCTCAGGCGCGGGTCGTACATGGTCCGCAACAGGCCTTCGACTTTCAGATTCGGGTTCAGCAGTTCGGCGATGCGCTTGATGTTATCCACAAGGTCGCTCAAACCTTCGAGCGCAAAGTATTCGCACTGCATGGGGATAATCACCCCATCGGCGGCCACCAGTGCGTTCAGCGTGAGCATCGACAACGACGGCGGGCAGTCGATCAAAATGTAATCGTAGTTTTCACGGATCGGCGCCAATGCACTGCGCAGGCGGCTTTCCTTCATCTGCATTTCCAGCAGAACCACTTCGGCCGCCGTCAGGTCGCGGTTGGCCGGCAACAGCTGGTAACCACCGTGCTCGGAGTAGTGCATGGCCTGGGCCAGGTCACATTCGCCGATCAGAAGGTCGTAGACCGAGTTTTCCAGACCATGTTTATCCACACCGCTACCCATGGTGGCGTTGCCCTGTGGATCGAGATCGATCAGCAGCACCCGACGCTTGGTAGCGACCAGGGAAGCTGCGAGGTTGATGCAGGTGGTGGTTTTACCCACACCACCCTTTTGGTTCGCAATCGCGAATACCTTAGCCATTCTTGCTTGTGTTCCCAATCATGCCGTGCGGCGCAGTATCAGCAGATGGCGTTGGCCTTGGCAACCAGGTACGGCCAGGGCATGTTCGCTATCGAGGTGGAAGTCTGCCGGCAATGCTACCAGCTCATCGGCCGGATGAACGCCCTTCATTGCCAGCCAGCGCGTATCGGCATCGCCGAGGTGGCGAGTCCAGTTACTGAAGTTTTCCATGCTGCTGAACGCCCGGGAAACAATCCCGTTGAATGGCTGCGCAGGCTGGAAGGCTTCGACACGGCTGTGGATAACTTGCAGGTTATCCAGTTTGAGTTCGAGTTTGACCTGGGTCAGGAAGCGGGTTTTCTTGCCGTTGCTGTCCAGACAAGTCACTTGTGACTCTGGAAACAGGATAGCCAGCGGAATTCCCGGCATACCACCGCCGCTGCCAACGTCCAGCCAGCGGCCGTTTTCGATGAACGACATCACGCTCAAACTATCGAGCAGGTGGCGAGAGACCATTTCGTCCGGATCGCGCACGGCGGTCAGGTTGTAGGCCTTGTTCCATTTGATCAACAGGGCCAGGTATCCCAGCAGCTGCGCATGCTGGGTTTCTGTCAATGAGACACCGAGCTGGCGAGCACCTGTGGATAACTCTTCGGCGTGTTGCGAGGTGACCAACGAACTCAAGCGCTTTGCTCCAACTGACGGCCCGCGCCGCGTTTTTTCAAATGAATCATCAACAGCGAAATGGCTGCCGGGGTGACGCCCGGGATACGTGACGCCTGGCCCAGGGTTTCAGGACGGGTCGCGCCGAGCTTGCTCTGGATCTCTTTGGAGAGACCGGAAATGTTCGTGTAATCGATATCCACAGGCAATTTGGTGTCTTCGCTGGCCCGCAGGCGTGCGATTTCATCCTGCTGACGGTCGATGTAGCCGGCGTACTTGGTCTTGATTTCGACCTGTTCGGCGACCTGTGGATCTTCTGCGCCCCCACCGGTCACGGCAATCAGACCAGCGTAGTCGATTTCCGGACGGCTCAGCAGGTTGAGCAAATTGTATTCGTGGGTCAGCGGCGTACCGAACTTCTCGGAAATCGCATCGCCCTGCTGGGTGCCCGGGCGAACCCAGGTACTTTTCAGGCGTTGCTCTTCCAGGTCGATGCTTTCGCGCTTCTTGCAGAACGCCGCCCAACGCGCGTCATCGACCAGACCCAGCTCGCGACCTTTTTCGGTCAGACGCAGGTCGGCGTTGTCTTCGCGCAGGATCAGGCGGTACTCGGCACGGGACGTGAACATCCGGTACGGCTCTTGGGTTCCGAGCGTAATCAGGTCGTCAACCAACACGCCGATGTACGCCTCGTCGCGACGCGGGCACCAGGCGTCTTTGCCCTGTGCACGCAGTGCCGCGTTGGCACCAGCCAGCAACCCCTGGGCGCCGGCTTCTTCGTAACCGGTGGTGCCGTTGATTTGTCCGGCAAAAAACAGCCCGGCAATCACTTTGGTTTCCAGGCTGTATTTCAGGTCACGGGGGTCGAAATAGTCGTACTCGATGGCATAGCCCGGACGCACGATGTGCGCGTTTTCCATGCCGCGGATCGATTGCACGATCTGCAATTGCACGTCGAACGGCAAGGATGTGGATATCCCGTTCGGGTACAGCTCGTGGGTGGTCAAACCTTCCGGCTCGATGAAGACCTGATGGCTTTCCTTGTCGGCAAAGCGGTGGATCTTGTCTTCGATCGACGGGCAATAGCGCGGGCCGATACCTTCGATCAATCCCGCATCGGAATACATTGGCGAACGATCGAGGTTCGCGGCAATGATTTCGTGGGTGCGGGCGTTGGTGTGGGTAATCCAGCAGCTCACCTGTTTCGGGTGTTGCTCTTTGGAGCCCATGAACGACATCACCGGGATCGGTGTATCGCCTGCTTGCTCGGTCATTACCGAGAAATCCACAGAACGACCGTCGATACGCGGCGGCGTACCGGTTTTCAAACGACCCACACGCAGTGGCAATTCACGCAGACGGCGAGCCAGGGCGATCGATGGCGGATCACCGGCACGACCGCCGGAGTAATTCTGCATGCCGATGTGGATAAGTCCGCCGAGGAAGGTGCCAGTGGTCAACACCACGGAATCCGCGAGGAAACGCAGGCCCATTTGGGTGACAACACCACGCACTTGTTCCTGTTCGACGATCAGGTCGTCAGCGGCTTGTTGAAATATCCACAGGTTGGGCTGGTTTTCCAATGCTTCGCGGACAGCGGCCTTGTAGAGAACCCGGTCTGCCTGGGCGCGAGTTGCACGCACGGCCGGGCCTTTGCGGCTGTTCAACACGCGAAATTGAATACCACCTTTGTCGGTAGCCATGGCCATCGCGCCGCCAAGGGCGTCGATTTCTTTAACAAGGTGGCTTTTACCGATCCCACCAATGGCGGGGTTGCAACTCATTGCTCCGAGGGTTTCCACGTTATGCGTCAGCAACAGGGTTTTTGCACCCATACGTGCTGAGGCCAGTGCTGCCTCGGTACCGGCATGACCGCCGCCGATGACGATCACTTCAAAACGGGAAGGGAAATCCACCACGCACCTCGTGCCTGCTTCAGTTAGGTAATCAGGAATAGTTTGAGCTCAGGTTTCTGGACCTGGTCGACAAGTATAGGGACTTCGCCCTTCCTAAAGAACCCTTTGCACAAAATTTAACCAGCTGTGGAGAAGTCGGGGTTATAGAAATTAAAAAGAGAGAAATTTATTAAATCTTTGTTTTTATGTTTATTTCTACTGAGGACCATTTCTGTGGATAGATTGCTACAGCCCTTTATTTTCAATATGTACAGAGTTTCAAAACCCTGTGGTCATGTGGCAAAGAGACCCTTGGATAACCAGGTTAAGCCTGTGGATGAAAGGGGTAGTTATCCACAGAGGCGGTTATCTTCAGTTTTCAGACCCTGTTATCAACTGCCCTTAGTGGCAGTTATTCACAGGGCTTAATCCACAGAAAAGCGCGTATCGGGTTAATTCCGGGCGAAGGAAAACCGCTCAAGCAGAGATTCTCTGCTCGGCACTGAGGGAGGATTTTTCAAAAAGGGAGACAGACAGGCGCGAATGGCCTGTCTGTGGACAACAAAAGGGTTATTTACCGATGCAGAAGCTGGAAAAGATTCGTCCCAACAGGTCATCGGAGCTGAATGCACCGGTGATTTCACCCAGTGAGTGCTGCGCCTGACGCAAATCCTCGGCCAACAGCTCGCCAGCACCGGCCAGGGTCAATTGCGAGCGACCATGCTCAAGGAATGCACTGGCATGACGCAGGGCCTCAAGGTGACGCCTGCGTGCACTGAAGCTACTTTCCGACGTCTGCTCGTAACCCATGCAGGCCTTCAGATGGTCGCGCAGTAACTCCAGGCCTTCGCCAGCAGACTTGGCACTCAGGCTGATGGTGACGTGGCCATCTTCACTGACTTCCAGGGCAATGGCTTCCCCCGTCAGATCAGCCTTGTTACGAATCAGCGTGACTTTCGCTGGATCCGGGCGGATTTCGAGGAATTCAGGCCACAAAGCGAAGGGGTCCAGCGCTTCAGGCGCCGTTGCATCGACGACCAGCAACACGCGATCCGCTTCGCTGATGGCTTTCAGTGCGCGTTCTACGCCGATTTTTTCCACGTGATCGTCGGTATCTCGCAGACCAGCGGTATCCACCACATGAAGCGGCATACCATCAATGTGGATATGTTCGCGAAGAATGTCCCGGGTTGTGCCGGCAATTTCGGTAACGATCGCGGCTTCCCGACCTGCCAGGGCATTCAACAGGCTGGATTTACCAGCATTCGGCCGACCGGCAATGACCACGGTCATGCCGTCACGCAGCAAGGCGCCTTGCCCCGCTTCGCGAAGCACTGTGGATAATTCATCGCGCACTTTGTCGAGCATGGCCAATACATGTCCATCGGCAAGGAAGTCGATTTCTTCCTCCGGGAAGTCGATGGCCGCCTCGACATAGATGCGCAGGCCGATCAGTTGCTCGGTGAGGTTATGCACACGCTGGGAAAATGCGCCTTGCAACGAACGCAGCGCATTTCGAGCCGCTTGTGCAGAACTCGCCTCGATCAAGTCGGCGATGGCTTCAGCCTGGGCCAGGTCGAGTTTGTCATTGAGGAAGGCGCGCTCACTGAATTCACCGGGACGGGCAAGACGACAGCCCAGTTCCAGGCAACGCTTAAGCAACATATCCAGAACAACTGGCCCGCCATGGCCCTGCAGTTCCAGCACGTCTTCGCCGGTGAAGGAGTTCGGTCCCGGGAAATACAGCGCAATGCCTTCGTCCAGCACCTCTTCGTTTGCACTGAGGAACGGGCCGTAATGGGCAAACCGCGGTTTCAAATCCCGACCGCTGATGGCTTTGGCCGCAAGGCTCGCCAACGGTCCGGAAATACGGACGATGCCCACGCCACCGCGACCTTGAGCGGTGGCGACGGCTGCGATGGTTTCACGAGGAACGCTCATAAACCGGTATCCAGACAAAAGTGACAGATAGCAAAACGCCCCACTAGGGGGCGTTTTGAGTGGTTATCCACAGTGTAAATCAAGCGGCGGCTTTGGTAGCCCGTTCGATTTTACGAGTGATGTACCACTGTTGAGTGATGGACAGGCAGTTGTTCACTACCCAGTACAGCACCAGACCAGCCGGGAACCACAGGAAGAAGAAGGTGAAGATGATTGGCATCAGCTTCATCACCTTGGCCTGCATCGGATCCGGAGGAGTCGGGTTCAACTGCTGCTGGATGAACATGGTTGCACCCATGATGATCGGCAGAATGAAGAACGGATCCTTGATTGACAGGTCAGTAATCCACAGCATGAACGGCGCTTGACGCATTTCAACGCTTTCCAGCAGAACCCAGTACAGCGAAAGGAAAACCGGCATCTGCACGAGGATTGGCAAGCAACCACCCAGCGGATTGATCTTCTCTTTCTTGTACAGCTCCATCATGGCTTGCGACATTTTTTGCCGGTCATCGCCATGTTGCTCTTTCAGCGCGGCCAGTTTTGGGGCCACTGCACGCATGCGCGCCATGGATTTGTAGCTGGCGGCCGACAGAGGGAAGAACAAACCCTTGATCAGCATGGTCAGGAAAATGATCGACCAGCCCCAGTTACCGACGATGGCGTGGATATGTTGCAGCAACCAGAAGATTGGCTGGGCAATAAACCACAGGATGCCGTAGTCGACGGTCAGTTCCAGACCTGGGGACAACTCTTTCAGCACAGCCTGGCTTTTAGGGCCGGCGTACAGAACAGCGCTGACTTCAGCTTTAGCACCTGGCGCGACAGTCAATGCCGGGGCGGTGTAGCCGATGATGTAGTTGCCTTTGCTGTCTTTGCGGGTCTGGACGACATTGTTTTCGCCCTTCGCCGGAATCCAGGCGGTCACGAAGTAGTGTTGCAACCAGGCAACCCAACCACCGTTGACGGTTTCTTTCAGCTGAGCCTTGTCCATGTCCTTCATCGACACTTTCTTGTACGGCTCGTTACTTGTCCACAGGGCGGCGCCCAGGTAAGTCGCGGTGCCGGTGGCAGTGCTGGAAGAAGGATCGGAGCTGGCGTCACGCTTCAGCTGGGCAAACATCGCACCCGACCAAGGCTTGGCGCTTTCGTTGTCGATCAGGTAGGAAACGGTTACGTCATACAGGCCGCGTTTCAGTGTGAAACGCTTGATGTAGTTGACACCGTCCTTGCTGAACTTCAGGTCCACGACCAATTGGTCCTGACCCTCAGCCAGTTGATAAACCTTCTTCTCCGAGGAGTAAACCGGACGACCGGCAGGACTTGCGTCCGGACCGTCGGCGCCGATCAAACCACTTTGAGCCAGATAAGTCCGCTCGTTGCCGTTATCGAACAACTGGAACGGGATTTCCGGATGGTCCTGGCGACGTGGATACAGCGGCAGCGTCAGCTGGGCAACATCACCACCTTGTGGATCGATGGCCAGATTGAGCACATCCGTCTTGATCTGGATGAGGTCTTTGCTTGCAGCTACTGGTGTTTCAGCAGGAGCAGTGGCACTGGTATCGCTTGCGGCGCGTGGAATGTCGTCACTGACAGAAGCATTATTGCCAGTAGCCGAATCCGGTAGGCCCGGTGCGGTAGTACTGGAAGCAACATTCTGAGTCGGCAGGGCAGCCTGGCCATAGTCCTGGTTCCATTTAAGAACCATAACGTAGGACACGATTGCCAGGGCGACGATCAGGATCGTGCGTTTGATATCCATGATTACTCGGCCATCGAAGAAGAACGGGAGGTAGGGATAGGTGGAACCGGGTCATAACCACCGGGATTCCACGGATGACAGCGGCCTAAACGACGAAAGGCCAGCCAGCCACCGCGCAGAAGACCATGATTTTCTATGGCCTCTAACGCGTAGCAGGAACAACTGGGGTAGAAGCGACAGTGGTTGGCCATCAGGGGACTAATGGCATAGCGATAAAACTGGATCGGAACGAGTGCCAGTTTACGCATCGGGACTGTCTACCCCTACAGTTTCGGTTTTGACTGCTGGTACTGGCGTGCTGCGTGCCAGACGCTTCCAGAGTTTGCCGAAATGCTGAATCAATTCGGGGTTTTCTACGTCACCCAAACCTTTGCGCGCGACGATAACGATGTCCCAGCCTACCAGTGAATCCTGGTGCAGACGGAACGATTCGCGCATCAGACGTTTGAGGCGATTGCGCTCGACGGAGAGCTTTACGCTCTTTTTCCCGATAACCAACCCGAGACGGGGGTGATCAAGATCGTTGTTGCGCGCAAGGAGCAGGAGATTTTTCCCCGGAACCTTGCCGGTAGGGGAGTCAAAGACTGCCTTGAAATGCCGGGGAGTAAGCAGACGCTTTTCCCGACTGAAGTCCTGACTCACCTCCAGTGCCGGCTTATCAAACTGCCAGACGCGCACGACCTTTGGCGCGGCGACGCGACAGAACAGCACGGCCGTTCTTGGTAGCCATGCGAGCACGGAAACCGTGGGTACGAGCGCGTTTGATAGTGCTTGGTTGGAAAGTACGTTTCATTGTCGTGTTACCTGGTTCGTCCACAACGGGCCGGAATGGCCCCCGTTTTAAGAGACCGGGGATTCTAGAGAAAGCAAGCCTCTAGGTCAATTTCCAACCAGCGTTTCCTTATAAATAGATCTCCGCCGGTTTTGTTCGTGATTAACCCCTCGTTAGAAATAGAAATAAGAAAGGAATTATTTAAAGCTTTTCTGTAAAGCTTATAAAAGCTAGGGCAGCGATCATCTGTGGATAACTACCTTGAGCCCTTTTACTGCGGGCTGTACAGAGAATGACAACTACCGTGGAAAACAGGGGGCAGCCTGTGCTGTGCTGTCGGATAACCTGTGTGTGAAAGGGCTTGTTATCCACAGGCTGGTTATCCACCGAGTTTCCCCCCTACTTGTGCAATGACCTTAGACCCGGTTATCCACAGAGCTTATGCACAGACCGCTGGTCGTCTTTTTTGCGTATAAAACATTGATTCTTCTTGTTCAGTGCTCCACCTACGTGTGGATAAGTCGGCGTCTGGTCGCTACAATGGCCGCTTGTTTTTGCCTCACCGGCTTTCAACTTAGGGGATATCCGTGTCAGTGGAACTTTGGCAGCAGTGCGTGGAGCTTTTGCGCGAAGAGCTGCCTGCCCAACAATTCAACACTTGGATCCGTCCACTACAGGTCGAAGCCGAAGGCGACGAGTTGCGTGTCTACGCACCGAACCGCTTTGTTCTCGACTGGGTCAACGAAAAGTACCTGGGCCGCGTTCTTGAACTGCTGGATGAGCATGGCAACGGCATGGCGCCGGTGCTGTCTTTATTAATAGGCAGCAAACGCAGTTCGGCACCGCGCGCTGCACCGAATGCGCCGTTGGCTGCCGCTGCGTCTCAGGCTCAGGCTGCTCAAGTACCTGTCAGCGCTCCGGCGCCAGCGCCGACGGCCAGCGCACCGACCAAGCGTGCGACGCAAAAAGTGGCTGAGATCAATGAAGAGCCGTCTCGCGACAGCTTCGACCCGATGGCCGGCGCCAGCTCGCAGCAAGCTCCGGTTCGCTCCGAGCAACGCACGGTGCAGGTCGAAGGCGCGCTCAAGCACACCAGTTACCTGAACCGCACCTTCACCTTCGAAAACTTCGTCGAAGGTAAGTCGAACCAACTGGCCCGGGCCGCAGCCTGGCAGGTGGCGGACAATCCCAAGCACGGTTACAACCCGCTCTTCCTTTATGGTGGCGTCGGCTTGGGTAAAACCCACTTGATGCACGCTGTGGGTAACCACCTATTAAAGAAGAACCCGAATGCCAAAGTCGTTTACCTGCATTCGGAGCGTTTCGTGGCCGACATGGTCAAGGCGCTGCAACTGAATGCGATCAACGAGTTCAAGCGTTTCTACCGTTCGGTGGATGCGTTGCTCATCGATGACATTCAATTCTTCGCCCGCAAGGAACGATCGCAGGAAGAGTTTTTCCATACCTTCAACGCTTTGCTTGAAGGTGGCCAGCAGGTCATTCTCACCAGTGACCGCTACCCGAAAGAAATTGAAGGCCTTGAAGAGCGTCTGAAATCCCGCTTCGGCTGGGGCCTGACGGTTGCCGTCGAGCCGCCGGAGCTGGAAACCCGCGTGGCGATCCTGATGAAGAAGGCCGACCAGGCCAAAGTTGATCTGCCACATGACGCTGCGTTCTTCATCGCCCAACGTATTCGCTCTAACGTCCGTGAGCTGGAAGGCGCGCTGAAACGCGTGATCGCCCACTCGCACTTCATGGGCCGCGACATCACCATCGAGCTGATTCGCGAATCCCTGAAAGACTTGTTGGCGCTGCAAGACAAACTGGTCTCTGTGGATAACATTCAGCGCACGGTGGCCGAGTACTACAAGATCAAGATCTCCGACTTGCTGTCCAAGCGTCGTTCACGCTCGGTCGCACGTCCGCGTCAGGTTGCAATGGCATTGTCCAAAGAGTTGACTAACCACAGCCTGCCGGAAATCGGCGATGTGTTTGGCGGCCGCGACCACACGACTGTTTTGCACGCCTGTCGCAAGATCAACGAGCTTAAGGAATCCGACGCGGACATCCGCGAGGACTACAAGAACCTGCTGCGTACACTGACCACTTGATGAACACCAGCGCAGCTTATTAAGGCAAGGGACTAGACCATGCATTTCACCATTCAACGCGAAGCCCTGTTGAAACCCCTGCAACTGGTCGCAGGCGTCGTTGAGCGCCGACAGACCTTGCCGGTGCTCTCCAACGTGCTGCTGGTTGTCGAAGGCCAGCAATTGTCGCTGACCGGTACCGACCTGGAAGTCGAGCTGGTCGGTCGTGTGCAACTTGAAGAGCCGGCAGACCCAGGTTCCATCACCGTGCCTGCGCGCAAGTTGATGGACATCTGCAAGAGCCTGCCGAACGATGCGCTGATCGACATCAAGGTCGATGAGCAGAAGCTGGTGGTGAAGGCTGGTCGTAGCCGCTTCACCCTGTCGACCCTGCCCGCCAACGATTTCCCGACAGTGGAAGAAGGGCCGGGCTCGCTGACCTGCAGCCTGGAACAAAGCAAACTGCGTCGTCTGATCGAACGTACCAGCTTCGCCATGGCCCAGCAGGACGTTCGTTATTACCTGAACGGTATGCTGCTTGAAGTGTCGGCCGGGATCATCCGTGCTGTTGCCACCGACGGTCACCGTCTGGCCATGTGTTCGATGCAGGCCGATATCGGTCAACCGGATCGCCATCAGGTCATCGTTCCGCGCAAGGGTATCCTTGAGCTGGCACGCCTGCTCACGGAACCGGACGGCATCGTCAGCATCGTCCTGGGTCAGCACCACATCCGCGCGACTACCGGCGAGTTCACCTTCACCTCGAAACTGGTCGACGGCAAATTCCCGGATTACGAGCGTGTTCTGCCAAAAGGCGGCGACAAGCTGGTACTCGGCGACCGTCAGGCGCTGCGTGAAGCCTTCAGCCGTACCGCGATTCTGTCCAACGAGAAGTACCGTGGCATCCGTCTGCAACTGGCTAATGGTCAGCTGAAAATCCAGGCGAACAACCCGGAGCAGGAAGAAGCGGAAGAAGAAGTGGGCGTTGAATACAACGGCGGCAATCTGGAAATCGGCTTCAACGTCAGCTATCTGCTCGACGTACTGGGCGTGATGACCACTGAGCAAGTTCGCCTGATCCTGTCCGACTCCAACAGCAGTGCGCTGGTGCAGGAATCCGACAACGACGACTCGGCTTACGTTGTCATGCCGATGCGCCTGTAATCATGTTCAGCAGAAGCTAGATGTCGCTAAGTCGCGTCTCGGTCACCGCGGTGCGCAATTTGCACCCGGTGACCTTCTCCCCCTCCCCCCGAATCAATATTCTTTACGGCGCCAACGGCAGCGGCAAAACCAGTGTTCTGGAAGCCATTCATCTGCTGGGGCTTGCCCGTTCGTTTCGTAGCAGCCGCCTGTTGCCGGTCATCCAGTACGAGCAATTGGCGTGTACGGTGTTTGGTCAGGTTGAATTGGCTGAGGGCGGACAGAGCGCGTTAGGCATTTCGCGCGACCGTCAGGGTGAATTTCAGATCCGCATCGACGGTCAGAACGCCCGAAGCGCGGCGCAACTGGCGCAGATCCTGCCGCTACAGCTGATCAACCCTGACAGTTTCCGCTTGCTTGAAGGCGCGCCGAAGATTCGCCGACAGTTTCTAGACTGGGGCGTGTTCCATGTGGAAGCGCGATTCATGTCTACCTGGCAGCGCTTGCAGAAGGCTCTGCGCCAGAGAAACTCTTGGCTGCGACATGGTACACTTGACGCCGTTTCGCAAGCGGTTTGGGACAGGGAGCTGTGCCAGGCCAGCGCTGAAATCGATGAATACCGCCGCGCTTACATCAAAGCCTTGAAACCAGTCTTTGAACAGACCTTGAGCGAACTGGTCGAGCTTGAAGGCTTGACCCTCAGCTATTACCGAGGCTGGGACAAAGACCGCGAACTGAGTGCCGTACTCGCTGGGTCCCTGCAACGGGACCAGCAAATGGGTCACACCCAGGCCGGACCACAACGTGCTGATTTGCGTCTCAGACTGGGCGCACATAACGCTGCGGACATATTGTCCCGGGGTCAGCAGAAGTTAGTGGTCTGTGCATTGCGGATTGCCCAAGGGCACCTGGTCAGCCAGGCCCGACGCGGACAGTGTATTTATCTGGTGGATGACTTGCCGTCCGAGTTGGACGAGCACCACCGACGCGCGCTTTGCCGCTTGCTGGAAGACTTACGCTGCCAGGTCTTTATCACCTGTGTAGATCACGAATTATTGAGGGAAGGCTGGCAGACGGAAACGCCAGTCGCTTTGTTCCACGTGGAACAGGGCCGTATCACCCAGACCCACGACCATCGGGAGTGAAGGCATTGAGCGAAGAAAATACGTACGACTCAACGAGCATTAAAGTGCTGAAAGGCCTGGATGCCGTACGCAAACGTCCCGGTATGTACATTGGTGACACCGACGATGGCAGCGGTCTGCACCACATGGTGTTCGAAGTGGTCGATAACTCGATCGACGAAGCTCTCGCCGGCCACTGCGACGACATCAGCATCATCATTCACCCGGATGAGTCCATCACCGTTCGCGACAACGGCCGTGGCATCCCGGTAGACGTGCACAAAGAAGAAGGCGTTTCCGCAGCAGAGGTCATCATGACCGTGCTGCACGCCGGCGGTAAGTTCGACGACAACTCCTACAAAGTATCCGGCGGTCTGCACGGTGTAGGTGTGTCGGTGGTGAACGCACTGTCCAAAGAATTGATCCTGACTGTTCGCCGCAGCGGCAAGATCTGGGAACAGACTTATGTCCACGGTGTTCCGCAAGAGCCGATGAAAATCGTAGGCGAGAGCGAAACCACGGGCACCCAGATCCACTTCAAGCCTTCGGCTGAGACCTTCAAGAACATCCACTTCAGCTGGGATATCCTGGCCAAGCGGATTCGTGAACTGTCCTTCCTCAACTCCGGTGTCGGCATCGTCCTCAAGGATGAGCGCAGTGGCAAAGAAGAGCTGTTCAAGTACGAAGGCGGCCTGCGTGCGTTTGTTGAATACCTGAACACCAACAAGACTGCGGTCAACCAGGTGTTCCACTTCAACATCCAGCGTGAAGACGGCATCGGCGTGGAAATCGCCCTGCAGTGGAACGACAGCTTCAACGAAAACCTGTTGTGCTTCACCAACAACATTCCACAGCGCGATGGCGGTACTCACCTGGTGGGTTTCCGTTCCGCACTGACGCGTAACCTGAACACCTACATCGAAGCTGAAGGTCTGGCGAAGAAACACAAAGTCGCGACCACCGGTGACGATGCCCGTGAAGGCCTGACCGCGATCATTTCGGTGAAAGTACCGGATCCGAAGTTCAGCTCCCAGACCAAAGACAAGCTGGTTTCTTCCGAAGTGAAGACCGCGGTCGAACAGGAAATGGGCAAGTACTTCTCCGACTTCCTGCTGGAAAACCCGAACGAAGCCAAACTGGTCGTTGGCAAGATGATCGACGCGGCACGTGCGCGTGAAGCGGCGCGTAAAGCCCGTGAAATGACCCGTCGTAAAGGCGCGCTGGATATCGCCGGCCTGCCGGGCAAACTGGCTGACTGCCAGGAAAAAGACCCAGCCCTGTCCGAACTGTACCTCGTGGAAGGTGACTCTGCTGGCGGCTCCGCCAAGCAGGGACGTAACCGCCGCACCCAGGCCATCCTGCCGCTGAAGGGCAAGATCCTGAACGTCGAGAAGGCGCGTTTCGACAAGATGATCTCTTCGCAAGAAGTAGGCACCTTGATCACCGCGCTGGGCTGTGGCATCGGTCGCGACGAGTACAACATCGACAAGCTGCGTTATCACAACATCATCATCATGACCGATGCTGACGTCGACGGTTCGCACATCCGTACCCTGCTGCTGACCTTCTTCTTCCGTCAGTTGCCGGAGCTGATCGAACGTGGCTACATCTACATCGCTCAGCCGCCGCTGTACAAGGTCAAGAAAGGCAAGCAAGAGCAATACATCAAAGACGACGACGCCATGGAAGAGTACATGACGCAGTCGGCCCTGGAGGACGCGAGCCTGCACCTGAACGAAGAAGCCCCTGGCATCTCCGGTGAAGCGCTCGAGCGCCTGGTGAATGACTTCCGTCTGGTAATGAAGACCCTCAAGCGTCTGTCGCGCCTGTACCCACAGGAGCTGACCGAGCACTTCATCTACCTGCCAGCGGTGAGCATGGATCAACTGTCCGATCATGCAGCGATGCAGGATTGGCTGGCTCAGTACGAAGTTCGCCTGCGCACTGTCGAGAAGTCCGGCCTGGTCTACAAAGCCAGCCTGCGTGAAGACCGTGAACGTAACGTATGGCTGCCAGAGGTCGAACTGATCTCCCACGGTCTGTCGAACTACGTCACCTTCAACCGCGACTTCTTCGGCAGCAACGATTACCGCACAGTTGTTTCGCTGGGTGCTCAACTGAGCACCTTGTTGGACGACGGTGCGTACATCCAGCGTGGCGAGCGCAAGAAGCCGGTCACCGAGTTCAAGGAAGCCCTTGAATGGCTGATGGCAGAAAGCACCAAGCGTCACACCATCCAGCGATACAAAGGTCTGGGCGAGATGAACCCGGATCAGCTGTGGGAAACCACCATGGATCCAGCACAGCGCCGGATGCTCAAAGTGACCATCGAAGACGCCATTGGCGCGGACCAGATCTTCAACACCCTGATGGGTGATGCGGTCGAACCTCGCCGTGACTTCATTGAAAGCAACGCCCTGGCGGTTTCCAACCTGGACTTCTGATCCAGCGAACCTGCCAAACCAAAAAGGCCAACGCTCAGCGTTGGCCTTTTTTGTTACCTGTTATTCGCATGCGATCAGGCCGTATTTCGTTCGTCATTCCCCTTAGTACATGGAGTGGAAAACCGCAAATTCCGGGCATAAAAAAACCGGCTATATCAGCCGGTTTTTTTGCGCCCGAAAAAAACTTATGCACCATTTTCCGTGTTTTATGTGTTTAAGAAATATGTATATAAATCATCAACTTATAAAACGATATCGCTGTTTTTCGAGAAAACGGTACACAGGTTATCCACAGAATCTCAGACAGCCACTTGATCCGTCGAAGTCGGTGCCGCGGGGGCTGCTGGCAGCGACCCCATTTCCCGTTGCATCTGCTCGTTCCAGGCTTGTACCCGGTCGTTCAGGTCGGCGATGGCGCGAGGCCCGCTGCCCACGGCGTACATCGGTTCGCCGATGATTACAGTGATGACCCCCTGCTTTTTTGCCCAACCGGTTTTAGGCCAGAACTTGCCCGCATTGTGCGCAATCGGCAGTACAGGAAGCTCGGCGTTGACGGCCAACGCAGTACCACCGCGTGAGAACTTGCCGATCGTGCCAAAAGGAACGCGCGTCCCCTCAGGGAAGATCAGCACCCAGACGCCATCCTTCAGCAATTCATCGCCCTTCTTCGCCACATGCTTGAGCGCGGCCTTGGGATTGTCGCGGTCGATGGCAATCGGTCGCAGCATGGCCATGGCCCAGCCGAAGAACGGTACATACAGCAATGAACGCTTGAGCACCTGGCTCAACGGCTCGAAGTAAGCCGAGAGAAAAAACGTCTCCCAGGTGCTCTGGTGGTTCGATTGAATCACGCAGGGCTGGTCTGGCACGTTCTCGGCGCCCTTCACTTCGTAGCTGATACCCAGGAACACTTTGCTCAGCCACAAGGCGCAGCGGCACCAGTACACGTTGATGAAGCGATAGCGCGCCTTGAATGGCAGGAAAGGCGCGATGAAAAAGCTCAGGCTGCACCAAAGCAAAGAGCTGGTGCCCAGCAACAGATAAAAGAGGAAGGTTCTGATGGCCTGCAGTATCGACATGGTGACGTTTACCGTGCGGGCTCTGCCCGTCTATCAAGTGCACTCCCGATCAGTCCTTAATCGGAACAATCGAAACACTCTAATTGTGGATAAGTTCTGCGGCAATCGCCGCCAGATCGTCAAAAATCAAGGTGCCCACCGGAAGGGTTTTGCCCAAAGTCTTTTCGCCTTTCCCGGTCCTTACCAAAACTGGCTGAGAATCGACGGTTTTGGCGGCTTCCAGGTCACCAAGGCTGTCGCCGACGAACCAAAGATGGGTCAGCGACACGTTGTAATGCTCGGCGATGGTTTTCAGCATCCCGGGTTTCGGCTTGCGGCAATTGCAGCCGTCGTCCGGCCCGTGCGGGCAATAGACGATCAGGCCGACTTCACCGCCCTGCTCCGCCACCAGCGAGCGCAAGCGCTCGTGCATGGCGTCCAGGGTGGCGATGTCGTAATAGCCGCGAGCGATGCCCGACTGGTTGGTAGCGACCGCTACCGTCCAGCCGGCCTTGCTCAACTGCGCGATGGCTTCGATCGAACCGGGGAGTGGAATCCACTCCTCCACCGACTTGATGTAAGCGTCGGAGTCGTAATTGATCACCCCGTCGCGATCGAGAATCAGCAGTTTCAACAGCAGCCCCTTAGCTCAGCAGCGAAATATCAGCGACGCCGAGGAACAGGCCACGCAGACGCGCCAGCAACGCATAACGGTTGGCGCGGACCTTGGCATCTTCCGCGTTGACCATTACTGCTTCGAAGAACGCATCCACCGGCTCGCGCAAGGCGGCCAGGCGTGCCAGCGATTCGCTGTACTGACGCGCAGCGGCCATTGGCTGGACAGCCTGGTCTGCCTGCTGGATCGCCGAGTACAGGGAGAACTCGTTGGCATTGTCGAAGTACTTGGCTTCAACCACTGTCGGAACGGAGCCTTCGACCTTGCTCAGCAAGTTCGATACGCGTTTGTTCACCGCAGCGAGGGCTGCGGCTTCCGGCAATTTGCGGAAAGCTTCTACCGCTTGTACACGCTGGTCGAAGTCCAGTGCCGAACCCGGCTTCAGGGCACGCACCGACAGGTAAGTCGCAACGTCCACGCCTTCGTCTTCGTAACGGGCACGCAGACGGTCGAAGATGAACTCCAGCACCGCGTCGTTGAGGCCGGCGGCCTTGACCTTGGCACCGAACGCATTCACGGCGAAAGCCACGGCGTCGTTCAGGTCCAGATCGAGTTTTTTGTCGATCAGGATACGCAGCACGCCAAGTGCAGCACGGCGCAAGGCGTACGGGTCTTTGCTACCCGTTGGCAGCATGCCGATACCGAAAATACCCACCAGTGTGTCGAGCTTGTCGGCGATGGCCACGGCCGCACCGGTCAGGGTGGTCGGCAGTTCAGCACCGGCACCGCGCGGCATGTATTGCTCGTTCAGTGCCAGGGCGACCTCTTCCGGCTCGCCGTCGTTGAGGGCGTAGTAGTAACCGGCTACACCTTGCATCTCCGGGAACTCACCGACCATTTCGGTCGCCAGGTCGCACTTGGACAGCAGGCCGGCGCGGGAAGCCCATGCAGCGTTGCCGCCAATGCGTTGCGCGATGAACGCAGCGAGTTTGGAAACCCGCTCGGCCTTGTCGTAGACGCTGCCGAGTTTTTCCTGGAACACCACGTTTTGCAGGCGCAGGTTGAAGTCTTCGAGTTTCTGCTTCTTGTCTTGCTTGAAGAAGAACTCGGCGTCGGTCAGGCGTGGGCGAACCACTTTCTCGTTACCGGCGATGATCTGCTGCGGGTCTTTGCTTTCGATGTTGGCCACGGTGATGAAACGTGGCAGCAACTTGCCGTCGGCATCCAGCAGGCAGAAATACTTCTGGTTGTCCTGCATGGTGGTGATCAGTGCTTCTTGCGGCACATCGAGGAAACGCTCTTCGAACGAGCACACCAGCGGCACTGGCCATTCGACCAGCGCGGTCACTTCGTCGAGCAGCGCCGGCGGAACAATCGCCGTGCCTTCCTGACGGGTGGCCAGTTCTTCGGTGCGCTTGCTGATGATGTCGCGACGCTCGTTGGCATCGGCCAGGACGTAAGCGGCACGCAAGTCGGCCAGGTAATTGGCCGGCGAGGTGATGCGTACGTTTTCCGGATGATGGAAGCGGTGACCACGGGAATCACGGCCAGCCTTCTGGGCGAGGATGGTGCAATCGATGACTTCGTCACCGAGCAGCATCACCAGCCACTGGGTCGGACGAACGAATTCTTCCTTGCGAGCGCCCCAACGCATGCGTTTCGGGATCGGCAGGTCGTTCAGCGAATCTTCGACGATGGTCGGCAGCAGGCTCGCAGTCGGCTTGCCGGCGATGCTCTGGCTGTAACGCAGTTTCGGACCGCTCTGATCGATTTCGCTCAGCTCGACACCGCACTTCTTGGCAAAGCCCAGTGCAGCCTGAGTCGGGTTGCCTTCGGCATCGAACGCCGCCTGACGTGGCGGGCCATCGAGGTTGATGCTGCGATCCGGTTGCTGGGTGGCCAGCGACGTGATCAGCACGGCCAGGCGGCGCGGCGCGGCGTAGACGGTTTTGGTCTCGTAGTTCAGGCCGGCGGCTTGCAGGCCCTTGTCGATACCGGCGAGGAACGCCTCGGCCAGGGTGTTCAGGGCTTTGGGTGGCAGTTCTTCAGTGCCCAGTTCAACCAGAAAATCCAGAGCACTCATTGTGCAGCCTCCAGCTTGGCCAGTACTTCATCACGCAGGTCCGGGGTCGCCATCGGGAAGCCCAGCTTGGCGCGAGCCAGCAGGTAGGCTTGCGCAACGGAACGCGCCAGGGTGCGCACACGCAGAATGTATTGCTGACGCGCAGTCACCGAGATTGCCCGGCGCGCATCCAGCAGGTTAAAGGTATGGGAGGCCTTCAGCACCATTTCGTAGCTCGGCAACGGCAGCGGCTGGTCGAGTTCGATCAGGCGCTTGGCTTCGCTTTCATAGAAGTCGAACAGTTCGAACAGCTTCTCGACGTTGGCGTGTTCAAAGTTGTAGGTCGACTGCTCCACTTCGTTCTGGTGGAACACATCGCCGTAGGTCACTTTGCCGAACGGACCGTCAGCCCAGACCAGGTCGTAGACCGAGTCCACGCCTTGCAGGTACATGGCCAGACGCTCAAGACCGTAAGTGATCTCGCCGGTCACCGGGTAGCACTCGATGCCGCCCGCTTGCTGGAAGTAAGTGAACTGCGTCACTTCCATGCCATTGAGCCAGACTTCCCAACCCAGGCCCCAGGCGCCCAGGGTCGGCGATTCCCAGTTGTCTTCGACGAAGCGGATGTCGTGGACCAACGGGTCCAGGCCAACGTGCTTGAGGGAGCCCAGGTACAGTTCCTGGAAGTTGTCCGGGTTCGGCTTCAACACCACCTGGAACTGGTAGTAGTGCTGCAGACGGTTCGGGTTTTCGCCGTAGCGGCCGTCAGTCGGGCGACGACTGGGCTGCACATAAGCGGCGTTCCAGGTTTCCGGGCCAATGGCACGCAGGAATGTGGCAGTGTGGAAAGTGCCGGCGCCTACTTCCATATCGTAGGGCTGAAGTACCACACAACCTTGCTCGGCCCAGTATTGCTGGAGCGCGAGGATCAAGTCTTGGAAGGTACGCACGGCTGGCGTAGGCTGGCTCACGAAATTCACCTGTTTCTTGGGCTGCGATTTAAAGAGCGGGAGTATACCCGATTCATTGCTGCGCACGCCCCCTGGAGCCTTATGCCACGCTGCTTTTGGTGTTCCGAAGATCCGCTGTACATGGCTTATCACGACCAGGAGTGGGGCACGCCGCTACGCGATGCGCAGGGATTGTTCGAGTTGCTTTTGCTCGAAGGGTTCCAGGCCGGCCTCTCATGGATCACGGTCTTGCGTAAACGTGAGCGTTATCGCGAGGTGCTGTTCGGCTTCGACGTACAGCGGGTGGCGCAAATGAGCGACGCGGAAATCGATGAATTGATGCTCGATCCGGGCATCATCCGCAACCGCCTCAAACTCAATGCCGCCCGGCGCAATGCCCAGGCCTGGCTGGCGCTGGAGGACCCGGTGGCGTTTCTCTGGTCCTTCGTGGGCGGCACGCCGGTGATCAATCATTTCAAGGATCGCACCGAAGTCCCGGCGGTCACGCCAGTGGCGATAGAGATGAGCAAAGGTCTGAAAAAGGCCGGCTTCACGTTCGTCGGGCCGACCATTTGCTACGCGCTGATGCAGGCCTCGGGGATGGTCATGGACCACACCCAGGATTGCGATCGCTACGCGACCTTGGCGAACGGCGGTTAGAATAGCCGCCTCGCGCACAGCACAAAATCAGGAGTGACCTGTGGATAAGTTTAAAGGCGCCTTGCTGGTAGGCGCTCTGCGGCTGTTTGCCCTGCTCCCGTGGCGGGCCGTGCAAGCCGTGGGCTCGGCGATTGGCTGGGTCATGTGGAAAACCCCGAACCGTTCCCGCGACGTGGTGCGGATCAACCTCGCCAAGTGTTTCCCCGAGATGAACCCGGCCGAGCGTGAGCGTCTGGTCGGCCAGAGCCTGAAAGACATCGGCAAGTCCCTGACCGAAAGCGCCTGCGCCTGGATCTGGCCGGCCCAGCGTTCCATCGACCTGGTGCGCGAAGTCGAAGGCCTCGACGTCTTGAAGGACGCCCTCGCCTCTGGGAAAGGGGTTGTGGGTATCACCAGTCACCTGGGTAATTGGGAAGTGCTGAACCACTTCTATTGCAGCCAGTGCAAACCGATCATTTTCTACCGGCCACCGAAGTTGAAGGCTGTGGATGATTTGCTGCGTAAACAGCGAGTGCAATTGGGCAACCGGGTGGCCGCTTCCACCAAGGAAGGCATCCTCAGCGTCATCAAGGAAGTGCGCAAAGGTGGTGCAGTGGGCATTCCCGCTGACCCGGAACCGGCCGAATCCGCCGGGATCTTTGTGCCCTTCTTCGCCACCCAGGCCCTGACCAGCAAGTTCGTGCCGAACATGCTCGCCGGCGGCAAAGCGGTCGGCGTGTTCCTGCATGCCCTGCGCTTGCCGGACGGTTCGGGGTACAAGGTGATCCTGGAAGCGGCGCCAGAGGCCATGTACAGCACCGATACCGAGACGTCCTGCGCGGCCATGAGCCAAGTGGTCGAGCGTTATGTGCGGGCGTACCCCAGCCAATACATGTGGAGCATGAAGCGCTTCAAGAAGCGTCCACCGGGTGAAGAACGCTGGTATTGAGTACGTTGGCATGATCTGTGGATAATTCTGGGGCCAGGGTTATCCACAGCTGTTCATTAAAGGGCGCAGCAGATGTCCGAACACCGCAAATCGTTTCGCATCAAGATCAGCCATGAAAGCTTCGGCGAATGCCTGGGCCAGACGCGCAACCTGTCGACCACGGGTGTCTACGTCAAGCATCCGCGCCTGACGTCGTTGCCCAAAGGCGCGGTGGTGTATGGACAGGTGCAAGACTTACCCACAGGTGCGCCGCGTGTGCGCATGGAAGTGATTCAGGTCGATGCCGACGGGATAGGCCTGCGCTACCTCTGATCAGTGAGCGTTGCGCTCGAGTTTCTTCAGAAACACCGTCATTTCCTTCTCTGCCTGCTTGTCGCCATGGGCGCGGGCGGCTTCCAGACCTTGTTCCCATGCCTGCCGGGCTGCCGCGAAATCTTCCTGCGCCAGATGGGCCTTGCCCAACAGCTTCCAGGCCGCTGAATACTTCGGATCGAATTCGACACAGTGCTGGAAATGCTCGGCCGCCTTGGCGTTTTCCCCAAGATCCAGATAACCCTTACCCAGGCCGAAGCGCAGCAATGAGTTATCCACACCCTTGGCGAGCATTTTTTCCAGGGATTCGAGCATCAGTGTTTTCCCTCAGTCAGTGATCGTTCCCACGCAGAGCGCAGGAGAGATCAGTTAGAAAAAGCTCAATCCCACGTGAAACAGCTTCTCCACATCCCGAATATGCTTTTTATCCACAAGGAACAAAATCACATGGTCCCCCGTTTCGATCACCGTGTCGTCATGCGCAATGATCACTTCCTCGTCACGAATAATCGCGCCAATCGTCGTTCCCGGTGGCAGACCAATATTCTCGATCGCCTTGCCAATCACCTTGCTCGACTTTGCATCACCATGGGCAATCGCCTCAATGGCTTCTGCCGCGCCCCGGCGCAATGAGTGCACGCTGACGATATCGCCACGGCGCACGTGGGCCAGCAAGGTGCCGATGGTCGCCAGTTGCGGGCTGATGGCGATGTCGATGTCGCCGCCCTGAATCAAATCAACGTACGCCGGGTTGTTGATGATCGTCATCACCTTCTTCGCGCCCAGGCGCTTGGCCAGCAGCGAGGACATGATGTTGGCTTCGTCATCGTTGGTCAGGGCGAGGAAGATATCTGCGTCGGCGATGTTCTCTTCCATCAACAAATCGCGGTCGGACGCACTGCCCTGCAACACCACGGTGCTGTCGAGGGTGTCCGAGAGATGGCGGCAGCGGGCCGGGTTCATCTCGATGATCTTCACTTGATAACGGCTTTCGATTGCCTCGGCCAGGCGCTCACCGATCTGCCCGCCGCCGGCAATGACGATGCGCTTGTAGGTTTCATCCAGCCGGCGCATTTCGCTCATCACCGCGCGGATATTGTCCTTGGCGGCGATGAAAAACACTTCGTCGTCGGCCTCGATGACCGTGTCACCCTGGGGCAGAATCGGCCGGTCACGGCGGAAAATCGCGGCGACCCGGGTTTCGACATTCGGCATGTGTTCGCGCAATTGCCGCAGCTGCTGACCTACCAGCGGCCCGCCGTAATACGCCTTTACCGCGACCAGTTGCGCTTTGCCTTCGGCGAAGTCGATCACCTGCAAGGCGCCCGGATGCTGAATCAGGCGCTTGATGTAGTTGGTGACTACTTGTTCCGGGCTGATCAGCACATCCACCGGGATCGCGTCGTTATCGAACAATTCCGAGCGCGTGAGGTACGCCGCTTCGCGCACGCGAGCGATTTTGGTCGGTGTGTGGAACAGCGTGTGGGCGACCTGACAGGCCACCATGTTGGTTTCGTCGCTGTTGGTCACGGCCACCAGCATGTCGGCGTCGTCTGCGCCGGCCTGGCGTAGCACTGTCGGCAGTGAGCCGCGACCATGCACAGTGCGGATGTCCAGTCGATCACCGAGGTCGCGCAGGCGATCGCCATCGGTGTCGACCACGGTGATGTCGTTGGCTTCGCTGGCCAAGTGCTCGGCCAGCGAACCGCCGACCTGCCCTGCACCGAGGATGATGATTTTCATCCAGTCACTCCATTAAAACCGTTTAACCGCGCGCGGCGGCAATCTTGATCAGCTTGGCGTAGTAGAACCCATCGTGCCCGCCTTCCTGGGCCAGCAATTGGCGACCGTGAGGTTGCTTGATGCCGGCCGCCGTGGCGAGGTCCAGCTCACGGGCGCCCGGCGTGCGGGCGAGGAAAGCTTCGATGACTTCGGTGTTTTCGGTCGGCAGCGTCGAGCAGGTGGCGTAAAGCAGGATGCCGCCGACTTCCAGGGTTATCCACAGGGCGTCGAGCAATTCGCCTTGCAGCACGGCGAGGGCGGCGATGTCGTCGGGTTGGCGGGTCAGCTTGATGTCCGGGTGACGACGGATGACCCCAGTCGCCGAGCACGGCGCATCCAGCAGGATGCGCTGGAATGGTTTGCCGTCCCACCAGGCCTGGGTGTCGCGACCATCGGCGGCGATCAGCTCGGCACTGAGGCCCAGACGCGCCAGGTTTTCGCGCACCCGCACCAGACGTTTGGCTTCCAGGTCCACCGCGACGACGCCGGCCAGTTTTGGCTCGGCTTCGAGGATGTGGCAGGTCTTGCCGCCCGGTGCGCAGCAGGCGTCCAGCACCCGTTGGCCTGGCGCCAGATCGAGGAGGTCGGCGGCCAGTTGCGCCGCCTCGTCCTGCACGCTGATCCAGCCTTCGGCGAAGCCCGGCAGGCTGCGCACGTCGGCGGCGGCTTCGAGGATGATGCCGTCCTGACTGTAGACGCACGGCGTCGCGGCGAGTCCGGCTTCGGTCAGCAAACCGAGGTAAGCGTCGCGAGTGTGATGGCGACGGTTGACCCGCAGGATCATCGGCGGGTGCGCATTGTTCGCCGCGCAAATGGCTTCCCATTGTTCAGGCCAGAATGCCTTCAGGGATTTTTGCAGCCAGCGCGGGTGGGCTGTGCGCACCACAGGGTCGTGCTCCAACTCGGCCAGCAGCGCTTCGCTTTCACGCTGGGCACGGCGCAACACGGCGTTGAGCAAAGCTTTGGCCCAAGGCTTTTTCAGTTTGTCGGCACAACCGACTGTTTCACCGATGGCGGCGTGGGCCGGAACGCGGGTGTAGAGCAGTTGATAAAGGCCGACCAGCAACAGCGCTTCGACGTCCGCATCGGCAGCCTTGAAGGGCTTTTGCAGCAGTTTGGCCTCCAGCGCCGACAAGCGTGGCTGCCAGCGCGCGGTGCCGAACGCCAGGTCTTGAGTGAAGCCACGATCGCGGTCTTCAACCTTGTCCAATTGTGTCGGCAGAGAACTGTTGAGCGAGGCTTTTCCGTTCAGAACAGCGGCAAGTGCCTTGGCGGCGGCCAGACGCGGGTTCATTGAGCGTCCACCGTTTGACCGAGCACAGTGCCGACGGCGAATTTCTCTTTGCGGCTGTTGAACAGATCGCTGAAGTTCAGCGCCTTGCCGCCGGGCAATTGCAGGCGGGTCAGGCACAGCGCTTGCTCACCGCAAGCGACGAGCAAGCCGTCCTTGCTGGCGCTGAGGATTTCGCCTGGCGCGCCCTTCCCTTCGGCGAGCCTCGCAGCCAGCACTTTCAGCGCTTCGCCGTTCAGCGTGCTGTGGGTAATCGGCCATGGATTGAAGGCCCGAACCAGACGTTCCAGCTCAACCGCCGGGCGAGTCCAGTCGATGCGTGCTTCATCCTTGTTCAATTTATGAGCATAAGTGGCGAGGCTGTCGTCCTGCACTTCGCCTTCCAGCGTGCCAGCGGCGAGGCCGGCTATCGCCTGAATCACGGCCGGTGGGCCCATCTCTGCCAGCCGATCATGCAGGCTGCCACCGGTGTCGTCAGCGCTGATCGGCGTGGTGACTTTGAGCAGCATTGGCCCGGTGTCGAGGCCCAGTTCCATGCGCATCACGGTCACGCCGCTTTCGCTGTCGCCCGCTTCGACGGCGCGCTGGATCGGCGCCGCACCGCGCCAGCGTGGCAGCAAGGAGGCGTGGCTGTTGATGCAGCCCAAACGCGGAATATCCAGCACCACTTGCGGCAAGATCAGGCCGTAGGCGACCACCACCAGCAAATCCGGCTTGAGCGCAGCCAGTTCAGCCTGAGTGTCTTCGTTGCGCAGGGTTGGCGGTTGCAGCACCGGGATGTTGTTTTCCAGAGCCAACTGCTTGACCGGACTCGGCATCAACTTTTGCCCACGGCCCGCCGGACGGTCCGGCTGGGTGTAGACCGCGACGATCTCGTAAGGGCTGTCGAGCAGGGCCTTGAGGTGTTCGGCGGCGAATTCCGGGGTGCCGGCAAAGACGATGCGCAGTGGCTCAGTCATGTAAAACTCTCAATTACAAAGCAGTCGCAAAAGAAAAAGGCTTGCCGCAGCAAGCCTTTGAAAGGAGGGCATCAAGCGTTCTGGCGATGGAGCTTTTCCAGCTTCTTCTTGATTCGGTCGCGTTTGAGGCTGGACAGGTAGTCGACGAACAATTTGCCATTCAGGTGGTCGCATTCATGCTGGATGCACACGGCGAGCAGGCCTTCGGCGATCAGTTCGTAAGGCTGGCCGTCGCGGTCCAGGGCCTTGATCCTGACCTTCTGCGGGCGATCGACGTTTTCGTAGAAACCCGGCACCGAGAGGCAGCCTTCCTGGTATTGCTCCATCTCGTCGGTCAGGGTCTCGAACTCGGGGTTGATGAACACCCGTGGTTCGCTGCGGTCTTCGGAGAGGTCCATCACCACGATACGTTTGTGCACGTTGACCTGGGTCGCGGCGAGGCCGATGCCTGGCGCTTCATACATTGTTTCAAACATGTCATCGACCAACTGACGCACTTCGTCGTCCACTACGGCCACAGGTTTGGCGATAGTGCGCAGGCGCGAGTCGGGGAATTCGAGGATGTCTAAAATGGCCATAAGCTTGATTGCTGCACATGTGAGGAAAGTCGGGTCGATGGCCTGGCGGGTCCGAAGATGCAGGCTACCGTTGTAAAACGTAGCTCCCTTTTCTTAGTAAAGCACGGGGAGCGAGCCACGAAGGCTCTGGCGTTTTACGCGAACGCACATAATAAAGGGATTCACCGCATGAGGAAATCACTACTCGCCTTGCTCCTTCTGGCTTCGGCCGGTGTGGCGCACGGGCAAGTGCAACTCAAGGAAGGTTTTCCACAGCAATACACAGTGGTTGCGGGGGACACACTCTGGGACATTTCCGGTAAATACCTGCGCCAGCCGTGGCAATGGCCCGAGCTGTGGCAGGCCAATCCGCAAATCGAAAACCCCAATCTCATCTACCCCGGCGATTTGCTGTCGCTGGTCTACGTCAACGGCCAGCCGCGCCTGACCCTCAATCGCGGTGCATCGCGCGGCACGATCAAGCTTTCGCCTCGTGTGCGCAGTTCGCCGGTGGCCGAAGCCATCCCGAGCATTCCGCTGCGTTCGATCAATAGCTTTTTGCTGAGTAACCGCATCGTCGACAAGGTCGAGGATTTCAACGAGGCGCCTTACATCGTCGCCGGCGATGCCGAACGCGTGCTGAGTGGCACTGGAGACCGCATCTTCGCGCGGGGGCATTTCGATCCGGATCAGCCGGTTTACGGGATCTTCCGTCAGGGCAAGGTCTACACCGACCCCGAGACGAAGGAGTTTTTGGGGATCAACGCCGACGACATTGGTGGCGGAGAAATTGTTGCCACTGAAGGCGATGTCGCCACCCTCGCCTTGCAGCGCACCACCCAGGAAGTGCGCCTCGGCGACCGCTTGTTCAGCGGCGAAGAACGCTCGATCAACTCGACCTTCATGCCCAGCGCGCCGAAAACACCGGTTAACGGGCTGATCATCGATGTGCCGCGCGGCGTGACGCAGATTGGCGCGCTGGATGTGGTCACGCTGAACAAGGGGCAACGTGATGGCCTCGTCGAAGGCAACGTGCTGGTGGTGATGAAAACCGGCGAAACCGTGCGCGACCGGATCACTGGCCAGCCGCTGAAGATCCCCGATGAGCGGGCCGGACTGCTGATGGTTTTCCGCACCTACGACAAGCTCAGCTACGGGCTGGTGCTCAACGCTTCGCGCTCGTTGGCCGTGATGGACAAGGTGCGAAATCCGTAAGCAGGCTCCACAAGTTACCAACAGAGTTATCCACAGCTTATTCCCGTTTGAACGGGGCCCATAACGATCAAGGATGATCCATGTCGCTGCCTGCCGTTACACCCGTTTCCCCCGCGGAACTGGAAGCTCGTTTACGTTTGCACCGTTTACCGGAACTCGGCCCGACGCGATTCAAGAAGCTGCTTGAAGCCTTCGGTTCGGCGTCCAAAGCCATTAGCGCGCCGGCCAGTGCCTGGCGTTCGCTGGGCTTGCCCTTGGCGTGCGCCGAGGCTCGCCGCGTCAACGAAGTGCGCGATGGCGCCAGCCACGCATTGGCCTGGCTAGAGCGTCCGGGCCAGCATTTACTGATGTGGGACCAGCCTGACTATCCGGCGCTGCTGGCGGAAATCAGCGACGCGCCGCCGCTGTTGTTCGTGGCGGGCGATCCGGGGATTCTGGAAAAACCGCAACTGGCGATGGTCGGCAGTCGCCGCGCTTCACGGCCGGGCATGGACACCGCTGCCGCATTCTCACGCAGTCTGGCCGGCGCCGGTTTCGTCATCACCAGCGGTCTGGCACTGGGCATTGATGCGGCCGCGCATCAAGCCGCGCTGGATGTGGGCGGGCGAACGGTCGGTGTACTTGGCACGGGACTTGAAAAGTTTTATCCACAGCGCAATCGACGACTGGCCGACGCCATGATTGCGTCGGGCAGTGCGGTGCTTTCGGAGTTCCCGCTGGACGCCGGCCCCACCGCCAGCAACTTCCCCCGGCGCAATCGAATCATCAGCGGTTTGTCGCTTGGTGTGCTGGTGGTTGAAGCCAGCGTGGCGAGTGGTTCGTTGATCACCGCGAGGCTGGCGGCGGAGCAAGGTCGGGAGGTGTATGCGATTCCTGGATCGATCCATCATCCCGGCGCCAAGGGTTGTCATCAGTTGATCCGTGACGGCGCGATGCTGGTGGAAACTATCGAACATATCCTCGAAGCCTTGCGCGGCTGGCAACAGTTGCCGTTGTCCACCGAGACACCTTCGGTGACTCACCCATTGCTCATGCTGTTGCACGCGGCCCCGCACACCAGCGAAGCGTTGTCCGTCACCAGCGGCTGGGCCTTGCCCAAAGTGCTGGCGGCGCTGACCGAGCTGGAAATGGAGGGCCGCGCCGTTTGCGAAAGCGGGCGCTGGTTTGCGCGGGTGAGCTAGGTTTTATAAGGAAGATCGGTAAACTGCGCAGAGCCTTATTCCGGAGAGTTTTTCATGGTCAACAGTTGGCGTGTGCAACAAGCCGCGCAAGCCGTTCGCGCAGGGGCGGTGATTGCCTATCCAACCGAAGCGGTCTGGGGGCTGGGTTGCGACCCGTGGGACGAAGAAGCGGTGGAGCGTCTGCTGATGCTCAAGGGTCGGTCTGTGGGTAAGGGGCTGATTTTGGTTGCCGACAATATCCGGCAGTTCGACTTCCTCTTCGAAGACTTCCCGGAACTGTGGATGGACCGCATGGCCAGCACGTGGCCGGGACCGAACACCTGGCTGGTGCCGCATCAGAACCTGCTGCCGCAGTGGATCACCGGGGTGCATGAAACCGTGGCGTTGCGGGTCAGCGATCATCCGCTGGTGCGGGATTTGTGCGCCATTGTCGGGCCGCTGGTGTCGACCTCGGCCAATCCACAAGGACGGCCGGCGGCGCGCACGCGGATCCGCGTGGAGCAGTATTTCCGTGGTCAGCTGGATTTGGTGTTGGGCGGGAACCTGGGGGGGCGCAAGAATCCGAGCGTCATTCGGGATCTGGCGACCGGCCACGTTGTGCGTCAGGGCTGATACCGCGTTATCGCTCATCGCGGGCAAGCCCGGCCCCCACAGATTTCGGTGATCCCTGTGGAGCCGGGCTTGCCCGCGATGAGGCCCTCAAGGCAACAGAACAGTCGAGCCGGTAGTCCGTCGTGCCGACAACTCGGTCTGCGCCTTCGCCGCATCAGCCAGCGGATACGTGTGACTGATGTCCACGTGCAGCTTTGCGCTGATGATCATCTCAAACAACTCATCCGCCATCCGCTGCAGGTTCTCGGCATTGTTGGCGTAACTCCCCAGCGTCGGCCGGGTTACGTACAGCGAACCCTTCGCCGCCAGTATTCCCAGGTTCACCCCGTCCACCGCACCTGACGCATTGCCAAAGCTCACCACCAACCCGCGAGGCGCTGCGCTATCGAGCGACGTCAGCCACGTGTCTTTGCCCACGCCGTCGTACACCACCGGCACCTTCTTCCCGTCGGTCAATTCCAGTACGCGTTGTGCGACGTTTTCATGGCTGTAGTCGATGGTCGCCCAGGCACCGTTGGCCTTGGCCAGTGCGGCTTTTTCCGGCGAGCTGACCGTGCCGATCAACTTCACGCCCAGCGCCCTGGCCCATTGGCAGGCCAGGGAACCGACACCCCCGGCGGCGGCGTGGAACAGCACGGTTTCGCCCCCCTTGAGTTCATAGGTCTGACGCAACAGGTACTGCACGGTCAGGCCCTTGAGCATCACCCCGGCCGCCGTTTCGAAGCTGATCGCCTCCGGCAGCAGCACCAGATTGGCCTCGGGCAAGACGTGAACGTCGCTGTAAGCGCCCAACGGGCCGCTGCCGTAAGCCACGCGGTCACCGACCTTGAAGCGGGTCACTTCGCTGCCCACCGCTTCGACGATGCCCGCGCCTTCCGATCCCAGACCCGATGGCAGGGCGGGTGGTGGATAGAGGCCGCTGCGGTAATAGGTGTCGATGAAGTTCAGGCCGATGGCCTTGTTGGCGACGCGGACCTGCTGTGGGCCGGGCTCTGCGGGTTGGTAATCGACGTACTCGAGCACTTCGGGGCCGCCATGGGCGCGGAACTGGATTCGCTTTGCCATCAGAACTCTCCTTAGGTCATTTGCCAAGCGCCCTATCGGACTCCTAACCCTGATCTTCGTCAACTGCGGTGGAGCAAGGTGCAGTGTTATCCTACGCAGCAATTTGCCGCCGGCCATCGATGCGCCGCGCAGCTTTGCCCGATTCAAGGTGATGACATGACAACCCGCACCGAGGCCGTAAAAGCCTACCTGCTCGACCTGCAAGACCGTATTTGCGCGGCCCTCGAAGCCGAAGACGGCGGCACACGCTTCGTCGAAGACGCCTGGATCCGGCCTGCCGGCGGTGGCGGTCGCACGCGAGTGATCGAAAACGGCGCAGTGATCGAAAAGGGTGGCGTCAACTTTTCCCACGTCTTTGGCAGCGGTCTCCCACCCTCCGCCAGCGCCCATCGGCCAGAATTGGCCGGCCGGGGCTTCGAAGCCCTCGGCGTGTCGCTGGTGATTCACCCGCACAACCCCCATGTGCCGACTTCCCACGCCAACGTGCGCTTTTTCATCGCTGAAAAAGAAGGTGAAGAACCGGTCTGGTGGTTCGGCGGCGGTTTCGACCTGACCCCTTATTACGGCAATGAAGCAGACTGCGTGCACTGGCACCGCGTTGCCGAGCAGGCGTGTACGCCGTTCGGGCCGGACGTCTATTCGCGCTACAAAGCCTGGTGCGACAGCTATTTCCACATCAAGCATCGCCACGAGCCGCGCGGCATCGGTGGCCTGTTCTTTGATGATTTGAACGAGTGGGACTTTGACACCAGCTTCGCGTTCATGCGCGCCATCGGCGACGCGTACATCGACGCGTACCTGCCAATCGTGCAGCGCCGCAAGCACGATGCGTTCACCGCCAAGCAGCGTGAATTCCAGGAATTTCGCCGTGGCCGTTACGTCGAATTCAACCTGGTCTACGACCGTGGCACCTTGTTCGGCCTGCAATCGGGCGGGCGTACCGAGTCGATCCTGATGTCGCTGCCGCCGCAAGTGCGCTGGAGCTACGACTGGAAAGCCGAACCGGGCAGCGAAGAAGCGCGCTTGACCGAGTATTTCCTGCAAGACCGCGATTGGTTGGCCGAGGCCTGAACGAGGAGTTCTGATGGACCGTTACGTCGTATTCGGTAACCCGATTGGCCACAGCAAGTCGCCGCTGATCCACCGCTTGTTTGCCGAGCAGACCGCTCAGCAACTGGACTACAGCACCTCGCTGGCGCCGCTCGACGATTTTTCCGACTTCGCCCGGGCGTTTTTCCGTGAAGGTCGCGGCGCCAATGTGACGGTGCCGTTCAAGGAAGACGCCTTTCGCCTGGCCGACAGCCTGACGGAGCGTGCGCAACGAGCTGGTGCGGTGAACACCTTGAGCAAACTCGCCGATGGCAGCCTGCTGGGGGATAACACCGACGGCGCCGGGCTGGTGCGCGATTTGACGGTCAACGCCGGTTTCAGCCTCAAGGGCAAACGTATCCTGCTGCTCGGCGCGGGCGGCGCGGTTCGTGGTGCGTTGGAACCCTTACTGGCCGAGCAACCGGCCTCGGTGATCATCGCCAACCGTACGGTGGAAAAAGCTGAGTTGCTGGCGGAATTGTTCGCGGACCTGGGGCCGGTGTCGGCCAGTGGGTTCGATTGGTTGAAGGAATCGGTGGACCTGATCATCAACGCGACGTCGGCGAGCCTGTCCGGTGATGTGCCGCCGATTGCCGTCAGCTTGATCGAACCGGGCAAGACCGTTTGCTACGACATGATGTATGGCAAGGAGCCGACTTCGTTCTGCCGTTGGGCCACGGAACAGGGCGCGGCGGTGTCGATGGATGGTTTGGGCATGCTCGCGGAGCAAGCGGCAGAAGCCTTCTTCCTGTGGCGCGGCGTGCGCCCGGATACGGCGCCGGTACTGGCCGAACTGCGCCGTCAGCTGACACTGTAATCAGTGTAAGAGTGAGCCTGCTCGCGATGGCAGAGTGTCAGGCGCCATCAATGTTTGAATGTACCGGCCAATCGCGAGCAGGCTCTCTTACAAGGGATCGCCGCGAAGTCGGATCAATCCTCAAACCGGATCGGGCACTTCTGCGCCCCTTCCAGCTTTCTCAGCTCCTCCACCACCTGCGGCCTCGCCCGCCGCAGCGTCAGGCTGCGATCTTGCTTAAGCAGTCGCCGCGCTTCCTGATGCAACATCTCCACCCCTGAATAATCGATGAAGTTGATCTGCTGCGCCTCGATCACAACGCGCGCACCGTGCAGGCGTTGCAGGCGCACTTGCAGGTAATGGCTGGCGCCGAAGAAGATCGAACCACCCACCCGCAAAATATCTTCATCCCCTTCGCGCGAATGCTGGACTCGCGGTTGTGAGGTGCGCTTGAGGTAGAAGAACAATGAAGCGAGCACCCCGGCATAAATCGCCGTTTGCAACTCCAGCAGCAACGTGGCGACACAGGTCAGCGCCATCACCACGAATTCCGCGTGGCTGACGCGCAACAGCGCCCGTATGCCGCGATGGTCGACCAGCCCCCAGGCGATCAGCAGAATGCTGCCGGCCATGGCCGGGATCGGGATGTGAGCGATTAAGCCTGCACCGAAGATCGCGAACAGTGCGACCCACACGGCCGAGAACACCCCGGCCATTGGTGAGCAGGCACCGGCTTCATAACTCAAACCCGAACGTGTGAAGGATCCGGCTGACAGCGAGCCGGAAAAAAGCGCGCCGACGATGTTCGACAGGCCTTGGGCGCGGACTTCCTGATTAGCGTCGAGCAATTGCTGCGAGCGGGCCGACAACGAGCGGGCAATCGACAGGCTGGTCACCAATCCCAGCATGCCCACCGCCACCGCGCTTGGCAGCAGGCGCAGGATCAAGTCCAGATCCAGCGGCACCGGGCTGAACGGCGGCAAGCGCCCGACAAAGGCGCTGACCAACTTCACATGGCCGAACATCGATGGCCACAGCCACACCACCAGCCCGCCGAGGACCAGCGTGATCAACAGGGTCGGCCAGCGAGGCAGCAACATCTTCAACACCACGCCGACGACGACCGTCGCCAGTCCCAGTGCGAACGACGGTTTATCCAAAGCACCGAGGTGTTTGAACAGCGTCAGGAAGCTATCCAGCGCCGTGGCCTGGCTGGGCAAATCCAGCCCCATCAAGTTCGGCAACTGCCCGATGGCAATTACCACCGCCGCGCCGAGGGTGAAACCCAACACCACCGAATGCGAGACGAAATTCACCAAGGCACCGAACCGCAGCATGCCGAGCAGCCATTGGAAAATACCGGCCAGGAGCGTCAGCAGCAGGATCAGCGTGATGTAGTCCTGTGACGCGGGGACGGCCAGCGGACTGACGCTGGCGAACAGGACAATGGAAATCGCTGCCGTAGGACCGCAGATCAAATGCCACGACGAACCCCACAGGCACGCGATCAACACCGGGATGATCGCGGCATACAAGCCGTATTCCGGTGGGAGACCGGCGATCAGTGCGTAGGCAATGGACTGCGGCAACGCAAGAATCGCCCCGCTGAGGCCGACGATCAGGTCGCGTCCGACGCTCGCGCGGGTTTGCCGGGGCAACCAACTGAGGAAGGGAAAGAGTGAATGGCGGCTGGGGAAGGCCATGGGTCCTCTCGGATGGGGTTTTGGCGCAAGGGTAGCAGGACGCAAGCCTAATGTTCCCTTTGTGGGTGCGAGCCTGCTCGCGAATGCGGAGTGTCAGTCGACATAATTGTCGGATCTGACGGCCCCTTCGCGAGCAGGCTCGCTCCCACATGGGTTTAGAGTTTGGCTTTGACCGCTGGCAACGCATCTTTGCCATCGGCTGTCTTCACGCCCTCCAGCCACTTGTCCAGCACTGCCGGGTTGGCCTTGATCCATGCTTTGGCTGCATCCGCATTGCTGACTTTCTTGTTCACCACCTCGGCCATGATGCTGTTCTCCATGTCCTGGGTGAAACTCAGGTTGGTCAGCAGTTTGCCCACATTCGGACAAGCTTCGGCGTAGCCCTTGCGGGTCAGGGTATGCACGCTGCCGGTGTCACCGAAGTACTTCTCGCCGCCCTTCAGGTAATGCATTTTCAGCTGCACGTTCATCGGGTGCGGGGTCCAGCCGAGGAAGGTCACGAATTTCTGTTTTTTTACTGCGCGAGACACTTCGGCCAACATCGCCTGCTCGCTGGACTCGACCAGCTTCCACTGGCCCATGTCGAAGTCGTTTTTCTTGATGATTTCCTGCAACGAGATGTTCGCTGGCGCGCCCGAGCCAATGCCGTAGATCTTCTTGTCGAACTTGTCGGCAAATTTGTTCAGGTCGGCAAAGTTATGCACACCCGCGTCCCACACATAGTCGGGAACGGCGAGGGTGAACTCGGTGCCATCTAGGTTCTTCGCCAACTGTGTGACATCGCCGGTGGCCACGAACTTGTCGTAGAAGCCCTGCTGCGCCGGCATCCAGTTACCCAGGAACACGTCGACCTGGCCATCCTTCAACCCGCCGAAGGTAATCGGCACCGCGAGAGTGTCGACCTTGGCCTTGTAGCCCATGCCGTCCAGCAGAAACCCGGTGATGGCGTTGGTCGCGGCGATGTCGCTCCAGCCAGGGTCGGCCATTTTCACCGTCTCGCAGCTTTGATCGGCAAAGGCCGATGCGCTGCCCAGAGCCAAAAGCCCGACCGTCAGTACTGTGGATAACTTTTGCATGGACTTCCCCTTAACATTATTGGTTTTGGCAGGGTTGTGGATAACGTGCTTTGCGCTCCAGATCATCGAGGTCGATGTGGTTGCGCATGTACTGCTGACTGGCGTCCACCAGCGGCTGGTGATCCCAGCTCTTCAGCTTGCCGATGGTCAACGCCTCGGCAACGAAACGACGGCGCCGCTGGCTGGCGAGCACTTGTTGGTGAATCGCCGGGATGTTCCATTTGGCGCGTGCTTCGGCCAGAAATTCTTCGAAAAGCTGAAGATATTGCGGCGATTGGCTGAGTTCTTCCTGTTCGCGCGGGTCATTGTGTACGTCGAAGAGTAGGCAGGGATCATCTTCGCTGTAGATGAATTTGTAAGCGCCGCGACGGATCATCATCACCGGGCTGATGGTGCCTTCGGCCATGTATTCGCCGAACACTTCGTCATGACCGCCCTGCCCTTGCAGGTGCGAAACCAGCGAACGACCGTCCAGCGGCAAGCCAGGCTCCAGCGAGCCGCCGGCCAGTTCCACGAAGGTCGGCAGCAGGTCGGCGGTGGAAACGGCGGCGCTGACCCGCCCAGCCCCGAACTGCCCCGGCGCACTTATCAACAGGGGCACACGGGCGGCCATTTCGTACCAGTGCATTTTGTACCAGAGTCCGCGCTCGCCGAGCATGTCGCCATGGTCGCCAGAGAATACGATGATGGTGTCGTCAATCAGACCGGTTTCCTCGAGTGTTTGCAGGAGTTTGCCGACGTTGCTGTCGATATAGCTGCACGCACCGAAGTAGGCACGGCGCGCATCGCGAATCTTATCCACAGGCAGCGGTTTATCCCACAGGTCGTAAACCTTGAGCAAACGCTGGGAGTGCGGATCGAGTGCAGTCTGTGCCGGGGCTTCAGGCAACGGAATGTCGGCATCGTCGTACATGTCCCAGAAAGCCTTGGGAATCGTGTACGGGTCGTGCGGATGTGTCATCGAAACGGTCAGGCAAAACGGCTGGTCGCCGTCCTCACGAATGTGATCGAACAGGTACTGCTGGGCCTTGAACACCACCTCTTCGTCAAAATCCAGCTGATTAGTGCGCACGCACGGCCCGGCTTGCAGTACCGACGACATGTTGTGATACCAGGTCGGACGCACATCCGGCTCATCCCAATTCACGGCCCAACCGTAGTCTGCCGGGTAGATGTCGCTGGTCAGGCGTTCTTCGTAGCCGTGGAGTTGGTCCGGGCCGCAAAAATGCATCTTGCCGGACAGTGCAGTGCGGTAGCCGAGGCGACGCAGGTAATGGGCGTAGGTCGGTACATCAGCGGGGAAATCGGCCGCGTTATCGTAAGCGCCGATCTTGCTCGGCAATTGACCGCTGACCAGGGTAAAGCGCGACGGCGCGCATAGGGGGCTGTTGCAATAAGCCGCGTCGAACACCACGCCTTCGGCGGCGAGGCGGCTCAAATTCGGTAGTTTGATGGGCGAAGGGCCGTAGAACGGCAACATTGGTGCGGCCATTTGATCGGCCATGATGAAAAGAATGTTCTTGCGCTTCATGTGATCGCGGCATTCCATAGTGAATATTTATGCGAGAGTGCTGCGATCGAGCATGTTACCCATGCACTTTGTGGTAAAGCCCATGCCAGGCAATGACTAGGATTAGCCCAGCTTATGTATGACGCCCTTGGTGATCTATCGCTCGACCTGCTTCGTGCCTTCGAAGCTGCCGCCCGTCATCGCAGCTTTACCGCGGCGGCGGTGGAGCTTGGCACCACGCAGCCGGCGGTGAGTCAGCAGATCAAGCGATTGGAGGAGCAACTCGCCACGCGGTTGTTTGACCGCATTTATCGCGGGATTGAATTGACAGAAGCCGGGAATATTCTTTTTGACCAAGTTCAACTCGGTTTACAGAATATCGACGCGGGATTGAGCGCGATCAGCGCACAGCAGCAACATGAGGTGCTGCAAGTCGCGACCGACTTTGCGTTCGCGGCGTATTGGCTGATGCCGCGTCTGCACCGTTTTCACAAAGCCAATCCACAGGTGGACGTCAGCCTGGTCACCAGTGAACGCAGCCACAACATGCTGCGCACCGATATTGATGTGGCTGTGTTGTTTGGCGACGGACGCTTCAAGCAAGGTGAAAGCCATTGGCTGTTCAGCGAAGAAGTGTTTCCAGTGTGCAGCCCGTTGTTGCTCAAGGATCGTTCCCTGCCCTTGTCTGCACGGTCGTTGCTGGAGTTTCCGCTGCTTCATTTAAGGGGTGAAAACAGCAGTAACTGGTTCGACTGGAGCGGTGTGTTTCGCGAGTTGGGGATAACGTCGGCACCCGCACCGGGGCAGTTGCGCTTCGACAATTACACGCTATTGATTCAAGCGGCGATTGGCGGACAAGGCGTAGCGATTGGCTGGCGGCACCTTGTGGATAACTTGCTGGCGCAGGATTTGTTGTGTCGGCCGATTGCCGAGACGGTAATTTCCAGGCTGGGTTATTACGTGGTCCTGCCCCAGCGAAAACGGCGCGGGGCATTGATTCAACAATTTGTGGACTGGTTGATGGAGGAACAGGCCAGTAGCGCGCAATCGCTTAATGGCCTGCCATTGCCCTCTATTGCTGTTTAGTTTGAGCCGCGATGAAATTCACGTGTTCGCCAACGTGCAGGTTCAGCCTTAGCTCATCGGCAATCCCGACGGCCACGCGGTTCAACCGCTGAAGGGGTTCGGCCAACCCCGGTTCGAGGCTGCTGCTGACATGGCTGAAGTGCTCGATTGTCAGGCCGGCAACGCCGCGCGGTGCATTGACCAATGTCCAGTGCAATGTACTGTTTTGCAGCGCTTCGCGGATTTCTTCGGCGGCGTGGCGCTGCAATCGATCGTCTATTTCCGGATCGTCCAGCAATTCAAAATCACCCACCAGAAACAACCGCGCAATGCCTGCTGCCTGCATGCCCTCGATCAACGCATCCACGGCAAGCACTTGCTCGACCGGACCGGGCACGATGGTTTTTTCGACGTATTCGCTGTTGAACGGCAATCCTGGCGCGTCCAGTAAACAGATCACGGCTGAGCACCCCGCCACGCTTTGTTTCACGCGCTCTGCTTCAAACAGGTCGCCGGTTTTTGTGCGCAGGCCCGGGCGTGGCGCCAGCGCCGTCAGGTCGTCCAGAATGGCGATCACTTCATGTTGGCGCCGCAGCATTTCAGCCATCAGCGCACTGCCCAGGCTACTCATGGCACCATAAAGCACCACTTTTACCACTGGGGTTTCGGCATTTTTCATGGCTGAAGTTCCTTGTTTCCTGCATATATGGGGTGTGACCTGTAGGAAGCGGTGAGGGTTCGACCGGGTTTCAGAGGGATTCAGATGCAGCAGATCAAGGGTTATCACGCCCATGTGTATTTCGACGCCAGCACCATCAATCAGGCTCGGACACTGTGCGAACAGGCGGCGCAGTTGTTCTCGCTAAAAATGGGCCGCGTACACGAACGCCCGGTCGGCCCGCACCCGGACTGGAGCTGCCAACTGGCGTTCGGGCCCGAACTCATTGGTGACGTGCTGCCGTGGCTGGCGCTCAATCGCAACGGGTTGGTGGTGTTCTTGCACCCGGACACCGGTAATGACTTGCTCGATCACACCGAGCACGCGATCTGGATGGGCGCGATCCGGCCCCTGGACTTGTCTATTTTTTGATCAGGTCGTTTCTTCTGCTTCGCCGGGCAAGTGTTCGTCCAGGTGCAGCCAGGGCAAGCGGCTGTCGGTCCATATATGCCGCTCGGCCGGTGCCAGCTCTGGATGGTCGAAGGTGGCGATGGTGACGTCGATGCTCTCGGGGCTGAGAGGGTTCATGAACGTCAGTTGCGCCCCACAGTTCGAGCAGAAATTGCGCACCCCGGTTGAAGAAGATTCGTACCGCGCGGGTGTTCCTTTCAGCCATTGAAAGGCTGAAGCGGGCACGGTGATCCAGGTGGTGACGATCCCGCCGCTGACCCGTCGGCAAATCGAACAATGACAGTGGGCGATGTCGTGCAACGGCCCGTTGAATTGATAGCGCAGATGTCCGCAGTGGCAGCCGCCGGTGTGAATGTTGGCCATGCTGTTTCCTCCTGTTGCCTATGTACTGACCCTTCGCGAGCAGACTTGCTCCCACGGTCAGGCTTCCGTGGCCACAGATTTATTGTGTGCGAGCCTGCTCGCGAAGGCCGCAACCCGGTCCATCTGCATAAACCGGTCCGACGACCGGTCGCCCATCCGCGCAATGCTTTTACCGGCGAAAGCTGGCTGAAAGCTTCCCCGATTAGGATCGCCCCCACTGCCGGCAACAGACCGGTTGGCCAATGAGTGTTTTATCGCTCGCACGGCCCATTTAACAACAACAATGGTGATCCTGATGTCCTTTGCTACCCGCCGCTTCGCTGTCACTCCGCCCGTACGCCTCGTGCTTCCCGTTCTGCGCTGATCCCAGCCCATTTCCCCTAGCCGCGCTACGCCTGGAGTATTCCCATGCTGACTTTCCTTGGCTTTGCCATGGTCATCACGTTCATGTTCCTGATCATGACCAAGCGCCTGTCCGCGCTGATCGCCTTGATCATCATCCCGATCGTCTTTGCCCTGTTCGGCGGTTTTGCGCCGAAGATCGGTCCGATGATGCTCGAAGGCATCACCAAGCTTGCGCCGACCGGCGTGATGCTGATGTTCGCCATTCTGTATTTCGCCCTGATGATCGACTCCGGCCTGTTTGACCCGGCCGTGCGCAAGATCCTCAAACTGGTCAAGGGCGACCCGCTGAAAGTTTCGGTCGGCACCGCCGTACTGGCGCTCGTCGTTTCCCTCGATGGGGACGGCGCGACCACTTATATGATCTGCGTGGCCGCCATGTTGCCGCTCTACAGCCGCATCGGCATGAGCCCGCGGATCATGGCCGGCCTGATCATCCTCGCCGGTGGCGTGATGAACATGACCCCGTGGGGTGGCCCTACCGCGCGTGCGGCCAGCGCCCTGCATGTGGACCCGTCGGATATTTTCGTTCCGATGATCCCCGCCATGCTGGCCGGTGTGGTGGCGATCCTGGCGATTGCTTACTTCTACGGTAAACGCGAGCGTGCGCGCCTGGGTGAGTTGCACCTGGCCGGCGATGAAATCGACCACAGTGAAATCAGCGTTTCGCAGTTCCCTGACGCCCGTCGTCCGAAGCTGATCTGGTTCAACGGTTTGCTGACCCTGGCCCTGATGTGCACCCTGATCGCCGGCCTGTTGCCGCTGCCGGTGCTGTTCATGGTGGCGTTCAGTATCGCGATGATCGTCAACTATCCTTGCCTGCAAATGCAGAAGGATCGCGTTGCGGCTCACGCCGGTAGCGTGTTGTCGGTAGTCGGCCTGATCTTCGCAGCCGGTATCTTCACCGGTATCCTGTCCGGCACCGGCATGGTCGACGCGATGTCCAAAAGCCTGCTGGGGGTCATCCCGGATTTCCTCGGGCCGTACCTGGCCGTGATCACTGCGCTGGTGAGCATGCCGTTTACGTTTTTCATGTCGAACGACGCATTTTATTACGGCGTGTTACCAGTGCTTGCCGAAGCAGCCAGTCATTACGGTATAACCGCAGTGGAAATGGCACGTGCCTCGATCGTCGGTCAGCCCGTCCACTTGCTGAGCCCGCTGGTACCATCGACCTATTTGTTGGTGGCCCTGGCCGGTATTGAATTCGGTGACCATCAGCGCTTTACCCTGAAATGGGCCGTGCTGGTGTGCATGTGCATACTGGTTGCCGCGTTGCTGATGGGGATTTTTCCGCTGTTCAGCACTCTATAAGCCCAAGACTTACCACAACGGGTCCCGGCTTCGCAGTTTGAAGCCTAGGCCCTTTGTGGTTTAACACTCGCTCAAAGGAATACACATGGAATGGCTGACCAACCCTGAAATCTGGGTTGCCTTCTTTACCCTGACCGCCCTGGAAATCGTCTTGGGTATCGATAACATCATCATGATTTCGATCCTGGTCAGCCGCATGCCCAAGCACATGCAGGCGCGCACCCGGATTTTCGGTCTGGCCCTGGCCATGATCACGCGGATCCTGTTGCTGCTGTCGATCACCTGGGTCATGCGCCTCACGGCCGACCTGTTCGAGGTGTTCGGCCAGGGTATTTCCGGGCGAGACCTGATCCTGTTCTTCGGTGGTCTGTTCCTGCTGTGGAAGAGCTCGCAAGAGATGTACCACGCGCTGGAAGGTGAAGACGAAACCAACGAAGAGCCGAGCGGCAAGGGCGGCAACTTCCTCTACACCATCATCCAGATCGCGATCATTGACATCGTGTTCTCGCTGGATTCGGTAATCACCGCCGTCGGCATGGTCTCCCATGTTCCGGTCATGGTCGCCGCGATCGTCGTGGCTGTGCTGGTGATGATGTGGGCGTCCGGCACCATCAGCGAGTTCATCGACAAGCACCCGTCGCTGAAGATGCTCGCGCTGTCGTTCCTGCTGATCGTCGGTACCGTGCTGATTGCCGAATCCCTGGACGTACACGTGCCAAAAGGCTACGTCTACTTCGCCATGGCGTTCTCGCTGGCGGTTGAAGCGATCAACATCAAGATGCGCACTGCCATCGCGAAAAAGAAGAAACAGCAAGATCCGGTGAAACTGCGCAAGGACATTCCGGGCCAATAACCCAAACGTCACCGCAATACCCTGTGGGAGCGAGCTTGCTCGCGATAGCGGTCTTTCAGTCAACAGCACTGTTGAATGTGAAGGCCCCATCGCGAACAAGCTCGCTCCCACATTTGTTTTGTGCAGCCCAAAAACTTCCTCTTTTTCCTCCATTCCCTAAAACTGTTTTCATGACAGTTTTGTTTCATTCGCGTCTTTAGCTGTGCAATGCTGGCGCCCAGACCGTTAGCCAACTACAGCTTAAGTACAGAACGTAGAAGAACGCGCGGTACCGTCAATTTGCCCCTCTGGGGCGCGACCACCACAGGGGGCCTTTATGCTCACCCTGCTCAATTTGTTATCGGCCGTGGCCTTGTTGATCTGGGGCACGCACATCGTCCGAACCGGCATTTTGCGGGTTTACGGTACCAATCTGCGCCATGTGATTGGCCAGAACATGTCCAAACGCTGGCTGGCGTTTATCGCCGGGATCGTCGTAACCGCTATGGTCCAGAGCAGTAACGCCACCGCCATGCTCGTCACTTCGTTTGTCGGGCAAGGCCTGATGGCGTTGACCCCGGCGCTGGTGACCATGTTGGGGGCCGACGTCGGTACGGCACTGATGGCGCGGGTGCTGACCCTGGACCTTTCCTGGCTGTCGCCGCTGCTGATTTTTGTCGGGGTGATTTTCTTCCTGTCGCGCAAACAAACCCGGCTCGGGCAGATGGGCCGCGTCGCCATTGGCCTTGGGTTGATCATTCTGGCGCTGCAACTGATCGTCGAATCGGCTGCGCCGATCACCCACGCAAAAGGGGTGAAGGTGATCTTTGCCTCGTTGACCGGCGACATTCTGGTCGACGCTTTGGTCGGCGCATTGTTCGCGATGATCTCCTACTCGAGCCTGGCCGCGGTGTTGCTGACGGCGACGCTGGCCGGCGCCAAGGTCATCAGTTTGCCCGTGGCCATCGGTCTGGTAATCGGCGCCAATATCGGCAGCGGCATTCTCGCGTTTCTCAGCACCAGCATGCAGAACTCCGCCGGGCGCCAAGTGGCGTTGGGCAGCCTGTTGTACAAACTGATTGGCCTGGTGTTGATCATCCCGGTGCTTAACCCATTGGTGCACTGGCTCGATGGTCTGGACTTCAGTCCTCAGGAAACGGTCATCGGCTTCCACCTGCTCTACAACACCGTCCGTTGCTTGATTCTGGTGCCGACTGTCGCAGGGATGGCCAGGCTATGCACCTGGCTGTTGCCAGAGCGGCCGGTCGTCAACGGAATGGCCAAACCCCGGCACCTCGACCCGACTGCGCTGGATACGCCGAGCCTGGCGCTGGCCAATGCGGCGCGGGAAACCCTGCGCATGGGCGATCTGATCGACAACATGCTCGAAGCGATGCTTGATGTGCTGCGCGGCAAGCAAACCGCCGTGACCCAGGAAATGCGCCGCCTGACCGATGATGTCGAAGCGCTCTACAGCGCGATCAAGCTCTACCTGGCACAAATGCCCCGCGAAGACCTCAGCGACCAGGACAGCCGGCGCTGGGCAGAAATCATTGAGTTGGCGATCAACCTCAAACTCGCCAGCGACCTGATCGAACGCATGTTGCGCAAGGTTCAGCAGCAGAAAACCTCGCAGCGCCGGTCTTTTTCCGAGGTGGGTCTGGAGGAATTGGCCGGGCTGCACAGTCAGCTAATCTCCAATCTGCGCTTGGGGCTGTCCGTATTCCTGAGTTCCGACAAGGAAAGTGCCCGTCAGTTGTTGCGGGAAAAACGTCGCTTTCGTGCACAGGAAAGGCGTTTGGCCCATGCCCATGTCAGCCGCTTGCAACGTAAGATTGTGCAAAGTATCGAGACCAGTTCGCTGCACCTGGAGCTGATCGCCGACATGAAACGTTTGAATTCGCTGTTTTGCAGCAGCGCGTATGTGGTGCTGGAAACGTCCGACACGGGGGCATTATCGGTCGACGATTTCGCGGACATCACGCATTCGCCTTGAACGTCTGGCAGTGTGATCAGTCAGTTACATGGGTTCTGGCTTAAAAGCATCGCGAGCAGGCTCGCTCCCACACTGGAGCTTCGGTGAAACTGTGGGAGCGAGCCTGTTCGCGATGGCTGCCGGAAAGCGACACGGATCTCCAATCAGCCGTATGGAAACCTGTTATGCGTTGTCTGTTGTTCGCCTGTTTGTTGCTCGGTTCACTTCCTTCGTTTGCCCTGGATCGTTTTCAGGTCGAGGGCTATACGCTGCCCAATGGCCTGCAATTGCTGCTCAAACCGGGCGCTGACCGCGGGCATGTGGCGATTCGCCTGGTGGTCGGTGTTGGTCTGGATGATTTCAATTGCGACGACAAAGAACTGCCCCATCTGCTCGAACACTTATTGTTCAGCGGCATCGACGCCACTGGCGAAGGGGGGCTGGAGGAGCGCATGCAGGCGCTGGGTGGTGAGTGGAACGCCTACACCAGCAACGCCGACACCACGTTCGTCATCGAAGCCCCGGCGAAAAACCAGCGCAAGGTCCTCGACCTGTTGCTGGCGCTGCTGACCCAGACCCGCATCGACGACAACGCCATTAGCGCCGCCAAGCAAGTGGTCGAGCGCGAGGATGGTGGCCATTACACTCATCTGCGACGTTGGCTGGATCGCCAGGACCTTGGCCACACGGCCAGTAACCAGCTGGCGGTGGAACTGGGCCTCAAGTGCCCACAGCGCGCTGAAGTCGATCACCTGACCCGTGAACAACTGGAGAAGGTGCGCAAGCTCTGGTACGCGCCTAACAACATGACGCTGATCATGGTGGGTGACCTCGACCGCTTGCTGCCGGCCTATCTGGAACGGGCCTGGGGTGAGCTTGTTGCGGTCGACCCGAGCGAACACTTGCCTCTGCCGGAAATTCGCTCCAGTGCCGCCCACGAGCGCACGCTGAGCAGTGGCTTCGTCGGCGATGGGGCCAAGTTGCACTGGCTGGTGCCGGAGCCGGTGCTGGAGGATGAGCACGATGAGACGTTCGACCTGCTCAAGGACTATCTGGACTGGGCGCTGTATCGCCAGATGCGTCTGGTCCATAGCTTGTCCTACGGCCCTTCGGCAGAACGCGAGTTGTTCGGCGGTGTAGGCTTTATGAGCCTGAACGCCGACCTTGAGCGCGATGATGTGCCTCAGGCTGAACGGGTCCTTGAGGAGCTGAAGGCGCAGCTGCTCAAGGACGGTCTCGACGCCGACACCTTCAACCGTCTCAAGCAGGCGGCCATCGCCCGTCAGGCCTGGGCCGTGCAAGGCAATAGCGCGCTGGCGGATTATTACTGGAGTGCCCTTGGCGACTATGAGGACGGGCGCTTCGCCGATCCGGCGAGGGAACTGCAAGGGGTGACGCTGGAGGAAGCGAACAAGGCGTTGCGTGAGTTGCTGCTGCAGCCCGGGTATCTGCGGATCGAGAAGCCGCTGATGGGTGATGACCAGTTGATGTGGGTGATTGCCGGGGTGTTGGGGTTGCTGGTGCTCGGCTTATTGGGCTGGCGCTTGTACAGAAGGACACCACCCACCGTGTAGCAGCTGCCGAGCGCAGCCTTCGGCAGCTGCTACAAGGGCGGGCCTCGCCATGGGGGCCCCCGGCGGGTAACCTGTCGAGGAAATTTCCTACGACGAATGTGAACCGCCGAATGCCGATCCTGACCCAATACGTCCAGCGCATCCTGGAATTGATGAAGCGCTATCCGGGGGTCATCGCGCTCGGTGGTTTCATCTCGGGTGTCGGCAGCTTCATCCTGGTGGATCGCCAACAAGGCCTGGCGACCTGGATCACCATCATCATGGTGCTCAGCTGGGTCTGGCTGATGCTGGAAAACAGCCTCACCCGGCTGTTCACCAAAATCTTCAAGCGCGAGATTCCCCAGCCGCTGCTGCGTTACGCCACGCAGATGATCCACCAGGAAAGCCTGTTCTTCGTCCTGCCGTTCTTTTTCATCACCACCACCTGGAACAGCGGCCAATTATTCTTCACCGGGCTGTTGAGCATCGCGGCGCTGATTTCCATCATCGACCCGCTCTACTACAAATGGCTGGCGCCCCGGCGCTGGGCGTTCCTGGCGCTGCATACCCTGACGCTGTTTGCGGCGTTGCTGACCGCCCTGCCCGTCATCATGCACCTCACCACGTCCCAGAGTTTCAAGCTGGCGCTGGGGATCTCCGTGCTGCTGTCGTTCCCGAGTCTGGCGTCGATCTTCCCGATCCGCACCGTGCGCAACGCTTTGGCGATCCTCAGTATCACCCTGGGCATCGGCGCCCTCGGTTGGGTCCTGCGTTCGTGGGTGCCGCCGGCGACCCTGTGGATGACCGACGTGGCAATCAGCACGCAAATGCAGGACCGCACCCCCGGTGAAAGCCTGGATGAAGTGACTGCCGAGCAGATTCGTGGCGGCGGGCTGTATGCCTACACCGCGATCAACGCCCCGCGTGGTCTGGATGAACGGATTTATCACGTGTGGCAGTTCAACGGCAAAGAGGTCGACCGCATCCCGCTGGATATCCATGGTGGACGCAAGGAAGGCTACCGCGCCTGGACCCACAAACAGAATTTCCCGGGTAACCCGGCGGGCAAATGGCAGGTCCGGGTGTTGACCGAAGACGGCCAGGTTATCGGCGTGCTGCGCTTCATCGTCACGGACAGCACACCGACCAAAGAAAAGTAATGCGGTTCGTGCTATTACGTAGCTCTGCGTATTAACCGAACAAGCACGGAGCTTATGAGCAGCAGCACAATGGCCGGTAATGCCCAATTGGACGCCTCTCACTCCCCTGCTCAACTGCGGGTTACGGGTGACTGGACGCTTGCCCATTACGCCGATCTCAAGACCTTGTGCGAAAAGCTTCGCGGCCAGTACGACGACGACACCCACATCGATCTGAACAGTCTGGGCGCCCTCGACACCGCCGGTGCCTCGCTGTTGGTCGAGCTGTTGGGGACCGAGCGCCTCGGCCGATCCGCCGAACACCCCGATTGCACGCTGACCACCGCCGATCGCGCCCTGTTGCAGACCATTTACCGCTCAATGACCGACTTCTGTGTGCCGATCAAGGAACCGGAAATCAGCGTCAGTATTCAATTGCTGACCCGCATTGGCCGCGCGGTGGACGCGGTCTGGCAGGACACCCTGCAACTGTTGGGCTTCGTCGGGCTGATTATCGAAACCATCGGCCGTGGTCTGTTTCAGCCCAAGCGCTGGCGCATCACGCCGATGGTCGCGCACATTGAACAAACCGGTCTCGACGCCGCGCCCATCGTCGCCCTGCTGACCTTCTTGGTGGGCGCGGTGGTGGCGTTTCTCGGGGCGACGGTGTTGGCCAGTTTCGGTGCCACGGTGTTCACCGTGGACCTGGTGGCCTTTTCCTTTCTGCGCGAGTTCGCGGTGTTGCTGACGGCGATCCTGATGGCCGGGCGCACCGCCAGCGCATTCACCGCGCAGATCGGCTCGATGAAGGCCAACGAAGAAATCGACGCCATCCGCACCTTGGGCCTCGACCCAATGGAATTGCTGGTGGTGCCGCGCGTCCTGGCCCTGCTGGTAGCGTTACCGATGCTGACTTTTCTGGCGATGCTCTCCGGGATTATTGGGGGTGGTGTGGTCTGTGCGGTGTCGCTGGATATTTCGCCGGCAATGTTCCTGTCGCTGCTGCAATCGGACATTGGTGTGCAGCATTTTCTGGTGGGGATCGTCAAAGCACCGATTTTCGCGTTTCTGATCGCCTCGATTGGCTGCCTCGAAGGTTTCAAAGTCAGCGGCAGCGCCGAGTCTGTCGGCGCGCATACCACGTCCAGCGTGGTCCAGTCGATTTTCGTGGTGATCGTGCTCGACGCCGTGGCCGCGCTGTTTTTCATGGAGATGGGCTGGTGAGTCGTTTACCCCGAGCGCCTTCCGAGGCGGTGATCGAAGTCCGTGGGCTGTGCAATCGCTTCGGCAGTCAAAGCGTGCATGAAAACCTCGACCTCGATTTGTACAAAGGTGAAATTCTCGCCGTGGTCGGCGGGTCTGGTAGCGGCAAGTCGGTGCTGTTGCGCAGCATTGTCGGCTTGCGTCGGCCCAATGAAGGGGATGTGAAGGTCTTCGGTAAAAACTTGCCGACCTTATCCGAGCAGGAGCGCTCGAAGGTTGAGCGGCGTTTCGGTGTGTTGTTCCAGCAAGGCGCCCTGTTCTCGTCGCTGACCGTGACTGAAAACGTCGCCCTGCCCTTGATCGAACACGCAGGCCTTAGTCGTGACGACGCCGAGCATTTGGCGGCGGTCAAACTGGCGCTGGCCGGGCTGCCACTGTCGGCTGCCGACAAGTACCCCGCTTCGCTGTCCGGCGGCATGATCAAGCGGGCGGCGCTGGCCCGTGCGCTGGCGCTGGACCCGGACATCCTGTTTCTCGACGAACCTACCGCCGGCCTCGACCCGATTGGCGCGGCGGCGTTCGATCAATTGATCCTGACCCTGCGCGATGCGCTGGGCCTGAGTGTTTTCCTGGTGACCCACGACCTCGACACGCTCTACACCATCACCGACCGGGTGGCGGTGCTGGCGCAGAAGAAAGTGCTGGTGGCGGATGCCATCGACAAGGTCTCGGAAACCGACGACGCGTGGATTCACGAATACTTCCATGGCCCTCGTGGCCGCGCGGCGCTGACGGCCGCTCAACAGTTGAACGAGGTCTGACATGGAAACCCGAGCCCATCATGTATTGATCGGCCTGTTCACCGTGATTGTGGTGGCGGGCGCCCTGCTCTTCGGCTTGTGGCTGGCCAAGTCCAGCGTCGACACCGAGTTCAAGGATTACGAAGTGGTCTTCAACGAGGCGGTCAGTGGCTTGTCCAAAGGCAGCTCGGTGCAGTACAGCGGGATCAAGGTCGGTGACGTGGTGACGCTTCGTCTAGACCCGAAAGACCCGCGCCGGGTGCTGGCGCGTATTCGCCTGGGCGGTGACACCCCGGTCAAGGAAGACACCCAGGCCAAACTGGCGCTGACGGGCGTCACCGGGACGTCGATCATCCAGCTCAGCGGCGGCACTCCGCAGAGCCCGGCGCTCAAGGGCAAGGACGGCAACCTGCCGACCATCGTCGCCTCGCCCTCGCCCATCGCGCGCCTGCTCAATGACAGCAATGACCTGATGTCGGGGGTAAACACGCTGATGCAAAACGCCAATCTGTTGTTCTCCACGGAAAACGTCGAGCGCATCAGCAACACGTTGGAGCACCTGGAGCAAACCACCGGGGCGATTGCCGATCAGCGCGGCGATATCCGTCAGGCGATGCAGCAACTGGCGTCGGTGGGCAAGCAGGCCAACAACATGCTGGAACAGACCACGGCGTTGATGCGCAATGCCAACGGCCTGCTCAATGACCATGGCAAGGACGCGTTGGGCAGCGCCGAGCAGGCAATGAAATCGCTGCAGCAGAGCACCGCGACGATCAACAAGTTGCTCGCCACCAATCAGGATTCGCTCAACAGCGGCATGCAGGGCCTCAATGGCCTGGCCCCGGCGGTGCGCGAGCTGCGTGAAACCCTGACCTCGTTGCGCGCCATTTCTCAACGCCTGGAGGAAAACCCCAGCGGTTACCTGCTGGGCAGTGACAAGAGCAAGGAATTCACGCCATGAAGCTGACTCGTATCGCCCTTCTCGCCGGCTTCACACTGATCAGTTCGTGCTCGATACTGCCCAAGCCAGAGCCCTTCGATGTCTATCGATTGCCGTCGGCCCAGAGCAACGCGTCGGCCAGTCATGGCTCCTCGCAACCCTGGTCGTTACGCCTGACCAAACTCCAGGCCAGCAACGCACTGGACGGCCCGAACATCGCGGTAATCCCCCAAGGCGATGTGATCAGCAGCTACAAGGGCTCGCGCTGGAGCGATCCGGCGCCGGTGTTGTTGCGCAATCGACTGTTGGACGGCTTTCAGCGTGATGGTCGGGTACAGCTGCTGAGCACCGATGACAGCATTTTCCAGGCGGATCTGGAGCTGGGCGGGCATTTACAGGCGTTTCAGACTGAGTATCAGGGCACAAACGCCACCGTGGTGGTGAGCCTGGATGCTTTGCTGGTGCGCGGTTATGACCAGCGCATCCTCGCCAGCCGCCGCTTCGAAGTGCGTCAGCCTCTGAGCGATGTGAAAGTCCCCGCAGTGGTCGCGGGGTTTGGTCAGGCGAGCGACCAGTTGACGGCGCAGGTGGTGAACTGGGCGGTTGAGCAAGGGCAGAAAGTCGAACTGCCCGCGAGACCTTAAACCCAACACGGACCCAATGTAGGGGGATCTCTGTTAGCCGAAGAACCAGTAGCACACCCCGATGGCGCCCAGTACGCCGGCCAGTTCTGCCAGCAACGCACACCCCACCGCATGCCGCGCGCGCTGGATGCCCACCGCACCAAAGTACACCGCCAACACATAAAACGTGGTTTCGGTGCTGCCCTGGACCGTGGCCGCCACCAACGCCGGGAAGCTGTCTACGCCGGACGTTTTCATGGTTTCGATCAGCATCGCCCGTGCGGCGCTGCCGGAGAACGGTTTGACCATCGCCGTCGGCAACGCGTCGACGAAGCGTGTGTCCCAACCGGCCCACTCCACCAGGTGCCGAATCCCGTCCAGACCAAAGTCCAGCGCGCCGGACGCCCGCAGCACACCCACCGCACAGAGCATCGCCACCAGGTACGGCAGCAGGTTCTTGGCCACGTCGAAGCCTTCTTTGGCGCCTTCGACGAACGCTTCGTAGACCTTAACTTTGCGCAGCGCGCCGATGATCATAAACAGCATGATCAGCCCGAACAGCGTCAGGTTGCCGAGGATCGACGACAGGCCGGCCAGCGCGGTGGCTGAGAGCGTCGCCAGCAGCGCCATGAAGCCACCGAGGGCGAGGGCACCGGGAATCAGGTACGCCAGCACCACCGGGTCCCAGATGCGCAGGCGCTGCATGAATGCGACCGACAGGAAGCCGACGATGGTCGAGCAACTGGTGGCGAGCAGGATCGGCAGGAATACCAGGGTCGGGTCCGGAGCGCCTTGCTGGGCGCGGTACATGAAGATTGTCACCGGCAGCAGGGTCAGGGAGGAGGCGTTGAGCACCAGGAACAGGATCTGCGCGTTGCTGGCCACGGTGGCGCTGGGGTTGAGCTCCTGCAGGGCTTTCATCGCCTTGAGGCCGATCGGTGTGGCGGCGTTGTCCAGGCCCAGACCGTTGGCGGCGAAGTTCAGGGTGATCAGGCCGATGGCCGGGTGGCCGGGCGGCACTTCCGGCATCAGGCGCAGGAACAGCGGGCCCAGGGCTTTGGCCAGCCATTCGACGATCCCGGCCTTCTCGGCGATCCGCAGAAAGCCCAGCCACAGGGTCAGGGTGCCGAACAGCAGGACCATGACTTCGACCGACAGCTTGGCCATGGCGAAAATACTCTCCACCATCGCCGCGAAGATCCCGGCATTGCCGCCGATCAGCCATTGCGCCAGTGCCGAAACGGCCGCCACGATGAAGAAGCCAAGCCACAGGCCATTAAGCATCAGTCAAATCCCCCGGAATATGCGGCGAATGATAGCGGGGTAGCCAGAAACGACAAACCCCGGATTTCTCCGGGGTTCGGTTCGGCTCTTCTTGTAGGAGCAAAGCTTGCTCGCGATGCGGGCGCCGCGGGCTATCAGCTATACCGGGTCATCGTTCATCGCAGGCAAGCCATGCTCCTACAGATTTTGCTTTAGTTCTTGGAAACTTCGCCAGCCGGGAGTTTTTCCTTGCTGCGCCAGTGCGGCAGGGAGTTCCAGTAGCGCTGGCCCTTGGCGTCGTCGTACATGCCTTCCCAACGCGAGATGACCAGCACGGCCAGCGCGTTACCAATCACGTTCAATGCGGTACGGGCCATGTCCATGATGCGGTCGACACCGGCGATGAATGCCAGGCCTTCCAACGGAATACCGACGCTGCCCAACGTAGCCAGCAGCACCACGAAAGAAACGCCCGGTACACCGGCGATGCCTTTTGAGGTGACCATCAGGGTCAGCACCAGCAGCAATTGCTGGCTGATCGACAGGTCGATGCCGTACAGCTGGGCAATGAAGATCGCCGCGATGCTCTGGTACAGGGTCGAACCGTCGAGGTTGAACGAGTAACCAGTCGGCACCACGAAGCTGCAAATGGCTTTCGGCGCGCCGTAGGCTTCCATCTTCTCGATCACGCGCGGCAGCACGGTTTCGGAAGATGCGGTGGAGTAGGCCAGCACCAGCTCATCCTTGAAGATGCGCATCAGCTTGATCACCGAGAAGCCGAACAGACGAGCGATCAGGCCCAGCACCACGAAGGCGAAGAAGGCGATGGCGAAGTACACCAGCACGACCAGTTTGGCCAGTGGCAGCAGGGAAGCGAAGCCGAAGTTGGCCACGGTCACCGCGATCAGTGCGAATACGCCGATCGGGGCGTAGTTCATGATCATGTGGGTGACTTTGAACATGCTTTCCGAGACGCCCTGGAACATCTTCACCAGCGGTTCGCGCAGGTCCGATTGCAGGCTCGACAGACCGAGGCCGAACAACACGGAGAAGAAGATGATCGGCAGCATCTCGCCGCGGGCCATGGCCGCGAAGATGTTCGAAGGGATCAGGTTGAGGATGGTTTCGATGAACGCGTGTTCATGCTGAACCTCGGCGGCGGTCGCCTGGTACTTGGAAATATCCACGGTACCCAGGGTGCTCATGTCGATGCCGGTGCCCGGATGGACCACGTTGGCCAACACCAGACCGACCAGAATGGCGATGGTGGTGACGATCTCGAAGTAGATGATGGTCTTCAGGCCGATGCGCCCGAGTTTCTTGGCGTCACCGACGCCAGCGATGCCGACGACCAGCGAAGAGATCACGATCGGGATCACGATCATCTTGATCAGACGGATAAAGATATCGCCTGCCGGTTGCAGGACATTGCTGATCCACCAGGCTTTTTCGGCACTGAAATGGTTGAGCAGCGCACCGATTGCAATCCCCAATACCAGACCGATGAGGATCTGCCAGGCGAGGCTAAGCTTTGCCTTCTTCATATCATTACCCTTACTTGCGTTTGACTCAGGCAGACGCAGTCACTGGTTCGCTTGTGGCGAAAAGTGCGTGCATCTGCCCCCGTATAAGGAGCCCCGGAGCGCTTGTTAGTGGCTCTCTGGCAGGCGAAAAAAGGCGCAACTATTCCGATGCAAGGAAGCGACGTCTAATGCCGTAAACGCCTACCCTATGCCGAATCGGCATGAGCTTTTCCAAATGAAACTGGCGTCCCAACCGGTTCGAATACGACATTTCGGCAGGTATAAGTGCCGTGAACCGGCCATTTCAGAGGAGGTTGGTTGTTTTTTTAGCGAGCGAACCCGGGCTAAATCTTGAGAAAAAACCTAGGTTTAGCTGCGGAAAATCGCAGTCATTTGCAGACGGCTTTCTCGATATACGGTCACGAAGAAACACCGTGAAATGTTTTTGCGGGGGATGTAGCGGAAGTGGCATAGGGGTAAATGAGCGATGCGCTCTGGAATACGGCTTTTCGCGAATGAAGCTCTCCGCAAATTCGTCGAGCCCTGATGGCCCGGCGAATTTGCGTCGCAGCTTTGCCTGACCCGGCCCTTGCGCAGGCACTCCCTGTACCCGTAGGTCACTCCGACCCTGTAACAGTCAGAACGTCCCGGCCCCATGGTCATGCGTCTACCTTCCTCGGGTAGCGCAGTAGAGAGAAGCAGGGTGCTTCTTTCATATGACAAATTCAGTACCAGTTCGGATCTTTTTTCAGCTGTTCCATCAACAGGTCCTGCATGCCCTGATCCGGTTTGCCGAGGAAGCGGTAGCTGGCATGTCGCGTGGGCGACTTGTCGGCCGGCAGTCCTGCGGGCACTTCGACCAGCATGGCGTAGGCATCTTCCTTGTCGAAACTGAAAGCCACGATCAGGCGCTCGTTCAGGCATGTGGGTTGTGATTCACACAGCGGCCCGACCAGATACTTGTGGTGATCTTCCTCAACAGCATTCATTTGCTCGGCATCGCCGGACAGGTTCATCACCCATTCCGGCAGGCGTTCTTCCTTCTTCACCACGCCTTGCCACGTTTCACGGTACTGCGGGTCGGTAGTGATTAACTCATTGGCCCGCATTTGGCCGTCATTGGCCGCCAGCGCCATGGCACTACCGCCCAGAAGCAGGGCGGCTGCCAGTGTCTTGTACAAAACGCTCATGTTCAGCCTCGGCCACGACGGCCAAAGAAGAAGGAAGCAATGAACATCACCAGGAACACGACAAAGAGAATCTTGGCGATACCCGTGGCGGTGCCCGCGATACCACCGAAGCCCAGTACTGCAGCGATGATGGCAATGATCAAGAAGGTGATTGCCCAGCTCAACATGGTGATTCTCCTTACGCTTCATTATTTAGAGGTGTCGCTTGTGGTGCTTGTCCCGGCGCAGACCGCACGCCAAGTTCGATTACTTAGAACACCCAGCGCTCCTGATGAGGTATCTCGTCCAGAGGCTGCGCCTGGTCAACGTCCATCATCCGCATCGGGGTGAGGTCGGCCTGACTGCTGCTGGCGGCGCTGAAGTGGGTTTGGGCTGCATGTTGAATCGATACGTGCGGCGCCTCTGGCTGCTGGCTCTGCTCCCAACGCATGAACTGTTGGCCGGCGATCAGCGTGATCAGCAAGGCCAGAACAGCAAACAAGCCTTGCTGGATATGCAGTGGCGAGATTCGCAGTTGGGCGGCACGGTAGCGATTCATCCTGAAGCTCCTCCCACTTTGGTGGTGATCTTGTTGGTGGGCATCGAGATAAATGCCCTGATTACTCAGACCATTGCAGCCTGCATGCCAGCTTTTTTCTGTGACTTAAATTCAACAAAATCAACAGGTTAATAAGTTTATGAAAATCATTTGCGACGCATCTTGCACGATGACCCCTCCAGGGTCGTGCGAAATGCACGATAGATTCGCAGGCACTTTGAATATTTTTGAATTGCACGACGGGCGTAGATGTCAGAAAGGGAGGCGGGTAACCGCCAAAAATGCGGTGTTTTGATAAAAAATCAGGAAAATCAGCGAATTAGGCAGACAGGCCTTAGATAGCTACCCTGCCGGTGCTGGAATGGATCAGAATCGACCATGCAACTTGCCCGATTTATCCGGGACTAACCAAGATCAATCATTAAAGGAGCGCAGGAACATGGAATCAGCCACGGTGCATCAAGGCCGCATTCTGTTGGTAGACGATGAGTCCGCTATCCTGCGAACCTTCCGCTATTGCCTCGAAGACGAGGGCTATAGCGTCTCTACCGCGAACAGCGCCGCTCAGGCTGATGCCTTGTTGCAGCGTCAGGTGTTCGACCTCTGCTTCCTGGATCTGCGCCTGGGTGAGGACAATGGCCTGGATGTGCTGGCGCAGATGCGTATTCAGGCGCCGTGGATGCGTGTGGTGATCGTCACTGCGCACTCGGCCGTGGACACTGCGGTCGATGCGATTCAGGCGGGCGCCGCCGATTACCTGGTCAAACCCTGCAGCCCTGATCAATTGCGTCTGGCCACCGCCAAGCAACTGGAAGTGCGGCAACTGTCCGCCCGCCTGGAAGCCCTTGAAGGTGAAGTGCGTAAACCCAAGGATGGCCTGGACTCCCACAGCCCGGCGATGAAAGTGGTGCTCGAAACCGCCCGCCAGGTGGCCGGGACCGATGCCAACATTCTGATCCTGGGTGAGTCCGGCACCGGTAAAGGTGAGCTGTCCCAGGCGATTCACGGCTGGAGCAAGCGTCAGAAGAAGTCCTGCGTCACGATCAACTGCCCGTCCCTGACCGCCGAACTCATGGAAAGCGAACTGTTCGGTCACAGCCGTGGGGCCTTTACCGGTGCCAGCGAAAGTACATTGGGGCGGGTCAACCAGGCTGACGGCGGCACGCTGTTTCTTGACGAGATCGGCGATTTTCCACTGACTTTGCAACCCAAGTTGCTGCGATTTATTCAAGACAAGGAATACGAGCGGGTAGGTGACCCGGTGACTCGCCGCGCCGATGTACGCATTCTTGCGGCGACCAACCTGAACCTTGAAGACATGGTGCGCGACGGTCGCTTCCGCGAGGACTTGCTCTATCGCCTGAACGTCATCACGTTGCACCTGCCGCCACTGCGTGAACGCCGTGAAGACATCCTGAACCTGGCCGACCGTTTCCTCGCTCGCTTCGTCAAGGAGTACGCGCGCCCCGCCCGGGCCTTCAGCGATGAGGCTCGCGAAGCGCTGCTGGGTTATCGCTGGCCCGGCAATATTCGCGAACTGCGTAACGTGGTGGAGCGGGCGAGCATTATCTGTCCCCAGGAGCGCGTTGAGATCAGCCATTTGGGCATGGCCGAAACCCCGATCAACAACGCGCCGCGCATTGGCGCGGCGTTGAGCCTGGATGAACTGGAAAAAGCCCACATCGGTGCTGTACTCGCCACGGCGGATACACTGGATCAAGCGGCCAAGACCCTGGGCATTGATGCCTCGACCCTGTACCGCAAACGCAAGCAATACAACTTGTGAGCTGCCACCAATGAAATTGGCGATGAAGCTGCGTACTCGGCTGTTCCTGAGTATTTCTGCACTGATCACCGTGGCACTGCTCGGGCTCATGCTCGGGCTGGTCAGCGTGATGCAGATGGCCGGTTCCCAGGAAGCGCTCGTTCACAACAACTTCGTCACGCTCGACCTTGGATTGAAATTACGCCAGACCCTCGGCGATCAATTGATGATCATGGTCAACGAAAAGCCTGATCCCGCCGGGTTCGAGGCGTCCAGGCAGCACTACCTGCAGTTGCTCGATGAAGGTATTGCCCTTGAGCAATCCGGCAATGGCGGTCAGTACGGGTTCAAACAGGCCAAGGTTGATTATCTGGAGTTTGTTCAGGCCTATGGCCAGGCCGCTGAGCCCTCCAAGGTACTGAGTGGCAACGAAGCCCTTACCGAAAAATTCAACACCGTGCGCAACGGTCTTCTCGCAGAGCATAAGCGGGCGCTGGATGACATTACTAGCACCGAGCGCCAGTCGCGGGAGCGCGCGTTGCTGGTGGCGGGCTTGCTTGGATTGGTGGGTTTGGCGGTGCTGATCATCGGGTTCGTGACGGCCCACGCAATCGCCCGGCGTTTTGGCGGACCGATCGAAGCCTTGGCCCAGGCTGCCGATCATATTGGCCAGGGCAATTTCGAGGTGACTCTGCCGGTGTCATCTGCCGAGGAATTGAACCTGCTGACCAAGCGCTTCGGGATCATGGCCGAGGCATTGCGTGAACATCAGGCCACCAACATCGATGAGCTGCTCGCCGGTCAACAACGCCTGCAAGCCGTGCTCGACAGCATCGACGACGGTTTGTTGATGATCGATCGCGACGGTCATCTCGAGCACCTCAATCCAGTGGCTCAGCGCCAGTTGGGTTGGGACACCGATCGCCTTGGTCAAGGGCTGGGCGAGGCCCTTGAACGTCCCGAGCTGGATGAACAGCTGCAACTGGTGCTGCGCGGCGGCACGCTGGAGCGTGCGCCGGAAGACCTGAGTATCGAGGTCGATGGTGAATCGAGGTTGCTGACTTACAGCCTGACGCCGGTCAGCCATACCCAAGGGCACATTCTTGGCGCGGTCATGGTGTTGCATGATGTCACCGAACAGCGGGCGTTCGAACGGGTGCGCAGTGAGTTTGTCTTGCGCGCTTCCCATGAATTACGAACGCCGGTGACCGGTATGCACATGGCGTTCGGTCTGTTTCGCGAGCGGGCGAAGTTTCCAGCGGATTCGCGCGAAGCCGACCTGCTGGATACGGTCAATGAAGAAATGCAGCGCCTGATGCAGTTGATCAACGACCTGCTGAACTTCTCTCGCTACCAGAACGGTTTGCAGAAACTGACCCTGGCCCCATGCTCCATCGAGGAACTGTTGGCGCAGGCCCGCGCCCGCTTTGCCGAGTCGGCGACCGAGCGGGGCATCGAATTGCGCATAGAGGTGCAAGGGCCGTTGCCCCGATTGCAGGCCGATCAACCGCAGTTGGACCGGGTGCTCGACAACTTGATCGACAATGCTTTGCGCCATACCGCACGGGAAGGCCTGATCCGGTTGCAGGCCCGACGTCATGGTGAGCGGGTGATTATCAGTGTCGAGGACAACGGCGAAGGCATTGCCTATGGCCAGCAAGGGCGAATCTTCGAGCCCTTTGTGCAGGTCGGCCGCAAGAAGGGCGGTGCCGGGCTTGGTCTGGCGCTGTGCAAGGAAATCGTGCAGCTGCACGGCGGGCGGATGGGCGTTTATTCGCGACCGGGGCAGGGTACGCAGTTCTACATGGCGCTGGCGGTGTAAGGCGCTCTCACGCCTCGTCATTCAGGCGCCGGCCCTTCATTCGACGGCCACGGGTAATCAGTTCGATGAACTGCACGGAGCTCAAGGCGTGGGCGAACAGCCAGCCCTGACCGAATTTCACCCCTTCGCTGCTTAGAAACGCTGCCTGGGCTTCATGCTCGATGCCTTCGGCAATTACTTTGAGTTGCAGCGCCTGTGCCATGTGAATGATGTGCGGTGCCACGCCGCTGCTGGCGGCGTCATGGCCCAGTGCGTCGATAAACGCCTTGTCGATTTTCAGGCAGTCCACCGGCAGGGTTTGCAGATAGGCGAGGCTGCAATAGCCGGTGCCAAAGTCATCGATCAGCACTTGATGCCCGACATCGCGCAACGCTTGCAGGTTTTCCCTGGCCACCACCACATCGATCAATCCCCGCTCGGTCACTTCAAAAGCAATCTGTTTGGCCGCGACGCGGTGCAGCGTCAGCAGGCGGGCCATCACCTGGCCGATACGCGGCACCATCACATCGCACGCTGCCAGGTTGACCGAGATGTACAGCTGCGGGTTGGCGCGCAGCAGTTGTCCCAATTGTTCGAGCAGGCGCTGCAGGACGAAGTCAGTCATCTGCCGGATCTGGCCGGTATTTTCCGCCATCGGAATAAACAGGTCGGGGCTGGTCAGCGTGCCATCGGGCCTACGCCAGCGCAGCAACGCTTCAGCACCCACACAATTGCGGCTGTCGAGATCGAAGATCGGTTGATACAACACCTGCAGCTCACCCCGGCGTATGGCGCCATGCAATTCGGCATCCAGCGACTGACGCTGGCGAACCAGCAGAAACACCAGGAAGCCGACAATGATCCCGAGTACCAGGCTGGCCGGAAGCAACCACCACCACACTGCCGGCACGTGGATGCCTGTGCGTGGCGTGATCAACACCAGTTGGTATTCAGGGTTGTTGGTCGGCATGCGGTAGATCAAACGGGTTTGCGTGACTTGAAGTGCGTCGCGGCTTTTGGGCGCCCAGGATTCCGTCGGTGGCCAGACCTGAGCAGCACCCAATACGGGAATGGCCCGAGTGCCGTGGTCCAGCACCACCAGCAGGCTGCTGCCGGGCGACAGGTCGACCATGTCCGTCAAATGCCCGCGAGACGTCGCCACCCGAAAGTTGCCTCTGCCGAGCATCAGCGCGGCACGGTTTTCATCGGGTTCGGTGGTGGTGTTCAGCCAGTAGCTGTAGGTGGGGCCCCGGATGTCGGGAGGGCGCAGCAGCGAAAGCCCTTCCTGGCGAGGACGGTTGGAGCACAGGCGAGATGCATCGATGTAGGCCGCCTCGTAAACGAAGCGGTAGTTGAAGCTGACCTGTTGCAAGGTGGCGATCATTTCAGCATCGCAGCCTCGAAGCGGCTGGGCTTCCAGGTCATCGAGACTTTCGCGCAGTTGCCCGAACAATTGCTCCAGGCGGGCAAGGAAGCGCTCGCCCTGAGCATTCATCTCTTCGCTTTCGTTCTGTTCAACCTGATGCATTGCGACGAACAGGCTGCCGGCCATCAAGATCGTTGCGCTGAGGGCAGCAGCCAGTGTCGCCAGAAACCAAGGGCGATAGAACCAGCTACGGAGTGTCTCTCGTGCGGCAGCCATTATTGATATCCGAAGAATTACCAATGAGTTATAGCTGCTGATTGGGAAAAAGCTCTTACCTTCGGACGGGCGTCATTATTTTGTCTGATTCAGGACCTGCAGGATCGCAGCGGATTCGGCGTCAGGCGTGCCGTCGAAGCGGGAAGGGCGGAAATGCATCTGAAAAGCCGCCAACACATGACGCGTCGCTACGTCCAGTTCACCGGTTTGTGGTGTGGCATAACCCAGCCTGGCCAGTTGCCCCTGAAACCAGCTGATGCTTGGCAGTTGTATCGCGAACTGGGCTTGCTGGCGCGTGACGGCCTGCTCGTTGGGCCAGACACCCAGGCCTTCGGCAGCCAGGCGTTTCCAGGGGAACAGCGGACCGGGATCAAGTTTGCGCAGCGGCGCGATATCGCTATGGCCAATGATGGCGTGGGGATTGATGTTGTAACGCTTGCTGATGTCCTTGAGCAGGACGATCAACGATTTGATCTGGTCTTCGCTGTAGGGATACCAGAGGCGCCCGGTGGGGGTGTCTTTGAAGCCCGGGTTGACGATCTCGATACCGATGGAGCTGGAGTTCAGCCAGGTCCGGCCTTGCCATTCGCTTTCGCCCGCGTGCCAGGCGCGAAAATTCTCGTCCATCAGCTTATAGATAGTGGCGCCCTTGTCGTCGCCGATCAGGTAGTGACTGCTGACTTCGCCGTGGGTCAGCAGTTGCAGCGAGCGCTCCAGCGAGGCATTGGTGTAATGCACCACCACGAACTGGATGCGGCTGTCGTAGTTGGCCGAAGAGTGGCTGGTGTCGATACGCGGGCCACTGGAACAAGCGGCCAACAGCAGCAGCGACACAATGAGAGCGAGATATTTCATGGCAGTAGACGTACACACAAGACAGTAATGCAACAGTGTAACGTACTGCCTTGCGTGCCGATGGCAAAAGCCCGGTTTTAAACAAAATGGAACAATTGGCCGTCAGCCAGCCTCCACCCGATTACGCCCGGCATTTTTGGCGCGGTACAGTGCTTGATCGGCTCTTTTCAGCGCCACATCGCTATGTTCGCCGGGCTTTAGCGTCGTCAGGCCCATGGAAATAGTGATGGTGACCCGTTCACCTTTGAAGTGGAAAGGGCAGGCTTCGATCGCGGCGCGCAAGGTTTCCAGCAGCTTTGCACCGACTGCCGGCGCTGTGCCGGGCATCAGGAGTACAAATTCCTCACCGCCAAATCGTGCAATGAAATCCGTCCCGCGCAGGCGCTTGCGCAACACGTTGGCGATGATCTTCAGCACCTTGTCGCCTGCCAGGTGGCCGTAGTTGTCGTTGATGCTTTTGAAGTGATCGAGATCCAGCATGGCCAGCATCAGAGTATTGCCGTGCCGCTGCCATTGACCGATTTCGTGATCCAGGCGTTCGCTCCAGGCGGCGCGATTGGGCAGGCCGGTGAGCGGATCGATCAGGGCTTTCTGGCGTTGTTCTTCAAGGTGCTCACGATAGCCTTGCGCTTCTTGCTCCATGTGCGCCACCCGTTCAGCCAGGCTGTGCAGCCGCGTCGCCACTTCCTGTTCGCGCTCGTCGCGCTGCTTCTGGTGGCGATCCATGGTGCCGAGCAGGCCTTCAAGATGGTTTTCCAGGACCCGTTTCAGGTCGTCCAGGTCTGCCGCTTCCTGCATGCTGCTGTGCAAGCCGTCGACTTGTTCGCGGATTTGCGTGTCCATCTGGCGCGCCGCAGAACGGTTGTCGGCGTGACCTTCGCTGGCCGCCTGCAAATTACTTTGGAAAGACTCCAGGCGTTCATTGAGTCGCTGTAAATAGACTTCGAACTCGTGCTGGCCGCTGTCGTTGATCGCTAGCATCAACGTTGCCAGATCGTCGAGGATCGGGATCAGTTCGTACCAATTCAGACCATGTTGAAGGCGATCGCGCATCGCTTCGGCTTGCGGACGGTAGCGTTCCGGCAACGTCAGGTCGTCGAGCAGTCCCAGCAGGGTGTCTTCGATGTGCTTGGCGACGGAGCTATAGGACGGCTCCGGTGAGTCGGGCAAGGCGTAGAAGATGTCCTCGTGTTCGGTTTGTTCCAGATCGTCACTCGTCAATGCCCGGGTCAGTTCATCGGGATTGATGGCCGGTTGAACCTGAATGGCTGGCGCTGGAAGGGAAAGGGCGGGCTTTTCCAGCCGTTCACTGTTCGAGGGTGTTGGCGATTCAGGAGCGGGTGCGATGTCGGGCTGAAGAGCAGGGGGGACAAACGCGACCACCTCCGCAGCGGGCTCCGGTGCGTGAGTCTCTTGAGGCTCCGGGGTTGTCACCGTGGGGTGGACGCTGTGCGCCGCTGGCGATGCGACTGGCGGCAAGTCCTCCTCATCGGCGTCATCGGCGTGCGCCATCTCCACAACCCGCTCCTCAGCCTGCACAGCCTGTGCTTGAACGGCAGGAGCGACGATTTGCGGCACTTCTTCATCCGCTTCGTGGCTACCGAACAATCTCTGCAGAAAACCGGGACGGTCAGGTTCGGCGGGGTTCTCCAATTGCCTCAAGGCTTTGCCTTGCAGGCCACTCAATTCGCTGAGCAGTAGCGGCATCTCGCGGGCCTGACTGACTCGTCCATCGAGCTTTTTGGCAAAGCTCTTGAGCGGTCGGCTGACTTCCCGAGGCAGCGGCAGCGATTGCAGTTGCGCGACCAGCGCGGTCAGTGCGGCGCTGGTCTGGTTGGCTCGGGTTTCCCGGCGCTGCTCGGAATCGAGCACGGCTTTTTCGAGTCGCGGCAGCAGTGCGGCCAAGCCGGCGTCCATGTCATCGGTGCGCACGACTTCGCGCATCTCTTTCATGCATTGGTCGACAGCGCGGTCAGTGCCCTCCGCCGCCAGCGTGCTGCGCACCAGCCCACGGCGCAGCAGGTCGAGCCGGGCATCCCAGCGACGCTCAAGCTTTTCCTGTTGTTCGATACTTTTGAGGTATTTCTCTTTCCAGCGCTGTGTTTCGTCGCTCATTCATGGGATCCGCGAAGGGCAGGACTCAACGCGGGCAATGCATCAGCCGTGAGCGAACCCGGCAGACGAATCTCTACCGCGACCGGCAGGTGATCGGAAATGGGCTGTGCCAGCACTTCGACCTTTTCAAGGGTCAGGGTGGGGCTCAGTAGAATATGGTCCAGGCAGCGCTGCGGGCGCCAGCTAGGGAACGTCGCTTCCAGTTGCGGCGCGAGCAGGCCGAGGTCACGCAACGGAGAGTTTTGCAGCAGGTCACTGGCATGGGTATTCATGTCGCCCATCAGCACCTGGTGTTTATAGCCGCCGATCAACTCGCGGATGTAGGCCAGTTGCAGGCTGCGCACGCGAGCGCCCAGCGCCAGGTGCATCATGACGACGACCAGCGCCTCCGGACCTTCGCCAAAGCGCACCAGAATCGCCCCGCGACCCTTGGGCCCCGGTAGCGGGTGATCTTCAATCGCCCACGGGCGCAGGCGGCTGAGCACACCATTGCTGTGCTGGCCGAGTCGTCCGAGATTGCGATTGAGTTGTTGATACCAGTAGGGGAATGCGCCGAGCTGGGCCAGGTGTTCGACTTGATTGACGTAGCCTGAGCGCAGGCTGCCGCCATCGGCTTCTTGCAGGGCGACCAGGTCGAAGTCGCCCAGCAGGTTGCCGATTTTTTGCAGATTGTCGGCACGCCCGGTGTGCGGCAACAGGTGTTGCCAGCCCCGGGTCAGGTAGTGCCGATAGCGCTCGGTACTGATGCCGACCTGAATATTAAAACTGAGCAAGCGCAGACGACTGTCTGCGGGCAGGCCCGTGGATTCCAGGTGATGTTCGTTGACCTGTGGATCATGCAGGCCAACAACGCGTTCAGTTCCCCAGCGGCGCATGGCAGTGCTTCGCTTAGTTGGCGGCAGCCTTGTTAGCCGCTCGCTCTTTGTCGACCAGTTTATCGGCCAGTTGCAGGGCTTGTTCGGCACCACCGGCCGAGCCTACATCGAAGCGATACTTGCCGTTGACGATCATGGTTGGAACACCCGAGATTTCATACTTCTTGGCCAGTTCGCGAGCCTTGGTCATCTGACCTTTGATGGCGAAGGAGTCGAAGGTGGCGAGGAATTTGTCTTTGTCGACGCCTTGGGTCGCCAGGAAGTCAGCCATTTCGTTCTTGTCGGTCAGTTTCTTGTGTTCCTTCTGGATGGCGTTGAACACCGCAGCGTGCACGTCATGCTCGACACCCATGCTTTGCAGGGTCAGGAACATTTGCCCGTGGGCGTCCCAAGGGCCGCCGAACAGGGCCGGGATACGCACGAAATTAACGTCGGAAGGCAGCTTTTCAACCCAAGGATTGATCACCGGCTCAAATGCGTAGCAGTGCGGGCAGCCGTACCAGAACAGCTCCACCACTTCGATCTTGCCAGGTACAGCCACCGGAACAGCGTTAGTCAGTTCGACGTAAGGCGTGGCGGGTGCTTCGGCGGCTTGGGCGGTCATGCCGAACAGGCTGGCAGCGACGAGTGCGGCGCTGATGATCAGATTACGCATGCTTTACTCCTGGACAAATTAGGTCGCCTCGCGCGACCTGTTTTCAGACAGGTCATGGCGGGGTTGAGTTCTGTAGTGTAACGGCAGCGGCCACAAAAAAGGGCGGCCAAAGCCACCCTTTTTATACTTGCTGCGACGGATTAATAGAGCGTTAACGTTGCAGGAGATGTTCAACGCTCGATCAACCGGCCTTAGTGCAGGCCCTGAATGTAGCTGGACACGGCGGCGATATCTTCGTCGCTCAGTCGTTTGGCGATAGTTTGCATGGTTTTGGCATCGCCATCGTTGGTGCGTCCGCCTTCTTCCTTGCGGAAATCGGTCAGCTGCTTGGCGACATATTGAGCGTGCTGGCCGCCCAGGTGAGGGAAGCCGGCAGCAACGTTGCCTGCGCCGTTTGGCGAGTGGCAACCGGTGCAGGCTGGCAAGCCTTTGGTCAGGTCGCCGCCACGGAACAGTGCTTCACCGCGAGCCACGATTTTAGGGTCGGCGGCGCCCACACTGCCGTTCTGCTTGGCGAAGTAGGCTGCGATATCAGCCAGGTCCTGGTCACTCAGATTGGTCAGCAGGCCGGTCATTTCCAGAACGGTACGCTTGCCCGACTTGATGTCGTGCAATTGCTTGGTCAAGTAGCGTTCACCCTGACCCGCCAGCTTCGGAAAGTTAGGCGCCATGCTGTTGCCATCCGGGCCATGACAGGCGCCACATACTGCGGCTTTCGCCTGACCAGCAGTCGCATCACCTGCAGCATGGGCAATGCCGGAGATCCCCACGGTCAACAGCAGACTCACGATCAATTTGTTCATCAGCTAATCCAACTACGGCTAAGGGTTAAAGAGTTATGGACCGGGATCACTCGCTCATCCAGTGGATGATGGCCTGGTAATCCTCGGCACTGCAGTCCATGCACAAACCACGCGGCGGCATCGCCTTGAAACCCTGGGTCACGTGTTGCACCAGCGTCTCCATACCTTTCGCCAACCTCGGCGTCCAAGCTTCCTGATCGCCCTTTTGAGGCGCCATGGGTAGTTGGCCGGAATGACAGGCACCACAAACACGGTTGTACACAGCTTCCGGATCCTGTGTAGCCTGAGCGCTGTAAAGCGGTATCAAGACACCGGCAGCTAGCAGCCATTTCGTCATAAAACGACCTTTTCAGGGTTGAGAGCGTTCTGCGTTCTAATGCGCAATCAAGGTCAATCGCTCTCGTGAACTTCATCCTACGCTGGGACAAAGCGCACACAAAATCTGCGGCATTATATACTGGCGTCACTGAAACGGAAACGACACCGCTTGCCGCGTCCATTCCCGGCGCCGCCCACATCGGAAATCCCATGCAACTCAAGAATCCCATCCTCGGTCTGTGCCAACAGTCCACCTTCATGCTCAGCGCTGCCAAAGTCGACCAATGCCCGGACGATGAAGGCTTTGAAGTGGCCTTCGCGGGCCGTTCCAACGCCGGCAAGTCCAGTGCGCTGAACACCCTGACGCACGCCAGTCTTGCGCGAACCTCGAAAACTCCGGGGCGTACGCAGCTCTTGAACTTCTTCAAGCTAGACGATGATCGTCGTCTGGTCGACCTTCCGGGGTACGGTTACGCAAAAGTACCCATTCCGTTGAAGCTGCACTGGCAGCGTCACCTGGAAGCCTATCTGGGCGGTCGCGAGAGTTTGAAAGGTCTGATCTTGATGATGGACATCCGTCATCCAATGACCGATTTCGACCTGCTGATGCTCGATTGGGCAGTCGCCGCCGGCATGCCGATGCATATTTTGCTGACCAAAGCCGACAAGTTGACGTACGGCGCAGCTAAAAACGTCCTGTTGAAGGTACAGGCCGATATCCGCAAGGGCTGGGGGGATGCGGTCAGTATCCAGTTGTTCTCGGCGCCAAAACGCCTGGGTCTGGAAGACGCCTACACTGTACTGGCGGGCTGGATGGAGCTGGCGGACAAGGGTTCCGAGGCCGCCGAGTAAGGCGTTGAGGAAAATCGCGGGCAAAAAAAACCCCGGACTTCTATGGGGAGGGGGAAGTTCCGGGGTTCAAGTTCCGGACCGCTAGGGCGGGGTCCAGATATCTGCCAACACTTAACACAACATAGGAGCATCGAAGGGCTTCACCAGCCATTCAGTAACTCTGAGTGGCGGTTGACGGGATTAGTTCCGAGGAAGTTCCAAATCCATTGGAAATAAGCCCAAGCATTTTTCGACATAATGCTGTTCCCTGACTTTCTGCCGCGGCACTATGCCGCAGCAGAAAACAACCGTTCAGACGGCTCAGTGAGCCTCATCCCAGTTATTCCCGACCCCAACCTCCACCAGAAGCGGTACGTCCAGCTTCGCCGCATCACTCATGTGGATACGAATTTCTTCGCGAACCTGATCGACCAGATCCTCACGCACCTCAAGCACCAATTCATCGTGCACCTGCAGGATGACTTTGGCGTCGAGACCTGACGAGGTCAGCCAGTTATCCACAGCCACCATGGCTTTCTTGATGATGTCCGCCGCCGTGCCTTGCATCGGGGCGTTGATCGCCGTGCGCTCGGCACCCTTGCGCAGGGCCGGGTTTTTCGCGTTGATTTCCGGCAGGTACAAGCGACGACCGAAGATCGTTTCAACGAAACCTTGCTCGGCCGCCTGGGCGCGCGTGCGCTCCATGTATTGCAGCACGCCCGGATAGCGGGCGAAATAACGGTCGATGTAGGCCTGAGACTGTTTGCGATCCACGCCGATCTGCTTGGCCAGACCAAACGCGCTCATGCCGTAGATCAAGCCGAAGTTGATCGCCTTGGCGCTGCGTCGCTGATCGGTGGTGACGTCGGCCAGTTCCACCCCGAAAACTTCCGCGGCGGTGGCCTTGTGCACGTCCAGGTCATTGCGGAACGCATGCAGCAAACCTTCGTCCTTGGCCAGGTGGGCCATGATCCGCAGTTCGATCTGCGAGTAGTCTGCGGCGAGCAGTTTGTAGCCTGCAGGGGCAACGAACGCCTGACGAATGCGACGGCCTTCAGCAGTACGGATCGGGATGTTCTGCAGGTTCGGATCACTGGACGACAAACGCCCGGTCGCCGCGACAGCTTGATGATAGGAGGTGTGAATCCGTCCGGTGCGCGGGTTGATCTGCTCCGGCAGCCGATCGGTGTAGGTGCTTTTCAGCTTGCTCATCGAGCGGTACTGCATCAGCACTTTAGGCAGCGGGAAATCCTGCTCGGCCAATTCCGCCAGCACGGCTTCGGCGGTGGAAGCCTGGCCCTTTGCCGTTTTGCTGAGCACCGGCAGACCGAGTTTTTCGTACAGGATCACGCCCAGTTGCTTGGGTGAACCGAGGTTGAATTCTTCGCCAGCGATGGCGAATGCCTCACGTTCGAGCGCGACCATCTTCTCACCCAGCTCCACGCTCTGAATGCCCAGCAGATTGGCGTCGACCAATGCACCCTGGCGTTCGATCCGCGCCAGCACCGGCACCAGCGGCATTTCGATTTCGCTCAGGACTTTGCTCAAGCTCGGGATGGCGTTGAGTTTTTCCTGCAGCGTCTGGTGCAGGCGCAGGGTCACGTCGGCGTCTTCGGCGGCGTAAGGCCCGGCCAGTTCCAGAGAGATCTGGTCAAAGGTCAGCTGCTTGGCGCCCTTGCCGGCGATGTCCTGGAAGCTGGTGGTGGTGTGATTCAGGTACTTGAGCGCCAGGCTGTCCATGTCGTGACGGGTCGCAGTGGAGTCCAGCACGTAGGATTCGAGCATGGTGTCGAAAGCGATGCCCTGCACGGTGATGCCGCAGCGCTGATCACCGCCGATGGCGCAGTTGGCCAGGATATTCATGTCGAACTTGGCGTGCTGGCCAACCTTGAGCTTGTTCGGGTCTTCCAGAATCGGCTTCAGCGCGCGAAGTACGGTGTCACGGTCCAGTTGATCCGGCACGCCCATGTAGGAATGGGTCAGCGGGATGTAGGCCGCTTCGTTAGCTTGTACAGCGAAAGACAGGCCGACCAATTGCGCCTGCTGCGCATCAATGCCAGTGGTTTCGGTGTCGAAGGCGATCAGTTTGGCGTCGTTGAGCTTCTTCAGCCACAGGTCGAAATCAGCCTGGGTCAGGATCGTCGTGTAGTTGAGTTCGGTCGCGGCGGCGACTTCTTCAGCTGCCGGCGCGGTGACTTCCTGCCCGGAACGCTTGGCGTCGCGCTGGTTTTCTTCGAACCAGCTCTTGAACTCCAGCAGCGTGTACAACTCGGCGAGCTTGTCGTGATCCGGCTTGCCCATTTGCAGGTCATCGAGGCCGATGTCCAGCGGAACGTCGATCTTGATGGTTGCCAGTTGATGGGAGAGGAACGCCATCTCCTTGTGCTCTTCAAGCTTGGCTGGCAGGGTTTTCGCGCCGCGAATCGGCAGGGTCGGGACGATGTCGAGCTGTGCATACAACTCGGTCAGGCCGCCATTCACGCCGACCAGCAGGCCCGAAGCGGTTTTCGGGCCAATACCCGGAACACCCGGGATGTTGTCGGAAGAGTCGCCCATGAGGGCCAGATAATCGATGATCTGCTCGGGAGCGACGCCGAATTTCTCCTTCACGCCCTCCACGTCCATGCTGCTACCGGTCATGGTATTGACCAAGGTAATGTGGCCGTCGACCAGTTGCGCCATGTCCTTGTCGCCGGTGGAGATGATCACCGGGCGATCCGCCGCCGCGCTGCTGCGGGCCAGGGTGCCGATCACGTCATCGGCCTCGACGCCTTCGACGCACAGCAGCGGGAAGCCCAAAGCGATCACGCTCTGGTGCAGCGGCTCGATTTGCACGCGCATGTCGTCGGGCATGCTTGGGCGGTTGGCCTTGTACTCGGCGAACATCTCGTCGCGGAACGTCCCGCCTTTGGCGTCGAACACCACGGCAAACGGACTGTCCGGGTACTGCTTGCGCAGACTCTTGAGCATATTCAGCACACCTTTGACCGCACCGGTCGGCAAACCTTTGGAAGTGGTCAGCGGCGGCAGGGCGTGAAAGGCGCGGTACAGGTAAGAAGAACCGTCCACCAGGACGAGGGGGGCTTGGCTCATGAGCAGGATCAACCTTTTCGGCGGGTCCGGCGCTAGAATAGCGGGACCGTTGACGACAAAGGGACAAGGTTATCATGCGCACACTAAATCGCCTGTTGCTGGCTGGCTTGTTTGCAACTGTTCCATTGGCCGCCATGGCGGCGGACGATGTTTCGAAACAGGAACCGCAAGTGACGATCCGCACGGAAGGGGACAAGGTCATTCAGGAGTACCGTCAAAACGGTTTTCTGTATGCCATCAAAGTCACGCCCAAAGGCGGCAAGCCGTATTTCCTCGTACGCGCCGATGGTACAGAGGCAAACTACATCCGCTCGGATCAGCCGGATATGCTGATTCCGGCGTGGGAAATTTTCACCTGGAAGTAGTTTCTTAATTTCAATCGGCGTCGGCTCACAAGCGGCGCCCGTACTGGCAGTTTAAACATGTCTGTGTTCACCCCCCTGGCTCGGCCCGAGCTGGAAGCTTTTCTCGCCCCTTATGGCCTCGGCCGCCTGCTCGATTTCCAGGGGATTGCTGCCGGTAGCGAAAACACCAATTTTTTCATCAGCCTGGAGCAGGGCGAATTCGTCCTGACCCTGGTCGAGCGCGGCCCGGTCGGTGAAATGCCGTTCTTCATTGAACTGCTCGACGTTCTGCACGAGGCTGATTTGCCGGTGCCTTACGCGCTGCGCACCACCGACGGCGTGGCCCTGCGCGAACTGGCCGGCAAGCCTGCACTGTTGCAACCGCGACTGGCCGGCAAGCACATCAAGCAGGCCAATGCGCAGCACTGCGCGCAGGTCGGCGAGTTGCTTGCACACCTGCATCTGGCGACCCAGGCCAACATGATCAAGCGCAAAACCGATCGTGGTCTGGATTGGATGCTGGAGGAGGGCACGCAGTTTCTTTCGCACCTGAACGCCGAACAAAGCGATCTGCTGAAACGGGCGCTGGATGAAATCGCCGAGCAGAAGGCAAAAATCCTGGCGCTGCCGCGGGCCAATATCCATGCCGACCTGTTCCGCGATAATGCGATGTTCGAAGGCACCCACCTGACCGGGTTGATCGACTTCTACAACGCCTGCTCGGGGCCGATGCTCTACGACGTGGCGATTGCCTTGAACGACTGGTGTTCGGACGATGACGGTTTGATCGATGGGCCGCGGGCGCGGGCATTGCTGGGGGCTTATGCGGCGTTGCGTCCGTTCACGGCGTCTGAAGCCGAGCTGTGGACGACGATGCTGCGCGTGGCGTGCGTGCGGTTCTGGTTATCGCGGTTGATCGCGGCGGAATCGTTCGCCGGGCAGGACGTGTTGATTCACGACCCGATGGAATTTCAGCTGCGGTTGGCGCAGCGGCAGAAGGTCAGCACACCGCTGCCGTTTGCCCTTTAAATTGTGACCAGGGGGCAAGCCCCCTCGCCACAGAGGTTCTGTGTTGGTTACAACGACTCCAGACACCCCGCCAAATCATTCCCCAGCTTCTCCAGCACCTGCTCATACCCCTGAGCAGTCGCTGGCGTGTACCCACCCAACGCATCCAGTTCCGCCAGTTTCACCGGCAAACCCGCGACCAGCGTCTCTGCCAGGCGCGGACGCAACGGCGGTTCGCTGAATACGCAGGTCTTGCCGACTTCCTGCAACCGCGTGCGCATCGTTGCGACGTGTTGGGCACCCGGCTGGACTTCGGCCGCAACGCTGAATACGCCTGTGTGCTTCAAGCCATAAGCGTCTTCAAAATAGTCGAACGCTTCATGGAACACGAAATACGGCTTGCCCGCGATCCCGGCGAGCCGTGCCTTCAGGCGCAGGTCCAAGGCATCCAACCGCTCGTCGAACGCCTTGAGGTTGCTCTGATAACGCGCCGCATTGGCTGGATCCGCCGCACTGAGGTCGGCGGCCATCTTGGCGGCGATCACCCGGGCATTGACCGGTGACAACCACAAATGCGCGTCGAGGCTGCCCGGACGGTGATCGTGGTCATGCTCATCGGCTTCTTCAGCGTGGGAGTGACTGTCTTCGGCGAAGCGACGCAATGTCAGCCCCGGCAAATCCTGCACCGCAACGCTCGGCAGCGCCCGACCTTTCAGCACGCGCGGCAGGAAACCTTCCATGTCCGGCCCGATCCAGTACAACAGATCGACCGATTGCACCTTCCGTACGTCGGATGGGCGCAAGGCATAGTTATGGGGCGAAGCGCCCGGCGGCAGCAACACTTCCGGAATCGCCACGCCGTCCTGCACCGCAGCGGCAATCAACTGCAGGGGCTTGATGCTGGTGAGGACTTTGACCTCTGCTTGGGCCGAACCGATCAGCAGAAAACTTGCGACAAATGCGACAAAGATAGAAAAAAGTCGGGACACGATGACCACTCGAAGAGGCGAGAACGGGTAACATAATAACGTCTCTCACAAAACGCGTCGCCGCTCATGCCTAAAACACCGATTGCCAGCCGTCCCCACGACCACTCTCACTGCGTGCATAGCGCTCTGTCTGAGGCCGATGTCCTGTGCGCACGTCAGGGGCTGCGCCTGACCGCTTTGCGCCGGCGGGTGCTGGAACTGGTATGGCAAAGCCACAAACCGCTGGGTGCCTACGACATCCTCGCGGTGCTCAGTGAGCAGGATGGCCGCCGCGCCGCGCCGCCCACCGTGTACCGCGCGCTGGATTTCCTCCTGGAAAACGGCCTCGTGCACCGCATCTCCTCACTGAACGCCTTCGTCGGCTGCAATCACCCAGGCCATGCCCATCAAGGGCAGTTCCTGATTTGCCGCGAATGCCACGCCGCCATCGAGCTTGAACAGAAATCCATCAGCGACGCGATCGTTGGCAGCGCCAAGGAGGTTGGGTTTATCGTCGAAGGCCAGACTGTTGAAGTGGTCGGTCTGTGCTCGGGCTGCCAGGGGGCTTGATGAGCAACGCGCTGATCCGCCTCGAGCAGGTTGCCGTCACGTTTGCCGGGCAATCCGTGCTGGATAACATCGAACTGAGTGTCGAGCCGGGGCAGATCGTCACCCTGATCGGCCCTAACGGTGCCGGCAAGACCACGCTGGTGCGCGCGGTGCTCGGCCTGTTGAAACCGGACAGCGGCACGGTCTGGCGCAAGCCGAAGCTGCGTGTGGGTTACATGCCGCAAAAACTTCACGTCGACCCGACGCTGCCGCTCTCGGTGCTGCGCTTCTTGCGGCTGGTGCCGGGCGTGGACCGCGCCATGGCGTTGTCCGCGCTCAAGGAAGTCGGCGCCGAACAGGTGATCGACAGCCCGGTACAAAGCGTTTCCGGTGGTGAAATGCAGCGGGTGCTGCTGGCCCGGGCACTGCTGCGCGAGCCGGAACTGCTGGTGCTCGACGAGCCGGTGCAAGGCGTCGACGTCGCCGGCCAGGCCGAGCTCTATAGCCTGATTACACGACTGCGCGACCGTCACGGCTGCGGCGTGCTGATGGTTTCCCACGATCTGCACTTGGTGATGAGCACCACCGACCAGGTGGTTTGTCTCAATCGCCACGTTTGCTGCTCCGGCCATCCTGAGCAAGTCAGCGGCGATCCGGCCTTCGTCGAGCTGTTCGGCAAGAACGCCCAAAGCCTGGCGATTTATCACCACCACCACGATCACGCCCATGACTTGCACGGCTCGGTCGTCACGGCGGCTCAACCCCACGTTCACGGAGATAGCTGCAAGCATGGCTGATTTTCTGCTCTACGCCCTGCTTGCAGGTTTGGCTTTGGCGCTGGTGGCGGGCCCGCTGGGTTCGTTCGTGGTCTGGCGACGCATGGCTTATTTCGGCGACACCTTGTCTCACGCGGCGTTGCTCGGCGTAGCGCTGGGTTTCTTGCTGGACGTTAGCCCGACCGTGGCGGTGACCGTGGGCTGCTTGCTGTTGGCGGTGCTGCTGGTGACGTTGCAGCAACGCCAACCGCTGGCGTCTGACACGCTTTTGGGAATTCTTGCACCAAGCACGCTCTCTCTGGGCTTGGTGGTACTAAGCTTCATGCACGAAGTGCGGATCGACTTGATGGCGTATCTGTTCGGCGACTTGCTGGCGATCAGCCCGACCGACCTGGCCTGGATCCTCGGTGGCAGCGCGGCGGTACTGGCGTTGCTGGTAACATTGTGGCGGCCGTTACTGGCCATTACGGTGCATGAAGAGTTGGCCAAGGTCGAAGGGTTGCCGGTGGCGTCGTTGCGTCTGGCCCTGATGCTGTTGATTGCCGTAGTGATCGCAGTGGCGATGAAAATCGTTGGTGTATTGCTGATTACATCGCTGTTGATCATCCCCGCGGCTGCGGCACAACGTCACGCCCGGTCACCGGAGCAGATGGCACTGGGCGCGAGCCTGCTGGGCATGCTCGCGGTCTGTGGCGGGCTGGCACTGTCGTGGTTCAAGGACACACCGGCGGGCCCCTCGATTGTTGTGACGGCGGCCGCACTGTTTCTGCTGAGTTTTGTCCTGCCCCGTCGAGGGGTGTAGACTTGCTCGTTTTTTGCGCAAATAGAGAGTCGCAGGAATGAAGCTGTTCGCCTCACGTTATCTGCTCCTTGTCGCATTTTCCTTGCTGCTGGGCGCCTGCCAAAGCACGCCACCGGCGGCCACCGAAGCCACGGATGCGCGAGCTACGGCCATCGCACAGCTGGAACAAAGCCTCGCCAGCAACGAGTTGGCCACCGCTGAAGATCAACTGGCCGCCTTGCAGGCCCAGTCCCCCAACGATCAGTCCCTTGAGCAGTACCAACGGCAACTGGCCGAGGCCTACCTGCGCCGTAGCCAGATCGTGCTGCAAAAAGGTGATGTGAACGCCGCCGCCACCGCGTTGAGCCGCGCCCGGGTCCTGATGCCCAAAGCGCCGGCGTTGACCGGTGGGGTCAATAACTCCATCGTCACGGCCCGCAAAGCCGAGCTGGATAAAGCGGAAGCCGATCTGAAAGCCGCCGAAGCCAAACCCCAGGCGAAGGTGATTGATCCAACCGCTGAAAGCACCACGGTCGCGTTGAATCTCAACGATATGGGGAAACTTCGCCGTCAACTGGACGCCATCGCCGCTGATGTAGTGAATTATCAGTGCGACGTGAGCATTCAGGCGCCACGCACCGACGATTACCCTTGGCTGGCAACGTTGCTGACCAAGCGGGTGAAGAAACTCGACCCGGATTTCGATCTGAAGCTCGAAAAGCAGATCCTGCGCAACCTTCCGGCGCAGATGGTCCTAAGTCCGCGTAAACCCTAAAAACATCGCGAGCAGGCTCACTCCTACATGAGTCACAAAACCCTGTAGGAGTGAGCCTGCTCGCGATAGCGTCCCTGACTACTGATACAAATCCTCAAGCCGGAATCGCCTTGGCCTTAGCCTCCCGATCCCAAACCCGATGCTGCCCGATCGCCGCAAAAAACGGCTTGATCAACTTCGCATCCGCCCCAACGATCAACCCCGCATCAACCGGCAGTTTCAACACATCCAGCAATTGCTTCGCTTCGCCATGCAGCGCAATTGCTTTCAAGTGCTTGTACGCCTCCAGCAGGTAATGCAACGCCACGCCATCACCGCTCAACGCCTTGATCGACGCCGCGCCACCCGGCACAAACACCGCATCAAACGCCACCGAAGGCAAACCTTCCATCGAAGCATCCACCGGCAACATTTTGCCATCGGCGGTTTTTACCGGTGCGGAGGTCGGCCCCAGCAATTTGGCGTGCGCGCCTTCGGCCTGCAGCGCCTTCTTCATCGCATCAATCGCTACACCATCGACACCGTTGGCTGCAAGAATCGCCACTTTGCGGGTTTTGATATTCTCCGGCAGCAAATTCGCCTGGCTCAGGGCCGGTGAGCGCTCCAGGGATATTTTGGGCACCTCCACCGTCCCGGCTTTCGGCGCTGGCAAGCCAAGGTTGGCGGCCACGCGTTTGGCCAGTTCCAGATCGATATTGGCCAGGATCTCGTTCACCTCGCGCGCGCGAATGGCCTCACGCTCAACTTTGCCGAGTTCGAAGCTGTACGCCGAGATGATGTGTTCCTGCTCGTGCTTGCTCATGCTGTGGAAGAACAGCCGTGCCTGGGAGAAGTGGTCGCTGAACGATTCGCTGCGCTGCCGGATCTTGTTGGCGTCGATGCGCTCCGGATAACTCTCGAAACCGCCATCCTGTACGGCGGGCGGTGTTTCTTTCGGCCAGCCGCCGTCAATGGAATTCGGCTCGTAGGATGCACGCCCCTTGTCGATGGTGGTACGGTGCATCGCATCGCGCTGACCGTTATGAAACGGTGCTACCGGCCGGTTGATCGGGATTTCATGAAAGTTCGGCCCGCCGAGTCGGCTGATCTGCGTATCGGTGTAGGAAAACAGCCGACCTTGCAGCAACGGATCGTTGGAGAAATCGATCCCCGGCACGATATGGCCCGGGCAGAACGCGACCTGCTCGGTTTCGGCGAAGAAGTTGTCCGGGTTGCGGTTGAGCACCATTTTGCCCAGCGGGGTGATGGGGACGGTTTCTTCGGGAATCAGCTTGGTGGGGTCGAGAATGTCGAAGTCGAAATCGTGCTCATTTTCCTCTTCGATGATCTGTACGCCCAGTTCCCACTCCGGGTAGTCGCTCATCTCGATGGCTTCCCAGAGATCGCGACGGTGGAAGTCGGTGTCTTTGCCGGCCAGCTTCTGCGCCTCATCCCACACCAGCGAACACGTGCCGGCAGTGGGGCGCCAGTGGAATTTGACGAAGCGCGATTTGCCTTCGGCGTTGATCAGCCGAAACGTATGCACACCGAAGCCCTGCATGCTGCGCAGGCTTTTCGGGATCGCCCGGTCGGACATGGCCCAGATCACCATGTGCGCCGATTCCGGTACCAAAGAGACAAAGTCCCAGAACGTGTCGTGAGCCGAGCCGCCGGTAGGAATCTCGTTATGTGGCTCCGGTTTGACAGCATGCACGAAGTCCGGAAACTTGATGGCGTCCTGAATGAAGAACACCGGCATGTTGTTGCCCACCAGATCGAAGTTGCCTTCGTCGGTGAAGAACTTAACGGCGAAACCTCGTACGTCCCGCACGGTATCGCCTGACCCGCGTGGACCTTGCACCGTGGAAAAACGCGTGAACACGGGCGTTTTTTTTCCCGGATCCTGCAGGAAACCGGCCTTGGTCAGCACGGAGTGGTTTTCGTACGTCTGGAAGTAGCCGTGCGCGCCGGTGCCGCGGGCATGGACGATGCGTTCCGGGATGCGCTCATGGTCAAAGTGCGTGATTTTCTCACGCATGATGAAGTCTTCCAGCAGAGAAGGCCCGCGGGCGCCGACTTTCAGGGTGTTCTGATTGTCCGAAACCTTTACGCCCTGATTGGTGCGCAGGGCCTGTTCGGTGGCGTCGGAGCGAAATTTCTCCAGGCTGTCGAGCTTGGTATTGGTGTTGCCGCGGTCCAGGGTGTCGGTACCGGCCAATGCGCTTTTGCCGGGGGCAGGCTTCTTATTACTCATCGGTCTAAACTCCTCGTTGCGATTCCCGCCGTAGCCAGGATTCTTGTGCATTCCCCAGGCACGGCACCGGGGGCGTTTTCGAGTTGCCTTATTAGTGACTGATGCCGTTTTTAGCCGTTCCTTTTTTATGACCTTTGATCGCGTTATTGCCAAATCGAAGGTTGAATGCGGAATAAATGCTAATAACCTCTATACGGACAGGCTAAAATGCGCGCCCGGCTAACCGCTGATCCTTTTCTAACGCGCCCCACAAGGTTCGCTACGTGATCGAGTTTCAAAACGTCCATAAAACCTACCGCGTCGCCGGTAAGGATATTCCCGCCCTGCATCCGACCAGTCTGACGATTGAGAACGGTCAGGTCTTCGGCCTGATCGGCCATTCCGGCGCGGGAAAAAGTACCCTGCTGCGTCTGATCAATCGCCTGGAGAATTCCAGTGGCGGCAAGATCTTCGTCGACGGCGAAGAAGTCACCGCGCTGGACGCCAATAGCCTGCGGCGCTTCCGTCAGCAAGTCGGGATGATCTTCCAGCACTTCAACCTGCTGGCGTCCAAGACCGTGGCTGACAACGTCGCGTTGCCGTTGACCCTGGCCGGCGAGCTGTCGCGCAGCGAGATCGACCTGCGCGTGGCCGAGTTGCTGGCGCGGGTGGGTTTGTCCGACCACGCCAGGAAGTACCCGGCGCAGTTGTCCGGTGGCCAGAAGCAGCGCGTCGGCATTGCCCGCGCCCTGGCGACCAAGCCGAAAATCCTGCTGTGCGACGAAGCCACCAGCGCCCTGGACCCGCAGACCACGGCGTCGGTCCTGCAATTGCTGGCTGAGATCAACCGCGAGCTGAAGCTGACCATCGTCCTGATCACCCACGAGATGGACGTGATCCGCCGCGTTTGCGACCAGGTCGCGGTGATGGACGCCGGTGTAATCGTCGAGCAAGGTTCGGTGGCCGAGGTGTTCCTGCATCCCAAGCACCCGACCACCAAGCGCTTTGTGCAGGAAGACGAGCAGATCGACGAAAGCGAGCAGCGCGATGACTTTGCTCACGTGCCGGGCCGCATCGTGCGTCTGACCTTCCAGGGCGAAGCGACCTACGCACCGTTGCTGGGTACCGTCGCCCGGGAAACCGGTGTGGACTACAGCATCCTGGCCGGTCGTATCGACCGCATCAAAGACGTCCCTTACGGGCAACTTACCCTGGCCGTCACCGGTGGCGACATGGACGCGGCATTTGCCCGTTTCACCGCGGCTGACGTCCACATGGAGGTGCTGCGCTAATGGAAGCCCTGACTGCTTTCTTTGCCAATATCGACTGGTTCGAAATCTGGCAGGCCACCGGCGATACCTTGCTGATGCTCGGTGGTTCGTTGTTGTTCACCGTGTTGCTCGGCTTGCCGCTGGGCGTGCTGCTGTTCCTGTGCAGCCCGCGTCAGTTGCTGGAAGCCAAAGGCGTCTACGCAATGCTGTCGCTGGTGGTGAACATCCTGCGTTCGCTGCCCTTCATCATTCTGCTGATCGTGATGATTCCGTTCACCGTGTTGATCACCGGTACATCGCTGGGTGTCGCCGGCGCGATCCCGCCGCTGGTGGTAGGCGCTACGCCGTTCTTCGCCCGCTTGGTGGAAACCGCGCTGCGTGAAGTGGATCGCGGCATCATCGAAGCGACCCAGGCGATGGGCGCGACGACGCGTCAGATCATCACCAATGCCTTGTTGCCAGAAGCCCGTCCGGGCATCTTCGCGGCGATTACGGTGACGGCGATTACACTGGTGTCCTACACGGCCATGGCCGGTGTGGTCGGCGCTGGTGGTCTGGGTGACCTGGCGATCCGCTTCGGCTACCAGCGTTTCCAGACCGACGTCATGGTGGTGACGGTGGTGTTGCTGCTGGTGCTGGTCCAGGTGCTGCAAACCCTTGGCGACAAATTGGTTGTGCATTTTTCCAGAAAATAAACAGTTCTCGTAAATAAGTCATGAGCCGGCCATTCGCTGGCAGGCGCCAAACGGGTGCCTCAAATGGAGTTAGCTGAATGAAGAAACTACTCGTCGCGTTCGCTGCCGTTGCAGCCTTTTCCGCCCATGCCGACACCCTGACGGTCGCGGCGACCCCGGTTCCGCACGCAGAAATCCTCGAATTCGTGAAACCGGTCCTGGCCAAAGAAGGCGTGGAGCTGAAGGTCAAAGTCTTCACCGACTACATTCAGCCGAACGTGCAGGTGGCGGAAAAACGTCTGGACGCCAACTTCTTCCAGCACCAGCCGTACCTCGATGAGTTCAACAAGGCCAAAGGCACCAACCTGATCGCCGTTGCCGGTGTTCACATTGAGCCGCTGGGCGCTTATTCCAGCAAGTACAAGGCACTGACCGAATTGCCGGGCGGCGCCAACGTGGTGATTCCGAACGACGCCACCAACGGCGGCCGTGCGCTGTTGCTGCTGGCGAAGGCTGGCCTGATCAAGTTGAAGGAGCCGAACAATATCCTGTCGACCGTGAAGGACATCACCGAGAACTCCAAGGACCTGAAATTCCGTGAACTGGAAGCTGCGACCATCCCGCGTGTGCTGACCCAGGTCGACCTGGCGCTGATCAACACCAACTATGCGCTGGAAGCCAAGCTCGATCCGTCCAAGGACGCACTGGTCATCGAGGGCAGCGACTCGCCGTACGTGAACATCCTGGTCGCCCGTCCGGACGACAAGGACAGCGAGGCGATGAAGAAACTGGTTGCGGCGCTGCACAGCCCGGACGTCAAAGCCTTCATTCTTGAGAAGTACAAAGGCGCGGTATTGCCGGCGTTCTGAAATTGAGGGGGACGCGGAGCGTCCCTGGCTGCATTACCACGCAGAGCGTGGGAACGATCGGGGCGCATTCGTTGCGCCCTTTTTTATGCCTGAAACACCACCCTTGTATGTTGCTTATTTGCGGTTAAGCATCACCGGCAACTGCGCCACCAATTTCACATTGTTCAACGGTGCCCGAATAAACCCGCGCTGCGTCCCGTCCGGCCCGATCACCGCCAGATTGCCGCTGTGATCCACCGTGTAATTGGGCTTGCTGGTGTCCGCTGGAATAAACGGAATGCTCACTGCATTGGCCAGCTTCTGAATGTCATCCACCGACGAGGCGGTCAGGCCTTTGAACTGCGGATCGAAGTAGCCCAAGTACTGCTTGAGCTGAGCCGGGGTATCGCGGTTCGGGTCAACGCTGACCAGGATGACCTGCATCTTGGCCGCCGCTTCCGGTGGCAACTCGCTCTTGATCTGACGCAGCTGGGCGAGGGTGGTCGGGCAGATGTCCGGACAGAAGGTGTAGCCGAAGAACAGCAGACTCCACTTGTCTTTCAGCTGATTGACCGTCACCGGGTTGCCGTCCTGATCGGTCATTTTCACGTCCGGCAGGTTGCGGCTTTGCGGCAGCAGGATGATGCCCGCATCGATCAGCGCCGTCGGGTCGCCCTGGCCTTTGCCGGACAGCACTTTATTGATGGTCAGGCCCAGGACCAGTGCGATCAGGGCGACGAGAATGAAGACGGTTTTCTGGGTTCGAGTCATAGGTTCAACAGTAAGTAGTGGTCTACGAGCAGCGCGATAAACAGCAGGAACAAGTAGTAAATAGAGTACTTGAACGTGTTGATCGCCGCGTGCGGCCGAGTGCCACGGTACAGCACCACGGCCCATTGCAGAAACCTCGCGCCCAGCCCCAGCGCGCAAATCAGGTAGAGCATGCCGCTCATGTGAATCACGTAGGGCATCAGGCTGACGGCCAACAACGCGAAGGTGTAAAGCAGGATATGAACCTTGGTGTAGTGCTCACCATGAGTGACCGGCAGCATTGGAATGTCGGCCTTGGCGTATTCCTCTTTGCGGTGGATCGCCAGGGCCCAGAAGTGTGGCGGAGTCCAGGCGAAGATGATCAGCACCAGCAGCAGGGGTTCGGCGCTGACGTGACCGGTCGCAGCGGTCCAGCCGAGCAGTGGCGGGGCAGCACCGGCCAGGCCGCCGATGACGATGTTCTGCGGTGTCGCGCGTTTCAGGAAACCGGTGTAGACCACCGCATAGCCCAACAGCGAAGCCAGGGTCAGCCACGCCGTCAGCGCATTGGTGAACGCGAGCAGCACGGCTTGGCCCAGCACGGCCAATACCAAGGCAAATGTCAGCGCCGCCGCCGGTGACACCCGGCCTTCGGCCAACGGACGTTTGTGCGTGCGGGCCATCACCGCGTCGATGCGCCGGTCCACCACATGGTTGACCGCCGCCGCACCACCGGCACACAGGGCGATCCCCAGGTTGCCGAATACCAGCACCGTCCATGGCACCCCGGCGCGGGTCGCGAGGAACATGCCGACCAGCGAGGTGATGAGCATCAGCACCACCACTTTCGGCTTGGTCAGCTCCAGATAGTCGCGCCAGATTGCCTGACTGTGACGTTCGCCGATCAGAGTCGCCATGGCATCTCTCCTTTTATTGTTATGGGCCCGGCCGAGTGCTTACGCGGGCTGAACCGCCAGCGCGCGGGGGATTGCTGCTTGACCCGAACCAGACGGGTTCGCGCGTGATAATTGACCAGCACCATCGTCAGCAACAGGGCCGCGCCGCCAGCATTGTGGGCGACGGCCACGGGCAGCGGCAGGTGGAACAGCACGTTGCTGATACCGAGGGTGACTTGTGTGGCGAGTGCAATCAGCACCAGCCCCGCGAGGCGTGTCATGCCGACGACTTTCAGCTGCCAGGCGAGTCCGAGCAGCACGAGTGTGACCAACAGCGCGCCGATGCGGTGCGTCAGATGAATCGCCGTGCGCGCGTCGCTGTCGAGTTGCCCGCCGAGATAATTCGGGCCGATGTGCTGAGTCAGATGGAAGCCATTGGCGAAATCGGCCGGTGGAATCCACTGCCCATGGCAGGTCGGGAAATCGATGCAGGCCACGGCGGCATAGTTGGAGCTGACCCAGCCGCCGAGGGCGATTTGCAGGATCACCAGCAGTAACCCGGCCGTCGCCCAATACTGCAAACGACGAGGCACGGTCAGCGCCGGCAGCACGCCGGACAACCTCAACGTCAGTAAAAACAGCAGACTCAGCGTGGCAAAGCCGCCGAGCAAATGCCCGGTCACCACCTGTGGCCAGAGCTTGAGCGTCACCGTCCACATGCCGAACGCGGCTTGGGCGAACACCACGGCCAGCAGAAACAGCGGCAACTTCAGCGGTTGCCCCGGATGACGACGATGCACCCAGGCGCGACCGGCCAACACCGCGATCAGCATCCCCAGCGTGCCGGCAAAGTAACGGTGGATCATCTCGTTCCAGCCCTTGTGGGCCACCACCGGTGTATCGGGAAAATGCAGTTCGGCATGGGCCAGCTGGGCTTCGCTTTTCGGCACGCTGATAAAACCGTAGCAACCCGGCCAGTCCGGGCAGCCGAGGCCGGCGTGGGTCAGGCGAGTGTAGGCGCCGAGCAGCACCACAATCAGTGCCAGCAGGGTGGCAAACAGCGCGAGGCGAAATCCAGGTTTGGCCATGACGATGCCCTTATCCGATGTTCGACAGTTTCAGCAGATGACGCAGGTCGTTGAGCAGGTCCTTACCCTTCACCGTCGGGTCATAACGCAGCACCAGATTGCCGTGCGGGTCGATGATCCACAGCTGCGGGACTGTTTTGTCGCCAGTCGTCTTGCTGAAGGTCGTCAGGTCCATCGGGTAGCGTTGCAGTTGCGGGTATTCGCGGATCAGCTTGGCGTCGTAATCCGCCGTCAGCGGTTGCGCGGCGGCCAGTGCATGGCTGGCGCGGGACGCATCGCGGCCAAGGCCGATCTGGATCTGCCGCGCCAGGTACACCAGTTGCTGGCAGTCCACCGAGCAATCCTTCGGCGCAGTCACCAGCATCTGCCAGCGATCCTCCTGGGCCTGCACACCGAGGTCGGCGCGGGTCTGACCGTTGCCGATCAATTCGCCGTGATAGCTGCGCCCGTCCGGCACCCAGAACTGCAATTTGTACATGCCGGTGGCGAGGATCATCGGACCGATCACCCCGAGCAGAATCAGCAACAGCTGCAAGCGACCCTTGCGTCGACTCGCCGGCGTTTTCGCTTCAGACATGCTGGGTGGATTCATGGCCGCTCCCATGGTGTTTCTCCTTTGCGTTGTGCCAACCGAGGTAGAGATAGAGGCCGAACAGGGCAAGCGACATGGCGAACCACTGCACGGCATAAGCGATGTGTTTTTCCGGGCCCATGGCGACAACAGGCCAATCGGCCTGGTACGTCGCGGGACCCGTTTCTGCGCGTAATTCGTAGGCAAACCCTTCACGGCCTAGCGCCGTCCAGAGCTTCGGCGGCTCGACGGCGGTGACTAATTCAGGCCAGGTGGTGGCGCTCGGATCGGCGTGCAGCTGAAAGGTCGCGCCGGGGGAAACGTAGATCCAGGCATCGAGACTCAAGGACTCTTTGGGCGTGGTGAAGTGCGGCGGTGTGCGCCGGTCCGGCCAAGGCAACCAGCCGCGATTGACCAGCAACCAGAGCCCGGTCGCCTGATCCTGAAACGGTTGCAGCAGCTCGACGCCGACCTTGCCGTCGCGCTGACGGTTGTCCAGCAACAGGCTGTGCGCGGCATCGAATTGGCCATGCAGATGAACGCGGCGGAAGGCCGGGTCTTCGGTGTGTTGCAGTTCGGTGCTGGCCATTGGTTCGGCGGCGCGGCGCTCGGCATAGCTTTGCAGCAGCGCGCTTTTCTCCGCGCCCCGGCTCAGTTGCCAGAACCCGAGCGACACCAGCAGCGGCAGCAACAGGGCGACCACCAGGGTCGGCACGATGCCCGGCCGGAAGCGCTTCATGGCGTGGCCAAAAAGTCGTGAGTCGCGATAGCTATACTCAAGTGCATCGCCTTTCCCCCGGAGTCTCACCATGCTCAAAGCAGCCATCGTCCTGATGCTGATTGCCACGGTTGTCAGCCTGTTCAGCGGCCTGTTTTTTCTGGTCAAGGACGACAGCAGCTCAAACCGCCTCGTCATTGCCTTGAGTGTTCGTGTTGCCCTGGCCGCCACCACCGTCGGCTTGATCGCCTGGGGTTTCTACAGCGGCCAGTTGGTCTCTACGGCGCCTTGGTAATGGCTCAGAGCACGTAGACGAAAACGAACAACCCGATCCACACCACGTCCACGAAGTGCCAATACCAGCTTGCCGCCTCGAAACCGAACTGGTGATCTGCATCGAAGTGCCCGCGCATGATCCGCATCAGCATCACGAACAGGATGATCGTGCCGATGGTCACGTGGGCGCCGTGGAAACCGGTGAGCATGAAGAACGTTGCGCCGTAGATGCCCGAACCCAGGGTCAGGCCCAGCTCGTGGTAGGCATGCATGTACTCTTCAGCCTGGAAACCGAGGAAACCGCAGCCCAGCAATACGGTGATCGCCAGCCAGATTTTCAGCGCGCCGCGATGACCTTTCTTCAGCGCGTGGTGGGCGATGGTCACGGTCACGCTGGAGCTCACCAGCAAAATGGTGTTGAGCAGCGGCAAGCCCCACGGGCTGATGACTTCCTTGGGCGGCGGAAAGAGTTTCGGGTCCGGGGTGTGCAGCAGCGGCCAGGTGAACTGGAAGTTCGGCCAGAGCATGTGGGCGATGCCTTTCGGGCCTTCGCCCCCGAGTGCAGGACCTGAGATGTGCCGTACATAGAACAGCGCACCGAAGAAGGCGATGAAGAACATCACTTCCGAGAAGATGAACCAGCTCATGCCCCAGCGGAAGGAACGGTCCATCTGCGCGCTGTACAAGCCGCCGCGACTCTCCTTGATCACCGTGCCGAACCAGCCGAACAGCATGTACGCCAGCAACAGGCCGCCGACGAAAAAGATCAGCGGGCCGTGGGATTCCGGCCGTGCGGCTTTCAGATCGTTGAACCAGGTGGCCAGGCCGAACACGGTGGTGAGCATGCCGAGCGTGGCGATGATCGGCCATTTGCTCTGGGCCGGTACGTAATAGTGTTCATGAGTTGCCATTTATTGTTCTCCTTATCGGGCACGCATTAGCGCCTAGCCACCGGTACTGGCGGCAACCGCCACGGGTGGATGGCGTGCGGTGATATCGAACAGCGTGTAAGACAGCGTCAGGTGCTTCACATCCTTGGGCATGTCACGGTCAACGATGAAACGTACCGGCATCTCGATCCGTTGACCGGGCTGCAGCACTTGCTGGGTAAAACAAAAACATTCGGTCTTGTGGAAGTACGCCGCCGCGGTGCTGGGCGCGATGCTCGGCACGGCCTGGGCGCTCATCGGCTTGTCGGTCGGGTTGTGCGCGATGAAAATCATCTCGTTCACCGCCCCCGGATGGGCCGTCAACTCTTCACTCTTTGGATAGAAATCCCAGGGCATGTCAGCGGTGTTGGTCGACAGGAACTGCACGCGCACTTGCCGCGACGTGTCGACCGTTTGCTCACCCTCGTACTGCCCGGCCGTCTTGCCGTTAATGCCGAACGCCTTGCACATCACGTCGTAGATCGGCACCAGGGCAAACCCGAAGACAAACATCGCCACCACCACCAGCAACAGGCGGGTGACCAGTTTTTTCATCGAAATCGAGTCAGCCATGGTGTAAGCCCTCAACACCGAACCCTGTGGGAGCGAGCTGGCTCGCGATAGCGGCGTATCTGGCACACCGCGTCGCCTGAATCGCGAGCAGGCTCACGCCTACAAGGGGCAGGGCGTTCATTTCACTTCCGGCGGCGTGGTGAAGGTGTGATACGGCGCCGGTGACGGAATGCTCCACTCCAGGCCTTCCGCGCCATCCCACGGTTTGGCCGGTGCTGGCGGGCCGCCGCGAATGGTCTTGATCACGATGAACAGGAAGAAGATCTGCGTCGCACCGAACATGAACGCGCCAATCGAGGAGACCATGTTGAAGTCGGCAAATTGCAGGTTGTAGTCCGGAATCCGCCGCGGCATGCCCGCCAGCCCCACGAAGTGCATCGGGAAGAACGCCATGTTCATGCCGATGAACGAGAGCCAGAAATGCAGCTTGCCGAGGGTTTCGTCGTACATGTGGCCGGTCCACTTCGGCATCCAGTAATAGGCTGAGGCGAAGATCCCGAAGATTGCCCCGGGCACCAGTACGTAGTGGAAATGCGCGACCACGAAGTAGGTGTCCTGGTACTGGAAGTCCGCAGGGGCGATGGCCAGCATCAACCCGGAGAATCCACCAATGGAGAACAGAATCACGAACGCCACCGCAAACAGCATCGGCGTCTCGAAGGTCAGCGAGCCTTGCCACATGGTGCTGGCCCAGTTGAACACCTTCACCCCGGTCGGCACGGCGATCAGCAGCGTGGCGTACATGAAGAACAACTCGCCCACCAGCGGAATGCCGACCACGAACATGTGGTGCGCCCAGACGATGAACGACAGGAACGCGATGCTCGCCGTCGCATAGACCATCGAGGTGTAGCCGAACAGCGGTTTGCGCGAGAAGGTCGGGATGATCGAACTGACGGCACCGAAGGCCGGCAGGATCATGATGTACACCTCGGGGTGGCCGAAGAACCAGAACACGTGCTGGAACAGCACAGGGTCACCGCCGCCGGCGGCACTGAAGAAACTGGTGCCGAAGTGGATGTCCATCAGCATCATCGTCACGCACCCGGCCAGTACCGGCATCACCGCAATCAGCAGGAACGCGGTGATCAGCCATGTCCAGACGAACAGCGGCATTTTCATCAGCGTCATGCCGGGGGCGCGCAGGTTGAGGATGGTCGCGATCACGTTGATGGCGCCCATGATCGAACTGATCCCCATCAAGTGGATGGCGAAGATGAAGAATGTCACGCTTTCCGGTGCGTAGGTCGTGGACAGCGGGGCGTAGAACGTCCAGCCGAAGTTCGGACCGCCACCGGGGGTGAACAGGGTCGACACCAACAGGATGAACGCCGCCGGCAGCAGCCAGAAGCTGAAGTTGTTCATCCGTGGCAGGGCCATGTCCGGCGCGCCGATCATCAACGGGATCATCCAGTTGGCGAGGCCGACGAAGGCCGGCATCACCGCACCGAAGACCATCACCAGGCCGTGCATGGTGGTCATCTGGTTGAAGAACGCCGGCTCGACGATTTGCAGCCCCGGCTGGAACAGCTCGGCGCGAATCACCATCGCGAACGAACCGCCCAGCAGGAACATGGTGAACGCAAACCACAGGTACAACGTGCCAATGTCTTTGTGGTTGGTGGTCAGCACCCAACGCATCAGGCCTTTGGCGGGGCCGTGGGCGTGGTCGGCGTGACCGTGGTCATCGATAACAGCGCTCATGGCCTGTCTCCTGCAAACAGATGGGCTGGGCAGGCCGGGGCGCGCTGCCCCGACCGGTTCCTTACACGCGCAATAGACCGGGTCATTTGCTTTCCGCCTGTTTCAGCTCCAACACTTCTTTAGGAGTGACCATGTCGCCTTTGTTGTTGCCCCAGGCGTTACGTTCGTAGGTCACGACCGCCGCGATATCGACTTCCGAGAGCTGCTTGCCGAACGCCGCCATGGCGGTGCCGGGTTTACCGTGGAACACCAGGCTCAGGTGGCCCTCTTTCGGTCCGGTGGCGATTTTCGAGCCCTTGAGCGCCGGGAACATCGGCGGCAGGCCCTGACCTTCGGCCTGGTGACAGGCGACGCAGGTGGTGTGATAGATCTTGTCGCCGCGTTCCTTGAGCTCGTCGAGGGTCCATTCCTTGCTGGTCAGCTCTTTGAGTTGCAGGGCTTCAGCCTTGCGGTCAGCGAGCCATTTTTCGTAATCGGCCTTTTCCTTGACCTCGACCACGATCGGCATGAAGCCGTGGTCCTTGCCGCACAGCTCGGCGCATTGGCCACGGTAGATGCCGGGCTTGTCGATACGGGTCCAGGCTTCGTTGACGAACCCCGGGATCGCATCGCGCTTGACCGCGAAGGCCGGGACCCACCAGGAGTGGATGACGTCGGCGGAGGTCACCAGGAAGCGCACCTTCGCGCCGATCGGCAACACCAGCGGCTTGTCGACCTCGAGCAAGTAGTGCTCGCCCTTGGTTTCCTTGTTGTGGATCTGGTCGGCGGGGGTGGTCAGGTTGCTGAAAAACTCAACGTCCTGGCCCAGGTACTTGTAATGCCACTTCCACTGATAGCCGGTGATCTGGATGTCGATATCCGGCTCACTGGCGTCATACATCTTGATCAGGGTGGCCGTCGCAGGAACCGCCATGGCTACCAGGATCAGGAAGGGCACGATGGTCCATAGAATTTCGACGGTGGTGCTTTCATGAAATTTTGCGGCCACCTGCCCGGTCGAGCGGCGGTGGACCATCATCGACCAGAACATGGCGCCGAAGACGATGATGCCGATCACTACACAGATCCAGAAAATGGTCATGTGCAGGTCAAATACTGCGTGACTGATTTCAGTCGCTCCCGGCGCCATATTCACAGTCCAGGCGGCTTGCGCCTGACTGAAAATCGACCACAACAGGAGGCCCATCCAGACGTGTGGATGTCGCATCATTGCGGGTTCCCCTTATCGTTCTTGTTATCCCGCCGGCTTTCACCTGCGGCAAGGGAGCGGCTTTTTCAGACTACGAACTTGAATCGCCGGGCCTTGCTGCGTGTGCAGTCGGGCGTCATCAGCTAACTCCATTTCCAACCCGAGTATAGACAGCGACTGCGACCTCGCAATGTGATGGCGTAAATGATCTGAAACAGCTGGGACTTGCGTTCAAGGTCACGAATGGAGAAGGATGCAGACGAGTGGTGGCAAATCGATATAACGGAGGCGTCTCAAGGATGAAACAATTATGACAAATGCGTCTTAGCATTTTTCATAAGGCAGCTAAGTTATGTCTTCCCTATTTCATTGCCTTTGTTTCCTGGAGTTTTCATGAACACCGCCGCATTGCGCGAGCAGATCCAAAAAGCCCAAAAACACGAGAAAGACACCGGTCTGCTGACACGTCAGCTGGAAAGCAAACTGCCTCATCTGCACCCTTCCATCCAATTGCCGGAGACGGACGCCAATGGCGTGCTGACACGTTTTGTCGTCGCCTACATCGACGAAGTACCTGATCTGCTGGAAGCAGCCAATGAAGTGGCCAGGGAAGCCGGTATCGAGTCACAGATCAAACCGGTGCTGAACATTGCCGAACAGTACTTCCTTCAGCCGCCGGACATCATGAACGGTCACGTCGGGCTCGACAGCCTGCTGGATGAAGCCTATCTGGCGCACCGTTTTGTCGAAGAGGTCAACGACCTGTACATCAAGTATCTGGGCCAGCCATTGATCCCTTTGGACATGACGGTTGCCAACCTGATTGCCCACCAATTGATCGGTGAGGCGTTTGCCAACCAACTGGACGAAGTGGTGCATCACGCCCTGGACGAGATGCTCGACGACCAGAGCTTTGCATTGGAGTCGGTGGAAGCGTACCGCGAGAAACTCAGCAGCCCGGATACCGGTGCCGCGTGGAAACGCTGGCCGTGCATGTCGCGCCGTTTGGGCTTAAGCCTGGAGCTGGATCAGCCGGCGGTTTGATCCAACACCACCCCTGTGGGAGCGAGCTTGCTCGCTCCCACAGGGTTATTTATCCGGCAGCACCTACGCCGGATGTAGTGCGCAACCGCCCCTCCAACCTGCGCTTCAACCCTCGCGCTTCAATCAACAGCGACGAACCCTTGGCTGCATTCGCCCGACCCCATTCCTCCAGCAACTCCAGACACGAGTGATCGATGTAGCTCAGATTATTGAGCGGCACATGCACCGTCGCACCGGCGGGAATGGTGCCCAGCACCTGGGTCAGCGCCGGCACCTTGAGAAAGGTCGCTGCGCCGGTCAGTCGTAATTCCATTTCTCCCTCTGCGGGCAGATCGATCAGGCTGATTTTCAATCGCGAAGCCTTCCACGCCAGTTTGGCCAGCGTCAGGCCGAAGCCAATCAACACACCCGTGAGCAGGTCAGTAAAGATGATTGCCAGCGCAGTCGCCGCGTAGGTGAACATCGGCATCCGGCCATATCGGCCCAAGCCTCGAAAGGCCTTGAGATCGACCAGTTTGAAGCCGGTGTAAACCAGCACACCCGCCAGGCTCGCTACCGGAATGCTCTGCAGCACGTTCGACAGCAACAACACGAACGCCAGCAGCCACAAACCGTGGAAGATCGCCGACAGTCGCGTGGTAGCACCGGCCTGCACGTTGGCCGAACTGCGCACGATCACGCCCGTCATCGGCAATGCACCCAATAACCCGCAGAGCATGTTACCCACGCCTTGCGCCGACAATTCCCGGTCGAAATCGGATCGCTGGCCGCTGTGCATGCGGTCTACCGCAGCGGCCGACAGCAGGGTTTCGGCGCTGGCGATAAACGCTACGGCGAACGCGGCGACCAACAACGTTGGGTCCGCCAGATTGAGCAAGTCAGCGGGTTTCAGCCAATCGATGGCCTCGGCCAGGTTGGCGGGGACCTCCACGCGTTTGACCTGCAGCGCGAGCATCAGGCTGGCGACCGTCGCCAGCCCTACGCCCAGCAGCGCACCCGGAACGAAGCGCAACGAATGAGGCCGGAATTTTTCCCACAACCCCATCACCGCCATCGTCGACAGCCCGAGCAATCCGGCTTGCCAGCCGAGCGACGGCAGGGCTTGCATCACCGCGGCTGGAAAGGCCGCCAGGTTATCCAGCCCCGAAGGCTTGGGCACCCCGTCGAGCATGACGTGCACCTGCGACAGCACAATCAGCACGCCAATCCCGGCGAGCATGCCGTATACCACCGCTGGCGCCGTGACCCGAAACCAGCAGCCGAGCTTCAGGCGCCCGGCCACCAATTGCAGGAACCCCGCCAAAAGCAGAATGGGGCCGAGCATGGCGACGCCGTGCTGGCGAACCAGTTCAAACACCAGAACCGCCAAGCCTGCCGCCGGGCCGCTGACTTGCAGCGGCGAACCGGCCAGCCAACCCACGACCAGACCGCCGATGATTCCGGTGATCAAGCCCTTGGCGGGCGGCAATCCTGAAGCGATGGCGATGCCCATGCATAGGGGCAGGGCGACCAGAAACACAACCACCGAGGCCAGCAGCTCCCGAGGCAAAACAGCTTTCAGTTGCGCAGCACGCATAGTGAAGCTCCCGACATTTTTCAGGCATAGCGAAGCCGGGCTGCTAAATTTGCAGCCTCGACTCAACCACACGGGGATTTAGGAGGTGTTAGAAACGCGCTTTGGGTGTTGCCACCGGAATCGGATGGCTGCCATCGAGCGGCAGGAAACACCCCTGGTCCGCGTCGTAAGCTTTGATTTCGCTGGTTTCGATGCTGTAGACCCAACCATGGATGAACAGCTGACCGTTGGCCATGCGCGAGGCCACCGATGGATGCGTGCGTAAATGCTGTAGCTGAGCGATCACATTCTCTTCGGTGAGGATGTGCATGCTTTCGTTTTCATCAGCGCAATGACAATTTTCCTGGACCATGGTTTTTGCCACTTCGGCATGACGCAACCAGGCTTTGACCGTCGGCATCTTTTCCAGGCTCTGCGGGTTTAGTACCGCGCGCATCGCGCCGCAGTCGGAGTGCCCGCAAATGATGATGTGTTGCACACCGAGGGCGAGAACCGCGTACTCGATGGCGGTGGAAACACCACCGTTCATTTGCCCGTAAGGTGGCACAACGTTGCCGACGTTACGGGTCACGAACAGATCGCCGGGGGCGCTTTGGGTGATCAGTTCAGGAACGATGCGCGAGTCGGCGCAGGCGATGAACATCGCCCGGGGACTTTGGGCCGTGGCGAGTTTTTTGAAGAGCTCTTCCTGCTGTGGAAAGACCTCGTGATGGAAATGCAAGAAGCCGTCAACGATGTGCTGCAGCGCTGCATCGGCGGTTTCCGCCTCGGGTTGGGCTGAAGCCGACGCAGCCAACGGCTGTTTATCCTTGTCACTCATGAATTCATCCTCATAGGCGGAGTCAGGGAAGTGTCCTGTTTTGTCCGGTGTGAAGCCAGTGGCTGTTTAAAAAACATTCAGGTCGCAAAATCCGACCCATCAGTCACTCGATGAACAAGGTAGCGGTCGAAACTTAACTCAAACTGAATCAAACGCTCTAGAACGTGTGTTCCAGATCACAAAAAACGTGACCGGCCTGAGTGGGCTGTTCGTTTCCCACTGCTCCACCATAGGCCAATTGTCCTCAAATCAATGACATCTGGCGACCCGGCGGACAGAAGGCTTCACAGTCCAGATCGAAACCTTCCCGGCGATTGAGCCCCAGGCGTTTGATGGTTTTGGCAAACCGTTGCGCCAGCAGGTCGGCGAATGGTCCTTCACCGCGCATCCGGGAGCCAAATCGGCTGTCATAGAGTTCCCCGCCACGGCTCTGGCGGATCAGGCTCACCACATGAGCGGCACGCTGCGGATAGTGGGCCGCCAGCCATTCTTCAAACAGCGGCGCAACCTCGAGTGGCAGGCGCAACATCATATAGGCCGCACTCTGCGCACCGGCAGCATGGGCCTCGGTCAGCAGGCTCTCGAGTTCGCTGTCGTTGATCATCGGAATCATCGGCGAGCACAACACACCAACCGGAATACCCGCTTCACGCATCACGCGAATCGCCCGTAACCGGGCCTTGGGTGCGGCGGCGCGCGGTTCGAGGATGCGTTTGAGTTCATCGTCCAGCGTGGTGAGGCTGATCATCACCGCGACCAGTCGCTGGCTGGCGAGTTCGGCCAGCAGGTCCAGGTCACGAAGAATCAGCGAGCCTTTGGTGATGATCGTCACCGGATGACGGTAGCGCAGCAGCACTTCCAGGGTATTACGGGTGATTTTGTGCTCGCGCTCGATGGGCTGATACGGATCGGTGTTGGAACCCAGGTTGATCGGTGCACATTGATAGCCGCGTTTGCTCAGTTGTTCTTCCAGCACATCCGCGGCGTTGGTCTTGGCGATCAGTTTGGTTTCGAAATCCAGCCCCGGCGACATGTCCCAATAGGCGTGACTTGGACGCGCATAGCAATAGATGCAGCCATGTTCGCAGCCGCGATAGGGATTGATCGAGCGATCGAAGGGCAAGTCTGGCGAGTTGTTGCGGGTAATGATGGTTTTCGCCGTTTCGATGCGCACCTCGGTGCCTTGGGTGACCGGCGCTTCCTGATACCAGCCGTCATCCTCGACCACCGAACGATTTGGCGCGAAGCGGTTGTGCGGGTTGGTGGCGGTGCCGCGACCGCGAGGTGGCAAAGGGGGAGCCATCGACAAGATCCTTTAGCTGTATGTGCATACAGTATACGGCCTTGGCGCCATCGACCAGTGCCGTTCGGCACCTGACAACTTTCGCGCCTCGTCATTATGAGAAACATAAAGTGCGTGGCACTTTATTCTCTGTTGTCAGTATTCTTCGCTTCACACGAAGTTGTCGTGTGCTCACTATTAAAAGGATTTAATAAATGTCTGGCTACAATCAACGCGGTGTGTTTTTACAACTGCAGCCGCCTTCTATCGTTAGTCCAAAAGAAGTTAGGGTTTCCATGCAGTTTGCGTTAAAGGAAGAAGGTTATGATCCTGAAAACCGAGCGCTCACCTATTCTCTGCTGGACTCCAGCACCCGCGAGGCCGTGTCGAATGATGGAGGCGTCACCTTCAACATGACCAACACACCTGATGTCAACGGGGATGGTGCAATCGACGCGCAAGACAAAGTTGTTTTGATTGCGTTGGCGAAGGCGTATGCAAAGATTATTAATCCTTGATTGCAGCTTGACTACTGCAGTCAATGACTATTGAAAAGCCACGGGTCCAGTGATGACTTCTAAAACGACACGGAACTTATCCGTGTCGTTTTTTATGAGTGGAATTTATAGGCAACAAGAACAAACGGGGGCCTCTGTTCAATTCACGATTCTTTGACGGATGGCTCACAGGCCTTTGACTGCTCACAGCAGAAACTACGCGGTACTTATTCAACAGGGTTGTCCGAGCATGTCCCGACTGCGCCTCTTGCCTGCGACGTTTTTGCTTTCAATGGCTGCACTTTTCAACCTGACCCTGGCCCATGCGGATGACAGCGCTTCACCCCGCCCGGCTGAGTGGGCTCAATCGGTCGAGGTGCAATACAACCTCTTTCGAATGTCCCCGACGCTCTATCGCAGCGCATTGCCCGACCGCGGAGCCGTTCCTTTGCTGGAAAAGCTGAAGGTAGGAACCGTCATCAATTTCCTGCCCGAGTCGGATAAAAGCTGGCTGTCGACACCAGGGATCACCCAGGTCCAGTTGCCCTACCGCACCAATCACGTGGATGACGCGGACGTACTCAAGGCCCTTCGTGCCATTCAGACGGCCGAGTCCCACGGCCCGGTGCTGATGCATTGCAAGCACGGGTCGGATCGTACGGGGTTGATGGCGGCCATGTACCGGGTCGTGATCCAGGGCTGGAGCAAGGAAGACGCCTTGAGCGAGATGACACAGGGCGGCTTTGGCGACAGTACTCATTTCAAGGATGGTGTGCGTTACATGATGCAGGCCGATGTCGACAAGCTTCGCACCGCGTTGGCCAATGGCGATTGCAGCACCAGCGCGTTCGCCATGTGTTCGATGAAGAGTTGGTTCCAGTCCGCTCACGTCGAATAGCGGCAAGCTTGTGAAGGACATCAGCTTGCGCCTCCTGAAGAGGCGCAAGTGGGTGGTCGATCAGTGTTGCTCGTCCGGCTTTTTCTTCAGCTTGGGGTTCGGGAAAAACTGCACGGCCTGAACCTTGGCGTCCGGCACTTTCAGCGCCGACGTATTGACCCGCGTGCCCAATTCCTTGGGTACGGACAGACCTTGTTCATTCAACGTGTCGGAATAACCGCAGGCCACGCACTCGCGGTGCGGGACCTCGTCTTCGTTCCACATCATCAGTTTGTCCGGCTCGCTGCATGCCGGGCAGACCGCCCCGGCGATAAAGCGTTTTTTGGTAATCACAGGTCCCTCACTCATGCTGCCGCGTCCTCACTCAGGCCGCTGTGGCGCAAGAGTGCGTCAATCGAAGGCGCACGGCCACGGAAGTCGACGAACAGCACCATCGGCTCCTGGGAACCACCGCGGGCCAGGATGGCTTCGCGGAACGCTCGACCGGTCTCGGCATTGAGTACGCCTTCTTCTTCGAACTTCGAGAACGCATCCGCCGACAGTACTTCCGCCCATTTGTAACTGTAGTAACCCGCCGCGTAACCACCGGCGAAGATGTGCGCAAAGCTATTCGGAAAACGGTTGTAGGCCGGTGGACGCATGACCGACACCTCGTCACGCACACCTTCGAGCACCTGCGCCACGCTGCGACCATCGCCATGGGTGGCGTGCAGTTCGAAGTCGAACAGCGAGAACTCCAGCTGACGCACCATCATCAGGCCGGACTGGAAGTTTTTCGCCGCGAGCATTTTCTGCAGCAGGTCTTGAGGCAGGGGCTCGCCGGTTTCGTAGTGACCGGAGATCAGCGCCAGGCCTTCCGGCTCCCAGCACCAGTTTTCCATGAACTGGCTCGGCAGCTCGACCGCATCCCAGGCCACGCCGTTGATGCCGGAAACGCCGGCGTGTTCGACGCGGGTCAGCAGGTGATGCAGGCCGTGACCGAATTCGTGGAACAGGGTGGTGACTTCATCGTGGGTCAGCAGCGCAGGCTTGCCGCTGTCGGCCGGGGTGAAGTTGCACACCAGGTTGGCCACCGGGTTTTGCAACACGCCTTCAGCGGTGCGGCGACGGTCACGGGCGCCGTCCATCCATGCACCACCGCGCTTGTTGGCGCGGGCATAGAGGTCGAAGAAGAAGCGGCCGACGTGCTGGCCGTTTTCCTTGATTTCGAACAGGCGAACGTCCGGGTGCCAGGTGTCGAAGCCTTTCTGTTCGGCAATCTCGATGCCGTACAGACGCTGCACGATGGCAAACAGGCCGCCCAACACCTTGTCGATCGGGAAGTAGGCGCGAAGCGCTTCCTGGGCAACGCTGTAACGCTGCTCGCGAAGTTTCTCGCCGTAGAAACCGCTGTCCCAGCTTTGCAGGTCCGGGCAGCCTTGCTCGGCGGCGTAGGCTTTGAGCTGTTCCAGGTCTTGCGCGGCGAATGGCTTGCTGCGCCTGGCCAGGTCGCGCAGGAAGCTGAGCACCTGATCGCTGGATTCAGCCATTTTGGTGGCCAGGCTCAGTTCGGAGAAGCTGGCGAAGCCAAGCAGTCTGGCCAGTTCCTGACGCAGGTCGAGGATTTCTTCCATGACCGGGCCGTTGTCGTTCTGACCGGCATTCGGGCCCTGGTCCGACGCACGGGTGCAGTAGGCGGCGTAGACTTCTTCGCGCAGGGCACGGTCTTGGGCGTAGGTCATCACCGCGTAGTAGCTCGGGAATTCCAGGGTGATCAGAAAGCCTTCCAGGCCCTTGGCCTGTGCGGCGGCGGCCATTTGCGCCTTGGACGAATCGGTCAGGCCGGCGAGGGTGGCTTCATCGGTGACGTGTTTGGTCCAGGCCTGAGTGGCGTCGAGCAGTTGGTTGGAGAAACGGCTGCCCAGTTCCGAGAGCTTGCTCTGCACTTCGGCGTAGCGTTTCTGCTCGGCTTCCGGCAGATCTATACCCGACAGACGGAAGTCGCGCAGGGAGTGTTCCAGGATAGTTTTCTGCGCCACATCGAAACCGGCGGCTTCCGGGCTGTTGGCCAGGGCTTCAAAGGCTTCGAACAGTTCGCGGTTCTGGCCCAGCTCGGTGGAGTAGGCGCTCAAGGCCGGGAGGCAGGATTCGTAGGCTTCACGCAATTCGGCGCTGTTGCACACGGCATTCAAATGGCTGACCGGGCTCCAGGCGGCGCCCAGGCGATCATTGAGCTCGTCCATCGCCAGTACCAGGCCGGCCCAGGTCGGTTGTTTGCCCTGGGTCTTGAGGATCTCGATAATGGCGGCGCGGTTGTCAGCCAGGATCTGTTCAATGGCCGGTTGCACGTGTTCGGCACGGATCGCCGAGAACGGCGGCAGGTCGTAGGACTGCAAAAGAGGGTTGTTCACGCTCACGGTTGGCACCTTGGCTGGAAGAAACATGCGGCCATCTTAATTACAATCGACGCTCACCGCAGCTATCAGCAACAGAGAGAAACCCTATCGTGAACCTTCGCAAGTACCAGAACCACACGCCGCTGCTGGGCAAAGGCGCTTTTGTCGACGGATCGGCGGTGGTAATCGGCGACGTTGAAATCGGCGAAGACAGCTCTGTCTGGCCGCTGACAGTGATCCGCGGCGACATGCACCGCATCCGCATCGGCGCGCGTACCAGTGTTCAGGACGGCTGCGTGCTGCACATCACCCATGCCGGCCCGTTCAATCCCGATGGTTTTCCGTTGCTGATCGGCGACGATGTGACCATCGCGCATAAAGTCATGCTGCACGGGTGCAGCGTGGGCAGCCGGGTGCTGATCGGCATGGGCAGCATCGTCATGGACGGTGCAGTGGTCGAGGATGACGTGATCATCGGCGCTGGCAGCCTGGTGCCACCGGGCAAACGTCTGGATAGCGGCTTCCTGTATGTGGGCAGCCCGGTGAAACAGATCCGCTCGCTGACCGACAAGGAAAAAGCCTTTTTTACCTACAGCGCGGCGAATTACGCGAAGCTCAAGGATTTGCATCTGGCTGAAGGTTACGACCAGTTCTGACTCCGCCCCGCTATTGCCCAGGATTATTCATGCATTACCCAACCGTTTTATTCGACCTCGATGGCACCCTGACCGACCCGCGCGAGGGCATTACACGTTCGATCCAGTTTGCCCTGAGCAAACTGGGCATCGATGAGCCTGACCTGACCAAGCTCGAACACTTCATCGGCCCGCCGTTGTTGCAGGCGTTCATGCAGTTTTACGACTTCGATGAGCCCAAGGCCTGGGAGGCGGTGAGTTTTTATCGCGAACGTTTCAAGGTCACCGGCCTCTACGAGAACCGCGTGTTCGACGGCGTCACCCCGCTGCTGGAAACCTTGGGTGGGCAAGGGCGTCAGCTATACATCGCGACGTCCAAGCCATGGGTCTTTGCCCGGGAAATCGCCCGGCACTTTGATTTCGCCAAGCACTTCAAGGTGATTTACGGCAGTGAGCTGGACGGGACGCGGACGAGTAAGGTCGAGTTAATTGCGCATTTGATGGCTGAAGAGGGGCTGGATCCTGCCAATACCCTGATGATTGGCGATCGTAAGCATGACCTGATCGGTGCGCGCAGTAATGGACTGGACTCGGCGGCTGTGGGGTACGGGTTTGGTAGCCACGAAGAGTTGAGTGCAGAAGCACCGACTTATCACTTTGAAACGCTGGATGAGATGCATCGGGCGTTTTTGCAGCACTAGTTGGATTGCCATCGCGAGCAGGCTCGCTCCTACATTGGATCTGTGAACACAGGGCTATTGTAGGAGTGAGCCTGCTCGCGATGAGGCCTTTTCAGCCGCTGTAATTCTTTGATTCTGCCAAGGCTTTCAACGCCGCCTTGCGCTCCTCAAGCGGCAACGCTCCCAACTGCTCAACCGCCGCATAAAACCTCACCCAATCCCCACCCTCCTGCTGAAACAACGCCGCAAACCCCGGTACCCATTGGTCATACAACCCAAACGGCACCAGCCGGGCATTGTTCATCGGCGCATTAACCCAGGCGTCATAGCGTCTGTCCCCCGCCCATTGGCTGTCACGTAACTGCCGGTATTCGCTGCGCAGTCGCTCGAACTCAGCGGCCTTGCGCTGGCGCATCTGGTCCGTCGGCAAGGGCAGGGCGTAAAGCGTTTCAAGGCGAGTGCGAGTCTCCAGCACCAATCGGGTGAATTGATCCCGGCGCCGCACCTGTGCGCCGTTGTCCAGTGGCAGGCCTCGGGATGCACGCCATTGGCGCGTGCCTTCCTGCTCGACGAAGCTGGCGAAAGACTCGTTGAACTCGGTGTCGTCCTTCACATAAACACGTTGATGCGCCAGCTCATGGAAAATCAGGGTCGCCAGCCGCTCGTCGCCCCAGCCCATCATTGAGCTGATGATCGGATCGTTGAACCAGCCAAGCGTCGAGTACGCCTCGACACCCCCAATCGAAACGTCCATACCTTGCAGGCGCTGCACGGCGGCCTCGCCTCGGGCGGCGCTCTGGCTGTAGTAGCCGCGATAGGCAACGCAGCCGGCGATCGGGAAGCAATGGTTTTGCGGCTTCAGGGAAAATTCCGGGGTGACGAAGACATTCCAGACCACGAACGGACGGCCTATATCGGCGTACAGGCGATAGCTTTGATTGTCCGGCAGGTGCAGATGCTCACTGGCGAATGTCCGGGCTTTTTGCGATTGGGCCAGGTGCGCACGAAGTTTCTGATCGCGGGATGGATCGGCAATCACCTCGGCAACCGGCTCACGGGCCCGCAGCAATTGCAGCTGGCCACTGGCCAATTGGCTGTAATAGCTGACGCTGGCGCAACCGTTGAGCAACAAAAGCAACACACCCGGAAACAAAACGCGCAAAACGCGATCAAGTAACCCAAGGCTTGGAAACGGCCTGATCAAAATAAAATCATCCCTGGAAAGTCTGCCCGCAAGACTATCCCGCCTGACTGGAGCTGCGCTATGCACAAGTTGATGCTGACGGGGGGCCTGTTGTTGCTGACGGGCTGTGCTGGATTCGGATTCCCTCACCACGATCCGGCGCAAGCGTGGATTGACCTGGAATCAAAACAGCAAGACACGGCACTGCAAGCAGTGGAAGTCGATGACAAAGCCTCCGACGACAAGCGCTATTTCCAGGTGCAGCCCGGTAGTCATGAGCTGACGGTGCGCTACCAGTTCGCGGTTCAGCCGACCAATATCGGTCCTGACGCCGAGCCGTTGTGGCGTGACTGCCAGCTGAATGTGAAATTCAGCGACTTCAACGCTGGTGAACGCTATCAGCTGCAAGCGGGGAACATCGGTTTTCGGCCGTGGGCAAAACTCTATAACCAGCAGCGCAAAGTGATTGGCCAAGGCACACCGGCAGGCTGCCAACACACCTGATCAGCGTTATGCTGAATGTCCGAATCAGTGGAACATTCATCATGCGCAGGTTGATGCTGTTGCTCGCCGCCAGTGTGGTTGCTGGCTGTCAGAGCCCGTTGCCAGCGGTTAATCCGCAGATGGCCTGGGTCGACTTTTCTACGCCATTCCCCAACGACAAGTTGTTGATGGCCGAGCGACTGGATAAACAGCGGTTGAACGACGGGCGCTTTTTCCAGGTTACGCCCGGCAGCCACGTGTTGCTCGTTCGATTCGACTTTGAAATTCCCGGTGGGGGCGGGTTGGGGGTCATGGACGGTCCAACGGAACGGCTGTGCTACCTGACCATCAAGTACGATCATTTCGAAGCCGGTCAGCGTTATGTGCTGGTCGGCCAGTCGATCGTGTTTACGCCTGGTGCCCGGTTGTACAACGCCAAGCGCGAGATCGTCGCTGAAGACAGTGAGTCCTATTGCCTGATGTGAGGCAAATCAGCGGTCATTTTTTTGATAGATGATGGCTTTGGTACCGTTGTCACACGTGCCGACAATCATTGCGATGTCGTGCTTCTCGGCTTCTTCCTTCGAGACAATTTCCAGCGTGTAGGAGGGCACGGCGTTTGCCTGAATCTTGATTTCGATCTCGTTCTTGAGTTCTTCACAGGATTTCGGTGCGGCGAGGGCCGATGTGGCCAGTGCGCAACAGATAACGGCCAAGGCAAAACGTTTCATGGTTGAAGCTCCTTTGAAGCAGTGCGCAGGGTAATGCGCTTTCACTGCTGTCATTTATTCGACCACATTTTCGCGGGTCAGGTTTTGTCCGAGCGCAAAAAAAGACCGCAACCTGCTTGAGGCTGCGATCTTTTATCCGAGACTGTGGCTCAGCTGAGCAGTGTCGCATCCAGGCTGATTTTCGCATTCAACACCTTGGAAACCGGGCAGCCTTCTTTGGCTTTATTGCTCAGTTCCTCGAATTGCGCCTGAGTCGCCCCAGGGATTTTAGCCTTGAGGATCAACTTCACGGCCGTGATCGCAAAACCGCCATCCACCTGATCCAGTGTAACTTCAGCATGGGTATCGATGCTGTCAGCCTTGAGACCGGCATCGCCCAGAATCATTGAAAACGCCATGGAGAAACACCCGGCATGAGCCGCGCCGATCAGCTCTTCCGGATTGGTGCCTTTACCGCCTTCGAAGCGGGCCTTGAAGCCATAAGGCGCCTCTCTGAGTACGCCGGTTTCAGTGGAGATCGAGCCGATGCCGGTTTTCAGGTCACCTTCCCAATGAGCCGATGCTTTCTTCGTAATAGCCATATCTGCCTCCTAAAGTTCCCGGCACGCGTGTCGCGCCTTCGTGGTTTTCGGTTGCTAAGGGTTCTGAGGGTGGCCGGCGGTGCAAAGTTCACCCGATCTGGTTAATTCCTACCGTTTAGGTAGGTTTTTTTGCCTTGGCTATTGAAACTCGGGTATATGCCCTTATTGATGAAACACGCTTATGGATTCGGCAGGTTTTCGGTTACGAGAAAAAACCTGCGACCTCAATTGGAGTAGCAGGTTTATGAAACGACTGTCCGACATCAAGTTCTCGACCCTTGATCTGGTGCCCGTGCGTGAAAACGGCAGCGTGGCCCAGTCGCTGCGCAACTCCCTGGACCTGGCGCAACACGTCGAAAAATTCGGCTACAACCGCTTCTGGGTTGCCGAACACCACAACATGGACGGCATCGCCAGCTCGGCGACGTCGGTGTTGCTGGGTTATCTGGCGGGTGGCACCTCGACCATTCGGGTCGGTTCGGGTGGCGTAATGCTGCCTAACCACGCGCCGTTGGTGATCGCCGAGCAGTTCGGCACTCTGGAAAGTCTGTATCCGGGGCGTATTGACTTGGGCCTGGGCCGCGCGCCCGGATCGGATCAAATGACCGCCCGCGCGCTGCGCCGCGAACGTTCCGGCAGCGCCGACGATTTCCCGGAAGACGTGGCAGAACTGATGCGCTACCTCGGCCCGCGCACCCCGGACCAGCGGATCATCGCCATGCCCGGCACCGGCACCAATGTCCCGGTCTGGCTGCTGGGCTCCAGCCTGTTCAGTGCACAATTGGCCGGCGAGCGCGGTTTGCCCTACGCCTTCGCCTCCCATTTCGCACCGCGTTTCATGCATGAGGCGATTCGCGTCTACCGCAATCACTTCAAGCCTTCAGCGGTATTGGATAAACCCTACGTGATGCTCGGCGTGCCACTGGTGGCGGCGGATACCGATGAGCAGGCCGATTACCTGGCGACGTCGGTTTATCAGCGGATTCTCGCGTTGATGCGTGGACAGAGTCTGGTGCAACGTCCGCCGGTGAAAACCATGGACGGGTTGTGGCTGCCGCATGAGCGCGAAGCCGTCAGTGATTTCCTCGGCTTGGCCATGGTGGGCAGCCCGCAGAAAATCCGCGCCAAGCTGGATGTGCTGGTTGAGCAGACTCAAGCCGACGAGCTGATTTTCACCTGCGACCTGTATGAGCACGCCGACCGTATCCACTCCTATGAGCTGCTGGCGCAGGTCATGAAGGGCTGACGTTTGAAACGGCTATAAAAAAGCCGACGCATTGCGTCGGCTTTTTCATTTAAAGCGCGATCAGGCTACTTCTTGTAGACGATGACCTTGGCGCCCGCTTCGCATTTGCCGACAACTTTCCCGTCGGTGGCGGCGCCTTTATCAACGATTTCCAGCGAGTAACCGGCAACGCCCTTGGCATCCAGCTTCGCGGCGATTTCGGCTTTCAGCTCTTCGCACGGCTTGCCGCCAGCAAACGCTGTACCCGCAAGGCTCAACAAACCTATTGCCAAAATAAATTTCTTCATCGGTTGCATTCCCTGGTCGGATCAATAGGGGCATCCAGCCATTTGCCGGATGCACACATGTAGCGCTTTGCCATTCCCTATGGCACTCGGCCAGCGCGCAAGTTCAGAAGACTAGCTCAAACTCAGCTGCTGGCAATCCGGAACCCGACTTTGAGCGTCACCTGAAAGTGCGCCGCCTTGCCGTCCTTGATGTGCCCACGGGTTTCGGTCACTTCAAACCATTCCATGTGCTTGAGGCTTTTGCTGGCTTCAGCCAGTGCATTATTGATGGCGTCTTCAATGCTGGTGGTGGACGAGCCGACCAGTTCGACTTTTTTGTAGGTGTGATGGTCAGTCATGGCGTTCTCCTCTGGGTGTGAATTACAGCCTAGCAGTGATTTTTCGTCTTACTGGCGTCGGCCAATCTGAAAGGGACGTGCAGATTTACTGCACTTTCTCCAACCCCTGAAGTCCCAACCACACACGCCACTCAATCAATGCAGGAGAGCCATCATGGCCAACACTTCATTACGTAAAGCCTCATTGCAAAGCATGGAAGCCGAAATCGAGAGTCTGCTGAAATCGTTGGAAAGCCTGAAGGACGATGCGTCGGACGAGTCGCGTAGAACCCTCAAAACCCTGAAAGCCAACGCAGAAAGCGCGCTGAAACATTCCCGTCATCTGCTCAGCGATGCGTACGAAGACGTCAAAGTCAAAACCCGTGAAACCGGGATCGCCACTCGAGACTACGCCCAGGAACATCCTTGGACGACGGCCGGTGTTGCCGTGGGTGCGTTGGGTCTTCTAGCGGCCTACCTGCTGTGCAAACGCGGGGATTAATCCGCTCGGTGCAGTTCGTTCTTGAGCCACTGCGCCAGTTGCCGAGCTCGCCCGTCCGCGGCGCGCTTGGGTAGCCACAATGCCAGTTGCGCCGGGGTTTCACTGAAGCCCCATGGCGCAACCAGGCGACCGGCCTTCACGTCCTCGGCCACCAGCGGTTCCGGCGCAATCGCCACTCCAAGTCCTGCCACAGCGGCTTCCAGCAAGTAATACAAATGCTCAAATCCCTGACCGTACTTCAACGCCTTGGCGTCGAGGCCGCTTTGCTGCGCCCAACTCGGCCACGCTTGGGGTCGTGAGGTGGTGTGAAGCAACGGTTCGTTCAGCAGCGCTGTGGCCGGCGCGCCTTGCAACCTTTCGTAGCCGGCGAATCGCGGGCTCATGACCGGGCCGATCCGCTCACTGGTCAATTCATAGACCTGCATGTCCGCGGGCCATGGCGGCTCCGCAAACACCAGCAATGCATCAAGCCCCGGCCGACGTGGATCGAGATCGCCTTCGCCGGCGGACAGGTGCAGGCGCAGGTCTGGCAAGTCTGCATTCAGCCGTCCCAGGCGTGGAATAAACCAGCGTGCGAGCAAACTTCCTGAGCAGCCGAGCACGAAGGGCGCATCGGCGGTGCTTCGCGTCAGCTCCGCACACACCGTGCGTAACCGCTCGAACGCTTCGCCGCTGGCGTCGCGCAATCGAATGCCGGCATCTGTGAGTTTAAGGCCGCGACCGTCCTTGACGAACAGGCTGACCCCGAGGTGTTCTTCGAGCACCTTGAGTTGCCGGCTGACCGCGCCATGGGTGACGTGCAGCTGTTCGGCGGCCTGACTGACGCTGTTCAGGCGAGCAGTGGCTTCAAAGGCGCGAAGGGCGTTCAGCGGGGGGAGGTCGTGGCTCATGGAATCTGTGAGTTTTCCTGACAGGTTGCGGCGATCTTATCGGTTTTCAGGGCGGGGCGTCAGGGGTAGAGTTAAGTCCATTGTCATCTCACGCATTCACTGGAGCGACCCATGACCCAGACTAATCTGCGCACCGGCCCCGACGCCAACGGCCTGTTTGGCGCGTTCGGTGGCCGCTACGTCGCCGAAACCCTGATGCCGTTGGTCCTTGACCTGGCCCGCGAATACGAAGCGGCCAAGGAAGATCCGGCATTCAAAGAAGAATTGGCCTACTTCCAGCGTGATTATGTCGGACGTCCAAGCCCTCTCTACTATGCCGAACGCCTGACCGAGTTCTGCGGCGGCGCGAAGATTTACCTCAAGCGCGAAGAGCTGAACCACACCGGCGCGCACAAGATCAACAACTGTATCGGCCAGATCCTGCTGGCGCGGCGCATGGGCAAGAAACGCATCATCGCTGAAACTGGTGCAGGCATGCACGGCGTGGCCACTGCCACCGTAGCGGCGCGTTTCGGTCTCGACTGCGTGATCTACATGGGCACCACCGACATCGAACGTCAGCAAGCCAACGTGTTCCGCATGAAGCTGCTGGGCGCTGAAGTGATCCCGGTCGTGGCCGGCACCGGCACCCTGAAAGACGCGATGAACGAAGCGCTGCGTGACTGGGTAACCAACGTCGACAGCACTTTCTACCTGATCGGCACGGTGGCCGGTCCGCACCCTTATCCAGCCATGGTTCGTGACTTCCAGGCCGTGATCGGCAAGGAAACCCGCGATCAGTTGCAAGCTCAGGAGGGCCGCCTGCCGGACAGCCTGGTGGCGTGCATCGGCGGTGGTTCCAACGCCATGGGCTTGTTTCACCCGTTCCTTGACGACAAGAGCGTCGAGATCATTGGTGTTGAAGCGGCCGGTTACGGCATCGAAACCGGCAAGCACGCGGCCAGCCTGAATGGCGGCGTACCGGGCGTGCTGCACGGCAACCGTACTTTCCTGTTGCAGGACGACGATGGCCAGATCATCGACGCCCACTCGATTTCCGCCGGCCTCGATTACCCGGGTATCGGCCCGGAACATGCGTGGTTGCATGACATCGGCCGCGTTCAGTACACCTCGGTGACCGACGACGAAGCCCTCGATGCGTTCCACAAATGCTGCCGTCTGGAAGGGATCATTCCTGCACTGGAAAGCGCCCACGCCCTGGCTGAAGTGTTCAAACGCGCACCGACCCTGCCGAAAGATCACCTGATGGTGGTCAACCTGTCCGGCCGTGGCGACAAAGATATGCAAACCGTGATGCACCATATGGAACAATCGACGCAGGAGAAACACTGATGAGCCGCCTGCAAACGCGCTTTGCCGAACTCAAGGAACAGAACCGCGCCGCCCTCGTGACCTTCGTCACCGCCGGCGACCCGAGCTATGACACTTCCCTGGCGATCCTTAAAGGCTTGCCCGCGGCGGGTGCCGATGTGATCGAGTTGGGCATGCCCTTCACTGATCCGATGGCTGATGGTCCGGCGATCCAGCTGGCCAACATCCGCGCCTTGGGTGCCAAACAGAACCTGGCGAAAACCCTGCAAATGGTTCGCGAATTCCGTGAAGGCAATACCGAGACACCGCTGGTGTTGATGGGTTATTTCAACCCGATCCACATGTACGGCGTACCGCGTTTCATTGCCGACGCCAAAGAGGCCGGCGTTGATGGTCTGATCGTGGTCGACTTGCCGCCGGAACATAACGGCGAGTTGTGCGACCCGGCTCAGGCTGCGGGCCTGGACTTCATTCGTCTGACCACGCCGACCACCGATGACGTGCGCCTGCCGACCGTTCTGAACGGCAGCTCCGGCTTTGTTTACTACGTGTCAGTGGCGGGTGTGACCGGCGCGGGCGCGGCGACGCTGGAACACGTTGAAGAGGCGGTTGCCCGTCTGCGTCGCCACACTGATTTGCCGATCAGCATCGGTTTTGGCATTCGGACCCCAGAGCAAGCCGCGTCCATTGCGCGTTTGGCCGACGGTGTTGTGGTGGGCTCGGCCTTGATCGATCACATCGCCAATGCTTCGACACCGGATCAGGCGATTGATGGCGTGTTGAGCCTTTGCGCGGCGCTGGCAGAAGGCGTGCGTAAGGCTCGCGTCAGCTGAAGGTAAAGTTCCTGATACAGAGGAATTAGCGCCACGCGGCACAGACTAAACAGCAAGACCGAGGGCTTCAGGACTACGTTCTGAAGCCCTTTTTGCTGTAGGTGCCGTGAGGAAAGACCCGATGAAAATGCCGAAACGTCTGATTGCCAGCCTGGGCGTGCTGATGCTGAGCGCGACCCCGTTGCTGCACGCGAACGCCGATCAGCGCGACAATCACGACCACGGCGGCCCGCAACAGGGTCAGTACGATAACCATGGCGACAATCATGGTGATGATCACCGCGATCATCAGGACAACCATCGCGGTGGCCCTCCGCCGCGCGACTTCGGTCCGGTGCGTCAGACGATCCACGAACACCACGAGTATTTCGTGCGCGGTGCGCCGCCACCTCCGGGTATTCATCTGGAACGCGGCCGGCCATTGCCTCACGGCTATTACGGTGAGCGTCTGGACAATCGAGCGCTGGGTCGACTGCCGTATTACCCAGGGTACGAATGGCGCCGGGCAGGGGGCGACATTGTGCTGATCGCCGTCGGCACCGGGATCGTGTACGAAGTGCTGGAAGGGGTGCTTTGATTTAACGTGCAGGCAAAAAAGGGCTTCGCGGATATTCCACGAAGCCCTTTTTCTTATGGCAGTTCCAACCCGCCGGCTGCTTTGTGCAGCTTGCGTAGATGTTCGCCAACCTGCTTCAGGTTGGCTTCATTGGCGGCCATTTCCGCTGCACGATCCGGTTCGAGCAGTGCGCGCACTTCCTTGTCCAGATCGCCCGTCAGCATCAGTAATTGCTTTTGGCGCAGGCTGCTTTCCGATTCCAGGCGTTGCCATTCACTCGGTTGGGGTAACCCGTAACCGCCGCTGCCAAGCAGTTCAGCCGGGCGACTGAGGTAGCCGCTATTGGCGAGGAGCTGTTGCAAGGTCGCATTGGCCTTGTCCATGCCGCCGTTTTCCAGATTCCGCGCGCCGAGGTAGCGTTGCTTCACTTCGTCCTGGGCCAGCAGCAATTGTTGGCGGAAGGCAGCTTGTTCCAGCAACAGCAATGCCGCGCTGGTGCGCAGGTCAGCCTGCTCGAACCATTGCCGGCGCTCGACCGCTTTCAATGCCAGCCAGTCCTCGACTTTGTCCTGCTTGATCGGTAAGCGCTTTTTCAGGACGTCGAACATGGCTTGATAGCGGTCACGGAAGGAGTCGAAGCGATAGCCCAGTCGTAGCGCTTCGCGTGGATCGTCCAGCACGCTGGTGTCGGCCAGCCCCCGGCCCTTCAGCACCGCCAGCAAGCCGTTGGGCATGATGTTATCGAGCCCGACCAGTTTTGGGTTGTTGGTGCCACCTCGCAGCAGTTTCAGCTCTTCCACCGCGCAATTGTTGGAGAGGAAGAAGTAGTTGCCGTCGTAACTCCAGTGCATCTCGGCGGCACGTTCCACTACATCTTCGATCTCGTTGCGCGACAGGTTCAGCGGCACCGAAGCCAGGCTGCGCAGTTCGGTCTTGGTGTACTCGTCGATAACCTGGGCGAGCGGCAGGACAAACAGGCGCGACGGGTATTTACCGACCAGTCCGTCCCAACTCGAGAGCTGCACATCACCAACGAAGGCGCGGTAGGACAAGACCAGATGCTGGTCCAGATCGAGACGGCAGTCGGGGCCTCGTGGTCGTCCCGGCGCACAGATCACCAGACGCAGCATGCTGTGACCCCAGCGACTGACCCAGTTCTGATTGGCTTCGGCCAGCAAGTAGTCGACGGCATAGACCCGTTCCGGATCAACCTGCCCGAGGGGTGTTTTGGCAAAGTCATTGCCGGCGTTGAGGAAAGCGAAGGTTTTGGCGCAGGTGTCTTTCGCCGCCGGCGCCCAGCCGAAGTGTTCCTGGTAGTAGCGGTACAGCGCCGGACGACGGCAGGCGTAGCTCGGGTCGAGGAGGAAATACTCCATGTTGACCGCAACGAACTCTTTGGGGCTGTCCGTTTCGTAAATGTCCGGGCTGCGCGCGATCTGGCGGTTGTGCTGTTCACGTTCACCGCGACGGCCGACGTATTGTTGCCAGCCAGCGAGGTCGAGCAGGCGCGGATCGTCGCTAAGGGTAAAGCGCCGATCATTCTGGCCACGGCACTGATCGGGAATCCCCACCAGTCCCGAACTGCTGTTGCGCCGGGTGCAGCGTTGAATCAGCTTTCGGTCCGCATCTGGCCAAAGGCGCGAACGATCATAGATGTGAGTCAGTTCGTGCAACACCGTGGCGAGCATTTCGCGGCGGACGGTGCCGTGGGGGCGATTGGTTTTGCGGGTCGCGGCGCTGCCGTCGGTGAGGCTGGCGAGCAGGTTGCGATTCAAGTCGAGTTCGGACACCAGCGTCGCCTGGCCGTAGGCGTTGCTCGGCATATTGTCGGTCCAGCCGACATCGATACGCCGGTCCAGTTGCTCGATGAACCGTGGCGGCAGCGCCTGCATGGCTTCATCGAGCAATGCCTGGCTGGCTTGCTGTTGTGCGGGGTTGAGGCCTTCAGTCTTGAGCTGTAATTGCAGGCTGGCGTGGGCCGTGCTGCCGATTAGCATCATGACCCCGGCCAGCAGCCAGGCGGCTGACGGCCTCACAGTGCGAGGATGGCTTCGGCGAGTACCTGGTCACTGGCATCCCGGGCTTCCGGCACGCGAATGCGTAGGGTATTGAAGGCCGCTTCGAGGTGCGCGCCGCGGATATCGCCATCGCTGGCGACGAAACTGGCGGCGTCATCGTGGGCTTCGCGAATGATCTTCGAGTCACGGATGGAGGTGGTGGTGTCCGAGGTGAAATCAAGCGTGCGCTGAGTGGCACGAATGAGCATGTTACTGGTGGCAACCAGGGTATGGGCCTGGGCCACGTCAGCCAACAACAGCAGGCCAAGGGTGGCGGCAATCAGCGGGTTACGCATGGAACAACTCCGGAAAAACAAGGATAACTATTGGACGAGAATTGCTTGTGCCAGTTCAAGGTCGCTTGCATGAAGTTTTGGCCGGGAATGGCGCAGGTAAATCAGGGCCGATTCCAGCTGTGCTCCGCGCATTTGGCCGTCACTGGCGATGAAGGCCGCGGCATCATCGTGCGCGGCGAGCAGCAGTTTACGGTCGAAGGGCGCGGAGGTCACCAGACTGGAGCCATAACCACTGGCGACAGTGCCTTGTGTAGAAAGATTGAAGGCATCGAAAGCGTGTGCCAAGCCCGACCAGCAGGCCACAAGCAATAGGGGTGTGAACAGCAACCTTGAATGAAAATGCATGAGACTCGTTAGCTGAAAGCGAGTCCCAAGGCTAGCGCAACACCCGGGCTAGAGCCAGCGCCGAAACATAGGGACACGTTGGGCGTGTCCCGCGTCAGGAGTGTCGCTTAGATGGTCAGGATGGCTTGTGCCAGTTGTGCATCGGATGCGTTCAGCTGTGGCGACTGGTGGCGAATGTAATCGAGTGCACTTTCCAGTTTTACGCCACGGATGGCGCCTTCGCTGGCGACGAAGCTGGCGGCATCATCGCGAGCTTCACGCACAATCTTGTTGTCCTTGAACGAAGATGAAACGACGTCGGTGGTTGCATCGGATGTGGCCTTTAACGCTCTGACGACAGAGTCAGTGGTCACGATAAAGCTGGAGGCGTGAGCATTGGCAGCCACGGCAAGCAGGGCTGCGACACTGAGAAAGCGAAGACGGGACATGGTGTAACTCCTTTGGAAAACCGATGGAGAGGTGGCGAGGTATCTGCGGGTTCAGACGTCTGTCCTACAGCGCTCGCCACGTTCTGATCGAATATTAGGCGCTTTTATCCATTCAAACAGCCCCGTCTGTACTGGCAGGACATTAGCGCCAGAACGGTTTATCCAGTTCGTTGAGACGGTCGGCGTGGCTGATGCCCAGGTCTGACAATTGCTGCGCGTCGAGTCGCCCCAACAAGCGCCGCGTTCTGGCCCGTTCCAGGCAACGGAAGAGCGTTGTCCACGCATGTTGAAGTGTGGTGAAACGAGGTATCGATTGCGACGCAAGAGCGGAAACATCTTGTAAGTTATTCATGGCGCGATCCTTGTGCTTGGAAATGAGACTCCAGGGTGATCCCCTCTGTTCTTGCGAAACAGGCACACCGCGCTGAAATTGTACTTGTACAGTGTTAGTTATTAACTAACTGTACTGGTCTTATAGAGCTCCCTTTGTTTTTCGGGTTTCAGGACCCAAAACGACAAAGCCCGTCGTGGTTTCCCACGACGGGCTTTGTTTTTTCAATCTGGGATGCTGGCAGTGGACCCGATGGGTCAGGGCCAGCGACGCTAAGTTAGCGCCAGAACGGCTTGCTCAGCTCTTCGTAGCGTTGTGCTTCGCTAATCCCGGCGTCAGCCAGCAGACGCGAATCCAGGCGAGCCAGTTGGTGGCGGCTGGAGATGCGGCGCTGCCACAGCATCAGGTTGGCGATAACGCGCAGAGGCATGGAAGCCTGGGTTTTTGCAGCAGTGTCTTCGAAGAACAGGTCGGAACTGAGTGTACGTTCCATGATTGACATCCTTCCGCTTGTGGCGGGATTAGGTAGTGGTTTAACTGGTGCCCATGATCCTCTCGTTTGCCTAGTCTCTGTAGATACAGTTCACCTGTATTGTGAGGGACCAGTTAACTGTTAATAGGGGGTGTACTGGTCAAAATTGAGGCAACTGTATCTGTCTGCACCGATATAGTGCATTTTTGCTCGTTTGGTCTGAAAGTGTAGGCAGTTCCGGTAGGAAATGACCAGTACAGCAGTACAGTTTTAAACGGATTTTTGGTTGGCAACGGCAGGCTGACGAAATTGTGTTTGCGTCAGCCGCCATCTGTATCAATTACGCCTTGAGCATGCGCCCGGTTTCTTCCAGGTTGATGTGCCAACTCAGTGCATCACGCAGGATATGTGGCGTATGCCCGCCAATCGCGCAAGCGGCGGTGAAGTAGTCGTCCAGGGCCTGGCGATAGTCCGGGTGCACGCAGTTGTCGATGATGACCCGCGCCCGTTCCCGGGGTGCCAGCCCACGCAAGTCGGCGAGGCCGATCTCGGTAACGAGGATGTCCACGTCATGTTCCGTGTGGTCAACGTGGCTGACCATCGGCACGACACTGGAGATCGCGCCGCCCTTGGCGATCGATTTGGTGACGAAGACGGACAAATGCGCATTGCGCGCGAAGTCGCCCGAGCCGCCAATGCCGTTCATCATCCGTGTGCCGCAGACGTGGGTGGAGTTGACGTTGCCGTACAGGTCGAACTCCAGCGCCGTGTTGACGCCGATGATACCCAGTCGGCGCACGACTTCAGGGTGATTGGAGATTTCCTGTGGGCGCAGGACCAGTTTGTCCTTGTAGCGCTCGAGGTTGCCAAACACGTCGGCGTTGCGGCGACTCGACAAGGTAATCGAGCTGCCGGATGCGAAGCTCAGTTTGCCGGCGTCGATCAGGTCGAAGGTCGAATCCTGCAGCACCTCGGAGTACATGGTCAGTTCTTCGAACGGCGAATCAATCAGGCCGCACATCACCGAATTGGCAATGGTGCCGATGCCGGCCTGCAGCGGGCCGAGCTTGTTGGTCATGCGCCCGGCGGCCACCTCTTGCTTGAAGAAGTTGATCAGGTGGTCCGCGATGGCTTGGGTATCGGCGTCGGGTGGCAATACGGTGGACGGCGAATCCGGCTGATTGGTGATCACGATCGCGACGATCTTCTCCGGCGGGATCGGGATAGCGGTGCTGCCAATGCGGTCATCAACTTTCACCAGCGGAATCGGCGTACGGGTCGGGCGATAAGTCGGGATATAGATGTCGTGCAGACCTTCGAGATTCGGGTTGTGCGCCATGTTGATCTCGACGATCACGTGTTTGGCGAAAATCGCGAAGCTGGCCGAGTTGCCAACCGACGTGGTCGGCACGATATGGCCGTGCTCGGTGATTGCCACCGCTTCAATCACCGCGATGTCCGGCAACTTGAGTTGCTGGTTGCGCAGTTGCTCCACGGTTTCCGAGAGGTGCTGGTCGATGAACATCACCTCGCCCGCATTAATAGCCTTGCGCAGGGTGCTATCGACCTGGAACGGCATGCGTCGCGACAGTACACCGGCTTCGGTGAGCTGTTTGTCGAGGTCGTTTCCCAGGCTGGCGCCGGTCATCAGGGTGATTTTCAGCGGCGAGACCTTGGCGCGCTCGGCCAATGCCTGAGGAACGGCCTTGGCTTCGCCGGCGCGGGTGAAGCCACTCATGCCGACGGTCATGCCGTCTTCAATCAGAGCAGCGGCGTCGGCGGCGCTCATCACTTTATCCAACAAGGAAGGCAGGCGAATACGGTCACGGTACATGGATTGTTATCTCGGGCAACGGGAAGCAGGATGCGCAGTCTAGTGAATAACACCGACTCCTGTCCCGCTACCAAGGTCGCAAACGAGGCGTCTATTTCGGGCCTTTTGAGCAAAACACCATTACCGGACCGGTAACAAAAGCGTCGTTTTGTTGGACGATTTGCGCAAACAAAAACGCCCCGACGAGTCGGGGCGTTCTGTGTGTCGCTGAGGGTTACTCGACGGCTTTGACCATGTCCTCGATGACTTTCTTGGCGTCGCCAAAAACCATCATGGTCTTGTCCAGGTAGAACAGCTCGTTGTCCAGACCGGCATAGCCGCTGGCCATCGAGCGCTTGTTGACGATGATGGTCTTGGCCTTGAACGCTTCCAGAATCGGCATGCCGGCAATCGGCGATTTCGGATCGTTCTTCGCGGCCGGGTTGACCACGTCGTTGGCGCCCAACACCAGCACCACGTCCGCCTGACCGAACTCGGAGTTGATGTCTTCCATCTCGAACACCTGGTCGTAAGGCACTTCGGCCTCGGCCAGCAAGACGTTCATGTGGCCAGGCATCCGACCGGCAACCGGGTGGATCGCGTACTTCACGGTCACGCCGCGATGGGTCAGCTTCTCGGTCAGTTCTTTCAGCGCATGCTGCGCCCGTGCCACAGCCAGGCCGTAGCCCGGAACGATGATCACGGTGTCGGCGTTGGTCAGCAGGAACGTCGCGTCGTCAGCCGAGCCGGATTTCACCGGACGGGCTTCCTTGGCGCCGGCCGGACCTGCATCGGCAGTGTTGCCGAAGCCGCCGAGCAGCACATTAAAGAAGGAACGGTTCATCGCCTTGCACATGATGTACGAGAGGATCGCACCGCTTGAGCCCACCAGCGAACCGGCGATGATCAGCATCGAGTTGTTCAGCGAGAAGCCGATACCCGCCGCCGCCCAGCCGGAGTAGCTGTTGAGCATCGACACGACGACCGGCATGTCCGCGCCGCCAATCGGGATGATGATCAGCACGCCAAGCACGAAGGCCAGGGCCAGCATCAAGGCGAAGGCACTCAGATTGCCCGTCAGCATGAAGGTCACGCCGAGGCCAAGCGTCGCCAGGCCCAACAGGAGGTTCAGCTTGTGCTGGCCGCCGAACTGTACCGGTGCGCCCTGGAACAGGCGGAACTTGTACTTGCCCGACAGCTTGCCGAAAGCGATCACCGAACCGGAGAAGGTGATTGCACCGATGGCTGCGCCGAGGAACAGCTCCAGACGGTTACCCGCCGGAATCGCGTCGCCCAGTTGCTTGACGATGCCCAAGGACTGCGGCTCAACGACAGCAGCAATGGCGATGAATACGGCGGCCATACCGATCATGCTGTGCATGAAGGCGACCAGTTCCGGCATCTTGGTCATTTCAACGCGCTTGGCCATGATCGAGCCGGCGGTGCCGCCGACCAGCAGACCGACGATGACGTAACCGATACCGGCGGTGGCCAGCTCGGCGCCCAGCTTGTAGATGAGGCCAACGGTGGTGAGGATCGCCAACGCCATGCCGAGCATGCCGTACACATTGCCGCGCCGGGATGTGGTGGGGTGCGACAGACCTTTGAGGGCCTGGATAAAGCAGATCGACGCGATCAAGTAGAGCGTCGTGACAAGGTTCATGCTCATTACTTGGGCGCCTCTTCTTTTACGACTTTCGGGGCTTTTTTCTTGAACATCTCAAGCATCCTGCGAGTCACCAGGAAGCCACCAAAGACGTTCACCGCCGCCAGGGCCACCGCGAGGGTGCCCATGGTTTTGCCCAGTGGCGTGACGGTCAGCGCCGCCGCCAGCATGGCGCCGACGATAACGATGGCCGAGATGGCGTTGGTCACGGCCATCAATGGCGTGTGCAGTGCAGGTGTAACGTTCCAGACCACGTGGTAACCGACATAAATCGCCAGCACGAAGATGATCAGGTTGTAGATACCGGGGGAGATAAGCTCTTCCATCGTCTGAATCCCTGCTTAGGCGTTTTTGCGGATGACTTGGCCGTCGCGGCACATCAGGCACGCGGCGACGATATCGTCTTCGAGGTTCACTTCGAACTGGCCTTCTTTGTTGAAGACCAGCTTCAGGAAGTCCAGCAGGTTGCGTGCATACAGCGCCGAAGCGTCTGCCGCCACTGCACCGGCCAGATTGGTCGGGCCACAAATGGTCACGCCATTCTCGACGACGACCTGATCCGCCACGGTCAGCGGGCAGTTGCCGCCCTGAGCCGCCGCGAGGTCGATGACCACCGAGCCCGGCTTCATCTGCGCTACGGTTTCCGTGCTCAACAGCGTCGGTGCCTTGCGACCCGGAATCAGTGCGGTGGTGATGACGATGTCAGCCTGCTTGGCGCGTTCGTGCACGGCCAGGGCCTGACGCTGCATCCAGCTGGCAGGCATTGGTCGCGCGTAACCGCCGACACCGACGGCGCATTCGCGCTCTTCATCGGTTTCGTACGGTACGTCGACGAATTTCGCACCCAGGGATTCGATTTGTTCCTTCACCGCCGGACGTACGTCCGAGGCCTCGATCACCGCGCCCAGACGCTTGGCCGTCGCAATCGCCTGCAAACCGGCCACACCTGCGCCGAGAATCAGCACGCGCGCCGCTTTCACGGTGCCCGCAGCGGTCATCAACATTGGCATGAAGCGCGGATAGTGATGCGCGGCCAGCAACACGGCTTTATAGCCGGCGATGTTCGCTTGCGAGGACAGCACATCCAGGCTCTGCGCGCGGGAGGTGCGTGGCGCGGCCTCCAGGGCGAAGGCGGTAATGCCGCGTTCGGCGAGCTTGGCGATGGTTTCATTGCTGAACGGATTGAGCATCCCCACCACAACGGTGCCGCTTTTAATCAGCGTCAGTTCGCTGTCGCTGGGAGCGACCACCTTGAGAATCAGCTCGGCACCAAACGCATCGTTGGCGCTGCCAATCGATGCGCCTGCCGCTTCATAAGCACTGTCGACAACACTGGCATTAATGCCGGCGCCGCTTTGCACAGTGACTTTATGACCCTGGCCGATCAGCTTCTTGATGGTTTCCGGGGTTGCAGCAACCCGTGTTTCACCCGTCTGGGTTTCGAGAGGAACACCAATGTGCACGTCAAATCTCCTGCGTGATCTTATTGAGTAAACCCAGGCACTTCGGATGGTGCGGCTGGGGCGGCCGATCAGCACGATCCCGCCGAATCAGGGCGGGGCGCGGCATTTTGCAGGCGAACTTTGTGCCCTTCAAGGGATTATGACGGGTGACGGAAAATTAACTACAAGTCACCCCGTGACCGAATGTCGCAACTAACCGGCTCAAGCCCTTGAAAGCCGTGACTTGTAAGGGGTTTCGTTGAAAATTTGCAAATTACATATCTTTACGGTGAATGAGGCATCATTGGCTACCGATAGCGGCGCAAAGCCACGTCATCAGGCGCTTGTGGGACGTTTGTACTGTTTCTCGGTACAGTCTGTGTATATGCGACATATAGTTATATCTGTAGGGCTTTTACTTTATTGACTACGGGGTCAGTTAATTAGCTGAAGCCTTTAACCTTCTAGGTTGTAGCTGTGCGCTTGATTGAGCAGCCAGTCGCGAAATGCCTTTAAAGACGCCGATTCCACCTTTCGCTCGGGAATCATCAGGTAATAAGCCTTGATGCTCGACAATGCCTGCAGGCTGGCTGTCACCAGGCGCTTCTCCGCCAATTCGCGCTGAATCAGGAACGGAGGAATCAGTGCGATACCCATGTCGTGCATGGCCGCTTGGGCAAGCATGGAGAATAGCTCGTAGCGCGGTCCTGTCATGTCCCGAGGGATATTGAGGTTCTGCGAGTTGAACCACTGACGCCATGCATATGGGCGGGTGGTCTGTTGCAGCAGGGGGAGCTCGGCGATCTCGACGGGTGTCAGATTTGCCTTCTTGCCCAGTAGGGCCGGGCTGCACACCGGCATCGGATTTTCGCCCATCAACCTGTGGGATTCAGTACCTGACCAGTCGGCGTCACCGAAGTAAATCGCCGCGTCGAAGTCAGTGTCGGCAAACAGAAAGGGCCGAGTACGGTTCGTAAGGTTGACTGTCACTTCCGGATGCTTCTGCTGGAAGTCCTTGAGTCGCGGCAGCAGCCACTGGGTGCCAAAGGTCGGAACCACCGCCAGTTCGATCACGTTGGCACCCTGTTGCCCCATCACCGACAACGTGTCCCGCTCCACCGCATCGAGTTGTGTGGCGACGCGACGGCTGTAGGAAAGTCCGGCTTCCGTCAGCTTCACACCACGCCGCGAGCGTCGGAACAGTTCGACGCCAAGGAACTCCTCCAGGCTGGCGATCTGTCGGCAAATGGCACCTTGGGTCAGCGAAAGCTCCTGGGCAGCCTTGGTGAAGCTTTCATGGCGTGCGGCCGCTTCAAAGCTGATCAGGGCCGTTGTGCTGGGGATTTTCCTGCGCATGTACGTCAACCTCACTAATCCATCGCATAAAGGCTCTTTTGCGATGTTACGGAGTGAGAAATTAGCACAACAGTATGCAAAATCCTCGTTTGCCGTAATACCGAACCCGGCCTAGGATCAGTCCACGCAATTTGACCCCGATTCGAGAGGACACACTCATGGGCGGTAAAGCTAGCTTCAACTGGATCGATCCTCTGCTGCTGGATCAACAGCTCACTGAAGAAGAACGCATGATTCGCGACACTGCCGAACAATTCGCTCAGCAGAAGCTTGCCCCGCGCGTTCTCGAAGCTTTCCGTCATGAGAAGACTGATCCGGCGATCTTCCGTGAAATGGGTGAAGTCGGCCTGTTGGGCGCGACCATCCCTGAGCAGTACGGCGGCAGCGGCCTCAATTATGTCAGCTACGGTCTGATCGCTCGTGAAGTCGAGCGAGTCGACTCCGGCTACCGCTCGATGATGAGCGTGCAGTCCTCGCTGGTGATGGTGCCGATCAATGAATTCGGCACGGAAGCCCAGAAGCAGAAGTACCTGCCGAAACTGGCTACCGGTGAGTGGATTGGCTGCTTCGGTCTGACCGAGCCTAACCACGGTTCCGACCCGGGCGCGATGATTACTCGTGCGCGCAAAGTGGAAGGCGGATACAGCCTGACCGGCAGCAAGATGTGGATCACCAACAGCCCGATCGCTGATGTGTTCGTGGTCTGGGCCAAGGATGACGCTGGCGACATCCGTGGTTTCGTTCTGGAGAAGGGCTGGAAAGGCCTGAGCACTCCGGCGATTCACGGCAAGGTTGGCTTGCGCGCGTCCATCACTGGCGAAATCGTCATGGACAACGTTTTTGTTCCTGAAGAGAACATCTTCCCGGACGTCCGTGGCTTGAAAGGTCCTTTTACCTGTCTCAACTCCGCGCGTTACGGCATTTCCTGGGGCGCACTGGGCGCTGCCGAGTTCTGCTGGCACACCGCTCGCCAGTACACCCTGGATCGTCAGCAATTCGGTCGACCATTGGCTGCCACCCAGTTGATCCAGAAGAAGCTCGCTGACATGCAGACAGAAATCACCATGGCGCTGCAAGGCTGCCTGCGTCTGGGTCGTATGAAAGACGAAGGCACTGCGGCAGTCGAAATCACTTCGATGATGAAGCGCAACTCCTGCGGCAAGTCCCTGGACATCGCTCGTATGGCGCGCGACATGCTGGGCGGCAACGGCATCTCCGATGAGTTCGGTGTCGCGCGCCATCTGGTCAACCTGGAAGTGGTGAATACCTATGAAGGTACGCACGACGTCCACGCACTGATTCTCGGTCGCGCGCAAACCGGCATCCAGGCGTTCTATTAATAGGAGAACGTCCATGGGCGCGCTTTCGCATCTGCGGGTACTGGATTTATCGCGGGTACTGGCCGGGCCTTGGTCCGGTCAGATCCTGGCGGACCTTGGCGCTGAGGTGATCAAGGTCGAGCGCCCCGGCAATGGCGATGACACGCGCGCCTGGGGGCCTCCTTTTCTGAAAGACGCCTATGGCGAGAACACCAGCGAGGCCGCCTATTACTTGTCGGCCAATCGCAACAAACAATCGGTCACCATCGACTTCACGCGTCCGGAAGGTCAGAAGCTGGTGCGTGATTTGGCCGCCAGGTCGGACATCCTGATCGAGAACTTCAAGGTCGGTGGGTTGGCGGCTTATGGGCTGGACTATGCGTCGCTCAAGGCTATTAATCCGAATCTGATCTATTGCTCGATTACCGGGTTCGGTCAGACCGGCCCCTACGCCAAGCGTGCGGGTTATGACTTCATGATCCAGGGTCTGGGTGGCCTGATGAGCCTGACGGGGCGGCCGGAAGGGGATGAGGGCGCCGGGCCGGTGAAGGTCGGTGTGGCGCTGACAGACATTTTGACCGGGCTCTATTCGACGGTGGCGATTCTGGCAGCGCTTGCGCATCGGGATCACGACGGCGGCGGTCAGCACATCGACATGGCGTTGCTGGATGTTCAGGTCGCCTGTCTGGCTAACCAGGCGATGAACTTCCTGACGACGGGCAATGCGCCCAAGCGCTTAGGTAACGCGCACCCGAACATTGTGCCTTATCAGGATTTTCCTACAGCGGACGGCGACTTCATCCTTACCGTTGGGAACGATGGTCAGTTCCGCAAGTTTGCTGAAGTGGCCGGGCAACCGCAGTGGGCGGATGACCCACGCTTTGCGACTAATAAGCTGCGAGTGGCGAACAGGGCGGTGTTGATTCCGCTGATCCGCCAAGCGACAGTCTTTAAGACCACTGCCGAATGGGTCTTGCAGCTCGAGCAGGCTGGGGTGCCCTGCGGCCCGATCAATGACCTGGCGCAGATGTTTGCTGATCCTCAGGTCAAGGCGCGTGGTTTGGCGATTGAAATGCCCCACGCGTTGGCAGGGATGGTGCCGCAGGTGGCGAGCCCTATTCGTCTGTCCGAGACCCCGGTGGAATACCGTAATGCTCCTCCATTGCTGGGGGAGCATACGGAGGAGGTTCTGCAGCGAGTGTTGGGCCTCGGGGCTGATGCCGTGGCTGCTTTCAAAGAGGCTGGGGTGCTCTGAGGGCTTCTTCTATATAGAAGGGAGCTGTTTCCCCTTCTATATAGAGAGGAATCGGGTGGTTTTGCACCGTTCGGCAAGTTATTGATGGATAAGCCAAATCATTGCTTGACGGCAGATTCTGGATGTCTATAATTCGCCCCACTTCCGGCGCAGTCGAAACGGAAAACTCCTTGGTAAACAAAGAGTTACGCAGTTTT
>NZ_JAVDUY010000003.1:0-678801 GCF_031456615.1 Pseudomonas sp. 3296
CAGCAGAAAAGGAACGGCGTTGTTTGGTCATCTGACACCTCGATCGGGCGAGCATTCTCGCCTAAATGGGTGTCCGGTTTCATTAGACCACTACACTAGCCTCGAGCTTAAGGCGGATATCTTCTTTAAGCTGTGAAAGATGCTGTCGGAAGCTTTTTTCTGTTAGTCGGTCAAACATCTGATAAAACGCCACCGCGTGTGCCCAGCTTTCACCTGGTTTCAGAGTAAATGGTACGAGCAAAACGGTGGAGGTTGACGATGGTGTTTCGAAGTACGCCTCAGCTGGGAGAGTCGTCAGGTGTTGACCATCTCGCCTCATTTCAACTTGCATCGACCGAATTCGCAGAACTCGTCCGCCTGAGTTGTTGATGCCAACCACCAAACCTATATTTGGGTTGCCTGCTCGATGCATCAACTGAATACGGCTATGAACCTCGACGTCGAGTCGACGTGGCCGGATCAGCAAATGGACAGGTGGCAGCTGCGATAGAACCATCGCCAATAGAGAAATAAACATCGACCAAAATTTCCAATCCAAATAAAACGGGTCTGCAATTTCCGGTGTCAAGAGAGGCTCCTAATGCGCTTTCAGGCGCAATCTGAGATACAGCGGGAGGTCACGGGCATCAATCACGCTCTGCGTATTTGCAGCGCCGTACTAATGATTCTAGAAGTAACTCTGTGAAATGGCCTGATTTGTCGCAAAGCCCCGCAGCATCAAGCTTGAAGAGGCGCGGGGAGACTTCCTCGATGAGGCTCAAACTCGAGACATCGCAATCCAGTCGAAAATGAAAAACATGGGGGGTAGGTGATTTCTGGAAGCAGAACCCCGCGTAAATTGGACTTTTCGAGTCTTAATACGCGTATGGCAAGGCTCTATTGAATCACCGTTGTTTTCTTTTCTTTGCAAAACCTTGCATTCAGTGAAGTCATCACTCCAACCGAGAAGACCGTGTCGGGCTTGGATGAACGGGCTGTTTACACCGACCTAATCATTTGCACAAAAAAGGCACGTAAGGCCCGTCGGCGGGAGGGGGATAAGTGCTTTTTTCCGATGATTTTTTTTGAATCGGGGAATTTTTCAGGCTTTGGTGTTCCAACAGCTGGACACGAGCTATTTACGTAGTCGAGTTTGGGAAACGTCTGATTGTTTTCTACTTATGAGTGTGGGCAAGGTACTGCCTCTATGAAATCTGATATGGAAGTCAAAAATGTCTGGCAAGCCTGCTGCACGCAAGACCGATACCGTGAGCTGTCCTCGCTGTGGTGGAACAGCCATCGAATCCGGATCACCCAATGTATTTTTTGATGGTCTACCCGCTGCCCGGGTAACTGACTGCACCACCTGCGGCAGTATTTTGACCATGGCCGCCATGTCCTCGGTACAGATCAATGGCCAGGCAGCACTGGTCACCGGCTCACAAGGAACCCATGGCGACACCATTACGGGTGGGTCATCGAGCATCATCATCGGCAACAACTTCACACCTGCACCTGTTTCGCCGGTTGGTCCGATGCTCGCGCATCTGGTTGAGCCTTCCAGCTAACAACCCCCGGTCACTGTACCTGCGCCTACCCTATCGCCGGCCGTAACTGCTGATGACTCGGTTTTAGAGGAGGAAGAAGAGGAAGAAGAGCTGGATGATGAGAAACCGGTGGGCATTACTTTACGCATTGGCGTGTTCTTCGATGGCACATTAAACAATGCGAATAACAGCATGATGGGGCAGCTGTGTGGCGCAACCCACGCCATCAAGTCTGAGGATCTGGACGCCAGTTGCAGACCGTATATGGCTGATCCGGAAAGCAGCTATGCAAATGATGAATCGAACATCAAAAAACTAAGCGATTTGTATTTTTCCTCCCGCGACGTTTTGGATGAGGGGAAATTACATCTGAAATTTGAAACGGTGTATGTGGATGGGATAGGCACATCGTCCGGTCAACCCGATAGTATGCTTGGAGCCTCGATGGGGCGCGGCGAAATGGGCGTCACTGGGAAAGTAGATGAGGCATTTAAAAAAATCGGGCGAGCTATCTATGACTTTTCTCAAACCTACCCCGACTCAAAGATCATTCATTTAACGTTCGATACATTTGGCTTCAGCCGAGGTGCAGCGGCTGCGCGACATTTCTCCAATGAAGTCGCGCTGGGGCAGAGTGGTCCGCTGGGCAACATCTCCAAAATATTTCGCGGGGCTTTCCACCAAGCCTATAGCGTCGAATATCAGCACGATGTCCAAATGGGTTTTATCGGCTTGTTTGATACCGTGCCATCAGTAGGCGGCTTGGCCAACCTCGGCTATATACGCAGCCAAACACAACCAGGCCTCAAGCTGTACCTACCTCGCCGCTTGTTTCCGAATGTCGTCCAATTGGCTGCCCGTGATGAAATCCGCGCTAACTTCGCCTTGAACCGAGTAAAACCCGATCACTTGGAAATCACATTGCCTGGTGTGCACTCGGACCTTGGCGGCGGCTACTTTCCTGAATCCGAAGAGAACCTGCTGATCAGTCCCATGCAGGTGCTGGTTGTCCCCGGTACGACGGACGTGAAGTACACCTCGATCTACCGCGACGCGCAACGAGTGAAGGCCCAGTGGGAAGCTAAAGGTTGGCCGTCGGAAATGCTGGAGATCGTGACACCATACGTTCGGGGTTTACCTCCGTCTCAGCAAAATAGCTTTAACCCTGACAAGCTGGTCTATGCGGCATTACAGCTCAAACGACCTGTACGAGGTGAGTTGTCGCGGGTTTACCTACGGGTCATGTACGCGCTAGCCAAAGAACGGGGTGTGAGGTTTAAGCAGCTAGATGAACAGTACCCGTCCTACACCATCCCGGCGGAGCTACAGGCTCTAAGTGAGCGATTTGTCGCGGGCGATTACAGTACAACGCCCGCCGAAGAGCAACTGCTCAGGTTGAAGTACATTCACACTTCGGCCAGTTGGAACCCACCGACAATCCTGCAAGGTTCGACACCTCGAACCAGCGCAGCGTTACTCTACTTTAATGCCCCCACAGCAGATGGGATCCGCGTACAACATCCCCACGTACCTGACTAGGAGTCACGAAAATGCGAACACTATGGATCTTGGTGGGGGTTCTACTGGTGAGCGGCTGCCAAGCCTCAGGCCAGTCCTGGGGACGCTCAGACCCCGATGCCGGGCCGTGGGCGCTGGGTTTTGTCACGCCTTATGCCATGGACGCCTGGGTTGAGGAGGCAGCCACAATTGACACCCTTGGGACTCTTTACCGCCAAATCGGCAGTGGCGTGGCATCTGGCGGGCGGAAAAACGGCCTGCCAGGAGCCAACGGTTGGCTGGTAACCGGTGGCGGAACCGAAAGGGATGTAAGGGACGCCAAGCTTCCGGTTCGCATCTATGTTCGCTGGCAGTCACTGGCCGAGCCGCAAACGTATCAGGGTTGGTTTGAAATTCCGGAAGATGCGAGGCAGGTCATGCGTAATGCGTTGACCAAGGAGTGCAAAAGCGTTCCTGAAGCGGCTTTCTTAGACCCGCTCGCGTCTGTACAGATAGGAATTGCCCCAGGCGGCGTGGTGCAAGTGTGGGCATTGGATGAGTGCCGACGAGCAATCAAGGTTGCACACTACCAAGCCGAGATTGAACCCAAGGGGCCTGGTTTAGGACTCTCCCATGGAAGCTATTTCCCTTTGGAAGAGAACTCTAAACGCTATATCGAAAAGTACGGCATCCCTTACGGAAGCTGGTAAATGACCGGATGTTCAGCCCGCCCCTTGGCGGGCTTTTTTCTGTCCGATGTTTTTACATCAGACCATAGGCTCGATGCAGCTCGACTGAAGCGGCTTCAACATCGGAGTTGTTCAGCGCTCGGTCGTACGCCCGGAGAAAGGCGTAGCCACCTACCAACCCTGCTGTGGCGAGTGCCGATCCTTGCCCGCCCAGAATGTTTCGTCCGCTGAGAGACACCCCGGTCGCGCCGTCAACGATAGGGCTGGTCCCGACTTTGATTTTTGAGGTTGCCCCATCGAACACAGCGAGGATGAGTTCGTGCCATCGCCCAGGAACAGCAGCTTCGCCAGTGTCGCGGCGGTCTTGATATCTGCGGTGTCGACGGCGGTGATGCACACGTAATCACCCACCGTCCCCGCCTTGATCGTCCTGTTATCGGGACTGGCCGCACCCAACGGCGACAGCGTCCAGCTACCGCCAAAATAGGAAAGGCTGCCGTTGCTGTACAAAAAGTTCTTCGCCCCCAGGGACGAGCCGTGGTTGAAGCCGATGTAACCCGACCCGCCAAAGCCAAAGTCTTTGGCTAAAAACCGGGTGAGGTCGTTCATGTAGAAGTTGTGAGCGGCGGAATAGGAGTCGCCGATGATTTTCAGGTACAGCTTTACCCCAGGTACACCCGCGCGAATCTGGCCTTGTTTCATTCGCATTTTGGGCACGTTGGAGATGTTGTTGTAGGCCGTCTTCGGATGGCTGTCGTCACTGCCGATCAGCGGTTTCAACCGCTTGGCCCACCGAAAGATCACCCAGTCCGGCACCTGACCGTCGGTGTCGCGGATCGACAAATCAGTCAGGCGCCCCAGGGCATCAGGAAACGCATACAGCAGGCCCGGGACATACGCCGGTTTGACGCCCAGGTACTTGTACAACATTTTCAGCGCCCAATTGCTCGGCCCGCCATCTCGGTTGTTGATGCCCATCCACGTTTCATGTCCAGCAGAGTCACGTACAGCCACCAACGTGTCATTGACGCTCTGAACTTTGAATTTGCTTTTAACGAAGCTATTGATCGTTTCGACGGCGGTCGAGCTCGGGTAGCGCGTTTGCTCAACCGCCACCCCCGCTTCATTTTTAAGCAGAATCAGCGACTGGGCGTTCTCCGGTGAAACCACGGTGAAGAACATGCCATCGGTTGTCGTGCGCAACCCTTCTGCCGTGCTGGCTTTCACGCCGGCGGCCAACTGGGCAGCGTCTCGTGCCGATTCTGCACGTAACGCCGCGCCGTTGGCCTCGGCCAGGGATTCGCTGACGTCCAGGAACTGGACAGGCAAACGGTAATCCCGTTTCCCTTTGGTGATGCGCAGGTCATACAGCCCGTTGGGCGCGGCAAACTGCGCCAGTCCGTTTGCGTCGGCCAGGAACGGGTTGAGCAACCCTAATCCGTTGCTTTTACGTAAACCGAAGACGATGTTTTCGGTGCCGCGCTCGTACAGGTAGCAGGTCGCAGCGGGCAAGGCACTGCCTAGGTCATCCTGTGCAAAGAAACTCTTGAGCTCCAAATTAGGCTCCGGTGATGGGCTTGAGCTGCCCAGTAAGCTGTAGGCCGGTACCGGCGTTGGTAGTGAAGTTAGCAGCGTTGGCGGGAACAGGGCTCGGCCCGTGGACGTGGGCCGCCAGTTCGGTGTTCGTCTGCGTGACCAGGTCAATCAGATCGCACAACACCTGCAGCACGTTCACCGACTCCGAGCCCAGCCAGATCGTGCGGGCGATGCTGCGACGGGCGCCTTCGATGCGCTCGAGCAGCTCGCCTCCCACCGTCAGATTGAGTTTCTGGCCCACCACCTGGTTGAGGTCGCGCCCGCTGGCCAGGTGCAGGTCATCCAGTGCGGCCAAGCTGGCGGATCCGCCCGACAGCAGCTTGAGCGCGCCGATCGCTTCGATCGTCTTGATGCCCCCGACCGACTCAGTCGAACGGTCGTCCACCGCCACCGTGCTGCTTTGGTGGCGCTCGACGTTGGTCAGGCTCTCAACTTCGCGCTCGATCGACTTGTCTCGAATCCGGCCATCGGTCTGGCGCAGCCAGTTGCCGTCCGCATCGACGCGCTGCTGGGCGGCCTCGCTGTGCTGCCACACCTGGTCACCTTTCGGCACCTTCGGCAGGCTCAGGCCGTGCGGCAGAATCGCCTGGATAAATGGCTTGCTCGGCAGGCCATAGGCGCTATTTGCAAGCCACCACCTGCAGCTGATCAAGCTTAGTCGTTCAACTCTGCTCATCATCTCCCGCCGCATCCCCAGGGATGATCTTGCTGACATCTTCTCGAGCCATATCTCAGAGCAAGTCTGATACAGTCGTCCCCGTTAAATTCGTTGACAGGGAGTCAAGCATGGCAAAGCCAGTCGCACGTATCACCGACCCAACCAGCTGCCATCCCTGGGCACGGCCCCAAAGCTATCGCCTCCGGTTCTCCTGATGTGTTCTTCGACGGACTTGCAGCCGCTCGCAAAGGTGACACGTGCACCTGTGGTAGTGCGCTAGCCTCGGAAGTGTCCGGCACAGTGTTTATCAACGGCAAAAATGCCGCACTGGTCCTAGAGCTCCGGCCTGCGCCATCGCCGTCGTTCTCATCGGTAGCGTTGTCGGCGGCATTGCCGGCGGGGTCGCAGCTGATACGTTCGACGCAGAGCTAGAGGAGCTGGCCCATTGGGACATATTCTGACTCCTGCGGAACGAGCGAGCATCCAGATCGCGCTGGCAGAGGCCTTTGTAGACAGCACTGTCGACTACGCTTCTATCGCAGAACGAATTCGAGGCTATGACCCAAAGGTTGTTGAAGAAATCTTGTACTCAGAGGTCGCACCTGTGTGCTTCAGCAACCTTGAAACGCCCGTCCCTCCTGTGTGGACTGGTTTTAAGGATGAATGGTTACTCGATGAAATAGCCAAAGAGCTCAAAGCGCGAGAACACAGTTGGTTTCGTCGTCGCTTCGACCTGTTCAAAGTGGCATGGCTACGCTACAGCTACGGTTACATCTGGAAGGAACTTATGAAATTTGATCTTTTCCAGTAATTGCAAACCGCGCCCAAACCGGACTTGATGTCTGGTTTTTTGGGGGCTGGTGTTTGACTGAATTGGCCGAGTGGGGAAATTAACGATTTCGCGTAAAGTCGATGCTTTGTAAGTATTTTTCTTGCGCTCATAAAGGTTTCCTCGGCACTCACGCTCACTATGATCAGATCAACGCGGAGACCGTGTCTCGCGATCTAGAGCCTTTCATCGGTACAAGCACTGGTCCTGCCTGACGGACGGCCAAGACAAAAAACCGGTCCTTAGTAACCGGTTTTTTTGTGAGCAGAATTTGTGTGAACTGCCAGTCAACACCTGCCAATTCAGATGTAGATCAACCATTCACTGATGGCACGAAAGTGGCCAATCTTCGAAAAGGCAACGTCCTACACGACACTGGGAATTGTCCGTACACTTGCGCATTGCTGTGCTTTTACCATGAAGCCTATAGTCGACCCACGCCAATAATGGCGTATCGGGTTTGGCGACTCGATTCCATGGTACAGAAGCCTTCGAGTATTTCTCGGAGCGTTTTTGAACGCACTTGGCTACCTCTTTTTTGGTGGCTGTGCGTGGGAGACCCTAGGGTCTGCCGGTTTTTACCATGGCCCGGTTCGCCAACCCGCGTACAGCTACCACCCTATTGTTTGGCGACGATTGAGTGGCAGGTCCTCCTCCTATCATGGTAATCACGCATGAAAGAATATATGGCTTTAACCAGCAACGCCGACGATCTCCCTTCCCTGTTCGTCAACACGACCCAACCGCTGCACTCACTGCTCAGCACGGCCAGTTACAGAATACGAGCCGTGACGCAGATGCTCGAAAACCTCGCAATGCGAGGTGACCTCACCACCGACTCGGTCATCCTCAGCGATTTTGCATTGCTCTGCTGCGTGCCTTTGCGCGACGGTTGCGATGTGCTGGACGTGATCGCTCGACGCATGGATGCAGAGCCGTCCTGATGTGATACAGGGCGCCTTTCGGGGCGCCCTCGATTTGTTGCAGCTGGCGAAGCCTGCGTCCGGCTGCGCAGCAGTCGTGGATCAGGTGACGCGGTGTTTCAGGAAGACCTCGCGGCTACGCAAATGATGGATGCCAAGATATGGCAGGCACACCCTACTTAGCGTAGCGACTTCACCTTCTGCGGCATTCCAAAAGTAACGGTTGCAGGGAGAACAGGGTGGTGACTTCTGCGGTACACAACCTAGGCGACTCGGTTAATAACGGTGTTTGGTCAGATTGGCGAGCCGACAGAGAATTAAAGATGCTTTGCGACAAAAGCGACGGCGACAAACAGGGTCAGCGCGAATGCAGCACCGATGCTGAACGGCAATAACGTAGTGCGGATTTTGGTCGGGGCCGGGCGTCTCATCTCTTCAGCTAAAGCCTCCATTTCACGATGCAATTGCTCGATGCTTGCTCGATTACTACGATGAGTGGACATCTTTCTTTCTCCTCTCGCAGACCGTGTTGAGTCCGTGAACCGTTCCTGACAATGTGAGCAGTGTGATTGCAAAGCTCAAGTACCAGCGATGTATGTTGAGTATCGGCATGTTGTGGCGCACCAGTGCTCAGATTTTAATCCAGAAGCCCACAATGGCGACAATCGCGGTCACTACCCCTACTGCGTATGGGTACCAGAGGGCTTCGTGTTTCAGCTTCGTTTCTTCAGCTACGAGCTTGCGAGTCTCAGCCAACAATTTTCGGGTTTCGACCAATAGCTTATCGAGTTCTAAATTTTCGCGGTCGCTCTGGAACATTGATCATCCTTCTCGGCTTTTAGCCGCCAACCTAAGCGTCGTTGTCTGCGAAGCCGGAGAAATCTGTCGGACGTCAATCACTCATCACCTATCGTGCAGTCCGTTCTGCGGAGCACTATTTCCTATCTACCCACCAGTGGATAGCGGGTGATTCCCGCTTAGGTTGTAGGCAACATCCGAGAGCTGCGCATGAAAGAGCGTTAACTGTTTTTCGGTCGGTTGATCGTCTTGCAGTTCGGCCTTAACCGAATCGCCGATTTTTTACGTGGGCCTTGCTTACAAATCCGCAACGCTCAACCCGTTTCCCCTCCCCGCCCGACCCGCTAGCATTTCCACCATCTCCAACGCCCCTCCCCACCGCGCGGCCATCAACGAACACGCGCACAACGCTTCGAGGGAAACCAATCAACGCGGCTCAAGTGCCGCCCGTGAACGATCTCAACAGAGCAACCCGACATGACTCAAAACATCTACGACGATCCGGAATTTTTCCACGGCTACAGCCAGATGGGTCGCTCCCTTGGAGGCCTCGACGCAGCACCGGAATGGCCAGCACTCAAATCAATGCTGCCGCCGATGAAAGGCTTAAAGGTAGTGGACCTCGGCTGCGGTTACGGCTGGTTCAGCCGCTGGGCCAGTGAACAAGGCGCCGATAGCGTGCGTGGTCTGGACGTCTCGGAAAAGATGCTGGAGCAGGCTCGCAAGACCACATCGGCGGAAAATATCCACTATTCACGGGCAGATCTGGAACAGCTTGATTTACCCAAAGGCGGTTTTGACCTGGCGTACAGCTCACTGGCGCTGCACTACATCAAGGATTTGCCGGGTTTGTTCGCCACGATCCACGCGGCGCTTAAACCAGGTTCGCGCTTTGTGTTTTCCATCGAACACCCGATCTTCATGGCCCCGCACAATCCGGGTTGGCTGATCGACGGCGAGGGCCGCAAGCGTTGGCCGCTAGACAGCTATCAACGGGAAGGTGAGCGGGTGACGAATTGGCTGTCGGAAGGCGTGATCAAGCAGCACCGAACCCTTGGCACGCTGTTCAATACGCTGATTGGCGCGGGTTTCAGTATTCAGCATGTCAACGAATGGGGGCCGAGCGATGCCGAGGTGGCGGCGCAACCGACGCTGGCCGAAGAGCTGGAACGGCCGATGATGTTGCTGGTTAGCGTTCATCGCTAAGAGCCACGCCGGGTTCTTGTATATTTTGCGTATAGGTCTTTGAAATCCGGTAAAGAAGCAGTAGTGCGGCGTTGGACCTGACTACAGGTGCTTTACTCTGTCAGCTCAACATTCACCTAGAGATCGACATGGACAATTCAGAGTTGGGGATCATGATCATTTCGATGATCGGGTTGTTCGGCTTTGCTTCGTTTATTTTTGAATACTTGAGTGCCAAACACAGGGACAGATAACGCTCAGCGAAATCCGTCCCTTTTTGCACTATCGGGTTGCGACAATAAACAACCGCGGAAACGGCAACAGCACCGAGCCATCGCTCAACGCCGGATAGGCCTGCTCGATTGCCGCGTGGTATTGCTTGAGGTATTGCGCCTTTTCCGTGTCATCCAGCGGTTCGAGAAACGGCCGCAGACCGCTGCCCTTGAACCACTCGACCACACCCGATGCGCCACCCGCCAGCGGATGATGGTAAGTAGTGCGCCACACATCGACGCGCGCACAGTGTGGCCGCAGCATCGAGTAGTAATCGCTGGCACTGGCCATCTCGGTGCGTTGCCCGGCGGCGTCCGCCAGTTTGCTGGCCCACGGGCCTTCGGCGGCTACTTCGCGCATCAGGCGATGGGACGGCTCGTTGAGGTTGTCGGGCATCTGGATGGCCAGGCTGCCGCCCTCGGTCAGTCGGGAGGCCAGCGACGGCAATAACGTCGCGTGATCGGGCAGCCATTGCAACACGGCATTGGCGAAGATCACGTCGAACGGGCCGTTATCGTCCCAGGTTCCGATATCAACAGTGTCGAACTGTACGTTTGGCAAGCGCTTGCGAGCGGCCTCGATCATGTCGCTCGAACTGTCGACCCCACGCACCGTGGCGCCGCTGAAGCGCTCGACCAGCAACTCGGTCGAATTGCCGGGACCGCACCCGATGTCTATGGCCAAGCGCGCCTCCACCGGCGGGATGGCGGCGAGCAGGTCTCGCGCCGGGCGGGTGCGTTCATCTTCAAAAGCGACGTATTGTTTGGCGGACCAACTCATTGCGTTCTCCTGTCGGTGCGTTGTGGGCCAGAGGCAGACAACCGGTCCGATACGATACCTCGGCTGGCCCCGTCTGCCCTATCCCACCTTTGGCCAGCGCAATCGTTGTTCGGTTGCGTCGCCGCTGAATCCGCAAATGTAAGTAGAATTTTCAACACGCCGTCGCTGTCTGACATTCAGGCGCATCCCAATAAGGAACACGGCAATGAAATTCGCAAAAATCTCGCAGAAACTCGCCCTGTGGGCCGGCAGTCCCAAGACATTCATGGGGGCGCTTATTCTTATTATTCTGTGGGCCGCGAGCGGTCCGATCTTTGGTTTCAATGACACCTGGCAACTGGTCATCAACACCTCAACCACGATCATCACGTTCCTGATGGTGTTCTTGATCCAGAACACGCAGAACCGCGACACCGACATCCTGCATCTGAAAATCGATGAGTTGCTGCGGGTGAACAAGGAGGCACAAAACGCGATGCTGGGGCTGGAGTTGCTGGACCTCAAGCAACTGGAGGCGCTGCGCAGGCACTATCGGGCCATGGGCGAAAAAGATGTACATGACCTGGCGGGGCTGGCGACGACGAGCCAGCGCACACAGGGTTTGAACAAGTGCTGAGCACAAACAAAAACGGCGCGTGATGTGAATCACGCGCCGTTTGCATTAAACGTCGTAAAAAACCGGGTTATAGACCGGCCTGCAACGCCCTGGCCATTTGCAGATGGTTTTGCAGTTTGGGCAGGGTTTCTTCAGCAAACGCTTTGATTTGCGGAATGTCCGTGGTTTGCGCTGTCTGCTGAAGTTGCTCGATGGCTTGCTGCGTGGTTTTCACCTGACTGGCGGCGTAGGCCTGGTCAAAGGTTGCGCCGTCCATCGCTTGCGGCATCAAGGCTTTGGCCTTATCGACCACTTCTTCGCGGGGGGCCACTGGCAGATCCAGTTGCTTGGCGATTTTCGCCAGGTGCTGGTTGGCGGTGGTGCGGTCGTTGATGACGACGATGGTGTAGTCCTTGACCTCTTTGGATTCGGTTTTCTGGTGCGCCAGGCGACTGGCTTCAATGTCGGCCATGCCTTGGGCCGAGGCATCGTTGATGAATTCGGCGGGGGACTGGGCAAAGGCACTGCTGGCGAACAATCCCAGGAACGTGGCAAAACCTGCGTGACGTATTCGGGTGGCCATCCGGCTCATGGTCGCGCCCTCCTTCTGAAAAAATTCAAGCGGGAGCTTGCGCCCCCGCCTCTCGATCAAAACCACCTTCAATCACTACTTGGACTTCTGAGGAGCTTTGCGGCCCATTTCGGGTTTCGTAGAGTCTTTATCGACCGTCGTTGTGGTGGTTTTCCCACCTTTGCGACCGGCTTCTGACGCCTTCGTTCGATCGTTGGCGAAGTTTCCCGAGTTCGAGTTTCTTGAGTTAGGCATGATTCTCTACCTCTTGGTAAATGACCCAGGCGAGCAACAGCCCGCATAAATTCAGAATGAACGAGCCCCAAAAGGTTTAGAAAACCTGAAAACGCCGCGACGAACGGCGGCGAAATTTCAGACTTCGAGTCGCAGATGATGCTGGCGTTTGGCGGCGTACATGGCCTCGTCGGCATGCCTGAACAGCTGCTTTTCCTCAGTGCCGTGCTCGGGGTAATGAGCGACACCGATACTGGTGTGGATGTTCAGGTTGTGCCCGTCCAGACGCAGCGGTTGAGCCAGGACCTGAAGAATTTTTTCCGAGACGCTGTCGGCGTCTTCCAGGGCGTGGATGCTGTGCAACAACACCACAAACTCGTCCCCGCCGATACGCGCCACGGTGTCGGTTTCGCGCACGCACCCCTTGATCCGATTGGCCACCGCTTGCAACAGCATGTCGCCCACCGCATGGCCATGGGTGTCGTTGACGTCCTTGAAACGGTCGAGGTCGACGTACAGCAACGCCATGCGCCCGCCATCGGCCCGAGCCAGTGCCAGTGAAGCCTTGAGACGATCACGCAGCAGTTCACGATTGGGCAATTGAGTCAGCTGGTCGTATTGCGCCATTCGCTGCAATCGAGCATGCAATTGCTTGCGCTCGATGGCGGTCGCGACCTGGGCGCAGACGTATTGCAGCAGCTCCTTGTCCCGTTCGGTGTAGCGCTCGCCACCCGCAACGCTTTTGAAGATGAGCGCGCCGATGGTGCCGTTTTGCGAGTTCAGCGGCACGCCCAGCCAGCACGGTGAATTCGGGCCCTCGACCAACATCTCAAAACCTGCGGGCGAATGGCCCTGGTCCGGGGTCAGCAAAATGGGCAAGCCGCTGCGGATCACTTCCGCACACAGGCGCCCGGTGATGGTGCCGGGCTGCTCGGGTTGCAGTTCGTGGTCGTTGACGTGATAGGGAAAATTCAGCTGCGCGCAGTGTTCGTCATACAGCGCCACGGAGAAATTCAGCGCGGGCAGCCATTCGCCGATGATCATGTGAATGCGCTTGAACAGCGCCAGCAAGTCTTCCGCCGCGTGAGCCGCTTCGGAAATCGCATACAACGCCGCTTGCCGGGACTCGGCCTGCTTGCGTTCGGTGATGTCCCGGGCCACGGCGATGCGCAACTGATCGACTTCCGACCAGCGCGCGGACCAAAGGATGTGCACCACCTGGCCATCCTTGCGCAGATAGCGGTTTTCGAAATTGAGTTTGGGCTCGCCCCCCATGATTTCCCGCGCCGCGTCGAGGGTGCGCTGGCGGTCGCCGGGATGGACCATGTCGATCATCGGCTGGCCGATCAGTTCATCGGGGGTGTAGCCGAATATGCGCTCGCACGCCGCACTGACAAAAACGAAGCGACCTTGCTTGTCTACCGCACAAACGGCGTCCAGCAACAAATCAATGTAGCTCGCCAACGGCGCGGAATTTCTGGATGCCATGGTCTCTTGCATATGGCCTCAAGTCTTGTTCGTGACCAGCCCCGGCAACGCGTGCGCCAGGGCATTAATGGCAAAACCGATAAACATGACCCCGCACAACCGGGTGATCGCCAGTTCGTGCCGTTGATACAGGGTCCGGACCTGCCGCGCACCGACGATGCCGATGAGAATAGCGTAGGCGATCAAGCCACCAACGAAGCTCAGCACAATCAACCACGGCAGCATCGACCAGTGCAGCAACTCCGCGCGGCTCGACAGCAGCGCCGTGAACGTCGCCACCGCCACCGGGTAAGCCTTGGGATTGGTCAGACCGAACAGAATGCCGTGCCAGAACGGTTGGCGAGCCGGGCCTTGAGGCGCTTCGGCACTGCTGTGTTTCGCCCGCACGGCGCGCAAACCAAGCCAGAATAAGTACAACCCGCTAAACACGCCCAACACATCGAATGCCGTGCTACCGATTTCCCGCGCGCCGACAATCGCAATCAATGCGGTACTGCACCAGACCACATCGCCCAGCAAATGCCCACACAAGAACCCCGCCCCCGCCCGCCGACCACGCGCCGCACCAATGCCGAACACCGCCAACACACCCGGCCCCGGCGTAATGCCGTAGATAAAGCCCGAGGCGAGAACAGCCATTAGCAGCGATGGGGTCATCGGGAAATCCTTTTGAACTGTCTGGTGAATGGGCGCCAGTCTATCTCAGGTCCTTACGCGCGAACCTACTGATCGTCGAAGAACTTCATTCCGACGTTGGGTCGTCGTTAATAAGCTCCTCTTCAATCCGCCCATTCAGCCAATTCAACGCCTGATCCCCACCCCGCCACTTGTGCCACGCCAACACAAACGTAAACGACGCGCCGCCAAATCGATATCACGAGGGTGATCAGGTCGAAACGGCGGATCAGGCTTTTTGGCAGCATGGAGGGCTCGATGACTTCAGTTCGGCTGAGTCGGCAGGAAAGCCCGGTTTTGGCCCACAACCTCACACGCCATCGCCCTACACCTAAATCTCTTGTAACACTCAACCGAACAGGAAACGGCCGATTCAGCGCCCACACCCCACGCTGTAAAGTCTGGAAACACACGGACGGTTTCATCACTCAAGGACAGACACGTCACATGGACCAGACAACGCACGCGGCAAACACTTTCACCAACTATCGAAAACTGATCTCGCTGGCCGATCACGACTGGGAAACCGCAGAAGCGGGAAAAGTCGCGGGGCTGAACGTCGACATCAGAAGCAGCAACCGCATGCTTGACCAGCACGGACGCGCTTTTCATCACTTCTGCACCACCTCCTACCTGGGCCTGGATCACCATCCCGACTTGCTCGATGGCGCCATGACCACCTTGTGGGAAACCGGCACCTTGCGCATCGCCAACTCGAAAAATCGCTGCAAACTGGCGATCCTCGATCAGTACGAAACCGAGCTGTCGGCGTTGTTCGGCGCCACGTGCCTGAGCACCTTGTCGTGCAGCGCAGCGAGTGCCGGCGTCCTGCCGCTGCTGGCCAGCGGCGTGTTCACCGAGAACCGGCCGCCGGTGATGGTGTTTGACCGCTTGGCACACTATTCGATGAGTCACCTCAAAGCCGCCTGCGCCGACGAAACCAGGGTCGTGACCAGCCCGCACAACGACATGGATTTTCTGGAAACGCAGTGCCAGCAACATCCCAGGGTCGCGTATGTGGCCGACGGCGCGTACAGCATGGGCGGGGTCGCCGACCTGGACAGCCTGTTGTACCTGAAGGACCGTTACGGCCTGTTTCTTTACCTCGACGACTCCCACGCGTTGTCCGCTGTCGGCACGTTCGGTGCGGGCCTCGTGCGCCCCAGGTTGCAGGCCCTGGAAGATGACGCCTTGATTGTCGCCTCATTGGCCAAGTCATTTGGTGCCAGCGGCGGACTGGTGATGCTGGGCAACGAACGGCAGAAAAAACTGATTCAACGCTACGGCGGCCCCAGCAACTGGTCGCAAAGCCTGAACAGCGCGTCCATCGGTGCGGGCAGAGCGTCGATCCAGTTGCATCACACGCCGGCATTGACTGCGTTACAGGAAAAGCTTCAGGTTAATATCCGCCTCTTTGACAGCCTGATTCGAACCGTACAACACGGCAGCAACCTGCCGATTCGCTTGATCCACTGCGGTGAAGCGAGGCTGGCCAACCGTATTGCCATCGAGTTATCCAATCTGGGTTTCTTTACCTCGGCCGTGTTTTTCCCCGTGGTTGCACACGGCAAGGCCGCCATCAGAATCACGCTACGCGCCGACATGGAGCCGACGCTGATTCGACATTTTTGTGAACTCGTCACCGAGCTTTTGCGCACCTGCGCCGGGGACGTCTGCTAGACATCCAGGGATGATTCCATGAAGAGCAGCACCACCCTCCTCGTCACCTGCAGCACGGTTTTCCTCGCGCAACTGGGCATGAGCATTTACCTGCCGGCGCTGCCGGAGATGGCTCGGCACCTGTCCGCCGACGCTTCGCAGGTCTCCTGGGGACTGGCGGTGTATCTGATCGGCATGGCGCTGCCAATGTTGTTCTGGGGCAGCCTCGGCCAGCGCATCGGCCGCAAACCGGTGCTGCTCGCGGCACTTGGCATTTATGGCTTGGCCAACCTTGCGCTGCCGCTGGGCCAGACGCTTGAAGCGTTTCTGTTTTTTCGGCTGCTACAAGGCATTGGTGCCAGCGGGATTTCAGTCATGGCACGGGTGTTGATCCGCGACAGTTTCCGCGGTGAGCTGTTGGCCAAGGCGTTGTCGTGGATTTCGATTTCGTTCGTGATAGCGCTGGGCATCGGCCAGTACCTGGGGTCGGTCATTCAGGTCGCACTGGGCTGGTCGGCGATTTTCTATCTGCTGGGTGGCACGAGCCTGTTGATGGCGATCGTCGTGGCGCGGGTTTCTTTTGCCGTGCTGGTCGAGGACAACATTCAGACGTCTGCGTGGCCAGGTTACGGGCGCATTCTGCGTGATCGGGCCTTCTTGCTGCCGGCGCTTACCGGTGGCCTGGGCTACGGGGTGATCATTGCCTTCAACACAGCCGCGCCGCTGATTCTGCAAGGGCCGTTCAACTGGTCGGCCGTGGAATATGGCCTGCTGGGCTGGCCGATCAGCGCAGCGTATTTTCTGGGGGCGCTGGGGGTCAATGCCTTGGTACTGCGCACCGGTCAGCGTCGGTTGATGACGGTGGGCGTCGCTCTGGTGCTGACCGGGAGCGCGGTGATGTTGCTGGGCAGCCTCGTCTGCACCTCCATTGCGCTGCTGTTCTGGTTGCCCTATTGCGTGGCGGTGTTCGGACAGTCGTTGACGTACCCGATCAGCCTGTCGCTGGCGAACGACGGTTCACCGGTCGGGGGGGCCTATGCGATGGCATTGAGCGGCTTTATTCATCAACTGATGGCGGCGATCATTGGCGGTGTTGCCAGCCTGATCGCCAGTCAGCAGGCATGGCCGTTGTCGTTGCTCTGCACCTTGCTGGCGGGGGGCGCGATGCTGTGCGTCATGCTCGCGCCCGGTCGCAAAACGGCCTAAAAGGCGTTGCGGAAAATCTCCTCGATCTGGCGCTGATCCGCCGCCCGTGGATTGGTAAAACCGCAGGCGTCTTTCAGCGCATTGGTGGCGAGCATGGGGACGTCATTGAGTCTGGCGCCGAGCTCACGCAATCCGGCCGGGATGTCCACATCACTGGACAGGCGACGGATCGCGGCAATAGCCGCTTGAGCCCCCTCTTCAGGGCTGAAACCACGGATGTCGGCGCCCATCGCATGAGCCACGTCGGTCAAGCGCGGGGCGCACACCTGAGCGTTGAAGCTTTGAACGTGGGGCAGTAGCACTGCGTTGCAGACGCCATGAGGCAAGTCGTAGAACCCACCCAATTGGTGAGCCATGGCGTGGACATAACCCAGGGACGCGTTATTGAACGCCATGCCCGCCAGGAATTGCGCGTAGGCCATGTTTTCCCGCGCTGCCATGTCATCGCCGTTGCGTACCGCCAGCCGTAGGTTGTTGCTGATCAATGTGATCGCCTTCAGTGCACAGGCATCGGTGATCGGGTTGGCGGCGGTGGAGACGTACGCTTCGATGGCGTGGGTCAGTGCGTCCATGCCGGTGGCTGCCGTCAGCCCCTGTGGCATGGCGACCATCAGCGCCGGGTCGTTGACCGACAGCAGCGGCGTGACGTTGCGGTCGACAATGGCCATTTTCACGTGGCGCGATTCATCGGTGATGATGCAAAAACGCGTCATCTCGCTGGCGGTGCCGGCGGTGGTGTTGATCGCGATCAGCGGCAGCTGCGGTTTGCTTGATTGATCGACACCTTCATAGTCACGGATTTGCCCGCCGTTGGTCGCACATAAAGCGATGCCCTTGGCGCAGTCGTGGGGCGAACCACCCCCGAGAGACACTACAAAATCGCAGCAACTTTCCTTTAACAAACCCAGGCCGAGCTCAACGTTGGCCATGTTCGGGTTGGGTTTGGCGCCGTCGAAGATCACCGAGTCGATGTCCTGCATCGCCAGTTTTTGCGCAATCATTTTCGCAACGCCGGCCTTGGCCAGCCCGACGTCGGTGACAATCAGCGCTTTGCGAAAGCCGTACTTGCCAATGGTGTCCATGGCTTCGTCGAGGCAACCCGTGCCCATGATGTTCACGGCGGGAATGAAAAACGTGCTGCTCATGAGCGATTCTCCTGGCTGAGCCGAATCGGCGACGCCGATCCAGCGGGACGCCCACAGCTTCGACCCTTCGCTCACGCAGTAACTTGATCTGGCTCAAGTCATGGTCGTGATAAAGTCGCCGCCCATCAGACCTTTTGCTTTGAGACTTTGACCGCAATGACCGATTTCCAGGATGTTGATGCCCAACTTGAAGACTGGAACGCCTTGCGCGCCACCGCCTCGTTCAGCGGCCTGCTGGTGGGCAACGGCGCCAGCCGTGCGGTGTGGGACGATTTTGGCTACGACTCGCTGTTCGAAAATGCGCGCACCGTCGAAGAAAAACCGCTGAGCCAGTCCGAGCTGAGCGTGTTCGAGGCGATGCAGACACGCAGTTTCGAACAAGTGCTGAGTGCGCTGAAAACCACCAGCCGCGTGAACAAGGCGCTGGCCGTCAGCTCCGCCGCACCGCGCAATCGTTATTACGCGATCAAGGAAGCGCTGATCAACACCGTGCATGCAGTACATATTCCATGGCGACTGGTGGTGCCTTCGACGCTGGCGACGATCCGTGCGGAACTGGGCAACTATCGGACGGTGTTTACCACCAACTATGACTTGCTCAATTACTGGTCGATCCAGCAGCAGCCGGACGCGATCACCGACCTGTTCCTGGGCGCCGAGCCGGGCTTTGACCTGAGTGCCACGGCGACCGATAAAACCCGTTTGCTGTACCTGCACGGTGGTTTGCACCTGGTGCGCAATCAGGACGGCACGGCGCGCAAGCTGATGTCGACCGAGGGCACGTTGCTCGGCAGTTTCGCGATCAACAATACGATCAAGACCCTGGATGACGTGCCGCTGTTCGTGAACGAAGGGCCGGCGCAGGACAAGCTCAAGACCATTCGCAGCTCGGATTATCTGTCGTTCTGTTATGACCAGTTACTGGGGCATGGCGACGGGTTGTGTGTCTTTGGGCATGCGCTGGGTGAGCAGGACAGCCATATCGTTCATGCGTTGCGTCAGGCGAAACCGTCGGTGGTGGCAATCTCGATTTATCCGCGCAGCAAGGCGTTTATCCAGCATCAGAAGCGGCATTACGCGAAGGTGTTTGAGGGGACGGGATCAGCGTTGCGGTTTTTTGATTCGAAGACGCATGCGTTGGGGAATCCGAAGCTTACGGTTCCGGTTGAGGTTTGAAGCGAACATAAACGCGTGGCGAGGGGGCTTGCCCCCCTCGCCACAAAGGTCCAGTCAACTCATTCCTCGCTGCTATGCACCACCACTAACAACTGCGCCTGAACCTCCCCCACTGACCGAATCCTGTGCGGTTTCTGCGCATTGAAATGCAGCGCATCTCCACGATCGAGCAGCACCCGCTCGCTCATGAAGTCCACTTCCACCTGCCCTTCGTGGACGAACAAGAACTCTTCCCCAGTGTGTTCCTTGAAGGTTTTGTCGGCGAATTCGAACGGTGGATAAATGATGAACGGCAGCAGGCTGCGCTCACTGACCTGATGGGCCAGCACCGCGTAGCCGGGGCTCTGATCGTTGGCCGCCAGTGACTGCCGCTCGTAGCTGCGCACCAGACTGTAGCTGTCGAGGCTGACGTTGTCTTCGGAGAACAATTCCTCGACCTTCACGTTCAGCGCCTTGGCCAGTTTCAGCGCCGCAGCAATCGACGGCGTGTTCAATCCGCGCTCGACTTTCGACAGATAGCTCTTGGTCATGCCGGATTTTTCGGCAAGGGCCTCCAGCGTCACGCCAAGTTTTTTTCTTAGTAATTTCAAACGGATAGACATGAAAAACGATTAACCCATCAAGGAGGCGACGGTTTGTGCTTGCCAATGACACTTTGTGTCATATAGCCTCTTTAGTGTCATTTGCATGAACTCACCAAAGGACACTGATATGGCCAAGACATTAGCACTGCCCAAAGACCAACTGGTCAAGCAAGCGCTGACACAGATGCAAAATACCCTGGCGGATAATACGTGGACTGACCGGCAAAAGCTGGCCCTGACCTGCCGGATTCTGTTCAAGAACGGACACGACTCGGGGCTGGCCGGGCAAATCACCGCTCGCGGCCCGGCGCCGGGCACTTACTACACTCAGCAACTGGGCCTGGGTTTTGATGAGATCACCGCGAGCAATCTGCTGCTGGTCAACGAAGACCTGGAAGTGCTCGAAGGCCACGGCATGCCCAACCCGGCCAACCGCTTTCACAGCTGGGTCTACCGCGCCCGACCAGACGTGAACTGCATCATTCACACGCATCCGACACACGTCGCGGCGTTGTCGATGCTCGAAGTGCCGTTGCAAATTTCCCACATGGACCTTTGCCCGCTCTATGACGACTGCGCCTTCCTTGAAGGCTGGCCCGGCGTTCCGGTCGGGAATGAAGAAGGTGAATTGATCGCCGGCGCATTGGGCGAAAAACGGGCGATCCTGCTTTCGCACCACGGCCAGTTGTCCACCGGCACGAGCATTGAAGAAGCCTGCGTCATCGCGCAATTGATCGAGCGCGCCGCCAAGCTGCAACTGCTGGCGATGAGCGCCGGGGCCATCAAGCCGATCCTCCCGGAACTGGGTCGCGAAGCCCACGACTGGATTGCCCGGCCGAAACGTCACGCCGCTGCTTTCAACTACTACGCCCGGCAGAACCTGCGCCAACACGCCGATTGCCTGAACTAAACCCAGCCAATTTCATAAGGAGCATCGCCATGTCGACCCCAAACATTCACGGCATCATCGGCTACACCATCACCCCGTTCACCGCCGACGGCGAAAGCGTTGACCTGGACGCGCTCGGGCGTTCCATTGACCGCTTGATCGAGGGCGGTGTCCACGCTATCGCGCCACTGGGCAGCACCGGCGAAGGCGCTTACCTGAGCGATGCGGAGTGGGATCAGGTAAGCGAATTCAGTCTCCAGCACGTGGCCAAACGCGTACCGACGATTGTCAGCGTGTCCGACCTGACCACCGCCAAAGCGGTGCGCCGCGCACGCTTCGCCGAAGCTCACGGGGCTGACGTGGTGATGGTGCTGCCGGCGTCCTACTGGAAACTCAGCGAAGCGGAAATCCTCGCCCACTACCGCGTCATCGGCGACAGCATCGGCGTGCCGATCATGCTCTACAACAACCCGGCCACCAGCGGCACCGACATGTCGGTGGACCTGATCCTGCGCATTTTCAACGCCGTTGAAAACGTCACCATGGTCAAAGAAAGCACCGGCGACATTCAGCGCATGCACAAACTGCAACTGCTTGGCGAAGGCCAGGTGCCGTTTTACAACGGCTGCAATCCACTGGCGCTGGAAGCGTTTGCGGCGGGCGCGAAAGGCTGGTGCACGGCAGCGCCGAACCTGATCCCGCAGCTCAATCTGGATTTGTATGAAGCGGTGTTGGCCAATGATCTGGGCAAGGCACGGGCGTTGTTCTATCGCCAGCTGCCGCTGCTGGACTTCATTCTCAAAGGAGGGTTGCCGGCGACGATCAAGGCAGGGCTGGGCATGACGGGGCTGGAAGCAGGTGATCCGCGACTGCCAGTGTTTCCACTCGCTGACGCCGGTCGCAGCCAACTGCAAACCTTGCTGACTGCCCTCCGCTGATCCACACACACTCCTACAGGAGGAAGTGTGTGTGTGTTTGAGTTTGGAAGTGTGGTTAGAGCACCGGCAAGGTCTTGTCCTTGATCACCGTGGTCGGCCCGTTGGCTTTCACACTGGCAATGCCCTTATCCATCGCGGCAGTGGAGGCGTACGACTCGCTGCTGCCGATGATCTCGTGGTTGCCGGCCTTGAGGTTGAAATAAGGATGGCCATCCTTGGTGGTCTTTTTTTCGTAGCGCTCATCCAGCGGGCTGTTGGACTGAACCGATGCAATGCCTTTGTCGGCAGCGGCGCGGGTGGTGTACAGCTCGCTGGTCAGAATGGTTTCGGCATTGGCGGCCTTGAGGACAAACCTGAACTGACCACTGCTGCTTTTGCTCACTTCGTACCATCCGGACATGCTCTTTCTCCTTGGCGATTGAGAGGTTTCGCGCTTCAGAGTAAAGACCACACCACGGTTTCTGTCGCCTGCACAGGCGCCATCGCGGTATTCGCTACTTCACCACCGCCCGAACCAACGACAACTCCGGTACAGCGACCCGCCGCTGACTCAAATACCGCATACAACTCACCCGCAAAAACGAGGCAAAATTCACCACTTCCCCCCGGTAATCCATCACCTCTTCATACAGCTTGGCGATCAACTGGTTGGTGGTCATGCCGTCGACTTCGGCGATTTCGCTGAGGATGTCCCAGAACTGATTCTCCAGCCGCAGGGTGGTGACCACCCCGCAGATGCGCAGCGAGCGGGAGCGCGATTCGTAGAGGATCGGATCGGCTTTGACGTAGAGCTCGCACATGGACAGGTCCCTCGTTACAGCGTGATTTTGGTGCCCAGCAATCCGAGGAAACCGGCAAGCCAGCTCGGGTGCGCCGGCCACGCAGGGGCAGTGGCCAGATTGCCTTGAACATGACCCTCCATCACCGGGATGTCGATGAACGTGCCGCCGGCCAGGCGGACTTCCGGGGCGCAGGCCGGGTAAGCACTGCACTCGCGGCCTTCGAGAATTCCGGCCGCTGCCAGCAATTGCGCGCCATGACACACGGCAGCAATCGGCTTGCCGGCCTTGTCGAAGGCGCGCACCAGGTCCAGGACGTTGTCGTTCAGGCGCAGGTATTCCGGCGCACGGCCGCCGGGGATCAGCAGGGCGTCATAGTCGGACTCAGCGACTTTGGCGAAATCGAAGTTCAGGGCGAACAGGTGGCCGGGTTTTTCGCTGTAGGTCTGGTCGCCTTCGAAGTCGTGGATCGCCGTGCGTACGGTCTGGCCGGCGGTTTTGTCCGGGCACACGGCGTGGACGGTATGACCGACCATCAGCAGCGCCTGGAACGGCACCATCACTTCGTAGTCTTCGACGTAATCGCCGACCAGCATCAGGATTTTCTTGGCAGCCATGGGGAGGACTCCTCTGGGGGAACGGTGGCAGGAGTATTCAAGGTAGTCCTTATCCTGGAGGTCGGGTAATAACCAGCTACTACCGACAATGTGAATTGGATTTGGCTTTTGTGGCGAGGGAGCTTGCTCCCGCTGGGCTGCGAAGCGGCCCCTGCCTTCTTACAGTTACCCGGTGTTAACAGGTTTTGCGACTGCTGCGCAGCCGGACGGGAGCAAGCTCCCTCGCCACAGGGTCCTCAAACTGTACGGATAACTCTGCGCCTAGCTGTAACAGCGCAGCCAACGCGGTTTGTGGCTAGATGAAGACACTTCCTGCCACCCTGAATTCTGGTCCCCATCATGTCCTCGCGCGAAAACACCGGCATGGCCCTCGGCCTGCTCGGCGTTGTGATCTTCAGCCTCACCCTGCCCTTCACACGAATCGTCGTGCAGGAACTGCATCCCCTTCTAAACGGCCTCGGCCGGGCGCTGTTCGCGGCGGTGCCGGCGGCGGCGTTGTTGCTGTGGCGACGGGAGAAATGGCCAACCTGGAAACAAGTCAAAGGCCTGACGCTGGTAATCGCCGGGGTCATTCTCGGTTTTCCGGTGTTGTCGGCGTGGGCCATGCAAACCTTGCCGGCGTCGCACGGGGCCTTGGTCAACGGCCTGCAACCGCTATGCGTGGCGTTGTACGCCGCCTGGTTGTCCCACGAACGGCCATCAAAAGCCTTCTGGGCCTGCGCCGCGTTGGGCAGTGCTTTGGTGCTGGGTTATGCGCTGATCAGCGGTGCCGGCAGCATTCAGGCCGGTGACTTGCTGATGCTCGGGGCGATTGCGGTGGGTGGGCTGGGCTACGCCGAGGGCGGCCGATTAGCCAAGGAAATGGGCGGCTGGCAGGTGATCTGCTGGGCGCTGGTGCTGTCGACGCCGCTGTTGATCGGACCGGTGGTGTATCTGGCACTGCAACATCAAGGCGAGATTTCAGCGAAGACCTGGTGGGCGTTTGGTTATGTCTCGCTGTTTTCGCAGTTCATCGGCTTCTTTGCCTGGTACGCGGGGTTGGCGATGGGCGGGATTGCCCGGGTCAGTCAGATTCAGTTGTTGCAGATCTTCTTCACGATTGCGTTTTCGGCGTTGTTCTTTGGTGAACACATCGAGCCGATCACCTGGCTGTTTGCTGCCGGGGTGATCGTGACGGTGATGCTGGGCCGCAAGACCGCCATCAAACCCCATGTGGGAGCGAGCCTGCTCGCGAAGGGGCCATAACATTCAATATTTATGCTGAATGTAAAGCCGCCTTCGCGAGCAGGCTCGCTCCCACAGGATTACAGGGGATCAGAGGTAGCCGTCAGCCCGCAGCAGGGTTTCGAGACAGTGTTCGCTGATGTGGTAGAAATCCTTCAGCTCCTGAATCTTCACCAGCAGCTGGGCCGGGTCCACCGGTTCGGCGCGTTTGACCGCCAGGATCATCTTGTTCTTGTTGGTGTGGTCCAGCGAGATGAACTCGAACACCTTGGTTTCATAACCGCAGGCTTCAAGGAACAACGCGCGCAAGCTGTCGGTGACCATTTCAGCTTGCTGGCCCAAATGCAGACCGTATTGCAGCATCGGCTTGAGCAACGCCGGGCTCTGGATTTGCAGGCGGATCTGTTTGTGGCAGCACGGCGAACACATGATGATCGAGGCGCCGGAGCGGATGCCGGTGTGTATCGCGTAGTCGGTAGCGATATCGCAGGCATGCAGGGCGATCATCACGTCCAGCTCGCTCGGTGCCACGCTGCGCACGTCACCGCACTTGAACACCAGCCCCGGGTGCTCGAGTTTCGCCGCAGCGGCGTTGCACAGGTTGACCATTTCTTCGCGCAATTCGACACCCGTCACCACGCCTTCGGCGTTCAAGGTGTTGCGCAGATAGTCGTGGATGGCGAACGTCAGGTAACCCTTGCCCGAACCGAAATCCGCCACCTGCACCGGCTTGTCCAGCGCCAGCGGTGAGGTGGTCAGCGCATGGCTGAAGACTTCGATGAACTTGTTGATCTGCTTCCACTTGCGCGACATCGCCGGAATCAGTTCATGCTTGCTGTTGGTCACGCCAAGGTCGGCGAGGAACGGCCGGCTCAGGTCGAGGAAGCGGTTTTTCTCGCGGTTGTGCTCGGCGGACGGCACTTCACGCAATTGCTGAGGTTTGCTCTTGAACAGCGAAGACTTGCCCTTTTTGCTGTATTCGAGCTGGGCTTCATCGGTCAATGACAACAAATGCGCATTTTTGAACGAGGCCGGCAGCAACGCAGCGATGGTCGCAACGCCTTCGGCCAGCGGCAGGTTCTTGGTGATGTCGCGGGTTTTGTAGCGGTAGACGAAGGACAGGCAAGGCTGATCCTTGACCGTCAGTTGCTTGATGATCAGGCGCTGCAAATCCGCTTCGGTGCCGACGTACTTGGCCAGCACCAGTTTGATGAAGGCATTGGCGTCGAGGCTGGTTTGCAGCAGGTCGATGAACTGGGCGTGGTGATCCGGCGCGAGGCTGGCGGGAGTGGCGGTGACGGACATGGACAAAACGGCCTCGGGCGGAGCGAATCGGGGAATGGCGGGTATTTTAGGGGGGATGTCGATGCAGGGCACGGGTAATTTCCCGAACGGCACGATCTGTAGCTGCTGGCGCGTGGTCAAGCATCAGCCTAACACCACCAACCGGTTCGGCAATTCATTGCGCACCTGCGTTACCGGCACATGCACTTTAAGTAATTCACCACACGCCTCGATGCACGTCACGAACCCTTGCAACGTCTGCCCCTGTTTCACCTGCTGGGTGAACGCCGCCACAATCGAATCCCAGTTCTTGTTGTCCAGCCGCCTGGAAATCCCTTCATCCACCAGGATTTCCACATAGCGCTCAGCCTCGCAGACAAAAATCAGCATCCCGGTGCTACCGACCGTGTGGTGCAGGTTCTGCTCCAGGAATTGCCGGCGCGCCAGGTTCGAGGCGCGCCAGTGCCGCACTGAACGCGGGACCAGGTGCGTGGTGACTTTCGGCAGGCGAAACACCAGGCACAGCACAACAAAAGTGATCCATTGCACCAGCAGCAAGCTGTGCAGGGTCAGCCAGCCGCTGAGGTAATGCACGATCCCCGGCACCATCAACGCCAGCAGGCTGGCCCACAGCAGCGGAATGTATGCGTAGTCGTCGGCGCGGGCAGCGAGCACGGTCACCAGTTCGGCGTCAGTGTCGCGCTCGACCCGGGCAATCGCCTCGGCGACTTTGCGTTGTTCGTGTTCAGTCAGTAATGCCATGTTGAAAAGTGCCTGCTCATTATTGTTATCACCAGCCGCCCGACGAACCGCCGCCCCCGAAACTGCCCCCGCCGCCGCTGAAGCCCCCGCCTCCACCGCCGCCACCAAAACCACCACCGCCGAAACCACCGCCCGAACCACCCGAGCCCCCTCGGCCGGCGGGCAGAATCCCGAGCATCTGCAAGACAAAAATGGTCAGGATGAACAGCATCACCAGAAATACGAAGACGCCGGGATGACGCGCCACGAAGTCGCTGTCCTCATCACCGCGCGGCTCATAGACCGTTGAGGGTTCATCCAGCGGGCTGCCGCCCAACACCACCAGGATCGCCGCGACCCCGTCGCTGATGCCTTTGCTGAAGTTACCGGCCTTGAACGCGGGGGTGATCACCTGATTGATAATCACCGAACTTTGCGCATCGGTCAGTCGATCTTCGAGGCCATACCCGACTTCGATGCGCAATTTACGCTCATCACGCGCAACGATCAGCAGCGCGCCGTTATTTTTATCTTTCTGGCCAATGCCCCAGGCACGTCCCAATTGGTAGCCGAAGTCCGCGATGTCGGTGCCTTGCAAGTCCGGCAACGTGACCACCACCAACTGCTCGCCGGTGGCGCTTTCATGGGCCTGAAGTTGTTGTGTCAGTTGCTCGCGCACCGACGGCTCGATCATCCGGGCGTTATCAACCACCCGCCCGGTCAGCGCAGGAAACTTCAACTCGGCCTGCGCCGTCAGGGCACACACCCAGAACAACAGCATCAGCCCCACTTTCAACACGCGCATTGGCAACCTCATCCGTGGTAATGCTTTTAGCCGGTCAGAACTTTACCTGGGGTGCCTTATCGGCATCCGGCGTGGTCGCCTCGAAGGTTTCGCGAATCGGCAAATCGCTGTACAAAACGGTGTGCCACAAGCGACCGGGAAAAGTACGAATCTCAGTGTTGTACTTTTGCACCGCGAGGATGAAATCACGACGGGCCACGGCGATACGGTTTTCGGTGCCTTCAAGTTGCGACTGCAAGGCGAGGAAGTTCTGGTTGGCCTTCAGGTCCGGATAACGCTCGGACACCACCATCAAACGGCTCAAGGCTCCCGTCAGTTGATCCTGGGCCTGCTGGAACTGTTTGAGTTTTTCCGGGTTATCCAGAGTCTTGGCGTCCACCTGAATCGACGTTGCCTTGGCCCGTGCCTCAATCACCGCGGTCAGGGTTTCTTCTTCGTGCTTGGCATAGCCCTTGACGGTTTCCACCAGGTTGGGGATCAAGTCGGCGCGACGCTGATACTGGTTCTGCACCTGGCCCCACGCGGCCTTGGCCTGCTCGTCGAGGGTCGGAATCGTATTGATGCCGCAGCCCGCGAGCAGCGTGGTCAGCAACATCAAGGCTGCAACCTGCAGGCTCGAGCGATAGTGGTGTCTTGCATTCATCTGGGTCACTCCCTGGCACATTCCGTTGAAAAACCAATCACACCCTTCTGACCGGGCACTTGGGGCATAATCTGCCGCCGCCACTGGATTGCAGCGAGCCAATGGGCTAAAAGATGCCCCTGCACAAAAAACACGCAGAAGTGTGCTGCATTTACTTGAACAACAATAGTCGCTCCCTAACTTTTGGCTGATCGGCGCGTATTCACTGCCGTTTAGGCTTTTGAGAAAACTATTCATGAAGAAGCTGTGTTTGCTGGGCCTGTTCGTCAGCCTGGCCAGTCATAACGTATTGGCCGCTACGACGCCCGCACCTTTGGAGAACAAGGACGCCTTCATCAGCAACCTGATGAAGCAGATGACCCTCGATGAAAAGATCGGCCAATTGCGCCTGATCAGCATCGGCCCGGAAATGCCACGCGAACTGATCCGCAAGGAAATCGCGGCCGGCAACATCGGCGGCACGTTCAACTCGATCACCCGCCCTGAAAACCGCCCGATGCAGGACGCGGCCATGCGCAGCCGGTTGAAGATCCCGATGTTCTTCGCCTATGACGTGATCCACGGCCACCGCACCATTTTCCCGATCCCGATTGCCCTGGCTTCGAGCTGGGACATGGACGCGATCGGCCGGTCCGGGCGCATCGCCGCCAAGGAAGCCGCGGCGGACAGCCTCGACATCACCTTCGCGCCGATGGTCGACATCTCCCGCGACCCGCGCTGGGGCCGGACTTCCGAAGGTTTCGGTGAAGACACCTACCTCGTGTCGCGCATTGCCGGCGTGATGGTCCGAGCCTTCCAGGGCTCCGGCGCCAACGCGGCCGACAGCATCATGGCCAGCGTCAAACACTTTGCCTTGTACGGCGCGGTCGAGGGTGGTCGCGACTACAACGTGGTCGACATGAGCCCGGTCAAGATGTACCAGGACTACTTGCCACCTTACCGCGCGGCGATTGACGCCGGAGCCGGCGGGGTGATGGTTGCCCTGAACTCGATCAACGGCGTGCCGGCCACCGCCAACACCTGGCTGATGAACGACCTGTTGCGCAAGGAATGGGGCTTCAAAGGCCTGGCGGTCAGCGACCACGGGGCGATTTTCGAGCTGATCAAACACGGCGTTGCCCGTGACGGTCGCGAAGCCGCGAAGCTGGCGATCAAGGCTGGCATCGACATGAGCATGAACGACACCCTCTACGGCAAAGAGCTGCCGGGGCTGTTGAAGGCGGGTGAGATCCAGCAAAGCGACATCGACAACGCTGTGCGTGAGGTGCTCGCCGCCAAGTACGACATGGGCCTGTTCAAGGACCCGTACCTGCGTATCGGCAAGGCTGAAGATGATCCGGCCGACACCTACGCCGAAAGCCGCCTGCACCGTACCGAGGCCCGTGACGTTGCGCGCCGCAGCCTGGTGTTGCTGAAGAACCAGAACGAAACCCTGCCGCTGAAGAAAACCGCGAAAGTCGCTTTGGTCGGCCCGCTGGCCAAGGCGCCAATCGACATGATGGGCAGCTGGGCAGCGGCGGGTAAACCGGCGCAATCGGTGACCCTGTTCGACGGCATGAACGCCGCCGTCGCCGACAAGGCTACGCTGATCTACGCCCGTGGCGCCAACATCACCAGTGACAAGAAGGTCCTGGATTACCTCAACTTCCTCAACTTCGACGCACCGGAAGTGGTCGATGACCCGCGCTCGGCACAAGTGCTGATCGACGAAGCGGTGAAAGCCGCCAAGGATGCCGACGTGGTGGTGGCAGCGGTGGGCGAGTCCCGTGGCATGTCCCACGAATCGTCGAGCCGCACCGACATCAACATCCCGGCCAACCAGCGCGATCTGATCAAGGCCCTGAAAGCCACCGGCAAGCCGCTGGTGCTGGTGTTGATGAACGGCCGCCCGCTGTCGATTCTCGAAGAAAAGGAACAGGCTGACGCGATTCTGGAGACCTGGTTCAGCGGCACCGAAGGCGGCAACGCCATCGCTGACGTGCTGTTCGGCGACTACAACCCGTCGGGCAAACTGCCGATCACCTTCCCGCGCTCGGTGGGTCAGATTCCGACCTACTACAACCACCTGAGCATTGGCCGGCCGTTCACGCCGGGCAAACCGGGCAACTACACCTCGCAGTATTTCGATGACACCACCGGCCCACTGTTCCCGTTTGGTTTCGGCCTGAGCTACACCGATTTCAGCCTGAGCGACATGGCCCTGTCGTCGACCACACTGAACAAGACCGGCAAGCTCGACGCCAGCGTCACGTTGAAAAACACCGGCAAACGCGACGGCGAAACCGTGGTGCAGTTGTACATCCAGGACGTGACCGGCTCGATGATCCGACCGATCAAGGAGCTGAAGAACTTCCAGAAAGTCATGCTCAAGGCCGGCGAACAGAAAGTCGTGCACTTCACCATCACCGAGGACGACTTGAAGTTCTACAACACCCAGCTCAAGTTCGCTGCCGAGCCGGGCAAGTTCAACGTGCAGATCGGCCTGGACTCCCAGGACGTGACACAGCAGAGCTTTGAGTTGCTGTAATTATTCAAACACCGCAAAAACCTGTGGGAGCCGAGCTTGCTCGCGATGAGGCCATAACATCCAACACCTATGTTGACTGTTACGCCGCCATCGCGAGCAAGCTCGGCTCCCACAGTGGTTTTCCTCCAATGGTTTTTTGGGTACGGCGGCTATCCGCGGCGATCCAGCAGGTTCACCACCAGCCGATCCACCCAGCCCCAGATCCGTTGCTTGACCCGCTTCCACAATGGCCGGCGTTGCCATTCTTCGAGGCTCACTTCCTGGCTCTGCGCAAAGTCCCGTTCGAAACTCCCCGCCACTGCCAGCGTCAGCCCTGGGTCCAGTGCTTCAAGGTTGGCTTCCAGGTTGAAGCGCAAGTTCCAGTGATCGAAATTGCATGAGCCGATGCTCACCCAATCATCGATCAGGACCATTTTCAGGTGCAGGAAACACGGCTGGTACTCGAAGATTTTCACCCCGGCCTTGAGCAGTCGCGGATAGTAGCGATGCCCGGCATAACGCACCGACGGGTGATCGGTGCGCGGCCCGGTCAACAACAGGCGTACGTCAACACCCCGACCGGCGGCCCGGCGCAGTGAGCGGCGGACTTTCCAGGTCGGCAGGAAGTACGGCGTCGCCAGCCAGATGCGTTGCTGGCCGCTGTTCAGCGCGCGAACCAGCGATTGCAGAATGTCGCGGTGCTGGCGGGCGTCGGCATAGGCCACCCGGCCCATGCCTTCACCCATCGACGGCACTCGTGGCAGGCGCGGCAAGCCGAAATGCGAGGCCGGTTTCCAGGCCCGTCGATGGCGGTTGGCGATCCATTGGCGGTCGAACAACAATTGCCAGTCAATGACCAAAGGCCCGGTGATTTCCACCATGACTTCGTGCCATTCGCTGGTGTCTTCACCCGGCGTCCAGAACTCATCGGTGACGCCCGTGCCACCGACCACCGCCAGACTTTGATCGACCAGCAACAGCTTGCGGTGATCGCGGTAGAAGTTGCCGACCCAACGCCGCCAGCTCAGCCGATTGTAGAAACGCAGTTCGACCCCGGCCGCCGTCAGGCGCTGACGCAAGGTCAGGGTAAACGCCAGGCTGCCATAGTCATCGAACAGGCAGCGCACGCGCACACCGCGCTCGGCCGCCGACACCAGGGCTTGCACCATGGCCTCGGCGCAGGCGCCCGCCTCCACCAGATACAGCTCCAGCTCGACCTGTTCTTCGGCGCGGGCAATCGCGACCAACATGCGCGGAAAGAACTGCGGACCGTCGATCAGCAGCTCAAAGTGGTTGCCTTCACGCCAGGGAAAGATTGCGCCGGCCATGTCAGCGCGCCGTGAAAATCAGTACCGCACCCACCGGTACCGACAGACTGATGGCCGACAGATCGGCAACCTTGCGCAACGTTTCCAGCCCGGGAGCCAGATCAAAATCTTCGGCATTGATTACCAGCGGCTCCAGGGTTACCACTTGAAAGCGTCGGTCATCGAGGCGCGTCGCCAGCAATTCGGCGTTGTATTGATGTTGCTTGCCATGCAGGTTGACGGTCAGCGGCAAGCGCAACTCCAACTGCGCGCCGGGCGCGAGGTCGTTGATCGGGCGCAGATCAATCTGCGCGGTGATCAACGCTTCGGGAAAGGTCTGGATCTCGAACAGCTCCTTGCGCATGCGTTCATCGCGCAACGGGATGCCACTGTTCACCGAGTCCAACTCGACTTCCACCTCAGCCAGGCCAGTGGCGTCGACCTTGCCGTGCAGCACCAGAAAGCGCTGCACCTCGGAGAGGTTGGCGTTTTTGGTGCTGATGAACGACAGCCGCGAGGACTCGCCGTCCAGATACCAATCGGCGTGGGCCGGCAGCGTGGCAGCGGCCAACAGCAGGAACGCGAGGGTTTTAGAGAGGGAGCGGTTGAACATAGAGACTCATGTGCAGATAAACCTGCACGAACCTTAACCGCCCGGCAGCAAGATGCAAACCTGTAGTCGTTGGCGAAGGCTGTGTTCGGCGGCGAAGCCGTCCTGAAATCCTGCGAAGCGGGGCAACCTGAAGTACCGCGGCGCTTGGGTTTACGACGGCTTCGCCGCCGAACACAGCCTTCGGCAGCGGCTACAAAGGTTCGTGGGAGTCAGGGTTGCAGACGGCAACCTTGGCGTTCGCCGATCCACACAGCGCTGTTGCTACGGCCCATGCCACTGACCGTGACCCGTTTGCTGGCGGCATCATCGACAAAACTGCTGGTCGGCAGCCACTGCTTTACATAGCGGTGGCAATACCCGGTCTCGTTGTTCATCACATACCGGCACGAGCAATATTCCTTGGCGGTGTAGGCGCTGATGATGTCAGGGAACGCCCACAGCGCCACTCGCTCCTGCCAGATCCAGCCGAGCAACGCGACCAGCAATACCAGGAACAACGCTCTGAACGGTCTGTGTCGAAGAAAACTCATGGCTGCACCTTTTGAGCAAACGCCTTGAGCGCGAGTTTGAGCAATTCGTTGTGCTGGTAGCTCTCGTCGCGATCATCGCCATAGCGCACGATCACCAGGTTTTCGCTGGGAATAACGTACATCGCCTGCCCCCAATGACCCAGTGCGGCGAAGGTATCGGCCGGCGCATCGGGCCAGGGTTGTGCCGCCCCGTCCACTGCGCGATTGAGCCACCATTGACCGCCAGGCACGGCGTCATCCTGATGAGCGTGATAGCGGGCGAACGGTTCGCGATTGAAGGCGACCCAGTCTTTGGGCAGCAACTGACGCCCCTGCCAGCGCCCGTCCCGCGCCATCAACCAACCGATTCGTGCCAGGTCGCGAGCCGTGAGGTAGGCGTAAGAGGACGCGACAAAAGCGCCCGTGGCATCGGTTTCCCAAACGGCATGACGGATGCCCAAGGGCTCGAACAGTGCCGTCCATGGATAGTCTGGATAACGTGTCGGGCCGACGATATTCTTCAGCGCGGCGGCGAGCAAACTGCTGTCACCACTGGAGTAACGAAAGGCCTGACCGGGCTCGGCGTATTCGGGATGCTCGGCGGTGAACGCGGCCATGTCCTGATGACCACGGGTGTAGAGCATCGCCACCACCGAGGACTTCAACGGGGCGTATTCATAGTCTTCCTGCCAGTCCAGCCCCGAAGCCCAATGCAGCAGGTCGGCCATGGTCACGCCGGGGTGTTTTTTCATCGGTGGATAAAACGTCTGCGCCGGGTCCTGGAGTTTGAACAAGCCTTCGCCATAGGCCACACCCAGCACCGTGGCCATGAGGCTTTTGCTGATCGACCATGTCAGGTGTGGCGTGTCGGCGGTGGTCGGGCCAGCGTAGCGTTCGTAGATCAATTGACCGTCGCGGATCACCAGCAAGGCGTCGGTGCGCACGCCTTTTCGGGTGCTGTCGTCGCGGGGTGGGAAGGCGTAGGTTTCCAGGGCTTGAAGTGCTGGCCCGGTGATGACCGGGGCGGTTGACCATTGCTCGGCCGGCCAGTTGTCAGCGTGGGTCGGGAGGCTGAGCAGCAGCATGACAATGAGGGACAAGCCTTTGAACATGGCGTGGGCTCGGGAGGATTAACTTGCTGAGCCTAGTTGAGGTTGATGACAGTTTTTGGATTTGTGTTGCCCATACTGGCCTGCTCGCGATGGGGCCCTTCAATTCACGGCTAATGCCTTGGCCAACCGCTTACCTCTGGCCCCCGCCGCCAAATCCATCACCGCCTGATCCCGCTGCCACATCGCCGCCCAATGCCCCGGCCCATCGGCCAACGCCAGATCAATTTCAACCTTGAGCCCCTCGAACTGCGCAAACAACCCACCCAGCAACACATGCCCGGCCGCATTGTTCGGTGCCTGACGGCTGACTTCAGCGCACCCGGCCAGCAGCGCCAGTAACCGCAATTGCAACGCTTGCGGCCAGTCACTGTCCTGGCCAATGCCATATAACCAGGCCGTCATGGCGCTCAATACGTACACATCTTCAAGGGTGCGGAACGGTTTGACGTAGGCATCCCAGCCATCCCCCGCCAACAACTCGCACTGGGCATTGTCGAGAAACAAGCGGCCATGACTGATGTCCGGCATCAGCGGGATCGCCGGAAGTTTTTCCAGGCGCACACCGGGTTCATCGGGATAGACCACCGCCAGGCTCAGGCTTACAGGGTCGCCGGGCGCTTCACTGCGGGCAGCGATCAACAGCCATTCGGCGGCATCACCAGCGGTGACGAAATCCTTGCGTCCACTCAGGCGCAAATCGGTAAGGCGGGTTTGCATGTCCGCCGGTCGCAGGCTGCGCTGCTCGGTCGCACACAGCGCGCCGAGGCTCAGCGGCGCGCTCGGCCAGAGCATGCGCAACGCCGCCTGATACCCCACCAGAAACGCCAGCCCCGGCGTGGCCATCAAACGCCCGCCAGCCACTGCCAGTTCAAACGGCGTCACCGTGCCCAACTGGTGCAACAAGTTCACGAAACCTTCCGCCAGATCCGGGATGGCGGGCAGGCGTTCTTGGCGGTTCAACAGGTTTTGCCAGGGCATAAGAGGCTCCTCGTGGGCTGTCATATAAGCATCACCAAAGCTTAATGGCGATGACACCGGGGCTACATAGCCTGACCTTGCACAAAACGGCTGCATAAAGAAAGTCGATCCGCTGTAACCCAAGACGGGTGAGCAGCCCGCACGGAGAATCGCCATGACTCAGATCGCCCGCATCCGCGACACCGGCAACGACCGCCGCCTGCAAGCCGAACGCCTGATCGGCAGCCAAGCCTTGCAGGAAGCCCAGGCCTTGCGCTTCAACGTGTTCAGCGGCGAGTTCAACGCCAAGCTGAAGGGCGCTGAGCTGGGTCTGGACATGGATGACTATGATGTTCATTGCGCCCACATCGGCGTGCGTGACTTGAATACCGGACGCCTGGTGGCGACCACCCGTTTGCTCGACCACACGGCGGCCAGCAGCCTGGGCAAGTTTTACAGCGAAGAAGAATTCAGCCTGCACGGCCTCGTGCATCTCAAAGGCCCGATCCTGGAAATCGGCCGCACCTGCGTCGACCCGGCCTACCGCAACGGCGGCACCATCGCTGTGCTCTGGGGTGAACTGGCCGAAGTATTGAATCAGGGCGGCTACAGCTATTTGATGGGCTGCGCGAGCATCCCGATGCAGGACGGCGGCATCCAGGCCCACGCGATCATGCAGCGCCTGCGCGAACGCTACCTGTGCACCGAACACCTGCGCGCAGAGCCGAAAAAGCCGCTGCCGACGCTGGATATTCCTTCTAACGTGATCGCCGAAATGCCGCCGCTGCTCAAGGCCTACATGCGCCTCGGCGCGAAGATCTGCGGCGAGCCTTGCTGGGACGAAGATTTCCAGGTGGCCGACGTGTTCATCCTGCTCAAGCGCGACGAGCTCTGCCCGCGTTACGCCAAGCACTTCAAGGCGGCCATGTGATGAACCGGTTGCGGGTGTACGCGCGGATTGCGCGAGTGCTGGTGGTGGTCGCGCTGGGATTGAGCATGGCCAGCGTGTTCGGTCTGTTCGAGCGCATGGGCATCGCCCACTCGATGGTTCGCCGCCAACGCTGGTCGCGATTTTTCATGACGCGGTTGAGCAATGCCCTGCCCTTTCACGTGACTGTTCAGGGTGAATTGCCCAAGCAACCGATGCTCTGGGTCAGTAATCATGTGTCCTGGACTGACATCCCGCTGCTGGGCATGCTCACGCCGATGTCGTTCCTGTCCAAGGCCGAAGTGCGCACCTGGCCGGTGGCGGGTTGGTTGGCGGCCAAGGCTGGCAGTCTGTTTATTCGTCGTGGGTCGGGCGACAGTCAGCTGATCCGCAAACAAATGACCCGCCACCTGGAACAGGAGCATCCGCTGCTGATGTTCCCGGAAGGCACCACCACCGATGGCCGTTCGTTGCGCACCTTTCATGGTCGCTTGCTGTCGGCGGCGATTGATTCAGAGGTGCAGCTGCAACCGGTGGCGATTCGTTATTTGCGTGACGGTCAGCTCGACACCTTGGCACCGTTCATTGGCGACGATGATCTGCTGTCGCATTTGATGCGCTTGTTTGCCAATGACCGGGGGGATGTGGAGATTCACCTGCTCAAGCCGATTGCTTGCGAAGGTCGCGAACGTGCAGCGCTGGCGTTCGAAGCGCAGCAAGCGGTGCAGAAAGCGTTGTTTGGGGCGATTGCGGAGATGCAGGAAGCGCCGATGCGTCCGGCCATCGCTGCCTGACCCAACCTTTGATTCAACTGATAACCCTGTGGGAACGCCGCCCGGAGACAAGCTCGCTCCCACAGGGGGTCAGGGTGTTGGGTAGTGTTGGGCGAAGGTTTGAAGCTGCGGATAGAAAAGCCTGAAGTCTTCACTCAATGGTTCATACAACACCCGCAATTCCTGCATCGCCCCCGCCAGTTCCTCCGGCCGGGTCAACCGCCGAGAAATTCCCCGCAACACCTGTTCCAGCACCTCGAATTCCTGATACGACCCCAACCAGTCATTCGCCACCATGTGCGGCGCGATTCTCGCCAACCGTTCCGGCAACTGCGGCTCGGCGGCCAGCACCCGGTACACATCCGACGTGAACAGTTCCAGTGGTCGGTCGGCGTACAGCGTCCAGTCCCGTGCCAGGCAGTGGTCGAAAAACACGTCGAGCACGATCCCGGCGTAACGCCGGCGTGTCGTGGAAAACCGCGACAACGCAACATCCACCAGCGGATGGCGGTCGGTAAACACGTCGATGCTGCGGTGCAGCTGGATGGCCGCCTCGATCTCCGGCGCGTATTGCCCTTGCAGCCGTCCTTTGACGAAATCGCCATAGAGACTGCCGAGCCATTGGCCGGGACGCTGGCCACCGAGGTGAAGATGTGCGAGATAGTTCATAGGCGCAGCTTAGCACTGCGCCTTTGGATCTTTACATCCCGCGTATCGTTATAACTCGATATACCGAATTGTTAGCGGCTCAGAGCCAAATCATATTTGTATATCGCGAAATACCGATTTAAAGTTCGCTTCATCGCGATATAGCGTTTTAACCATCACGAGCTCACCCCCATGACCATTAATCTCGACGAAATAATAAAAGCCCTGGCACACCCAGTACGGCGAGAAATCCTGCACTGGCTCAAAGACCCTGCCGTCGAATTCCCGGACCAGTCCCACAGCAACGAGCACGGCGTTTGTGCCGGGCAGATCGATCAACGTTGCGGCTTGTCGCAGTCCACGGTGTCCGCGCACCTGGCGACGCTGCAACGCGCCGGCCTGATCAGCAGCCGCAAAGTCGGCCAGTGGCATTTTTTCAAACGTAATGAGGAAACCATCCAGGAATTCCTCAAGACCTTCAGTAAAGAGCTCTGACCCTTAACGTCAGTCAGCCGACAAGGAATCAACAATGCCCCTCTCGCTTCTCATACTGGCCTTGAGTGCCTTCGCCATCGGCACCACCGAGTTCGTCATCATGGGCCTGCTGCCCGATGTGGCGGCTGACCTCGGTGTGTCGATCCCCGGCGCTGGCTGGTTGGTGACCGGTTATGCCCTGGGCGTGGCCATCGGAGCGCCGTTCATGGCGCTGGCCACCGCCCGACTGCCGCGCAAGGCCGCATTGGTGGCGTTGATGGGGATCTTCATCGTCGGCAACTTGCTCTGCGCCCTCGCCAGTGACTACAACGTGTTGATGTTTGCACGCGTCGTCACGGCCCTCTGCCACGGTGCCTTCTTCGGTATCGGTTCGGTGGTGGCGGCAGGCCTGGTACCGGCCAACAAACGCGCTTCGGCCGTGGCCTTGATGTTCACCGGCCTGACCCTGGCCAACGTACTCGGCGTGCCATTGGGCACCGCGCTCGGCCAACAGGCCGGCTGGCGCTCGACCTTCTGGGCCGTGACCGTGATTGGTGTGATCGCCCTGATTGGCCTGATCCGCTTCCTGCCGGCCAAGCGTGATGAAGAAAAACTCGACATGCGTGCCGAACTGGCTGCGCTCAAGGGTGCCGGGATCTGGTTGTCCCTGAGCATGACTGCGCTGTTCGCGGCCTCGGTCTTCACCCTCTTCACTTACGTCGCGCCGCTGCTGGGCGAAGTCACCGGCGTCTCGCCACGTGGCGTGACCTGGACCCTGATGCTCATCGGCCTGGGCCTGACCGTCGGCAACATCATCGGCGGCAAACTGGCCGACAAAGGCATGGCCGCAACGCTGATCGGTGTGTTCATCAGCATGGCCGTGGTCTCCACCGTACTGACGTGGACCAGCGTCGCGCTGATCCCGACCGAAATCACCCTGTTCCTTTGGGCCACCGCGTGTTTTGCCGCCGTGCCGGCCCTGCAAGTGAACGTGGTGACCTTTGGCAAAGCGGCACCGAACCTGGTGTCGACCCTGAACATCGGCGCTTTCAACATTGGCAACGCCCTCGGTGCCTGGGTCGGCGGCAGCGTCATCGCCCACGGCTTCGGCCTGACCAGCGTGCCCCTGGCGGCTGCCGCACTGGCGGTACTCGCCCTGCTGGTGACCCTGATTACTTTCCGCCAGAGCGGCAATCCCGAACTGGCTCCAGCAACTCACTAAACCACTTGAACCTCACGAGGGTGCTTTCATGACGACTATTTTCGATCCGATCAAACTGGGCGACATCGAGTTGGCCAACCGCATCATCATGGCGCCGCTGACCCGCTGCCGCGCCGACGAAGGTCGCGTGCCAAACGCGCTGATGGCCGAGTACTACGTCCAGCGCGCTTCCGCCGGTCTGATTCTCAGCGAGGCCACCTCGGTCACGCCAATGGGTGTCGGCTACCCGGACACCCCGGGCATCTGGTCCAACGACCAGGTCCGTGGCTGGGCTAACGTGACCAAAGCGATCCATGGCGCGGGCGGCAAGATCTTCCTGCAACTGTGGCACGTCGGCCGGGTGTCCCATACCTCGTACCTGAACGGCGAAGCGCCGGTCGCACCGAGCGCCATCCAGCCAAAAGGTCATGTCAGCCTGGTTCGCCCATTGGCCGACTATCCAACGCCGCGTGCCCTGGAAACCGCTGAAATCGCCGACATCATCGACGCTTACCGCACCGGTGCCGAGAACGCCAAGGCTGCCGGGTTTGACGGCGTGGAAATCCACGGCGCCAACGGTTACCTGCTCGACCAGTTCCTGCAAAGCAGCACTAACCAGCGCACCGACAACTATGGCGGTTCCCTGGAAAACCGTGCGCGCCTGCTGCTGGAAGTGACCGACGCAGCCATCGAAGTCTGGGGCGCCGGCCGCGTGGGTGTGCACTTGGCACCGCGTGCTGACTCCCATGACATGGGCGACGACAACCTGGCCGAAACCTTCACCTACGTCGCTCGCGAACTGGGCAAGCGTGGCATCGCCTTCATCTGCTCCCGCGAGAAAGAAGCCGGCGACAGCCTCGGTCCACAACTGAAAGAAGCCTTCGGCGGCCCGTACATCGCCAACGAACGCTTCACCAAGGACAGCGCCAACGCCTGGCTGGCCAGCGGCAAGGCCGATGCGGTCGCCTTTGGTGTGCCGTTCATCGCCAACCCGGACTTGCCGGCCCGTTTGAAGGCCGATGCGCCGCTGAACGAAGCACGTCCAGAACTGTTCTACGCAAAAGGCCCGGTCGGCTATATCGACTACCCGACGCTGTAAGCATCAGTCACTGAAATGCACAAAGCCCCGACTCGTGAGAGCCGGGGCTTTTTGGTTTTTTACGTGGTGTGATCACAGACGTTCACAACCAAGACACAAAATTCCTACAAAATACGTAGCTCGCTACCTGTCATCCTGGCGAGCGTCCGTATATAAAAGCACCCTATGGCATCGGCACCCGCCTGGAAAGTTGACACTGGCGACGCCGATTACGCATTTTGTTTCATTTGCGCAGGCTTGGGCTCAAGCGCAGCATGTCCAGCCCGGTCTCGACCCAACGCTCGGCTTCTGCGTGCAATTGAAAGCTGTCGGGGGCCAGCAACCACTGGTAGAGCATGCCATCGATGTAAGCGTGCAGGCTGATGGCCGCGCGCGCCGTGTCGAGGTCTTCGGGCATTTGCCCCCGATTCACGGCATTACGCAAGGCCAGGCCGATGCGCACATTGCAATCAAGGCTGGCCGTCAGGCGCTGTTGGCGCAGATCGCACATTTCATCGGTGAATTCGCACTTATGAAACAGAATCTCATTAATGCGTCGGGTTTTCGGGTCCAGTGCAACTTGATGAAACAAATGAATCAGCAACTTGCGCATGCAGCCGAGCGGGTCGAGTTCCTCTTCGCTTTCGCTGGCCCTGGCCATCTCATCCAGAGGCTCATGCAAGGTATCCAGCATGGCCTGCACCAGATCGGCCTTGTTGCTGAAATGCCAGTAGATGGCACCGCGAGTCACGCCGGCCAGGGTAGCGATGTCCGCCAGTGTCGTGCGTGCCACGCCCCTTTCATAAAAGGCTTTCTCTGCCGCTTCGAGTATCTGGGCGCGGGTTTCTTGAGCTTCCTCTTTGGTGCGACGGACCATGGCAGTAAAACCTCAATCAGGATGCTTCAGTGATGTCTGAACATCAGCTGAATAAAAGTGGAGCGTTCGCTCTTGGGCGCCGTCCCCGTCTTAGAATTCAAACCTTCGAACGGCTTTTGTAGCGAAGTGGGTACGCAGCCAAGGTGTTTACAAACAACCATGAACGTAAGTATATTCCTTAGCAAGCTACTTATCCACTCAGCACCCTATTTTTACCCTTCCACCTTTCTAGTGCGCACCTTGCGCGCCTGACCCGAGGATTTTCATGCAATTCAAGCCAGCTGTTACCGCTCTGGTCACTGCCGTCGCCTTGGCATCGCTGCTCAGCGGATGCAAAAAGGAAGAAGCGGCTCCAGCCGCACCGCCTCCTCAGGTCGGCGTCGTTACCCTGCAACCGCAAACGTTTACGCTGACGTCCGACCTGCCGGGTCGTACCAGCGCGTACCGCATCGCCGAAGTGCGTCCTCAGGTGAACGGCATCATTCTCAAGCGCATGTTCAAGGAAGGCGGCGACGTCAAGATTGGCCAACAGCTCTATCAGATCGATTCGTCGGTGTATGACGCCACCCTGAAAAGTGCCGAAGCCAACCTGCAACAGACCAAGTCGATCTCCGACCGCTACAAGCAACTGGTCAACGAGCAAGCCGTCAGCCGTCAGGAATACGACACGGCCGTGGCCAACCGCCTGCAATCGGAAGCCGCCCTGCAAACCGCCCAGATCAATGTGCGCTACACCAAGGTCTACGCGCCGCTGACCGGTCGTATCGGTCGCTCGAACGTGACCGAAGGCGCGCTGGTCACCAGCGGCCAGGCCGATCCGATGGCAGTGATCCAGCAAATCGACCCGATCTACGTCGACGTGACGCAGTCCTCGGTGGAATTGCTGCAACTGCGCCGTGAACTGGAAAGCGGTCGCCTGCAAAAGGCTGGCGACAACGCGGCAACGGTCAAGCTGACTCTCGAAGACGGCAGCCAGTACAAGCTGGACGGCAAGCTCGAATTCTCCGAGGTCTCGGTTGATCAGACCACCGGTTCCGTGACCTTGCGCGCCGTGTTCCCGAACCCTGAACACACCCTGCTGCCGGGCATGTTCGTGCACGCCCAGTTGCAGTCCGGTGTGAACGCAGCAGCCATTCTGGCGCCGCAACAAGGCGTGACCCGTGACCTGAAAGGCACCCCGACGGCACTGGTCGTCGGTCCTGACAACAAGGTCGAACTGCGTCAGCTCAAGGCCAGCCGCACCGTCGGCAGCCAATGGCTGATCGAGGACGGCCTGAAGGCAGGCGATCGCCTGATCACCGAAGGGCTGCAATTCGTCAAACCTGGCATCGAAGTCAAAGCCAGTGAAGCGACCAACGTTGGCGTAAAGAACCCGGCCCCCGCACAGGCAGCTGATAAGGCTTCCAGCGGCAAAGGGGAGTAAACCATGTCGAAATTTTTTATCGACCGTCCGATTTTCGCCTGGGTAATTGCCCTGGTGATCATGCTGGTCGGGGCACTATCGATCCTCAAGCTGCCGATCAACCAATACCCGAGCATCGCGCCTCCGGCGATCGCCATCTCTGTGACCTACCCGGGTGCTTCGGCACAAACGGTACAGGACACCGTGGTGCAGGTGATCGAGCAACAGCTCAACGGCATCGACCACTTGCGTTATGTATCCTCGGAAAGTAACTCCGACGGCACCATGACCATCACCGCGACCTTCGAGCAAGGCACCAACTCCGACACCGCGCAGGTTCAAGTCCAGAACAAGCTGAACCTGGCCACCCCGCTGCTGCCGCAAGAAGTGCAGCAGCAAGGTATCCGCGTGACCAAGGCCGTGAAGAACTTCCTGTTGGTCATCGGCGTGGTCTCGCGTGACGGCAGCATGACCAAGGACGACTTGTCCAACTACATCGTGTCGAACATGCAGGACCCGATCTCGCGGACCGCCGGCGTCGGCGACTTCCAGGTGTTCGGTTCCCAGTACGCCATGCGTATCTGGCTCGACCCGGCCAAGTTGAACAACTACAACCTGACCCCGGTTGACGTCAAAACTGCCATCGCCGCGCAAAACGTACAGATCTCGTCCGGTCAACTCGGCGGTTTGCCGGCCCTGCCCGACACACAGCTGAACGCCACGATCATCGGCAAGACCCGTCTGCAGACCGCTGAGCAGTTCAACAAAATCCTGCTCAAGGTCAACAAGGACGGCTCTCAGGTTCGCTTGAAAGATGTCGCCGACGTGGGGCTGGGCGGTGAAAACTACAGCATCAACGCCCAGTTCAACGGCGCTCCGGCGTCCGGCCTGGCCGTGAAGCTGGCCACTGGCGCCAACGCTCTGGATACCGCCGCTGCGCTGCGCAAGACCATCGACGACCTCAAACCGTTCTTCCCGCAAGGGATGGAAGTGGTGTTCCCGTATGACACCACTCCAGTGGTGACCGAGTCGATCAAAGGGGTGGTTCACACCTTGGTCGAAGCCGTCGTGCTGGTGTTCCTGGTGATGTTCCTGTTCCTGCAAAACTTCCGCGCCACCATCATCACCACGATGACCGTGCCGGTGGTACTGCTGGGTACGTTCGGCATCCTCGCGGCCGCCGGTTTCAGCATCAACACCCTGACCATGTTCGGTATGGTCCTGGCCATCGGCTTGCTGGTGGACGACGCCATCGTCGTGGTGGAAAACGTCGAACGGGTCATGAGTGAAGAAGGCTTGTCACCCAAGGAGGCCACCAAGAAATCCATGGGGCAGATCCAGGGCGCACTGGTCGGTATCGCCATGGTGCTGTCGGCGGTTCTGCTGCCAATGGCGTTCTTCAGCGGCTCCACCGGCGTGATCTACAAACAGTTCTCGATCACCATCGTCTCGGCCATGGCCCTGTCGGTACTGGTTGCACTGATCTTCACGCCGGCGCTGTGCGCCACCATGCTCAAGGCCATTCCGAAGGGTGAGCACGGAACCCCCAAGCGTGGCTTCTTCGGCTGGTTCAACCGCAATTTCGACCGTGGCGTAAGAAGCTACGAGCGCGGCGTGGGCAGCATGCTCGCGCACAAGGCGCCGTACCTGTTGGCCTACCTCATCATCATTGTCGGCATGATCTGGCTGTTCACCCGTATTCCGACGGCGTTCCTGCCGGAAGAAGACCAGGGCGTACTGTTCGCCCAGGTGCAGACGCCGGCCGGTTCGACCTCCCAGCGTACCCAGGTGGTCGTGGACGAGATGCGTGAGTTCCTGCTGCGTCCGGGCAAGGATGGCGGTGAAGGCGATGCGGTGAACTCGGTGTTTACCGTGACCGGCTTCAACTTCGCCGGTCGTGGCCAGAGTTCGGGCATGGCGTTCATCATGCTTCGGCCATGGGACGAACGTAACGCCGACAACAACGTGTTCAAGGTGGCGGCCCGTGCCCAACAGCACTTCTTCACCTTCCGCGATGCCATGGTGTTTGCCTTTGCGCCACCGGCGGTACTGGAACTGGGTAACGCCACCGGTTTCGACGTGTTCCTTCAGGACCGCGCCGGTATCGGTCACGAAAAGCTGATGCAAGCACGCAACCAGTTCCTCGGCATGGCAGCGCAAAGCAAGATTCTGACTCAGGTCCGTCCGAACGGCCTGAACGACGAACCGCAATTCCAACTGGAAATCGACGACGAGAAGGCCAGTGCCCTGGGCGTGACCATCGCCGACATCAACAACACGTTGTCGATCGCGCTGGGCAGTAGCTACGTCAACGACTTCATCGACCGTGGTCGAGTGAAGAAGGTGTACGTGCAAGGCCAGCCTGGCTCGCGTATGAGCCCGGAAGACCTGAATAAATGGTATGTGCGCAACAGCGTCGGCACCATGGTTCCGTTCTCGGCGTTTGCCAAGGGTGAATGGATTTACGGCTCGCCGAAGCTGGCCCGTTACAACGGCGTGGAAGCGATGGAAATCCTCGGCTCCCCGGCGCCGGGCTACTCCACCGGTGAAGCCATGGCCGAAGTCGAAGCCCTTGCCGCGAAACTGCCGGCGGGTGTCGGTATTTCCTGGACCGGCCTGTCGTACGAGGAACGTTTGTCCGGCTCCCAGGCGCCAGCGCTGTATGCCCTGTCGCTGCTGATGGTGTTTCTGTGTCTGGCGGCGCTGTATGAAAGCTGGTCGATCCCGATTGCGGTGATGCTGGTGGTGCCACTGGGGATCATCGGTGCACTGATGGCGACCAGCCTGCGTGGCCTGTCCAACGACGTGTACTTCCAGGTGGGCCTGTTGACGACCATCGGCCTGGCGGCGAAAAACGCCATTCTGATTGTCGAATTTGCAAAGGAACTGCATGAACAAGGGCGTAGCTTGCGCGATGCGGCGATTGAAGCCTGCCGGATGCGTCTGCGACCGATCATCATGACCTCGCTGGCCTTCGTCCTGGGCGTGGTGCCCCTGGCGATTTCCACCGGTGCAGGTTCGGGCAGCCAGCATGCCATCGGCACCGGGGTGATTGGCGGTATGATCACCGCCACCGTTCTGGCGATCTTCTGGGTCCCACTGTTCTTCGTCACTGTGTCGTCCATCGGTCAGCGCAAAAAAGTCGACCAGGATGACGCCACTGAAACTCCTAAAGAGGCTGGCCAATGAGCAAGTCGCTACTCTCCCTAGCCGTTGCTGCGTTTGTGCTCGGTGGTTGCTCGCTGATACCTGATTATCAGCAGCCTGCGGCACCGGTGGCAGCCCAGTACCCGCAGGGCCCGGCCTATTCGCCGGCCCAGGCGCCAAGCCAGGCAGCTGCCGAACAAGGCTGGAAGCAGTTTTTCCATGACCCGGCCCTGCAACAGCTGATCCAGGTCGCGCTGGAAAACAACCGTGACCTGCGTGTTGCGGCGCTGAACATCGACGCCTTTGCGGCTCAGTACCGCATCCAGCGTGCCGACCTGTACCCGGCTGTGTCGGCCAATGGCACCGGCAGCCGTCAGCGCGTCCCGGCTGACGCGTCGCAGACTGGCCAGGCCGGCATCACCAGTTCCTACTCGGCCACAGTCGGTATCAGTGCTTACGAGCTCGATATGTTCGGTCGGGTTCGCAGCCTGAGCGAAGAAGCGCTGCAGAAATACTTCGCCACTGAAGAAGGTCGACGCAGCACGCAGATCAGCCTGGTGGCCAGCGTGGCCAACGCCTACCTGGCCTGGCAAGCCGACAAGGAACTGCTGAAAGTCACCCAGGACACCCTCGGCGCGTTCGAGGAGAGCTACAAGCTCACCGCGCGCAGTGCCGAAGTCGGCGTGGCGTCTGCGCTGGACCTCGCCCAGTCGCGCACGTCGGTGGAAACCGCCCGGGTGCAACTGGCGAAGTACACCCGCCAGGTCGCTCAGGATGAAAACAGCCTGGTGCTGCTGCTCGGCACCGGCATCCCGGCCAACCTGCAAGCCGCCAAACCGCTGTCTGACGATTTGCTGAGCGACGTGCCCGCCGGTCTGCCATCGGACTTGCTGCAACGTCGTCCGGACATCCTCCAGGCCGAATACAACCTCAAGGCTGCCAACGCCAACATCGGCGCGGCACGGGCTGCGTTCTTCCCGAGCATCAGCCTGACAGCCAATGCCGGCACCTTGAGCCCGGACTTGTCCGGTCTGTTCAAGGGCGGTTCGGGCACCTGGCTGTTCTCGCCGCAGATCAACCTGCCGATCTTCAACGCCGGCAGCCTGAGCGCCAGCCTGGATTACTCGAAAATCCAGAAAGACATCGGCGTGGCGAACTACGAGAAGTCCATTCAAACGGCCTTCCAGGAAGTCGCCGACGGCCTGGCCGCGCGCCAGACCTACACCCAGCAACTGCAGGCCCAGCGTGACAACGTCACCGCCAACCAGGAGTACTACCGCCTGGCCGAGCGTCGTTACCGCATCGGTGTCGACAGCAACCTGACCTTCCTCGATGCCCAACGCCAGCTGTTCAACGCTCAACAAGTGCTGATCACTGACCGTCTGGCGCAGTTGGTCAGCGCGGTCAACCTGTACAAGGCACTGGGGGGTGGCTGGAATCAGCAGACCGCCAAGGTCGAACCGCTGAAAGAAGAAGCGCCGAAGATGAAGATGTTCTGATAGCGCTGTGGAAACAGGAAGCCCACCTTTTGGTGGGCTTTTTGTTGGGGCCAGTGAACACCCCCTAAAATGTTGATCATCTATCGTTCGATAACCGCCCAAAACCCGCTTTTACCAATTGAACCATCCAGTCCACTCCCCGCACCATTCCTCGCACAAGACCAACAACATCAGGTTCACCCTCATGCCCCCGCGCCCTGCCCTGTCCGGCTGATTCCGCTCCATCTTTTCAATCGATCAAATTTTTGTCTGCAACCCAGGGTTGCGGCATCACCCCGCTTCACCCCCAACAATTAGAGAGACCCGAGCCCATGACGCCTTCCACCGCGCAGTATTTTTTCCCCGGCCTTCTGGCCATTGCAGTGGCCGGCACAGCCCTGCCCGCCCACGCCGAGGAAGCGGGTTTTGTCGACGGCGCCAAGGTCAACCTGAACCTGCGCAACTTCTACATCAACCGCAACTTCACCAACCCGACCAAGGCCCAGGGCAAGGCTGAAGAGTGGACGCAAAGCTTTATTCTCGACGCCAAATCCGGCTTCACCCAGGGCACTGTCGGTTTCGGTATGGATGTGTTGGGTTTGTATTCGGTGAAGCTCGACGGCGGCAAAGGCACCGGCGGTACGCAGTTGCTGCCGCTGGACCATGACGGGCGCCCGGCGGACAACTTCGGGCGCACCAACGTCGCGTTCAAGGCCAAGCTGTCCCAGACCGAAATCAAGGTCGGTGAATGGATGCCGGTGCTGCCCATCCTGCGTTCAGACGATGGTCGCTCCCTGCCGCAAACCTTCCGTGGCGGCCAGATCACCTCGAAGGAAATTGCTGGTCTGACGCTCTACGGCGGCCAGTTCCGCGCCAACAGTCCGCGCGACGATAGCAGCATGAGCGACATGTCGATGAACGGGAAACCGGCCTTCACCTCCGACCGCTTCAACTTCCAGGGCGGCGAATACGCCTTCAACGACAAGCGCACCCAGATTGGCCTGTGGAACGCCGAACTCAAGGACATCTACAGCCAGCAATTCGTCAACCTGATCCACAGCCAGCCACTGGGCGACTGGACCCTGGGCGCCAACCTCGGCTTTTTCTACGGCAAGGATGACGGCAGTGCCCGCGCTGGCGATCTCGACAACAAGACCTGGTCCGGCCTGTTCTCGGCCAAATACGGCGGCAACACTTTTTACGTCGGCCTGCAAAAACTCACTGGCGACAGCGCCTGGATGCGCGTCAATGGCACCAGCGGCGGCACCCTGGCCAACGACAGCTACAACGCCAGTTACGACAACGCGCAGGAAAAGTCCTGGCAGGTGCGCCACGATTACAACTTCGTCGCCCTCGGCATTCCGGGCCTGACCCTGATGAACCGCTACATCAGCGGCGACAACGTCCACACCGGCACCATCACCGACGGCAAGGAATGGGGCCGCGAATCGGAACTGGGCTACACCGTGCAAAGTGGCGTGTTAAAGGACTTCAACGTCAAATGGCGTAACTCGACTATCCGCCGCGACTTCAGCAATAACGAGTTCGACGAGAACCGTTTGATCGTCAGCTATCCGATCAGTTTGTTATAAAACTCGGCGCCGGCACGCTCACTCTGCAAATGCCGGCGCTAACCATTGGTCACTTGGTACTGGCGGTTTGCACAAGCGCAGATACAGTCAGGCTGTGCGTTTAAACTCTCCAGCCTGATGTAGGAGCCCCATTTTTTCTTCCGTTATCTCCGGATGCTGTACGCGAAGCTGCCATGACCACGGAGGTCAGGTATGAGCAAGCGAATAGTTATCGTCGGTGGCGGCGTAGGTGGAACCATGCTGGCCAATCAACTGGCCAGCAAGTTGTATCCAGAAATCCTGCGTGGCGAAGTCTCGATTGCATTACTGTCCAATTCCCCCGATCACTTCTACAAACCTGCGTTCATGTATGTGGCGTTCAATCAGTTCTTTGAAGAAGAACTCAAGCGCCCGGAACGTTCATTGTTGCGCCCGGAAATCAGCTTTCACATCGAGGAAGTCATACACTTCGATTTTCCCGGCCAAAGCCTGAAAACCCGCAGCGGCAAATGTTATGGCTATGACTTTATGGTCATCGCCACCGGTTGCGTACCCGCACCGGAGCGTATCGAAGGCTTGAAAGAAGCCGGCGACCACTTCTACCAATATCAACCCGCCCGGCAACTGGCAGAACGCCTGAGCACGATCAAGAAGGGCCGGATTTTCATCACAGTGTCCTTTCCGCACACACCCAACGTGCCGCATCAATGCGGCATTGCCCCGGTGGAAACCACGCTGATGCTCGATGATTTTCTGCGGCTTCGGGGTGTACGCGACCAGGTGGAAATCATCTACACCTACCCGACCACCGCTCAGCTGCTGCGCAACTGCCTGTTTCTGCAAAGGCCTACGGGAGAAATACTGCCCGGCATTTTCGAGCAGAAAAACATTCACTTCCAACGCGGCTTCACCCTCGACCGGGTCGATCCGGATCAGAAGATCGCCTACTCGGCAGAAGGCGACGCGCAACCGTTCGACATCCTGATGGCAACGCCACCGATCCGCGCCGTGGATGCAGTGCTGGAGTGCGGTGTTTCGCAAGCCCCGAATAACGAAGGCTGGCTGCCGACTAACCACGAAACCCTGCAGGTTTATGGCCTCGAAAACGTCTACGTGATTGGCGACACCGTCGACCTGCCGGTGAGCAAGGCCGGAGGCGCCTGCCACAACCAGGCGCCGGTGATCGCCAACAATATTACCGCGCAGATTCGCCTTGGCGCGCCCAACAGCGTCTATGACGGGCGTGTTCAGGCCGTCGCGCAAATGGGCCTCAATGCCGGCATGCCACTGGTGTACAACTATGCCCGTGACGTGTCGCCGACTCCGCCGACCAAACTTGGCGGCCTGCTCAGGCATGGCTTCAATCGTGGCCTGTATTGGGCGGTTGCCCGCGGAATGCTTTGACCCTGCACAGGGAGGAGTGAACGGTGATGAACTCATTGGATGAAACACTGGCGGTCGGTGCGACCGGAACGCCGGGGCTGAACGCCTTGATGGCCAAACTTCAGCCGTTGCTCGACGGCGGGCGGCTGGACAATATTGTCGATGCGCTGTCGCTGGTCTCGGACATGATCGACCTGCTGGACCCTGCAATGGTCGAAAAACTGGCGCAGCTGTTCGAAAACGCCACGGCGTCCACCTGGATGATTGGCAATGCCGTGCGCCTGGCCAAAGCCGAGGTCAGCGCCGCCGCCCCACCAGGCGCCTATGCGCTGATCAAAATGCTGAACGATCCGGACACACGCAAAGGCGTGGCGGTTGTCCTGAAATCCCTGAATGTCATCGGAAGGCAACTGTCATCGCCAGAGAGGATCACCTCATGAGCGTCAAACTCGAAACGGCAGGGAACGCCTGTACTCACTGGGACGCCAAGGCGTACCAGCAGTTTTCCCGCCTCAGGCAACGACCGGTCAACGAACTGCTCGACCGTGTCGACATCAAGAACCCCCGTCGCATCTACGACCTGGGCTGCGGCACAGGCATTGCAACACAGCTGCTGGCCAAGCGTTGGCCCCGCGCGCACTTGATGGGTATCGACAGTTCTGAGCAAATGCTTCAGGAGGCCAGAGCCTTGCCGATCAGGGCCCACTGGAAGCAGTGCGACCTGCAAAACTGGCAGCCCGAACAACCCGCCGATCTGCTGTTTGCCGCCGCCGTGCTGCATTTCATCGACGATCATCAACGGCTGTTGCCCCGATTGCTCACACACCTCGACCCGGGCGGTTGTCTGGCGGCGCACATGCCTGACTGGCGGGATGCGCCGTGGTATCAGCTGATGCTCGAAACCCTCGACGATGGCGGCCACAACGGTCAGCCGTTGGGCACACCGCAGTTGCGCGAAAGCATGGCCCGGCGGCCACTGTTGTCGCTGGAGGACTACTACCGTTTGCTGGCGCCGCTCTGTGCCACGCTGGATATCTGGGAAACCGAGCAGCTACAGGTGGTTGACGGCAAGTCGCCGATTTATGACTGGATCAAGGTGTCGGCGTTAAGGGAAGTGATGCAGGGGCTGAAGAAAGATGAACAGGCGCGGTTCATCTATCACTTCATGATGCGCGTGCATGCGCAATACCCGCGGGAGGAGGATGGGCACACGTTGTTTCCGTTCAAGCGGGTTTTCATTGTGGCTACTGTGTAAGCCATGGCATCGCTATCGCGAGCAGGCTCACTCCTACAGTTGACCGAGTTCCTCCCGGGAGAATGCAGTCTAATGTAGGAGCGAGCCTGCTCGCGAAGGCGTCAGTTCAGGCACCCTCAAAACCCGAGATTACTCCCGAGACTCAACCCCCAACTCATCCCAGACCGACTCCGCCAAATGGAACGTCGCATTCGCCGCCGGGATGCCGCAGTAGATCGCGCTCTGCATGATCACTTCCTTGATCTCGCCACGGGTCACGCCGTTGTTGGCGGCGGCGCGCAGGTGCAGTTTGAGCTCTTCGTTGCGGTTCATACCGATCAGCATGGAAATGGTGATCAGGCTGCGGGTGTGACGCGGCAGGCCCGGGCGGGTCCAGATATCACCCCAGGCGTGGCGGGTGATCATCTCCTGAAATTCCGAGTTGAACTCGGTCAGGGTGGTCAGGCTGCGGTCGACGTGAGCGTCGCCGAGTACTGCGCGACGGACTTTCATGCCCTCGTCGTAACGTTGTTTTTCGTCCACAACCATCCCCTTATTGAGCTGACAAAAACGCCAACACCCGCTCACTGAACGCGGCGCCGGCCTGGACGTTGGACAAGTGCGCGGCATGGAACTCAGCGTATTCGGCGCCCTGCACGTGCTCTTGAATGAAGTGCCCGCCGGACGGCGGCGTCACCGCGTCTTCGGTGCCGGCGATCACCAGCAACGGCACCTTGATCGACGGCAACTGATCACGGAAATCGGCATCACGCACCGCCGCGCAATTGGCTGCATAGCCTTGCGGCGACGTGGCGGCCAGCATGTCGGTGATTCGCTTCGCGGCAGACGGATTGGCGGCGGAAAAGTCCGGGGTAAACCAACGTGCAATCGACGCATCGCGCAGCGCGACCATCGCGGCCGGACCGTCACGCAGCACGGTTTCAATGCGTGGATTCCAGATCGACGGATCGCCGATTTTCGCCGCGGTGTTGCACACCACCAGTTTGTTCAATCGATCACCGGCGTTGATCCCCAGCCATTGGCCGATCAAACCGCCCATGGACAAACCGCAGAAATGCGCACGCTCAATGTGCAAGGCATCCAGCAGTGCCAACACGTCGCGACCCAGTTGCTCGATGCTGTACGGCCCCGGCGTCACCAGCGATTGACCGTGGCCACGGGTGTCGAAACGCAGCACCCGGAAATGTTCGGTGAACGCGGAAACCTGTGCGTCCCACATGTGCAGGTCGGTGCCCAGCGAGTTGGACAGCACCAGTACCGGCGCATCTTTAGGTCCATCCAGTTGGTAGTGCAGTTCGCCCTCGGCGAGTTGTACGAAAGCCACAGCAATCTCCTTCAGGCAGTCAACGCAGAATGTTCAGCCACCGCCCGCTCGACCCAGGTATGGGCCTGGCCAAGGTAATGGGCAGGGTCCAGCAAATGATCGAGTTCAGCCGCCGAAAGCTCGGCGGTCACTTGCGGTTCGTCGCCGAGAACCGCGCGCAGATGCCGCCGTTCAGCCACCGCACGTTTGCAGCAGTGTTCCAACAGATGATGCGCGGTGTCGCGGCCAACCCGTTGGGCGAGGACGATGCTCACCGCTTCAGCCAGCACCAGGCCTTGGGTCAAATCGAGGTTTTGGGCCATGCGAGCCGCATCCACCTCCAGCCCCTGCGCCACCAGCAAGGCTTGCTTGAGGCTGCCGGACACCAGGCAGCAAATCTCCGGCAGGGTTTCCCACTCGGCATGCCACAGACCGAGGCTGCGTTCGTGTTCCTGCGGCATGGCGCTGAACAGCGTCGAGAGCAAACCGGGAACGCGAGTCGCCGCACCGATCAGCACCGCAGCGCCGACCGGGTTGCGCTTGTGCGGCATGGTCGAGGAACCGCCCTTGCCCGGTGCCGACGGTTCGAACACCTCGCCCGCCTCGGTTTGCATCAACAGACTGATATCACGACCGAGTTTGCCGAGGCTGCCGGCGATCAATCCCAGCACCGAGCCAAACTCCACCAGACGATCACGTTGAGTGTGCCAAGGCTGATCCGGCAAGGTCAGTTGCAGCTCGCCGGCCAATGCTTCGGCAATCGGCATTGCCTGATCGCCCAATGCGGCCAGTGTTCCGGAGGCGCCACCGAATTGCAGCACCAGCAAACGTGGCTTGAGTTCTTGCAAGCGCTGGCGGCTGCGGGTGACCGCGCCCAGCCAACCGGCGATCTTCATGCCGAGGGTGACCGGCGTCGCGTGCTGCAACCAGGTGCGTCCGGCCAGCGGCGTGGCGACATAACGCTTGGCTTGAGTGGCGAGAACATCGCCCAGTTGCGCGAGATCGATTTCGATCAAGGCCAGTGCCTGACGCAGTTGCAGCACCAGACCAGTGTCCATCACATCCTGACTGGTCGCGCCCAAATGCACATAGCGCTCGGCGTCGGCATCACTGGCCGCGATCTGCTTGCCCAACGCCTTGACCAAGGGAATCGCGGAATTGCCCGCCGTGGCAATCGCCTCGCCGAGGGCAACGAAGTCGTAATGCCCGGCCTGACACGCCGCTTCAATCGAAGCGACAGCGGTTTGCGGAATCAGCCCGACACGCGCCTCGGCCCGGGCCAGTGCCGCTTCGAAGTCGAGCATGGCCTGCACGCGACCCTGATCGCAGAACACTTCACGCATTTCACGGGCAGTGAAATAGGCATCGAACAATTGATTGCCCGGTCGATCGTTCATAAACAGTCCTTGATGGCGCGGGCCTGTCAGACCCGCGCGGAAAGATCAGAGGTCGTGGTGCAAATACTTTGCCTGCTTGGGCAGGCGCAAACTGAACAGGAACGCCACCGCCATCATCACCGTGACGTACCAGTAGAAGGAGTTTTCCATGCCCACGGCTTTGAGGCTCAGGGCCACGTATTCCGCCGAACCACCGAAGATCGCATTGGCCACTGCGTAGGCAAGGCCAACGCCGAGGGCGCGCACTTCCGGCGGGAACATCTCGGCTTTCACCAGGCCACTGATCGAGGTGTAGAAACTCACGATCGCCAGCGCCACGGTAATCAGCACAAAGGCCAGGAACGGACTGCTGACACTTTTCAGGCTCAACAGAATCGGCACGGTGCACAAGGTCCCCAGGGCGCCGAACCAGAGCATCGAATTACGCCGGCCGATCTTGTCGGCGAGCATGCCGAAGAACGGCTGCATGCACATGTAAAGGAACAGCGCGCCGGTCATGATGTAGCTGGCGGTCTTGGCCTGCATGCCGGCGGTGTTCACCAGGTACTTCTGCATGTATGTAGTGAAGGTGTAGAAAATCAGCGAGCCCCCGGCGGTATAACCGAGCACGGTAATGAACGCGGCTTTATGGTCGCGAAACAGTGCGGCGATACTGCCCGCGTCCTTGTTTTCCCGCATTTCCTTGCTGCTGGTTTCTTTCAGCGAACGGCGCAGGAACAGTGAAATCAGCGCGGCTGCCGCACCGACCACAAACGGAATCCGCCAGCCGTAAGCACGCAGCTCATCTTCACTGAGGAACTGTTGCAGGATTACCACCAGCGACACCGCCAGCAGTTGTCCGCCAATCAGCGTCACATACTGGAACGAAGCGAAAAAGCCGCGCTGGCCCTTGAGCGCGACTTCGCTCATGTAGGTGGCGGTGGTACCGTACTCGCCGCCCACCGACAACCCTTGAATCAAACGTGCGAACAGCAACAGCACCGGCGCCCAGACGCCGATGTCCTTGTAGGTCGGCAGGAAAGCGATCAGCAACGAACCGAAGCACATCATCAGAATCGAGATCATCATCGAGTTCTTGCGCCCGTGCTTGTCCGCCACCCGGCCGAAAATCCAGCCGCCGATGGGGCGCATCAGGAACCCGGCGGCGAACACGCCGGCGGTGTTGACCAACTGCACCGTGGGGTTGTCGGAGGGGAAAAAGGCCGGGGCAAAATAGATCGCGCAAAAGGCGTAGACGTAGAAGTCGAACCATTCCACGAGGTTGCCGGACGAGGCGCCGACAATGGCGAAGATGCGCTTGCTGCGCTCTTCGCCGGTGTAGTGTTCTGTTGAAGCAGCGGTCGTTGTCATTGTTTTTCACTCAATGGGGACAGTGAGAGTCTAGACATACTTCGCAACAGTCCTGTTCCCAAGTTGGCAATACTGTCCCCTGTAGGAGTGAGCTTGCTCGCGATAGCGGTGTATCAGTGCCATCAATGCTGAATGACACTACGCCATCGCGAGCAGGCTCACTCCTACAGGGATTGCGGTGTTCTTAATAGTCGAAGAACACCGTCTCGGCTTCAGTGCCTTGCAAGATCACATTCCACTGGTACACACCGGACGCATCCTGCTTGGCCAGCAATGTGCTGCGACGCTCGGCCGGTACACACTCCAGCAATGGATCCGACACGTTCGCCGGCTCACCCTCAAAGTAAATCCGCGTCAGCAAGTGCTTCACCAACCCGCGCGCAAACACCAGCACCACCAGGTGCGGCGCCTGGGTCGAGCCTTTCAGGCCTTCGACCGTTCCCGGTTTGATGGTGGTGAATCGAAAGCGCCCTTCGGCATCCACCGGCACCCGGCCAAAGCCTTCGAAGTTCGGGTCCAGCGGTTTGTCCTGATCGTCTTCCGGATGGTCGTACTTGCCGGCCGCATTGGCCTGCCAGACTTCCAGCATCGCGTCGTTGACGACATCGCCGTTGCCATCGATGACTTGCCCGGTGATCGCCACGCGTTGGCCCAGGGTTTGTTCGACGGTCAGGTTTTCGCGGTTCAGCCAGGTCAGGCCGATGTGGTAATACGGCCCGACGGTATGGGACGTGGTCGCGTTCAGCGTCATCTTATTTCTCCATCGGCGTGGCGTCGCGGCCACGCAAGACGATGTCCCAGCGATAACCGAGGGCGTAGGAAGGGACAGTTTTTTCCAGATCGAACGTGGCGATCAAACGCTCTTTGGCGCGGGTGTCCGGCACGCAGTTGTAGATCGGGTCATAGGCCAACAGCGGGTCGCCGGGGAAATACATCTGGGTGACCAGGCGCGTGAGAATGCTCGGCCCGAACAGCGAGAAGTGGATGTGCGCCGGGCGCCACGCGTTGTGGTGGTTGCCCCATGGATAGGCGCCGGGCTTGATGGTCTGGAATTGATACCAGCCATCGGCATCGGTCACGGTGCGGCCGGTGCCGGTGAAGTTCGGGTCCAGCGGTGCGTCGTGCAGGTCGCGGGCATGGTTGTAGCGGCCGGCGGCGTTGGCCTGCCAGATCTCCACCAGAATCCCCGGCACCGGCAGACCGTTTTCATCGAGCACGCGGCCGTGAATGATGATGCGTTCACCCAGTGGCTCGCCCTTGTGCTGAACGGTCAGGTCGTTGTCCTTCTCGTTGACGCGTTCGGCGCCGATGGTCGGGCCGGTGATTTCCGACAGCGAATGGGGCAGAAACACCAACGGTTTGGACGGCGAACGAAGGTTGGTGGATTGATATGTCGGGTGCAGGTATTCCGGCTGAGTGCCTTCCTGCGGACGACGGTAACCAGGCTTGTCAGTCATTGCGCTTTCCTCTGTTCTTGTTTGTCGACGCTGCGTGTCAGACGCGTTCGATCGCCAGGGCCAGACCTTGTCCGACACCGACACACATGGTCGCCAGGCCTTTCTTGCCACCGGTTTTTTCCAGCTGATGCAACGCGGTCAGGACCAGGCGCGCACCGCTCATGCCCAGAGGATGGCCCAAGGCAATGGCGCCACCGTTCGGGTTGACCTGGGCCGCGTCGTCGGCAATGCCCAGTTCACGCAGCACCGCCAAACCTTGGCTGGCGAATGCCTCGTTGAGTTCGATCACGTCGAAATCGCTGACCGCCACGCCCAGACGCTCGGTCAGTTTGCGCACCGCCGGGACCGGGCCAATGCCCATCACCCGTGGAGCGACACCGGCACTCGCCATGCCCAGCACTTTGGCGCGGGCAGTCAGGCCGTGTTTTTTCACGGCGTCGGCTGAAGCCAGAATCAGTGCCGCCGCACCGTCGTTGACGCCCGAAGCGTTGCCGGCGGTGACGGTTTTGTCCGGGCCATTGACCGGTTTGAGTTTGGCCAACATCTCCAGTGTGGTATCGCCACGAGGATGTTCATCCTGCGTCACGACCGTTTCACCCTTTTTGTGGGCAATCCGCACTTCGACGATTTCTTCGGCGAAAAATCCGGCGGCCTGCGCGGCGGCTGTGCGCTGCTGGCTGCGTAGCGCGAAAGCGTCCTGATCCTCGCGGGACACTTGGTAATCGTCGGCCACGTTGTCGGCGGTCTGCGGCATCGCATCCACACCGTATTGCGCTTTCATCAACGGGTTGATGAAACGCCAGCCGATGGTGGTGTCTTCCAGCTTCATGTTGCGCGAGAACGCCGCGTCGGCCTTGCCCATCACGAACGGTGCGCGGGACATCGACTCGACGCCGCCGGCAATCGCCAGCTCCATTTCACCGCTGGCGATGGCGCGGAACGCCGTGCCGATGGCGTCCATGCCCGATGCGCACAGGCGATTGAGCGTGACGCCGGGAATGCTTTCCGGCAGCCCGGCCAGCAGCAGCGCCATGCGCGCCACGTTACGGTTGTCTTCGCCGGCCTGGTTGGCGCAGCCGAGGAACACCTCGTCCACTGCCGTCCAGTCCACCGATGGGTTGCGCTCCATCAGCGCCTTGATCGGCACCGCCGCCAGATCGTCAGCGCGAACGGCCGACAGACCGCCGCCGAAACGGCCGATGGGGGTACGAATGGCGTCGCAGATATAAACGTCACGCATCAGGCTTCTCCGGGTGCTTGGCCGTGGGCGGCGGCGGTGCGGGCTTCAAGGTCCCGGAGCGCCGTCAGTTCGACGTCGGTGGGCTCGGCGGTGTTTTCAACCGTGTCGGCAAAACGAATCGGCCAACCGGTGGCGGCGACCACTTGCTCACGGGTCACGCCGGGGTGCAGCGCAGTGACCACAAATTCATGGGTGCCGGCTTCCGGCTCCATGACGCACAGGTCGGTAATGATGCCGACCGGACCGGCGCCCGGCAGACCGAGACGCTTGCGCGAATCGCCGCCCTCGCCATGGCCGACCGAGGTAATGAAGTCGAGCTTGTCGACGAAAGAGCGCGCCGACTGCTTGAGGATGATCAGTACGCTTTTGGCCGAACCGGCAATCTCCGGCGCACCACCGGCACCCGGCAGACGAACCTTCGGCGCATGGTAATCGCCGACCACGGTGGTATTGATGTTGCCGAAACGGTCGACTTGCGCAGCGCCGAGGAAACCGACGTCGATGCGCCCGCCCTGCAACCAATAGCGAAAAATCTCGCCGGTCGGGACCACGGTGTCGGCGGTTTCCGCCAGCTCACCGTCACCAATCGACAGCGGCAGTACGCTCGGCTTGGCACCGATCGGACCCGATTCGTAGATCAGGACCACATCCGGCGAGGAAGTCAGACGCGCCAGGTTGGCCGCTTTCGACGGCAGGCCGATGCCGACGAAACACACCGAACCGTTCTTCAAACGGCGAGCGGCGGCGACGGTCATCATTTCATTGGTGGTGTAAGTCATTACTTGGCCTCCGAAGCAGCGGCCAGCTTGGCCTGGAACTCGCTGAAGTCAGCGCAGCCGTGGATGTATTCGTTGATCCACGCGGTGAAGGTTTCACGGTCGCGGGCGATCGGGTCCCAGGCCTGATAGAAACGGTTGTCGCGCTCGTTGTAACCGTGGGCGTAGGACGGATGTGCGCCGCCAGGGACAAGGCAAACCGCGCTCAAGGCCCAGGTTGGCAGGACGCAGGCATTCATCGGGGCATTGAGGTCGTCGACAATTTCTTCGACGGTGACGATGCAACGCTTGGCGGCCAGTGCGGCTTCTTTCTGCACACCAAGAATGCCCCACAGCAGCACGTTGCCTTTGCGGTCAGCCTTCTGCGCGTGAATCACGGTGATGTCCGGACGCACCGACGGCACGGCCGCCAACACTTCACCGGTGAACGGGCAGGTCACGGTCTTGATCAGTGGATTGACCTTCGGCAGGTCGGAACCGGCGTAGGCCCGCAGTACCGCGAACGGCAGGCCGGAGGCGCCGGCGACGTAGGCATTGGCCAGGTCGGCGTGGCTGTGCTCTTCGATCTCCAGTGGATGCGGCCACTGCTTTTCGACGGCATCACGCAGACGGTGCAGCGAACCCACACCCGGGTTGCCGCCCCAGGAGAAAATCAATTTGCGAGCACAACCGGCGCCGATCAACTGGTCGTAGATCAAGTCCGGGGTCATGCGCACCAGCGTCAGGTCTTTCTTGCCCTGACGAATGATTTCATGACCCGCCGCCGTAGGGATCAGATGGGTGAAGCCTTCGAGCGCGACCGTATCGCCGTCGTTTACGAATTGCTTCACCGCGTCGTGCAGCGAAAGGATTTCAGCCATGGGGCAGGCTCCCGTTTTGTGATCAACCGACAGTGGATGAAAAAGGCGCGATGCGCAGCGCCGGAATGACTGAAGGTTAAGCCTGTGCAAAACACCAAACAATCCGATAATCGACTAAGCGTTCGTTTATCGAACAGATTGTTGTCTACCTATCGAAGATCAAAAGCATCGCGAGCAAGCTCGCTCCCACAGGGGGAACGCGCTCACCTGCAGGAGTGAGCCTGCTCGCGAAGAGGCCATCAGTGCCGCTGAAGATTCCAGATCAGGCGATCAAGTCGCATCCGCATGACTGACCATGCCCTTGATCACCACCGCCGTAGTTGCCAACGCCGCCGGAATCACCAGCGCCGTCAACACTTGCTCAAAATTCCAGCCCAGCCCGAGCAACGTCGCGCCCATCCATGCCCCGAGAATCGCACCAAACCGGCCAATCCCGAGCATCCATGACACCCCGGTCGCCCGCCCTTGTGTCGGATAAAACCGCGCCGCCAGGGAAGGCATCGCCGATTGCGCACCGTTGACGCACATCCCCGCTACCAGCACCAACGTCGCCAATAGTGTGATATTGCCCAGGCTCTGCCCCACCGCGTAGGCAAATACCCCGGCCAGCAGGTAGAAAATGCCGATGACCTTGTGCGGATTGAACCGGTCCATCGCCCAGCCCACGCCTACCGCACTCAGCACCCCGCCAAACTGGAACAGTGCGCCAATGAACGCGGCCTGCTCCATGCTCGCGCCGCTGTCGCGCATCAGTGTCGGCAGCCAACTGGTCAGCAGGTACACGATCACCAGGCCCATGAAATAGGTCAGCCACAGCAGCAAGGTGCCGGTGCTGTAGGTGCCGGAGAAGATCACCGCGAACACGTTGCGCGCCTTCACGGTTTTCTGCTCCGGCACGCTGAAGCTGGAAGCCTGGGCGACGATGGTCGGGTCGATGGGCGCCAGGGTCTTGCGCACTTTGTCGGTACCGCGGTTGCGGACTACGAGGTAGCGCGCCGATTCCGGCAGCCACAACAGCAGGATGACCGAAAGGATCAGCGGCAGAATCCCGCCGATCAGCAGCAAACTGTGCCAACCAAATGCAGGGATCAACTTGGCCGAGATAAACCCGCCGCCGGCCATGCCGAGGTTGAAGCCGCAGAACATGCTGGTCACCAGCAGGGATTTCTTGCGCTCCGGGGTGTATTCCGACAGCAGGGTGGTGGCGTTCGGCATGCCGGCACCAAGACCCAGGCCGGTGAGGAAACGCAGCACCAGCAATTGATCGACATTGGTGCTGTAGGCCGACGCCAGGCTGAACGCGCCAAACAGCAACACCGCCCCCACCAGCACGACTTTGCGCCCGAAGCGGTCAGCCAACGGGCCGGAACCCAGCGCGCCGAAGACCATGCCGATCAACGCGGCACTCATCACAGGGCCGAGACTGGCGCGGTCGATCCCCCAATCCTGCGACAACGCAGGCGCGATAAAGCCCATGGCCGCGGTATCGAGGCCATCGAGGAAGACAATCAGGAAACACAGGATCACCACTCGCCACTGATAGCGCGAAATGGGTTGAGCATTGATGAAGGACTGCACATCGAGGCAGTGACCTACAGCAGACTGGGGCTGGTTCATTATTTTTATTCCACGCAAGAACGCAGTCGGACAGGTGCCAGCCTGAGCTGGCGCTGCCGCGACAGTAATGATCCAAGGGAAAGAGCGTCAATTCGATAAACGCGAGTCTGTGCGTTTATCGAACAGCTTAAATAGAAGAGGCTTAGGCGAAGAGCTGTGCGCTGAGGTCGCGACTGGCGCTGAGCAGTCCGGGCAGGAAGCGTTGTTCCAGTTCGTTGCGACTGACACGGCCAGCGTGGGTGCTGACGTTCAAGGCGGCCACCACCTGACCGGATGCGTCATACACCGGCACAGCAATCGAACGCAGGCCCTGTTCCAGCTCCTGATCGACGATGCACCAACCTTGTTGCCGCACCTCTTGCAGGCATTCGAGCAACGCCTCGGGTGTATGCAGGGTGCGGCTGGTCTTGGCTTGCAACTCTGCGTGATCGAGATATTCACGCAACGACGTGTCGTCCAGCGCGGCGAGAAGAATCCGCCCCATTGACGTGCAATAGGCCGGCAGGCGACCACCGACTGAAAGGTCGACTGAAATCAGCCGTTGCGTGGTCGCCGAGCGCGCGATGTACAAAATGTCATCGCCTTCCAGCGTGGCCATGTTGCAGGCTTCGTGCAGTTGCTCGCTCATGCGGTCCAGGTACGGCTGGGCCGACACCGCCAGTGGCGTCGAAGACAAATAGGCGTGGCCCAGGGTCAACACTTTGGGCAGCAGCGAATAGGTGCGGCCGTCGGTGGTGGCGTAGCCAAGTTTGATCAGGGTGTGCAGGCAACGGCGCACGGCGGCGCGGGGAATTTCCGTGCGGTGGCTGATCTGGGCGATTGTCAGGTGGCGCTTGCGCTCTTGAAACGCTTGCACCACCGCCAGGCCACGCGCCAGGGAGGTCATGAAGTCAGGGTCGCCGGTCAAAGCCTGGATTCGCTTCGCGGGTGAGGCGACGATCGGCGGCGCCACTGAAGTGAAAGAATTGCGCATTTGATCGTTCATGACAGGTCCTTTCCGAGGCGGAACAGCGGCTATTACACGCGGCCCCTGCTCTTGCACACAAGACTGGGGTCGCCAAGATTGGGCGATTATCGGACGACAGGCCGATAATCGCAATCGATGCCACGCTGGGCCTTATGTGACCCACGCCATTAACCGCCCGTTTTATTTTTCTCTGGTCGACTTCTGAATGGTCGATGTAAAGGGTTTAAGTTGTTCGCCTTAATGGCGCCAGAAAGACAACGCTGCACAATGACATCATCGGCCTCCTAGTTGCCGTTAACACTTGTCAGTAACAAAACAATCACACATGGCGAACTACTTTTAACGCCTCGGTGATAGTGTTCTTCGAATCGACCGCTATAATGGAATTCAGTGGCGAAACGGTTTTTTATCCACCGACTCCGTCACCCGGCAGCGCGATGTCCCATCGTCGTTGCCCGCAGCAAGCGCCTGACGCTCATTTCATATGCTCCGCCAATGCGCTCGCTGAAAAAGGAACCTGATGCTGCGTCAGCTGTTTTTCTCTGGTGTCGTGGCCGCCTGCAACATGGAAGTATTGTTCACATGCCGTCAAAAGGTTGCCTTCCCGGGCATTACCCTTTCCACGTGCGTGGTCAATCGACTCGATGCAGTGCGTTTCACCGGAAATTATCCCAACTCATACAGGTAGCACTGTGACGAAAGACGAACTGCGCGCGGAACTTGAGCGCCAGGAACAACGTTACAAGGAAGTTTACGGCGGGGAAGTCACCACCTACGCCGCCCAGCCCGAACCGGAACGTAAACCCTGGCGTAAACGCGCCACCGTTCAGGACCAGGCGTTCACCCAAGAACTGCAGAAGATGGAAAAGGAACTCAAAGCCGAAGAGCCTTGACCGCCTCGGCCCGAATTCTTTCAGGGGTCTGCGTCTGCTCCCGCTAAAAGCGGGTGGCATCGATCAAGCCTTTCGTGCCCGCTACAAGCGGGCAGCGGCCTCCTCACCCCTCGGATGAGGCAAATGGCTCGTTTCTGACCCTTTTCTCAGATATTTCACACAAGCGTTCAAGCCTCTCGACTACACGAGAGAAACCCTTGTGCCTGCGGTCTTTTACAAAGAATTCAATGACTTGCAAATCCCGGTAAAACGCTGGGAGATTGGCATCCCTCGCCAATTATTTCGTTGAAGAATGTTACCGATGAGCAGCAAGTGCATTGATTACCAGTCTTTTCTGGCATAATCGCGCCCCCTTACGACCGGGTCAGAAAACCTTCATGATCGATTTATTCAGCGGACTGGATGCTTGGGTGCTTGTGAGCCTCTTGCTCGCCCTGGCCTTTGTCCTCGCCTTCGAGTTCATCAACGGCTTTCATGACACCGCAAACGCGGTGGCCACTGTTATCTACACCAAAGCCATGCCGCCTCATCTGGCGGTGTTCTTTTCCGGGGTGTTCAACTTCCTCGGCGTGCTGCTGGGCGGTGTTGGCGTGGCGTATGCCATCGTCCATCTGCTGCCGGTAGAACTGCTGATCAATGTGAACACCGGTCACGGACTGGCCATGGTGTTCTCGCTGCTTGCTGCCGCCATCACCTGGAACCTGGGCACCTGGTACTTCGGTATCCCGGCCTCCAGCTCCCACACCCTGATCGGTTCGATCCTCGGTGTCGGCCTGGCCAACGCCTTGATCAACGACATTCCGTTGGCCGATGGCGTGAACTGGCAGAAGGCAATCGACATCGGTGCCTCCCTGGTGTTCTCGCCAATGGCCGGCTTCCTCGTCGCGGCACTGGTGTTGATCGGCCTTAAATGGTGGCGTCCACTGTCAAAGATGCACAAGACACCGGATCAGCGCCGCAAGCTCGATGACAAGAAGCACCCACCGTTCTGGAACCGTCTGGTCCTGGTGATCTCGGCCATGGCCGTGAGCTTCGTGCACGGCTCCAACGATGGTCAGAAAGGTATCGGCCTGATCATGCTGGTGCTGATTGGTATCGTGCCGGCGCAGTTCGTACTCGACCTGAGCAGCACGACGTACCAGATCGAACGGACTCGCGATGCGACCCTGCACCTGAGCCAGTTCTACAAGCGCAACGCCGACACTCTGGGTGAATACCTGGCGCTGGGCAAAAGCATCGAAGGTGATCTGCCGGAGAAATTCCGTTGCAACCCGCAACAGACCGAACCGACCATCACCGCCCTGCTCGGCACCCTTAAAGGTGTATCGGACTACCACTCGTTGTCGTCGGAAAGCCGCATCGAAGTGCGTCGCTACCTGCTCTGCCTGGATGACACGGCGAAGAAAGTCGGCAAGTTGCCTGGCCTCAATGCCCGTGAAAAGGCTGACCTGGACAAACTGCGCAAAGACCTGACCACCACCACCGAATACGCGCCGTTCTGGGTGATTCTGGCGGTCGCGCTGGCACTGGGCCTGGGCACCATGGTCGGCTGGAAACGCGTGGTACTGACCATTGGCGAGAAGATCGGCAAGCAAGGCATGACTTACGCCCAAGGCATGTCGGCGCAGATCACCACCGCGTGCATGATCGGCCTGGCGAACATCTTCAGCCTGCCGGTCTCCACCACGCACGTACTGTCCTCGGGCGTGGCCGGGACCATGGTCGCGAACAAAAGTGGCCTGCAAGGCGGCACGGTGAAAACCATCCTGCTGGCCTGGGTCCTGACCCTGCCTGCGACGGTGGGCCTGTCGGCCGGCCTGTTCTGGCTGGCGTCGAAGGCGCTGGGTAGCTGATACATCGTTGCAACGAAAAAGGCGCGCCTCGTAAGAGCCGCGCCTTTTTCATGCCCACGATCTTCCAAACACCACAAATTTAATGTGGGAGCAAGCCCGCTCCCACATTTGATCTCCATACATCCTCAAGAAATCGCAAACAAAAAAAAAGGGCAACCGAAGTTGCCCAAAATGCCTTGCGTGCTCATTACATCCGGAAAGAACTACGGTTTACGCTTGTGCGAATCCTTCCAGATAAAAAATCCAAACCCTGCGAAAAACATGACCATGAGGCTGACAGTCAGCACTCCGGCGATCACCACGTTGTCGAAAAACATGACTGGCCTCCTGGGCTTGCCCTGTTGCGATAGGGCTAAGTTAACCAAACAGGCAGAAGAGAAAATTGACCTGGATCAATGTCGCCCGAGACCGGGCGTAAAGGCGGGGTAATAACTGACCTGCATCAACAGATGCAGGGGGACTCAACGCTTTTTCGGTTTGTTCTTCGGTTTTTTCCTGGCTTTGCCCAAAGGCATTGCCTGCTCAAACGCCTGTCGAACTTCATTCAGACGTTTTTCATTAAGGTCGTGAACCCGCTTGGCGCGTTCAGAGTTGAGATCAATCAGCTTATCGTCTTGGCTCATGGTGCTCGGTGCATCGTTTGACGGGTATATCGCAATAATGCGGTCTGACCCGCCACAACTCAAATCTGAATATCGACCCACAAGCCCTGACGCGGCTGATCTTCTATCAACGGGGCCACCGGCACGGTGTTGTCGGCATTCAGTTCGTCACCGGGAATGGCCAGGTGCTCCTCGGGGTCTTCATCGGCCTCGCGGCGGCGACGCTCGCGCTCCAGCTTGCGGCGTTGTTCCTCGCGCAGCTGAAAAGCCGCTTCCTCGGGATCGCGCTGCTGCAGGTCGATCGTGCTTTCGTTCGAGCTTTCCTGCACCGGCACCACTGGCGGAATATCCGGACGCTGGCGGATCGGGTCGTGCTGTGAGGTGATTGGCACGGCACTCAAGGGGAGCATCGGTAGCAGCATAATTTTTAGTCTCCTGTCAGCAGGCTGTCGGCTGCGCAGATGGCGACTTGAGCCATCGGTCGCAAACTGTGACCCGTTTGGCACTCATCAGTGCCCTGACCGGCAAGCATGACTTCATTGGGCTAACGTAAGACTGCGAGTTTTTATGAGAGTCCTTTGGCCCTGAGGGCCTCCTTCCGTTAAGATAGCCCGCTTTTTCAAGGTGGGAGTCAGGCAGCATGGCGCAGCAGTATCAACCGGGGCAACGCTGGATCAGTGACAGCGAAGCCGAGCTGGGTTTAGGCACCGTTCTGGCACAGGACGGCCGCTTGTTGACCGTGCTCTACCCGGCCACTGGCGAGACTCGCCAGTACGCGCTACGGAATGCGCCCCTCACCCGCGTGCGGTTTTCGCCCGGTGACTCGATCACTCACTTCGAAGGCTGGAAGCTGACGGTCCAGGAAGTCGACGACGTCGATGGCCTGCTGGTCTACCACGGTCTCAACGCGCAGAACGAAAGCGTCACGCTGCCGGAAACCCAGCTGTCGAACTTCATTCAGTTCCGTCTGGCCAGCGACCGTCTGTTCGCCGGGCAGATCGACCCGCTGGCCTGGTTTTCCTTGCGTTACAACACCCTGGAACACACCAGCCGCCAGTTGCAGTCCGCACTGTGGGGCCTCGGTGGCGTGCGCGCCCAACCGATCGCGCACCAGTTGCACATTGCCCGCGAAGTCGCCGACCGTATTGCGCCGCGCGTTCTGCTGGCGGACGAAGTAGGCCTGGGTAAAACCATCGAAGCCGGTCTGGTGATCCATCGCCAACTGCTCTCGGGCCGCGCCAACCGCGTGCTGATCCTGGTTCCCGAGAACCTGCAGCACCAGTGGCTGGTCGAGATGCGCCGCCGCTTCAACCTGCAAGTCGCGCTGTTCGACGAAGAACGCTTCATCGAAAGCGATGCCACCAACCCCTTCGAAGACACCCAGCTCGCACTGGTTGCACTGGAGTGGCTGGTCGAAGACGAAAAGGCCCAGGACGCGCTGTTTGCCGCCGGTTGGGACCTGATGGTCGTCGACGAAGCGCACCACCTGGTGTGGCACGAAGACAAGGCCAGCGCGGAATACACCCTGGTCGAACAACTCGCCGAGACCATCCCCGGCGTACTGCTGCTGACCGCGACCCCGGAACAACTGGGCCAGGACAGCCACTTCGCTCGTCTGCGCCTGCTCGACCCGAACCGTTTCCATGACCTGGCCGCCTTCCGCGCCGAGAGCGAAAACTATCGCCCGGTGGCCGAAGCCGTTCAGGAGCTGCTGGACAAGGGGCGCCTGTCGCCTGAAGCGCACAAGACCATTCACGGTTTCCTCGGCAACGAAGGCGAAGCCCTGTTGACCGCCGTGAACGACGGCGACACCGAAGCCAGCGCGCGCCTCGTGCGTGAACTGCTGGACCGCCACGGCACCGGCCGCGTGCTGTTCCGCAACACTCGCGCCGCCGTGCAGGGTTTCCCGGAGCGCAAACTGCACCCGTACCCGCTGCCATGCCCGGACGAATACCTCGAACTGCCGCTGGGCGATCACGCCGAGTTGTACCCGGAAGTCAGCTTCCAGGCCCAGCCGGACGCCAACGAAGAAGAACGCTGGTGGAAATTCGACCCCCGCGTCGAGTGGCTGATCGACACCCTGAAGATGCTCAAGCGCACCAAAGTGCTGGTGATCTGCGCCCACGCCGAAACCGCCATGGACCTGGAAGACGCCCTGCGCGTGCGTTCCGGCATCCCCGCCACGGTGTTCCATGAAGGCATGAACATCCTCGAGCGTGACCGCGCCGCCGCTTACTTCGCCGACGAAGAATTCGGTGCACAAGTGCTGATCTGCTCGGAAATCGGCAGTGAAGGTCGCAACTTCCAGTTCTCGCACCACTTGGTGCTGTTCGATCTGCCGGCACACCCGGACCTGCTGGAGCAGCGTATCGGGCGTCTGGACCGGATCGGCCAGAAGCACATCATCGAGCTGCACGTGCCGTACCTGGAAACCAGCCCGCAAGAGCGTCTGTTCCAGTGGTACCACGAAGCGCTGAACGCATTCCTCAATACCTGCCCGACCGGCAACGCCCTGCAGCATCAGTTCGGCCCGCGCCTGCTGCCGCTGCTGGAAGAGGCCGACGACGGCGAGTGGCAAGCGCTGATCGACGAAGCCCGCACCGAGCGTGAGCGTCTGGAAGCCGACTTGCACACCGGCCGTGACCGCTTGCTGGAGCTCAACTCCGGCGGCGCGGGCGAAGGCGATGCGCTGGTCGAAGACATTCTTGAGCAGGACGATCAGTTCACCCTGCCGATCTACATGGAAACCCTGTTCGACGCCTTTGGCATCGACAGCGAAGACCATTCGGAAAATGCCCTGATCCTCAAGCCGAGCGAAAAAATGCTCGACGCCAGCTTCCCGCTGGGCGACGACGAAGGCGTGACCATCACCTACGACCGCAACCAGGCGCTGTCTCGCGAAGACATGCAGTTCATCACCTGGGAACACCCGATGGTGCAGGGCGGCATGGACCTGGTCCTGTCCGGCTCGATGGGCAATACCGCCGTCGCGCTGATCAAGAACAAGGCGCTCAAGCCTGGCACTGTGTTGCTGGAACTGCTCTACGTCAGCGAAGTGGTTGCCCCGCGCTCGCTGCAACTGGGCCGTTACCTGCCGCCGGCCGCCCTGCGCTGCCTGCTCGATGCCAACGGCAATGACCTGTCGGCCCGCGTGTCGTTCGAGACCTTGAACGATCAGCTGGAAAGCGTGCCGCGCGCCAGCGCCAACAAGTTCATCCAGGCTCAGCGTGATCAGCTGACGCCACGGATCAACGCTGGCGAAGAGAAGATCCTGCCGCGTCATGCCGAGCGTGTGGCCGAGGCGCAGCGTCGTCTGGCGGCGGATACCGACGAAGAACTGGCGCGCCTGACCGCATTGCAAGCCGTGAACCCGACCGTGCGCGACAGCGAACTGGTTGCCCTGCGCAAACAGCGCGAGCAAGGGTTGGCCATGCTTGAAAAGGCTGCGCTGCGACTGGAAGCGATTCGGGTGTTGGTGGCGGGTTAATCCCCCCTCTGTCCCGCTAAAACAAAAGGCCCGCAGTGATGCGGGCCTTTTTTGTCTGGTTGATTGTTTCTGTGCTGCTCGCGAAAGCGGTTAAGCAGTCGCCGCAGAACCCACAGGCTCAACCACCGCCACCAACCCTTCCTTCATCCGCTTCGCATCCCGCACAAAACACCGCGATGCCATAAACAGAAACACCATGGTGAAGAACAGCGCCACCGGGATCAGGTACATCGCGTCATGCAGCCCGACTGCCTTGAACGCCTCGGTCATCTGCTCGGCACCGGCCGCCAGCATTGCCGTGTGCGCAAAGTGGTCAGACAAACCGCCCACCACCACCGGCCCGAGTCCACCGCCCAGCAAATACAGCCCGGCAAAGAACAACGCCATCGCCGTCGCGCGCAAACGCGGCTCGACCACGTCCTGAATCGCGGTGTAGACGCAGGTATAGAAGTTATAGGCAAACAACCAGCCCACACTGAAGACCGCCACGAACACGCCAATTTCGATACGTCCGGCGTGCAGCGCCCACGCCGTGCAGACAGTCGAGATAATCAGACTGAACGCCGCAAACAACAGCCGCCCGTTGGCCACTCGCTGGTGAATCTTGTCAGCGACCCAACCGCCAAGCGTCAGGCCAAACAAACCGGTGACACCGACAATGACGCCCGTGGCCACCGCAGCCTCCTGCAACGGCATCAGGAAGTAGCGCTGCAGCATCGGCACCAGGAATGAGTTGCAGGCATAGGTCGCGAAGTTGAAGCACAACCCCGCCATCACCAGCCACAGGAACGTCGGCACCGCCAGCACCCGGCGGATCGGCCGGTCGACGCGTTCCTGGGACACCTGCACAGTTTCAGCTGCACCGCGTTTTGGTTCCTTGATGAAGAACATGAAGATCGCCAGGACCAGCCCCGGCACCGCCGCGATAAAGAACGGCGCGCGCCAGCTGTCGAACGCCTTGACCATCGCTCCGATAGTGAAGAACGCCAGCAACAGCCCCAGCGGCAGACCCAGCATGAAGATGCCCATCGCCCGCGCCCGGCGATGCGCCGGGAACAGGTCGCCGATCAGCGAGTTGGCGGCGGGTGCGTAACTGGCTTCACCGATGCCGATGCCCATGCGCACGATCAGGAAACTCCAGAAACTGCCCACCAGCCCGTTGACCGCGGTCAGCCCGCTCCAGACCGCCAGGCCCCAGCCCATCAACTTGCTGCGCGAACCGGTATCGGCCATCCGCCCCAACGGCAGGCCGGCAATCGCGTAAACCAGGGTGAAAGCGGTGCCGACGATCCCCAGTTGAAAGTCGCTGAGGTGCCACTCCATGCGGATCGGTTCAATGATGATGGCGGGAATGGTGCGATCGAAGAAATTGAACAGATTGGCCAGGAACAACAGGAACAGAATGCGCCAGGCATTCGCCGCTTGGGTCGAGTTCTGCATGGGTCCGTCTCTTTTATTGTTATTGGGGCCTCACTGTCCCCGGAACCGTCAATCTAGACAGGCCCACCCACACTGTCTGTCATTATTTGCAAGGCTGATATCAGGCCATCGCATTCACGTAGGCGGGATGACCGCCAGGCCCAGGATTCACGGGGATCCGGCCGCTATTTTCACGGCACCGTCCGTCGCTGAAAAATACCTTTCACACCCCCTTCCAAAGCCCGTTGCGAAGCCTAGAATAGCGCCCCTGTCCGCTCCCCTGCGTACCCCTCCTGCGTAGATCATCGACCATGTCCGAAGTCAGTCCGTGTCTGAATTGCGGTGCCTGCTGTTCCCATTTCCGTGTGTCTTTTTTCTGGGGCGAATGCGCCTCGTCCGGGGGCACTGTGCCGGATGAGCTGGTCGCGTCGATCAGCCCCAGTCGCGTGGCGATGCTCGGCACCGACTGCAAACCCACCCGCTGCATCAGCCTGGAGGGGACCGTCGGCAGCGAGGTCAAATGCTCGATTTACAACGAGCGTTCCAGCACCTGCCGGGAGTTTGAGGCGTCTTGGGAAAATGGCGAAGCGAACGTGGATTGCGACGCGGCCCGGGCAGCATTCGGCCTTCCAGCCCTGCAACCGGCGTACGAAATCCCCTTTGAACAAAGCGCCTGAGGCTTAGCACCAAAGGCGATTACCATGATGCCAAAATCATATGGAACCATTTTGACATCACCCCTTGCACTCCAGACACGGCCTCTATACTCGATGACATTCGCTGGCGTTCATTGCGCCGGCCGGGATGACAACGACGGGGCGTGCTATGGAGTGGCTTGGTCTGCATTTCATTACCGAGCTGACAGCGAGCGGGCAATTCATACTCAATTGCACGCATGACCCTTTTCTGGTGCTGCTGGCTTATGTCGTGGCGTGTGCTGGCTGCTTTGCCACGCTGGATATGGCAGAGCGTGTGGCGCATGCGGAAAGTCCGGCTTCGCAAAGGCTTTGGCGCTGGGTCGGCAGTGGGTGCCTGGCAGGCGGAATCTGGGCCATGCACTTTATCGGCATGCTGGCGTTCCAGGCACCTGTCGACATTCACTACCAACTCCCCGTCACCCTGATTTCACTGGCAATCGCCCTGTGCGCGGCCTGGCTGGTGATGCACACCCTCAGCTTCCCCGACCTGAATGTCCGGCATTGCCTCAAGGCCTCGGTGTGGGTCGGTCTGGGGATTACCGCCATGCATTACGTGGGCATGGCGTCGATGCAATCGAGTGCCACGGTCTACTACCAGCCGGCGTTGTTTGCCTTGTCCATCGCCATCGCGATTGGCGCCAGCCTCGCGGCACTGCTGCTGTCGCGCTATCTGCGTGACGGCACCGGGATGTTTCACCAACTGCTCAAGTACAGCGCCAGCCTCCTCCTCGGGGCCGGCATCCTGAGCATGTATTTCACCGGGATGGCCGCCTTCAATCTGGTGATGCCCAGCAGTAGCGTCCTGGCGCCGGTCAGCGAACACAGCCACCTGCAACTGGCGCTGACGGTGGCGGTCATCACGCTGCTGATCATCGGCAGCAGCATCAGCGCGGCACTGGCGGACAAAAAACTGCAACACAAGGAGCGCGATCTGCAACGGGTCAACTCGCTGCTCAGCCAACTGGATCAGGCGCGCCTGTCGCTGCAACAAGTGGCGCACTACGACCCCTTGACCAACCTGATCAACCGTCGTGGCTTCAATCAGATATTCGCCGAGAAACTGATCGAGAAGACCAACGAAGGGGGCATGCTGGCGGTGATGTTCCTCGACATCGACCACTTCAAGCGCATCAACGACAGCCTTGGCCATGACGCTGGCGATGAACTGCTCAAGGTGCTGGCCGGCCATATCAAAAGCTCGGTGCGCAGCCACAAGGATGTCGTGGCCCGATTTGGCGGGGACGAGTTCTGCATCCTCATCGGCCTCAATGACCCCGAAGAAGCGCAGCACATGGCCCAGCGCATCATGCTGAAAATGAAGGAGCCCATCGAGCTCTCCGGTCGTAACATGGTCATGACCACCAGTATCGGTATCAGCCTGTTCCCGCAGGACGGCAAGACCTGTGAAGAACTGCTGAAGAACGCCGACCTGGCGCTGTACCAGTCCAAGGACGCAGGTCGCAACGGCCTGAATTTTTTCAGCTCCAACCTCAAGACCCGCGCCACGATGGAGCTGCAACTCGAAGAAGAACTGCGGCACGCCCTGCGTAAAGACAATGAATTGATGCTGTATTACCAGCCGATCTTCGACCTGAAAACCGGCCAGGTCAGTAAGCTCGAAGCACTGGTTCGCTGGCAACACCCGGTTCATGGCTTGCTGGCGCCTGATCGGTTTATTGCCATTGCCGAGGCCAATGGCCTGATCCATGAGCTCGACAACTGGGTGCTGCGCAAAGCCTGCGAAGACCTGGGTGAATTGTCCCGGCACGGTTGCGAAGAACTGAAGATCGCGGTCAATTGCTCACCGCTGAACCTTGCGCGTGAAGAGCTGGCCGACGAAATCGAACTCGCGCTGCACGCCTCCGGGGTCGCGCCGCAACGGCTGGAGCTGGAAGTCACCGAAAATGCGCTGATGGGCAACCTCGCCAACACGCTGGTGCTGCTACGGCAGATTCGTGCCCTCGGGGTCTCCTTGTCGATCGATGACTTCGGCACCGGTTATTCGTCCCTGGCCTACCTCAAGCGCCTTCCGCTGAACACGCTGAAAATCGACCGCTCGTTTATCCAGGACATTCCCAAAGCGACCCAGGACATGGAAATCGTCCAGGCCATTATCGTCATGGCCCACAGCCTGCATTTGCAGGTGGTCACCGAAGGCGTCGAAACCTTTGAGCAGTACGATTTTCTCGAACGCCTGGGCTGCGACTTTGTTCAGGGCTACCTGCTCAGTCGCCCGGTGCCACTGGCTGAGTTGCGTCCGGTGTTGAACGAAATCAACCAGCGCAAGCATTCGTGCAACGTCACACCTCTGAGCCTGGCTCGCGGTACATCTGCACTAACGTCGATGGATCTTTTTCCAGGAATCCCTGGCGCCCATGCAGGCGCATCAGTTGCGCAGCCAATCCGCTGAGGGGGGTCGCCGAACCCTGTTCGCGGGAAAATTTCACGGCGGTGTCGAGGTCCTTGAGCAGCGTGCGCACATGCCATTTCACCGGTTCGAACTGGCTCTCGGCCATTTGCGGGGCGAGGATCTGCAGCGGTTTTGAATCGGCAAAACCACCGGCCAGGGCCTCAGCGATCAAACGGGCGTCGACCCCGGAAGACTCGGCCAGCGCCACGACTTCGGCGATCACCAGTGCATTGCACGCCACGATCATCTGATTGCACACCTTGGTCACCTGGCCGGCCCCGATGCCGCCCATGTGGGTGACACGCTGGCCCAGGGTCAACAGTACCGAATGCACTCGCTGTAAATCCTCCGCTTCGCCGCCCACCATGATCGCCAGGCTGCCGGCCTCGGCACCGACCACGCCGCCGGACACCGGTGTATCCAGCCAACTCATCCCGGTGCTGTCGATCAGCTGTTTGGCCATTTCTCGTGTAGCACCGGGCTCCAGGCTGGAAAAGTCCACCAGCAACTGCGCACTTTTCGCCCCCGAGGCCACGCCAGCCGGGCCAAACACCACCTCACGCACCACCGCGGTATCCGCCAGGCACAGCATGACGATGTCGGCGTACTGACACAGCTCAGCAGGGGTTGCCACTTGTCGGGCGCCGGCCTCGACCAGCGGCGCGCACTTGGCCGGGTTGCGGTTCCACACGGTCAACGGATAGCCCGCCGCCAACAGCCGCCGGCACATTGGCAAGCCCATCAGACCGATCCCGGCGAACCCCAACGAAGGTAGCGTTGACATCATTTAGCCTCCTTTTGATTAAAGATCGCCAAATATTGGCCGATCCATCATGACTAAGGAAAGGATTCCACCCATTGTTGCTCAGGCGAGTCCCTGAGACTTTGGCCAAATACGCGCAAAAACAAGACGCGAGATCCCATTCCGTGAAGGTTTGACGACAGTTGTCGCTCAGCCAACCAGTCCAGGTAGATGGCGCCCAATGACTTCTAAAAATAACCCGGCCACGACGGTCTCCGATCTGACTCTGAGCCCCGCGGCGAACAGCCCCTCATCGTCGAAGCCATTGACCCCGGCGCGCCCGCTGGCCACTCAGCAATACCTGTATTTCACTGAAACCAATACCGACCGCATCCTCGATAACCTCGATGGTCTGCGCGATATGGTGTTCCCGCGCCCGCCCCACCTGGAAGGCGTCAGCGAACAGCACAACGATCAGGAATTCCCGTCGGTGTGCCTGATCGGTCTCGGTCGTTGCGGCTCGAACATTGCCCTGGACGTCGCGGAGCTGGTGTACAACGCCCGCAAGTTCTACCTCAACGAATTCAACAACGAAGACCGTCTGTCTCCGGACAAACGCTTTGCGGAAAAGGGCTACAGCCCGGCCCAATGGATTCGTAACAACCTGCGCCTGGGCACCAACAAGGGCGCCAAACCGGTGTTCCTGGTGGAACCGCTGGTGATGCTTGGGGACCTGGACAAAGACATTGCCGGTCGCATCCGTTTCTCGCGCAAGGGCGAAAAAAGCGGCTTCCTGCGCGACTACAGCAAAATGAAAATCATGGACTTGTCGGAAGTCCACGCCGGTGGTGCCGGCAACGCGCCGATCCTCGGTCAGTACCTGGCCAAGATCATCCTGAACAAGGACACCCAGCGTTTCTCCAGCCCTGACTGGAAGATGATTCACTCGTACCTGATCGACAGCTGCGGGATCAAGGCCAACCAGTCGCGCCTGTATTTCTCGATCTTCAGCGCCGGCGGTGGTACCGGCTCGGGCATGGCCTCGGAATTCGGCCTGGCCCAGCAGCACTCGTACATGAACAAGACGTTCGACACCAAGCCGATGGACGAACATGACGGCAAGAGCGGTCATTCCTTTGTCTTCGAGCCGATTTTCACCAGCGGCATTTGCGTGCTGCCGAACATTTCCGATCACCGCAGCGAAATGTCCGAGGCGCTGCACATCAACGCCGGTCGCCTGCTGTGTAAATACCTGTCTGAAGAGTGGGACTTCTCCTACAACTTCGCCAACGAAGACAGCAGCGAAGCCAGCGTCATGGGCCGTATCCGCCCATGGAACGCCATGATGCTGATCTCCAACGACATCATGCGTTATGCCGAAGAAAGCGATGACGGCAACATCCAGAACATTGACGTCAATGCGATGGAAAAACACGCCAACCAGTACATCTCGCAGCAGATCTTCAACATTCTGACGGCGCAGGCGGTCACGACCGATTACGACCAGAATTACTTCCGTCGCGCCGGCATCGACATCGGCGAAACCATTCGCCTCGACGCCAACGACCTGTTCATGAGCCTGGCCGGTCCGGTGGCGATTGCCTACGCCGAGTCCGTGGTGCCGGAAACCCCGCCACCAAGCAGTGACAAGTTCAAGGTGTTCGAGAAAGAACCACAGCGTCTGAACATCGATGATTTGTTCTTCCGCTCCATCGACCTGCCGCACTTCAACAAAGTGACCCAGGCAATTGAAGGCATCAGCCTGCTGCCGATCGAGTCCAAGCGCTATCGTGCCTCGCTTGAGCAGTACAAGAATTCCGGTTACGACGCCGCCGCGCTGCACGACCTGCACTTCTTCAAGAACTGCTCGTCGGTGGTGTCGATTGTTTCCTTGCCGAAAGACTACAAGCTGTCCTACATGGACTTGAACCGGTTGAAGACCCACCTCAACAGCCTGTTCCCGAACACCACGCTCAAGCGCTACGCGCTGGTGATCGGCGCCTCGGCCAACTTGTCGCTGACCACCCTGATCGCCAAGAGCCCGTGCCTGTCGGACGACTTCCTGACGTTGATCGTCGCGTTCATCAAGCGCTGCTTCGCGAAGAATCCGTACCGCTTCGACGAGACGCTGGACAACTCGATCCTCGACTTCATCATCAATGAAGAATTCGACGAAGGCCGGATCGACGACTTGCTCAACGAATTCGAGAACCCGGCGAAGATCCTCGATACCAACTGGTACGCGATCAAACCGATGTACGAGAAGAAGTACCGCGAGCTGATCAACGACAAGGACAAGTTTGTCTCGATCAACGACATTCGTCTGTCGCGTGATTGCGTGAAGAAGGCGATCAAGTACCTGCGTGAGATCTACCGTCACCGCATTGGCAAGACCAAGGTTATTTCGCTGAATAACCATACTGGCAAGACTTTCTCGGTCTGACGCCAGACCAGGTTGCCGCCATCGCGAGCAGGCTCACTCCTACATGTGGAATGCGTTCCCCTCTAGGAGTGAGCCTGCTCGCGATGAGCCCCTCAAATCCGCTGAAAATATCAGTCTTTCCAACATCCAGAAACAATTAAGCAGCCCTCAGGCTGCCCGACAAACTGTTCCCGTTACGTTTACGTCACCGTGATGCTGGCCACGCCTGTGGCCTTTCTCTACGGCAACGTGCCATCACGCTACTCACCTACACACTTTTGCTCGCCCGCGCGACGCACCAATAAGGCGCAGCGATTCAGCTCGTCGCCCTTTCCTGGATCAGAATCCACGGCGAAACAACCACCGCCCACAACTCCGGGTCGCGCTCGAAAAGATCCAGCGCCCGCGTTTCAGACAGCTTGGCCACTTGGTCGGCGGCCAGCCAGGCAGCCACTTTCTTCCCTTCGTCAGTAGCCACGGCTTCGGCGGCGGCAATCAAATCCAGACCCGGATCGACCCACAATAGGGCACCCCTGGCGAAGAACGGCTCCAACTCTTTCCAGGTAATAGATGCGGTTTCACCAAGCAGCTTGGCATAGAGGGTGCTAGGTTCTTGAGTCATGGGGCCTGTCCGGAAAAGAAATCGACGCGAATGATAACGTCGGTGGTCCGCCAGAAAAACCCGGTTGCAATTGAGTCACCGATTGAAAAGAGCAGGAAAGCCAGGGAATGCCGCTGAATCAAGCAATTAGCCAGCTAACATCCCGCCGCAATTCTGTCTTTTTCTTTCAAAATAGCGACACCCTCAGGTTTTGCCCCCCGGCGCCAGCTTCCCAGGCTAACAATTGGCGCTCTACACTGTACCGGTACAGTTGTCGGGGGCATTTTCCGGAGGATATCGAAGATATCTGACCCGGTTCTGCTGCTACGGCGCCAGGACTATAAAAACTACAACAGTAAGAGTGGAGCACTATGACTAAGGCTACTAAGCAGATTTCCAAACTGTTTGCCGCTATGGTTCTGGCCGGGGTTGCCAGCCATTCGTTCGCAGCTGACACCATCAAGATCGGCATTGCCGGCCCTAAGACCGGTCCTGTAGCCCAATACGGCGACATGCAGTTCAGTGGCGCCAAAATGGCCATCGAACAGATCAACGCCAAAGGCGGCGTAGACGGCAAGAAACTCGAAGCCGTTGAATACGATGACGCCTGTGATCCAAAACAAGCGGTAGCGGTCGCGAACAAGGTCGTCAACGACGGCGTCAAGTTCGTGGTCGGTCACCTGTGCTCCAGCTCCACTCAACCGGCTTCGGACATCTACGAAGACGAAGGCGTGATCATGATCACCCCGGCTGCCACCAGCCCGGACATCACCGCTCGTGGTTACAAAATGGTATTCCGTACCATCGGTCTGGACAGCGCCCAGGGCCCTGCCGCCGGTAACTACATTGCCGATCACGTCAAACCGAAAATCGTTGCTGTTCTGCACGACAAACAGCAATACGGTGAAGGCATCGCCACCGCCGTGAAGAAAACCCTGGAAGGCAAAAACGTCAAGGTTGCCGTGTTCGAAGGCATCAACGCCGGCGACAAGGACTTCTCCTCGATCATCGCCAAGCTCAAGCAAGCCAACGTCGACTTCGTCTACTACGGCGGCTACCACCCGGAGCTGGGTCTGATCCTGCGTCAATCCCAGGAAAAAGGCCTGAAAGCCAAGTTCATGGGTCCGGAAGGCGTGGGTAACGACTCCATTTCGCAGATTGCCAAAGACGCTTCCGAAGGTCTGCTGGTAACCCTGCCGAAATCCTTCGACCAGGATCCGGCCAACGTTGCCCTGGCTGATGCGTTCAAGGCGAAGAAAGAAGACCCGAGCGGTCCGTTCGTGTTCCCGGCCTACTCGGCTGTGGAAGTCATTGCCGGTGGTATCGAAGCCGCCAAGAGCGAAGACACTGCCAAAGTGGCTGCTGCTATCCACGCTGGCACCTTCAAGACCCCGACTGGCGATCTGCAGTTCGACGCCAAGGGCGACTTGAAAGACTTCAAATTTGTGGTTTACGAGTGGCACTTCGGCAAACCAAAAACTGAAGCTTCGCCTCAGTAAGGCCTTGCCTGACTGACTGCCAACAAAGCCCACGGCGTGCCGTGGGCTTTGTTTTACGAACGTTTTGGGCCGCGCTGGCGTGATCCGCCAGTCTCCCCACCTGAAAATCTCAAAACCGTCATCAGCGGTTCGCTGGCAAACCTCGTGTTCGAAGTGGATGCAGATCCATGGGGCTCGAGCGGGAAAATGACTCCACCAGTGAAATGCGTATCAGGTTTTTAGGAGCGCTGTAATGCCTGACATCTATCACTTTTTCCAACAGCTGGTTAATGGCCTGACCATTGGCAGCACGTATGCCCTGATCGCCATCGGCTATACGATGGTTTACGGCATCATTGGAATGATCAACTTCGCCCACGGCGAGGTGTACATGATTGGTTCCTACGTGGCGTTCATCGCCATCGCGGGCCTGTCCATGATGGGACTCGACAGCGTTCCGCTGTTGATGACTGCCGCTTTCCTCGCGACCATCGTCGTGACCAGTGCCTACGGCTACAGCATCGAACGGATCGCCTACCGCCCCTTGCGCGGCAGCAACCGTCTGATTCCGCTGATTTCCGCCATCGGCATGTCGATCTTCCTGCAGAACACGGTTCTGCTGGCGCAAGACTCCAAGGACAAATCCATCCCCAACCTGATCCCCGGTAACTTCACCATCGGGCCAGGTGGCGCACATGAAGTGCTGATTTCCTACATGCAAATCGTGGTGTTCGTGGTGACCTTCGTCGCCATGCTCGGCCTGACGCTGTTCATCTCCCGCTCTCGCCTGGGTCGCGCCTGCCGTGCCTGTGCCGAAGACATCAAGATGGCCAACCTGCTGGGTATCAACACCAACAACATCATCGCCCTGACCTTCGTCATCGGTGCTGCACTGGCGGCCATCGCGGCCGTGCTCCTGAGCATGCAGTATGGCGTGATCAACCCGAACGCCGGTTTCCTCGTCGGCCTCAAGGCCTTCACCGCAGCGGTATTGGGCGGTATCGGCAGCATTCCCGGCGCCATGCTCGGCGGGATTGTGTTGGGGGTAGCGGAAGCCTTTGGTGCCGACATCTTCGGCGACCAGTACAAGGACGTCGTGGCTTTCGGTCTATTGGTTCTGGTGTTGTTGTTCCGGCCTACCGGCCTGTTGGGCCGTCCGGAGGTTGAAAAAGTATGACTAGGAATCTTAGACAGGCGCTGTTCAGCGCTTTGCTGGTGTGGGCCGTCGCCTACCCGGTACTGGGTTTGAAACTGACCATCGTCGGCATCAACCTCGAAGTCCATGGCACCAGCAACACCACGCTGCTCATCATCGCCGTTTGTTCGGTGCTGATGTTCCTGCGAGTGTTGTTCGACAAGTCGATCAGCGCGGCCTGGAAATCTTCGCCGAGCATGCCGGGCATGCCGGCCAAGGCCAGTAACTTCCTGACCCTGCCGACCACCCAGCGCTGGATCATCATTGCGCTGATCATCGGTGCGCTGGTGTGGCCGTTCTTCGGCTCCCGCGGCGCGGTGGACATCGCCACGCTGGTGCTGATCTACGTGATGCTGGGCCTGGGCCTGAACATCGTGGTCGGCCTGGCGGGCCTGCTCGACCTCGGCTACGTCGGTTTCTATGCCGTCGGCGCCTACAGTTATGCGCTGCTGTCGCATTACTACGGCCTGAGCTTCTGGATCTGCCTGCCGATTGCCGGCCTGATGGCGGCCACGTTCGGCTTCCTGCTGGGCTTCCCCGTGTTGCGTTTGCGGGGTGACTACCTGGCGATCGTGACCCTGGGCTTCGGTGAAATCATCCGTCTGTTCCTGCGTAACCTGACCGATATCACCGGTGGCCCGAACGGCATCAGCAACATTCCCAAGCCAACGCTGTTCGGACTGACCTTCGATAAAACGGCCGCGGAAGGAATGCAGACCTTCCACGAGTATTTCGGCCTGGTCTACAACCCGGTGAACAAGGTGATCTTCCTTTACCTGATCGCGGTGTTGTTGTCGCTGTTCGCCCTGTTCGTCATCAATCGCTTGCTGCGCATGCCTCTGGGCCGCGCCTGGGAAGCGCTGCGTGAAGACGAAATCGCCTGCCGGGCGCTGGGGCTGAACCCGACCGCAATCAAGCTGTCAGCGTTCACCCTGGGCGCGTGCTTCGCCGGTTTCGCCGGCAGCTTCTTCGCCGCGCGTCAGGGCCTGGTGACACCGGAGTCCTTCACCTTCATCGAGTCGGCAACCATCCTCGCCATCGTGGTGCTGGGCGGCATGGGCTCGCAACTGGGCGTCGTACTGGCGGCCACGGTAATGATCCTGTTGCCGGAAATGATGCGTGAGTTCAGTGAATACCGCATGTTGATGTTCGGCGCCTTGATGGTGCTGATGATGATCTGGCGCCCTCAAGGCCTGCTGCCCATGCAACGTCCTCACATGGAGTTGCGCAAATGAGCCGCGAGATCCTGAAAGTAGACAATCTGAGCATGCGCTTCGGCGGCTTGCTGGCGGTCAACGGCGTCGCCCTGACCGTGAAGGAAAAACAGGTCGTGGCATTGATCGGCCCCAACGGCGCTGGCAAGACCACCGTGTTCAACTGCCTGACCGGTTTCTACAAGCCGAGCGGCGGCAGCATCCTGCTGGATGGCGAGCCGATCGAAGGCCTGCCGGGCCACAAGATCGCCCTCAAAGGCGTGGTGCGCACTTTCCAGAACGTGCGGTTGTTCAAGGACATGACCGCGGTCGAGAACCTCTTGATCGCCCAGCACCGTCACTTGAACACCAACTTCCTGGCCGGCCTGTTCAAGACACCGGGCTTTCGCAAAAGCGAACGCGAAGCCATGGAGTTCGCCGAGTACTGGCTGGAAAAGGTCAACCTCAAGGCCTTCGCCAACCGTCCTGCCGGCACCCTGGCTTACGGTCAGCAACGTCGCCTGGAAATCGCGCGCTGCATGATGACCCGCCCGCGGATCCTCATGCTCGACGAGCCGGCGGCCGGTCTGAACCCGAAGGAAACCGAAGACCTCAAGGCGCTGATCAGTGTGCTGCGTGAAGAGCACAACGTGACCGTGCTGCTGATCGAACACGACATGAAACTGGTCATGAGCATTTCCGACCACATCGTCGTGATCAACCAGGGCACGCCCCTGGCCAACGGCACGCCGGAACAGATCCGCGACAATCCCGAAGTGATCAAAGCCTACCTGGGGGAAGCGTAAATGCTGCAATTCGAAAACGTTTCCACCTTCTACGGCAAGATCCAGGCCCTGCACAGCGTCAACGTGGAAATCCGCCAGGGCGAAATCGTCACCCTGATCGGCGCCAACGGCGCGGGCAAATCCACCCTGCTGATGACGCTTTGCGGTTCGCCGCAGGCCCACAGTGGCAGCATCAAGTACATGGGCGAAGAGCTCGTGGGGCAGACTTCGGCGCAGATCATGCGCAAGAGCATTGCCGTGGTGCCGGAAGGTCGTCGGGTGTTCTCCCGCCTGACCGTGGAAGAAAACCTCGCCATGGGTGGCTTCTTCACCGACAAGGGCGACTATCAGGAACAGATGGACAAGGTTCTCGGACTTTTCCCACGCCTGAAAGAGCGTTTCGCCCAGCGCGGCGGCACCATGTCCGGCGGCGAACAGCAAATGCTCGCCATCGGCCGTGCGCTGATGAGCAAGCCCAAGCTGTTGCTGCTCGACGAACCTTCGTTGGGCCTGGCTCCGATCATCATCCAGCAGATCTTCGACATCATCGAACAACTGCGCAAGGATGGCGTAACCGTGTTCCTGGTCGAGCAGAACGCCAACCAGGCGCTGAAAATTGCCGACCGCGCGTACGTTCTGGAGAACGGCCGTGTGGTCATGCAAGGCACCGGTGAAGCCCTGCTGACTGATCCGAAAGTACGCGAAGCGTATCTGGGTGGTTGAGTCTTTGCGGTAAACAGAAAACGGCCTTCGGGCCGTTTTTTTGTCCCCGCCACAAACCCTCCTGGCAACAGAAATCCCCTGTAGGAGTTGGTGGTGTTGTAAGGTTTTTTTAAAAAGTTTTGGAGACGGCTGTAACGCATCGCCATGACCTTTCTCTAGAGGGGTAAGCCAGCACAACTGCTGGCTTACAAAACCTCAAAACCCGGAGAAACATCATGACTGCTACCACCCGCACCCTGTCCGCCACCGCCCTGGTTCTGGCCCTCGGTTCTGCCTTGAGCATGGCCGCTGTGTCCACCGTCCACGCCGCCGACGACATGGAAAAATGCTTCGGCGTGGCCATGAAAGGTCACAACGATTGCGCGGCAGGCGCTGGCACCACCTGCGCTGGCACCGCGAAAACCGACTTCCAGCCAAACGCCTGGAAGCTGGTCCCTAAAGGCACCTGCGCCACCACCGAAAGCAAGACCTCGCCGACCGGTTTCGGGCAGATGGAAGCCTTCAAAGCCAAAGCCTGATCCCAACCCAGCCCGAGTGTCGACCATGAACAATCTACCGTTCGGGCTCCCGCCCCGCGCCGGGCTGGGGCTCAAGACCGAGCACTTTCGAGAAGTGCTCGGTTCGCAACCGGACATCGGTTTCTTCGAAGTCCACGCCGAAAACTACATGGTGGCCGGCGGCCCGTTTCATCACTACCTGGGTTTGATTCGCGAACAGTATCCGCTGTCGCTGCATGGCGTCGGCTTGTCGATTGGTGCTGAAGGTCCACTGGACACTCGGCACCTCACACGACTCGCCGTACTGATCGAGCGCTATCAACCCCAGTCCTTTTCCGAACACCTGGCCTGGTCCAGCCATGACCCGGTGTTTCTCAATGACCTGTTGCCCCTGGCCTATGACACGCCGACGCTGAGCCGCGTCTGCGAACACATCGATCACGTCCAAAGCACCCTCAAACGCCCGATGCTGCTGGAGAACCCGGCGACGTACCTGGCGTTTGAACGCTCGACGTTCGATGAGGCCGACTTCATCAGCGAAGTCATCCGCCGCACGGGCTGCGGACTGTTGCTGGACGTGAACAACGTCTATGTATCGAGCATCAATCATCAGCGCGATCCGTTGGCCTACATCGACGCCCTGCCCCTTCATGCCGTCGGCGAGATTCATTTGGCCGGCTTCGCTGAAGACACCGACAGCCTCGGTGACCGTCTGCTGATTGATGATCACGGCGCCCCCATCGATAACGCCGTCTGGACCTTGTACCAGCAGGTACTGGAGCGAACCGGCCCGATAGCGACCCTGATCGAACGCGACAATCAGTTGCCGGCCTTCAGCGTCTTGCACGCCGAGGCGCGTCAGGCCGATGAACTGTTGCTGTATGCGGGAGGTGGGTCATGAGCACGCAAGCCGCATTTGCTGCTGCCCTGCTTGATCCCCGACTGAACTGCCCCGAGGGGTTGTTCAGTGCCAACGGCGCCGATCCCGCCAGCCGGTTCGCGGTGTATCGCAATAATGTACAGAGCTCACTGATCAACGCATTGGCGCACAGCTACCCCGTGGTTGCGCAATTGGTCGGCGATGAATTTTTCCGTGCCATGACCGGGATCTATTTGCTCGGCAATGCGCCTCAGAGCCCGTTGATCAAGGATTACGGCGACGACTTGGCGGACTTTATCGAAGGCTTCGAACCGGCGGGCAGCGTGCCGTACCTGGCCGATGTCGCGCGGCTGGAACGCCTGCGCACCCGCGCTTATCACGCGGCTGATGCCCAGCCGTTAAGCCATGCACTGATCGGCGCAGCGCTCGCTGACCCGCAAACCCTGAGCGAGCTGAGCGTCGAATTTCATCCCTCGCTCAACTTGCTGACCTCTGCCTTCGCCGTGGTCACGATCTGGGCCGCCCATCAACACGGTGCAACGTTGGCCGGAATTGATCTGGACCACGGCCAACACGCACTGATCCTGCGCAACGGTCTGGACGTCGAAGTCTTCGTCATCGAGTCCGGCGCCAGCGCCTTCATCCAAAACCTGAAAAACGGCCAGCCGCTGATTCAGGCAGTGGAGTCCGCACCCCCGTTCGATCTCAGCCAAACCCTGGCCCTGCTGATCGGCCACAACGCCATTACTCACCTACACAACAAGGTATCGCCATGAACACTCAGAACCCGATCAGCCGCACCATCGCGCTGCTGGAGATGATTCCACAGAGCCTGATCGCCTTCATTGCGCGGTTCTCCATCGCGGCGGTGTTCTGGAAGTCCGGACAAACCAAGGTCGAAGGCCTCGCCATTGATCTGATCGACGGCACCTTCCAGCTCGGCTGGCCACGCCTCGCTGATTCGACCATTCCGTTGTTCAAGAGTGAGTATCACGTGCCATTGCTGTCGCCAGAGATTGCGGCGCACATGGCGGCGTTTGCCGAACACTTTTTCCCGGTGCTGATTTTGATTGGTTTTGCCACGCGCTTTTCAGCGCTGGCCTTGCTCGGCATGACCCTGACGATTCAACTGTTCGTGTACCCGGATGCGTACCCGACTCATGGCACCTGGGCGGCGGTGTTGCTGTATTTGATGGCAACCGGGCCGGGGAAACTCTCTATTGATCATCTGATCGCCCGGCGCTTTGCCGGCTAATCCAATGTGGGAGGCTCAAAATCTAACGCTGAAGACGATCCAGCGCCTCACCGCTGCGCTTGAACCAGCCGATCAGGTAATCCGCCAGAACCTGCGTGCGTTTCGGCAAACCGCCCTGATACGGGTGAACCAGGTACATCGGCATGCGCCGCGTCTGATAATCACGCAGGAGCCAGCGCAATCGCCCGTCAGCCAATTCCGCTTGCAGCAAATAGGACGGCAAGCGCGCAATACCGGCCCCCGCCAATGCGGCTTTTTTCAGCAAGCTGTAGTGATTGCTGGCAAACGGCCCCGACACCCGCACGCGCAGCAACTCATGTTGCTGGTGATACAGCCATTCTTCGCGACCGCTGTAATGACTGTTGAGCAGGCAACGGTGTTCGGCCAGGGCCTGCGGTGTTTGCGGTTCGCCATACTGTTCAAGATACGCCGGACTGGCACAGGTCATCTCGTGCCAGGCCAGCAGTGGCCGAGCCACCAATCGCTCGTCCTTGCCCACCTCGGAACGAATCGCCAGATCGAAACCATCCCGAGACAGGTCGTGAAAATGGTTGTTCAGATCGAGCTCGATCTGCACCTCTGGGTACTTGCCGGAAAACTCCAGCAACAAACCATCGAAGAAGGTTTCCCCCAGCGATACCGGAACGGTCATACGCACCGGTCCGGCCATGTCATCCTTCAACCGCGCCAATGCCTGACGCGCCCTTTCGACCTGGACGACAAGCGCCTGAGCTTGAGGCAACAGCGCCGCGCCGGCCGCCGTCAGGCTTAAACGACGCGTAGTGCGTTGCAGCAATACCACCGAAAACCGTGTTTCCAGCAAGCTGATGCGCTTGGACAACTGGCCCTTGCTGCAACCCAGTTGCTGCGCTGCCAAGGTAAAACTGCCGGCTTCGATCAATACCGCGAACGCCGCCAGGTCATCCATCTCGCTCATGGATTGTTTCCATTTGAAAACCAAAGGTTGCCTATTAGCGCGCTTATCAACAGAAAAAACCACTCTAGACTGAGATCACTTTCAACCAATCGAGAATCAGCACGATGAAAATTCTATTGATAGGCGCAAGCGGCACCATTGGCTCGGCCGTCGACAAGGAACTGTCCCAGCGTCACGAGATCATCCGCATCGGCCGCAACAGTGGCGACTTTCAAGTGGATATCAGCGACAGCGCCTCGATCCGCAAGCTGTTCGAACAGACCGGCAAGTTCGATGCCCTGATCTGCGCGGCGGGTAACGTGACCTTCGCGCCGCTGGATGAAATGACCGCAGACAGCTTCGCCCTGGGCCTCAAAGACAAACTGATGGGCCAGGTCAATTTGTTGCTGATCGGTCGCGAGTTCGCCAATGACGGCGCCTCGTTCACCTTCACCACCGGCGTGCTCAGCCACGACCCGATTCGCAGCGGTGCCTCGGCCGCGTTGGTCAACGGAGCGCTGGACAGCTTCGTCCGCGCCGCCGCCATCGAACTGCCTCGCGGCCTGCGCGTGAACTCGATCAGCCCGAACGTGCTGCTGGAAGCCATGGGCAAATACGCGCCTTACTTCCGCGGGTTCAAACCGGTTCCCGCAGCCGATGTGGCATTGGCCTACGCCAAAAGCGTGGAAGGCTTGCAGACAGGTCAGACGTTTCACGTCGGCTGACCGTCCTTTCTGACAGGCATTACTGGCGAGCAATCACTCCGCTCGCCAGGCGCTCGCGCCCGAACTGGCGCAGCCACTGTTGCATTGGCCGTTCGAACCAGCGATGGCAAATCAGGCTGGCACCGATCAGGACCGCAAAGAACAGCAGCAACGTCCACGGCTGATAAAAGACGCTTCGCCCCGCAAAGAATTTATCCGCCAACAGCGCGGCGATAATTTGCAGCGGGAAATGCAGCAAATAGGAGGCATAGCTGATATCCCCCAGCCACGCCAAGCGCCGGGCAACCGGTTCCAGTACCTGATGACAGGCTGCAATGGCCATGATCGTCAGCGGGAACAACAGCACACATTTGATCAGCGGCTGATCATCGCCGAACAACCACCACCCCGCCGCACACCCGATCGTCAACCCCATTCCCACCCAGCGCGATGGCATTCGTTGCAGCAGCCACGTCACCCACACATAGCCAACACCACCGCAGAAAAAGCTGAACACGCCCAGGGTGATTTTGTACTGCGCAGGAAAGACGTAAGCGGCCACGGCGATCAAGAAAATGCTGATCAGCATGGGCAGGGGCGAATAACGCCACAGCAGGAAGAATGCCGCGTAGAGCAGTACTTCAACCGAAATCGACCAGGCCGGGGCGTTGAATGACCAGCCTTGTTCCAATCCCCAGGCCGGGGCGAGAAATACATTCAACACGCCGTGATAGAGATCGTTGAACGGATAAACAAAAGCGTTGCCCGTATGCCGTGTGTAGATCATCTGTAATAGCGCAACAGCGGCGAAAGTCGCCAGATGCAGCGGATAGATGCGGCTGAAACGCTCGATGAAGAACTGTTTTCCGGTCAGCTCCCTACGCGCCACGGCATGACCGAACAACCAGAAAAAGATGAACCCGGACAAGCTGAAGAACAACGCGACCGCATCGCCACCGTGTCGATAAAACAAGGCGAACACGCTATAGAAAGGTTGCAGTTCGGTTTGCAGCGGGCCCGGCACTGCCCCTTGAAAAAAGAAGTGCTGCCAATGCCAGAACACCACCGCCAACGCCGCGATACCGCGCAGTGCATCCAGTGCGTACAACCGTTTGGGAAAAATAGAGAGACGTTGGTTCATGCCGAAAAGGGCCCGATCCTGGACAAGGGCGCCACTATGCTGGGACGCACCCGGCAACTCAATCCCTGGCACACAAGCCTTGTGATCACGAGCGTGCCTGAGTAACGTGGCGGCACTTGTCTGGAGAGCCAAAGATGCGTGTTGCCCGTTCCTTAGTCGTCGTTGCCCTGCTGCCGCTGTTTGCTGCCTGTCAGTTGTTTGATGGCCCGCGTGAAAGTGCCTCCCACGCGGGCCAGACCCGTATGCAAGGCCAGTTGACGGCGGCGGACGGCAAGTTGCTGTTCCAGCCCTGCAATGAAACCGGCAGCTATGTGGTCAACGACACCGGCGGCACCAGTGTGCTGCAACAGGCGGCGTCTCTGGCCGATACCAAGGGCAAGTTGTTTGCCGATGTGCGCGGGCGCATCGTCGACAGTCGCCTTGATCTGGAGCAGCTGTACCGCGTCGAGCGCTCGGGCACGGCGTGCGACGATCCCAATTTCAAACTGCAGATCCTGCGCGCGGCCGGCCACTCGCCTGAGTGGAACGTCAAGGTCAGCGGCAAAGGCATGGTGGTCGATCGCGCCGGTCAACCGCCCCTGGCCGTCCCTTATGTGGAAGAACAGCTGGGCGACGGCCGTTTCAACCTCAGTACCGAAGCCAATAACCAGCACATCGAACTGTGGGTCGCGCCGCAACGCTGCACCGACAGCACCACCGGCAGCGTCCAGCACATGAGCGCCGAACTGCGCATCAATGGCCAGGTACAGCGTGGTTGCGCGTATTTCGGCGGTGCGCGCAACGACTGATCGTTTAAGCCTCACGGGAATCCACTTTGGGGCTTATAATCACCGGTTTCCAACGCCTTGGCGCAGTTGTGCGCCCCGCGAACCGGGTCCTGCCATGTTACGAATCACTGAACTGAAGTTGCCGATCGACCATCCCGAAGAAGACCTGCGCCCTGCCATCGTGCAGCGCCTGGGCATCGCCAGCGATGATCTGCTCGATTTCACCTTGTTCAAGCGCAGCTACGATGCGCGCAAAAAGTCCTCCGAACTGTGCTTCATCTACACCATCGACCTCACCGTCAAGGATGAGGCTGCGATACTGCACAAGTTCGCCGATGACCGTAACGTCAACGTGGCGCCGGATGTCAGTTACAAAGTGGTCGGCCACGCGCCGGCCGATCTGCAGCAACGCCCTGTTGTCGTCGGCTTCGGGCCGTGCGGGATTTTCGCCGGGCTGCTGCTCGCGCAAATGGGCTTCAAGCCGATCATCCTCGAGCGCGGTACCGAAGTGCGTCAGCGCACCAAGGACACTTGGGGCCTGTGGCGTAAAAGCGTGCTGAACCCGGAATCCAACGTGCAGTTCGGTGAAGGCGGCGCGGGGACGTTCTCCGATGGCAAGCTGTACAGCCAGATCAAGGACCCGAAATTCATCGGTCGCAAAGTCCTGCACGAGTTCGTCAAGGCCGGTGCGCCGGACGAAATCCTCTACGTCAGCAAACCGCACATCGGTACGTTCCGTCTGACCGGCGTAGTGGAAAACATGCGTGAGCAAATTCGCGCGCTGGGCGGCGAAGTCCGCTTCCAGCAACGCGTCACCGATGTGTTGATCGAGGACGGCCAATTGGTCGGCGTCGAACTCAACGGCGGCGAGCAGATCCATTCGAAACACGTGATTCTCGCCCTTGGCCACAGTGCCCGGGACACGTTCCGCATGCTCCACGGCCGTGGCGTGTTCATGGAAGCCAAGCCGTTTTCGGTGGGTTTCCGCATTGAACACCCGCAGTCGCTGATCGACCGCGCACGGTTGGGCAAGTACGCCGGCCACCCGAAACTCGGAGCGGCCGACTACAAACTGGTGCACCACGCCAAGAACGGCCGTTCGGTCTACAGCTTCTGCATGTGCCCGGGAGGCACCGTGGTCGCGGCGACGTCCGAGCCGAACCGCGTCGTCACCAACGGCATGAGCCAATACTCGCGTAACGAACGCAACGCCAACTCCGGGATCGTCGTCGGCATCACCCCGGAAGTCGATTACCCGGGCGGCCCGCTGGCCGGTATCGAATTGCAGGAACGCCTGGAATCCCATGCGTTTGTGCTGGGCGGCAGCAACTATGAAGCGCCGGCGCAACTGGTCGGTGACTTCATTGCCGGCAAACCGTCGACTGAGTTGGGCAGTGTTGAGCCGTCCTACAAGCCTGGCGTTGCATTGGGTGATTTGGCGCTGGCCTTGCCCGCGTTTGCCATCGAAGCGATTCGTGAAGCGCTACCAGCGTTCGAGAAGCAGATTCGCGGCTACTCGCTGCATGACGCGGTGTTGACCGGGATCGAGACACGCACCTCGTCGCCACTGCGCATTACCCGTAATGAATTGATGCAGAGCCTGAACGTGAAGGGCTTGTTCCCGGCGGGTGAAGGCGCGGGTTATGCGGGCGGGATTCTGTCGGCGGGTGTGGACGGTATTCGGATTGCGGAAGCTGTGGCTCGCGACATCCTCGGCCTGGAGGCCTGATGCACATCCCCCTGTAGGAGTGAGCCTGCTCGCGATGCGGATTAACAGTCAACAGAGATGTTGACTGATCTTTTGCTATCGCGAGCAGGCTCACTGCTACAAGGGATCTTCAGTGTGTCAGATGTTGGCGCGCAGTACCGTCGATGGTAGCGCCTCACCGCGCTCGACACTCGCTGCCACACTCTCCATCAAACCACTCAACTCATAGCCCTGGCCCTTGAGCCAATCCTGATCGTAATAGGTGGTGGCATAACGTTCGCCGCCATCACACAGAATCGCCACGATCGACCCCGACTCCCCCGCCGCTGCCATCTGCTGAGCCGCCATCAAGGCGCCGATCAGGTTAGTCCCGCTCGACCCGCCCACCCGCCGCCCCAGTCGCTGCGCCAGATAGTGCATGGCCGCCAGGGACAACGCGTCCGGCACTTTGACCATGGCATCAATCACCTTGGGCAGGAACGACGCTTCCACCCGTGGCCGGCCGATCCCTTCGATCCGCGAACCGCACTCCAGGCGCAGGCTGGCATCGCCGGTCTGGTAGTAGTCGAAAAACACCGAGCGCTCGGCATCGGCGCACAGCACGCGGGTGCAATGTTGGCGGTAACGCACGTAACGACCGAGTGTTGCGGTGGTGCCGCCGGTGCCGGGGCTGGAGATCAGCCAGCTCGGCTCAGGGTGCTTTTCGAATCGCATCTGATGGAAGATCGATTCGGCGATGTTGTTGTTCGCCCGCCAGTCGGTGGCGCGTTCGGCGTAGGTGAACTGGTCGATGAAATGACCGTCATGCTCGCGGGCCAACCGTTCGGATTCGGCGTAGATCTGGGTCGGGTCGTCGACCAGATGACTCTTGCCGCCATAGAAAGCAATTTGGGCGATTTTCTCTTTCGAGGTGGTCGCCGGCATCACCGCAATAAAGGGCAAACCCAGCAAGTTGGCGAAGTACGCCTCGGAAATCGCCGTCGAACCGCTGGACGCCTCGATGACTGGCGCACCGGGCTTGAGCCAACCGTTACACAGCGCATACAGGAACAACGAACGCGCCAGGCGGTGCTTGAGGCTGCCGGTGGGATGGCTGGATTCATCCTTGAAATACAATTCAATGCCCGCAAAACCCGGCAGCGGCAAGGGGATCAGGTGGGTATCGGCGCTGCGCTGGAAGTCTGCTTCGATGATCCGGATGGCTTCGCGGGCCCACTGTCGGTTGTCGCTCATGATGGTTTTCTCGTTGAGTCGGCCTTCTTGTAAGGCTCAGCCTTCAAGCTTAGGAAAAAACCTACATCCCGCACAGGTACAGCTGACGTTCAATACGGCCGGCAACTGCTAGGCTCAAACCCGGTCCCAGCCTTCACGTTGTTACTGTATATAACAAAAAAGAATATAACTTTTGTTTTAACAACTAACGGTACGGGTTAGGGTGTGCCACCTTTTGAATTCATCGATGGAGAGCGACCTTGCCTCTGCGTAGCACTTTCACGCGTTTCTTTCAGTTGGAAGCTGCCAGCGGTCTGTTACTGATCGCCGCGGCAGCCCTGGCTTTAATTATCAACAACTCGTCGCTGTCGTGGCTCTACAGCGGGCTGCTGGACACCCCTGTCGTCGCTCAGATCGGCGCGCTGAAAATCGCCAAGCCGTTACTGCTGTGGATCAACGACGGCCTGATGGCGATGTTCTTCCTGCTGATCGGCCTGGAAGTGAAGCGCGAAGTCCTCGACGGCCAGTTGTCGAACCCTTCGCAAATCGTCCTGCCCGGCGCCGCGGCGATTGGCGGTATGGTCGTGCCGGCGCTGCTCTACTGGTTCCTGAACCGTGACGATCCGGCAGCCTTGGGCGGCTGGGCCATCCCGATGGCCACCGATATTGCCTTTGCCCTCGGCGTACTCGCCTTGCTGGGCAAACGCGTGCCGGTGTCGCTGAAGCTGTTCCTGATGACCCTGGCGATCATTGACGACCTGGGCGCAATCATCGTCATCGCGATCTTCTATTCCGGCACCCTGTCGACGCTGTCGCTGGCACTGGCGGCTGCCTGCATCTTCGCGCTGATCGCCATGAACCGGCTCGGCGTGGTGAAGCTCGGGCCGTACATGATCATCGGCCTGATCCTCTGGGTCTGTGTGCTCAAGAGCGGCGTCCACGCCACGTTGGCCGGTGTGACCCTGGCGTTCTGCATCCCGCTGCGCACCAAAAACGCCGAGTCTTCGCCACTGCTGACCCTTGAACACGCCCTGCACCCGTGGGTGGCTTACGGCATCCTGCCGCTCTTCGCCTTCGCCAACGCCGGCCTGTCCCTGAGCGGTGTCACCGTTGAAAGCTTCACCCACCACGTACCGATGGGTATCGCCACCGGCCTGCTGCTGGGTAAAACCGTGGGTGTGTTCGGCCTGACCTGGCTGGCGGTGAAAATCGGCATCGCCGCCCTGCCCCAAGGCGCCAACTGGGGCCATGTGCTGGGGGTATCGATCCTTTGCGGGATCGGTTTCACCATGAGTCTGTTCGTCGGCTCGCTGGCGTTTGAGCCAGGCGTCAGCGACTACGCAGGTATGGACCGGATGGGCATTCTGACCGGTTCGATTCTCGCGGCATTGATCGGTTATGCGGTGACGGCGATGGCGAGTCGCAAGAGCGCCGTTTTGCAGTCCTGAGCAAAAGAGAACGCTCCTAGCAGCATCAAGGATTCATCCTACAGCCACGATCCGCCTCGTTCGTTAACGTCGCACAGCTCCTTTATGGGGGGCTGTCGACGGACGAACGAAAGGAAGATCAGTGGCTGGCAACAAGGAAGTCCCAAGAGTTAAAAACCCACCCTCCAGTGACGGTCATCACGTTACCCACCGCTTCATGACAGCCACCGAACTGGCCGAGCGCGATGCGCGACAAAGCGCTTACGACGCCATGCTCGCCCGGCAGCAGGCTTTTGAAGATCGGCTTCAGGCCTCGACGAAAAAACCCGACATCCCTCGCGCGGGATGCGTCTTCGCCAAGTCCTGCAACCTGCCAGACGCCATCATCGATTACTCGAATCCTTCGGGTGTGGTTCCGACCGACAGTCTCAAGGATTACGGCGAAATTGCCTGGCTCGGTGCTCGTGATACAGACGACGCCGGGTTGCTGAATCTCGAAACCATCAGCGGCAGTACCGTCTCCCTCGGCATCGGTCGACTGGCACTTAGAGCCCCGGCGCTCGCTGCACCTTTATTGGCACTTGAGGCCGCCACTGCCGCCACATTGGCCGGTGTCGTCGCGTTGTTCTGGACGCAGAGCCTGGGTGATAGCGCGCTCTACACCGAAGAACAACTGCGTGCCCTGAAACAGGCCAGAACCCGCGTTCGATTGCAGGTCGAGCAGCAGGCTGACGGCAGCCTCAAGGGCTACGGGTTCTACACCGGCAAAAACCGCGATTGGGAAATGGTCGATGTCGTGCAGTTCATACTGCGCGGCAGCCAGCAGGTGGCGGATCTCGGGGGAGGTGCTGAACTGATCTGGACACCGGCCGTGGATGGCTCGGACACCCTCGGCATTCCAGCACTGGAAGCTGCACCGCAGGCGCCGCATATCTGGGTGTATCCGCCGACGCCGGCGGCGGCCAGCATCATCGTGAACCCGGTGTATCCACCTGAGTACAAGGATTTCATTCTTGTGTTTCCGGCGGGGTCAGGGGTAAAGCCGGTTTACATTGTTCTGTCTTTGTTGAACTTGAGCTAACCGACAGTCAAATCCTTCAGTAGCGCTGCTACTAAACGTCGATTTCCCTGAAGGCTTGGTGTATTTCATCGGCACCCGTGCGGCACCGTGAACCGGAACCGGGAGCAATATGATAGCGAGTTTGACGGTTACGACTTATCTCTAGAGAGACTGCAACTGATGTGCAATGGCTGAAAACCACAGACACAAAAAACCCCGACCAGTCACCTGATCGGGGTTTTTCTTTACCCATCCCGCTTAGTGCGAAACGCGGCTAGTGCCATCTACAGTAGAAATCCGTACACGCTCGCCAACGCGGAACACTTCATTCTCCTGAACTTGCTGAACATAGGCGCGCATGCTGCCGTCGTCTTCGCGCACAGTGATTTCGACGCCTTGGGTGCGCGTCAGGCCTTCTTCGGCCGCCGAACCTACCAGGCCGCCAGCGACTGCGCCGATGACTGCGGCAACGATGCTGCCTTTGCCACCGCCGATGGCGCTACCACCTACGCCGCCGACCACTGCGCCTGCAGCGCCGCCGATTGGGGTTTTGGTGCCTTCGATTTTCACCGGGCGCAGCGCTTCGATGGTGCCCATACGAATCGTTTGCACACGACGCGCTTCATCACGGGAGTAGGAGTCGCCGGTCAGGCTCGATTGGCAGCCAGTGAGCAACATCGTCATCGTGGAAAAGGAAGCAACCAACAAAACAGACTTACGCATAGCATCAACTCCAAAGGACAGGTGATCATTAAACCCCGCAGCTTGACGCCTGTCACGGCATGGTCGGGATAAAAATGTTTTGATTCAGGCCCGGTACAGGCGCCACTGCACATTCACGCCCCAAGGATTGTCATGGATTACTTCATCGTTTTCATCACTACCGTCGCCGGTCTGTACTTCCATTGGTGGCTGTACGTTCGGATAAAACGCTGGATGGACCGCGACCTGGCATTGGCTTTGGCTGGGAAGGACGAACAGAAAAAAGCTTTCATGCTCCAGCAACTGGCGAACGCTCACGCACAGAAGATCAAGCGTCGGGACCTGCCCCAGTGGCTTGAGGCCGCTGCAGCAAGGTATCCCGAACGGTAGACTGCTTAGGGTGCCAGACGTTCAAGAATCCAGTCAGCGCCCTGTAAGCGGTAGTTCAGGCGATCATGCAGGCGGCTAGCACGGCCCTGCCAGAACTCGATGCGTTCCGGCAGCAAGCGATAACCGCCCCAGTGATCCGGGCAGTGCGGCGCTGTATCGCTGAAACGTTGCTCGGTGTTCTTGAGCAGTGCTTCCAGTTCGGCACGATCGGCAATCACCTGGCTCTGCGGTGACGCCCAGGCACCCAATCGGCTGCCCAATGGACGAACCTGAAAGTAGGCGTCGGACTCTTCGGGCGAGACCTTCACCACCCGACCTTCGATGCGCACCTGGCGCTCCAGGGCCGGCCAGAAAAAGGTCATGGCCGCAAACGGATTCGCCGCCAAGTGCTGACCCTTGGCGCTTTCGTAGTTGGTGAAGAACGTGAAGCCCTGCTCGTCCAGACCTTTGAGCAACAGAATGCGGCAATGAGGCCGACCGTCCTGATCGACCGTTGCCAAGGTCATGGCGTTCGCCTCCACCGGCGCTTGCTCGGTTTTCACCGCGTCGGCGAACCACTGGTGGAACAGCCCAAACGGCTCTGCCGGGGCTTGCGCCTCGGTCAGGCCATCACGGGTATAGTCACGACGCATATCAGCCAGGCCCTGGGTCATGGCGCATTCCTTTTGGTTAACGAATCACTTTTTGGTGGCGTCAGCCGCGACGTCGACTTTCTTGGCGTCGGCAACGGCTTTGGCCGGCACCGTCTTCTTCGCTGGCGTTGCGGTTTTAGCAGGCGCTTTCTTCGCCGTGGCTTTCTTCGCCGGGGCCTTTTTCGTCGCTGGCACAGCCGCTTTCTTCGCCGCTGGAGCGGGGGTGACCGGTGTCGCCACTGGCTTGATGTCCTTCGCCGCGATCATAGTCACTGGCGCCGGAGCCGGCATGTTGTACTTGGCCAGCAACGCCACCATGGTGTCCTGCGGGGTCACCAGCAATTCCACGCGACGGTTCAAGGCACGGCCTTCAACACTGTCGTTGGCCGCACGCGGGGCGTCACCGCCCATGCCGCGGAGCATCAGGCGGTCACGCTGCAAACCGCTGAGACGGAAGATGGCGGCGACGGCTTGTGCACGTTCCTGGCTCAGTTTCACGTTGGCCGGTGCCGCACCCGAGGTATCGCTGTGACCGAGTACCAGCACGGCCGTTTTCGGATCGACTTCAAGGATCTTCGCGACACGAGTGAACGGGCCGAGAGTGACAGGCAGCAGCATAGCTGGACGATCTGGGTTGAACGAGCCTTCTACCGGCGCGGTCACCACCAATACGTTTTCGCGGCGTTCAAGTTGCAGGTTGCTGTCCTTGATCGCTTCACGAAGACGCGGTTCGTAGTCGTCGAGCCAGGCCTGGGTGACTTTCGGGTCTATTGGCGCAACCTTGGTAGCGCTCTGATCCTTGCCGCCGAACGGCCACCACCACGAGTTACCCGCGTTGGTATCAGCTTTAGCGACCGGGACCGGTTTGGCTTCAGGTTTTACTTCCGGCTTGGCAGCGGCATCATCGGAACCGAACGGCCAGTACCAAGGGCTGGCGCTCTCACTTTTGGCAACAGGTGCAGTGGCAGCAGGTTTCAGCGGGGCCGGGGCAGAAACCGGACTCGGCTCTTTAGCGGCGACTTTGTCGGACGAACCGAACGGCCACCAGCTGCCACCATCGGAATCACTTTTTGGGGTCTGTGCACAACCGGTGATAGCAAAGCACAGGGCCAGGGCAAGAGTTGGTTTGGATGACATCGGATATCCACGAAAATTGAAGTAATGAAAAGTCAGGCCGAAGCGGCCCGCACAAACTGACGCTTTGAAACCGAAATGGCTGCCGGGTTCCGGTACTGGAACCCTTGAGCGGGTTTTACAGACAAGTGGCCAGTACTCGCGCAAGCTTCTGCGCGCGTGGATCCATCAAGACGTACGGCCCCAGCGTATTTGTCACAAAACCGAAGGCTACATCGTGTTCAGGGTCGGCAAAACCGATGGAGCCGCCAGCGCCCGGATGGCCAAACGCCCTTGGGCCGAGGCCGTAGGTCGCGTTGGGAACGTCCGGCTGATCAAGCATGCAACCCAGACCAAAGCGGGTCCGGGTCAATAAAGTCTTGTCGTCGCCGAGGCTGTGTTCTCGGGTCAGCTCATCGAGCATTTCGCCTTCCAGCAAACTGCCATCAAGCAAGCCGGCGTAGAACCCGGCCAGACTGCGCGCATTGCCATGACCGTTGGCGGCAGGTTGCTGCATACGCCGCCATTCGGGTTTGTTGGTACTGGTCATGATCGACGGCGGGTTGGTGAAGGCCCGGGTGGTCATGGCCGTCGGTTCACGCAGGGTCACTTGTAACAGGCGCTGGGCGGCGGCATCGCCGACATTACCCTTGCCACGCGCGATGTGCGCCACACGATGGAATTCTTCATCAGCCAGACCGACGTGAAAATCCAGGCCCAATGGCTTGGCAACGCGAGCGACGATGGATTCGCCCGGCCCACGACCGTCGGCACGGCGCAGTAACTCGCCCACCAGCCAGCCGTAAGTGATCGCGGCGTAACCGTGGCCTTGGCCCGGCGTCCACCACGGCGTTTCGGCCGCGAGGGCGTCGATCATGGTTTGCCAGTCGTAAAGTGCTTCCGGGGCCAGCAATTCGCGCAACGCCGGCAAGCCTGCCTGATGGCAGAGCAATTGACGCAGGGTCACGGATTCTTTGCCGGCGGCGGAAAATTCGGGCCAATAGCGCGCTACCGGTGCATCCAGTTGCAACTTGCCCTCAGCCACCAATTGCAGGGCCGTGACCGCGGTGAACGTCTTGGTGCAGGAGAACAGGTTGGCGATGGTGTCGCTGTGCCAGGCTTCGCTGCCATCCTTATCGGCGGTGCCGGCCCAGAGGTCGAGGACGGTTTCACCGCCGACCTGGATGCACAAGGCTGCGCCACGTTCCTGAGGATCGTCGAACAGTGCCGCGAAAGCTTCGCGCACGGCTTCGAACTTGAGCTCGTAATGACCCTGAATCTGCACCCGCATTGCTCCCGGATAATCGCTATACAAAGTGGCCCGCATTGTTCCAGCCATTAGCCGTTTTGGGAACAGTGTCGGGCTGGGCGGTTATCAGCTTGTTTGAAGATATCGTTGACGCTTATGACGCGGTATTCCAGGACTCAGTGCCCCTGGCCAGAATGCCCACCGGCTCCCCTGCCCGGGCCTTTGCCGGCCTCGGCCTTTCTGCCGCCTTCGGCATCGTGGCTGGCCTTGTCGGCCTCGGCCGCTGCTTTCGCGGCCTCTTTGCCCAACTGATCGACAGCCGCCAGGTTGCTCTTGCGCACGGTCTCCACAAACCCTTGGAACGGCAGATCAGTAATCCCCACCAGGCCAAAGTGACCATTCTCACCGTCCAGCAAACGCCCGGTCACGGGTTGGTCCAGGTATTGGAACCAATGCACACCGACAATCGAAGGCTCGCTCAGCGCCTGCTTGAGGAAGTTCGCGTAGGCCGGCCCACGGTCTTCTTCCTTGGCCAATTGCGTCACACCGCCCCAGAACGGACCGCGATCCGCCGAGCCGAAGTTGAACTCGGTGATCAGCACCGGTTTGTCGAGGCTGCGCAACTTGGCGAAGTCGTAACCGTCCTGCGGTTGCAAGGTGTACATGTTGAAGCTCAACACGTCGCAATACTGCGCGCAGGAGTCCACGGCTTCCGGGGTGCTAATGGCGAAACGACCGCCCAGCAACAGCTGGTTCGGCGCGTGCCACTTCAGCGAGTCGGAGAGGGTCTTGAAGTAGGTATCAGCGAAGACCTTCTGGAAGTATTTGAAGTCGGCCTCGATTTCCGGGTGGTCGGCGCTTGGCAGCGGCGGCACGAAGCCCGGATCTTCCATCAATTCCCAGGCCGGTAAATCAATGCCCCACGCTTTGGAAAGCCCCGCCTGGTTGCGATATTTGTCGCGCAGTTGCTTGAGAAATGCGCGTTTGGCCGGCACGTCGGTGGTCATTTTCAAGGTGCCGTAAGCCAGCGCATAACGGGCTTTCGGGTCGTCACCGGGACCGGCCCAGGCCAATTCGTTGTCGGCGTAGTACCCGATCAGCCATGGGTCGTCGCGATGATCGCGGGCGGCAATGGCCACGGCGCGTTCGGTGGCCATGGCGAAACGTGGATCGAACGGGTCGGGCATGCCGCCCCACCAGTCGGTGCCGGTGCTGATGCTGGCGTAATCGCCGACGATCGACAGCGGCAAGGTGTAAGGCACGCGATCAGCGTCGCCGAGTGCCGGGGCGCTCCAGTTGCCGATGGTGTTGAAGCCCCAGGCTTGCAGGCGATCCAGGGTGTGGCCGGTCCAGCGTTGTTCATCCACCACCGCTTTGCAGGGTTCGGCGGGTTTTTGCTCAACTGCTTTCGCCTCGGTCGCTTCGGCGGCGCCGGTCTTGGCCGCTTCGGCGACACCGGATCCGGCGGTCGAAGGCGTTACCGGTGGCTCGGCAGCTTTCTCGGCCGTCGCTTCGACCGCATCGGCCTTGGCCGCTTCGGCAACACCGGCCTTGGTGTCACTGCCCAGCGCACACGGTGCGCCATACAGGCGCTGCAAGTTGGCACCGTAAAAATCGTACCAGCGACCGGCGTTATAGCCGCGGCCCTGATCGGCACCGTTACCGCCACGGTTGTCACCGTCGCCAAAGTGGTTGGCCATCGGCTCGTCGGGTTTTGGCAGGGACTCGAACATCCACTCACGACCGGTGACATAGGTCTGGTTGACGTCCGGAGCCACGGTGTTGACCCCCAGCGAATAGAACGGATGCCCTTGCGGCGTCACCAGGTACCAGCGACCGTCACGTTTTTCGGTGCGAAAAAAACCACTGGCCTTGAATGTCGGACCTTTGGTCCAGCCACCGTAGGTGTCCAGAGATGATTTTTCGCGCTCGGCCAGCCAGGTTTTCAGTTGTTGCTGTTCCTTGGCGGCAGCGCTTTTCAGTTGCTCATCGCTGCTGATCTTCTCTGGCCATTTGGCCCGGGTCGACTGACCGTAAGCATCCACCAACCCGCCATAAACGGCTCGGGTCACGGCATCACCGTCCTGCACACCAAAACGTTCGAGCAAGATGTTCTGGGCCACTTTCGGTTGATCCATCGACAGGGTCACCGATACCACCTGGCTGCGATCCAGTTCACCGGCGCTGCTGGCGAGCAAAATGCGCTGGCCGTCGACGGTCATCGGCATGGGCGGCCCGGCTTTCATGCCCTGGCTCAATGATGAGCTTGCCACCAACGGCACCAGCAAGGTCTGCGCAGGACCGGCCGGCAAATCGACGCGACTGACCAGCGTCTTGCCGTCATTGCTCTGGATTTTCACGTACAGGGTCACGGCCCAATCCATTGCACTCTGGATTCGCAGGCTCATGACGCCCGATTGCGACCAGTCCCAGGCGCCGGTTTGCGGGGTCAAACGTAAACTCGGCTGGGCCACCGGGTTGAACGTCACCCGGCGCAACACTTCGCCTTCGGCTGTTTGCTCCGCATTGGATTGCGGCAGGCTGGCGTCCTGAGTCGCCACCTGGACCACGTCAGCGGGGCGTACAAAGTTGAACAGCGTCTGTTGGCCGGCGGGGGCTGCCAGCAAAGGGGCTGCGAACATCAGGGCAAATACAGCAGGCAACGAACGGCGAATCATAGGAACGTGGATCTCCCTAACGACCTTCAAGGGTCAGTGGAAAAGCGATGGTAGAGAGATAGACAACGCGGCGGGCAAATGTGCCCACCGGTGTATCAGGAAATTTCGCGGCGAAATGGCGGAAGCGCATTGAGGATGGCTTTGCCGTAACGCTGGGTGACCAGACGTCGATCGAGCAAGGTGATGGTGCCGCGATCCTCTTCGGTACGCAGCAAGCGACCGCAGGCCTGGACCAGTTTCAGCGAGGCATCCGGCACGGAGATTTCCATGAACGGATTGCCGCCACGGGCCTCGATCCATTCCGCCAGCGCTGCTTCGACGGGATCATCCGGCACCGAGAACGGAATTTTCGCGATCACCACGTGCTCGCAGTAGGCTCCTGGCAAGTCGACCCCTTCGGCAAAACTTGCGAGGCCGAACAGCACACTGGGATCCCCGCCATCGACACGTGCCTTGTGCTTGTTCAAGGTTTCCTGCTTCGACAGGTTGCCTTGAATGAACACTTGCTTGCGCCAGTCGCGGTCGAGGCCGTCGAACACGTCCTGCATCTGTTTGCGGGAAGAAAACAGCACCAGCGTGCCCCGGGAGCCTTCAACCAGTTGCGGCAAATCACGAATGATCGCCGCGGTGTGGGCCGGAGCATCCCGCGGGTCGGCCTTCAGGTCCGGCACTCGCAGCACGCCGGCATCGGCGTGGTGAAACGGGCTCGGGACCACGGCGGTCACGGCTTTTTTCGGCAGGCCGGCGCGCATGCGAAAACGGTCGAACGTGCCGAGGGCCGTCAGGGTTGCCGAGGTCACTAATGCGCCGTAAGCGACGTTCCACAGGTTGCGCCGAAGCATTTCTGCGGCAAGGATCGGGCTGGCGTTGACCTCAATGTCGAACAGCGAACCGCTTTCGGCCAACGTCAGCCAACGGGCCATGGGCGGGTTGTCTTCCGGGTCTTCAGCGGTGAACGCCACCCACAATTCCCAATTGCCCGAGGAACGGGACAACAGGCTGCCGAACAGTGGATACCACTCTTCGGCCTGATTGCTCGCGATGCCGATGTTGACCTCGCCGTCCATGCCCTCCTTGAGCAATTCGGTGAGTCGGGTGAACAGGTCGGTGAGCCGGGCAAAGCCCTTCTTCAGCTCGACACCCATCTCGCGCATGTGCTCGGGAATCACCCCGCCGACGAAGCGATGACGCGGCCGCTCGCGGCCTTCGACGTCTTCGCCGGGTTTGAAATCGGCGACCTGCTCGCAGGCGGTGAACATGAATTGTTGCTGGGTCTTGATCTCGCGGGCCAGTTCCGGCACTTGCTCGATCAACTTGCCCAAATCGCCGGGCAGCGGGTGCTGGGCCAGCAATTTGGTGAGGTTTTTCGCGGTGGTTTCCAGCCAGTCGGCAGTGGAACGCAGGCGCGTGTAATGGGCGAAATGGCCGATGGCCTTGTCTGGCAGGTGGTGACCTTCGTCGAACACGTAGAGGGTGTCGCGCGGGTCTGGCAGCACCGCACCGCCGCCCAAGGCCAGGTCGGCCAGCACCATGTCGTGGTTGGTGACGATCACGTCAACCTTGCCCATGCCTTCGCGGGCCTTATAAAAGGCGCACTGGCCGAAGTTCGGGCAATGGCGGTTGGTGCACTGGCTGTGATCGGTGGTCAGACGCGCCCAGTCGGCATCTTCCAGCGCCGTGGACCAACTGTCGCGGTCGCCGTCCCATTTATTGCCGGCGAGTTTTTCGATCATGCTGGTGAACAGCTTCTGACTGGCCTCGTCGACCTCGATCTTGAAGCCTTCTTCTTCGAACAACTGCGCCGTGGCCGTTTGTGCGTGGCCTTCCTGCAGCAACATGTCGAGCTTGGACAGGCACATGTAGCGCCCACGGCCCTTGGCCAACGCGAAGCTGAAATTCAGCCCGCTGTTGCGCATCAAATCGGGCAAATCCTTGTAGACGATCTGCTCTTGCAGGGCGACGGTGGCCGTGGCGATGACCAGGCGTTTGCCGGCAGCCTTGGCGGTCGGGATCGCCGCCAGGCTGTAGGCCACGGTTTTGCCGGTACCGGTGCCGGCTTCCACCGCAACAACCGCGGGGTCGCCACTGCGCCGGCCTTCGTCGTCGGTGTCGATATCCCCGAGGACCTTGGCAATTTCGGCGATCATCAGGCGTTGGCCGTAGCGCGGCTTGAGGCTCTTGGCTTCGAGAAAACGCGAATAGGCGCCCTGGATCGTGGTTTTGAGTTCGGTGCTGATCATGAATTGTCGGGCGCAAAAAACGCTGGATAAATTTTCAGTGGTTTCGGATGGCGGCTATCATACCTCGCTAATTAATCCCGCGCAGAACGGAGTACCCCAATGACACCTTTTGGCATCGTTTATACCCTGCATGTCCTCTCCGCCCTGGTGTGGGTGGGCGGCATGTTTTTCGCCTGGATGGTCTTGCGCCCCGCTGCCATGAAGGCGCTGGAAGGCCCCGCCCGGCTGAAGCTGTGGGTGGAAGTGTTTCAAGGTTTTTTCCGCTGGGTCTGGGTCGCGGTAGTGCTGCTGCCGATGAGCGGGGTCGGCATGATTCATCTGCAATACGCCGGGTTTGAGGCCGCGCCGCGTTATGTGCAGGTGATGATGGGGTTGTACGTGGTCATGACGGCGCTGTTTATCCGGATCCAGGCGCTGATGCTGCCGGAGTTGCGCATTGCAGTGAACGCGCAGGATTGGCCGACGGGTGCAGCCGTGCTCGGGAATATTCGGCGGTTGGTGGGGATTAATTTGCTGGTGGGTCTGTTGCTGGTGGCGATTGCTGCGGCCCGGCCGATGTTCTGATGATCGTTCCCACGCTCTGCGTGGGAACGATCATGAACTGTTTACAACCGCTGGACGGTCACAGAACCCGCCGCACCGGCAGGCCCAGGCTGGCCATCCGCACCCGGACGGCCACTTTTGCCGCCATCGGCCTTGTACACCAGGCAGCCTTTGGCCTGGCCACCCGCCCCCGGTTTACCACCAGGACCTGCAAGACCGCCGGCACCGCCAGCAACCTGCACCTTGATTTTATCCGCCGGGAAATCGCGCGGCACTTCCAGCTTCACCAGCGCGCCCGCAGCTCCCGGCTGACCATCACTGCCATCGCTGCCATCGGCACCGCGACCGGCCTGACCATACGTACAACCCGGATCCTGGCCATTGGCGCCGTCAAGACCGAAAAACCCCGGTGCGCCCGCGCCGCCGCGAGCATCGACCAACAATTGCGGAGCGTTCAACGCCTTGATCTGCAAGTTCAGGTTACGCCCCGAGCGTGCCGCCTTCTGGAAACTCCCCGGCGCGCCCCGCGCGGTGATCTGACTGCCTTCCGACAACTCGGCACGGTGCACTTTAAATTCCAGCGGTTGTTCACCCGGCACGATGGCAATTCGCGCTTCACGCCCCAGGTGCAATTCGCCCACCGTCACTTCGGTGACGTTCGAAGGAATCAGCAACGTGCCGTAATCCGCGACTTCCAGCCGCTCCAGTTGCAAGGTGCTGGCCGTGTTGGGCAGGCGCATCAACGAATTGGCTTCGACACTGACAACCTGAGCGCAGGCCAATGGACTGATAAATGCGGCGAGCAGACAGAGATTACGCATGGGAAGCCTTCGGTGCGGAGGGAGCCGGGATGGTTTGAAGATGGAAGACGCCGAAAATGGCAATCTGCAGGCGATCACGCCAAGGGTGGGCGCGGCCTCTGAGGCTGCGGTTGCAGAACACCAGCTCCAGCAGATGGAACAGTGCCAGCAGGCCCCCGGCCAGATTGACCAACGGGTGCAACGGATAAACAAACGGCGTGAGCAGATTGACCAGCACCACCAACCAGAACAGCAGGGTCAATAACTTCCCCAGCCCCCAAAACACCTTCATACGCTCCCCCGCTGATCATTATTCTTTGGACGCACAGTAACGGCTTCCACGCGGGATGCGCCAGAGGGCAACGGAAAATTCTTCATGAACACCGCCGAATGGCCATCGGCACCACCGCGCTGGTGGGCCGACAGCTCTATTTCGCGGCTTAGCGATTGATATGCAATTCCACGCGACGGTTTTTCGCGCGGCCTTCGTCAGTCGCGTTATCGGCGATGGGCTGACTTTCGCCCTTGCCTTCACTGGTGAGTTTGTTCGGGTCCAGCCCCTGGTTCATCAGATAGGCTGCCACGCTGGTGGCGCGACGTTCCGACAACATTTGGTTGTAGGCATCGGAACCGACACTGTCGGTATGGCCGACCACCTTGATACTCACCACATCGGCGCTTTGCAATTTCGGCATCAACGCAGTCAGCTGACTCTGCGCAGACGGCGTCAGGTCAGATTGATTGAACGCAAACAGCACGTCGCCCGCATCGCTGAGGGTGATGACTTCTTCGGGTACAGGTTCGGCAGGTTTCACGCTGGCCGGGTATTGCGGCAGCGGGCAACCATGATGTTCGACCGGCGTATTGGCGGGAGTATCGGGGCAACGATCACGTCGATCAAAAACGCCGTCGCCATCTTCGTCGCCATCCTGGGCGTAACAGATCAAGCCGCCAGTCAGGATTCCGAGCGCTGCTCCTCCGGCCGCCCAGCCGCCACTTTCGATGGCGCCCAAACCGCCGCCCACCAGCCCGCCTATGACGCTGCAGATTGGCCAGGTGCGTTGATTGAGGGGGGCAGTGCCATCGCTGTGAGTTGCGCAACCGGTCAACAGGCTGCCAAGCAGCAGAACCGGTAGGACGGTCCTTGTGAGAACGCTCATATTGAAAGCTCCTGTGTTACCGGCCCATACCGGTTACACAGGAGTAAAGACCCGCATCCGCGACTATACAAGCCGCAGAGCGGAAGGGACTTTAACGGTTGATTTTGATTTCCGTGCGACGGTTCATCGCGCGGCCGTCAGCAGTTTTGTTATCGGCGACCGGCTGGCTTTCACCGGCACCGACCACAGACACGAAGCTGCTGCGAGGCACGCCTTGCTCGATGAGGTATTCAACCACCGAGTGAGCGCGTTTATCCGACAGTTTCTGGTTGTAGGCATCGCTGCCCACGCTGTCGGTATGACCAGTAACGGTCAGTTGAGCGGTAGGTGCTTCCGCCTTCAATTTAGTGGCAATTTTGTCGAGGACCTGCTTGTCGGATGGTGTGAGGGTGGCTTTGTCAAACTGGAAATGAACATCGCGGATGACGATGGTTTCTTCCTTGACCACAACAGCCTCTTCAACCACTGGTGCAGGTGGAGGGCAACCGTTGGCATCGACTTTCACGCCGTGCGGTGTGCCCGGGCACTTGTCGCGGCTATCCGGTACACCATCACCGTCTTCGTCGCCATCACCGTGAACCCAGCAATAGGCCGCTGCCGTGCCGCCGACGAGCAGCGCGCCATAGCCTGCCCACGCGGAGCTCTCGGTCGCGCCGAGACCCGCACCCACGACACCACCGACAGCCGCACAGGTCGGCCAGTCGGTTTTCTGCAAACCTGCGCAACCAGTCAACACACTGGTGAGCAGAACCAAGGGTAATGCTGTCCGAACTATGCTCATCTAGTTTTCTCCTGAGGGATCGGCTTAGAACCGATTCAGGTAGTAAAGACCCGACTATTAATCTCCGCCAGCAATAGGCCATTGCTGTTTTATCCCATTGCGGTAAACGCGCTCTAGGCCCGGACGTTTGGGCAGGCTAGTCTTGGTGCTCTGATTGAGGATCTTTGATGATTGCAGCTATTTCTTCGCGCACACCGCAGCAGGCACTGGCCGCTTTGCTGGACCGTTACGCTCCCGCGCAGCTGTTGCTGATCGGGGCCAGTGAGTTCCCCGCCCTCGAAGCGTTCAAGCTGGCCCACCCGGATACGTGCGTGGCCCACGCGGCACCAGGCCCGTTGCCGGCGGACCTGGCGGCACGCCGGTTCGATCTGGCGCTGGCGGTCGATTGCCTCGAACATTTGCCCAAGCGCGATGGCTTGAACCTGCTGGGCGGGATCCGCAACCTCAACGCCAGCCGTATTGCGGTACTGGCGGACTTGTCGGCCAGTGGCTGGCAGGAGACCGATTTTTTCTCCCTGGCCCTGCAAGCCAGCGAACGCTTCCAGCGCGATGAACAGGTATTGACCCTGTTCACCTATGATCTGCTTGACTACAAACAAGTACCCGACTGGCTCAACGCACGCTTTTGGGCCAATCCGGAAAACTTCGGGAAATATTGGTGGTAATGCAATGAGTACATCCATTTGTCCTTGCGGCAGCGGCACCCTGCTCGATGCCTGCTGCGGTCACTACCACGCCGGGCATCCTGCGCCGTGTGCCGAAGCCTTGATGCGCTCGCGCTACAGTGCCTACGTGCTGGGGCTGATCGACTATCTGGTGGCGACCACCCTGCCCGCGCAACAGGCCGGCCTGAATCGTCAGTCAATCAGCGACTGGAGCGCTCAAAGCACCTGGCTGGGCCTGGAGGTGGAAAGCTCCGAAGTCTTCGGCGGCCAGCCGGAACACGCCTTCGTGACCTTCACCGCGCGCTGGCACGATGGCAGCGGCGAACACAGCCACCGCGAGCGCTCGTCCTTCGTGCAGAACGCCGGCCACTGGTACTTCATCGATCCGACCGTGCAACTCAAGGCCGGGCGCAATGACGCCTGTCCATGCGCCAGCGGGCAGAAATTCAAGAAATGTTGCGCGGGGTATTTCAACAGTTGAGGTGAGCGACAGGTTCAAGGGAGGTACACGACCATGATCACCCGGCGGCACGCACTTAATCTGCTTAGCCTGCTCCTGTTTCTAGGGCTCGCTGGCTGTGCGTCGTGGTTCGAGGATGACGAGCCGGACCCCGAAGTGCATCTGGTCAAGGTCGAAGTGGTGCGGGCAAAACTGCTGGAACAGAAATTTTTGCTGCACTTTCGCATCGACAACCCCAACGACAGTGACTTGACCGTGCGCAGCCTCGAGTACCGAATTCACTTGGGTGACATTTTGCTGACCGAAGGTGAGTACGATCACTGGTTTACGGTCGGCCCCAAGCACAGCGCTTACTTCAAGGTTCCGATCCGTACCAACCTGTGGCCCAAGGTGCGCGATCTGGTGAAAATGCTGAAAAAACCCGACCAACCCATTCCCTATCGCCTGGAAGGTGTACTGGAAACCGGTTTATTCATCGCGCATGACGTGCACCTTGCGCGCAATGGCGTGATAATCCCCGCCGATTTAATTCCGGAGCACACCCGATGACACAGCAACCCCACGTCCATGGCCCTGACTGCAACCACGATCATGACCATCACGACCACCATGATCACGACCATGGCCATGTTCACGGCCCAAACTGCGGCCACGCTCACCAGGAACCGGTGCGCAACGCCCTGAAAGACGTCGGCCGCAACGACCCTTGCCCGTGCGGCAATGGCAAGAAATTCAAGAAGTGCCACGGCGCTTGATGCCTCGGGCGGAAATATTTTTCGCCTGTTGAATCGCCTTCGCGAGCAGGCTCACTCCCACATTTAACCGAGTTCTTCCAGGAAGAAAGCGATCGAATGTGCGAGCGAGCCTGCTCGCGAAGAGGCTCCCAAGGTCACCCTCAGCTCAGGATCTGCGCAGTACTCACGACCGTCGCATACTCCCCATGCAAATTCCCCAGCGACATCGCATGCACGTCCTCGGCTGAACGCGACTTGCCAAAATAATCCGCCTTGTCGAAGGTAAAACACGCGTCCTCCGCCACCCATGCTTCAAACCCCAAATTCCCTGCCGTTCGCGCCGTGGACTCCACCGAGTTATTCGTTGCCACCCCCACAATCACCAATTGCTCAATCCCCGCCTCGCGCAAAATCGCCTCCAGCCCCGTCGCACAAAAGGCATCCGGCACCTGCTTCTGAATCAGTTGTTCGCCGGTCTTGGGCTGGAACCGCTCCTGAAATTCCACGCCCGCCTGCTGCGGCCAGAACACCGAATCCGGTGAGCGGGACAGGTGCTGCACGTGAATCACCGGTCGCCCGGTTCGGCGCCAAAACGCCAACAGATCAACGATTCGCTCCTCGGCCTGAGGATTATTCCGGCGACCGAGCCGGGAATGCAGAATGCCTTTTTGTTGATCGATGATGATCAGTGCTGCGCGGGTCTTGAGCTCCATGCCGTTTTTTTCGCCTGCGGGGTCATTGAATTTCACGCACTTCAGCATCACCTCTTCTAACAGGCAAGCCATCGAACGCAAACAGGACGACCTGATGCTCGCGGTTGCGGTCCCCACCTGACACCCTCCTTGATGTGGAGCACTTCATGATCGACCTGTATTACTGGACCACCCCCAACGGCCACAAAATCTCGATATTCCTGGAAGAGGCCGGCCTGCCCTACAACATCTACCCGATCAACATCAGCCAGAACGACCAGTTCAATCCCGACTTTCTGAAAATCTCGCCGAACAACAAGATCCCGGCCATCGTCGATCATGAGCCGGTCGATGGCGGTGAACCGTTGTCGGTGTTCGAGTCGGGGGCGATCCTGCTGTACCTCGCGGAAAAAACCGGCCGGTTCCTGCCCAAGGACCTGCGCGGTCGTCAACTGGCGTTGCAATGGTTGTTCTGGCAAATGGGCGGTTTGGGACCGATGGCCGGGCAAAACCATCACTTCAGCCAGTTCGCGCCGGAAAAAATCCCCTACGCGATCAATCGCTACATCGATGAGACCGCGCGCCTGTATGGGGTGTTGGACAAGCAACTGGCGACCCATGAGTTTGTCGCCGGCAGCGAGTACAGCATTGCCGACATGGCGATTTACCCGTGGATCGTTTCCCACAAATGGCAGAGCCAGAACCTGGAAGATTTCCCGAACGTACTGCGCTGGTTCAACCACATCCAGAACCGTCCCGCGACCGTCAAAGCCTATGCCCTGGCGACCAAAATCAACCCACCAAAATCCTGACCCTTTCCCCTCGATCATTCCCCCGCTCTGCATGGGCATGCAGCCCGGGACGCTCCGCATCCATCCAAAGCCGAACGCGGAGCGTCCTTAGAGGCATTCCCACGCAGAGCGGGGGAACGATCTTCGTCAGACAAATCTTGAAATAACCCCGCCCGCCGCTTGCGCGCCCTCCTCCTGCTCACTAACGTAGCGCCTTTATTGCGCCTTTACCCCCGCAGGAGCTTTGCCATGGCCTCGCCAGCCCTTACACATTTTCTTCCCCGGTTCGGCGTTGCCGCAGCAGTGGCCGGTGTCTTGAGCCTGTCCGGTTGTCAGACCTGGAACGCTCAGGACACCCTCCCGCCGACTTCCGGCGTGCAGCCGCTCAAGGGCTTGGCGCAGAACGTTTCGGTGCGCCGCAATGCCATGGGCATGCCGCTGATCGAAAGCAACAGTTTCCACGACGCGTTGTTCGCCCTGGGGTACGTCCACGCCAGCGACCGCATCACACAAATGGTCACCTTGCGTCTGCTGGCCGAAGGTCGTCTGGCAGAAATGTCCGGCATCGACCTGCTGGACGCAGACCGCTACATGCGCGCGGTCAATTTGAAGAAAAGCGCCGGCGAGCTGTATAAAGCCTCTTCGCCGCGCCTCAAACGCTTCTTCGAGGTCTATGCGCGTGGCGTCAACGCCTACCTGTTCCGCTACCGCGACAAGCTGCCAGCCGACCTCGCGGCCACCGGTTACAAGCCGGAATACTGGAAACCGGAAGATTCGGCGCTGATTTTCTGCCTGCTGAACTTCAGCCAATCGGCCAACCTGCCGGAAGAAATTTCCTCGTTGATGCTGGCCCAGGCCGTCACCACCGACAAACTTGCCTGGCTGACGCCGTCCGCGCCCGATGAAAAACTGCCACTGGGCGAAGCCGACAAACTACAGGGCATCAAGCTCAACGGGGCGATCCCCGGCCTGGCCGAAATCAGCAAAGCCACGGGGCAACTGTCCGACCTGAATCTGTTGGGCGCCACCTCTTCGAACAACTGGGCGATTGGCCCGCAACGCAGCCGCACCGGCAAAAGCATTTTGGCCAGTGACAGCCATGGTCCATTGGGCGTGCCGTCGCTGTTCAGTTACGTGCAGATCCGCGCGCCGAAATATCAGGCGGCGGGCGTGACCATTGCCGGCTTGCCGATGGTACTCGGTGGTTTCAACGGCAAAGTGGCCTGGAGCATGACCACGGTCATGGGCGACAACCAGGACCTGTTCCTGGAAAAAATCAAACGCCAGGGCAACGGCCTCACCTACGAAGTTGGCGGCAAATGGCAGCCCGCCGTCGTGCGCAACGAAACCTACTTCGTCAAAGGCCTGCGGCCGATTCGTGAAGCCGTGTACGAAACCCGTCACGGCCCGCTGCTCAACAGCGCCCAAGGCACCACGCTGGCGAACGGTTTCGGCCTGGCCCTGCAAATGCCCAACTTCACCGACGACAAAACCCTGGACGCGTTTTTCGACCTGTCCCGGGCCCAGACCGTCGAAAAAGCCTCGGACGCCAGCCGCGAAATCCGCGCCATCGCCCTTAACCTGGTGTTCGCCGACGCCAGCAACATTGGCTGGCAAGTTACCGGCCGCTACCCGAACCGCCGCGAAGGGGAAGGCTTGCTGCCGTCACCGGGCTGGGAAGGTCGCTACGATTGGGACGGTTACGCCGACCCGATGCTGCACCCCTACGACCAGGACCCGGCCCAAGGCTGGCTCGGTACCGCCAACCAGCGCGTCATTCCCCATGGCTATGGCATGCAACTGTCCAACTCCTGGGCCGCACCGGAACGTGGCGAACGCCTGGCCGAACTGGCGGGCGCCGGCAAACACGACTTGCGCAGCGTGATCGCGATGCAATACGACCAGACCACTACCTTCGCCGCCAAACTGAAGAAGATGTTTGAAGCACCAGGCATGTCCCAGCCGCTCAAACAGGCGATTGAAGCGCTGCCGGTTGCCGATCGCGGCAAGGCTCACGAGGCGTACACCCGCCTGATGGCGTTCGACGGCAAGCTGGGTGCGACCTCTGCTGACGCAGCGATTTACGAATTGTTCCTGCAGGAAAGCATGAAGCAAATCTTCCTCGACGAACTGGGTCCGGAAAGCAGCCCGACGTGGAAAGCCTTCGTGGCCAACGGCAAGTTGTCCTACGCGGCACAGGCCGATCACCTGCTGGGGCGCGAAGACAGTCCGTTCTGGGATGACGCTCGCACACCGCAAAATGAAGACAAACCAGCGATCCTCGCCCGTAGCCTGGCGTCAGCGATCAGCGCCGGTGACAGCCAGTTGGGCGGCGATCACAAAGCCTGGCAGTGGGGCAAACTGCACCGCTACGAATGGAAAAACGCCAATGGCCAGACCGTTCGCGGCCCGGTTGCGGCAGGCGGAGACCACACCACGCTGAACACTGCGGCGTTCGCCTGGGGTCAAGACTTCAACACCACGCTGGCACCGGCCATGCGCTTTATCGTCGACTTCGGCCAGGCCGAACCGCTGATGGGCCAGAACGGCACCGGTCAGTCGGGCAACCCAGCCAGCCTTAATTATCTGAACAGCATCGATCCTTGGCTCAAAGGACAATACATGAGCCTGCCGATGCAGCCGCAGAACTTTGACAAGGTGTATGGCAAGACTCAGTTGACCCTGACACCCGGCAAATAACCCCGATCCTGTAGGAGTGAGCCTGCTCGCGATAGCGGTGTGTCAGCCACCATTTTGAGTGACTGACACACCGCTATCGCGAGCAGACTCACTCCTACGGGGGGAAGGTTTCTCGTCATTGAAATCTCGATAGAACTTCTGGCTTCACGCCAACCTCATAGCTAACAAGTCCCTCCATTTGGGTAACGACATGGAACTTGTTATCGCGCGTCCTGAAGGTTTGTACTGCCCGGCCGGGGATTTCCATATCGACCCGTGGCGGCCGGTCGAACGCGCGATCATCACCCATGCTCACAGCGACCATGCTCGTAGCGGCAATCGTCATTACCTGGCCGCGTCAGCCGGCGAAGGCATCCTGCGCGCTCGTCTCGGTGCCAACATCAATCTGCAAACCCTGCCTTACGGTCAGCCCCTCAACCATCATGGCGTCACCCTCAGTTTTCACCCTGCCGGCCATGTCCTCGGCTCGGCCCAGGTGCGTCTTGAGTACGGGGGCGAGGTCTGGGTTGCCTCGGGGGATTACAAGACGGAAGCCGACGGCACGTGTGCGCCCTTCGAACCGGTGCGGTGCCACACGTTCATCACCGAATCGACCTTCGGCCTGCCGATATATCGTTGGCAACCTCAGGCAGACGTGTTTGCCGAGATCAATCAGTGGTGGCAGGCCAATGCCGCGGCCGACATTGCCAGCGTGCTGTTCTGCTACTCGTTTGGCAAAGCCCAGCGCATTCTCCACGGTATCGACGCCAGCCTCGGCCCCATTCTGGTGCACGGCGCCGTGGAGCCGCTCAACCAGGTGTATCGCCAGAGCGGCGTTTATCTGCCGCCCACGATCTATGCCGGCGAAGTCAAAAAGAACGACCCGATGATGCGTAAAGCCCTGATCATCGCCCCACCGTCGGCGGGCGCCAGCACCTGGATGCGGCGTTTCGGCGAGTACAGCGACGGCTTCGCCAGCGGCTGGATGCGTTTGCGTGGCACCCGCCGCCGGCGTGGAGTCGACCGCGGATTTGTCCTGTCCGACCATGCCGATTGGCCGGGCCTGCTGTGGGCGATTGAACAGACCGGCGCCGAGCGAGTCATGGTGACCCACGGTTCGGTCGGCGTGCTGGTGCGCCATCTGCGCGAACAAGGTCTGGATGCACAAAGCTTCGACACCGAGTACGGCGACGAAGAGGAAGAAAACGCCGGGATCGAACCCGAGAAAGACAAGGTGCTGGCATGAAGGCATTCGCCGAGCTGTACGCCGAACTCGACGCCACCACGTCGAGCAATGCCAAACTGGCCGCGATGCGGCACTACTTTGCCCAGGCCTCACCGCAAGATGCCGCATGGGCAGTGTATTTTTTGTCCGGTGGGCGGCCTCGGCAATTGGTCCCCGTTCGCGTGCTGCGTGAATTGGCGGAAGCCGTTTCCGGGCTTGAACCCTGGCTGTTCGAAGAAAGTTATCAAGCGGTGGGTGATCTGGCGGAAACCATCTCGCTGGTGTTGCCCGAATCGCCGCACCGCTCCACCGACGGATTGGCGGTCTGGATTGAAGACAAGCTGCTGCCCTTGCGCGGCGAGCCGCCCGAAGTGCTTGCCGAGCGCCTGCCCGAACTCTGGGCGCAACTGGATCGCGCCAGCCTGATGTTGTGCATCAAACTGATCACCGGCAGCTTCCGCGTGGGCGTCTCGAAGCTGTTGGTGACCCGTGCGCTGGCGGCCATGGCCGGGCTCGACAGCAAACGCGTGGCCCAGCGCATGGTCGCGTACACCGACCTGACAAATCGCCCGAATGCGGCGAGTTATCTGAAACTGATCGCTGCCGAATCTGCGGGTGAACACGCTGAACGGGGCGGTCAGCCCTATCCTTTTTTTCTGGCCCATGCGCTGTCGCAACCGGTCGAGCAATTTGCTGGGTTGCTAGGCCCCGCCAGCCAATGGCTGGTGGAATGGAAATGGGATGGCATCCGTGCCCAAGTGGTCAAGCGCGACGGGCGTTTGTGGATCTGGTCTCGGGGCGAAGAGTTGGTGACTGAACGCTTTCCCGAGTTCGATCATCTGACGCATGGCTTACCTGACGGCACCGTGATCGACGGCGAAATCGTTGCCTGGAAAAGCGCCCGCCCCGACACCGAAGATGCCTTCGATCCAGCCTCTCCCGCCGCCCCTTCCGTGCAACCGTTCGCCCTGTTGCAGCAGCGCATCGGCCGCAAGATCCTCGGCAAGAAAATCCTCGATGAGGTGCCGGTGGTCCTGCTCGCTTACGACCTGCTGGAGTGGGCCGGTGAGGACTGGCGCACGCAGCCGCAGGCCAGGCGTCGCACGCAATTGGAGCAGTTGATCGCGACCTGCAACGACCCGGTATTACTGCTCTCCCCGGTGTTGACCGGCGATGACTGGTTCGACCTCGCCCGCCAACGGGAAGCCTCCCGTCGTCTCGGCGTCGAGGGCATGATGCTCAAGGCGCGGGATGCGCTGTACGGCGTGGGTCGGACCAAGGACATGGGCGTGTGGTGGAAATGGAAAGTCGACCCGTTCAGCGTCGATGCGGTGCTGATCTATGCCCAACGAGGCCACGGACGGCGGGCCAGTCTCTACAGCGATTACACCTTTGCGGTCTGGGACGGCCCGCCCGACGCCAGCGAACGTACACTGGTGCCGTTCGCCAAGGCTTATTCAGGACTCACTGACGAAGAAATGCGCCAGGTCGACAGTATCGTGCGCAAAACCACGGTGGAGAAATTCGGCCCGGTGAACAGCGTGAAACCCAGCCTGGTGTTTGAGCTGGGGTTTGAAGGCATTGCCCTGTCAAAACGCCACAAGAGCGGGATCGCTGTGCGTTTCCCCAGGATGCTGCGCTGGCGTCAGGACAAGTCAGTCGAAGAAGCTGACAACCTCGGCACCCTGCAAAATTTATTAAGCTGACCCCAACCCGAACCATCTTGGTGCAGCACTTCCACCGCGCCCGTTTTCGTGCACAATTCCCGCGCAGTCACTTCTTGTATGACCTTTTAAAACGCTTGTTCGGGACTCTGGTTCGGAAATTGCTACTTTCAATAGGTCTTACGCTTACCAGTAACAATAATTCTGCGCCACAAGCGCTCATATTGGTTCTTAGGGATTGAATAATGAAAAAAGCATTGCTGACCCTTTCTGCACTGGCGTTGTGCATGGCTGCTGGTTCCGCCATGGCAAAGGAATACAAGGAACTGCGTTTTGGCGTTGACCCTTCTTACGCACCGTTCGAGTCGAAAGCGGCCGACGGTAGCCTGGTAGGCTTCGATATCGATCTGGGGAACGCGATCTGCGCCGAGCTGAAGGTCAAGTGCAAATGGGTCGAGAGCGATTTCGACGGCATGATTCCGGGCCTCAAGGCCAATAAATTCGACGGCGTGATCTCGTCGATGACCGTCACCGAAGCCCGCGAAAAAGTCATCGACTTCTCCAGCGAGCTGTTCTCCGGCCCAACCGCTTACGTGTCGAAGAAAGGTTCTGGCATCACCGCAGACGTCGCTTCGCTCAAGGGCAAAACTGTCGGCTACGAGCAAGGCACCATCCAGGAAGCCTATGCCAAAGCCGTTCTGGACAAGGCTGGCGTGAAAACCCAGGCCTACGCCAACCAGGATCAGGTCTACGCCGACTTGACCTCCGGTCGTCTCGACGCCGGCATTCAGGACATGCTGCAAGCCGAACTGGGCTTCCTGAAGTCGCCACAAGGCGCCGACTATGATGTCAGCAAGCCGCTCGACGACCATTTGCTGCCGGCCAAAACCGCCATCGGCATTAAGAAAGGTAACACCGAGCTGAAGGCACTTTTGGATAAAGGTATCAAAGCGTTACACGATGATGGCACTTACGCCACCATTCAGAAGAAACACTTTGGCGATCTGAATCTGTACAGCGGCAAATAATGCCCGGCGCCCATCTCGCGATGGGCGCTTTTTTCATCCGATCAGGTTGCTGATTTTATGTTCGAAAACCTATTACAAAATCTGGGGCTCTCTGCCTTCAGCCTCAAGGGCTTCGGTCCGTTGCTGATGGAAGGCACCTGGATGACGATCAAGTTGTCGGCGTTGTCGCTTTTGGTGGCCGTGTTGCTCGGGCTGCTCGGCGCCAGTGCCAAGCTGTCAAAAGTCAAACTGATGCGCGTGCCTGCCCAGCTTTACACCACCCTTATTCGCGGCGTTCCGGACCTGGTCCTGATGCTGCTGATTTTCTACAGCCTGCAAACCTGGCTGACGTCGCTGACCGATTACATGGAATGGGAATACATCGAGATCAACCCGTTCAGCGCCGGGGTCATCACCCTTGGCTTCATCTATGGCGCGTATTTCACCGAAACCTTCCGCGGAGCGATTCTCGCCGTCCCACGGGGTCAGGTCGAAGCGGCCACCGCTTATGGTCTCAAGCGCGGTCAGCGTTTCTGGATCGTCGTGTTCCCGCAGATGATGCGTTATGCCCTGCCGGGTATCGGTAACAACTGGATGGTGATGCTCAAGGCCACGGCCCTGGTGTCAATCATCGGCCTCGCCGACCTGGTCAAAGCCGCTCAGGACGCCGGTAAAAGCACCTATCAGCTGTTTTATTTCCTGGTCCTTGCCGCGCTGATCTACCTGGTGATCACCAGCGCGTCCAACTTCATTCTGCGCTGGCTTGAACGTCGTTACTCCGCCGGTACCCGGGAGGCCGTACGATGATCGAACTTCTGCAGGAATACTGGAAACCCTTCCTCTATAGCGACGGCAACAACATCACCGGCCTGGCCATGACGATGTGGCTGCTCAGCGCTTCGATCTTCTTCGGTTTTATCGTGTCGATCCCGCTGTCCATCGCCCGTGTGTCGCCGCGCTTCTACATCCGTTGGCCGGTGCAGTTCTATACCTATCTGTTTCGCGGGACGCCGCTCTATATCCAGCTATTGATCTGTTACACGGGGATCTACAGCCTGGCGGCCATTCGGGCCCAGCCGGTGCTGGATGCGTTCTTTCGCGACGCGATGAACTGCACCATCCTCGCCTTCGCCCTGAACACCTGCGCCTACACCACGGAGATTTTCGCCGGGGCGATTCGCAGCATGAACCACGGTGAAGTCGAAGCCGCCAAAGCCTACGGCCTGACCGGCTGGAAGCTGTATGCCTACGTGATCATGCCGTCGGCCCTGCGTCGCTCGTTGCCTTATTACAGCAACGAAGTGATTCTGATGCTGCACTCCACCACCGTGGCGTTCACCGCGACCATCCCGGACATCTTGAAAGTCGCTCGGGACGCCAACTCGGCGACCTTCCTGACCTTTCAGTCGTTCGGCATTGCCGCGCTGATCTACCTGACCGTGACCTTCGCGCTGGTCGGCCTGTTCCGTCTCGCCGAACGCCGCTGGCTGGCCTTCCTCGGGCCGACCCACTAGGACCCGCTTTAGGGATAAAGAGACATGCGCCACCAGATTCATGACCTGCTGGCCCCGCTGCCGGGGACTGCAAGACAGATTCACAGTTTTCATTACGGTCCCACGTCGGCCCAAGGCAAGATCTACATCCAGTCGTCCCTGCACGCCGACGAAATGCCCGGCATGCTCGTGGCCTGGCACCTCAAGCAACGCTTGGCGGAGCTTGAAGCCAGTGGCCGCCTGCGCAGCGAAATCGTGCTGGTTCCCGTGGCCAACCCGGTAGGCCTCGAACAAGTGTTGATGGATGTGCCGCTGGGCCGTTACGAGCTCGAAAGCGGGCAGAATTTCAACCGCTGGTTCGTCGATGTCAGCGAAGCGGTCGGCAACGAGATCGAAGCCCAACTCGGTGACGATCCGCAGCACAACCTCGGGCTGATTCGCGACAGTTTGCGCAACGCCCTCGCCCGGCAAACCGCCAGCACCCAACTGCAATCCCAGCGCCTGACCCTGCAACGCCTCGCCTGCGACGCGGACATGGTGCTGGACCTGCATTGCGATTTCGAAGCCGTCGCGCACCTCTACACCACGCCCGAAGCCTGGCCGCAAGTCGAGCCACTGGCGCGCTACATCGGTGCCGAGGCGAGTTTGCTGGCCACGGATTCCGGCGGCCAGTCGTTCGATGAGTGTTTCACCCTGCTCTGGTGGCAGTTGAAGGAGCGCTTCGGCGAACGCTTCGACATTCCGCTGGGCAGTTTCTCGGTGACCGTCGAATTGCGCGGCCAGGGTGACGTCAATCACCCTCTGGCCAGCCTCGATTGCCAGGCGCTGATCGATTACCTGATTCACTTCGGCGCCATCGCCGGTGAGCCAGCGCCACTGCCCGAACTGCCCTACCCGGCCACGCCGCTGGCCGGTGTGGAACCGGTGGAAACACCGGTCGGTGGTTTGCTGGTGTTCACCGCACTGCCGGGGGAGTACCTGGAAGCCGGGCAATTGATCGCCGAAATCATTGACCCGATCAACGATCGCGTCACCCCCGTTCATTGCACCGCCGCCGGGTTGATGTACGCCCGCTCGCTACGGCGCATGGCCACTGCCGGCATGGTGATCGCGCATGTCGCGGGCGCCGAAGCCTATCGCAGCGGCTACCTACTTTCGCCTTGAGGATGTCTGCCCCATGTACAAACTGACCATCGAAGGCCTGCATAAAAGCTACGGCGATCATCAAGTCCTCAAAGGCGTTTCGCTCAAGGCCAACACCGGCGACGTGATCAGCCTGATCGGCGCCAGCGGCTCGGGTAAAAGTACCTTTCTGCGCTGCATCAACTTTCTCGAACAGCCCAACGACGGCGCGATGAGCCTGGACGGCCAGAATATCCGCATGATCAAGGATCGCCACGGCATGCACGTGGCCGATGCCAATGAACTGCAACGAATCCGCACTCGCCTGGCCATGGTGTTCCAGCACTTCAACCTGTGGAGCCACATGACCGTACTGGAAAACATCACCATGGCCCCGCGCCGGGTGTTGGGTTGCAGCAAGGAAGAGGCCGAAGACCGCGCCCGGCGTTATCTGGACAAGGTTGGGTTGGCCGCGCGCGTCGCTGACCAGTACCCGGCATTCCTGTCCGGTGGCCAGCAGCAACGTGTCGCGATTGCTCGCGCATTGGCGATGGAACCGGAAGTCATGCTGTTTGACGAACCGACCTCGGCGCTCGACCCGGAATTGGTGGGTGAAGTACTGCGTGTGATCCAGGGACTGGCTGAAGAAGGCCGGACCATGATCATGGTGACGCACGAAATGAGCTTCGCCCGCAAAGTCTCGAGCCAGGTGCTGTTCCTGCACCAGGGGCTGGTGGAAGAAGAAGGCGCGCCGGACGACGTGCTGGGCAATCCGAAGAGTGAACGACTGAAGCAGTTTCTCAGCGGCAACTTGAAGTAACGCGCCTCCCTGCAGGAGCACGGCTTGCCGACGATAGCATCCTTGAGACCGCCATCGCCGGCAAGCCGTGCTCCTACAGGATCGCGTTGTTTCATTAAACCTTTCTCATCCCTGCACGGTCACTGAAAGAAGACTTTCAGAGCGCACACCGCCGTATGGGAACCTCCCCCGACTACGCAAAACACTGGTTCACCGCCCGCGGATGGAAGCCGTTCGCCTTTCAGAAACAGGTGTGGGCCGCGGTTAAACGCGGCGAGTCCGGATTGCTGCATGCCAGCACCGGTGCCGGCAAAACCTATGCAGTCTGGTTTGCGGCGCTCAATCGCTTTGCCTCGTCTCTCACAGCCGTTGAAACCTCTCGTAAACGAAAACCGGTCGCCCAACCTCTGACAGTGCTGTGGATAACCCCTATGCGCGCACTGGCGGCCGACACCGCTCGCGCCCTGGAAACGCCACTGCTCGACTTACAGATTTCATGGAGCGTCGGCTTGCGCACCGGCGATACCAGCAGCAGCGAACGGGCACGACAGAGCCGGCGCCTGCCCACCACCCTGATCACCACGCCTGAAAGCATGACCCTGATGCTCGCCCGCGCCGATGCGCAAACGGCGCTGGCAACCCTGCGCATGGTGGTGGTCGACGAATGGCACGAGTTGCTGGGCAACAAGCGCGGCGTGCAATTGCAACTGGCCCTGGCCCGACTGCGCCGATGGAATCCGGCACTGATCGTGTGGGGTGTTTCCGCGACGTTGGGCAATCAGGCTTACGCTGAAGAGGTACTTATCCCACAAGGGGGCGGCATCAGCGTTCAGGGCCAGACGTCCAAGGCACTGCTTGTCGATACCTTGCTGCCGCCCGCCATCGAACGATTTCCCTGGGCCGGGCATATTGGCCTGAAGATGTTGCCGCAGGTCGTCGCGGAGCTGGAGTCCAGTCCCGCCAGCCTGGTGTTCACCAACACCCGCGCCCAATCCGAGATCTGGTATCAGGCCTTGCTGGAAGCACGCCCCGACTGGGCCGGGCTGATCGCCTTGCATCACAGTTCACTGTCGCGCGATACCCGTGACTGGGTCGAGCGAGCACTCAAGGAAGGTCAACTCAAAGCCGTGGTTTGCACTTCAAGTCTGGACTTGGGTGTGGATTTTCTGCCGGTGGAGCGGGTGCTGCAAATCGGCTCGGCCAAAGGCGTCGCGCGGCTGATGCAGCGAGCCGGCCGTTCCGGGCATGCGCCGGGACGGCCTTCACGGGTGACGCTGGTGCCGACGCACAGCCTGGAACTGATCGAAGCGGCTGCGGCACAAGACGCCGTGGCACAACGACACATCGAGCCCCGCGAATCACCGCATAAACCGCTGGATGTGCTGGTTCAACACTTGATCAGCATGGCGCTGGGCGGTGGTTTTCTGCCCGATGAGTTGTATGAAGAAGTACGCGGGGCCTGGGCGTATCGCGACCTCACTGTCGCGGATTGGACCTGGGCCCTGGCGTTCGTACGCCACGGTGGGCTTTCTCTGACAGCCTATCCGGACTACCGCCGGGTGGAACCGGATGAGCACGGCGTGTGGTGCGTGCCCGATGCGCGACTGGGGCGGCGACATCGCATGAGCATTGGCACCATCGTCAGCGATGCGAGTATCCAGCTGAAGTTCTGGAGCAAAGGCGGCGGCAAGCAATTGGGCAGTGTCGAGGAAGGGTTTATCGCGCGATTGAAACCGGGTGACGGTTTTCTGTTTGCCGGGCGCCTGCTGGAGTTGGTCCGGGTGGAAAACATGACCGCTTATGTCAAACGCAGCACCGCGAAAAAAGCCGCGGTGCCGCGCTGGAATGGCGGACGGATGCCGCTTTCCAATGAGCTGGCGCAAGCGGTGGTCGAGCGTTTCAGCGCGGCGGCGCAGGGCGAATGTGTCGGCCCGGAAATGCGCGCATTGCGACCTCTCTTAGAGGTGCAGCAATGCTGGTCCGCTTTGCCGACGTCGACAACGTTTCTGGCGGAGGCGCTCAAGTCTCGCGAAGGCTGGCATCTGTTCCTGTATCCCTTTGCCGGACGCCAGGTGCATCTGGGGCTGGCGAGTTTGTTGGCGTGGCGCGTGAGTCAGCAGCAGGCGGTAACGTTTTCCATCGCGGTGAATGATTATGGGCTGGAGTTGCTCAGCGCCACGCCTGTGGACTGGCCGCAAGTGTTGAGTCCCGCACTGTTGAGTCCCGAGCACCTGCTGGAAGACGTGCTCGCCAGTCTGAACGCTGGAGAACTGGCGCTTCGTCGTTTTCGGGAAATAGCGCGGATCGCCGGGCTGGTGTTTGTCGGCTATCCGGGCGCGCCCAAAAGCACACGTCAGGTTCAGGCGTCGAGTGGGTTGTTCTTTGAAGTGTTTAAACAGTACGACGCCGGGAATCTGTTACTGGCGCAGGCCGGGGAAGAAGTCCTGCGCGAAGAACTGGATATTCAGCGCCTGGAACAGACGCTGGAGCGTATCAATCGTCTGCAACTGGACCTGCATCAGCTCAAACGTCCTACACCGCTGGGGTTTCCACTGTTGGTTGAGCGTATGCGCGAAAGCATGAGCTCGGAAAAACTCGCAGACCGTATCCGGCGCATGGTCACCGATCTTGAGAAAACCGCTGAAACCGGGAAAACCTGATGAGCACGCCCTACCCCGTTCGACTGGCCGGTGAAGACCTGTGGCTGCTGCCGGGAAAAGCCATTTACTGGCCAGCGCAACAAGCCCTGCTCATTGCCGATGTGCATTTTGGTAAAGCAGCGGCGTATCGCAGCCTTGGCCAACCGGTGCCTCATGGCACGACCGCCAGTAATATCGCGGTGCTTGACGGCTTGCTGGCTGCCTTGCCCTGCCGCCAACTGATTTTTCTCGGGGACTTTCTTCACGGGCCCGATTCTCATGCCGCGGCCACATTGCGCGCGCTGGCCGAATGGCGGGCTCGGCACGCTGATTTGCCGATGACGCTGATTCGCGGCAACCACGACAAACGAGCCGGCGATCCACCTGCCTCGCTGAACATCCGGGTAGTGCCCGAGCCGTTGCTACTGGGGCCGTTCGCCTTGCAGCATGAACCCGCCCCTCATCCTGATCGCCACGTGCTTGCCGGGCACGTCCATCCCGTTTATCGCTTAAGAGGCAAGGGTCGGCAAAGTTTGCGACTGGCGTGTTTCAGGCTGGGAGAAGCCGTCAGCCTGCTACCGGCCTTTGGGGCGTTTACCGGTGGGTATCAGGTCGAGCGGGATGACCGTTGCAGGATCTTTGTGATCGGCGACAACGAAATATGGCCAGTCAGCTGAAGTCTTCAAGGACATCAGCTGACTGGCCATTCATTTTCAACAGCAGATCATGCGACAGGCGCGGGAGGTGGCTCATCCGGCAAGGTCGGTTCACCGGGTTCCGTAGGCTGCTCGTTTGGAGTATCGGGGTCGGGTTGACCGGGGATGCCCCCCGCCATGCTGACGGGTGGATGTGCCAACAAGGACCAGGCCAAAACGCCAATCTGATTGGGCTCAAGCCTTGCCAGTTCGGCACTTATTCGAGGATCGATCTTCATAAAGCACTCCTGAGCGAAGGCCCCGTCCGCTGTGCGCGAACCGGGCAGTACACCCAATAGAGTGTCTACCCGCTCAAGAATTCCCGCTGATTGGCCAGATGAACGGATCAGGTGCGCGGCAGAGTCACTCCACGCTGCCCCTGATACTTGCCGCCACGGTCCTTATAGGAGACTTCGCACTCTTCGTCGGACTCAAGGAACAGCATCTGCGCCACACCTTCGTTCGCGTAGATTTTCGCTGGCAGATTGGTGGTGTTGGAGAACTCCAGGGTCACGTGACCTTCCCACTCGGGCTCGAGCGGGGTGACGTTGACGATGATGCCGCAGCGCGCGTAGGTGCTTTTACCCAGGCAAATGGTCAATACATTGCGCGGAATGCGGAAGTATTCGACGGTGCTGGCCAGGGCGAAGGAGTTAGGCGGAATGATGCAGACGTCACTGTGGATATCGACGAAGCTGCCCGCATCGAAGTTTTTCGGGTCGACGATCGCCGAATTGATGTTGGTAAACACCTTGAAGTGATTGGTGCAACGCACATCGTAACCGTAGCTGGACACGCCGTAGGAGATCACACGGCTATCGTCGCTGCCGCGCACCTGGCGCTCAACGAAGGGTTCGATCATCCCGTGCTCTTGCGCCATGCGGCGAATCCACTTGTCCGATTTGATGCTCATGGCGGGTGTCCTGAATAGCGAGGTGGAAAAATTCTGTCCGGCATCTTACCGGGCGCGCGCTCCGGGTTCAAAGTCCGGGGAGCAATTCTCGACGATGTCCCGTGAATTCGGGGCCTTTGACTCAATCCAATGGACCGTCAGTCCTGAAAACAGAGAAACCTTCGCAAGAAGCATTGGCACGTCCCGGAAAAAGGGTTAAGGTGGCGCCACTGTGCTGCTTGTGTCACTGAGAATCTCTACACGATATGTTGAATTTCGATCCAACCATCTACAAGAATTTTTCCTGCTCTTTGCACTCAGTCTCGGCCAGGGTTCTTCCTGAGTCGCAGTTATCTTTGTTCAAGGAGTTACACCATGTCTAATCGCCAAACCGGTACCGTTAAGTGGTTCAACGATGAAAAAGGCTTCGGCTTCATCACTCCACAATCCGGTGACGACCTGTTCGTTCACTTCAAAGCTATCCAATCCGACGGCTTCAAAAGCCTGAAAGAAGGCCAACAGGTTTCTTTCATCGCTACCCGCGGTCAGAAAGGCATGCAAGCTGAAGAAGTTCAAGTTATCTAACTTGTACTTGCTTTAGTAAAAAGCCCCGCCCTTAAAAGCGGGGCTTTTTTGTGCCTGTGTGTTTTTCAGGCACAAAAAAATCGCAGCCCCAGGCTGCGATTTTTCTTTGACGCCTTACCAGGCCACGCCAAACCCTGCGGTGTAGCGCGTCTTGTCCAGATCAGACTCATCGGTACCGCTGATGATATCCCGCTCCGCCTTCAGGTTAAGCGACGCCCATTCGGTCACCTTGTAGCGCAAGCCAATTTCTGAATCCAGCGCGTAATCGGCCACGCCCGACAACGGCTTGCCAATCTCCCCATTGGTGAAGAACTCCACCTTCTTGCCGATCAGGTAGCGGTTGTAATCCCACTTCATCGCCAGGGAATAGAAGTTTTCCTTGCTGCCGTCGGTGAACTCGTAGTCCGTACGGTTGACCAGCGAGCCCAGGGAGAATGCGCCCAATTCGTTGTCCCAGAACTGGTAGCCCGGACCGGTACCGACGGTGCGCTGACGGGACAGGTCTTCGACTTTGTCGCGCTTATAAACAGCCCGACCCTGCCAGAACCATTTTTCAGTCAGGAAGCGGTCGAGGGAGTATTCAGCCCGCCAGTTGTCAGTGGTCACGACGTCATCCTGGAATTCGCGGTTGTACTCGCCTTCTGCGATATGCCGCCATTTACCGTGGCGCGCCGTGGTCTTGAAGTCGATGTCGTAGTCATCGGTGTCATTTTCCGCCCGCTGGTAATCCAGCGCGGCGTCGATATTGCCCTTCCACACCAGATCTTCCACGACCGGCTTGGGTTTGAGGATCTGCTGGATACTGGCCAGCTCAACCGTCTTCGGTGCCTCGCCATTTTGCAGCGTCACCTTGCCATCGTCGGCCGCATGCAGCGACTTGGCCTTCTCGCCGGTGTAGGCATCCTGCTTGACCAGTAACTCCTGATCACTCTCCAGGGTTTTGACCTGCTTCCAGTCGATCGGGACCGCACCGGCATACTCGGTTTGAATCAGCAATTTGCCGCCATCGAACAGCGTGATCTTGCCGCTCAGTTTGTCTCCGTTCTTTAACCAGACGGTATCAGCGAGCAAAGGTGAGGAGACACTGGCAACAGCGAGGCACAGCAAGGTTCTGGACAACATAAGCAAAGACAGGCTCAAGATTGCGAAAAAAAGTCGGCATTATCCTCAGGAATAAGGCCCTAGCAAGGACTGACCCGACTATTACTATTGAGTTCATTTCTCAATCCGTGATCCCCGACTTACTCTACAGACGGCAAAGCGAACTTTTTCAGGAACCACCGGACGTGACCGACCCAACCGCTGATACCGAAAGCCCGGCGCAAATCCGACGCACGGCGCTGTACCTGACCCTGGCGCAAGTGCCCGAGGGCAAAGTGGTGAGCTATGGTCAATTGGCAGAGCTGGCCGGACTCGGTCGCGCCGCTCGTTGGGTTGGACGCACACTGAGCCAATTGCCGGGTGACACGAAACTGCCTTGGCACCGGGTGCTGGGTGCCGGTGGTCGGATCAGCCTGCCGGTGGGCAGCCCTTCAGGGGACGAGCAGCGCGCGCGATTACGTGCTGAAGGCATCAGTGTCCTGAATAATCGTGTTGATATTCAGCGCCATGGCTGGCGTCCGGTAGAGCACAGCGGTTAGAGTGCGCCCTTTGTTTCCGTATTTCTTGAGGCAGACTCCAGCCCATGCCCCGTAAAACCTGGCGCGCCGCGCTCGCCGCCTATGCCAGCCCCTCGACGCTCGTGTTGTTGTTGCTTGGTTTCGCCGCCGGCCTGCCCTACATGCTGGTGTTTTCAACGCTTTCCGTCTGGCTTCGCGAGGCCGGTGTAGCCCGCGAAACCATTGGTTATGCAAGTTTGATCGGCTTGGCCTACGCCTTTAAATGGGTGTGGTCCCCGTTGCTGGACCAATGGCGCCTGCCATTTCTCGGCAAGCTGGGGCGTCGACGCTCATGGCTGGTGCTATCGCAGTCGCTGGTGATCCTCGGCCTGATCGGCATGGGTTTTTGTGACCCACAAAAACATTTGTCCTGGTTGATCGCTATTGCCGTGGTCGTAGCCTTCGCTTCGGCGACGCAAGACATCGCAGTAGACGCCTACCGCCTGGAAATCGCCGAAGACAGTCGCCAGGCCGCCCTCGCCGCCAGCTATATGTCCGGTTATCGAGTCGCCGCGTTGCTGGCGACCGCCGGCGCACTGTTCTTCGCCGAGGGTTTCGGCTCCACAGGCTTCAACTATCAGCATTCGGCCTGGGCCGGCACCTACGTACTGTTCGGCGCCCTGATGATCCCGGCGTTGCTCACCTCGATATTCATGCGCGAACCGCCCGTGCCACTGCGCACCCAGCTTCAGGCCGGCCGCTACAGCTTTGTGCATCAACTGGCGTCGGTGTTTGTACTGATCGTGCTGCTGGTGTCAGTGCCCGCCATGTTCACCCAGCTCTATAACACCGACTTCGCCAGCGTGCTGTTCGGCGGCGTCAGCCTGCTCGATCTGGTCCTCGAAGACCGGGCGCTGCTGCGGGCGATTCTCTACACCACGCTGACCGCCCTGTGCCTCTCGACGATGGGCCGCCGCGGCCTGGCACCAGTGCTGACACCGGTCAACGACTTCATTACGCGCTATCGCTGGCAAGCGCTCCTGCTGCTGGGCTTGATCGCCACCTACCGGATGTCCGACACGGTCATGGGCGTCATGGCCAACGTGTTTTATATCGATCAGGGCTTCACCAAGGATCAGATTGCCGGTGTCAGCAAGATCTTCGGCTTGATCATGACTCTCGTCGGCGCCGGCATGGGCGGCCTGCTGATTGTGCGTTTCGGCATCCTGCCGATCCTGCTGATCGGCGGCATTGCGTCGGCCGGCACCAACCTGCTGTTCCTGATGCTCGCCGACATGGGCGCCAACCTGAACATGCTGATCGTCACCATTTCCTTGGACAACTTCAGTTCCGGCCTGGCGACCTCAGCCTTCGTCGCTTACCTGTCGAGCCTGACCAACCTCAAGTTTTCCGCCACCCAATACGCCCTGCTCAGCTCGATCATGCTGCTGCTGCCACGCCTGATCGGCGGCTATTCGGGGGTCATGGTCGAGAAGTTCGGCTACCACAATTTCTTCCTGATCACTGCCCTGCTCGGCGTTCCGACACTGCTGCTGATCGCCCTGCACTGGTACCAGGAAAGCCGTCGCGCAGGCCCGACACCGACACCGGAACCGTTGCCGACCCAGATCGTGGAAGAATCGTAGGACGCATCGCAAAGGGCGGCATGAATACCGCCCTCGTGCCACACCACCGACCGCACGCCTGTACGCCAGCGGATCTCGCCCGTACAATGCTCCGTCATTTCTCGTCATCAGCAACCGACAACGGCCAACCATGCGCACCAGTCAATTTTTGCTCGCCACACAGAAAGAAACGCCTTCCGACGCGGTCGTGATCAGCCACCAGCTGATGCTGCGCGCCGGCATGATCCGCAAACTTGCCTCAGGCCTCTACACCTGGCTGCCGATGGGCTTGCGAGTCATGCGCAAGGTCGAAGCCGTCGTTCGTGAAGAAATGAACGCTGCGGGTTCTCTCGAAGTGTTGATGCCGAGCACACAACCGGCTGAGCTGTGGCAGGAATCCGGTCGTTGGGAAGAATACGGCCCTGAATTGCTGCGCTTCAAGGATCGCCACGGTCGCGATTTCTGCGCCGGCCCGACCCACGAAGAAGTCATCACCGATCTGATGCGCAACGAGTTGAGCAGCTACAAACAGCTGCCGATCAACCTGTACCAGATCCAGACCAAATTCCGTGATGAAATCCGCCCACGCTTCGGCCTGATGCGCGGCCGTGAATTCATCATGAAGGACGCCTACTCGTTCCACGCGGACCAGCCTTCGCTGCAGGTCACTTACGACCGCATGCACCAGGCGTACTGCAACGTGTTCACCCGTCTGGGCCTGAAGTTCCGCCCTGTAGAAGCCGACAACGGCTCCATCGGCGGTGCTGGCTCCCACGAATTCCACGTTCTGGCTGAATCCGGCGAAGACGACATCGTCTTCAGCAACGGTTCCGACTACGCGGCGAACATCGAGAAAGCCGAAGCCGTACCGCGTGAAACTTCTCGCCCAGCACCGGCCGAAGAACTGCGTCTGGTTGATACGCCTGACACCAAGACCATTGCCGCACTGGTGGAAAAATTCAATCTGCCGATCGAAAAGACCATCAAGACCCTGGTCGTTCACGCAGAAGAGAAAGGCAAGCTGATTGCCCTGATCATCCGTGGCGACCATGAGCTGAACGAAATCAAGGCCGCCAACCAGCCAGGCGTTGCCAGCCCGCTGGTCATGGCCTCCGAAAGCGAACTGCGCGACGCCATTGGCGCCGGCGCCGGCTCCCTCGGTCCGTTGAACCTGCCACTGCCGATCATCATCGACCGCTCCGTCGAACTGATGAGCGACTTCGGCATCGGCGCCAACATCGACGACAAGCACTACTTCGGCGTGAACTGGGAGCGTGATCTGCCAGTTCCAACCGTTGCCGACCTGCGCAACGTAGTCGCCGGTGATCCAAGCCCGGATGGCAAGGGCACCCTGGAAATCAAGCGCGGCATCGAAGTCGGGCACATTTTCCAGCTGGGCAACAAGTACAGCAAAGCGATGAAGTGCGAAGTGCTGGGCGAGAACGGCAAGCCGGTCACCCTGGAAATGGGTTGCTACGGCATCGGCGTTTCCCGCGTGGTCGCGGCGGCCATCGAGCAGAATAACGACGCCAACGGCATCATCTGGAGCGACACGCTTGCGCCGTTCCAGGTCGCCCTGGTGCCATTGCGCTACGAAACCGAACAGGTTCGCGAAGCCACTGACAAGCTCTACGCAGAACTGGCGGCTGCCGGCTTCGAAGTCCTGCTGGACGACCGCGACAAGAAAACCAGCCCGGGCATCAAGTTTGCGGACATGGAGCTGATCGGCATTCCTCACCGGATCGTGGTCAGTGACCGCGGCCTCGCCGAAGGCAATCTGGAATACAAGAGCCGCACCGAACCTGAAGCGCAAGCGCTGCCGGTTGCTGACGTGCTGTCTTTCCTCCAGGCCCGTATCCGCCGCTGACACCAGATAGAGAAGTCATGTTCAAGCGAAACACCTTAGGCCTCGGTGGTGCCGCCCTGTGCGGCACCCTGCTGGTCAGCGGCTGCGCCAATCACATGTCGCAACGCAGCGAGCACGAGGAACGTGTCGAGCGCAAACTGCTCGATCACAGCCTGCAGATCGATGTCGGCGAGCCCAAGGTGCTTGATCTGCCGCAACGTCGGGTGAAAATCCACGAGCAGAAGACCTTCGAAGTCACCGAATTCGAAGTCACGCGCCACTACGATCGCTACACGCCTTACCAACCCTGGCGGGAGGTCTACGAGATCCCGCTGGGCGCAGTGGCCGTCGTGGCCGGTGTCGGTGCGAACGTGGTCAACGTGTTTGCCCTCGGCAATCTGCCAGACAGCGTGACCAAGGATTGGCTGAGCTACGGTTTCGCCGGGCTCAACCCGTTCATGAACGTGCAATCCCACGGTCGTGCGCAGCAAAACCTGGCGGGTATCGACGAGGTTCAGCGCGACAAACGCACCGAATACTCGAGCCTGCCCTGGAGTGAGCGTCCGGTGGAGGTCAAGGCCGGCAAGGAAACATTCGAACTGAGCACCGACAAAAACGGCGTTCTGCGCCTGAATCTGCTGGACAGCCCGTTCGCCGAACATGACATCAATCATCTGACCCGCCTGCTGATCAGCGTCGAAGATGGGCAGGATGATGTGCATACCGACTCATCCCTGGCGGTCAGCAGCTCTTTGCGCGGCAAGCTGCTCGAGGCCCACGAGCTGATTTATGACGACCTTGAAGACGACGAAGTGAGCCAGTGGGTACACCGGGTCAAGCGCCTTTCAGACCTGGGTCTTGAAGAGGAAGCCAGCGAACTGGAACAAAGCCTGATCGAACTGACGCGCAATGATCCTGAGTTGCAGACTGAATTCCTCAAGTCGTTGACCAAGGATGCAGGGCGCTTGGTAGCGGATCCGGGACCGAACTAAAAGCATCGCGAGCAAGCTCGTTCCCACAATGGATCTATGCAGCAGCATAGATCCTTGCTCGCGATGGGGCCCTCAATTCACCACCGAACTACCGCTCAAACAACTCCATCTGCTCAAACCCACCCCGCAAATCCTCAAGCCTGACCCCAACCCCCAACAAACGCACCGGTTTCCCGCCGCGATTGAACGCCTGGGTCAGTAAAAGCTGATAACTCCCCAAATCCCGCCCTGCCCCGGCCTGCTCCAGCGTGGTCTGGGTAAAGTCGTGGAATTTCACTTTGACGAACGGCTTGCCCGGCCGATAGCTGCTATCGATTCGCGCCATGCGCCCCGCCAGGGTTTCCAGCAGTTCGGGCAATTTATCCAGGCAGCTCACCAGGTCCGGCAAATCTACGTCGTAGGTATTTTCAACACTGATCGACTGCCGCCGACTGTCGTTGTGGACCAAACGGTCATCTACCCCACGGGCCAGACTCCAGAGTCGTTCGCCAAAGCTGCCGAATTCGCGCACCAATGCCAATTTGTCCCACTCGCGTAAATGCGAGCAATCGACGATGCCAAGCCTGCCCAGCTTATCGGCCGTGACTTTACCCACACCGTGCAACTTGCTCACCGGCAAGCCGCTGACAAAGTCTTCCACTTGATCCGGCGTGATGACGAACAGCCCGTTGGGTTTTTTCCAGTCACTGGCGATTTTGGCCAGAAACTTGTTCGGCGCCACGCCGGCCGACACGGTGATATGCAATTGATTGGACACCCGCCGACGGATGTCCTGGGCGATACGCGTCGCGCTGCCACCGAAATGCGTGCTGTCCGACACATCGAGGTAGGCCTCATCGAGGGACAGCGGCTCGATCATGTCGGTGTAGTCGCGAAAGATTGTGTGAATTTCCTTCGACGCTTCTCTATAGGCGTCCATGCGCGGCTTGACGATGGTCAGGTCCGGGCACAGCTTCAACGCATGCCCGGAAGACATGGCTGAACGCACGCCATAGGCGCGCGCCTCATAGTTACAGGTCGCAATCACTCCCCGCCGATCCGCCGAACCACCCACTGCCAACGGTTTGCCGGCCAGGCGCGGGTCGTCACGCATCTCGATGGCAGCGTAAAAGCAGTCACAATCGACGTGGATGATTTTTCGCTGGGTCATATAAAAGCGCAGTTCATGACGGAGAAAGGGCGTGTTGGCGTGTCGGATAAGCAGTATCTCACTCGCACCTGTATATAGCACCAGTAGTCTGAATGTTCTTTTTCACACGTAGGAAAGGACGCAGTGCATTTATTTTATCAATCGACTGTGAGGTGCCAATAGAGCTGCAAGCCTTGCCGGGCGTGCCTTTCAGCCGTTATCCAGGTCTTGCTTGCAAGCTAAGCGGTTGAACAGGAACAGGTTTTTCCATAATTTGAGGTTGACACCCCTGCGATCCTCTGTAGAATGCCGACACACAGACGCGGGATGGAGCAGTCTGGTAGCTCGTCGGGCTCATAACCCGAAGGTCGTCGGTTCAAATCCGGCTCCCGCAACCAAACATCAAAAAAGGCTACTCGAAAGAGTGGCCTTTTTTGTGCGCGCCTGTTTTGTAGGTATGAGCGAAGAAATGGAGCCTTTAGGCGATCGTGGCCAGAAATGAGAAATCGTTCTGATTCCGAAACTTAGGTCTCCCCTGCAACCGTTCGCCGATCATTTACGCTTATTTGACCTATATCTGGATTAACGGTTGACACCCCGCCGTTCGCCTGTAGAATGCCGCCACACAGACGCGGGATGGAGCAGTCTGGTAGCTCGTCGGGCTCATAACCCGAAGGTCGTCGGTTCAAATCCGGCTCCCGCAACCAAACATCAAAAAAGGCTACTCGAAAGAGTGGCCTTTTTTGTATCTGCAGAAAAAGTCCTTTCGCAACAATGATCTGTCACAGTGTCGTGAAGCGCCAGGGATCATCAAACTGCCGGGTTCAGACTATGCTGCAACTCAGGTGGCACCCTCTACGACTCATGACAGTCCATCGCCGCAAACCGGTGAGAGGCGTTAATATTTGTGATTATTTTTTTCTACAGGGATTGGTAACTTGGCTCGATACCTCCATCCTGTCGCGCACAATCCAAGAGGTGATTGATGCGCGCCAACTCGTCTGATCCACAAGACACCGTCACAGCGACACAACCGATCAAGGCCGGGCGTTTGCACCTGCTCGATTTGATCAGCAAATACCGCCAGCCCATTGGCCTGGCGGTCACGCTGCTGTTGTTCGCGATCGCGCTGATTGCCTGTCGTCATCTGCTGAGCGAACTCGACCTGTACGCTTTGCACGATTCGATCCTGGAAGTCCCGAAACCGGCCCTGCTCGGCGCACTGGGTGCGACCATCGTCGGCTTCATCATTCTGTTGGGCTACGAATGGTCGGCCAGCCGCTATGCGGGCGTGACGCTGCCGCCGCGAATCCTTGCACTTGGTGGCTTCACGGCCTTTGCCATCGGCAACGCCATCGGCCTTTCCATGCTCTCGGGGGGCTCGGTTCGCTACCGTTTATATGCGCGTCATGGCCTGGGGGCTGGAGACGTCGCTCACATGACGTTGTTTGCCAGCCTGTCGCTCGGTTGCGCCCTGCCACCGCTGGCCGCGCTGGCAACCCTTAGTGATCTGCCGGCCGCCTCTACCGCCCTGGGCCTGTCCGAGACATTGCTCGGCGTGATTGCCGCAGCTGTCCTGCTGCTCTTTAGCGTACTGGCCATCGGCATCTACCGCCGTCGCCTGCCGGAACAGCCTTCGCCGGACAACCTGCTGGTTAAAGTCGGTCGCCGCACCTTGCGCCTGCCCGGCCGCCGCCTGACCTTCCTGCAACTGATCATCACTGCCCTGGACGTGGCCGCCGCCGCGACCGTGCTCTATCTGTTGCTGCCGGAAGCCCCACCCTTCGGCGCCTTCCTGCTGGTGTACTTGCTGGCATTGGCCGCGGGTGTACTCAGCCACGTGCCGGGCGGGGTCGGCGTATTCGAGGCGATCCTGCTGGCTGCCTTTGCCGATTCACTCGGCGCAGCACCACTGGCGGCGGCCCTGCTGCTGTATCGACTGATTTATGTGGTGTTGCCTTTGCTGGTGGCCTGCATCTTCCTGCTGATTAATGAAGGCCAGCGCCTGTTTCAGTCGCGTCAGTCCCTACGTGCAGCGTCCGGCCTCGCCGCACCAATTCTGGCGGTGCTGGTATTCCTGTCTGGGGTAGTGCTGCTGTTTTCCGGCGTGACCCCGGAAATCGATACCCGCCTGGAACACATCGGTTTTCTGATCCCGCATCGTCTGGTCGACGCCTCGCACTTCGGCGCCAGCCTGATCGGCGTGCTGTGCCTGTTGCTGGCTCAAGGCTTGCGCCGACGTTTGTCGGCCGCCTGGATGCTGACCACTATTTTGCTGCTGGTCGGCGCCCTGCTCTCCCTGCTCAAGGGTTTTGACTGGGAAGAAGCCTGCCTGATGACCCTCATCGCCAGCTTGCTGGGGGTTTTCCGTCGCTCGTTCTATCGCCCGAGCCGCCTCACCGAACTGCCCTTCTCGCCGCTGTATCTGGTGTCGAGCCTGTGCGTGCTGGGGGCCTCGATCTGGTTGCTGCTGTTTGCGTATCAGGACGTTCCATACAGCCACCAACTCTGGTGGCAGTTCACCCTCGACGCCGACGCGCCGCGTGGCTTGCGCTCGTTGCTGGGCGCCGCCGTGCTGCTGGTCGTGGTGTCCCTGACGTGGCTGCTGCGCACCGCCCGTCCGGTCATTCACTTGCCGACGCCGGATGAACTGGAGCGCGCGTCCAGGATCCTCATGGCTTCAGCCCAACCGGATGGCGGCCTCGCTCTGACCGGTGACAAGGCGCTGCTGTTTCACCCTAACGACGAGGCGTTTCTGATGTACGCCCGCCGTGGGCGCAGCCTGGTGGCGCTGTACGACCCGATCGGTCCGACCCAGCAACGCGCCGAGATGATCTGGCAGTTCCGTGACCTTTGCGACGTCCACCACGCCCGTCCTGTGTTCTATCAGGTGCGCGCCGAGAACCTGCCGTACTACATGGACATCGGCCTGACCGCGATCAAATTGGGCGAAGAAGCCCGAGTCGATCTGCATCGATTTGATCTCGAAGCCAAGGGCAAAGAGATGAAAGACCTGCGCTACACCTGGAACCGCGGTACCCGCGACGGGTTGTCGCTGGAGATCTTTGAGCCGGGTCATGCGCCAATGGATGAGCTCAAGGTGATTTCCGATGCCTGGCTGACCGGCAAGAACGTGCGCGAGAAAGGCTTCTCGCTGGGCCGTTTCAGCGATGATTACCTCAAGCATTTCCGCATTGCGGTGATCCGCTTTGAAGGTCGCCCGGTAGCGTTCGCCAACTTGCTCGAGACTTATGGCCATGACCTGGCCAGCCTCGACCTGATGCGTGCGCACCCGGACGCGCCAAAACTGACCATGGAGTTCATGATGGTCGGCCTGATTCAACATTATAAAAATCATGGATACGCGCGCTTCAGCCTGGGCATGGTGCCGTTGTCGGGGTTGCAACCCCGTCGTGGCGCACCACTGACCCAGCGCCTGGGCTCGATGGTTTTCCGCCGTGGTGAGCAGCTCTACAACTTCCAAGGCTTGCGCCGTTTCAAAGACAAGTTCCAGCCTGACTGGGAACCCCGTTATATGGCCGTGCCCGCCGGACTCGATCCGCTGGTAGCCCTGGCCGATACTGCTGCCCTGATTGCGGGCGGCTTGACTGGATTGGTGAAACGCTGATGATTCAACGCTCCTTGCGGTACGTACTGGCCACACTGGTAGTGCTGGCCTTGATTCTCGGTGGCGGTTACTGGTACCTGAAACGTCCGGCACCGGCTCCGACGCTCGAACTGCTGACACCGGCTGATGGCGCGGCGATGACCCGTGTGATTCCCGGCACCACGCCGAAAGCCCAGGTACTGGTGGCGGTCAATGAAGACCAGAAGCTCAGCGATCAGCAATTGATGACCCTGAGCCGCTCCAGTTCAGCGCAGATTGTCCAGGTTATCCTGCCCAAAGACTGCCTGCTGCAAAGCCGCGCCCTGCAATCGGGCCTGAGAGAACTCAAAGGCCCGGCGACTCTGGTCAGCGGCATCGGCCCTGGCGCCGTGCTGGCGTGGCGCTGGTTGTCCGAGCAGAAGAGTGACAAGGCCCAGGCTGTTTCCGTCGACCTGGCCCTGGAAAAACCGGGCTGCACCCACCTGCTGCCGAAAAGCGCCGCCCACGGCCACTGGCTGGTGGCGTGGAACGACAACCCGGACGACACCAGTGCCGGTTTCGTGCGCGACCAACCCAATGCCGAAACCAGCATCAGCGACTACGACATCAACCTGCCGCAAGTGCTGAACAACGAACTGCGCAAGATTCTCGTCGGTGGCGACAAAGCCGCTGGTGGCTTGCAGATTCCAGTGGTCGAAGTGCCAGCAGGCCAGGCCAAGGACACCGTCACCCTGTTCCTGTCCGGTGATGGCGGCTGGCGTGACCTTGACCGTGACGTGGCGGGCGAGATGGCCAAGATTGGCTATCCTGTGGTCGGCATCGACACCCTGCGCTACTACTGGCAGCACAAGAGCCCGGAGCAAAGCGCGCTGGACCTCGCCGAACTGATGCAGCACTACCGGCAGAAATGGGGCACCAAGCGCTTCATCCTGACCGGTTACTCGTTCGGCGCTGACGTACTGCCAGCGATCTACAACCGCTTGGCCGAATCGGAACAACAACGCGTCGACGCCATCATCCTTCTGGCCTTCGCCCGCACCGGCAGCTTCGAAATCGAAGTCGAAGGCTGGCTCGGCAACGCCGGCAAAGAAGCCGCCACCGGCCCGGAAATGGCCAAGCTGCCACCGGAAAAAGTGGTGTGCATCTACGGCGAAGAAGAAGTCGACGAAAGCGGCTGCACCGACAAGACCGCCGTAGGCGAAGCGATGAAACTGCCTGGCGGCCATCACTTCGACGAGAACTACCCGGCGCTGGCCCAACGGTTGGTGGACATCATCGTCAAGCGTCAGGCCAAGGACGGGGCGACGGCTCAGGAGTGATCTGAGCTGCCCACAAAAAGCCCCCGATACCTCACGGTTGCGGGGGCTTTTTCATAGGTACGCAATTTAACCCGCACCGCAGATCCCTGTGGGAGCGGGCTTGCCCGCGATAGCGGTATGTCTGTCACATCAATGTTGGATCTGCCGCCGTCATCGCGTGCAAGCCCTCTCCCACAGGATCTGCGTATCGCCTGTGCGGATGCGTCTACCGCTCGCGAGCTCTTAGTCTTTCCTGGCGTACCGTGCCCGCATATCGTCGTGACTAACTGCCTTGGCCTGATCAAAACAGATCAATCGCTCCCCAGCTGCTGCTTCAACGCGAAGATCCTCAAGCTCATCGATCATTTCCTGGGACACATCAACGTTACTAATGACCACTGTCACTCTATTCACCCCTCACTCACTATCGTGCGCACACACATCTTTTTGTACGTAGAACCTTGCGTCGAATTGAACATAGATCAAGCTATCGACCAACAAGAGAAATCCTCAGACACAAAAAAAGCTCATTACAGCGGGTGCTGGCACTAAGCCCTACCAAGCCATAGTCAAACCTGGCCAATCTTGGTTAAGCTCAACGCAATATTGCGCAAACTAAGCTCAACTAGGCGCAATCCAGGGATGAGCATGCACAGGAATGAACATGGCCGCGATCAGTAACTTCTCGTTTCTCCAGGAACACGACCCCGTTTTCCTTCAGCTTGCGAGCACGGCCGAGCAGAACTTTGCCAGCGATCCCAACACCACACTGATAAAGCTACGTCAATTGGGTGAGGCTTTGGCTCAAGACCTGGCCAGCCGCACCGGTATTGAGTTTGATGCAATGACCAAGCAGGCCGACCTACTTTACAAGTTAGGTCGGGAAATCCAACTCGATCAAAAAATCCGCGACCTCTTTCGTACACTTCGAGTCGAAGGCAATAAAGCCACCCACCAATTTCGAACTCAACACCGTGAGGCGATGGATGGGCTAAAGGTTGCTCGCGCTCTTGCCATTTGGTACCACCGATCGTTCGGAAATAATGGCGACAAGTTCGAACCTGGGCCTTTTGTAAAACCGGATGACCCCAGCGCCCCATTGCGCGACCTACAAAATCAGATCGAGCAACTGAAAACGCAATTGAACGAGTCCAGCCAGAAGCTTGAAAGTAACCAGCAACTGGCTGACCTGATGAAACGCGAGGCCGAAGAGTATTCCGTTCTCGCCGGGCAAATGGAGGCGGAATCTTGCCTTTATAAGAAGCAAGCCAAACAGCATGAGGCCGACCTTGCGAAGTTGCGCCTTGAGCACGAGCAGCGCATTAAAGCTTTGCAAATTCAACTTTTGACTCAGCCTCAAGCGTCGTCACAAGTCATGCATCGCACAATGCAGGCCACCCATAAGTTCGACCTGAGTGAAGACCTCACCCGCATCCTCATCGACCAGCAGCTGCTCGACGCGGGCTGGGAAGCTGACTCCCTCGACCTGACTTACGGAAAAGGCGCCCGTCCCGAGAAGGGCAAGAATAAAGCTATTGCTGAATGGCCGACCAGCAGCCCAAAAGCCTGTGCCGACTATGTCTTGTTCGCAGGTTTGACGCCGGTCGCCATCGTCGAGGCCAAGCGTAAACGTATCAACATTGCAGACCGCATTCCCCAAGCAGAGCGCTATTCTCGCGAATTCAAATTCGCCCCGGAACATCAGCAGCCATGGCTAGTCGCCGGCCTCCAAACCCCATGGAATGATGGTGAAGGAGCATATTTCAAAGTGCCCTTTGCCTTTGCCTGCAATGGTCGCCCTTACATCAAGCAGCTGGCCGAACAATCCGGGACCTGGTTCCGCGATTTGCGCAGCCCGGCTTACACTGCCCGCCCCCTGCAAGATTTCCATACGCCCAATGATTTACTGGATCTGCTCAAACGCAGTCAGGCAGAAGCAGAAGCAAAGCTCAAGGAAGAAGGCTTCTCCTATCTGAAGTTGCGCGACTATCAGGAAAAGGCCATCCATGCAGTAGAACAGGCGTTTGCCAACAACCAACGCGACTGCTTGCTTGCCATGGCCACCGGCACGGGCAAAACCCGCACGATCATTGGCCTGATGTACCGCTTTCTGAAAGCAGAACGCTTCAAACGCATTTTGTTTCTGGTCGACCGCAGCGCCCTTGGCCAACAGGCCATCGACTCGTTTAACGACACCGCCCTTGAGCAAAACCACACACTCGCTCAGATCTACGACATCAAAGAGCTGGGCGACATGGAAGCCGAAGCGGAAACCCGCATCCAGGTGGCCACCGTACAAGCCATGGTCAGTCGTATTTTCCGCTCTGACACACCGCCGTCGGTTGGCGAGTTCGACTGCATCATCGTTGACGAAGCCCACCGTGGTTACACTCTTGACCAAGAGATGAGCGAGGGTGAGCTGGCTGTCCGTGATCACAACCAGTACCTGTCACAGTACCGCCGTGTACTGGATTATTTTGATGCCTGCAAAGTCGGCCTGACCGCTACGCCGGCCAAACACACCAGCGAGATTTTTGGCAAACCGGTGTTCACCTACAGCTACCGCGAAGCTGTGGCAGATGATTGGTTGATCGACCATGAACCGCCGATTCGATACGAAACCCAGCTCAGCAAAAACGGCATTCACTTCGAGAAAGGGGAATCGGTCAGCATCATTAACACCCAGACCGGCGAAGTTGATGTCGCCGAGCTGGAGGACGAACTCAACTTCAACATCGAGTCATTCAATCGCCGAGTAATCACCCCGGCTTTTGACAAAGTGATCTGCGATGCCTTGGCCAATGAACTAGACCCTTTCGGCGAAGAAAAAACCATGATTTTCTGCGTCAATCAGGCCCATGCCGAACGGGTGAAAACCCTTTTGAATGCGGCCTTCAAAGACGCTTACGGCGAGCAATATAACCAGGCAACGGTGCAAATCATCACCGGCCAGAGCGACAAAGTTGAACAACTGATTCGTAAATACAAAAACGAACCACACCCGAGCATCGCGATTACCGTAGACCTGCTCACCACCGGCATCGACGTGCCGAAAATCTGCAACCTGGTGTTTATGCGTCGGGTGCGCTCACGCATTCTCTATGAACAGATGAAAGGGCGCGCCACCCGTCGTTGCGACGAAATCGGCAAAACGGTCTTCCGCATCTACGACCCCGTCGACCTCTACGCTAGCCTGGAAGCCGTCGACACCATGAAGCCTCTGGTGAAGAACCCGGATGTCTCACTGGCGCAATTGGTCAGCGAACTCACCAGCGAAGCCAGTCATAACGCCCCCGGCAATCAGGAAGACAGTAGCCATGCCCATGACGTGCTCGACGTACTCAGCCAGCGCATCATGCGAATTCTGCGCAAGGCCGACCACAAAGCTGAGACCAAGCCCTCGTTGAAGAAAAAGCTCGAAGAGCTTGAAGATATTTGGGGGGTAGAACCCGCCAAACTGCACAAGCATCTGCACGAACTGGGACCCATGCAGGCGGCCCAGTTTATTAGCCAGCATAGCCAGTTGCTGACCCAACTGGATGCCGTCAGCAACCTGATGGGCTCGGACAACTATCCGATTATTTCCACCCATCGTGACGAACTGATGGTGCGCGAGCAAAGCTACGGCGCCTACCACAAACCCCAGGACTATCTCGAAAGCTTTCACGATTTCGTCCACAGCCAGCTCAACCAATCCGCAGCTCTGGGCGTGGTAGTCAATCGACCGAGAGACCTCACTCGTGAACAACTGCGCAATGTCCGCTTGCTGCTGGATCAACATGGGTTCAGCGAAGTTAGCCTCAAAAGCGCGTGGCGCAATCAGACCAACCAGGAAATCGCTGCCAGCATCATTGGTTACATCCGCCAAGCCGCTATCGGTGAAGCTCTGCTGCCCTTCGATCAACGCGTGGCCAACGCCATGCAAAAAATCTACGCACTTGAGCAGTGGACGCCGGTACAACGTAAGTGGCTTGATCGCTTGGCCAAACAATTGGTACACGAGGTGATCATCGACACACAACAAGTCAACGAAGCCTTTCAGAACGATGGCGGCATCAAAAGCCTGAATCGGCACCTCGGCGGCAAACTGGATAAAGTACTGGAAGCTTTGAATGACAATCTTTGGCCAGAAGTCGGCTGAGCCAGTTGACAGGCGTTAAGCAAAAACGCCTACACTGTCCTCAGTCCTAGGACAGAGGACATTAGCTAGCCGAGGCCCCATGAAGAGTCAAGACGTAGTTTTGCTGATCAAACTGATTTGCCTGGAACAGCGTGAGCGTTCGCAGCGCAAACTCGACAGCGAAACAGCAGAACTGATCAAGCTCAGCGATAACGACGAAGTCAAACAATGGCGAGGCTGGGAAGACAGCTCAGAACAAGATCCGCCAGTCCATCACGAGAGCTACTCTGTTCGCGCCCTGGAAGCCTCACTTGGCATCAGCAAAACCGAGGTCGGCGCGGCATTGAAACGCTGTCTGGAGATCGGATTATTACGCCTTGACCCACGCTCCCATTTCATTCTAGTCAACAGCAAAGCACTGTTAGGCTTTATCGAGCACGGCTTGCGTTATGTCTTTCCGGTAAAACCCGCAGAAATTGTCCGGGGCATCCCAACCGGCTTTTCCGCCCCCGTGCTCCAGGACAAGCTGATGAGCGGTGGTGACCTTATCTACGTCTGGCCAGACGCCTATGGCGCTCGCAAAGGACAATCCATCACCCCGCTGTTCAAGACAGTTCCGGGCGCCGTCAAAAAAGATCCTCGGCTGTATGAATACCTGGCGCTGATTGATGCCGTTCGTCTGGGTAATGCCCGGGAAGCCAATCTCGCCAATCAACTGTTACGCGAAAAGATTCTTCAATCATGAGCCGAACACAGAACATCGAGATGCTTGAAGTCGTCGCCAAAGCGCTCGGAGAAGAGCTGTGCCGGAAGGTCGCCTTCGTCGGCGGTTGCACCACAGCGCTGCTGCTGACCGATGAGTTCAGCCTCGAAGAAGTGCGCTACACCGATGATGTCGATCTGGTCGTGCACCTGACCGGCTATGCCCAGTGGCAACAGTTGGTGGAACAGCTCAAGCGAAAAGGTTTCAAGCAATCGCAGCAGGATGAAGTCATCTGCCGCATGCGTCTCGGCGAATTAAAAGTCGACTTCATGCCCGCAGACGCCGAAACCGCCAACCTGCTGGGCTGCAACAACCGTTGGTTTAAAGATGGATTGGCCAGCGCGCAATGGCACGAACTACCCAGCGGTCGTCGCATTCGCCTGTTCAGCCCGCCCTACTTCCTGGGTAGCAAACTTGAAGCCTACGCAGGCCGTGGCGCCCAGAACCCACTGGGCAGCCAAGACCTGGAGGACATACTCAATCTGGTTAACGGTCGCGAAGAACTGGCAAATGAAGTCGCGTCTACCGCCCCTGAGCTGCGTACCTATCTGTCTCAAACACTGGCAGAACTGCTGGGGAATAACGATTTTGGCTACCTGGTACAGGATGCCGCTCACGGCGATAGCGAGCGTGAACAGATCATCTGGCAGCGTTTGCACCAAATCGTCCAGGTCTCCGCCTGAATGGTCGCAACGATAAGATGGCTCACACAGGCAGGCACCCACACCGAGGATAACCGTGATGCCTTTGCCCATGCGACTCAGGCACGCGCCAGCGTCTACCTGGTTGCCGACGGCAGCAGCAGTCATCCTCGCAGTGGGGAACAGGCCCAAGCTCTGCTCAATGAGCTAACCATCGGTTTTAGCCAGCTCCCAATGGCTGAACTGAACGCCGAGCAATTGGCCGACGCGATGTTGCGCCTCATTGCCCGCAGCCATCAGATGCTACGTGATGATTTCCCCCTCGCGGCCTGCAGCTATCTGGTGCTCTGCCTGCTTCCCGATACTGCATTCACTGTCCATGAAGGTGACTGCTGCCTCGGCGCCATTGAACATGACGGTGAAATCAGGTGGCTGAGTGCTGTACATTGCGCTCCCAACTGGCTGGGCGACCTTACCCACGCACAGATTGCGCGGGCGTCATCGCGTCATACGTTGACCCGCTGCTTCAGCGCCAGGCGAACGAGCAGCCCTGAAATCAATTACTGGCCTGCCCGCCCGAACCAACACTGGTTGCTGGCGAGCGATGGTTTCTGGGCAGGTTTGTGTGCCCAGCGACAACAGACTTTTTTGCGTGACGGCCACCTGCCCGCCCCGCCCACCGATGACGACATCAGCTGCCTGAGCGTCATCACTCCACCGACTTGATGAGCCGAACCCTTCACCTTTTTCGACTCATATTCAGACCCTTTTTAGAGTACTTCCCATGAACAACAGCGACATCGTCCAGAAGCTCTGGAACCTTTGCGACGTCCTCCGTGACGACGGCATCAACTACAGCGACTACGTCACCGAGTTGGTGTTGCTGCTGTTCATCAAAATGGAATTTGAACAGGTTCAGAACAACGACAGCTTCAGCCACAAGCTACCGGAAGGCGCGCGCTGGCCGGACTTGGCCAGTAAGTCGGGCATTAATCTGCTCGACCACTACCGGCAGATGTTGCTCGATCTGGGTAAAAATAGTGACCCGTTGATCGCGGCCATCTATGCCGATGCCCAGACTCGTCTGAAAGAACCGCGCCACTTGGAACAACTGATCAAAAGCCTCGACGGCATTGACTGGTTCAGCGCCCGCCGGGATGGTCTGGGAGATCTTTATGAAGGTCTGCTGGAAAAGAACGCTAGCGAAACCAAATCCGGTGCCGGCCAGTACTTCACCCCGCGCCCGTTGATTGACAGCATCATTAACTGCATCAAGCCTCAGGCCGGCGAAACCATTCAGGACCCGGCTGCTGGTACTGCTGGCTTCTTGATTGCTGCCGACGCCTATATCAAAGGTAAAACCGACGAACATTACGACCTCGACGAAAAAGCCCGAAGCTTCCAGCGCAACCGTGCTTTTGTCGGCGTAGAGCTAGTGCCTGGTACACGTCGTCTAGCGCTGATGAACACTTTGTTGCACGGCATGGAAGGTGATGAAGAAGGCGTGGTGCACTTGGGCAACGCCCTCGGGCAAACCGGGGCCAATCTGCCGAAAGTGGATGTCATCCTTTCCAACCCACCGTTCGGTACCGCCAGGGGCGGCGGCGGTCCGACCCGTGATGACCTCACCTACAAGACCAGTAACAAGCAACTGGCCTTCTTGCAGCACATATATCGCGGACTCAAACCCGGTGGCCGTGCCGCCGTGGTGCTGCCGGACAACGTATTGTTCGAAGCCGGCGTCGGCACCGACGTGCGCCGTGACCTGATGGACAAATGCAATCTGCACACCATTCTGCGGCTGCCGACGGGCATCTTTTACGCCCAAGGAGTGAAGACGAACGTGCTGTTTTTCCAGAAAGGCACCACCAATAGCCCTCGCCAGGATCAAGGCTGCACGCAGCGTGTATGGGTCTACGATTTACGCAGCAACATGCCTAGCTTTGGAAAGCGTACGCCGTTCGGCGCAGCTCACCTCAAGCCTTTCGAAGACGCCTATGGGGAGAATGCCAATGGCATTAGCCCGCGTGCGGAGAATGTCGAAGGCATCGGCGAGCGTAGCCGTTTTCGGGTGTTTACTCGTGAGCAGATCGCAGAACGAAGTGATTCACTAGATATCAGCTGGCTGAAAGACGCCGATAGTCTGGATTCCAATGACTTGCCAGCACCAGAAGTCTTGGCTGGCGAGGCAATGGCCGAACTTACCGAAGCCTTGCATGAGCTAGAAGAGTTGATGAAAGCGCTCGGGGCTAATGACGAAGTGGCGGCGCAAAAGCAATTGATGGCTGAGGTGATGGGATTGACGGTGGCTCAGGGGAATGGGGATGAATGAGTTGCCGGTGGGCTGGGCTGAAACAACACTAGGTGAGGTCGCTGACTGGGGCTCAGGCGGCACGCCGTCGCGAAGTGATCCAAGCTTTTACGGCGGTACAATTCCTTGGATAAAAAGCGGTGAACTGAATAGTCGCTACGTTACATCGACTGAAGAGTTCATCACAGAAGCTGCTATTAAGAATTCCAGTGCAAAGCTTTTCCCCGCAGGGTCAGTAGCCATTGCGATGTATGGAGCGACTATTGGAAAAACAGCCATTCTTGGCGTAGACGCATCAACAAACCAAGCGTGTGCGGTTGGAGCACCAGTTGCAGGAATTACTGAAAAGGAGTTCCTATATCGACTTCTCCAAAATGAAAAGAAAGCCTTTATTGAAAAAGGCAAAGGTGGGGCTCAGCCGAATATTTCGCAGGCAGTGATAAAAGCACATGAGATCGGTCTTCCGCCTCTCGCCGAACAAACCCGCATTGCAAAAAAACTCGATGAACTGCTGGCCCAGGTCGACACCCTCAAAGCTCGCATCGATGGCGTCCCCGCCCTGCTCAAACGTTTCCGCCAATCAGTCCTAACCGCAGCGGCTTCGGGACGTTTGACGGAGGAGTGGCGAGAGCGCCAAACAGCAATCCCCTCTTGGAGAAAAGTTACGATTGGCTCACTTTGCATTACTGCCTTTGATGGGCCATTTGGTTCGAAACTTAAATCTGATGACTACACGACAGAAGGTGTAAGGGTTGTCCGCCTAGAGAATATCGGCCACCTGAACTTCATCGGTGAAAAACAAACTTTTATCGGGTCAGGCAAATTTGCGGAATTAGCAAAAAACAAGCTGGAGACTGGCGATATTCTTTTTTCTTCTTTCGTAGACGAAGAGGTTAGGGTCTGCCGCCTTCCCAATAGCGATGCGAGCTTTATCAATAAAGCGGACTGCTTTTGCCTTCGCATCGATCAAAGCACTGTAAACCCAACGTTTGTAATGTCGATATTGGCTGCAAGACACACTTATTTGCGAATCAAGGAAGCTGTTCATGGTGCAACACGACCGCGAATAAATCTGGGATTCCTAAGGGGCTTTGAGATCAAGCTTCCATCAATGGAGGAACAAACCGAAATCGTCCAGCGCATCGAACATTTTTTCGCATTCGCCGATCAAATTGAATTGAATGTTGCTGCGACCCAAATGCGAGTCGATCGCCTGACCCAAAGCATCCTGGCCAAAGCCTTCCGTGGCGAACTCGTCCCCCAAGACCCAAACGACGAACCCGCCAGCGTGCTTTTGGAGCGCATCAAAGCCCAGCGAGCCGCAACACCCAAACCAAAACGTAGCCGCAAGGCGTCGGTCTGAATTCAAGAAAGGTAGCGATCATGGCCATTCCCGATTTCCAATCCGTCATGCGTCCCGTACTGGTCATGGTCGCCGATGGCCTGCCCGTCAGCCTCAAGGCCCTGCGTGAACAGGTCACCGAGCAGTTTCAGCTGAGTGATGTCGAACGCCATGAAATGCTGCCTTCAGGACAGCAGACGGTCATCAACAACCGTATCGGTTGGGCACGCACCTACCTGAACAAGGCGGGGTTGCTGAGTATCCCGAGCAAAGGTCTGGTGCAAATTACCGAGCGTGGCCGTGAAGCGCTGGTTTCCGGGCCGCAACGGATCACAGTCGGTTGGCTCAAACGCTATCCAGAGTTCGGTGCTTTCCATGGCGCGCGGCCTAGCAACGAAACACCCGGCACTCAACCCGAGCCCATCGCAGACATCACCCCGGATGAGCAACTGAACCAGGCCCATCAGGCATTGATGCAATCCTTGGCCGATGAGCTGCTTACGCAAGTGCGCGGTGCCTCGCCGACGTTCTTCGAGCAATTGGTGGTCGATTTGATGATCGCCATGGGCTATGGCGGCTCCCGTAAGGAGGCCGGCCGCGCTACGCAACAGACCAACGACGATGGCATCGACGGCATCATCAAGGAAGACAAACTCGGCCTGGATGTGATTTACCTGCAAGCCAAGCGCTGGAGCAACACGGTGCATCGCCCGGAGATCGACAAGTTCATCGGTGCCCTCACCCGCCAGCGTGCCCGCAAGGGCGTGTTTATCACCACTTCCGACTTCTCCATCGGCGCACGTGAGGCGGCGCTCGGCCTGGACATCAAAGTGGTGCTGATCGATGGGGTAGAACTGGCGCGCCTGATGGTGGAGAACAATCTGGGCTGTAGCGTGAAACAAGTCTTTGAGATCAAACACATTGATTCGGATTACTTCACCGAAGACTGATCTCGCCGCCCTGTATTCGTTGCGCCTGTTGTTTAATTTTGTTTGCTCAAGGTGTCGCAATATCGGAAGACGCCCGCGGACCTTGTAGGCAAACTCCGAATCTCGTGTTTGGGCACTTTGCCGCCTTGTTGCGTTTTTCTTCGACGGGATACTCTCCGGACGTCGCTGACCATTCAGCGATCGGGCTTGGAAACCCGTCGAACCAAAGCGCACCATCGCCCATCATGGCCGCAGTAGTTTTACGACTGCGATCCTGAGTTATGGCGGCTGTGCGTGGGACGCCCTCGGGCGTGCCGGTTCCTTGGTTCCCGGTTTTCCAACCTGCGTACAGTCGCCACCTATTCGATTGGAAACGAACGTGGCGACTCCTCGAACCCTGGAGAAAGACCATGACCAAAACAGATGCTTCCGCGATCTCAGAATTAAAAACCATAGGCTACACCCCACTCATCTATTGCCCGGATCAGGCGCTATTCAACGTCCGCGCCGGCGTCCCCATCGTTGATGCCTTGTCACAAGCCTCTGACCTGCTGTTCCTCGGCAAATCATTCGCCGAGGATGCTGCCTACGCAAGAGACACCGACCGCCACGCCTGGGCCGCTCACTATCTGACGGCGATGGGCAAAGCCGTGATTGATGATGTTGTGAAGGTGCTGACGCCGCGACCGGCCCGGACGAAGACCGAATCAGAAGAAGGGCTGCCTGAGTGCCAGTAAGCGCACAGGCATGAAACACCGCCGCCCCTTGTGGGAGCGAGCCTGCTCGCGAAGGCGTCGTGTCAGCCACTATCAAGGTTGGCTGATACACCGCTTTCGCGAGCAGGCTCGCTCCCACAAGGGACCTTCTTGGCCTTCAGGGCGAGATTCCAGGCACAAAAAAGCCCCCGCTGCCGCACTGGCAACGGGGGCTTTTCAATGGGGGGCTTACATCTCGACCTGTGTACCCAGCTCAATCACCCGATTCAGCGGCAGATTGAAGAAGCGCAAATTGCCATTGGCATTCTTCAACATGAAGGCGAACAGCGCCTCGCGCCAACGGGCCATGCCTTCGAGCTTGGAGGCAATCACCGTCTCGCGGCTGAGGAAGTAGGTGGTGCGCATCGGGCTGAAGTCCAGGTCATCGAGGTGACACAGTTTCAGCGCCTGTGGCACGTCCGGTTCGTCGATGAAGCCAAAGTGCAGGATCACCCGAAAGAACCCTTCGCCGTAGGAATCAACTTCGAAGCGTCGGCTCGGCGGTACCCGTGGGATGTCTTCGTAGACCACCGTCAGCAGCACCACTTGCTCGTGCAGCACCTGGTTATGCAGCAGGTTGTGCAACAGCGCATGAGGCACCGCATCCGGGCGTGCGGTCAGGAACACGGCGGTGCCCTGCACGCGATGCGGCGGTTGCACACGGATGCTGCTGATGAAAATCGGCAGGGGCAGCCCACCTTCGTCCATGCGCTCGACCAGCAATTGCTTGCCGCGTTTCCAGGTAGTCATCAGCACGAACAGCGCGATACCGGCGATCACCGGGAAGGCGCCGCCCTGGACGATTTTCGGCACGTTGGCGGCGAAGTACAGACCATCCACCAACAGGAAGCCGATCAACACCGGCACGGCGAGAAGCGGTGGCCATTTCCACAGCAGCAACATCACCGCCGACACCAGGATGGTGGTCATCAGCATGGTGCCGGTCACCGCCACGCCGTAGGCTGAGGCCAGGGCGCCGGAGGATTCGAAGCCCAGCACCAACAGGATCACGCCGACCATCAGCGCCCAGTTCACCGCACCGATATAGATCTGGCCTTGTTCGGCGCTGGAGGTATGGCGGATGTGCATGCGCGGAATGTAGCCGAGCTGGATCGCCTGACGGGTCAGGGAGAACGCACCGGAAATCACCGCTTGCGAGGCGATCACCGTGGCCAGGGTTGACAAGCCCACCAACGGAATCAACGCCCAGCTTGGCGCCAACAGGTAGAACGGGTTACGCGCGGCTTCCGGATCACCCAGCAGCAGCGCGCCTTGGCCGAAGTAGTTCAACACCAGCGCCGGCAGCACGAGGATGAACCAGGCGCGGGCAATCGGCTTGCGACCGAAGTGGCCCATGTCGGCGTACAGCGCTTCGGCGCCGGTCAATGCCAGCACGACCGCGCCGAGGATCGCCACACCCATGCCCGGGTGCTGGGTGAAGAAACGCACGCCCCAGACCGGGTTCAGCGCTTGCAACACCTCTGGGTGCTGCATGATCCCGTAGACGCCTAGCGCCCCCAGCACCACAAACCAGGTGACCATGATCGGCCCGAACAGAATGCCGATTCGCGCGGTGCCGTGGCTCTGGATCAGGAACAGCGCCACCAGCACGACCAACGACAGCGGGACCACCCAATGGTCGATGCCATCGAACGCCAGGCCGAGGCCTTCAATCGCCGAGAGGACGGAAATCGCCGGGGTGATCATGCTGTCGCCGTAGAACAGCGCCGCACCGATCAGCCCGCAGACCACCAGCAACCCTCGCAATTTTGGATACCCCGACGCCGCCCGCCTGGCCAACGCCGTCAGGGCCATGATCCCGCCCTCGCCCTGGTTGTCGGCGCGCAGCACGAACATCATGTACTTGATCGAGACGACCCAGATCAGCGACCAGAAGATCAGCGCCAGTATTCCCAGCACGCCGTCATGGTTGACCGGCACGCCGTAACCACCGGAAAACACTTCTTTGAGGGTGTACAACGGGCTTGTGCCGATATCGCCGTAAACCACCCCGACCGCCGCCACCAGCATGCCGATCGGCTTCGCCGCCGAATGCCCGGCGCTCGCAGCCTGACTACTTGCCTGACCCATCCACCACTCCTACTACCCAGAACGGACTTCTTTGGAAGAAGCACTATGCTTTGCCACGCAGCATGCGCTGTTTTACTTACAGTTACAGACGTTTCATTGACTGTAAAAATTCGGTAAAGCCTAACGGCGCGAAGCATAGCGCAGCACTCGTCGTATTTCCCTGCATAAAGCTGGTCAAGTGAACGACTGATCGCTAGAATTGCGCACTTTTTGATCAGAGGCGCACTAAAGCGTCCTGTCAGTCGCCTTGCCGACTTCGGCTGGAGGCGTCACAAATACCGAGGTTAGACATGTCCACCACTCCTGCGCCGGCCAATCCAAAGGTTGGCTTCGTATCCCTGGGTTGTCCCAAAGCACTGGTCGACTCCGAGCGCATCCTTACCCAGTTGCGCATGGAAGGCTATGACGTTGTGTCCACTTACGAGGACGCCGATGTCGTGGTGGTCAACACCTGCGGTTTCATCGACTCGGCCAAGGCTGAGTCGCTGGAAGTGATCGGCGAAGCCATCAAGGAAAACGGCAAGGTCATCGTGACCGGCTGCATGGGCGTCGAAGAAGGCAACATTCGCAAGGTGCACCCAAGCGTGCTGGCCGTGACTGGTCCGCAGCAGTACGAGCAAGTGGTCAACGCCGTGCACGACGCCGTGCCGCCGCGTCAGGATCACAACCCGCTGATCGACCTGGTGCCGCCGCAAGGCATCAAGCTGACCCCGCGCCACTACGCCTACCTGAAGATTTCCGAAGGCTGCAACCACAGCTGCAGCTTCTGCATCATCCCGTCGATGCGCGGCAAACTGGTCAGCCGTCCGGTCGGTGACGTGCTCGACGAGGCCCAGCGCCTGGTCAAGGCCGGCGTCAAAGAGCTGCTGGTGATTTCGCAAGACACCAGCGCCTACGGCGTTGATGTGAAATACCGCACCGGTTTCTGGAACGGCGCGCCGGTGAAAACCCGCATGACCGAACTCTGCGAAGCCCTGAGCACCCTCGGCGTCTGGGTGCGTCTGCACTACGTTTACCCGTACCCGCACGTCGACGAGCTGATCCCGCTGATGGCCGCCGGCAAGATCCTGCCGTACCTGGACATCCCGTTCCAGCACGCCAGCCCGAAAGTCCTCAAAGCCATGAAACGCCCGGCCTTCGAAGACAAGACCCTGGCGCGCATCAAGAACTGGCGCGAGATCTGCCCGGACCTGATCATCCGTTCGACCTTCATCGTCGGCTTCCCTGGCGAAACCGAAGAAGATTTCCAGTACCTGCTGGACTGGCTGACCGAAGCCCAACTCGACCGCGTGGGCTGCTTCCAGTACTCGCCAGTCGAAGGCGCCCCCGCCAACCTGCTGGACGCGGCCATCGTGCCGGACGACGTCAAGCAAGACCGTTGGGACCGCTTCATGGCGCACCAGCAAGCGATCAGCTCGGCGCGCCTGCAACTGCGCATCGGCCGTGAAATCGAAGTGCTGGTGGACGAAGTCGACGAGCAAGGCGCGGTTGGCCGTTGCTTCTTCGACGCTCCGGAAATCGACGGTAACGTGTTCATCGACAACGGCAGCAACTTGAAGCCGGGCGACAAAGTCTGGTGCAAAGTGACCGACGCCGACGAATACGACCTGTGGGCTGAACAGATCTAAACGCAAAAAATACGAAAAGCCCTGCTCTCTTGACGAGATGCGGGGCTTTTTTACGTCTATCGTTTTGTGGGAGAAAGGACTCGCACACCTCACTGCACACAGGACATCCGGCCATGCGCCATCATTCGGTCATCCACACCCCGAAACACAGTGACTACGAAGAACTCACCCGGGTCTGGGAGGCCTCGGTGCGCGCCACCCATGACTTTCTGCCAGACAGTTACATCCTGTTGTTGAAAGATCTGGTGCTGACCCGCTACCTCGATGCAGTGATGCTGATTTGCACCCGGGACCCGCGCCAGCGCATCACAGGGTTCGCCGGGGTCGCCGCCGGCAAGATCGAAATGCTTTTCATCGATCCGGCCCACCGCGGCCAGGGCCTGGGCAAACAGTTACTACGCTATGCCATGGAACACCTGAATGCCGACGAACTGGACGTCAACGAACAGAACCCGCAAGCGCTGGGATTTTACTTCAAACAAGGCTTCGAAGTGATCGGCCGTTCCGAGTTTGACGGCATGGGCCAGCCTTATCCGCTGTTGCATATGCGCATTAAGCAGGCAGATCAGCGCGCTCAACGCGGCTAAAAGTCTCACCTTGCAAATGGACCCGCGATTAACCGGCGCCAGGCAGGTACAATGCCCACCCCTTTTTTGTTACGGCCCTGTCATGACTGACCCGATTCGTCTCTCCAAACGCCTCATCGAACTCGTCGGCTGTTCCCGTCGGGAGGCTGAGCTGTTCATCGAGGGCGGCTGGGTGACCGTGGACGGTGAAGTCATCGACGAGCCGCAATTCAAGGTCGGCACGCAAAAAGTCGAACTCGACCCCGAGGCCAAGGCCACTGCACCAGAGCCGGTGACTATCCTGTTGAACGTGCCCGTGGGCATGGACGCGGACACCGCCATGACCACCCTGAGCGCCGAGACGCTGAGCGAAGAACACCGCTTCAGCAAACGTCCGCTCAAGGGCCACTTCCTGCGTCTGACCGCCAGCACCGACCTGCAGGCCAACGCCAGCGGTTTGCTGGTGTTCACCCAGGACTGGAAGATTCTGCGCAAACTCACTGCCGATGCCAGCAAGATCGAGCAAGAGTATGTGGTCGAGGTTGAAGGCGACATGGTGGCTCACGGCCTCAACCGCCTGAACCACGGCCTGACGTACAAGGGCAAGGAACTGCCGGCGGTCAAGGCCAGCTGGCAGAACGAGAACCGCCTGCGCTTTGCGATGAAGAACCCGCAACCGGGCGTGATCGCCCTGTTTTGCCAGGCCGTCGGCCTGAAAGTCGTCGCCATCCGCCGCATCCGCATCGGCGGCGTGTCCATCGGCAAAGTGCCGTTGGGGCAATGGCGCTACTTGTCCGGCAAAGAGAAGTTCTAAGGCTTCTCCCGCCGCCACACATTCCGGTGCCGCTGTTTGCTGCGGCGCCCACTGCTGAATATCAGGATTGCACACCATGATTCATAACGACGTATTGCGCAGCGTTCGCTACATGCTGGACATCAGCGACAAGAAGGTCATCGAGATCATCAAGCTCGGAGGCATGGACGTGTCCATGGAAGACCTGCTGACTTACCTCGACAAGAAAGAAGAAGACGAAGAAGGTTTCGTCCGTTGCCCGGATGAAGTCATGGCGCACTTCCTCGATGGCCTGGTGATCTTCAAGCGCGGCAAGGACGAAAGCCGTCCACCGCAGCCGATCGAAGTGCCGGTGACCAACAACATCATCCTGAAAAAGCTGCGCGTGGCCTTCGAACTGAAAGAAGACGACATGCACGCGATCCTCAAGGCTGCCGAGTTCCCGGTGTCCAAGCCTGAGCTGAGCGCGCTGTTCCGCAAGTTCGGCCACACCAACTACCGCACCTGTGGCGACCAGTTGCTGCGCAACTTCCTCAAAGGCCTGACCCTGCGCGTTCGCCCGCAGTAAGCGCCTCATCCCCTTGCAGGAGCACAGCTTGCTGGCGATAGCGATCTTCAAAACGCCATCGCCAGCAACCCGTGCTCCTACAGAAGCGGACGCAGGCTGGGCCGAATGGCCCCTCATTCCTCGCAAAAATAGTGGCTCCGCTGACGGCGGCTGACGACTAGGGTGTACTGACCCTCAACGCTCAGGATTCGCCATGCACCCGTACTTTTCCCTGCAAGGCCGCACCGCACTGGTGACCGGCGGCACCCGTGGTATCGGCAAAATGATCGCCAAGGCTTATGTCGAAGCCGGCGCAACCGTTTACGTCTGCGCCCGGGATGCTGAAGCCTGCCGGCAAACGGCTGACGAGTTGAGCGCATTCGGGCGCTGTCAGGGTGTGGCAGCTAACCTGGCCACCGAAGAAGGCGTGCTTCAACTGGCGACGCGCCTGGGCGAGCAGATCACTCATCTGGATATTCTTGTGAACAACGCCGGCACCACCTGGGGTGCTCCGCTGGAGAGCTACCCGGTCAAGGGCTGGGAAAAGGTCATGCAACTCAACGTGACCTCGGTGTTCAACTGCATTCAGCAGTTTTTACCTCTTTTGCGCAAAGCTGGCTCCGAAGCCAATCCGGCGCGGATCATCAACATCGGCTCGGTGGCCGGGATTTCGTCCTTTGGTGAGCAGGCGTATGCCTACGGGCCAAGTAAAGCCGCCCTACATCAATTGTCGCGGATTCTGGCCCGGGAACTGGTGAGCCAGCACATCAACGTCAACGTGATTGCGCCGGGGCGTTTCCCGAGCAAGATGACCCAGCACATTGGCAATGATGAACAGGCGTTGGCGGAGGATACGGCGCTGATTCCGATGAAGCGTTGGGGCCGGGAGGAAGAGATGGCGGCGCTGGCGATCAGTCTGGCGAGTACGGCGGGGGCGTATATGACCGGGAATATTATTCCTTTGGATGGTGGGTTCAGTCTCTGAGATTGGCGGTGCGGCCATCGCGGGCAAGCCACGCTCCCACCGTTGGAATGCATTCCCCTGCGGGAGCGTGGCTTGCCCGCGATGACGGACTGACAGGCACCACCGATCCTGTGGCCGCTCGGGTTATCATGCCCGTCCTGACCCCGCCTCGACCCCAGACCATGACCTACAGCGTTTCCCCCATCGGCTTCGTGCGCTCCTGCTTCAAGGAGAAGTTCGCCATCCCGCGCCAACCGCAACTGGCCCCGGCCGCTCGCGGTGTACTGGAGTTGGTCGCGCCATTCGATCAGGGCGATGCGGTGCAAGGCCTGGAACAGGTCAGTCACGTCTGGTTGCTGTTCCTGTTCCATCAGGCCCTGGAAGAAAAACCCCGTTTGAAGGTCCGCCCGCCTCGTCTGGGCGGCAACAAATCCATGGGCGTATTCGCCACCCGCGCCACGCACCGCCCCAATGGCATCGGTCAATCCGTGGTCAAGCTGGACAAGGTCGAAGCCAACCGCCTGTGGATATCCGGTATCGACTTGCTCGACGGCACGCCGATTCTCGACATCAAACCCTACGTGCCTTACGCCGACATCATCGACAGCGCCTACAACAGCATCGCCAGCGCCGCGCCGCAGCTGATTCCCGTGCAGTGGACGGATGTCGCGCTGCAACAGGCTCATGGCCATGCTCAGCGCCTTGAAGAGCCCTTGGTGGCGTTGATCGAGCAATGCCTGGCACAAGACCCACGCCCGGCGTACCAGATTCCTACACCGGAGCGGGAATACGGCGCACAGTTCTGGGACCTGGACGTGCGTTGGCATTATCCCGAGGCCGGAGTGATCCGCGTCCTCGAAGTCATCCCAGTCTCAAATCTGTAGGAGCCGAGCTTGCTCGCGATGGCAATCTCCAGGACGCCATCGCCGGCAAGCCGTGCTCCTACAGACAATAAAAAGCCCCCATTGCCTGTGTAGGCAATGGGGGCTTTTCAGTGATGCGTTTGCTTACTTCTCGACGAACGCTCGCTCGATCAGGTAATCACCCGGCTCGCGCATTCGCGGCGACACTTTCAGGCCGAAGCTGTTCAGCACTTCGCTGGTCTCGTCGAGCATGCTCGGGCTGCCGCACAGCATGGCGCGGTCGTCCTGCGGGTTGATCGGTGGCAGGCCGATGTCGCTGAACAACTTACCGCTGCGCATCAGGTCGGTCAGGCGACCTTCGTTCTCGAACGGCTCGCGGGTCACGGTCGGGTAGTAGATCAACTTGTCACGCAGGGCATCGCCGAAGAATTCGTTCTGCGGCAGGTGCTCGGTGATGAATTCGCGGTAAGCGACTTCGTTGACGTAACGTACGCCGTGGCACAGGATCACTTTTTCGAAACGCTCGTAGGTTTCCGGGTCCTGGATGACGCTCATGAACGGCGCCAGACCGGTACCGGTGCTGAGCAGGTACAAATGTTTGCCAGGTTTCAAGTCATCCAGCACCAGGGTGCCGGTAGGCTTTTTGCTGATGATGATCTCGTCGCCTTCCTTCAGGTGCTGCAACTGGGAAGTCAGCGGGCCATCAGGCACCTTGATGCTGAAAAACTCGAGATGCTCTTCCCAGTTCGGGCTGGCAATCGAGTAAGCGCGCATAAGCGGGCGGCCGTTGGGCTGTTGCAGGCCGATCATCACGAACTGACCGTTCTCGAAGCGCAGACCCGGATCGCGGGTGCACTTGAAGCTGAACAGAGTGTCGTTCCAGTGATGAACACTGAGGACACGCTCGTGGTTCATGTTGCTCATGTACGTGGGACTCCTGGAGATTTTGCCTGCGCCGATGATGTGCGCAATTGCATCGCATTCTAAAGGCAGAGACAATATCTGTTAAATGGATTATTAAGATAAGGGTTATCGGTTATATCGATATGCGATTTACTCTCCGTCAACTTCAAGTGTTCGTCGCCGTCGCCCAGCAGGAAAGCGTATCCCGTGCTGCGGGCCTGCTCAACCTTTCGCAATCGGCGGCGAGCACCTCGATCACCGAACTGGAGCGCCAGTCCAGCTGCCAGCTGTTCGACCGCGCTGGCAAACGGTTGAGCCTTAACGCCCTCGGCAAACAGCTGCTGCCCCAAGCCGTGGCCCTGCTCGATCAGTCCAAGGAAATCGAAGACCTGCTCAACGGCAAGTCCGGTTTCGGCTCATTGGCGGTCGGTGCGACCCTGACCATCGGCAACTATCTGGCCACCTTGCTGATCGGCAGCTTCATGCAGCGCCATCCGGAAAGCCAGGTGAAGCTGCACGTGCAGAACACTGCCAATATCGTGCAACAAGTCGCCCACTACGAAATTGATCTGGGTCTGATTGAAGGCGACTGCAGCCATCCGGACATCGAAGTGCAAAGCTGGGTCGAGGATGAACTGGTGGTGTTCTGCGCACCGCAGCATCCATTGGCCAAACGCGGCATCGCGACCATGGAGGAGCTGAGTCAGGAAGCATGGATATTGCGCGAGCAAGGCTCTGGCACGCGGCTGACCTTCGACCAGGCGATGCGTCACCATCGCAGCTCGCTGAATATCCGGCTCGAACTGGAACACACCGAAGCGATCAAGCGCGCAGTGGAATCGGGATTGGGGATTGGGTGTATCTCACGGCTGGCACTGCGCGATGCGTTCCGTCGTGGCAGCCTGGTTCCCGTGGAAACACCGGACCTGGACCTGGCGCGACAGTTCTACTTCATCTGGCACAAACAGAAATATCAGACATCGGCGATGCGCGAGTTCCTCGACCTGTGCCGCGCTTTCACCGCAGGGGTTCAGCGCAGCGACGAGATCGTTCTGCCGAATATCGCTTAAAGCAGAATCACCGCCCAGACCAGCGCGATCATACTCAGCGCCACGAATTGAGCTGCGCTGCCCATGTCCTTGGCGTTCTTGGACAGCGGGTGCAATTCCAGGGAAATGCGATCGATGGCCGCTTCCACCGCTGAGTTCAGCAACTCGACGATCAGCGCCAACAGGCAGACGGCAATCAGCAGCGCCTGCTCGACACGGCTGACGTTCAAGAAGAACGACAGCGGAATCAGGATGACGTTGAGCAACACCAGTTGGCGAAAGGCCGCTTCGCCGGTGAAGGCTGCGCGCAGGCCATCCAGCGAATAGCCGGAGGCATTGAGGATACGCTTGAGGCCGGTTTGGCCTTTGAAAGGTGACATAGAGTGGGCAACTGACCAGATAGGAATGGGAACGCTAGATCAAGCAAAGTCAAAATAGCGTGAACATGGAGCTGTTTAGTGGCTTGGAATTGACTCAAGTTGTTGCAAGAGTAGTGCAGCCTGGGTCCGGGTCCGCACATTCAGCTTGCGGAAGATCGCCGTGACATGGGCTTTGATCGTTGCTTCCGAGACACTCAGCTCGTAAGCAATCTGTTTGTTCAGCAAACCTTCACAGACCATGGTCAACACTCGGAACTGTTGGGGTGTCAGGCTCGCAAGGCCTTCGCTGGCGGCCTTGGCTTCCTCGGAAACGTTGACCGCTTCAAACGCTTGCGGCGGCCAGAATACGTCGCCGTCCAGTACGGCACGCACGGCTTTCTGGATCACGCTCAGGTCGCTGGATTTTGGAATGAACCCACTGGCGCCGAACTCACGGGACTTGACCATGATCGACGCTTCTTCCTGCGCGGACACCATCACCACCGGAATTTGCGGGTACTGACCGCGCAACAGCACGAGCCCAGAAAAACCGTAGGCGCCGGGCATGTTCAAGTCCAGCAGCACCAGATCCCAATCGGACTTTTCATCCAGGCGGGCTTCCAGCTCGGCAATGCTCGCCACTTCCACCAGACGAACATCCGGGCCCAGGCCCAGAGTCACGGCCTGATGCAGCGCGCTTCGAAACAGCGGGTGATCATCGGCAATCAGGATTTCGTATGTGGCCATTTTTCAAATGATCCTGTTTTTCAAACGACTCAAGGCACAGCCACGGAGCGGCACCAATGGGGCACGTTCAACGCCAATAACAGCTGAAAACGGCGTATCAAACCTGGCCGCGCCCCAATCGGCGCCAAGCATGCCCAGCGAAGACTGGGTGGTCAAGGTGCATGGGCAGTACAGTTCTTTGCAGTATGGGCGACAATCAGCAGATGGCTGGGGCCGAGTTTTGCACGAAGGGCATCAGTTCGGCATGAGCGGGCGTGGCGACGTTCATGTCCAGTTGTCGTTTCGCGTCCAGGTAATGCTGGCTGAACACGTCGAAATAAGCGTCCAGCGCCGAGGCCGCTACGGTATCCCCGGCCAGATCGAGGCACAGCGCAGCCACTTCGGCGGTGCATAAATGCTCGCTGCGGGTCGACCTGCGCAATCGGTATCGAGACAGCTTCTCGGGCAACAGGCTGAGGATCGGCAAGCGGTCAAAGTAAGGGCTTTTGCGGAAAATCTTCCGGGCTTCTGTCCAGGTGGCGTCCAGCAGAATAAACAGCGGACGCTTCGAACTGTCCATGTCGACCGTGTTGGTGACACGCTCAGGCTCAACGTACTCCCCCGGAAACACCAGATAGGGCTGCCACTGCGGGTCGGCCAGCAACGCCAGCAATTGCTCATCAACCTCGGTGCGCGACCAGATAAACGCATGGTTGTCGCGTACCACGTCGGCAATCAGCCAACCGGTGTTGCTCGGTTTGAACACTTCCTTGTTGGTCATGATCAGGCACACACCGGAGCGCGCCTCGACTTGCGGGCGCCAGGCGCACAGACAATGACTCTCGATGACGCGGCAGGAACGGCAACGCGGCGCCCTCCAGCCTCGGGCCTGAATCGGCTTGATCCCCTCTTCTTCTCGAGAATCGCGCAAGCGGGCCACGGCGTTGGCAGCAAAGGGCGGAATGGCAGGGTTCATCGCAGGCAGCGCCGGCAGAAGGAGGAAATCGACACGAAAAGCACTCGGCAGGGCAAAAAGTGCTGCCAGTTTATCAGAGCAGCCGGCGCAAGCCTGTACCGTCCGGAGCGCGTCCCCTATAATTCGCCGCCACTGAACGCACAGTCATGTGACGGGTCGAAGCACCAGTCACTGAACCAGGAGAGTTTCATGCTGCGCCTTATCGTTCCCACCGCTGCCATTCTGCTGGCGTCGTCCTTCAGCGCTCAGGCTGCGTCCTTGAAAGACACAGAACTGAACAAAATGCTGCAAAACGTAGCCGCCCAAAGCAGCGTCGGCACGCCACGGGCGATCAACGAAGATATTCTCGATCAGGGTTATACCGTTGAAGGCACCGAGCTGATCAACCACCTCAGCGTCCAGAGCAGCCACGCTGACAAGATGCGCGCCGACCCCAAGGCTGTTTACTTCCAGCTGGGTTCTACCGTGTGCAACAACCCGGGCTTTCGCAAGCTGATGGCCAAGGGCGCGACCATGCGCTACGAGTTCACCGAAGTTAAAACCAACCGTCCGGTGGCCAGCGAGCGCTTCAAGGAGTCGGATTGCCTGCAACCGGCGGCCAAGAAGAAAAAGTAATCACCCGGATTTGGCGCGCCGTTGTTCATCCTCGGCGCGCAATTCTGCCAGCAACGCCTGCAAGTAATGTGACCGTCGCTCAGTTCCCTCCAGACGTCGGCAACACTCCTCCTCGAGACTCACATGATGGGTCTCGGCTGATAACTTGAGCAATCGATACAGTCGCGTATCGATCTCCAGAATCACTCTGGCCATAACATCCCGCCTCCCTGCTCCTCGCCCTGCCTGAGCGAAAAATCCTTCAACTTATAGAACCGCGCCCTGCCTTTGACGCAAAGTTGTCGTGTCGCATCTGTAGCTTAGTAAATCAGAGCGCCGGACACTCGGCGTGCGTTCAGACGAGCGGTGAAATCACCTTGCAAATCGTCAATAAGCGGTTGCCAGGAAACACTTTGCGGCGCAATGATCAAGCCAGCGTAAATCTCTGCGAGGGTCTAGATTCATAGTGATCCCATTCACTTTTCCGGGCTGGAAAGGGGCCGCCCGCGACGCATCTTGTTGTGCCAATTGTGCGAATGTTTCCCGCTTCAAGGAAAACACAGCCTGTATGGAAGGAGAAATTGATGCCTTACCAACCGAATGACCTGCTAAGCCGTCATTTTGAAGAAAGCGGCCACGACCTCACCAGCAAGGTCGAAGAACAACTCAACCTGGTGTCACCCAACAGCCCCAACATCCCCATCTACCGCGACATGATCCTGACCGTGCTGCGCATGGCCCAGGAAGATCACAACCGCTGGAATGCCAAAATTACCCTTCAAACCCTGCGCGAACTGGAGCACGCCTTCCGTGTACTCGAGCAGTTCCGCGGCCGGCGTAAAGTCACCGTGTTTGGCTCGGCCCGAACACCGATCGAACACCCGCTGTATGGTCAGGCCCGAGAACTGGGCGCCGCTCTGGCGCGCTCGGACCTGATGGTCATCACCGGCGCTGGCGGCGGCATCATGGCAGCGGCGCACGAGGGGGCCGGCAGGGAGCATAGCCTGGGCTTCAACATCACCCTGCCCTTCGAACAACATGCCAACCCCACGGTGCAAGGCACCGCCAACCTGCTGCCCTTCCACTTCTTTTTCACCCGCAAGCTGTTCTTCGTCAAGGAAGCGGATGCGCTGGTCCTGTGTCCAGGCGGTTTCGGCACCCTGGATGAGGCGCTGGAAGTACTGACGCTGATTCAGACCGGCAAAAGCCCATTGGTGCCGGTGGTATTACTGGACGCGCCGGGCGGTAAGTTCTGGCAAGGCGCGCTGGACTTCATTCACCATCAACTGGAGGAAAACCGCTACATCCTGCCGACCGACATGAAGCTTGTGAGCCTTGTCTACAGCGCTGAAGAAGCGGTGGAACAGATCAACCAGTTCTACAGCAACTTCCACTCCAGCCGCTGGCTCAAGCATCAGTTTGTGATTCGCATGAACCACACCCTCAGTGAGCAAGCGCTTGACCACATGCAGGAAGCATTTGCCGACCTGTGCCTGAGCGATCGCTTCCATCAGCACGCCTACAGCGGTGAAGAACACGATGAAGCGCAGTTCAGCCACCTGGCGCGATTGGCCTTCAACTTCAACGCGCGTGATCATGGTCGCCTGCGTGAACTGGTGGACTACATCAACCTGCCAGGAAACTGGGCGCAATCTAACCCCCAAACGCAGCAGCGCACGCGCAAACCCTCCAAAGTTATGTGAGGCAAAAAAAATGGCCCGCTATCGAAATAGCGGGCCATTTTTATCAATCATCCATTCCCCGGCCACTGAACAAGCGGCTGATCATCTCCATGGCGTATCCCCGATAACTCAGGAAGCGGCCTTGCTTGGCACGCTCCCGAGCATCTATCGGCAGATGCCCGGAAAATTTACGCCGCCAGGTATCCTCCAACTGCTCCTGCCAGTTGATACCGCTCTCGCGCAACGCGAGTTCGATATCGGCCCGTTGCAGACCGCGCTGGCCAAGCTCCTCGCGAATACGCAAAGGGCCATAACCGGAGCGGGCGCGGTAAGAAACAAAGCTTTCGAGGTAACGGGATTCGGACAGCAGGCCCTCTTCCGTCAAGCGGTCGAGTGCTATGTCGATCATTTCAGGGAGGGCGCCTCGCTGACGCAGTTTACGCGTCAGCTCGACTCGACCGTGCTCGCGTCGTGCGAGCAGGTCCATTGCGGTTCGCCGCACCGCGACGAGTGTATCGAGTACGGCGGTCATCGGATCAATCAGATATCAGCGTCAGCCAGGTCATCAGCCGTCTCTTTGACTGGCGATGCTTTGACGTCCGGCGCGGGGGTCAGCAACTTGTCACGCAGTTGCTTCTCGAGCTTGGCGGCGATTTCCGGATTGTCTGCCAGGAACTTGGCCGAGTTGGCTTTACCCTGACCGATCTTGGTGCCTTCATAGGCATACCAGGCGCCGGATTTCTCAACGAAACCGTGCAGAACACCCAGGTCGATCATTTCGCCATTGAGGTAGATGCCTTTGCCGTAAAGAATCTGGAACTCGGCCTGACGGAACGGCGAAGCCACTTTGTTCTTCACGACCTTGACGCGGGTTTCACTACCGACGACTTCATCACCTTCTTTCACCGCGCCAGTACGACGGATGTCCAGACGAACCGACGCGTAGAACTTCAGCGCGTTACCACCGGTGGTGGTTTCCGGACTGCCGAACATCACGCCGATTTTCATACGGATCTGGTTGATGAAGATCACCAGGCAGTTGGCGTTCTTGATGTTACCGGTGATTTTACGCAGCGCCTGGGACATCAGTCGGGCTTGCAGGCCGACGTGCATGTCGCCCATTTCGCCTTCGATTTCTGCCTTTGGCACCAGAGCGGCCACGGAGTCGACGATGATCACGTCAACGGCGTTGGAACGCACCAGCATGTCGGTGATTTCCAGGGCCTGCTCGCCGGTGTCCGGCTGCGAAACCAGCAGGTCGTCAACGTTGACGCCCAGTTTGCCGGCGTACTCAGGATCAAGGGCGTGCTCAGCATCGACGAATGCGCAGGTCGCGCCGGCTTTTTGAGCCTGGGCAATCACGGACAGTGTCAGTGTGGTTTTACCGGAGGATTCAGGACCGTAGATTTCAACGATACGGCCTTTTGGCAGGCCGCCAATACCGAGCGCGATGTCCAGACCCAGAGAGCCAGTGGAGATAGCCGGGATCGCCTGACGGTCCTGATCGCCCATACGCATTACGGCACCCTTGCCGAATTGACGTTCGATCTGACCCAGGGCCGCAGCCAAGGCTTTCTTCTTGTTGTCGTCCATTAAAGTCCTCACGTAATCAATAAGGCCTGACGGCCAACACCTGTATAAGTAGCCAGTATTATTCCACAGCGATTCAGGATCGCCTACCCCTGATTTGAGATTTCTGTGGCAGCATGGCGCAGCAGCCCCTCTAGCGCGGCCTTCACCGTTTGTCGGCGGACTTCGTCGCGGTTGCCAGGGAAGTGCTGCACCTCGCTGAACACCTGCTCACCGACGCCCCAGGCCAGCCAGACCGTGCCCACCGGCTTGCTCGCGGAACCACCATCCGGCCCCGCCACACCGCTGACCGCCACGGCAAAATGCGCCCGGCTCTTTTTCTGGGCGCCGCGAACCATTGCCTCGACCACCTCGCGACTGACCGCCCCCACCGTCGTAAACAACTCGACCGGCACGTTCAATTGCTGGGTTTTCTGTCGATTGGAGTAAGTGACATAGCCAGCCTCGAACCACGCCGAACTTCCCGGAATACGGGTGATCGCCTCGCTGATCCCCCCGCCCGTGCAAGATTCGGCGGCCGTGACATGGGCATTGAGCACCTGCAAGCGCCTGCCCAGTTCAGCGGCCAGTTGGGTGATTTCTTTCACGGTCATCTCCTGAGCGAACGGAAGCGGAATGAGAACTACCGTACACGAGCGTATCGCGCTTGCAAGGCGCAGGATCAATCAAAATGTGAGGGCGCAAGGGCTCTGATATAGGCCTGACAAGCCTGCAAGGCAGTCAGTCCAAGGCCCCCGGTGTCGGTGATGGCGACCATTCGTTGAGCATGCGCCGGGGCAAGTTCCGCCAATAACCCACCAGAGATCAGACCAAAGGCTGGCATAGCACCGCCCTCGCCCGCGCCCAGAGTTGCAGACGATCCTCAAGGCCGTTCAGCCCGCCATTGATGCGACGAGTGATGCTGTTGAACTGGTCGTGATCGGCGAGTTCGTTAAGGCCGTTCTGCGCCCAGTACCAGGCGGCAGATTCGGTGGCCCATTGGGGTTTTTCCAGCAGCGCTGGAATAAACAGCAAGCGATCGTCACCAAACAGTCCAAGACTGCATTGGCGGTAGTTGTCGCAGCCGGTGATCTGGATCAGGCCTCGGCCGCAGTACTTTTGACCGTCGCCGTCTGGCGCGGGTGTGTTGCCCAAGCGAGCAGCCAAGGCACCGGTGTCGTATTTGCTCGAATATTGGTCAGTGCCGAGTTCACGCACGTATTGCAGTTGCCCGGACTCATGGCCGACTTGCGCGAGGAAGGCAGCGATGCGTTTTGGGGTGTTGATGTTGAATCGAATCATGGCTGTATTGAGGGCTGAAATGAAAACGCCCGCTTGGGAGCGGGCGTTGGGCATGATTTTTAGCAGTTGCCCATCGGTTAGCGGCATAAAAGGTCCTCGGTCAATAAACCGTTTATGGTGAGTTTGAATGAACGGCACTGGCCGTGGGAGACCTGCGTCCTTGCAGGCCGGATGCCGGTCGGCACCACTGTTCGCCAATCCATTGGTCTTGAGTTTCAGCGATCCTGATGGGTGTCACGCGGGGGCACATCGCACACGTCAATGCGCTTCGCAGCCCAACGCTCATAAAGCCCGATGGACACGTCGGCCCCAGCCATTGCTGTCAGGCAGCCAAAGGCGCAGGCCGCCCAGATCGACACACCGGCGGCATACAGCAGCATGATGGCCGAGACCCCACAGACCATGCAGGCCCCGGACCGCAAGGCCAGGCGTCGCAGCAGTGACCAGCCGCGAGCGCCGTCCTTGTCGGCGCGCCACATTTCGCCGGACACCCCGCCCACCAGGGCAAGGACGATGACGAGCCAGATCGGCATGTCCAGCAACGCTAGTTGATCGTTTGTCATGTCACGCCTCCGGGAGTGATTGATGAGTGGTTCTTTAAGCGGTGTTTTCTTGAGGTGCCTGATGGAAGGTAGGCATTCCAAAAAGCCCGGCATCGTTGCGGGCTTTTCAGTAATGCGGTCCTGCGTTGACCTTTCGGCGCTACTGGCGCGGTACGAGTCCATTCATATTGTTTTTCCGACCGCGGTCCCTGCCCGCCGGATAACTGCTTTTGGTGCTTTACGCTGCACACCCGGGTCAGTTGCCAACCCTCTGAACCGTTGAGGCCGGTTCATCGCTGCCTTTGTGGTGGAACTAAAGAACTTCGTTTCGAGCTGCTTTGTTGAGCGGCTTGAGACAAAGAATATGCATGGATGCATATACAGTCAATGCACAAATGCATTTATTTATACATTGAGAATGCATTGGCGCATGAAAGCCCCACGAACAAAGGCTCAGGCGGTTTTTGACCGGCGGAAAAAAACCCGCGCGATGGCGGGTTTATCTGTAGGTGGCGAGGTTAACGGGCGTACATGCCCCACCAGAAGACGTGACCGAGGATGACAATCTGCTCTTCCTGGATTTCCTGGAAGGTGTAGTCCTCGTCCGGGTGCTCATCGCGATTGAAGCTGCGCAGGCGAATACCGGTCGGCAGGCGATAGAGCTGCTTCACTCGCAATTGGCCGTTATGGTTGATCGCATAAAGGTCGCCATCGACGATGTCGCCAATCCCGCACTTGCCGGCGTTCACGCCAACGGTGGCGCCATCGCGCAGCACCGGCAACATGCTGTTGCCGCGCACCGTCACGCATTTTGCCTGGTCGAACTGCACCCCATTGTGGCGCAAGCTGCGCTTGCCGAAGCGTAGGCTAGAGCGCTCGCTCTCTTCGATGACGAATCTTCCTGATCCAGCAGCCAATTCAACCTCGCGAAGAAAGGGGACCGACACCTCGTCGTCATCGACGGGGGTATCGTCGTCCCACAGACTTATGTCCTTGAGTTCGGAATGCACTTCATTGCGCGCAGTTTGGGCGGCGGGCGCGACATCGGCGCGGCCACGCAACTGATCGGTGCTCACGGCGAAGTACTCGGCGATCTTGGAGATGTGTTTATCCGACGGATCGACGATCTTCCCGCTGAGGATCCGCGAGAGTGTGGATTGAGGCACGCCGGTGCGACGGTGAAGCTCCGTGGGGGAGATCCCGTGTTGATCGAGCAATGCTCTTAAGACGGTAGAAACGTTGCGTTTTTGCATAACGTGCATAGTGCTTGTTCTTTTCGCCGAAGACAAATGCTGTTTTGCATATATCGTGCATATCCGGCGAAAATGTGCCACAGGGCTTTCATGCCTGCGTCGGGCAGACCGCCCATGGTAATCTTGCGCCCATCGCGGAAAAGCCGGGCCAATGCCCCTCCTTTTGCCCTACACCTTTCAACGAGTTTTCCTGAATTTCCGATGAATAAAGCCATCTCCGATCTGTCTTCCCACACGCCGATGATGCAGCAGTACTGGCGCCTGAAGAACCAGCACCCCGACCAATTGATGTTCTACCGCATGGGCGACTTCTACGAGATCTTCTACGAAGACGCGAAGAAGGCCGCCAAATTACTGGACATCACCCTGACTGCTCGTGGGCAGTCGGCGGGGCAAGCGATTCCGATGTGTGGGATTCCTTACCACGCCGCGGAAGGTTACCTGGCGAAACTGGTCAAGCTCGGCGAGTCGGTGGTGATTTGCGAGCAGGTCGGTGATCCGGCGACCAGCAAAGGGCCGGTGGATCGTCAGGTGGTGCGGATCATCACGCCGGGTACGGTCAGTGATGAAGCGCTGCTGGATGAGCGTCGGGACAACCTGATCGCGGCGGTGCTGGGTGACGAGCGACTGTTCGGCCTGGCCGTGCTGGACATCACCAGCGGCAATTTCACGGTGCTGGAAATCAAGGGCTGGGAGAACCTGCTGGCAGAGCTGGAGCGGGTCAATCCGGTCGAGCTGATGATCCCGGACGATTGGCCAAAGGACCTGCCGGCGGAAAAACGTCGAGGGGTGCGTCGCCGCGCGCCGTGGGATTTTGAGCGCGACTCGGCGCTGAAAAGTCTGTGCCAACAGTTCTCTACCCAGGACCTTAAAGGCTTTGGATGCGAGAACCTGACCCTGGCCATCGGCGCCGCCGGTTGCCTGCTCAGCTACGCCAAGGAAACCCAGCGCACCGCCCTGCCGCATTTGCGCAGCCTGCGTCATGAACGCCTGGACGACACCGTGGTACTGGACGGCGCGAGCCGTCGCAACCTGGAACTGGACACCAACCTGGCCGGTGGTCGCGACAACACCCTGCAATCGGTGGTCGATCGCTGCCAGACCGCCATGGGCAGCCGCTTGCTGACCCGTTGGTTGAACCGTCCGCTGCGGGATTTGACCGTGTTGCTGGCGCGTCAGACCTCGATCACGTGCCTGCTCGACGGCTACCGCTTCGAGAAACTGCAACCGCAACTCAAGGAAATCGGCGACATCGAGCGGATTCTGGCGCGGATCGGTCTGCGTAATGCACGCCCTCGCGACCTCGCCCGTCTGCGCGATGCACTGGGCGCGTTGCCAGAGCTGCAAGTGGCGATGACTGAGCTGGAAGCGCCGCACATCATTCAACTGGCAAAGACCACCAGCACCTATCCGGAACTGGCGGCGCTGCTGGAAAAAGCCATCATCGACAACCCGCCTGCGGTGATCCGTGACGGCGGCGTGTTGAAGACCGGTTACGACAGCGAACTCGACGATCTGCAATCGCTCAGCGAAAACGCCGGGCAGTTCCTGATCGATCTGGAAGCACGCGAGAAAGCCCGCACCGGTCTGTCGCACCTGAAAGTCGGTTACAACCGCATTCACGGCTACTTCATTGAGTTGCCGAGCAAACAGGCCGAGTCAGCGCCGGCCGACTACATCCGCCGCCAGACGTTGAAAGGTGCCGAGCGTTTCATTACCCCGGAACTCAAGGCGTTCGAGGACAAGGCCCTATCGGCCAAGAGCCGTGCCCTGGCCCGCGAGAAAATGCTTTACGAAGCGCTGCTCGAAGACCTGATCGCCCAATTGCCGCCACTGCAGGACACCGCTGCGGCGCTGGCCGAGCTGGACGTGCTGAGCAACCTCGCCGAACGCGCGCTGAACCTCGACCTGAATTGCCCGCGTTTCGTCGACGAGCCCTGCATGCGCATCACCCAGGGGCGTCACCCGGTGGTCGAGCAAGTGCTGAGCACGCCGTTCGTGGCCAACGACCTGAGCCTCGACGACAACACGCGCATGCTGGTAATCACCGGTCCGAACATGGGCGGTAAATCCACCTACATGCGTCAGACCGCGTTGATCGTGTTGCTCGCGCACATCGGCAGCTTCGTGCCGGCGGCCAGTTGCGAACTGTCCTTGGTGGACCGGATTTTCACCCGGATCGGTTCCAGCGATGACCTCGCGGGGGGTCGTTCGACCTTCATGGTTGAAATGAGCGAAACCGCGAACATTTTGCACAACGCCACCGAACGCAGCCTGGTGCTGATGGACGAAGTCGGTCGCGGCACCAGCACCTTCGACGGTTTGTCCCTGGCTTGGGCGGCTGCCGAGCGGCTGGCCCATCTGCGCGCTTACACCCTGTTTGCCACCCACTATTTTGAGCTGACGGTGCTACCGGAGGCTCAACCGCTGGTGGCCAACGTTCACCTCAATGCCACCGAGCACAACGAACGCATCGTGTTCCTCCACCACGTGTTGCCCGGGCCTGCCAGCCAGAGTTACGGCCTGGCCGTCGCGCAACTGGCCGGCGTGCCGAACGAAGTGATTGTGCGTGCTCGCGAGCACTTGGGTCGCCTGGAAGCCACCGCCCTGCCCCATGAAATGCCTGTGCCTGCCAAGGGCAAACCGGCCGCGCCGCAGCAAAGCGACATGTTCGCCAGCCTGCCGCACCCGGTGCTGGATGAATTGACCAAGCTCAATCTGGATGACATGACGCCGCGCCGTGCGCTCGAAATGCTCTATACACTAAAGAACCGGATCTAACGCACTTGCCTGCAAGCTGTTAGAATCTCGCGCGGTTTGGGATGCTGCTGGCTAATAGCCTGGCCAGCAGATTATCGCTCCCGAACCTGGCGACCCCAACGTGAAGGGGCTCCGCTGCCGCCGCCTGAGGAGAAAATTAGAAATGACCTTCGTCGTCACCGACAACTGCATCAAGTGCAAGTACACCGACTGCGTAGAAGTGTGTCCGGTGGACTGCTTTTACGAAGGCCCGAACTTCCTGGTGATTCACCCGGATGAGTGCATCGACTGCGCACTGTGCGAACCAGAATGCCCTGCCGTGGCCATCTTCTCCGAAGATGAAGTGCCAACAGAAATGCAGGAGTTCATTCAGTTGAACGTTGAACTGGCCGAAATCTGGCCGAACATCACTGAGAAGAAAGACTCGATGCCTGACGCAGAAGCGTTTGATCGTGTCATCAACAAGTCTGTAGGCCCCAAGCTCAAAGACCTCGAACGCTGATTCCCCCGCGTTCCCGAAAAGGCCCCTAGCGGGCCTTTTTGCTTTTCTACGGGCAAAAAAAGGGGCGGTTTGACCCGCCCACATTTTTTCCCTATTCCCTGTATTCCTTCTCATCGTCCTGATGAACCGCTTCCTGCGATGTCCGTTCCCCTCTTCCTTGAAGGGCGTGTCTGTCCGTCGACACAGTTCAGATACTAGAGGGTTCCCTGCCACGTGCAATGGACCGGGATCGTCAAAAACGTTTGTCATATGCTCTTAACAAAAACAAATATCCATATAAATCCTAAAGATAGGAATGCGCGCTTAGGAATATGGACGAGTACTGCCTTTTAAAAATAACGAACACTTACGAAAGAGTAAGCAAAGACTTACAGCGCAAGACTACAAACCTGCGGCAATCCCCGCCCATCTTGCAGGCAATAAAAAACCCCGAGTCAGTCGGGGTTTTTTACTGGCGGTTGAGCCGATCGCTTATTGAAACAGCGACTCGCTCGACAGGCCGTTTTTCTCGAGAATCTCCCGAAGACGCTTCAGGCCCTCGACCTGAATCTGTCTGACCCGTTCCCGGGTCAGGCCAATCTCCAGGCCTACGTCTTCAAGCGTGCTGCTCTCGTGACCGCGCAAGCCGAAGCGACGTACCACCACTTCGCGTTGCTTGTCGGTCAGCTCCGACAGCCATTGATCGATGCTTTGGGACAGATCATCGTCCTGCAGCAGCTCACAAGGGTCAGTTGGACGGTCATCAGTCAGGGTGTCCAGCAGGGTTTTATCCGAATCCGGACCCAGCGAGACGTCGACCGAAGAAACCCGCTCGTTCAAGCCGAGCATGCGCTTGACCTCGCCCACTGGTTTTTCCAGCAGGTTGGCGATTTCTTCGGGTGAGGGTTCGTGATCGAGTTTTTGCGTCAGCTCCCGTGCGGCCCGCAAGTACACGTTCAGCTCTTTGACCACATGGATCGGCAACCGGATAGTCCGGGTCTGATTCATGATCGCGCGCTCGATGGTCTGACGAATCCACCAGGTTGCGTAGGTCGAAAAGCGGAAACCGCGTTCGGGGTCGAACTTCTCCACTGCCCGGATCAGGCCGAGGTTGCCCTCTTCGATCAGGTCCAGCAGCGACAGCCCACGATTGACGTAACGCCGGGCGATTTTAACCACCAGCCGCAGGTTGCTTTCAATCATGCGCTTGCGCCCGGCCGGATCGCCACTTTGCGACAAGCGCGCAAAATGAACTTCTTCTTCCGGGGAGAGCAATGGGGAAAAGCCGATTTCATTGAGATACAGCTGCGTCGCATCAAGTGCCCGCGTGTAATCAATGTACTTGTGCTGTTTTAACGAAGCGGAGTGTTTGGATTTAGCACGAACGGAAGGTGGAGCTACCCCTTCATCATTCGACATCGAATCCGTGGCGATGCCGGTCTCCATCAGGAGAACCTCATCGTCGATGTCAAACTCCGGCACTTCTTTACTGAGAGCCATTGTTATAGTCCTTTGGTGAGTTCGACCTCAAGCTCAAGCGGCGCCTTTATCCTTGGCAACGCTGGAGCCTGTTCCCTCTACGTGACGGAACAGGCTGGCTAACAAATCAACGACGTGGCAGGAATTGCAGCGGATCTACAGGTTTACCTTGGCGGCGAATCTCAAAATGCAGTTTCACCCGGTCTGTACCCGTTGACCCCATTTCGGCAATTGTCTGTCCGACTTTGACCTGCTGCCCCTCCCGTACCAACAGCCTGCGGTTATGTCCGTAGGCACTGACGTAGGTTTCGCTGTGTTTGATGATGACTAATTCGCCGTAGCCCCTTAAGCCACTCCCGGCGTATACCACCGTCCCATCAGACGCAGCTAAAACAGGCTGTCCCAAATCTCCGGCGATATCAATTCCTTTATTCAAACTACCGTTTGAGGAGAATTTTCCAATCAGAATGCCATTAGATGGCCATCCCCAGCCGGTCGGGGCCGGGCCGGCTGGCGGCAACGGAGCCGGTGCAGGTTTGTTGGCGACGGACGGTGCAACCACCGTAGTACTGGTGGTTGCGCCATTCGGCTGGCGCCGGATTACCGTGGTTTTCAGCGACGATGAAGGCGCTGAATCGGTCGTACTGGCAACCGCTGTCGGCGTTGATCCGGTGCGACCATCGAAGCGAATTATCTGACCTGGATGGATCGTATAGGGCGTAGGAATGTTGTTCCGTGCTGCGAGGGCTTTGTAGTCCCAACCGTAGCGAAAAGCGATCGAGAACAGGGTGTCTTTTGGTCGAACGACATACTGGCCCGTCGTCGTTGTCGGACGCTGGGGGGCCGCGTTGTTGCGATCGACGACGCCGACATTACTCGATTTGGTGCTGGAGCAACCGACCAGCAAGGTGCTCAAGACAAGGCCAGTCACCAGGCGCTGAAAGCTCGTTGTACTCATACGCTGCGCAATGACTGTGAGACTCACCCGCCGCTCCCTTTGTGGTGGCTGAAATTGTGGATTGCCGTGTTCCGGCTCGAGATGTCGCAAGTATAACGGGCCGGACAGGCTTTACCTTTAATGAAGCGAATTCGCTTCGCGCACACGTTTGCTGACTGACGATAAATACCGTTTAACCAATCGATGCCGCTGTAAGACACGGCCAATCGAAGAGAATTCAGCGCGCCAAAACAAATGCTCAGGCCAGTGGCCCGTTGAGCAATGGCACGAATCGCACCGCCCCCAGAACACGTCGGGAAAAGCCGTTTTCTTCGCGGATGATCAGCATCAGTTGCTGCACCTCGCCAGAGCCGACAGGGATGACCAGGCGCCCACCCGGTGCCAACTGATCGAGCAAGGCCTGAGGCACATCCGTGGCCACTGCCGTGACGATAATGCCGTTGTAAGGCGCCAGCGCCGGCCAGCCCTCCCAACCATCGCCCCACCGAAACACCACGTTTCGCAGGTTCAGCTCCACCAGGCGTTCCTTGGCCCGGTCCTGCAACACCTTGATGCGCTCCACGGAGAACACCCGCTCGACCAACTGCGAAAGGACCGCCGTTTGGTAGCCCGACCCGGTACCGATCTCCATCACCTTGTCCAAAGGACCCGCCTCCAGCAGCAACTCGCTCATGCGAGCCACCATGTAAGGCTGGGAGATGGTCTGGTTATGCCCGATCGGCAGCGCCGTGTCTTCGTAAGCCCGGTGGGCCAGCGCTTCGTCGACGAACAGGTGACGGGGTGTACGGCGAATGACTTCCAACACTTTGGCGTTGGAAACGCCCTCTTCGTACAGGCGCTGGATAAGGCGTTCGCGGGTCCGCTGAGAAGTCATGCCGATGCCGCGGCGCAGCATATCGTCTTGTTCACGAGACATTAGCGCAGCCCCTCCAGCCAGCCATCGAGACTTCTGAAGGCATCGTTGAAGGTGCGATCCAGTTGCAGCGGAGTGATCGAAACATAGCCCTGCATCACCGCATGGAAATCGGTGCCCGGGCCGCCATCTTCAGCATCCCCGGCGGCGGCGATCCAGTAACCGGACTTGCCCCGCGGATCGACCACTTTCATCGGCGCCGCAGCACGTGCGCGATGCCCGAGGCGGGTCAGCTGAATACCGCGGATATGGTCCAGCGGCAAGTTGGGAATGTTCACATTCAGTACCGTGCGCGGTGGCAGGTCGAGATCGCCATGGGCTTCAACCAACTTGCGCGCAAAGTAGGCGGCAGTAGGAAGGTTTTCTATTTGTCGCGAGACAAATGAAAAGGCAAACGAAGGACGCTCAAGAAAACGCCCTTCAAGGGCCGCCGCCACCGTACCGGAATACAACACGTCATCGCCCAGATTGGCGCCGAGATTGATCCCCGAGACGACCATGTCCGGTTGCTGCTCCAACAAGCCGTTAAGGCCCAAGTGCACGCAATCGGTGGGTGTGCCGTTCAAGCTGATGAAGCCGTTGGCCAGGGTTTGCGGGTGCAACGGACGGTCGAGCGTCAGCGAACTGCTGGCGCCGCTTTTGTCCTGGTCCGGGGCGATAACCACGCATTCGGTGTAATCCGCCAGCGCAGCATAAAGCGCGGCGAGTCCGGGTGCGGCTACCCCATCGTCGTTAGAAATCAGAATACGCATGGGCTGTCCGTCTGCCCCACCGGCACCAGATCAACAAGCTCGCGCACCAATACGGTGGCAAAGCATCCGGCCGGGAGGACGAATTCCAGTTGCAGAATGTCAGGCTCGGGATAATGCCACGTCAACCCGCCAATGGGCAGCCGCAGGATGCGACGTTCGTGGCTCATTCCGGCGTTAATCAACCAATCGCGCAGCTCCGCTTCGCGCGCGGCGATTGCCTGCTCCAGTTCATGGACACCGCCTGATGCCGGCGAGTCACCTTCGCCCCACTGCGGGCCGGTCGGGTGCAAGTCGAGAATCGCCAGTCGCGGGTCACTGCACTCCGCTTCACCGGCCGGAAAGAAGCTGCGGCTGTCGGTGAAGGCCAGCAGATCGCCAACCAGGGCTTGCTGCCAGGTACCGTCGGCAACACGCGCCGCCAACACCTGGTTGAACAGGAAACTGCGCGCCGTCGAGAGCAGGCGCGAACGCACGTTGCGCTGCTCCGGCAACGCCTTGCGCGCGGCCCAGGCACGGGCATCGACCACGTTGCCGCCGTCAAAGCCGAAACGCTGGGCGCCGAAATAATTGGGAATACCTTGCTTGGCAATCAGCTGCAGTCGTTCTTCAATCGCGGCTTTGTCGCCAGCAAATTGCGTCAGGCGCAACGTGAAGCCATTGGCCGAGTGAGCGCCACGTTGCAGCTTGCGTTTGTGCCGACCGGTCTTGAGGATTTTCAGCGTGTCGTTTTCTGCTGCCGACAAATCGGGATCAGCCTTGCCGGGCAGCTGTACACTGAACCATTGGCGCGTCAGCGCCTGACGGTCCTTGAGCCCGGCATAGCTGACGGTGCGCAATGGCACGCCCGCTGCCTTGGCGATTCGCCGTGCCGCTTCTTCGGTATTCAGCCCGCGCTTTTCCACCCAGATCCACAAATGCTCGCCATCACCGCTGAGGGGGATGTTGAGCACTTCATCGACCTGGAAATCTTCTGCCGTGGCTTTCAGAACAGCAGTGCCGAGAGCGTCACCATAGGCCCGTGGGCCAAGCAATTGCGATTCGTTCATGCGCGCAGCAACAAGGCAACGGCGTGCACGGCAATGCCTTCTTCGCGACCGACAAAGCCAAGCTTTTCGGTGGTGGTAGCTTTCACGTTCACTTGATCCAACTCAACTTGAAGATCCGCGGCAATCAGCGCGCGCATCGATTCGATATGCGGGGCCATTTTCGGCGCCTGGGCAACGATGGTGTTATCGACGTTGCCGACTTTCCAGCCCCTGGCGTGGATCAGCGAGACAACGTGACGCAACAGCACACGGCTGTCGGCGCCCTTGTAGGTCGGGTCAGTGTCCGGGAAATGTTTGCCGATATCACCCAGCGCAGCAGCGCCGAGCAAGGCATCGCTCAAGGCGTGCAGCAGGACGTCACCGTCGGAGTGAGCGAGCAGCCCGAAGCCGTGTGCAATGCGCACACCGCCCAGAGTAATGAAATCGCCTTCAGCGAAACGGTGCACATCATAGCCGTGGCCAATACGCATAAAAAAACGCCCCGATTTTTGTCAGGGCGTGATTCTACCTGCTTTGTCGAACATTAGGCGCCTAGAGCGCGCGCATGATGTTGCAAGTGGTCGTCGATGAAACTGGCGATGAAGAAATAGCTATGGTCATAGCCGGGTTGCAGGCGCAACGTCAGCGGATGACCGGCCAGTTTGGCGGCCTGTTGCAAGGCTTCAGGCTTGAGCTGGGTGGCGAGGAAATCGTCGCGATCACCTTGATCGACCAGCAGCGGCCGCTTCTCGTCAGCCTCGGCGATCAGGGCACACGCATCCCATTCGCGCCACTTCGAACGGTCTTCACCGAGATAACGAGAGAAGGCCTTCTGACCCCACGGGCAGTCCATTGGATTGTTGATCGGCGAGAACGCCGACACCGACTGATAACGCCCCGGATTACGCAACGCGCACACCAGCGCACCGTGGCCGCCCATGGAGTGACCGCTGATGCCACGTTTGTCCGACGCAGGGAAATGAGCTTCGACCAATGTCGGCAATTCCTGCACGACATAGTCATGCATCCGATAGTGTCGCGACCACGGCTCCTGGGTTGCATTCAGATAAAAACCGGCACCGAGGCCGAAGTCCCAGGCGCCGTCCGGATCACCCGGGACATCAGGACCGCGCGGACTGGTGTCCGGCGCGACGATGATCAAACCCAGCTCGGCAGCCATGCGCAGGGCGCCGGCCTTGTGCATGAAGTTTTCGTCGGTGCAGGTCAGGCCGGACAACCAGTACAGCACCGGCAGCTTGCCGCCCTGCTCCGCTTGAGGCGGCAGGTATACGGCAAACACCATGTCGCAGCCGAGCACGTCTGACCGGTGCCGGTAACGTTTGTGCCAGCCACCGAAGCTTTTCTGGCAGGAGATATTTTCCAGGCTCATGACCGACCTCAGAAATGGATGACGGAACGGATGCTCTTGCCTTCATGCATCAGGTCGAACGCCTTGTTGATATCTTCCAGGCCCATGGTGTGGGTGATGAACGTGTCCAGCGGGATTTCGCCGGTCTCGGCCATTTCGACGTAGCTTGGCAACTCGGTACGGCCACGCACGCCGCCGAACGCAGAACCGCGCCAGACGCGACCGGTGACCAGCTGGAATGGACGCGTGGAGATTTCCTGACCGGCACCGGCGACACCGATGATCACCGACTCGCCCCAGCCCTTGTGGCAGCACTCAAGGGCGGCGCGCATCAATTGCACATTGCCGATGCACTCGAAGGAGAAGTCGACGCCGCCATCAGTCATGTCGACGATGACTTCCTGGATCGGACGGTCGAAGTCTTTCGGGTTTACGCAGTCGGTTGCACCCAACTGCTTGGCAATCTCGAATTTGGCCGGGTTGATGTCGATGGCGATGATGCGTGCAGCCTTGGCTTTTACCGCGCCAATCACCGCCGACAGACCAATGCCGCCGAGACCGAAAATGGCCACGGTATCACCCGGTTTCACCTTGGCCGTATTGAGCACCGCGCCGATGCCGGTGGTGACACCGCAGCCCAGCAGGCAGACTTTTTCCAGTGGCGCTTCTTTAGCAATCTTGGCGACCGAGATTTCCGGCAACACGGTGTATTCGGAAAATGTCGACGTGCCCATGTAGTGGAAAATCGACTGACCCTTGTAGGAAAAGCGCGAGGTTCCATCCGGCATCAGGCCTTTGCCTTGGGTCGCGCGAATCGCCTGACACAGGTTGGTTTTGCCCGACAGGCAGAATTTGCACTGGCGGCATTCCGGGGTGTACAGGGGGATCACATGATCGCCCACCGCAACCGAGGTCACGCCCTCGCCGATCGCTTCTACCACCGCGCCACCTTCGTGACCGAGGATCGACGGGAAGATACCCTCCGGATCCGCGCCGGACAGCGTGTAGGCATCGGTATGGCAGACACCGGAGGCAACCACACGCAACAGAACTTCGCCGGCCTTGGGCATGGCGACATCGACTTCGACGATCTCGAGGGGTTTCTTGGCCTCGAAGGCAACGGCAGCGCGCGACTTGATCATGTGGATTCTCCAGCGAATAAAAACGAGACAGGAAGTGTAATACACGGCTTTACGGTGAATAATCAGGACAAAAGCAAAACATTATTGCCATATAGGGATAATCAACCATGGCCGAAAGCCGCTGGGAAGGGATCGACGAATTCGTCGCCGTGGCTGAATGCAGTCAATTTACGGCCGCAGCGGAGCGTCTCGGGGTTTCTTCCTCCCATATCAGTCGACAAATCGTACGCCTTGAAGAGCGCCTGCAAACTCGTTTGCTGTACCGCAGCACCCGCCGGGTCACGCTGACCGAAGCCGGGCAAACCTTCCTGCAACATTGCCAGCGCCTGCAAGACGGTCGCGAAGAAGCTTTACGCGCAGTGGGCGACTTGACCAGCGAACCCAAAGGCATGCTGCGCATGACCTGCGCCGTGGCGTACGGAGAACGATTCATCGTGCCGCTGGTGACGCGCTTCATGGGGCTTTACCCACAGCTGCGTGTCGATATCGAACTGAGCAACCGCCCGCTCGATCTGGTGCACGAAGGCCTGGATTTGGCGATTCGCCTTGGAAGGCTACAGGATTCGCGATTGGTCGCTACACGTCTGGCACCACGACGCATGTACCTGTGCGCATCGCCCTCCTACCTGGAACGCTATGGCCGCCCGCACAGCTTGTCGGAACTGAGCCGCCACAACTGCCTCATTGGCAGCTCGGACATGTGGCAACTGGAACAGAACGGGCGGGAATTTTCGCAGCGGGTCCAGGGAAACTGGCGCTGCAACAGTGGGCAAGCGGTGCTGGATGCGGCGCTACAGGGCGTGGGGTTGTGTCAGTTGCCGGACTATTACGTGCTGGAACATTTGAAAAGCGGCGAATTGATTTCGCTGCTGGATGCGCATCAACCGCCTAACACGGCGGTATGGGCGCTTTATCCGCAGCAGCGGCATCTGTCGCCCAAGGTGCGCAAGTTGGTGGATTATTTGAAGGAGGGGCTGGCTGAGCGGCCGGAGTATCGGAGCTAAGTTATTTGTTGCCTGTGCTCGCGATGGCGGTTGAACAGTCAGCGAAGAATTCAGCGGCGATTAACCCAGCGCTGACGAAGCCATTCGAGGTCTTCAGGACGCGTAACCTTGAGGTTATCGGACCGGCCTTCAATCAGACGCGGCGCCAGACCCGACCACTCCATCGCCGACGCTTCATCAGTGATTACCGCATCCGCCACCAGACTGTCGGCCAGCGCCCGATGCAAGGCACCCAGGCGAAACATCTGCGGCGTATAAGCCTGCCAAATCACGCTGCGGTCCACGGTTTCAACCACACGCCCATGTTTGTCGACCCGCTTGAGGGTGTCGCACGCCGGAACCGCCAGCAACCCGCCGACCGGATCATCTGCCAGCTCACACAGCAACTTGTCCAGATCGTCACGACTCAGATTCGGGCGCGCAGCATCGTGCACCAACACCCAGTCTTCATCATCAGCACCCAACGCATGCAAATGCAGCAACGCATTCAGCACCGACCCGGAACGCTCGGCACCGCCGTCAACCCGCTGAATTCGCGAGTCGCCAGCACAGGCCAGGTTTGGCCAATAGGGATCATCAACAGCAAGACTGACCACCAGCCCCTTCAGGGACGGGTGATCAAGGAAACAGCCGAGGCTGTGTTCGAGAATAGTGCGCCCACCCAGTTGCAAGTATTGCTTGGGACGGTCTGCGGCCATACGGGCACCGACGCCCGCGGCAGGAATCACGGCCCAGAAGGCCGGTAATGGGGAATTCATCGAGCCAACTGGTAAAGAGTTTCACCGTCCTTGACCATGCCCAACTCATGGCGAGCCCGTTCTTCGACGGTCTCCATGCCTTTTTTCAACTCACCGACTTCGGCGTCCATGACCCGATTGCGCTCGAGCAACCCTTCGTTCTCAGCCTGTTGATCCTTGATCTGCTGAGTCAGCTCTGCCACTTGCGCCAGACTGCCATTACCCACCCAAAGGCGGTATTGCAGGCCAGCCAGCAACAAGAGCAAGACGAGGAACAACCAATTGGGACTGCGCATCGAATATCAGGTTTCCAGTGAAAAAAGACAGCCATGCAAAAACATTGAAGCTTCTGATAGCACGAAGCCTGGAAAATCCAGGCTTGTGCTTATAAGGCATCAGATTAGTGGCAAAAACGTCGCTGTAGCGATTTTTCCGACACAATCCGGTGTCTTTTTACCAGCAATCGATCAACCGCGGAACTCGGCACGCCCGTTGTACTTGGCTTTTCCATTCAACTGCTCTTCGATACGCAGCAGTTGGTTGTACTTGGATACGCGGTCGGAACGGCACAGGGAACCGGTCTTGATCTGGCCAGCCGAGGTGCCCACAGCCAGGTCGGCGATGGTCGAATCTTCGGTTTCGCCGGAGCGGTGCGAGATCACGGCGGTGTAACCAGCGGCCTTGGCCATCTGGATGGCTTCCAGGGTTTCGGTCAGGGTGCCGATCTGGTTGAACTTGATCAGGATCGAGTTGGCGATCTTTTTATCGATGCCTTCTTTCAGGATCTTGGTGTTGGTCACGAACAGGTCGTCGCCTACCAGTTGGGTCTTCTCGCCGATCTTGTCGGTGAGGATTTTCCAGCCAGCCCAGTCGGACTCGTCCAGGCCATCTTCGATCGAGATGATCGGATAGCGCTCGGTCAGGCCTTTGAGGTAATCAGCGAAACCTTCAGCGGTGAACACCTGGCCTTCACCGGACAGGTTGTATTTACCGTCTTCGTAGAACTCGCTCGCCGCGCAGTCCAAAGCCAGGGTCACGTCGGTGCCCAGCTTGTAACCGGCGTTGGCCACGGCTTCGGAGATCACTTTCAACGCGTCTTCGTTGGAAGCCAGGTTCGGCGCGAAACCACCTTCGTCACCAACAGCAGTGCTCAGGCCACGAGCCTTCAGCACAGCTTTGAGGTGATGGAAAATTTCGGTGCCCATGCGCAGGCCTTCCGAGAAAGACTTGGCGCCAACCGGCTGAACCATGAATTCCTGGATGTCGACGTTGTTATCGGCGTGTTCGCCACCGTTGATGATGTTCATCATCGGAACCGGCATCGAGTAAACACCCGGGGTGCCGTTCAGGTTGGCGATGTGAGCGTACAGCGGCAGGTCCTGGTCCTGTGCTGCTGCCTTGGCCGCAGCCAGGGATACGGCGAGGATCGCGTTGGCGCCCAGGGAACCTTTGTTTTCGGTACCGTCGAGCTTGATCATCGCGTGATCCAGCGCTTTCTGGTCGCTTGGGTCCATGCCTTTCAACAGTTCACGGATCGGACCGTTGATGTTGGCCACGGCCTTCAGAACGCCTTTGCCCAGGTAACGGCTCTTGTCGCCATCACGCAGCTCGAGCGCTTCACGCGAGCCAGTGGAAGCACCGGACGGCGCGCAGGCGCTGCCGATGATGCCGTTATCGAGAAGCACGTCCGCTTCCACGGTGGGATTGCCACGGGAGTCGAGAACTTCACGACCTTTGATGTCGACGATTTTTGCCATTGTTGTAAACACTCCAAAGTTGACGAAAACGACGCAGCTAGAGGAAATCTTTTACCGTCGGCAAGTGGTGTACAGCGGGCAGACTTGCGGACGATAAGGCTCAGGCCCGAGGGCCTGAGCAACAAATCGTGCGGTACTTTACCGGAGAATTGAGGTTTACGCGGTTTCTACCGTCGGAAAACTCTTCACCAGTTCGTCCAACGCTTTGAGCTGGGCCAGGAATGGCTCCAGTTTGTCCAGACGCAAGGCGCAAGGGCCGTCGCATTTGGCGTTGTCCGGGTCCGGGTGGGCTTCGAGGAACAGGCCGGCCAGCGACTGGCTCATGCCAGCCTTGGCCAGGTCAGTCACCTGGGCACGACGACCACCGGCGGAATCGGAGCGACCACCGGGCATTTGCAGCGCGTGGGTCACGTCGAAAAACACCGGGTATTCGAACTGCTTCATGATGCCGAAGCCGAGCATGTCGACGACCAGGTTGTTGTAGCCGAAGCTCGAACCGCGCTCGCAGAGGATCAACTGATCGTTGCCCGCTTCCACGCACTTGCTCAGGATGTGTTTCATCTCGTGCGGTGCGAGGAACTGGGCTTTCTTGATGTTGATCACCGCGCCGGTCTTGGCCATCGCGACCACGAGGTCGGTCTGGCGCGACAGGAAGGCCGGCAACTGAATGATGTCGCAGACTTCAGCGACGATAGCGGCCTGGTCAGGCTCGTGGACGTCGGTGATGATCGGCACGCCGAAGGCTTGCTTGATGTCCTGGAAAATCCGCATGCCTTCTTCCAGGCCGGGGCCACGGTAAGAGGTCACGGAGGAACGGTTGGCCTTGTCGAAGCTGGCCTTGAACACATAGGGGATGCCGAGTTTCTCGGTAACCTTCACATACTCTTCGCAGACCTGCATCGCCATGTCGCGGCTTTCCAGCACGTTCATGCCACCGAAAAGCACCATTGGCTTGTCGTTGGCAATCTCGATATCGCCTACGCGGATGATCTTCTGCGCCATCAGATTTATGCCTTCTTCTGGTGTTGAATCAATGCTGCTTTAACGAAACCGCTGAACAACGGGTGACCGTCGCGTGGCGTCGAGGTGAACTCAGGGTGGAACTGGCAAGCGACGAACCATGGATGATCCGGGGCTTCGACCACTTCAACCAGCGCGCCATCACCGGAACGACCGGTGATTTTCAGGCCGGCTTCCATAATCTGCGGCAGCAGGTTGTTGTTCACTTCGTAGCGGTGACGGTGACGCTCGACGATGACGTCTTTGGCGTAGCAGTCATGCACCAGCGAACCCGGCTCCAGCAGGCACTCCTGAGCACCGAGGCGCATGGTGCCGCCCAGGTCAGACGATTCGGTACGGGTTTCGACCGCGCCGGTAGCATCTTCCCACTCGGTGATCAGGCCCACGACCGGATGGCCGCTGGCACGATCGAACTCGGTGGAGTTGGCGTCTTTCCAGCCCAGCACGTTACGAGCGAACTCGATCACGGCCACTTGCATGCCCAGGCAGATACCCAGGTATGGAACCTTGTTTTCGCGAGCGTATTGAACGGCGGTGATCTTGCCTTCCACGCCACGCAGACCGAAGCCGCCAGGTACGAGGATCGCGTCAACACCTTCCAGCAGCGCGGTGCCCTGGTTTTCGATGTCTTCGGAATCGATGTAGCGCAGGTTGACCTTGGTGCGGTTGCTGATGCCGGCGTGACTCATCGCTTCGATCAGCGACTTGTAGGCATCCAGCAGTTCCATGTACTTGCCGACCATCGCGATGGTCACTTCGTGCTCCGGGTTCAGCTTGGCGTCAACCACCGCTTCCCACTCGGAGAGGTCAGCGCTGCCGCATTGCAGGCCGAAACGCTCGACGACGAAATCATCCAGGCCCTGAGAGTGCAGGATGCCCGGGATCTTGTAGATGGTGTCGGCGTCTTCCAGCGCGATCACCGCACGTTCTTCAACGTTGGTGAACTGCGCGATCTTGCGGCGCGAAGAGATGTCGATCGGGTGATCGGAACGGCAAACCAGCACGTCCGGTTGCAGGCCAATGGAACGCAGTTCCTTGACCGAGTGCTGGGTCGGCTTGGTTTTGGTTTCGCCGGCCGTGGCGATGTATGGCACCAATGTCAGGTGCATCAGCATCGCGCGCTTGGCGCCGACTTCGAAACGCAATTGGCGGATCGCTTCCAGGAACGGTTGCGACTCGATGTCACCCACGGTGCCACCGATCTCGACCATCGCCACGTCGGCATCGCCGGCGCCCTTGATGATCCGGCGCTTGATTTCGTCAGTGATGTGCGGGATCACCTGGATGGTTGCGCCCAGGTAATCACCACGGCGCTCTTTGCGCAGCACGTGCTCGTAGACACGGCCGGTGGTGAAGTTGTTGTTCTGGGTCATGGTCGTGCGGATGAACCGCTCGTAGTGGCCCAGGTCCAGGTCGGTCTCGGCGCCGTCATGGGTGACGAACACTTCACCGTGCTGGAACGGGCTCATGGTGCCCGGGTCAACGTTGATGTACGGGTCCAGCTTCAGCATGGTGACCTTAAGTCCCCGCGCCTCCAGGATGGCCGCCAATGAAGCCGATGCGATGCCTTTCCCCAATGAAGAAACAACACCGCCCGTGACGAATATGTAGCGCGTCATGAAAAACCCTAGAAGTCTGCGTTAAAGCGGTCCGAGCCGCCGGGGAAAGCGAAGGAAGGCCGAAGCCCCCGATCACCTGCATTAATCACAGTGCACCTTTCAAAAAAACCGCCGCGTTGGGACAGACCGGCAGGTGAAACACCGGTGCGTTGCTCGCTACACATTTTTTGGAATCGCCCAGCAAAGACTGCTTGGTAATCGGCAACTCCTGCAATTCAGGCGAATCCACAGAAGTTGTATCAAGAAGGGAGCGTAGTCTACCGGAAAGCCCCTTTCAGCTCAAACCTTGATCTTCGCCAGGTGGCTGCCAATGCAAATGCCAGCCGTCCTGCCCACTGCCATTCAAGCCCCGTACATTGGCTACTGCCAGCAATTGCTCGCCGCGCCAGAGCAGCGGCAATCTGCCACGGGCGAAGCCTGGAACCCCGCGTTCATTGAGCAAACGCTTGAGGTCTCGGTGGCCGCGATCAGCCAAATGCATGACCTCACCACCCTCACGATAGCGGATTTGCAGCGGGCCATCGGGGATTTGTCCGGTGAGCGTGAGCACACCATTTTCCGGTAATGTCAGTGGCTTCGAAGGTTCAGCCCACTGCACGGCAGGCGGCGGATTGCGCAGCCAACAGCCCGACAGCCACCAGATACGCCCGGCCGAGCGATGCAGCTCGCCATCCGCCAGCCGCCAGACCGGACGGGCATCACCCGTAGCGTCACGCAAATCCTCCCAACCCGACCAATGGTCGCTGTCCGGCAAACGGGTCAGCGCTGCGAGCCAATGGCTTAGCGCATTGCGCTGGCGAGCGGCGGAACGTTGTAAAAGAGGAGCGAGCGCCAACGAGGCCACGCCCAGCCAGTCAAAATCATTGACCGTCGTCGCTTCGGCCAGATCGATTTGCGCCAGCTCATCCAGCAATGCCTGCGCTTCGCTCAAGTGCGCGGCGCTGCGAGCCATGGTCGCCATCGCTTGCGGCCAGCGCTCGGTCAATACCGGGAACACCTGATGCCGGAGGTAGTTGCGCGAAAACTGCCGATCCTGGTTGGAAGGGTCTTCAATCCAGTTCAGCTGATGTTCTGCGGCATAGGCTTCAAGCTCAGCGCGACTCACGTCCAGCAAGGGTCGCAGCAGATGGCCCCGTCCAAACGGACGGACTCTCGGCATCCCCGACAAGCCTCTCACCCCTGCCCCGCGCAACAGCCGAAACAACAGGGTTTCCGCCTGATCGTCACGGTGCTGGGCGGTCAGCAGCAGTTCATTGGCCCGAATGGCTTCAACGAATGCGCCATAGCGCGCATCCCGGGCAGCACGCTCAAGGCTGGCGCCAGGCTGAACCTGAACATGAACGACGTGTAGCGGCACTCCCAAGACATCACAGACGGCCTGACAATGTGCCGGCCACGCATCAGCCGCGACCTGAAGGCCGTGATGGACATGCATAGCGCTGAGCGCAGGCAGGGATTCGGTTTTTGCCAGGTGGGCGAGCAAGTGCAGGAGGACGGTGGAATCGAGCCCACCACTAAAGGCGATGCGCCAGGCCGAAGCATTGCGCCACGGTTTCAGATTCAGCAAAAGCCTGGCAGGCAGATCAATCATTGGCCGACTCATGGCGTTCCCTTGCACAAAACAAATGTGGGAGCGAGCCTGCTCGCGATAGCGATCTAACAGCCAACAGATTAGTTGAATGTTAAGCCGCCATCGCGAGCAGACTCGCTCCCACATGGGAAAAGCGAGGTCAGATCAGAGACCGTAGCTCATCAGTCGCGCGTAACGACGGGCCAGCAGCGCGTCGTTGTCGAACTTCTTCAGCATCGCCAGTTGCGAGCTCAGCTCGGCACGGATCGAGGCGGCCGCAGCGGCCGGGTCACGGTGTGCACCGCCCAATGGTTCGCTGATAACCTTGTCCACGATACCCAGGCCTTTCAGGCGCTCGGCGGTGATGCCCATGGCTTCCGCGGCGTCCGGGGCTTTCTCGGCGGTTTTCCACAGAATCGAGGCACAACCTTCCGGCGAAATCACCGCGTAGGTCGAGTACTGCAGCATGTTCAACTGATCGCAAACGCCAATCGCCAACGCACCACCGGAACCACCTTCACCGATCACGGTGGCGATGATTGGGGTTTTCAGGCGCGACATGACACGCAGGTTCCAGGCGATCGCTTCGCTCTGGTTACGCTCTTCAGCGTCGATACCAGGGTAAGCGCCCGGGGTGTCGATGAAGGTCAGGATCGGCATCTTGAAGCGTTCGGCCATTTCCATCAGGCGGCACGCCTTACGGTAGCCTTCCGGACGCGGCATGCCGAAGTTGCGGCGAACTTTCTCGCGCACTTCACGGCCTTTCTGGTGACCGATGATCATCACCGGCTGGTCGTCCAGACGGGCGATACCACCCACGATGGCAGCGTCATCGGAGAAGTGACGGTCACCGTGCAGCTCATCGAACTCGGTGAAGATGTGTTCGATGTAGTCCAGGGTATAAGGACGTTTCGGGTGACGCGCCAGACGTGCGATCTGCCAGCTGGTCAGCTTGCCGAAGATGTCTTCGGTCAGCGTGCTGCTCTTGTCCTGCAGGCGGGAGATCTCATCGCCGATATTCAGCGAATTGTCGTTACCGACCAAGCGCAACTCTTCGATCTTGGCTTGCAGGTCGGCGATCGGCTGTTCGAAATCTAGAAAATTCGGGTTCATAGGCGTCCGTCTTGGGTCGACGTCCAAGAGAGCTTGGGCCGGCCGGTTGTCTATTCGCGCCCTACCTTAAGGGACAGGCGCGTTCAGGTCGAGATTAAAAATTGGGTCGAGATCAGGGGTAGCTCTTAATCACAAGAATGCCACCTGACCGTCAACGGTATTGGAGGAAGACGTTGTCTCGCCCGAACTGGTCACGCAAGGCTTGAATCAACGCATCCGCCGGATCGATTCGCCACGTCTCGCCAAACTGCAGCAAGGCCTTCGCATCTGGGCTCGTGTACTCCATGGTGATAGGGCATGCGCCGCGATGCCGCTTGAACAACTCACCCAGCCAGCGTAGCTGATCGCCCTTCAAATCCTTGGTCTGCAGCTTCAGGCGCAGGCTTTCGGCAAGGTTGGTGCGCGCATCTTCCATGCTCATCACGCGCTTGACCCGCAGCTTCAGGCCGCCGGAGAAGTCGTCATTGCTGACTTCGCCTTCGACCACCACCATCGCGTCCGTCTGCAACAGCGATTGCGCGGTATGGAACGCCTCGGCAAACAGCGACGCCTCGATCCGTCCGGAGCGGTCATCAAGGGTGATGAAACCCATTTTGTCGCCCTTTTTGTTCTTCATCACGCGCAGGGCAATGATCATGCCGGCGACGGTCTGGGTATCGCGCGCCGGCTTCAGGTCGATGATGCGCTGCCGGGCAAAGCGACGGATTTCACCTTCGTATTCGTCAATCGGGTGACCGGTCAGGTACAGGCCCAGAGTGTCTTTCTCGCCTTTCAGCCGTTCCTTGAGCGTCAGTTCCTTCGCCTTGCGATGACTGGCGTAGACGTCCGCGTCTTCTTCGACAAACAGCCCGCCGAACAGGTCCGCATGGCCACTGTCCTGGGTGCGTGCGGTTTGTTCGGCAGCCTTGATCGCCCCTTCCATTGCCGCCAGCAGTACCGCGCGATTCTGGTCGATGCTCGCTTGATAGGCTTTCGGTTCGTCATGGAAACAAGGCCCCAGACGATCCAGCGCACCGCTACGGATCAATCCGTCGAGGGTACGTTTGTTGATCCGCTTGAGATCGACGCGGGCGCAGAAATCGAACAGGTCCTTGAACGGACCGTCCTGGCGCGCCTCGGTGATCGCTTCCACCGGGCCTTCACCCACACCCTTGATCGCGCCGAGACCGTAAATGATCCGGCCTTCGTCATTCACCGTGAACTTGAACTCGGAGGCATTCACATCCGGCGCGTCGAGACGCAGCTTCATGCTGCGAATTTCTTCGATCAAGGTCACGACCTTGTCGGTGTTGTGCATGTCCGCCGACAGCACCGCCGCCATGAACGGCGCCGGGTAATGGGTTTTCAGCCACGCGGTCTGGTACGACACCAGGCCATACGCCGCGGAGTGGGATTTGTTGAAGCCGTAACCGGCGAACTTCTCTACCAGGTCGAAAATGTTACCGGCAAGGTCGGCGTCGATGTTGTTGGTCGCGCAACCTTCAATGAAACCGCCGCGCTGCTTGGCCATTTCTTCGGGCTTTTTCTTACCCATGGCCCGACGCAGCATGTCCGCACCACCGAGGGTGTAACCGGCCATGACCTGGGCAATCTGCATCACCTGTTCCTGATACAGGATGATGCCGTAAGTCGGTGCCAGTACCGGTTTGAGGCCTTCGTACTGGTAATCCGAGTGCGGGTACGCGAGTTCGGCGCGACCGTGCTTACGGTTGATGAAGTCGTCCACCATGCCCGATTGCAACGGGCCCGGACGGAACAGGGCCACCAGTGCGATCAAGTCTTCCAGGCAGTCGGGCTTGAGCTTCTTGATCAGCTCCTTCATGCCGCGGGATTCGAGCTGGAACACCGCCGTGGTTTCAGCTTTTTGCAGCAGCGTGTAGGTCGGCTTGTCGTCCAGCGGAATGAACGCAATGTCCAGCGGCGGCTGATCGACCTTGGCGCGGTCGCGGTTGATGGTTTTCAGCGCCCAGTCGATAACCGTCAGGGTCCGCAGACCGAGGAAGTCGAACTTCACCAGACCGGCGGCTTCAACGTCATCCTTGTCGAACTGGGTTACCAGGCCGTCACCGGCCTCATCGCAATAGATCGGCGAGAAGTCGGTCAGTTTGGTCGGCGCGATCACTACACCACCGGCGTGTTTACCGACGTTACGCACAACGCCTTCCAGCTTGCGCGCCATCTCCCAGATTTCGGCGGCTTCTTCATCGACCTTGATGAAGTCACGCAGGATCTCTTCCTGCTCATAGGCCTTTTCCAGGGTCATGCCGACTTCGAACGGAATCATCTTCGACAGACGATCCGCCAAACCATAGGACTTGCCCTGCACCCGCGCCACGTCCCGCACCACAGCCTTGGCCGCCATGGAACCGAAGGTGATGATCTGGCTTACCGCGTTGCGACCGTATTTCTCGGCCACGTATTCAATCACCCGATCGCGGCCGTCCATGCAGAAGTCGACGTCGAAGTCGGGCATCGATACCCGTTCCGGGTTGAGAAAACGTTCGAACAGCAGGTCATATTCCAGCGGATCGAGGTCGGTGATCTTCTGTACGTAGGCCACCAGCGACCCGGCACCCGACCCCCGGCCAGGACCTACCGGCACGCCGTTGCTCTTGGCCCACTGGATAAAGTCCATCACGATCAGGAAGTACCCGGGGAAGCCCATCTGGATGATGATATCCAGCTCGAAATTCAACCGATCGACGTAGACCTGGCGCTTGGCCTCATAGTCTTCCGTGGTGTCCTTGGGCAGCAGAACGGTCAGGCGCTCTTCCAGGCCATCGAACGACACTTTGCGGAAATACTCGTCGATGGTCATGCCATCGGGAATCGGGAAGTTGGGCAAGAAGTGCTTGCCCAGTTTCACTTCGATGTTGCAGCGCTTGGCGATCTCGACGGTGTTTTCCAGCGCTTCAGGCAGATCACTGAACAGCTCGGCCATTTCCTCGGCGCTTTTGAGGTATTGCTGATCGCTGTAATTCTTCGAACGCCGCGGATCGTCGAGGGCCCGGCCCTCACCAATGCAAACGCGGGTTTCGTGTGCGGCGAAGTCTTCCTGCTTGATGAAACGCACATCGTTGGTCGCGACCAGTGGCGCGCCGATTTTCTCGGCCAGGGCCACGGCACCGTGCAATTGCTCTTCATCGTTGGGGCGATTGGTGCGCTGGATTTCCAGGTAGAAACGATCCGGGAACACCGCCATCCATTCGCGCGCGAGGTTTTCCGCTTCAGCCGGGTTGCCACTGAGCATGGCCAGACCGATTTCGCCCTCTTTCGCCGCCGACAGCATGATCAGGCCTTCGCTCGCTTCGGCGACCCATTCACGCTCGATGATCACCGAGCCGTTGCGCTGGCCGTCGATGAAGCCACGGGAAATCAGTTCGGTCAGGTTGCGATAGCCGACCGCGTTCATGGCCAGCAGGCTGATCCGGCTCAGGGCGTTGTCCGGATCCTTGTTCGACAGCCACAAGTCGGCGCCGCAGATCGGCTTGATCCCGGCCCCCATGGCGGCTTTGTAGAATTTGACCAGGGAACACATGTTGTTCTGGTCGGTGACCGCTACGGCAGGCATGTTCATGCCGACCAAGGTCTTGACCAGCGGCTTGATCCGCACCAGACCGTCGACCAGGGAATATTCAGTGTGCAGGCGTAGATGAACGAATGAAGCCGGCATAGTGATCCTGTCTAGAAACGTGAAGACAACAAGGCCCGGATTGTACCGGGCCTTGAGTAAAACATCAGCCTTGCGACTAACTCTCGATCAGACTTTCCCGCGCCTCGTACGCCAGGCGTACCGGGGCGAACGAGCGGCGGTGAATCGGCGTCGGCCCCAGGCGGGCCAGCGCTTCCAGATGAACGGGCGTCGGGTAGCCTTTATGCCCGCCGATGCCGTAACCCGGGTAAATCAGTTCGAATGCCGCCATCTCGCGGTCGCGGCTGACCTTGGCCAGGATCGATGCCGCGGCAATGGCCGGAACCTTGCCGTCGCCCTGCACCACCGCTTCCGCACGCATGGACAGTTTCGGGCAACGATTGCCGTCGATCATCGCCAGTTTCGGCTGAATGTGCAGGCCTTCGACCGCGCGCTGCATCGCCAGCATGGTGGCGTGCAGGATGTTCAGTTCGTCGATTTCTTCCACTTCGGCCCGGGCGATATACCAGCTCAGGGCTTTTTCGCAGATTTCGTCGTAGAGCTTTTCGCGGCGGGCTTCGGTGAGCTTCTTAGAGTCATTCAGGCCGAGGATCGGCCGGTTTGGATCAAGGATCACCGCCGCCGTGACCACGGCACCGCAGAGTGGGCCGCGACCGACTTCGTCGACACCGGCCACGAGGTCTTCGACTTCGGCGACCAGGGTGAAGTCCAGGCCCATCTGAATGCTGGTTTTGCTCATTGTGTTTTGCCGATCAGGTTCAGTACTGCATCCGCCGCCTGATTGGAGGCATCCAGACGCAAGGTACGGTGAATTTCGTCGAAGCCGCGAGTCTGCTCCTCGCCACCTTCGATCAAGGGTGAAAGCGTTTGAGCCAGGGCTTCGACCGTTGCGTCGTCCTGCAGCAACTCGGGCACCAACAGGCGCTGCGCCAGCAGGTTGGGCAAGGACACGTAAGGGCTTTTCACCATGCGCTTGAGAATCCAGAACGTCAGGGGCGCCAGTCGATAAGCCACCACCATCGGCCGCTTGTACAGCAACGCTTCAAGGGTCGCCGTACCGGAAGCGATCAGTACCGCGTCGCACGCGGCGAGGGCCAGATGGGATTTGCCGTCGAGCAAGGTCAGGGGCAGGTCGCGGCCGACCAACAGTTCTTCAAGCTGCGCACGGCGCTCCGGGTTGGCGCACGGCATGACGAAGCGCACGCCAGGACGCAGGGCGCGCAGGCGCTGGGCGGTGTCGAGGAACAACGCGCCGAGTCGGCCCACTTCGCCGCCACGACTGCCGGGCATCAGCGCAACCAACGGGCCGTCCGGTAAATCAAGTTCAGCCCGCGCGGCGGCGCGATCGGCCTCAAGCGGGATCGCATCGGCCAGGGAGTGCCCGACAAACCGCACCGGCACGCCTTTCTCTTCATAGAATTTCGCTTCGAACGGGAACAGCGTCAGCATCAGGTCGCAGCCTTCGCGAATCTTCAGCACGCGCTTCTGCCGCCACGCCCACACCGACGGGCTGACGTAATGCACGGTCTTGATCCCGGCCTGACGCAGCTTGAGTTCGATATTGAGGTTGAAGTCCGGGGCATCGATACCGATGAACACGTCCGGTTTCTCGGCGATCAGGTCGGCGATCAGCTTCTTGCGCCGCGCCATCAGTTCGCGCAATCGGCCCAGCACTTCCACCAGGCCCATGACCGAAAGACGTTCCATCGGGAAATACGAGGTCAGGCCCTCGGCTTGCATCAACGGACCACCGACACCGATGAACTCCACCGCCGGATGCTGAGCCTTGAGTGCGCGCATGAGACCCGCGCCCAGAATGTCACCGGAAGCCTCACCTGCTACCAGCGCAATACGCAGATTAGCCATGATTAACGGGTAATGCCGCGGGTCGAAGACTGGATGGAATCACGGAACACCGCGACTTCCGGGAACTGATCCGAGGGTTCGGCCAACTCGGTGAGCGCTTGCTCGACGGTCAGGCCCTGTCGATAAACCACCTTGTAGGCACGACGCAGCGCGTGGATTGCGTCTTCGCTGAAACCACGACGACGCATGCCCTCGAAGTTCATGCTGCGTGCTTCGGCTGGGTTGCCAAACACGGTGACGTACGCTGGAACGTCCTTGCCAATGGCCGTGCCCATGCCGGAAAAGCTGTGGGCGCCAATGTGGCAATACTGGTGAACCAGGGTAAAACCGGAGAGGATCGCCCAGTCTTCAACGTGCACATGGCCGGCCAACGCCGTGTTGTTGACCAGGATGCAGTGGTTGCCGATGACGCTGTCGTGACCGATGTGGGCATAGGCCATGATCAGGTTGTGATCACCCAGGGTCGTTTCCGAACGGTCCTGAACGGTCCCGCGGTGAATCGTCACGCCTTCCCGGATGACGTTGTGGTCACCGATGACCAGACGGGTTTCTTCGCCTTTGTATTTCAGATCGGGCGTGTCCTCACCTACCGACGAAAACTGGTAGATGCGGTTGTGCTTACCGATTCGGGTCGGGCCTTTGAGAATCACGTGCGGCCCGATCACTGTTCCCTCGCCGATTTCCACACCTGCGCCGACGATCGACCACGGGCCGACCTCGACGTCGTCGGCCAGAATGGCCGTCGGATCGATGATTGCGCGAGGGTCAATCAAACTCATAGTTTGCGTTCCGCACAGATGATTTCAGCGGAGCAGACTGGCTTGCCGTCGACCGAAGCCTGGCATTCGAACTTCCAGATCTGACGCTTGCAGCTGATGAAGCGGGCCTCGAGGATCAACTGATCGCCTGGGGTGACAGGCTGGCGAAAACGCAGCTTGTCGGAGCCGACGAAGTAGTAGAGCGTGCCGTCGGCAGGCTTCACGTCGAGCATTTTGAAGCCAAGAATGCCGGCAGCCTGAGCCATCGCTTCGATGATCAGCACGCCCGGCATGATTGGATGCGCAGGGAAGTGACCATTGAAAAACGGTTCGTTGATGCTGACATTCTTGTAGGCGCGAATGCGCTTGCCTTCCACATCCAGATCCACGACCCGGTCCACCAGCAGGAACGGGTAACGGTGAGGCAGGTATTCGCGAATCTCGTTGATGTCCATCATTTCGGGGGGAAGCCTATGTAAAGATTGGGAGCGTGCGACTGACGCGCGCCCCTCTAGCAAATCAAGCAGGCAGTCTAACGGCTGTGCACACTTGATATGGAAATGGTATCAGCCATCTGATGAAGCATTACCGTCAGGGGTCACTTCCCCTACACGCTTTTCCAGCTGTCGCAGACGCCGCGCGATGTCATCGAGCTGACGGATGCGAGCCGCGCTTTTGCGCCATTCGGCTGCTGGCTGCATGGCCGTACCGGAAGAATAGGCGCCCTTCTCGGTAATCGAGTGGGTCACCATGGTCATCCCGGTGATGAAAACGTTGTCGCAAATTTCGATATGACCTACCAGCCCGACACCGCCAGCGAGCATGCAATGCTTGCCGATTTTGGTGCTGCCGGAGATCCCGACACAGGCGGCCATGGCGGTGTGATCACCGACCTGCACGTTGTGGGCGATCTGGATCTGGTTGTCGAGCTTCACGCCATTACCGAGAACGGTATCGGCCAATGCGCCGCGGTCGATAGCGGTATTCACGCCAATCTCCACATCATCGCCGACCAACACGCCACCGATCTGGGCGATTTTCTGCCAGACACCTTTCTCGTTGGCAAAACCGAAGCCTTCGCCGCCGAGTACGGCACCTGACTGAATCACCACACGCTTGCCGATGCGCACGTCGTGGTAAAGCGTGACCCGCGGGGCCAGCCAGCCGCCTTCGCCAATTTCGCAACGGGCACCGATGAAGCAATGCGCACCGATGGTCACGCCGGCAGCAACGCGTGCCGCGCTTTCGATCACCGCAAAGGCACCAATACTCGCAGCCGGGTCAACCACCGCGTCCTCAGCCACAACGGCTGTCGGATGAATACCGGCAGCCGCTTTCGGTTTTGGGTCGAACAGGTGGGAAATACGCGCGTAGGCCAGATACGGATCAGGCACCACCAGCGCATTACCGGCAAAACCTTCGGCATCAGCGGCCTTCAGCAACAGGGCTGCGGCCCGGCTGTCTGCCAGGTATTTACGGTATTGAGGGTTTGCGAGAAAGCTCAACTGAGATGGGCCAGCCTCTTGCAAAGTGGCTAGCCCAGTAATTGCTTTCTCCGGGTCGCCACGTAGCGTGGCGCCGAGGAACTCGGCCAATTGGCCGAGCTTTATAGTCGCTGTCATAGTTACTTCAGCTGATTCATGCGCTCGATAACCTGGCGAGTGATGTCGTACTGAGGTTTGACATCAATCACTGCGCCACGCTCGAAGACCAGGTCAAAAGCACCTTTCTTGATGACTTCTTCCACAGCGCTGTCCAGTTTCGGCTTCAGCTGCTTCAGCATTTCACGGTCAGCAACGGCTTTGGCTTCGTTCAGCTCCTTGGACTGGAACTGGAAGTCACGGGCCTTTTGCTTGAACTCGAGCTCAAGGCGCTCACGCTCGCCTTGCTGCATCTTGTCGCCACCGGCCATCAGACGGTCCTGAATGCCTTTGGCGCTGCTTTCCAGCGTCTTGAGCTTGCTCAGTTGCGGACCAAATTTCTTCTCGGCATCCACGGCGTATTTCTTGGCCGCGTCGGATTCCAGCAGGGCCATCTGATAGTTCAGAACGGCGATTTTCATGTCGGCAAAAGCCGGGCCTGCGACCAGTACGGTGGCGAGGAGAACCAATTGAGTCAACTTACGCACGATGCACCCCTACAAAATCCATTGTCATTATTTTGAGGCAGACGCTTAGAACGTCTGACCAAGAGAGAATTGGAACACTTGAGTTTCAGCGTTATCCGGTTCTTTTACTGGCATTGCCAGCGCGAAACTCAGCGGACCCAGCGCAGTGACCCATGTCACACCTACACCGACGGAACTGGCCATGTTGCTGAGGCTGATGTCGTTGCACTGCGTATTGGACTTCGACGCAGGATTAGTGTTGGTCGTCTGCTCGCACTTGGAGTCGAACACGTTACCCACATCCCAGAATACCGAGGTACGCAGGGAACGTTGATCCTTAACGAACGGCAGCGGGAACAGAATCTCCGCACCACCTTGAATCAGGACGTTACCACCGAATGGCAGTGGATCCTGATCCGGGTCAGCCAGCGTGCCCGGGTTACCGGTAGATCCTTGACCACGGCTCGGCGTACTGCGCGGGCCCAATGTACTGTCCTTGAAGCCACGAACCGAGTTGAAACCACCAGCATAGTAGTTTTCATAGAATGGCAAGCCATCGGTCGAACCGTAACCATCGCCATAACCCAATTCAGTGTGCAGGCGCATGGTGTAGTTCTCAGACAATGGCTGGAACAACTGGCCACGGTAATCGAGCTTGAAGAACGACAGGTCGCTACCTGGTGTAGTGACTTCCGCCGTCAGGCTTTGAGAATGACCACGGGTCGCCAATATGCCTTTGTTCAGGGTGGACTCGGACCAGCCGGCCGACGCCTTGAAGTTCAGGTACTGATCGCCTTCACGGTTAACAAAGTCGAAGATTTCGTCGACGGTGTATTGACCGGTCTTGATCTTGTCTTGCTGTGCCGTCAGGCCGAAGGTCAGACGCGACGTCTCGCTGATCGGGTAACCGACGCTCACGCCAGCACCCAGGCTGTCTACGGCATAGCTGGCTACGTCGACGTCGAGGTCTTTGTAGTCGGTGGTGCGATAGAAGGCGTTGTAGCCCAGGCTCACACCGTCTGCAGTCCAGTACGGGTCGACATAACCGAAGTTATAGCGGCTCTGGTATTCGCTTTTGGTCAAGCCGATGCTGACCTTGTTACCGGTACCCAGGAAGTTGTTCTGGGTGATCGAGCCACCGAGGATCAGGCCGGCACTTTGCGCGAAACCGATACTCGCAGTGATCGAACCGGAAGCTTGTTCTTCAACGCTGTAGTTCACGTCAACCTGGTCATCGACGCCCGGTACAGCCGGGGTTTCGACGTTCACTTCTTTAAAGAAGCCCAGACGCTCAAGACGGGTCTTGGATTGATCGATCAGGTAGGTCGAAGCCCAGCCACCTTCCATCTGACGCATTTCACGGCGCAGCACTTCGTCTTCGGACTTGGTGTTGCCACGGAAGTTGATGCGGTTAACGTAGGCACGCTTGCCCGGATCGACAGCGAAGGTGATGTCGACAGTGTGGTCTTCATCGTGAGGCTGAGGCACGCCGCTGACGTTGGCGAAGGTGTAACCCTCGTTACCGAGGCGGCGAGTGATCAGTTCCGAGGTGGTGGTCATCAGCTTGCGCGAGAACACCTGGCCTTTCTGAACCAGTAGCAGGGACTTGACCTGATCTTCAGGGACTTTCAGGTCACCGCTCAGCTTGACGTCACGAACGGTGTACTTCTCGCCTTCGTTGACGTTGACAGTGATATAGACGTGTTTCTTGTCCGGGGTAATCGATACCTGGGTCGAAGCGATATCCATATTGATATAGCCACGGTCCAGGTAGTAGGAGCGCAGACGCTCCAGGTCACCGGAGAGTTTTTCACGGGCGTACTTGTCGTCGTTCTTGAAGAAGGACAACCAGTTGGTGGTCTTCAGTTCGAACAGGTCGATCAGGTCTTCGTCAGGGAAGACCGTGTTACCCACCACGTTGATGTGCTGGATAGCCGCGACGGTGCCTTCGTTGATGTTGACCTTCAAGCCGACGCGGTTACGTGGCTGCGGTACCACTTCGGTGTCGACGGTGGCCGAGTAGCGACCCTGAGCGACGTATTGGCGCTGCAGTTCGTTACGCACACCTTCGAGCGTGGCACGCTGGAAGATCTCGCCTTCGGCCAGACCGGATTGTTTGAGGCCCTTCATCAGGTCTTCAGTGGAGATCGCCTTGTTACCCTCGATCTCGATACTCGCGACCGATGGGCGCTCGACTACCGTGATGACCAGGACGTTGCCATCGCGGCCCAGCTGGATATCTTGAAAGAACCCGGTTTTGAACAAAGCACGAGTGGATTCCACCAGGCGACGATCGTCCGCCTGTTCGCCGACGTTTAACGGCAAAGCACCAAAGACGCTACCCGCGGAGACCCGCTGGAGGCCATTGACGCGAATATCAGAGATAGTGAAGGACTCGGCGTGAACTTCGGCGATCATCAATACGGTGAGAACCGCAGTTAGCAGCAGACGTTTCATGAAGTCCTTTCTTATTCCAACTGGCAATAAACAAACTGCCGCAAAATGCGGCAGATTCGCAATTCAGCGAAGTGTTACAGACGGCCCAAATCATTGACCAGAGCAAGCAACATCACCCCGACCACCAAACTGATACCGATCTGCATCCCCCAACCCTGCACCCGATCCGACAAGGGACGACCACGCGCCCACTCGATCAGATAAAACAACAAATGCCCCCCATCCAGTACAGGAATAGGCAACAAATTCAGAACTCCCAGGCTAATACTCAGATAAGCAAGGAAATTCAGGAAATCAGCAACGCCCGACTGGGCAGAAGCGCCCGCCACTTTAGCAATGGTTATCGGTCCACTCAAGTTTTTTACCGAGAGCTCACCGAACAACATTTTCTTGAGCGAATCGAGGGTCAGTACACTCATGGTCCAGGTGCGTCGAGCACCCTCTCCAATCGCGGCCACAGGACCGTAACTGACTTCGCGAATCATCTCTGGTGGCCAATCGACCGCTTTCACCCCGGCGCCCATGTAACCGGTAGGCGCCTTGCTCTCGCCGCGAGCGGCCAGCGTCACAGGGACATCGATTTGAGCACCATCGCGCTCGACGCGCAGCATGATTTTGGTATCCGGATGCATACGGACGGTGTCGACCACTTGTTGCCAGTCGTCCAGCGCCTTGCCATCCAGAGCCAGCAAGCGATCGCCGGTCTTCAGGCCAGCAGCCTGCGCCGGCCCTTTAGGGTCAAGTTCGGCCAACACGGGCGGCAACGCCGGACGCCAAGGACGGATACCCAGTGAACGGATCGGATCCGGTTCGTCAGCACCCTTGAGCCACTTATCCAGCATCAGCTCGCGAGGAGAGTCCGCCGTGGAACCCTGCTCACGCACCAACAATTGAAGTGAACCGCTCTCGCCAAGACGGCGAACCAGTTGCAGATTCACCGAAGCCCAGCCGGTCGTTGGCTCGCCATCGATGGCAACTATTTCCTGACCCGCAGTCAAACCGGCCTTGGCGGCAATACTGCCGGATTCGACCGCACCGATAACCGGCCGTACCTGCTCGCTGCCGAGCATTGCCAAGACCCAGAAAAAAACCATGGCCAGCAGAAAGTTGGCAATCGGGCCGGCAGCCACGATTGCGATACGCTGGCCGACAGATTTGCGATTGAAAGAATGTTCGAGCTGATCGGCCGGCACTTCGCCTTCACGCTCATCGAGCATTTTCACGTAGCCGCCCAAAGGGATGGCAGCCACTACGAACTCAGTGCCTTTCTTGTCGTGCCAGCGCAGCAACGGCATGCCGAAGCCTACGGAGAAACGCAGCACTTTGACCCCACAGCGACGTGCGACCCAGAAATGGCCGAATTCGTGGAAGGTAACCAGCACACCCAAAGCCACCAGGGTGCCGACAATCATATAGAGCGCGCTCATCTACTTTCTCCGCAATCCTATCCGGTGCTGCATGGACCAACGTATTGCAGCACTTACCGCCCGTGACGACTCAACCAATGCCCGGCCAGTACTCGCGCTTTCGCGTCAGCCGTGAACACGGCCTCGAGATCATCCACCGCCACTACAGGCTCGAGGTTCAACACTTCCTCGATGATACTCGCGATTTCCGGGTAGCGAACCCGCCCGTCGAGAAACGCCGCCACAGCCACTTCATTCGCCGCATTCAGCATCGCCGGTGCGCTATTACCAGCCTCGGCAGCCTGGCGCGCAAGGCGCAGGCAAGGGAAACGCTCTTCATCGGGCGCATGGAAGTCCAGTCGCGCAATGGCAAACAGGTCCAGCGGCGCCACACCCGAGTCGATACGCTCCGGCCAGGCCAGGGCATTGGCGATCGGTGTGCGCATGTCCGGATTACCCAACTGCGCGAGCACCGAACCATCGACGTAGTCGACCAGAGAATGAATCACGCTCTGAGGGTGAATCACCACTTCGACCTGGGACGGTTTGGCATCGAACAGCCAGCAGGCTTCGATCAGCTCAAGCCCTTTGTTCATCATGCTGGCCGAATCGACCGAAATCTTGCGCCCCATGGACCAGTTCGGATGAGCACACGCCTGGTCGGGGGTAACATGCGCCAGCTCAGACAAAGGTGTCTGTCGGAACGGACCGCCAGAGGCCGTCAGAAGAATCCGACGCACGCCAACCACACCCAGCCCACGGGCGAAATCCTGCGGCATGCACTGGAAAATCGCGTTGTGCTCGCTGTCGATCGGCAGCAGCACCGAGCCGCTTTTGCGCACAGCTTGCATGAACAGAGCGCCGGACATTACCAGCGCTTCCTTGTTCGCCAGCAAAATCTTTTTACCCGCCTCGACCGCCGCCAGGGTCGGACGCAAGCCCGCCGCACCAACGATGGCCGCCATGACGGCATCGACTTCAGGATCGGAAGCGACCTGACACAGCCCCTCCTCCCCTACCAGCACGCGGGTCGACAGGCCGGCTGCGCGCAAGTCGTCCTGCAGGGTTCGGGCAGCATCGGCTTTCGGCACGACCGCAAACCGCGGCGTATGACGCACACACAGGGCCAACAACTCACTCAAACGAGTGAACCCGCTCAAGGCGAACACCTGATAACGCGCAGGATGACGAGCAATCACGTCGAGGGTGCTCAGCCCAATCGAACCGGTCGCCCCCAGCACCGTAATCTGCTGAGGCCGGCTCACGGCGCAGCCATCCACAACAGTACGGCAAATACCGGGATCGCAGCCGTCAGGCTGTCGATTCGATCAAGCACACCACCATGCCCCGGCAGCAGGTTACTGCTGTCCTTGATGCCTGATTGACGCTTGAACATGCTTTCGGTGAGGTCACCCACCACCGAAATGAAGACAATCACTGCCGCGCCGATCAACCCCATCAGCACCTGGGCGAAACTCCAGTCGCGCACCAGGCCGACGATTGCGGTGATGACCAGGCTCAGCGCCAGGCCACCGTAAACGCCTTCCCAGCTCTTGCCGGGGCTGACCTGTGGCGCCAGCTTGCGCTTGCCGAAGGCACGACCGGAAAAGTACGCGCCGATATCGGCACCCCAGACCAGCACCATCACCGCCATGATCAACCAGTTCCCCAAGGGCTCCTGTTTGATCTGGACCAGACCTTGCCAGGCCGGCAACAGAATCAGCAAACCAATCATCAGCTTGCAGGCGGCACTGGCCCAATGTTCGCTGGAACGCGGATAGGTCAGCACCAGATACGTCGCCACCGCCCACCAGAGCACCGAAGCGCCCAGTACCCAAGGCGCAAGCCCCGGCATGATGTGCATGACAAACAGCATCAACACGACCACTGCAGCATAGGCAACGCGAATCGGCTGGGCGGTAAAACCGGCCAGCCGCGCCCATTCCCAGGCACCCAGCGTCACGACCAGCCCGATGAACAGCGCAAAGCTGGATCCTTCGAGCAGGAAAAACCCGCACAAAGCGATCGGCAGCAGGATCAGTGCGGTGATGATTCGTTGTTTAAGCATTAAACCCGGGCTCCAGCCTCGACCTGCTCGCTCGTTTTACCGAAGCGGCGCTGGCGAGAAGCGAAATCGGCCAGCGCATTTCGCATGGCATCGTGTTTGAAGTCCGGCCAGAACAGGTCGGAGAAGTACAACTCGGCGTAAGCCAGCTGCCACAGGAGGAAGTTACTGATGCGATGTTCGCCACCGGTACGGATGCACAAGTCTGGCAACGGCAGATCGCCCGTGGCCAGACAGGTTTGCAGCAATTCCGGAGTGATGTCTTCCGGGCGCAGATGCCCGGCCTGAACTTCCCGCGCCAGTCGCTGAGCGGCTTGCGCGATGTCCCACTGACCGCCGTAGTTGGCGGCGATCTGCAGGACAAAACGGTTGGCACCGACGGTCATCGCTTCGGCTTCACGCATGGCAGCTTGAAGCTCGGGGTGAAAGCGCGAGCGATCACCGATGATGCGCAGACTGATGTTGTTGTCATTGAGGCGTTTGGCCTCGCGACGCAATGCCTTGAAGAACAGATCCATCAAGGCACTGACTTCATCTGCAGGGCGCTGCCAGTTTTCACTGGAGAAAGCGAACAGGGTCAGCACCTCGACCTTGGCCTCGGCGCACACCTCGATTACCGCACGAACCGCATCCACGCCCGCTTTATGCCCGGCGACACCCGGCATAAAGCGCTTCTTCGCCCAGCGATTATTACCATCCATGATGATCGCGACATGGCGCGGCACCGCGGACGGCGCAGTCTGCTTGGTCTTATCCATGAAAACGCGACCCTTATACGGCCATCAGGTCGGCTTCTTTCTGCTTGGTGGCCGCATCGATGTCAGCCTCAGCCTTGTCGGTCAGCTTCTGGATATCGGCAGCGGCACGACGTTCTTCGTCTTCACTGATTTCCTTGTCCTTGACCAGTTTCTTAAGGTCACCCAAGGCATCGCGACGAATGTTGCGCACGGCAACACGAGCATCTTCAGCGGCACTGCGCGCCTGCTTGGTGAAGCCCTTGCGGGTTTCTTCAGTCAGTGCAGGCATGGAGATCAGCAGCAACTCGCCCAGGTTAGTCGGGTTGAGGTTCAGGCCAGCACTCTGGATCGCCTTGTCGACGGCCGCGAGCATGTTGCGCTCAAACGCGACAACCTGCAGGGTGCGGGAGTCTTTTACCGTGATGTTGGCCACTTGGGTAATGGACGTGTCTGCGCCGTAATATGGCACCATCACGCTACCCAGGATGCTTGGGTGAGCCTTGCCTGTACGAATCTGACCAAATGCATGGTTCAGAGAGTCCAGGGATTTCTGCATGCGCTCTTGAGCGTCTTTCTTGATTTCATTGATCATTGTTGGCCTTCCTCGATCAGGGTCCCTTCAGCGCCACCATGCACGATATTCAGCAGGGCGCCGGGCTTGTTCATGTTAAAGACGCGCAATGGCATCTTGTGGTCGCGGCACAGGCAAATGGCCGTCAGATCCATCACGCCCAGCTTGCGATCCAGCACTTCATCGTAAGTCAGATGATCGAACTTCTCGGCATGCGGGTCTTTGAATGGGTCAGCGGTGTAGACGCCATCGACCTTGGTCGCCTTGAGCACGACATCGGCATCGATTTCGATTGCACGCAAGCAGGCCGCCGAGTCCGTGGTGAAGAATGGATTTCCGGTCCCCGCCGCGAAAATCACGACTTCCTTGGCGTTCAGGTGACGCATGGCCTTGCGGCGATCATAGTGATCGGTCACGCCCACCATGGAAATGGCCGACATCACGATGGCCGAGATATTGGCACGTTCCAGCGCATCGCGCATGGCCAGGGCGTTCATCACAGTGGCCAGCATGCCCATGTGGTCGCCTGTCACCCGATCCATGCCGGCTGCGCTCAGCGCTGCACCGCGGAACAGGTTGCCACCACCGATCACCAGACCGACCTGAACGCCGATACCGACCAGCTGGCCGACTTCCAGCGCCATGCGATCCAGAACTTTCGGATCGATCCCGAACTCTTCCGAGCCCATCAGGGCCTCGCCGCTAAGCTTGAGTAGAATGCGTTTATAGCGAGCCTGATAACCACTGCCCTGCTGAGCCATTGCGAATCTCTCCTGCGGCGTATTTTAAAAAATTCTTTGCGAGCTGTTTACAGCTGCGTTCACTCTAGCTTGGCGCTGCTTCAGCGCCATCGGAACATGGCTTTGTAAGCCAGTTCCAACGGGAAACCAATTAAAAATTGGCGGCCCATCTGAAAAGAGGCTGCGCGCGTAAGCGGGCAGCCTCTTCAGGGCGACAGTTAAAAAAACCGTCTTACGACTTGGCAGCAGCCAGCTGGGCAGCAACTTCTTCAGCGAAGTTGTCTACTGGCTTCTCGATGCCTTCGCCTACTTTGAAGTAGGTGAAAGAAACGATTTCAGCACCGGCTTTCTTGGCCAGCTCACCAACCTTGATTTCAGGGTTCTTGACGAACGCCTGCTCAACCAGGCTTGCTTCAGCCAGGAACTTGCTGATACGGCCTTTGACCATATTTTCAACAATGTTTTCTGGCTTGCCTTTGATTTTTTCTTCGTTCAGCTGCAGGAACACAGCTTTTTCACGCTCGATCGCTTCGGCAGAAACTTCCGAAGGCAGCAGGAACTCTGGGTTGCTGGCCGCTACGTGCATAGCGATGTCTTTGGCCAGTTCAACGTTGCCGCCTTTCAGGACAACTGCAACACCGATCTTGTTGCCGTGCAGGTAACCACCAACAACATCACCTTCAACGCGTACCAGGCGACGGATGTTGACGTTTTCGCCAACCTTGCCAACCAGTACCAGGCGATCAGCTTCTTGAGCGGCGATCAGCGGAGCGACGTCAGTCAGTTTGTCGGCGAACGCTTTTTCAACGCTAGCAGCAACAAATGCCTTGAAGTCGTCCTGCAGGGCCAGGAAGTCAGTCTGCGAGTTCACTTCCAGCAGAACAGCAGATTTGCCGTCTTCTTTCAGCGCGATAGCGCCTTCAGCAGCCACGTTGCCTGCTTTCTTGGCAGCCTTGATTGCGCCGGAAGCACGCATGTCATCAATGGCTTTTTCGATGTCGCCGTCAGCCTTTTCAAGGGCCTTCTTGCAATCCATCATGCCTTCGCCGGTACGCTCACGCAGTTCTTTAACCAACGCTGCAGTAATTGCTGCCATTTTCAAAATCCTCTTGGATAGGTTTTCAACCATTCCACCCGATCGAACGGGCGATCAATTCTTCCCGAACCACCGTTGTAAGCCGCTGCACGTTACAGCTCTGCAAGTGCGGGGCCGACAAACGGTTTTCGAGGTGGCAAAAAGGGGGCCAAGCCCCCTTTTTGCTTACTGAGTCAACGCCAAGGCGTCAATTACTCAGCCGCTGCTACCGGAGCTTCTTCAACGAACTGCTCGGTGCCACCAGCAACGTGGTTGCGACCGCGGATGACAGCGTCAGCCATCGAACCCATGTACAGCTGGATAGCGCGGATTGCGTCATCGTTGCCTGGGATGATGTAGTCAACGCCTTCCGGGCTGCTGTTGGTATCGACTACGCCGATAACCGGGATGCCCAGCTTGTTGGCTTCGGTGATCGCGATGCGCTCGTGATCAACGTCGATAACGAACAGAGCGTCTGGCAGACCGCCCATGTCCTTGATACCACCCAGGGAACGATCCAGCTTTTCCAGGTCGCGAGTGCGCATCAGCGCCTCTTTCTTGGTCAGCTTGGCGAAAGTACCGTCTTCGGCTTGCACTTCAAGGTCACGCAGACGCTTGATGGAAGCACGGATGGTTTTGAAGTTGGTCAGCATGCCGCCCAACCAGCGATGATCGACGTACGGCGAACCGCAACGTGCTGCTTCTTCAGCAACGATCTTGCCAGCGGAACGCTTGGTGCCGACGAACAGAATCTTGTTTTTGCCCTGGGCCAGACGCTCTACGAAAGTCAGAGCTTCGTTGAACATTGGCAGGGTTTTTTCAAGGTTGATGATGTGAATCTTGTTACGCGCGCCGAAAATGTACTTACCCATTTTCGGGTTCCAGTAACGGGTTTGGTGACCGAAGTGCACACCGGCCTTCAGCATATCGCGCATGTTGACTTGGGACATGATAGTTCCTTAATAAGTCGGGTTTGGCCTCCACGTATCCCAATGACCAACCAGCAGCATCAGCTGAAGGCACCCAGGTCATCGTGTCGACACGTGTGTGGATTTAAGCCTTTCGGGGCATCCCCGGAAAGCGGCGCATTTTATACCACAAGGCAGAAAAAAACGGAACCCGGATTCTCAAATCCTGATGCGCCCCCTTAATAGACCCGTGGAATCGTTCAAGAATGCGCCCATCTATAAAGAGATGCGACGCACAGAGGCTCAGATTTGCACTGATCGTCTGATAGAATCAGGTTTTTCAGGGCCGCGAAGTTCGATCGCACACGCCCATTTCGTTTTGACAAGCGCCATCGAGCGCAGAGAGAGCCTGTATGACCGTCACCCTCAAAACCCCAGAGGACATCGCAAAAATGCGCATCGCCGGCAAACTGGCCGCCGATGTGCTGGAAATGATTGCCGAACATGTCAAACCGGGCATCACCACCGATGAGCTGGACCGCATCTGCCACGACTATATCGTCAACGAGCAGAAAGCCATTCCCGCGCCACTCAACTATAAAGGCTACCCGAAGTCGATCTGCACCTCGATCAACCACGTGGTCTGCCACGGCATTCCGAACGAGAAGCCGCTGAAGGATGGCGACACCCTGAACATCGACGTCACCGTCATCAAGGACGGTTACCACGGCGACACCAGCCGCATGTTTCACGTCGGCACCGTGCCGGTCTGGGCCGAGCGCCTGTCGCAAGTGACCCAGGAATGCATGTACAAGGCGATTGAAATCGTCAAACCCGGCTGCCGCCTCGGCGACATCGGCGAAATCATCCAGAAGCACGCCGAAAAAAACGGTTTTTCGGTGGTTCGCGAATTCTGCGGTCACGGGATCGGCAAAGTGTTCCACGAAGAGCCGCAAATCCTGCATTACGGCCGTGCCGGCACCGGCATGGAACTGAAAGCGGGCATGACCTTCACCATCGAGCCGATGATCAATCAGGGCAAGGCCGACACCAAGGTGTTGGGCGATGGCTGGACCGCGATCACCAAGGACCGCAAGCTGTCGGCCCAGTGGGAGCACACTCTGCTGGTCACCGAAACCGGGTACGAGATCTTCACCCTGCGCGCCGACGACACCATCGCCCGCGTCTCGGCCTGATCCGGACGCACTGCTCTCAGCCTTATAGATAGACAGGAAAGCCAATCGATGCCGCAGGTGGATCCCGAACTCTTCGACCGCGGCCAGTTCCAGGCTGAACTGGCCCTGAAGGCAAGCCCGATTGCGGCTTTCAAGAAGGCGATCCGCCAGGCCCGCGAGGTCCTCGACGGACGCTTTCGCAGCGGCCGTGACATTCGCCGACTGATCGAGGATCGCGCCTGGTTCGTCGATAACATCCTGCAAAAGGCCTGGGAGCAGTTCAACTGGAGCGAAGACGCCGACATCGCGCTGGTCGCGGTTGGCGGCTATGGTCGCGGTGAACTGCACCCGTATTCCGACATCGATCTGCTGATCCTTCTGGACAGCGCCGACCACGAAGTTTTCCGCGATTCCATTGAGCGTTTTCTGACGCTGTTGTGGGACATCGGCCTGGAAGTCGGTCAGAGCGTTCGTTCGGTGGATGAATGCGCCGTTGAAGCCCGCGCAGACCTGACGGTGGTCACCAACCTGATGGAAAGTCGCACCATTTGCGGCCCCGAGCGCCTGCGCCAGCGCATGCTGGATGTCACCAGCACCGCGCACATGTGGCCAAGCAAGGACTTCTTCCTGGCCAAGCGTGCCGAACAGAAAGCCCGTCATCACAAATACAACGACACCGAATACAACCTGGAACCCAACGTCAAAGGTTCGCCCGGCGGCCTGCGGGATATCCAGACGATTCTGTGGGTGGCCCGGCGTGAATACGGCACCCTGAACCTGCGCGCACTGGCCGGCGAAGGCTTTCTGGTAGAGAGCGAAAACGCCCTGCTGGCCTCGTCCCAGGAATTCCTCTGGAAAGTCCGTTACGCCCTGCACATGCTCGCCGGACGCTCCGAAGATCGCTTGCTGTTCGATCACCAGCGCTCGATTGCCGGGCTGCTGGGTTTCGTCGGCGATGACGCCAAGCAAGCCATCGAAAACTTCATGCAGCAGTACTACCGGGTGGTCATGAGCATTGCCCAGCTCAGCGACCTGATCATCCAGCACTTCGAAGAAGTCATTCTCGCCCCGGAAGACGAAGCGCCACCGCAGCCGATCAACTCGCGGTTCCAGTTGCACGACGGCTACATCGAGGCGCGCAACGACAACGTGTTCCGGCGCACGCCGTTTGCCATGCTCGAAATCTTCGTGCTGATGGCCCAGCAGCCGGAAATCAAAGGCGTTCGCGCCGATACCATCCGTCTGCTGCGCGAACATCGGCACCTGATCGACGACGACTTCCGTAACGATATTCGTAACACCAGCCTGTTTATCGAGCTGTTCAAGTGCAAGATCGGTATTCACCGCAACCTGCGCCGGATGAACCGTTACGGCATCCTCGGGCGCTATTTGCCGGAGTTCGGCTTCATCGTCGGCCAGATGCAACATGACCTGTTCCACATCTATACGGTCGATGCACACACCCTGAACCTGATCAAACACCTGCGTAAGCTGCAGTACTCACAAGTGTCGGAAAAATTCCCGCTGGCCGCCAAGCTCATGGGCAAGCTGCCCAAGCCCGAGCTGATCTATATGGCCGGGCTTTACCACGACATCGGCAAGGGCCGGCATGGCGACCACTCGGAAATCGGCGCGGTGGATGCCGAAGCCTTTTGCCAGCGCCATCAGTTGCCGGTGTGGGACAGTCGCCTGATCGTCTGGCTGGTGCAAAACCACCTGGTGATGTCGACCACGGCCCAGCGCAAGGACTTGTCCGACCCGCAGGTGATCCACGATTTCGCACAGATTGTCGGCGACGAAACCCGCCTCGATTATCTGTATGTGCTGACGGTCGCCGACATCAACGCCACCAACCCGACCCTGTGGAACTCCTGGCGTGCCAGCCTGTTGCGCCAGCTCTACACCGAGACCAAGCGCGCCTTGCGTCGCGGCCTGGAGAATCCGGTCGATCGCGAAGAGCAGATCCGCCAGACCCAGAGCGCGGCACTGGACATCCTCGTGCGCGGCGGTACCGACCCGGACGACGTCGAGCAGCTGTGGGCGCAGCTCGGCGATGACTACTTCCTGCGTCACACCGCCGGCGACGTGGCCTGGCATAGCGATGCGATTCTCCAGCAGCCGGCCGACGGCGGGCCGCTGGTGCTGATCAAGGAAACCACTCAGCGCGAGTTCGAGGGCGGCACCCAGATTTTCATTTATGCGCCGGACCAGCACGACTTCTTCGCCGTGACCGTGGCCGCTATGGACCAGCTCAACCTGAACATTCATGACGCCCGCGTCATCACCTCCAGCAGCCAGTTCACTCTCGACACCTACATCGTGCTCGACACGGACGGCGACTCGATTGGCGATAACCCGGCGCGGGTCAAGCAGATCCGTGACGGCCTGACCGAAGCCCTGCGCAACCCGGACGACTACCCGACCATCATCCAGCGCCGGGTGCCGCGCCAGCTCAAGCATTTCGCCTTTGCGCCACAGGTGACGATCCATAACGACGCTCAGCGTCCGGTCACGGTCCTGGAACTCACGGCACCCGACCGTCCAGGCCTGCTGGCGCGAATCGGCACGATCTTCCTGGAGTTCGACCTGTCGCTGCAAAACGCCAAGATTGCCACGCTGGGCGAGCGGGTGGAGGACGTGTTCTTCATTACCGACGCGAACAACCAGCAGTTGTCAGACCCGCTGCTGTGCAGCCGCTTGCAGGATGCAATCGTTGAACAGCTGAGCGTCAGCCACGAACCCGATATCAAACTGTCGCGCATCAGTATCTGACCGCGTGCCAGGATTCAGCCGCTTTGAACGAGACCCCGCACCGATGAACAACGCTCTAAACCAGTTGCAGCCCTACCCCTTCGAGAAGCTCCGCGCCCTGCTCGGCAGCGTGACGCCAAACCCGGACAAACGCCCTATCGCGCTGTCCATCGGCGAGCCGAAGCACCGCTCGCCAAGTTTCGTGGCCGAAGCCCTGGCCAGCAATCTGGATCAGATGGCTGTGTACCCGACCACCCTCGGCATCCCGGCCCTGCGTGAAGCCATCGCCGCCTGGTGCGAACGACGCTTCAGCGTTCCGAACGGCTGGCTCGACCCGGCGCGTAACGTGCTGCCGGTCAACGGTACCCGCGAGGCGCTGTTCGCCTTCACCCAGACCGTGGTCAACCGTGGCGACGATGCCTTGGTAGTCAGCCCGAACCCGTTCTATCAGATCTACGAAGGCGCGGCTTTTCTCGCCGGGGCCAAGCCGCACTACCTGCCATGCCTGGACGAAAACGGCTTCAATCCAGACTTCGATGCCGTTTCGCCAGACATCTGGAAACGCTGCCAGATCCTGTTCCTGTGCTCGCCTGGCAATCCAACCGGCGCACTGATTCCGGTCGATACCCTGAAGAAACTGATCGCCCTGGCCGACGAATACGACTTCGTGATCGCCGCCGACGAGTGCTACAGCGAACTGTACTTCGACGAACAAACCCCGCCGGCCGGCCTGCTCAGCGCCTGCGTGGAACTGGGTCGTAAAGACTTCAAGCGTTGCGTGATTTTCCACAGCCTGTCCAAGCGCTCCAACCTGCCGGGCCTGCGCTCGGGTTTTGTGGCCGGTGACGCAGATATTCTCAAGGGCTTCCTGCTGTATCGCACCTACCACGGCTGCGCGATGCCGGTTCAGACCCAACTGGCCAGCGTGGCCGCATGGAATGACGAAGTGCATGTTCGCGCCAACCGTGCGCTGTACCGCGAGAAGTACGACGCGGTGCTGGAAATCCTCAGCCCGGTGATGGACGTGCAGCGTCCGGATGGCGGTTTTTACTTGTGGCCCAATGTTGCAGGCGACGATGAAGCATTCTGCCGTGACCTGTTTGCTGAACAGCACGTGATGGTGGTGCCGGGTTCCTATTTGTCCCGTGAAGTTAACGGCGCTAATCCGGGAGCCGGTCGCGTGCGCATGGCACTCGTCGCACCGCTGGACGAATGCGTAGAAGCGGCGAAGCGAATTCGCGACTTCATTACTCGCAATAAGTAAGTATCCGGGCCCGCACTGTGCAACGCAGTGCGGGCCTCTCATACAGCAAGTTACACTTCAGCCAAAAATTAAAGTTCACCGAACTGCAGCGCCCCCTTACTCTCATGGAGCGCATTACTGTGCGCACTCTCACGACTCTTACTCTAACTTCATGGAAGAAGTAGCCAATGAACAGTATTGAAGACTGCAACCTCATCCAGTGGCCCGATGATCAACAATCCTACGACGCTGCTGTTAACGAAAACCCTGATAACGCAGGTTCCGCAACCGGCACCCGGCGCAAACGCTCGCTGGTCAATTACTCGAAACTCTGGGCAAACGGACGCACCCTCAAAATCGCTTTTATCGATGGCCCCGACGATGAGCACAAACAGAAAATCATCGACGCCGCTAGCCAATGGCTGCCGTATATCAATCTCAAGTTTGAGTTCGTCGATGATTTGCAGGGCGAGATTCGGATCGCTACCAGGAACAATGAAAACAGCTCAATGCTGGGCACCGACGCGTTGTTGATCCATCCCGACTGGCCGACCATGAACCTGGGAGTCAAACCTGACCATGAAGATTTCGCAGTGATTGTGACTCACGAGTTTGGTCACGCCTTGGGAGCAATGCACGAACATCAACACCCCGAAGCCAATATCCCCTGGGACAAACCAAAGGTGTATGAGTTTTACCAGAATAGAGAGATGAACCCGTTGACCAAAGAACAGGTCGATAGCAATCTCTTTGAGCCCTTCAATACAATCGAAGCGATTTATACCTCGTACGACAGAAAATCCATCATGCACCACCCGGTCGCTAACACGCTGACACTGGAAAACTGGGAAATCCCTATCAACCGAAAAATAAGTAAAAAAGATAAAAAACTGATGTCGTTGCTGTATCCAAAACGTTAGCAATCAAACTATCCATAGATTCGAGTGAGCCCGGCCAGACTATTTAACCAGCCCAAGATTGGCCTCACTCAAGTCCAGCTCACCCAACACCTCTCGCAGCACGTCATCACCAATCTGGTGATGACGACTGAGGTTATACAACTCCAGGCGTTGCGCCCGCAGCGCCTTGAGTCGCAATCGGCGCTCCAGCAGATCCATCTGAAAGGCCAGCGCCTGGGCTTCCGCCGAATCATTGAACACATCCAGCTGATGCCGATACTCGGACATGATCCGCGCCTTGAGTTCGACAGCCAACGCTGCCTCACTCGCGTCTACAGGCTTGGCCTCTTCGATTTCCAGCGCATGAATCGCCGCTTCAGCGGTCTTGCGCCACGCGTCTCGCACTTCATTGCGGCGCTTGTCATCAGGACTTATTTCAATGCCGCGCAGTAACAGCGGCAAACCGATACACGCTGAAATCAGCGACAACAGGATGACCCCGGCCGCGATGAAGATCAGCAGGTCCCGCTCAGGGAATGCCTCGCCCCCCATCATCAGTGGCACCGACAGCACACCCGCCAACGTCACCGCACCGCGTACTCCGCCGACCGTCAGCAGCCAACAGGAACGCATCGTCGGCACATGCGTCATCTCGCCTTTGCCGCGCAAGCGCCGCATCAACACCGACAAACGCCAGATGCTCTGCACCCAGACAAACCGCAACACCAGCAGGACCAGGAAAATCGCCAGCACATCCAGACAGCGGTAGAGCAGCGTAGGCCACAGCGAGGTTTCATGGCTGGCCACCGCCTTGATGATGTCCGGCAGCTGCAAGCCCAACAACAGGAAAATCAGGCCATTGAAGGCAAATTCCAGCAATGACCAAACGCTGCGGTTGAGCAGTCGGGTGCTGGTCTGGCGCGGCAGCAAGTCGAGCCAGCTCTGCATCATCCCCGCCGCCACCGCCGACAAAATGCCCGAGGCACCGAGCCGTTCAGCCAACACATAAGCGGCGAACGGCAGCAGCAACATGAACACCACGTGAGTCGCCGGGTCATCCCAACCGCGAGCAATCATCCACGACCGCGAGCGCCCAACCAGCCAGCTCAGTGCCACGCCGACGGCCAGGCCTCCAACCGCCACCAATACAAACGCCAGACTGGCGCTGGCCAGCGAGAACACGCCCGTCACCGCAGCGACCAAAGCGAATTTGAAGGTCACCAGACCCGAGGCATCGTTCATCAGCGCCTCACCCTGGAGCATGTGCATCAAGGGCATGGGCAAGCGATTGCGGGAAATGGCCGATACCGCCACGGCATCCGTCGGCGACAACACGGCGGCAAGGGCGAAGGCCACCGGCAGTGGAATGCTCGGGATCAACCAATGAATGAAGTAACCCGCGCCGACTACAGTGAACAGGACCAATCCCACCGCCAACGTCAGGATCGGCCCGCGCAGTCGCCAGAACTCACGCTTGGGCATGCGCCAGCCGTCGGAGAACAGCAGCGGCGGAAGGAACAGAAAGAGGAACAGTTCCGGGTCGAGTGCCACGTGCAAACCCAGGGTCGGCCACGCCAGCAACGCCCCGGCAGCAATTTGCACCAAGGGCAGCGGCAGCGGGATCACCCGTCCGATCAGACGCGAAACGCCGACCAGCATCAACAGGATAAGAACGGTATAGGCGGTTTGCATAAAGCGCGGTTCCCAGCAATCGACAGCATCGAAGTGCCATATTAGCCGCATAGACTGCACGACGGACGTTACACCAATGTCGCAGGCGGATCTGAGCGCCCACAGGTTTTGCGTTTTAACCGGAAGGCCATGGCATAATCCGTCACCTTTTTTTTCCAGCACCTGCAAAGGGGGCAATCCTTGACCGTTTCAAGCAAAACGTTGCACCTTTTCGGCATCAAAGCCTGCGACACCATGAAAAAGGCGCGCACCTGGCTCGATGAACACGCTGTCAGCTATGACTTTCATGATTACAAAACGGCCGGAATCGACCGTGAACACCTGACCCAATGGTGCGACGAGCACGGCTGGCAAGTGGTGTTGAACCGTGCAGGCACCACCTTTCGCAAGCTCGACGACGAACGCAAAGCCGATCTCGACCAGCCGAAAGCCATCGAACTGATGCTCGCACAACCCTCGATGATCAAGCGCCCGGTGCTCGATCTCGGTGACCGAACCCTGATTGGCTTCAAGCCAGATATCTACGCGGCAGCGCTCAAGTAAGCCAGCCCGTTCAATTTTGTAGAGGTATTCACATGTCCAATTCCCTGTTCAGCCTGGCCTTCGGTGTCGGCACTCAAAACCGTCAAGGCGCATGGCTGGAAGTGTTCTACGCCGCCCCTGTCCTGCATCCGTCGGCTGAAGTCATCGCCGCCATCGCGCCGGTCCTGGGTTACACCGAAGGCAATCAGGCCATCGCTTTCAGCACCGCTCAGGCGTCGCAACTGGCTGAAGCGCTGAAAGGCGTCGACGCCGCCCAGGCTGCCCTGCTGACCCGCCTGGCCGAGAGCCACAAGCCGCTGGTCGCGACCATTCTGGCCGAAGACGTGCAACTGACTTCCACGCCTGAGGCTTACCTCAAGCTGCACCTGCTGTCGCACCGCCTGGTCAAGCCCCATGGCCTGAACCTGGCCGGCGTGTTCCCGCTGCTGCCGAACGTGGCATGGACCAGCCAGGGCGCGATCGACCTGTCCGAACTGGCTGAGCATCAACTGGAAGCCCGCCTGCGTGGCGAGTTGCTGGAAGTGTTCTCGGTGGACAAGTTCCCGAAAATGACCGACTACGTGGTACCGGCCGGCGTGCGTATCGCTGACGCGGCACGTATCCGTCTGGGCGCTTACGTCGGTGAAGGCACCACCGTCATGCACGAAGGTTTCGTCAACTTCAACGCCGGCACCGAAGGTCCTGGCATGATCGAAGGTCGTGTATCGGCAGGCGTATTCGTCGGCAAGGGCTCGGACCTGGGCGGCGGTTGCTCGACCATGGGTACCCTGTCGGGCGGTGGCAACATCGTGATCAAGGTCGGTGAAGGCTGCCTGATCGGCGCGAACGCCGGTATCGGTATTCCGTTGGGCGACCGCAACACCGTTGAGTCGGGCCTGTACGTGACCGCTGGCACCAAAGTGGCGCTGCTGGACGAAAACAACAAACTGGTCAAAGTCGTCAAGGCGCGTGAACTGGCCGGTCAACCTGACCTGTTGTTCCGTCGCAATTCGGAGACCGGTGCCGTGGAATGCAAAACCCACAAATCGGCCATCGAACTGAACGAAGCGCTGCACGCTCACAACTAAGCGACGTCACGATCACCTGCAGGAGCAGAGCTTGCTCGCGATGGGGCCCCTGAGCCCACTAAAAGCTTCGCGAGCAAGCTTTGCTCCTACGGGTTTGGCGTACACCCGCCCATGTTTACCAGGGCCGAAATAACATGATGATCTCCTCTCCCTGGCGCGCCGATTTTCCGGCCATCGCCGCTCTGCAACGGCAAGACCAGACCTATCTGGACAACGCCGCCACCACGCAAAAGCCTCAAGCCCTGCTGGATGCCCTGACGCATTACTACGCCAACGGCGCAGCCAATGTGCATCGGGCGCAACACTTGCCCGGCGCCCACGCCACCCAAGCGTTCGAAGCCAGTCGCAGCAAAGTCGCGCAATGGCTGAATGCTGGCGATGGCGGGCAGATCATCTTTACCCATGGCGCGACCTCCGCGCTGAACCTCCTGGCCTATGGCCTGGAGCATCTTTTCAATCCGGGCGACGAGATTGTCATCAGTGCCCTGGAGCATCACGCCAACCTGCTGCCATGGCAGCAACTGGCCCAGCGGCGCGAGCTGAAACTGGTGATCCTGCCGCTGGATACCGACGGTTTGATCGATCTTGAGGCCGCCGCGCAGTTGATTGGGCCGCACACCCGCTTGCTGGCGGTCAGTCAGTTGTCCAACGTACTCGGCGTCTGGCAGCCACTGCCGGCCTTAATGGCGATGGCCAAGGCGCACGATGCGTTGACCGTGGTCGACGGCGCTCAAGGCGTGGTGCATGGCCGGCATGACGTGCAGGCGCTGGGATGCGACTTCTATGTATTTTCCAGCCACAAGCTCTATGGCCCCGATGGCTTGGGCGTGTTGTTCGGTCGCAACGAAGCGCTAAAGCAACTGCGTCACTGGCAGTTCGGCGGCGAAATGGTGCTGGATGCCGATTATCACCACGCACGCTTCCGCCCTGCCCCGCTGGGTTTCGAGGCCGGAACGCCGCCCATTGCCGCTGTGATTGGTCTGGGCGCAACCCTGGATTACCTCACAGGGCTCGATCAGGACGCCGTTAACGCCCATGAAGCCGCTCTGCATGACTATTTGCTGAAGGGACTTGAAGCCCGTAACGGCATTCGGTTGCTGGGCAAACCGCAACTGGCCCTGGCGAGTTTTGTCGTCGAGGGTGTGCATAACTCTGATCTGGCGCATTTGCTGACCGAACAGGGGATTGCAGTGCGGGCGGGCCATCACTGCGCGATGCCGCTCCTCAAAAGCTTCGAACTGGCCGGGGCGATTCGGGTGTCGTTGGCGCTGTACAACGATTCCGAAGACCTGGAGCGGTTTTTTGAAGCGCTGGACCAGGCGCTGGAGTTGTTGAGATGAATCTGCCTGCCGATGCGGTGGCGGCGCTGGAGACGTTCCAGAACGCTGCCGGCTGGGAACAGCGCGCGCGATTGCTGATGCAATGGGGCGACCGCCTGCCTGCGTTGAGCGATGTGGATAAGGTAGATGCCAACCGGGTGCATGGCTGTGAAAGCCAGGTCTGGTTGGTGGGCGCGCTGCTGGACGGTCATTGGCAGTTTGCGGCAAGCAGCGACGCGCGGTTGATTCGCGGGTTGGTGGCGTTGCTGCTGGCGCGGGTTAACGGGTTGTCAGCGGTTGAGTTGCAGCAGGTGGATTTGCCGGATTGGTTCAATCAGTTGGGGCTTAGCCGACAGCTGTCGCCGTCGCGCAGTAATGGTCTGAATGCCGTGCTACAGCGGATGCGAGAACTGGCCGTCTGACCGATCGTTCCCACGCTCTGCGTGGGAACGATCAGTATCAGGCAGGCTTGATCCTGTCGGCGGGGCGACGCACCCCGGCGACAATCTTATCCACAGCCTTGGTCGCCGCGACCATCCCAAACGTCGCCGTCACCATCATCACCGCCCCAAACCCGCCGGCGCAGTCGAGCTTCACGCCGTCACCGACAAAACTCTTCTGCAAGCAAATGCTGCCATCCGGTTTCGGGTAGCGCAGTTGCTCAGTAGAAAACACACACGGCACGCTGTAATGGCGAGTCACGGTGCGAGAGAAGCCGTAGTCGCGGCGCAAGGTCGAACGCACTTTCGACGCCAACGGATCATTGAACGTACGATTCAAGTCGCACACCTGAATCAGCGTCGGATCAATCTGCCCACCCGCACCGCCGGTGGTGATGATCTGGATCTTGCGTCGCTTGCACCAGGCAATCAGCGCGGCCTTGGCGTTGACGCTGTCAATGCAATCGATCACGCAGTCAATGTTCGGCGTGATGTACTCGGCCATGGTCTCGCGGGTGACGAAATCCGCCACCGCGTGCACCGAGCAGTCCGGGTTGATCCCGCGAAGGCGCTCGGCCATCACTTCAACTTTGGGTTTGCCGACGGTGCTGTCCAGCGCGTGCAACTGACGGTTGGCGTTGCTGACGCAGACGTCGTCGAGGTCAAACAGCGAAATCTCGCCCACACCACACCGCGCGATGGCTTCCGCTGCCCACGAACCCACGCCGCCGACGCCAACGATTGCCACATGCGCCGCGCGCAGGCGCTCCAACCCCTCGATGCCATACAAACGGGCGATGCCTGCAAACCGCGGATCTTCTGTACTCATGACCAATACCCCAAAAACCGGCGCGCATTATAGGGCCACTGCGCGAGAACTTTTAACCTTCTGGCTACAAGTGTAAGAACTTATGTGAAAGCAAATTGCCCAATGTCCGGCAATTCCCTGTCCGCTGTACGAAAAGAGAATGCCCGGTGTAGGATGCGCGCCCCTTGGCGACCGCCAACCGTTCCTTCGTTCCACAGTCTTTGGAACCTGAAATAGCTATGTCATCCCGCAAATTTGGACTCAACCTGGTCGTGGTGCTCGCCATCGCAGCCTTGTTTACCGGCTTCTGGGCGCTGATCAACCGCCCGGTCACCGCCCCCAACTGGCCTGAACAGATCTCCGGCTTCTCGTACTCGCCGTTCCAGCAAGGCCAGTACCCGCAGAAAGAGCAGTACCCGACCGACGATCAAATGCGTCGCGACCTGGAGATCATGAGCAAGCTGACGGACAACATCCGTACTTACTCGGTCGACGGCACCCTGGAAGACATTCCCAAGCTCGCCGAGGAATTCGGCCTGCGCGTGACCCTGGGGATCTGGATCAGTCCGGACCAGGAGCGCAATGAGCGCGAAATCACCCGTGCCATCGAAATTGCCAACACCTCCCGCAGTGTGGTTCGCGTGGTGGTAGGTAACGAGGCGATCTTCCGTAAGGAAATTACCGCTGCCGAACTGAGCGTGATCCTTGATCGCGTGCGCGCCGCCGTGAAGGTGCCGGTGACCACGTCCGAGCAGTGGCACGTCTGGGAAGAACACCCGGAACTGGCCAAGCACGTCGACCTGATCGCCGCCCACGTTCTGCCTTACTGGGAATTTATCCCGGTGGACAAGGCCGGCCAGTTCGTCCTTGACCGCGCCCGCGACCTGAAAAAGATGTTCCCGAAAAAACCGCTGCTGCTCTCGGAGGTTGGCTGGCCGAGCAACGGCCGTATGCGTGGAGGCACCGATGCGAGCCCGGCGGATCAAGCGATCTACCTGCGCACCTTGGTCAACAAACTCAACCGCCAGGGCTTCAACTACTTCGTGATCGAAGCGTTTGACCAGCCGTGGAAGGCTAGCGACGAAGGTTCGGTGGGCGCGTATTGGGGCGTGTTCAACGCCGCGCGCCAGCAGAAATTCAACTTCGAGGGCCCGGTGGTCGCGATCCCGCAATGGCGCGTGCTGGCGATCGGCTCGGCCGTATTGGCGTTGCTGTCCCTGACCCTGCTGATGATCGACGGCTCGGCCCTGCGCCAGCGTGGCCGTACCTTCCTGACCTTTATCGCGTTCCTGTGCGGTTCGGTGTTGGTGTGGATCGGTTATGACTACAGCCAGCAATACAGCACCTGGTTCAGCCTGACGGTCGGATTCCTTCTGGCTCTCGGCGCGCTCGGGGTCTTTATCGTTCTACTGACCGAGGCGCATGAACTGGCCGAAGCGGTCTGGACTCACAAGCGTCGCCGTGAATTCCTGCCGGTGGTGGGCGAATCGGACTACAGACCGAAAGTCTCAATCCACGTGCCCTGCTACAACGAGCCACCGGAGATGGTCAAACAGACCCTCAACGCCCTGGCCAACCTCGATTACCCGGACTTCGAAGTCCTGATCATCGACAACAACACCAAGGACCCGGCGGTCTGGGAACCGGTGCGCGATTACTGCGAAACCCTCGGCCCGCGCTTCAAGTTCTTCCACATTGCACCGCTGGCCGGTTTCAAGGGCGGTGCACTGAACTACCTGATCCCGCACACCGCCAAGGATGCCGAAGTCATCGCGGTAATCGACTCGGACTACTGCGTCGATCCGAACTGGCTCAAGCACATGGTGCCGCACTTCGCCGATCCGAAAATTGCGGTGGTGCAGTCCCCGCAGGACTATCGCGATCAGAACGAAAGCACCTTCAAAAAGCTCTGCTACGCGGAATACAAAGGCTTCTTCCACATCGGTATGGTCACCCGTAACGACCGTGACGCGATTATCCAGCACGGCACCATGACCATGACCCGGCGCTCGGTGCTCGAAGAGCTCGGCTGGGCTGACTGGTGCATCTGTGAAGACGCCGAGTTGGGTCTGCGCGTGTTTGAAAAAGGCCTGTCGGCGGCGTATTACCACACCAGCTATGGCAAAGGCTTGATGCCCGATACCTTTATCGACTTCAAGAAACAGCGTTTCCGCTGGGCCTACGGAGCGATTCAGATCATCAAGCGCCACACCGCCAGCCTGCTGCGCGGCAAGGACACCGAGCTGACCCGTGGCCAGCGTTACCACTTCCTTGCGGGCTGGCTGCCGTGGGTCGCGGATGGCATGAACATCTTCTTCACTGTCGGCGCGTTGTTGTGGTCGGCGGCGATGATCATCGTGCCGCAGCGGGTCGATCCGCCGCTGCTGATTTTCGCAATCCCGCCGTTGGCGCTGTTCGTGTTCAAGGTCGGCAAGATCATCTTCCTGTATCGCCGCGCCGTCGGCGTGAACCTGAAAGATGCGTTCTGCGCGGCTCTGGCCGGGCTGGCGTTGTCGCACACCATCGCCAAAGCGGTGCTGTACGGCTTCTTCACCAGCAGCATTCCGTTCTTCCGCACCCCGAAAAACGCCGATAACCACGGCTTCTGGGTGGCGATTTCGGAGGCCCGTGAAGAGGTGTTCATCATGCTGCTGTTGTGGGGCGCGGCGCTGGGGATCTTTCTGGTCAACGGCTTGCCGAGCAACGACATGCGCTTCTGGGTGACCATGTTGCTGGTGCAATCGCTGCCATACCTGGCGGCGCTGATCATGGCGTTCCTGTCTTCGCTGCCGAAACCGGCCGCCGAGCCTGAACCGTCACCCGCCGTCTAAATCTGTATGGATGCACTAAACGGCGGCCAATGGTCGCCGTTTTGCTTTAAGATAACCGCCATTTTGCGCGCCCAGCACCAATTCCTGTAGGAGCAAAGCTTGCTCGCGATTGATGCGACTCGGTGTAACAGAAAGACCTCATCATCGTTCATCGCGAGCAAATTCTGCTCCTACACAATTAGCTTCCGGAGTTTTCCATGACGGCCCACGCCGACCTTTCGCCGACCCTTCAACTCGCCATCGACCTGATCCGCCGTCCGTCCGTGACGCCGGTCGACGCCGATTGCCAGAAGCAGATGATGCAGCGCCTGGGTGATGCCGGTTTCATGCTGGAACCGATGCGCATCGAAGATGTGGATAACTTCTGGGCGACCCACGGCAAACACGACGGCCCGGTGCTGTGCTTCGCCGGTCACACCGACGTGGTGCCAACCGGTCCGGTGACGGCGTGGCAGATCGACCCGTTCAACGCGCTGATCGACGAACACGGCATGCTCTGCGGCCGTGGCGCGGCGGACATGAAGGGCAGCCTGGCGTCGATGACCGTGGCCGCCGAGCGCTTCGTTGCCGATTACCCGGATCACAAGGGCAAGGTCGCTTTCCTGATCACCAGCGACGAAGAAGGCCCGGCGCACCACGGCACCAAGGCGGTGGTTGAACGCCTCGCCGCGCGCAAGGAACGTCTGGACTGGTGCATCGTCGGGGAACCGTCGAGCACCACGCTGGTAGGTGATGTGGTCAAGAACGGCCGTCGCGGCTCCCTCGGCGCCAAGCTGACCGTTCGTGGTGTTCAGGGCCACGTGGCCTATCCGCACCTCGCCAAGAACCCGATCCACCTCGCTGCTCCGGCCCTGGCCGAATTGGCCGCCGAGCATTGGGACCACGGCAACGATTTCTTCCCGCCGACCAGTTTCCAGATCTCCAACGTCAATTCCGGCACCGGCGCGACCAACGTGATCCCGGGCGACCTGGTGGCGGTGTTCAACTTCCGCTTCTCCACCGAATCCACCGTCGAAGGCCTGCAAAAGCGCGTCTCCGACATCCTCGACAAGCATGGCCTGGACTGGCACATCGACTGGGCGCTGTCCGGTCTGCCGTTCCTGACCGAGCCGGGGGCGTTGCTGGATGCCGTGGCGTCGAGCATCAAGGACATCACCGGTCGCGACACCAAGGCGTCCACCAGCGGTGGCACCTCCGACGGGCGCTTCATCGCGACCATGGGCACGCAAGTGGTTGAACTGGGCCCGGTCAACGCCACGATCCACCAGGTCAACGAGCGTGTACTGGCCGCCGACCTCGACGTGCTGACCGAAATCTACTACCAGACCCTGATCAAGTTGCTCGCCTGATGCTCGCTTGCCCGATCTGCAGTGAACCGCTGAACGCGGTGGACAACGGCGTGGCCTGCCCCGCCGGGCATCGGTTCGACCGCGCGCGCCAGGGTTACCTGAACCTGTTGCCAGTGCAGCACAAAAACAGCCGCGACCCTGGGGATAACCTGGCCATGGTCGAAGCCCGCCGCGATTTCTTGAACGCCGGCCATTACGCGCCAGTGGCCAAGCGTCTGGCGGAACTGGCGGCGCACTATGCGCCACAGCGCTGGCTGGACATCGGCTGTGGCGAGGGTTACTACACCGCGCAAATCGCCGAGGCCTTGCCCAATGCCGACGGTTACGCGCTGGACATCTCCCGTGAAGCAGTCAAACGCGCCTGCAAACGCAACCCGCGGCTGACCTGGTTGATCGCCAGCATGGCGCGGGTGCCGTTGGCCTCGGGCAGTTGCCAGTTTCTAGCCAGCGTCTTCAGCCCATTGGATTGGGAAGAAGCCAAACGCCTGCTCAGCCCCGGTGGCGGCTTGATGAAAGTCGGGCCGACCAGCGGCCACCTGATGGAGTTGCGCGAGCGGCTGTACGACGAAGTCCGCGAATACACCGACGACAAGCATCTGGCCCTGGTGCCGGACGGCATGGCGTTGGCGCACAGCGAAACCCTGGAATTCAAACTGACGCTTGCAGAGGGTCAGGACCGCGCGAACCTGTTGGCCATGACGCCCCACGGCTGGCGCGCCAGTGCCGAACGCCGTGCAGCGGTCATCGAACAGGCCGAGCCGTTCGAGGTCACTGTGTCGATGCGCTACGATTACTTCGTTCTTCAATAAACCCTTAATTTTTTGGTCTTGAGCAACGGCTTGAGGCCGGCTAAATCCGCGAATGGATTTTTCAGACCCGCAGTGAGGACATCCATGCGCCAACCCGATATCGAGATTTACCTGAAAGACGCCGACGTCGACTACAAGGCCATCGCGGCCTGGCTCGGCACTGCGTTGGGCCCGTGCACCGACTGGGTTCAGAAAGGCCAGACATACAAGTGCAAGGCCGGCAACGTGCCGGTGACCTGGCTGCCAAAAGCCGTGGGCAAATGGAACAGCCTGTTTCTGGACAGCGACCAGACCCCATGGGAAGACGACATCGCCTGCGCCCGCGCAGCCTTTGCCGCACTGAACGTCGAAGTGCGTTGCGCGCCGGGTACGTGGGTCGAGGAAGAAGGTGAAGAGACAGCGGATCGCTGGATGCGTATCAGCGCGGATGGTGAAGAAGAAATCACCTGGAAAACTATTTAAAACCAGTACACAAAACCTGTGGGAGCGAGCTTGCTCGCGATGGGGCCCTTTCAGCCAACATCAATGTTGAATGTCAGTCAGTCATCGCGAGCAAGCTCGCTCCCACAGTGGTTCTGGGTGATCTGAAGATCGGGTTTACAAACCTACAACGTCCTCAGCCTGCAGCCCTTTCTCGCCGGTCACCACGGCGTATTCAACCTGCTGGCCTTCAGCCAGCGAACGGTGCCCTTCGCCGCGAATCGCGCGGTAATGCACGAACACGTCCACCCCGTCCTCGCGTTGAATAAAGCCGTAGCCCTTGGCGTCGTTGAACCACTTCACGTTGCCGGTTTCGCGCGTAGCCATGAATCAGTACCCCCTTGTTTTTATTTTGAACGGCCGAGTATATGACAGCCGTCAAAACTCTCAACTCACTTTACTTAGCCGCTTTTTTGCCGATTTTCGGTGAATACGGCACACTATCGCTCACCCGAGCAAACGCTCGGTTTTATTCACTCACGCAGAAGCCGTATGACCCGTTCCCCGTTCCGCCGTCTTGTGTTTGGCACCCTGCGCCGACTGTTGTATCTCTGGGTTCGCTCGGAGACGATCAACCAGTCGTCGTTTACCCTCAACCTCGACCGCAGTCGCCCGGTGTTCTACGTCCTGCAAAACCCTTCGCTGACCGACCTCGCCGTGGTCGACACCGAATGCAGCAAGGCCGGCCTGCCCCGCCCGGTGTTGCCGGTTTCAGTGGGTAACCTGGTGGAACCCGCCGCGTTCTTTTACCTGACGCCAGAGCCCGACTGGCTGGGCCGTCAGGACAAACGCGGCGCGCCGCCCACCCTGACCCGCCTGGTCAGCGCCCTGAGCCAGAATGCCGCCGAAGACGCGCAGATCATTCCGGTCAGCGTGTTTTGGGGCCAGTCGCCGGACAGCGAATCGAGCCCGTGGAAATTGCTCTTCGCCGACAGCTGGGCGGTCACCGGTCGCCTGCGTCGCTTGCTGAGTATCATCGTGCTCGGACGCAAGACCCGCGTGCAGTTTTCCGCGCCGATTCACCTGCGTGAACTGATCGATCACAACAAGGGTCACGAGCGCACCGTGCGCATGGCCCAGCGGATCCTGCGGGTGCACTTCCGCAACCTCAAAGCCGCCGTCATCGGCCCGGACATTTCCCACCGGCGCAATCTGGTCAAGGGTTTGCTCAACCAGCCACTGGTCAAGCAAGCGATCCTCGAGGAAGCCGAGCGCGAGAACATCTCCCCGGAGAAAGCCAAGGCCCAGGCCCTGCGCTACGGCAACGAGATCGCCTCCGACTACACCTACACCGCAATCCGCTTCATGGAAGTGGTATTGAGCTGGTTCTGGAACAAGATCTACGACGGCATCAAGGTCAACAACATCGAAGGCGTGCAAAAGGTCGCCCCGGGTTACGAAGTGATCTACGTGCCCTGCCACCGCAGCCACATCGACTACCTGCTGCTGTCCTATCTGCTGTTCCGCAATGGCCTGACCCCGCCGCACATCGCCGCCGGGATCAACCTCAACATGCCGGGGATCGGCGGCCTGCTGCGTCGCGGTGGTGCATTCTTCATGCGCCGTACCTTCAAGGGCAACCCGCTGTACACCTCGGTGTTCAACGAGTACCTGCACACCTTGTTTACCAAAGGTTTCCCGGTCGAATACTTCGTCGAGGGTGGCCGTTCGCGCACCGGGCGCATGCTGCAACCGAAAACCGGGATGCTCGCGATTACCTTGCGCAGCTTCCTGCGTTCGTCGCGCATGCCCATCGTGTTTGTGCCGGTGTACATCGGCTACGAGCGCGTATTGGAAGGCCGGACCTACCTCGGTGAACTGCGTGGTGCGACCAAGAAGAAAGAGTCGATCTTCGATATTTTCAAGGTCATCGGCGCGCTCAAGCAGCGCTTCGGCCAGGTGGCAGTGAACTTCGGCGAGCCGATCAAACTGGCGGAGTTCCTCGACAGCGAACAGCCGGACTGGCGCCAACAGGAACTCGGCCCGCAATTCAAACCGGCCTGGCTCAACGAAACGACTAACCGCCTCGGCGAAAAAGTCGCACAGCATCTCAACGAAGCGGCAGCAATCAACCCGGTGAATCTGGTGGCGTTGGCGTTGCTGTCCACCAGCCGTCTGGCGCTGGATGATCGCGCCATGGCGCGGGTGCTCGATCTATATCTGGCATTGCTGCGCAAGGTTCCGTATTCGCCGCACACCACGCTGCCGGAAGGTGACGGTCGTGCGCTGATCGAGCATGTGAAGGACATGGACCTGCTGTCCGAGCAGAGCGATGCCCTGGGCAAGATTCTGTACCTGGACGAGCAGAACGCCGTCCTGATGACCTACTACCGCAACAACGTGCTGCACATTTTTGCGTTGCCGGCACTGCTCGCGAGTTTCTTTCAGAGCGCTTCGCGCATGAACCGCGACCAGATCCTGCGTTACACCCGCGCACTGTATCCGTACCTGCAATCGGAACTGTTCATTCGCTGGTCCATGGATGAACTGGACGCCGTAATCGACCAATGGCTGCAAGCGTTCGTCGAACAAGGCCTGCTGCGCTTCGAAAACAATGTCTACCTGCGTCCGGCACCCAGCTCACGGCATTTCGTGCTGCTGACCTTGCTGTCGAAGAGCATCGCCCAGACCTTGCAGCGCTTCTACATGACCGTGTCCCTGCTGCTCAACAGCGGCCAGAACAGCATCAGTGCCGAGGAGCTGGAAGACTTGTGCACGGTCATGGCCCAGCGCCTGTCGATCCTCCATGGCCTGAACGCACCGGAATTCTTCGACAAGAGCCTGTTCCGTCACTTCATCCAGACGATGCTGGACCTCGAGGTGCTCAAGCGCGACGAAGCCGGCAAGTTGAGCTATCACGAATTGCTCGGAGAACTGGCCGAAGGCGCGGCCAAACGGGTGTTGCCGGCGGAGATTCGCTTGTCGATCCGTCAGGTAGCGTTGCATCGCAGTGAAGATGCGGCGGATCAGGCTTAGTTGGATCGTCAGTAACGTCCTGACAACAACTATAAGAACAGGGACGTTCTTATAGCTTTCTGATTATGGATTAATAGATCCCTCCAAATACCCCACCACGATATGGATATCGCGATGAACTTATTAGATAACCCCACCCACCACATCACCCTGACATTTAGTTTGCCTGAAGACTTTATGCCCCCTGCCGGTGGCGAGGCAGAGACTTATATATGCGTTTATACGGCAAACACTCAGCCTCCCATTAAAGTGGCGCAATCCCGTAAACCGATACTGTACGGGGGCCGCTGGAACTTTACATTTGCCCACAGTTATTCCGATGTCAGCGTCAAATACCGCGTGAATGTCAGCATGACCCACAACGGTCTGCCGCTGTTGATTGATCTGGACCACTTCATTATTGTTCACCGCGCACCTCACCGCCAAACACTGCACCTGAGCCCGATCGGTCGCCTCTATATCCAGGCGCAAGAACCTCAAACGGTTGCGCCTGAACACGCAGTGACCATTGCTGCCCATGAGCACGACAATGCGACGGTGCAACTGACTCAAGTGCATATCAGTGAACAAATGGCAGAGGCGTTTTATCTGGAGTACGATCCGGACACTGTTGTGCCAGGTAAACGCTATACCCTGACGGCGATTGAAAATGGATACCGCAACTCAATCGAAGTCTATCCCGGTTCTGTTGTATTAAAACCCTTCAGCAAAGCCTGAGAACCTTCGCGCTCACAATAAACCGGCGAAACGGCTCTCAACATCCGTTCCACCTCAATCCGAACAAGGACGCTGTCATGTTCCGCCCTACCCTTCGCTTCGCCGGCCTCTGCGCAGGCCTGATGTTCTCTGCCAGCACACTGGCGCTGTCGCTCAACGACCTGTCGCAAAAAGACGCCACTGGCGGCCTCAAGGATGCCCTGACCCAAGGTGCACAACTGGCGGTCAAACAACTCGGTACACCGGGTGGCTTCAGCAACAACCCGGAGGTGAAAATCGGCTTGCCGGGCAAACTCGGCAAGGTCGCCGGCAAGATGAAGCAGTTCGGCATGGGCGATCAGGTCGACGAACTGGAAGCCAGCATGAACAAAGCGGCTGAAACCGCCGTGACCCAGGCCCAGCCGATTCTCGTGGACGCGGTGAAGAAAATGAGTGTGGAAGATGCCAAGGGCATCCTCAGCGGCGGCAACGACTCGGCCACTCAGTACCTGAACAAAACCAGTCGCGAACAGATCCGCGCGAAGTTCCTGCCGATTGTGAAGCAGGCCACTGATCAAGTCGGCCTGGCCAAGCAATACAACACGTTTGCCGGTCAGGCGGCGACCATGGGTGTGCTGGACGCCAAGAACGCCAACGTCGAAAACTACGTCACCGAGCAGGCATTGAACGGTTTGTTCGAGATGATCGGCAAACAGGAAGAAACCATCCGCCAGAACCCTGCGGCGGCGGCGACCAGTTTGGCGAAGAAGGTGTTTGGGACGTTGTAATTCCGAGCGACTGAGCCCTTTAAAAAACCCGCTGACCGTTACTGGTTCAGCGGTTTTTTCATTTCAACGGCCTCCATGATGGTCGCGCAAAGGATCCGCGTAACCCAAGGCAAAATGCAGCGCGATGCCTTTCATCAGCGGAAAAACCGAGTTGTGAGTACAGCATTCAGAGTCCTCTGTCTCAACATCAGAGGATCCTGAAATATATGCAGGAAGTCAGAGCGGCTCTTTCTTCACCCTGAACCACGCCGCATACAACGCCGGCAAGAACAGCAAGGTCAGCGCTGTCGCCACGATCAGACCGCCCATGATCGCCACCGCCATCGGCCCGAAGAACACACTGCGTGACAACGGAATCATCGCCAGCACCGCCGCCAATGCCGTCAACACAATCGGGCGGAAGCGGCGCACGGTCGCCTCGATAATCGCTTGCCAGGGCTTGAGACCCGCGACGATGTCTTGCTCGATCTGGTCCACCAGAATCACCGAGTTACGCATGATCATCCCGGACAGCGCAATGGTCCCCAGCATCGCGACAAAACCGAACGGCTGCCGGAACACCAACAGGAACAAGGTCACGCCGATCAGCCCGAGCGGCGCGGTGAGGAACACCATCACCGTGCGCGAGAAACTGCGCAGTTGCAGCATCAGCAACGTCAACACCACGACGATGAACAGCGGCACGCCGGCCTTCACCGAGTTCTGCCCGCGAGCGGAATCTTCGACTGTGCCACCGACGTCCAGCAAGTAGCCGTCGGGCAATTCGGCGCGAATCGGATCGAGCGTCGGCATGATTTGCTGCACCAGCGTGGCGGGTTGTTCCTTGCCATAGATATCGGCGCGAACGGTGACGTTCGGCAGGCGATTGCGGTGCCAGATGATGCCTTCTTCGAAGCCGTACTCCAGCGTCGCGATCTGCGACAGTGCAACGCTGCGACCGTTGTCGGTCGGAACGGCCAGGCTTGGCAGCAACGACAGTTCGGTGCGCTCGTGCAAAGTGCCGCGCAGCAGGATTTCGATCAACTCGTTGTCTTCCCGGTACTGGCTGACGCTGGAACCGGTCAGGGAACTTTGCAGGAACTTCGACAGGTTCGCCGTGCTCACGCCCAGCGCTCGGGCGCGGTCCTGATCGACGTTCAGGTACACCACTTTGCTCGGTTCTTCCCAGTCCAGGTGGACGTTGGCCACGTGCGGATTCTCGCGAACCTTGGCCGCCACTTTACGGGCCAGAGCGCGGACTTCGTCGATGTGCTCGCCGGTCACCCGGAACTGCACCGGATAGCCCACTGGCGGCCCGTTTTCAAGACGCGTGACCCGCCCACGCAGGGCCGGGAATTGTTCGTTGAGGGTTTCGATCAGCCAGGTGCGCAGGCTTTCGCGATCCTCGATGGTCTTGGCCAGGACCACCACTTGCGCGAAGCTCGCCGCCGGCAATTGCTGATCCAGTGGCAGGTAGAAACGCGGTGAACCGGTACCCACGTAGGCCACATAGTTGTCGATACCGGCACGGTCCTTCAGCAAGGCTTCCAGGCGTTTGACTTCGTCGGCAGTGTTGCTCAGGGACGCGCCCTCGGCCAGTTTCAGATCGACCATCAGCTCCAGCCGCCCCGACGCCGGGAAGAACTGTTGCGGCACGAAACGGAACAGCATGACCGAGGCAACAAACATCATGATCGTCAGCACGATCACCGTTTTGCGTCGCCGTACGCACCATTCCACCAAACGTCTGACCCGCTCATAGAACGGCGTGCCGTAAGGGTCGGGCTGATCCGTGCCGTGTTTCGCCGCATGAATTTTCGCCAGATCCGGCAGGAGTTTTTCCCCCAGGTACGGCACAAACACCACCGCAGCCACCCACGAGGCCAGTAGCGCGATGGTCACCACCTGGAAGATCGAGCGGGTGTATTCGCCGGTGCTCGATTGCGCAGTAGCAATCGGCAGGAAGCCGGCGGCGGTGATCAGCGTACCGGTGAGCATCGGGAACGCCGTGCTGGTCCAGGCATAACTGGCCGCCTTGATACGGTCGAAGCCCTGCTCCATTTTGATCGCCATCATTTCGACGGCGATGATCGCGTCGTCCACCAGCAGGCCCAGCGCCAGCACCAGCGCGCCGAGGGAAATCTTGTGCAGACCGATGCCGAGGTAATACATGCAGGCAAAGGTCATTGCCAGCACCAGCGGAATCGCCAGTGCCACCACCATGCCAGTGCGCATGCCAAGTGAGAAGAAGCTCACCAGCAACACAATCGCCAAGGCTTCCACCAGCACCTGGATGAACTCACCGACCCCGGTTTTAACCGCGGCGGGCTGGTCCGACACTTTGCGCAATTGCATCCCGGCCGGGAGGTTGTTCTGGATGCGGTCGAACTCTTTTTCCAGTGCCTCGCCCAGCACCAGAATGTCGCCGCCATCCTTCATCGCCACGGCCAGACCGATAGCGTTTTCGGCCATGAAGCGCATGCGCGGTGCAGGAGGATCGTTAAAACCACGGCGAACGTCGGCCACATCGGAAATGCGAAACGTGCGATCACCGACACGAATCGGGAAGTTCTTGATCTCATCGACCGTCTGAAAATTCCCCGAGACCCGTAGCTGCAATCGCTCACTGGTGGTTTCGAAGAACCCGGCCGTCGACACCGCGTTCTGTTCTTCAAGCGCTTGCTGCACGGCGGCCAGCGGCAAGCCAAGGGTGGCGAGTTTGACGTTGGACAGCTCGATCCAGATCTTCTCGTCCTGCAGCCCGAGCAAGTCGACCTTGCCCACATCCTTGACCCGTTGCAGCTGGATCTGAATGCGGTCGGCGTAGTCCTTCAACACCGCGTAATCAAAACCGTCGCCGGTCAGGGCGTATATGTTGCCGAAGGTGGTGCCGAACTCATCGTTGAAAAACGGCCCCTGAATACCCGGCGGCAAGGTGTAGCGGATGTCGCTGATCTTCTTGCGGACCTGATACCAGAGTTCGGGAATGTCCTTGGAATGCATCGCATCACGCGCGACAAAGGTGACCTGGGACTCACCCGGACGGGAGAACGAGACGATGCGCTCGTACTCGCCGGTTTCCATCAGTTTCTTTTCGATGCGTTCGGTGACCTGACGCGACACTTCCTCAGCCGTGGCTCCTGGCCAGTTGGTACGAATCACCATGGCCTTGAAAGTAAACGGCGGGTCTTCGCTTTGACCGAGCTTGGTGTAGGAAAGCGCACCGACGACGGCCAGCAGGAGCATCAGGAACAGTACGATCTGGCGATTACGCAGCGCCCATTCGGAAAGGTTGAAGCGCATCGGGAATTACTCCTTGTCCGCCAGATTGACCACGCGGTTGGAGCGATCCACCGGACGCACTTGTTGTCCGTCGTGCAACACATGAACACCGGCGGCCACCACCCAGTCGCTGGCGCTCAGGCCTTCGAGCACAGTGACGGTTTTCTCGCCAAACGGACCGATACGCACCGGTGCTTTTTTCAGGGTGTTGTTGGCGCCGAGTACCCACACGTAGGTCGCGCCGTTTTCCGCGGTGACTGCCGATAACGGCAACGACAGCGCGATGGTTTCTGCCGTCTGGATAAACACCCGGGCGCTTTGGCCGAGCTCCGCAGGGACTTTACCGGCGGTAAACGCGATGCGGGCGGCGAAGGTGCGCGATTTTGGATCGGCGGCGGGCGACAGTTCGCGGATGCGGCCGGCGAAGCGCTGATCCGGTTGGGTCCAGAGTTCTACCGACACTGGCTGACCGACCTTGAAGCGGCCGAAACTCTGTTCCGGCAGGCTGATCAGCACTTCACGTTCACCATCGGTGGCGAGGGTGAACACGGTTTGCCCGGCGGCCACCACTTGCCCGACTTCCACGGCCCGCTTGGCCACGACGCCATCCTGGGGCGCGCGCAGTACCGCGTAGCTCGCCTGATTGGTCGAGACATTGAATTCGGCTTTGATTTGCTTGAGGCGGGCTTCGCCGGACCGGTAAAGATTTTCCGCATTGTCGTACTGCGAATGGCTGACCATTTGACGGTCCATCAGGGTCTTGTAGCGATCCCGCTCGGTGCGCACCAGGCTCAGATTGGCCTCGGCGGCGGCGACCTGGGCGCGGGTGGCTTCCAGTTGCAGGCGTACGTCTTGAGGGTCGAGCTCGGCCAGAGGCTGGTCAGCCTTGACGCGCTGCCCTTCCTCGACCAGTCGTCGGCTGACTTTGCCGCCAATGCGAAACGCCAGGTCCGGTTCATAGCGCGCCCGCACTTCACCGGGATAGCTTTCCATCGCCTGCGCCGAAGGCTCTGGCTGGACCACCATGGCCGGACGAAGGGTGACTTGCGGCGCCTCTTCGTGACCACACGCCGTCAAAAAAAACGCCAGACTGACTGGCAACGCGAGGGACAAGGCATAGCGGAACATGGTGAACGACCTTTCGCTAATGGTGCTTGGAATAATTATACTGAGCAGTATGGTATTAATAGCAAACTCACCAGTCCAGTATTAAAGCGAAATATGTCGAACAATCTTTCAGCACCCAGCGGTCCGGGTCGCCCCAAGGATCTGGCCAAGCGCCAGGCCATCCTCGATGCGGCGAAAATTCTGTTTGTGAGCAAGGGTTACGCGAACACCAGCATGGATGCCGTGGCGGCTGAGGCAGGTGTGTCCAAGCTGACTGTCTACAGCCACTTCAACGACAAGGAAACGCTGTTCTCCGCCGCCGTGGTCGCCAAGTGCGAAGAGCAACTGCCGCCGCTGTTTTTCGAATTGGCGGATGGGGTTGCGGTTGAAACGGTGCTGCTGAATATCGCGCACGGCTTTCATCAGCTGATCAACAGCGACGAATCCGTGAACCTGCACCGCCTGATGATCACCCTCGGCAGCCAGGACCCGAAACTCTCGCTGATCTTTTTCGAGGCCGGGCCCCAACGCATGCTGGATGGCATGGAGCGGTTACTCACCAAGGTTGATCAAAGCGGTGTGCTGAGCATTGATAAACCGCGTAATGCGGCTGAGCATTTCTTCTGCTTGCTCAAGGGTGGGGGCAATTTTCGGTTGCTGTATGGCTGCGGCGGGCCGGTGACCGGGGAGGCGGCCGAAGACCATGTGCAGGAAGTGGTGGGGTTGTTTATGCGGGCTTATCGGCCGCAGACAGCCTGATAGAAATGGGGTGACTGGTCTGGCCCCATCGCGAGCAAGCTCGCGATGGGAGCGACTCGGTCTCAGGGCTTGAGCGCTTTCTTCGGATAAATGTCATACCGGCTGGATTTCCCGTCCAGCGCATGACTCGGCTTCGGCCCCGCAATGCACGGTGCCTTGCGCGGCCGCTTGACCACCACCCGGTGGCTGGCCAACGCCAATGCGGCCTCCAGCAACGCCGGTGCATCCGGGTCATCGCCCACCAACGGCCGGAACAGGCGCATTTCCTTCTTCACCAACGCGGTTTTCTCGCGGTGGGGAAACATTGGATCAAGGTAGATCACCTGCGGCGGCTCGCCTTCCCAATTGCGCATCACCTCAATGGAATTACCCTTGAGCAGACGCATGCGCGCCACGATAGGTGCCACGTCGAAATCTTCCGCGCCACGCGCCAGACCATCCTCCAGCAAGGCCCCGATCAGCGGCTGACGCTCGATCAGGCTCATCTCGCAGCCCAGGCTCGCCAGCACGAACGCATCCTTGCCCAGCCCTGCCGTGGCATCCAGAACACGTGGACGCACGCCCTGCGCAATGCCAACGGCCTTGGCGATCATCTGCCCCGTGCCGCCACCGAACAACCGGCGATGCGCTGCTCCGCCTTCGACGAAGTCCACCCGTACCGGCCCCGGCGCATCCGCGCCGAGTTGTTGCAGCTGCAAACCCTGCTCGCCGACCTGCAAGGCAAACTCGCCATCATCCACTTGCAACGGCAAGCCCAGGCGCTCGGCCCATTGCTCGGCTTGTGGCTGAAAGGTCGTGCCCAAGGCCTCGACATGGATGCGGCAAACCGCCGGTTGATCAATCATCGGAAAACACGCTCAAAAAATTAATGATCGGCAAAAACGGCCGATAACAAAACTAACGGGCATTTTGCCAGAGCTGAGCGTCGACCGAGAGAAATGTCAGACTTTCAACCCACAATCACAGGTTTTATCTCGCCCTACGGCGATTACAACCTGCGAAACACCCAGGCGTTGGGCGGTGTCAGTCACCTGTGGCAAGATTTTTTTGCCCGGGCGCTGGCCGATCAGCCGGGTGATGGGGTTCCCGAGTCGCTCAAGTTTCCACCGGTCGATCTCGACAGTCCGGTCGAGCCCACCGTCGGCAGCGACCTGCTGGCGCACATCGTCTCCCAGCGCGAATGCAACGTGACAGACACCGTGGTTCGCCCGCCCGAGCCGCTGTTTTTGCCGATTGCCGAGTTCGAAATGGACCTGGCCGATAAACCGGCCCCGCCGTTCCCGCCGGAAGAAATCGTCGCGCAGCAAAAACAACAGGATTTCGAAAGCGGCTGGGTCCGCCCGATCGTGCTCACCGCCGGTCAACCCGTGCCGGAAGCCGGCCCGGCACCACAACCGCGTCCGCTGCACCTGCCAATCGCCGAATTCGAAATGGACCTGCTGGACAAACCGTTCCCGCCGTTCTCCCCGGAAGAACTGGTCGAACAACAGAAACAACTCGATTTCGATAACGGCTGGGCTCGCCCGATCGTTCTTCAGAACCTGCGCATCGCCGCCTGATCTTTCAATAACAGGCCATCAGCGACACACCCACCACGGCCCGGCATCCACATGAAAATGATTGCGATGGGCGGCGTTGTAATCCGGGCTCAACACCACACTGAACAGGTCGCACGCACCGTCGCGGACCTGACGTAGAAAACGCGCGTCCTGATTATCCTTTGGCCAATCCTTGAGCACGCTGACAGTTCGACCATCCGCGAGGCGGAAGCCGGCAATGTCCAGGGCATTGGCCGACGCGTGCTGACTGAGCCTGCCATCGTCGCGGTCATACACATTGCGACAGGCAAAACTGCCCAGATGCTCGACTCGCGTCACCGCCAACCCGTAAACCGTCTGCGCCGCAGGTTGCAGGACATGCCGGTCGAACGGCGCGAACGACACCGCGAGGCGGCAACTGGCGAGGAAGCTGCTGCTCAGGGCCACTTCGCCACCCTGCACACGCAACGTGTTGATCAGCGGGCATGTGGCGTCGGGACTGTCGGCCTGGCGAGTCACGCGCAATCCGGAATTGCTCAGGGCCTGATCGCACAACTGTGGATCATCGCTCAAGCGAATCAATTTGTACCGGGTCAGCAGGTTCGGCTCGGCGTTTACGTCCAGTGGCGCCCAGGGATTCCACTGCGATGGCAGAGAGACCCAGCCGCGCCAGACACTCAGGCCCGACAAACCGATGACCAACAGCAACAACAGCCACCACCGCATTGTCAGTCTTTGAACAGTTGATTGGCCTTCGCGTACGGCATGGAGCGCGAGGTAAACCCGAAGGTGCCCGAAGTCTTGATCTCTTCAGCCGCACGGAAAAATTCGCCATATGCCGCCAAGGCCAGCGCCGATCCGACGCTGATGCGCTTGACGCCCATTTCGCTCAACTGCTCGACCGTCAACTTGAGCCCGCCGGACATCAACACATTGACCGGTTTGGGCGCCACGGCACGGACCACCGCCAACACTTCTTCGGCACTGCGCAGCCCCGGCGCATAGAGCACGTCGGCCCCGGCCTCGGCGAACGCCTGCAAGCGGCGAAGGGTGTCGGCAAGATCAGGATTGCCGTGCAGAAAATTCTCGGCGCGCGCAGTCAGCATGAAGGGGAACGGCAAACTGCGCGCTGCCGCCACCGCCGCTTCAACCCGCGCCACGGCATGTTCGAAGCAGTAGATCGGCGCCGCTTCACGGCCCGTGGCATCTTCGATAGAGCCGCCAACCGCACCGGCCTCAGCCGCGCGCAAAATACTCTGGGCGCACTCGACGGGGTCATCGGCAAAACCGTTTTCCAGGTCCACCGCCACCGGCAGATCAGTGGCCGCGACAATCGCCCGGACATTCGCCAGCGTATCGTCGAGGGTCAACGCGCCATCCGGGCGCGCATTGGAAAAGGCGTAACCGGCACTGGTAGTTGCCAGCGCCTCGAAACCGAGGCTGGCGAGCATCTTCGCCGAGCCGGCGTCCCACGGGTTGGGAATGACAAAGGCCCCGTCGCGTTCGTGCAGCGCTTTGAACGCCTGGGCTCGAAGGGTTTGCGCATCCATTGGGCAGACTCCTGAAAAAGGGGGACGAATCCGCCTCAGAGCAAGCCAAGTTGCTCTGCTGCGGGTTCTCTGTATAGCTCAGGCAGCGGCGGCAGGCCAGGCAAACGCAGCATCAGTTGTGCATGAAAACGTTGCGCCAGCCTGGCGGCCAGCAGGTTGTCGGCGGTGTGCAGGAAGATGTATGGCGTGCGCCCCTCTTCGATCCACGCGGCGATCTTTTCGACCCACGGCAGCAGGAACGGATCGTTGGCTTCCAGCTGAGGATGCCCGATGAAACGCACCTGCGGGAACTGGGTGAACGCCGCCGGGCGTGGCGGCACTTTGGGCTTTTTCGATTGGGCGTGGAGCACCGAGGGATCAGTCGAGATGCAGCTGAACAGCGCACGCGGATCAAGGCAGATCCGTTCGACGCCACGATCCAGCAGCAGGCGATTGAGCATTCGCTCGGCATCACCCTTGGTAAAAAACGCATCGTGTCGCACTTCGATGGCCAGCGGTCGATCCAGCGCATCAATGAACGCGGCCAGTTCGGGCAATCGTTGCGGCGTGAAGCTTTTCGACAATTGCAGCCACAACGGCGAAACCCGCTCACCCAAAGGGCTGAGCAATTGCACAAAGGTTTCGGCGGCGGTCAGTTGCTCGCGCAGGTCACCGCCGTGGCTGATATCGCCAGGAAACTTGGCGGTGAAACGAAAGTGTTCGGGCATGGCCTCGGCCCAGCGCTCGACAGTGGACGCAGCCGGGCTCGCGTAGAAAGTCGTGTTGCCTTCTACGGCGTTGAATACTTGGGTATAGAGATTTAGAAATTCGGAGGATTTCGCGTCTGGCGGATAGAGATAATCGCGCCAGGCGTTTTCACTCCAGGACGGGCAGCCGAGGTAATAAGGCTGCCGCATCAGATGTACAGGTCGAGACCCAGCACATCCGTATCCCAATCGACAAAAGTGGCCGTGCTCAGGTAGCTGGCGAGCGCGGTGGCGACGCTTTTGCTCATGGCGCGGTGATAGATCATGTCTTGCTGACGCGCCGGCAGATTGCTCAGGCGTTGCGCCGAGGCTTTGGCGGCACGGGCAGCCATTTGCTCTTCGGACGGAATTTCCAGCTCACCGTCGATATCGACGTAATCATCTTCCGCCACAGGGCCTTTGCGAGCCTTGCGCTTGATGGGGTAGGACTGAGAGGAAAGGCCGTCTATACGCATGAGTACATGTCCGGTATCAATGATGGCAGTTTAGTGGCGCATTGAACGCTTCGCAAACCGCTTGGTGATAACTAGAACACAGAATCGGGAAAAGGTTTAAAAGCCGGGGGTATAAATCGACGATTGGCTGCGCTGGCTTGCCCGCGATTGAACCTACCCGATACCGAGAAATCAACGCGCCTTAGGTGTCGCCACTTTATCGCGCAGATAAACCGGCTGAGCCTTATCCGCCACAATCGCCTCACCCCGCTCCCAGGCAAAACGCGCCAGGGTAAGCAGGTCTTCGGCATGCGGCAACATGCCCGCGTCCTGCCCGGTCAGGTTCATGGCAATGCGCTCGGCATACCCCCAACCCGTGCCCGCACCAAACCACTCGCCACTGGCATCCGCCGGCAACGCCGCCACTTCCGGTGGCAACACCGCTTCATTGCCCACCAGGCGCATCTCCCCCGCCGTTTCGCGGTAGCAGCCCCAATACACTTCATCCATCCGTGCATCGATGGCGGCTGCCACCTGGCTCACACCGTGCTCGCGATACGCGCGTTGCGCCAGCACGGCCAGGTTCGACACTGGCAATACCGGGCGATCCAGCGCAAACGCCAAACCTTGCACCACACCGATGGCGATCCGCACACCGGTAAATGCGCCCGGCCCACGACCAAACGCGATGGCATCGACCGCTTGCAGCGTGGTCCCGGCGTCGGCGAGCAATTGCTGGATCATCGGCAACAGCTTCTGCGCATGGAGGCGCGGGATCACCTCGTAATGGCTCGTGACTTTGCCGTCATGCAGCAAGGCAACGGAGCAAGCTTCAGTCGCGGTGTCCAGGGCCAGCAAGGTGCTCATCGATGTTTCCGTAAGAGAGGTCAGAAAAAGTGCGCCAGTATAAACAACTACGGCCCGCAAGCGGGCCGTAGAAGATGAAGCGTTTTTTTAGCTCAGTGCTTCAAGCACTTTACCGGTGATCGCTTCAACCGAGCCAACACCTTCAACGTGGCTGTACTTCGGTTTGCCTTGAGCGGCGGACAGCTCCTGGTAAAACTTCACCAGAGGTTCGGTCTGGGCGTGGTAGACCGACAGGCGATGACGCACGGTTTCTTCGGTGTCGTCTTTGCGCTGTACCAGCTCGTCGCCGGTGATGTCGTCTTTACCGGCAATTTTCGGCGGGTTGTAGACGATGTGGTACACGCGGCCGCTGGCCTCATGAACACGTCGACCGGCGATACGCTGGACGATGTCTTCGTCTTTGACGTCGATTTCCAGTACGTGGTCGAGCTCGACGCCAGCCTTCACCAGGGCTTCAGCCTGAGGAATGGTGCGCGGGAAACCGTCGAACAGGAAACCGTTGGCGCAATCGGCCTGGCTGATGCGTTCCTTGACCAGGTTGATGATCAGGTCATCGGAGACCAGACCGCCGCTGTCCATGACGCTCTTGGCGATCAGGCCCAGCTCGGTGCCGGCCTTGACGGCTGCACGCAACATGTCGCCGGTGGAGATTTGCGGAATGCCGAATTTCTCGGTGATGAACTTAGCCTGAGTACCTTTACCGGCCCCGGGAGCTCCCAGCAGAATGACGCGCATCGATGTGCTCCTCAATTTTTTATATGGATAACGTCAGATTCGCCTCGTGGGGCCAATCTCAAAAATAGGGTCGTGGCCGCCCAAACGGCCAAAGGCTGATCAAGATACACAGCAGGCCCGGACCACACAAGCCGCCGAAAGTCGGAGAAACCGCTGCCTGATGTGACCTTTTGATGGAGTGCCCCAAGTCGCAACCCCATCATTAACTGTCGCCTGACCGACCTTTTCCGGGCCTCGCCCACAGGTAGCCGCCACCTGCGCCGAGTGCCTCGCCCCATGGCGAAAACCTTAGCCGGTATTTCGCAAACCGGCGGCAATCCCCGCCACAGACACCAGCAGCGCCTGTTCTACCGGGCTGCCCTGCGCCACATCCTGTTGCCGCGAACGGGCCAGCAACTCCGCCTGCAATAGATGAAGCGGGTCGAGGTAGGTGTTGCGCAACCGGATGAATTCAAGGGTGTCTGGGCTATGTGCCAGTAGCTGCGACTGGCCAGTCAACCCAAGCACCACGGCGCATGCCTGCGACAATAGGTCGCGTAAGTGCGCACCTAAAGGAAGCAAATCAGGCTCGACCAGACGCTCATCGTAGGATTGGGCGATGTCCGCGTCCGCTTTGGCCAGGACCATTTCCAGCATGTCGATGCGGGTGCGGAAGAACGGCCATTGCTCGCGCATCTGCCCCAGGAGCTCGCCTTCACCGCGCTCAAGCGCCTTGCTCAACGCGGCTTCCCAGCCGAGCCAGGCCGGCAACATCAGGCGCGTTTGAGTCCAGCCGAAAATCCACGGAATTGCGCGCAGGCTTTCGATCCCGCCGGCGCGACGCTTTGCCGGGCGACTGCCCAGTGGCAAACGCCCCAGTTCCTGTTCCGGCGTCGACTGGCGGAAATACTCGACGAATTGCGGATTCTCCCGCACCACGGCGCGGTAAGCCTTGACCCCATCGGCGGCCAATTCGTCCATCAAATGCCGCCACGCAGGCTCGGGTGGCGGCGGTGGCAGCAGGGTCGCTTCCAGCACGGCGGCCAGATACAGATTGAGGTTTTGCTCGGCGATATCCGGCAGACCGAATTTGAAACGAATCATTTCCCCTTGCTCGGTGGTACGGAAACGCCCGGCGACCGAACCCGGCGGCTGCGACAGAATCGCCGCGTGCGCCGGACCACCGCCACGCCCCACTGTGCCGCCGCGACCGTGGAACAACAGCAGTTCCACTTGCTGCTCGCGGCAGATGTCGACCAAGCGTTCCTGTGCCCGATATTGCGCCCAGGCCGCCGCTGTCGTCCCCGCATCCTTGGCCGAGTCGGAGTAGCCGATCATCACTTCCTGCGGGCCTTGCAAGCGCGAACGATAGCCCGGTAGCAGCAACAGTTTTTCGATCACAGGACCAGCGTTGTCGAGGTCCGCGAGGGTTTCGAACAACGGCACCACGCGCATCGGCCGCAGCACGCCAGCCTCTTTGAGAAGTAGTTGCACCGCGAGCACGTCGGAGGCGGCACCGGCCATGGAGATCACATACGAACCCAGTGAAGCGCCGGGGGCGGCGGCGATTTCCCGGCAGGTCGCCAGCACTTCGGCGGTGTCGGCCGACGGTTTGAAATACGCCGGCAGCAACGGTCGACGGTTGTTCTGCTCGCGCATCAGGAAGGCGATGCGATCCTCCTCGCTCCAGTCTTCGTAACGTCCGAGGCCCAGGTAATCGGTGATTTCGGTCATCGCGGCGGTATGCCGCGAGGCGTCCTGACGCACATCGAGGCGCACCAGAAACAGGCCGAACGTCACTGCACGACGCAGGCAATCGAGCAACGGACCGTCGGCGATCACGCCCATGCCGCACTCATGCAGCGACTGATAGCAGAGCTCCAGCGGATCGAGCAGGTCACGGTTGTGTTGCAGCACATCGGCCGGTGCCGGGGTGGTCGTCGTCAAAGAGGCGTGCGCCCAATTGCGCGTGGCACGCAGGCGTTCGCGCAACTGTTTAAGCACGGCGCGATAGGGTTCAGCGCTGTCCCCGGCCTTGGCTTTCAATGCCTCGCTGGCCTGCTGCATCGACAACTCGGCGGCGAGGTGATCGACATCACGCACGAACAGATCGGCGGCCATCCAGCGCGCCAGCAGCAACACTTCACGGGTCACGGCAGCGGTCACGTTGGGGTTGCCGTCGCGGTCGCCGCCCATCCACGAGGCGAATCGAATCGGCGCGGCCTCCAGCGGCAAGTGCAGGCCGGTGGCGTCAAACAGGGCTTTATCGGCCTTGCGCAGGTAATTGGGGATCGCCTGCCACAGCGAATGCTCGATCACCGCGAAGCCCCATTTGGCTTCATCAACAGGTGTAGGGCGGGTGCGGCGGATTTCTTCGGTGTGCCAGGCTTCAGCGATCAGGCGCTGCAATTTAGCCTGGATCTGCTCGCGCTCGGCCGGGGTCAAGTCGCGGTGGTCTTGCGCGGCCAGTTGCGCAGCAATCGCGTCGTACTTCTGGATCAGCGTGCGGCGCGCCACTTCGGTCGGGTGCGCGGTCAGTACCAGTTCGATTTCCAATCGCCCCAATTGCCGTGCCAAGGCGTCGGCACTGTGGCCTTCGGCACGCAGGCGAGCGAGCAGTTCCGGCAACACGCGCGCTTCGAACGGTGCGGGCTGCGACGCTTCGCGGCGGTGAATCAGCTGATATTGCTCGGCGATGTTGGCCAGGTTGAGAAACTGGTTGAACGCCCGCGCCACCGGCAGCAACTCGTCTTCGCTCAATTGATTGAGGCTGGCGCTCAGTTCGGCGTCCATGGAACCGCGGCGGTCGGCCTTGGCGCCCTTGCGGATCTGCTCGATCTTGTCGAGAAAACCGTCCCCGTACTGTTCACGAATGGTGTTGCCCAACAACTCACCCAACAGGTGAACGTCTTCGCGCAAGCGTGCATCAATATCGGTCATCAGCAGTTCTCCAGCAAAAAATCCGGGCGGCCATGAACATCATGCTTTGACCCCAAGAGTGCCGCCGTAAAGCCGTTCTTACAAGCAAACGACGAAGGGACTTTAAACCCGGCGCGCAGAAGCTAGTCTGAAGAGGAAGCCGCACAACGGCTTTCGCCGGCCACTGCCGGACACTGAAACGACCTGCCACGAGCAGGAACGCATTGAGGTCACTATGAAAATTCGCGAGCTTGCCCAGCATTGGGAAGAAAACGCCAAGGGTCGCCTGACCGAGACGGGCTACACGATTCACCTGGACGTGGAAGCCGCCGCACGGCTGGCGGCCATTACCGAAATGTACCCCAAACGCCAACCTGAAGAACTGCTCGGCGAGCTGATTGGCGCGGCCCTGGAAGAGCTGGAGAAAAGCTTTCCCTATGTGAAGGGCTCGACCGTTGTAGCGACGGACGAAGAAGGTGATCCGTTGTACGAAGACGTCGGTCCGACGCCGCGTTTTCTCGCGTTGTCGCGGCGGCATTTGCATGATTTGTCGGGCGGTAGCGACAAGCAAAAACACTGATCCGCCCACGTAAACCTGCGGGAGCCCCTTCGCCACAGGCCGCTCCCACAGGGGAGTATTTCACTTCACAAACAGCGTATTCCACAGGGTAAAAAAACCCGGCAATACCACCTCACGCCGCCAAAGTTCCCGACTTAGAGCCTTTCGTGCTTTTTCGCAAGCCAGGTGAATTTCTCTGAACTTTTAAAAAATGCCTTCGGTCGTAACCAGTAACCACGCCTGGTACGGTCGTCTCATTTCGCACATCACGTCAGTCGGTTACGGCTCCATACCAGGATGGATATTCAAGTTTTACAGGAGTAATTCCAATGGAGTTGAAGATTATGAAAACCACCTCATCCACCCACTTGCGTGGCCTGAAACTGGCTGCCCTGGCAATCGGCAGCAGTTTCATTCTGGCCGGTTGCGCCGGTAACCCGCCGACCGAGCAATACGCGGTCACCCAATCCGCCGTCAATGACGCGGTCAGTGCCGGCGGCACCGAGTTTGCGGCTGTGGAGATGAAGTCCGCACAAGACAAATTCAAACAAGCCGAAATCGCCATGCACGACAAAAAGTATGACGAGGCGCGGATGCTTGCCGAGCAAGCCGAGTGGGACGCTCGTGTGGCCGAACGCAAGGCTCAGGCGATGAAAGCTCAACAGACGCTGAAGGATTCTCAGCAAGGTGTTCAGGAACTGCGTCAGGAAAGTCAGCGCACCGTGCAGTAAGCGCGCATCCAGACCCCGGACCTGAAGCTCTTACCGATTAAAAAGGACGAATGATTATGCGTACACAATTGATGATCCCCGCTCTCCTCGCCGCCAGTGTTGCCCTGGCTGCCTGCTCCACCCCGCCTAACGCGAACCTGGAACAGGCGCGCACCAACTACAGCGGCCTGCAAGCCAACCCGCAAGCGAGCAAAGTCGCTGCACTGGAAACCAAAGACGCCAGTGATTACCTGGACAAAGCCGATCAGGCGTACCGCGACAAGCAAGACGCGGTCAAGGTCGATCAACTGGCTTACCTGACCAATCAGCGCGTTGAAGTGGCCAAGCAGACCATCGCCCTGCGCACCGCTGAAGCCAACCTGAAAAACGCTTCGGCCCAACGTGCCCAGGCGCGTCTGGATGCGCGTGACACGCAGATCAAGCAGTTGCAGGCCAGCCTGAACGCCAAGCAAACCGATCGCGGCACTTTGGTGACGTTTGGTGATGTGTTGTTTGCCACCGACCGCGCAGACCTGAAGCCCAGCGGTCTGGCGAACATCAACAAACTGTCGCAGTTCCTCTCGGAAAATCCGGATCGCAAAGTGATCGTCGAGGGTTACACCGACAGCACCGGCACCGAGAGCCACAACCAGTCGCTGTCGGAGCGCCGGGCCGGCTCCGTGCGCGCAGCATTGGTGAAGATGGGCGTTGATCCGGCGCGCATCGTTGCTCAGGGCTATGGCAAGGAATACCCGGTTGCAGAGAACGCGAGTGTGTCGGGCCGGGCGATGAACCGTCGGGTTGAGGTGACCATTTCCAATGACAACCAGCCGGTGATTCCGCGTTCGGCGGTTAGCTCGAACTAAGCAACATCTGCTAAAACAAAAAGCCCCGGCTGATGGCTCAGTCGGGGCTTTTTCATGGGGAAAAACACAAAATCCTCTAGGAGTGAGCCTGCTCGCGAAAGCTATTCAACATTCAAAGTATGTTTTTGCTGACACGCCGCCTTCGCGAGCAGGCTCGCTCCACAGTGGAAATTTGGTGCTCGCAAAATGGGGTTACTGCTCCAGCTTCTGCGGGGTTTCCTGCCCCATGCAACGCACCGCTTTTTTCTTGCTGTCGACCAGCACACCGGTCAGGCCTTTTTGCTCGGTATCAAACAACACCAGCACGCCATCAATGCACTGCGCCACTTGCGCGGCGGGTTCCAGGGAGACTTTGTAGTCCTCGCCCGGCACGGTCTTGAGCATGGTGAATTCGTTGAGCAGCAACGCATCCTCAGGCTTGGCGAAATGCAGGTAGCCGTAGTACCACAGGGCACCCACGGTGCCGAGGATGCTGCAGATACCGGTGATGATCAGCGGGATGGCGTTACGTTCTTCACTCATTGCGGGCTCTCTGATGGTTCATCTTCTGAATTCGGGGGTGCCGGGTAATTGGGGATTTCACCCAGGCGGCGCAGGCCGTTGAAATGCTGCGGGTCGTCGAGATAACGCAGCATGACTTTTCGCCAGACCGGGTCGGCGAATGTCTGCACGTGACCACCTCGGGTCAGTTGCAACACACGCGGCGGCGGCGCAGCTTGATACAGACGGATGCCGTTGGAAAGGGGCACGATCGGATCGTCGATGCTGTGGTAGAGCAGTTTCGGCACACTCTTGAGCTGCGGCATCGAGTTGATCGCGCTGTCACCGTCCGGCACCAGCCAGGACAGCGGCACCTGGAACGGCCAGGTCAGCCAGGAGGTGCTCAAGGCAAATTGGCCAACACTGCGATAGCTGGCGGGCGCACCGTCAAGGACAAGGGCCTTGAGCTGTTTCTCGCGCTCGGGGTGTTGAACCAGGTAGTGCACGGCCATCGAGCCACCGAGGCTTTGGCCGAGCAGGATCAGGGGTTTGCCTTTGACCTCGGGGGCCTGGTCGAGCCAATTGAACGCGGCGTCGATGTCTTGATACATCGCTGGCAGACTCGGCTTTCCCTCGGATAAACCGTAGCCGCGATAGTCAATCAGCAGCACTTGATAGCCTTCCTTGGGCAACCACCAGCTCCCGCCCAGATGCATCGGCAAGTTGCCGCCATTGCCGTGCAGGTGCAGCACCGTGCCTTTGACGTCGACACCCTTTTTGGCCGGCAACCACCAGGCGTTGAGCTTGAGGCCGTCGGCAGTGACGAGGGTGACCTCGCGGTATTCGAGATGAGCTTTTTCCGGGGTGAACAACTGGCCGGGCTCGGGGTAGAACAGCAGGGAGCTGCAACCGCTCAAGGTCAGAAGCAGGCAAACCATGCCGAGGAATCTCATCCGTTGAAACCTCGCAAAATTCAGAATTGAAAAAACCCATCCCCTTGTAGGAGTGAACCTGCTCGCGATAGCGGTATGTCAGCCAACATCAGTGTTGAATGTTGAACCTCAATCGCGAGCAGGCTCACGCCTACAGGGGTATTCGTGATCGTTAGAGGATGTTGGAGTAATCCGCTTCGATCCGGTCCAGGCTCAGGTGGTTGAGGAAGTTGGAGAAGCACATCCAGGCCGACAGCGCGTTCAGGTCGCGGAACTGATCCGGCAAATATTTCGGCGGCACCACCAACCCTTCATCAACCAACTGGCGCAGCGTGCGCATGTCTTCCAACGTGGTCTTGCCGCAAAACAGCAGCGGGATCTGCTCAAGCTTGCCTTTGCGCACGGCCAACTGAATGTAGTTGTAAACCATGATGAAGCCCTTGAGGTAGGACAAGTCTTTGGTAAATGGCAGGCCGTTGGGCACTGAACCACGGAATACCCGGCTGGCGTTGCCGTAGCTTTCCGCCATTTCAAAGCCTTGCTCGCGGAAGAACTCGTAGATCTGCAGGAAGTCCGCGCCCTCCTCCACCATGTGAATGGCGCGAGTGCGATTGGTGAGTTTGCGCAGGCGACTGGGGTAGGACGCGAAAGTGATGATTTCCATCAGGATCGCCAAACCTTCCTGAGTCACTGTCGACGACGGCGGGCCCTTGGACAGGAAGGTGCAGATCGGCTGGTTCAACCCGTTGAGCGTGGTGCCGACATGCACCAGCCCTTCATGGACTTCCAGGGCGCGTACGTCACGGTCGTTGAACATCGCATCGGCGCGAATCTTGATGTAGTCGGCGCCGGCTGCCGCATCGGCGACGATCCCGTCGGACTCGAACACCCGAATGGTTTCCTCAGCCTCGCCAAACACCTTGTTCAAGCGGGTTTGCAGCAGGTGCACGGCTTCCTTGGCCGTGAGGACTTTTGGCTCATCCTTGAGATCGCCACGGCCATCGATGTTGTTCAGGTAATCGGAAAGCATCAGCCCCAGATCGGCCAGAGTCGGGTCACCGGCGTGGAACGCGTCGGACGCAGCGCCGTACAGTTCCTGGGAAATCAGGCCGAAATCCTCGGTGCCGCGCGCTTCCAGCATGCGCACCACCATTCGGTATTCCTTGCACATGCGGCGCATGATCTGGCCGACCGGGTTGAACTGGCCGAGCTGGCGGGTGATGTCGCGCTCGATGTTCTGGAATTCCAGTTTCACTTTGCTGGAGTCGAACGTCAGTGGCCGATTGAGGTAGTAATCGCGGTCCACCGCTGGCATTTCCTTGCCCTTGGCCTTGAGGAATCCCTTGCGGATGTTGTCATCCCACTTGACCGCATCGAGGACGCGAATCGGCGTCTGCGCCAGCACAATGCGATCGGACAAAATGCGTATCGTCTGCTGGTAATCGTCCACCCGAAACTCCTGTAGAAAAACCGTTATGTGCTGAGTCTATTTACTATTGGCCAGGCGCTGATAGCGCACCGCTTCGACGAAGACATCGGAATTGGCCGGATCGTCGAGGTAAGCAAAAACCTGATCCATCGCGTTGTTGACCAAGACACCGTCGCCGTCGTCGGTCTGGAAACCGTCGCCGCTCAAGACTTTTTGTCCGAGAGCCTGGTTGATCTGCTCGAGGTCAAGGTTGTAGACCACCAGTTCATGCTTATCCGTGAGCTCGAAACCGGCAATGGTGAAATGGCCGCCGTATTTGGCGGGCACCTTCGCCGACAGGTACCAGCGGCTGCCATGGCGCGAGACGGTGAAGGGATAGGCTTCGCGTTCGCCGGGTTTGGCCTTGAAGTAGCTGACCGCCTGATAGCGATGGTCGCCGATGCGCGTCAGTTCGAGGTTCATCGGCTCGCCCCAGGCGTTGGTGCTGGTCCATTTGCCGAGCAAACCTTTGGGCGCGGGGTCGCTGGCGGGCAGCGGCTCCTTGAAGGTCACCAGACAGCCACTGAGCAGCAGGAACGACAAGGCGATCACGATGACGCGCCAGGCTTTCATTCAACACTCCCTATGAACACACAGTCCTGTAGCGGCAGCCGAACGCGGCCCGAGCCTTCGGCAGCTGCTAAAGGGACCGCGCTCAACTCACACCGACGCGAGTACCAAGTGCATGTAGCGATTGAGGATACCGAGCATTTCTTCTTCACCCACAGGCTCGGCGTCGTTGAGCAGGCCCTGATATTCCATCCGTCCGATAATCGCCGTCAACACTTTGGCATCCTCTCGTGGCTCACGCGAACCCAAGACCTCGAAAAGCTGGCAGGTGCCCTGGAGGAGAATCTGCTGATGCGAGCGCACCAATCCCGCCAGGCGCGGGTTCAACAAGGCCTCCTGGCGGAACGCCTGTTCAGCCATCAAGTGTTCGCGACGGTTGATCAATTGCCGGTGAACATAGTCCGTCATCAACCGTGCAATGTCGTCCGCCAGCTGCGAGCGCGCCTCGGGACTGCCGTCGCCGCTGATCACCATCTCGCGCAGCAAACCTTCGTTGTTCACCCACAACTTGGCCATGAACGCCGCGCTGCGCTCCACGTATTGGGCAAAGGTATCGGTGAGCAAGTCATCGATGTCCTTGAAATAGTAGGTGGTGGCCGACAACGGCACACCGGCCTCGGCCGCCACCGCACGGTGGCGCACGGCCCGCACGCCATCGCGCACGACAATGCGCATCGCCGCATCAAGAATGTCCTGTCGACGCTGCTCGCTGCCCTGCCGGCTGGCCTTGCGGCCTTGGTACTGAACACTTTCAGCGACCGCAGTGGCGATACCCGCTGCACCTTCTTGAGCCATTGCACGATTCACGACAGGTCTTTCCTCTCAGATGAAAGCAATAAATTGATACGTTTGTACCAGACAGGCAATAAAAAGCCGCCTGAAAAGGCGGCTTTTTAATTGAAACACTTACGCTTGCGGCCGCATGTGCGGGAACAGGATCACGTCGCGGATCGACGGAGAGTTGGTCAGCAGCATCACCAGACGGTCGATACCGATACCTTCACCCGCCGTTGGCGGCATGCCGTACTCCAGCGCGCGAACGAAGTCGGCGTCGTAGTGCATGGCTTCGTCATCGCCCGCGTCCTTGTCGGCGACCTGCGCCATGAAGCGCTCGGCCTGGTCTTCCGCGTCGTTCAACTCGGAGTAGGCGTTGGCGATTTCACGGCCGCCGATGAACAGTTCGAAACGGTCGGTGACGTTCGGGTTGTCATCGTTACGACGGGCCAGTGGCGACACTTCGAACGGGTACTGGGTAATGAAGTGCGGTTGTTCCAGCTTGTGCTCGACCAGCTCTTCGAAAATCATCACCTGCAGCTTGCCCAGACCTTCGAAGCCCAGCACCTTGGCGCCGGCCTTCTTGGCGATGGCACGCGCCTTGTCGATGTCATTCAGATCGTCAGCGGTCAGCTCAGGGTTGTATTTGAGGATCGAGTCGAACACCGACAGACGTACGAACGGTTCGCCGAAGTGGAACACCTTGTCGCCGTAAGGCACATCGGTGCTGCCCAGAACCAGCTGCGCCAGTTCGCGGAACAACTCTTCGGTCAGGTCCATGTTGTCTTCGTAGTCGGCGTACGCCTGGTAGAACTCCAACATGGTGAACTCAGGGTTGTGACGAGTCGAAACGCCCTCGTTACGGAAGTTGCGGTTGATCTCGAACACTTTCTCGAAACCGCCGACAACAAGGCGCTTGAGGTACAACTCAGGCGCGATACGCAGGAACATTTCCATGTCCAGCGCGTTGTGGTGAGTCTCGAACGGCTTGGCTGCTGCGCCACCCGGGATGGTTTGCAGCATCGGCGTTTCGACTTCGAGGAAGTCACGCTGCATCAGGAAGCTGCGGATGTGCGCGATCACTTGCGAGCGAACGCGGAAGGTCTGGCGCACTTCTTCGTTGACGATCAGGTCGACATAACGCTGACGGTAGCGCTGTTCGGTGTCGGTCAGGCCGTGGTGCTTGTCCGGTAGCGGGCGCAGCGACTTGGTCAGCAGCCGCACGCTGGTCATTTCGACGTACAGGTCGCCCTTGCCGGAACGGGCCAGGGTGCCTTCGGCTGCAATGATGTCGCCCATGTCCCAGGTTTTCACCGCGGCCAGGGTGTCTTCGGACAGGGTTTTACGGTTGACGTAGACCTGGATGCGACCGGTCATGTCCTGGATCACCATGAACGAGCCACGGTTGAGCATGATGCGACCGGCTACCTTGACCGGGATTGCAGCCTCTGCCAGCTCTTCCTTGGTCTTGTCCGCGTACTGTTTCTGCAAGTCATTGCAGTAGTTGTCGCGGCGGAAGTCGTTCGGGAAGGCATTGCCCTTGACGCGCTCGGCAGCAAGCTTTTCCTTGCGCAGGGCGATCAGGGAGTTTTCTTCCTGTTGCAGGGCTTGCGGGTCGAGTTCTAGGTCGCTCATGTCTTTAAAAATTCCATCACAGGTTCGTTGCCCCCACCGGTGGCAGGGGACTTGAGGTCTTGACTGGCGGTTTACAGGCCTTGTTTCAGGCTGGCCACCAGGTATTCGTCGATGTCACCGTCGAGCACCTTGTCGCAGTCGCTGCGCTCGATGTTAGTGCGCAAATCCTTGATTCGCGACGCATCGAGTACATACGAGCGGATCTGGTGACCCCAGCCGATGTCGGACTTGGTGTCTTCCAGGGCCTGGGACGCGGCGTTGCGTTTCTGAACTTCCTGCTCGTACAAGCGCGCCCGCAACATTTTCATCGCGGTGTCTTTGTTGGCGTGCTGGGAGCGTTCGTTCTGGCAGCTGACCACGGTGTTGGTCGGGACGTGGGTAATACGTACGGCCGAGTCGGTGGTGTTTACGTGCTGACCACCGGCACCGGAGGAGCGGTAGGTGTCGATGCGCAGGTCCGACGGGTTGATGTCGATTTCGATGTTGTCATCGATTTCCGGCGACACGAACACGGCCGAGAACGAGGTGTGGCGGCGGTTGCCGGAGTCGAACGGGCTCTTGCGCACCAGACGGTGCACGCCGATCTCGGTACGCAACCAGCCAAAGGCGTATTCGCCCTTGATGTGCACGGTCGCGCCCTTGATTCCGGCGACTTCACCGGCGGACAGTTCCATGATGGTCGCGTCGAAACCGCGTTTGTCAGCCCAGCGCAGGTACATGCGCAGCAGGATGTTGGCCCAGTCCTGGGCCTCGGTGCCACCGGAGCCGGCCTGGATGTCCAGGTAGGCATTATTGGCATCCATTTCACCGCTGAACATGCGACGGAATTCGAGTTTTTCCAGCGACTCGCGCAGGCGCTCGACTTCGGCGGCGACGTCATCGACGGCGGCCTGGTCTTCTTCTTCGGCGGACATCAGCAGCAGGTCTTTGGCGTCGGCCAGGCCTGTGTGCATTTCGTCGAGGGTTTCGACGATCTGCGCCAGCAGGGACCGCTCGCGGCCCAGTTCCTGAGCGTACGTCGGGTTGTTCCAGACAGACGGATCTTCAAGCTCGCGATTGACTTCAGTCAGACGCTCATGCTTTTGATCGTAGTCAAAGATACCCCCGAATAGTTTCGGAGCGCTCGGACAGGTCCTTGATACTGTTAAGGATCGGGTTGATTTCCATGGCGGGCAGCACTCGTTGGCGAACTTTTGAAAGCCGGCGAGTATAACGGCAAACGGCCTGAAACGGCAGTCCGCCTGGCTGAAAAGACGGGCTTACAAGCGATCTTTGCAACGACGCAGAACCCTGTGGGAGCCGGGCTTGCCCGCTATGAAGGTGTGTCAGGCGATGAAAGTATCGACTATCAGGCCCTCATCGCGGGCAAGCCCGGCTCCCACAGGTTCTATATCGCCCGGTAGAAACAGACAATCATTCGATCCCGACCTGATTGCGCCCATTGTTCTTCGCCAGATACAGCCCCTTGTCCGCCGCCGAGATCAATTGCCGGCAATCGCTGCCCGGTTGCGGAACCATGGTGGACAGGCCAATGCTGATGGTCAGGCTGGAGCCTTCAGTCGGCGAAAGGTGCGGAATCTTCAGTGCAGCCACGGTCTGGCGAAGTTTCTCCGCCACCAGACGTGCCCCGCCTGGCGTGGTGTTGGGCAGCACCAACGCAAACTCTTCACCACCGTAACGGGCCGGCAGGTCAGAGGGGCGAGCGCTCGCCTCGCGAATCGCCGTAGCCACCTTGCGCAAGGCTTCGTCGCCCTCCAGGTGGCCGAAGTTGTCGTTATAGTCTTTGAAATAATCCACATCGATCATCAGCAGCGACAACTGACTCTGGTCACGCAGCGAACGGCGCCATTCCAGCTCCAGGTATTCATCGAAATGCCGGCGGTTCGACAGCCCGGTCAGGCCATCGGAGTTCATCAGCCGTTGCAGCACCAGATTGGTGTCGAGCAGTTGCTGCTGGCTGACCCGCAACGCGCGGTACGCTGCGTCACGCTGCAACAGCGTCATGTAGGAGCGCGAGTGATAGCGGATCCGCGCCACCAGCTCGATGTTGTCCGGCAGCTTGACCAGATAATCATTGGCCCCGGCGGCAAACGCAGCGCTCTTGACCAGCGGGTCTTCCTTGGTCGACAGGACAATGATCGGAATGTCCTTGGTCGCCGGATGATTACGGTACTCGCGCACCAGGCTCAAGCCGTCCAGACCGGGCATCACCAGGTCCTGAAGGATCACCGTCGGCTTGATGCGGATCGCCTGGGCGATGGCCTGGTGCGGGTCGGCGCAGAAGTGGAAGTCAATATTGTCTTCGTTCGACAACCCGCGGCGCACCGCTTCGCCGATCATTGCCTGATCGTCCACCAACAACACCATGGCGGCGTTTTCGTCGGTTTTGAAGCCGTCGAGCTGTAAGTCATTCATGTTCGGTCACCTGAGTACTACTTGGGCCAGGATTGCTGCTATTGGCGGTCATTTGGCGAATATCTCCAGCAATCGTGGCGCTATCTTGTCCAGTGGGCGAATCTCCATGGCGGCGTCGATGGCCGCGGCCGCTTTGGGCATTCCGTATACCGCACTGCTTTTCTGGTCCTGAGCGATGGTCAGGTAACCTTGTTGGCGCATGAGTTTAAGCCCCTGCGCGCCATCGCGCCCCATGCCCGTCAACAAAACCCCGACGGCGTCACCGTTCCAGTAATTGGCCACGCTCTCGAAAAACACATCGATCGAGGGCCGGTAGATTTCGTTGACCGGTTCGGCGGTGTAGGCCAGCGTGCCGTTTTTCAATAATCGAATATGGTGGTTGGTGCCGGCCAGCAACACGGTTCCGGCCTGAGGTGCTTCGCCCTCGACCGCCAGACGCACGTTCAAGCCGCTGGCGCTGCCGAGCCATTCGGCCATGCCGGCGGCGAACACCTGATCGACATGCTGCACCAGCACGATGGCCGCGGAAAAATCCCGCGGCAAGCCCTTGAGCAGGATTTCCAGCGCGGCTGGCCCGCCGGCGGATGAACCGATGGCGATCAGGCGCTGGCGCGAGGCGGAACTTCGCTGCGGGCTCGTCACCGAGCGCTCCTGATTGCCCCGCTCGCCGATCAGCCAGCCGATGTTCATAATCTTGCGCAACAACGGCGCCGCCGCTTCCTGGGCATTACCGGCACCGAGCGCCGGGGTATCGACCACATCCAGGGCGCCATGGCCCATGGCCTCGAACACCCGATGTACGTTCTGCTGGCGATCGACGGTGACGATCACAATGGCGCACGGCGTTTCGGCCATGATCCGCCGGGTGGCTTCGACGCCGTCCATGACCGGCATGATCAAATCCATCAGGATCAGGTCCGGCGTCTGTTCGGCACACTTTTGCACGGCCTCCTTGCCATCGCTGGCAACCCAGATGACCTGGTGCGCCGGTTCAAACGCCAGGGCGCGGCGCAGGGCCTCCACCGCCATGGGCATGTCGTTGACGATCGCGATTTTCATGCCCGTGCTCCTCCGATGAGCTCAACCACTGCATCAAGCAGGGCATCGTCATGAAAACTGGCTTTGGCTAGATAATAGTCGGCCCCGGCGTCCAGTCCACGACGGCGATCCTCTTCACGATCCTTGTACGACACCACCATTACCGGCAGTGATTGCAGGCGGTTGTCGCGGCGCAACAATGACACCAATTCGATGCCATCCATGCGCGGCATATCAATGTCGGTGATCAGCAAATCGAAATCCTCCGAACGCAGGGCGTTCCAGCCATCCATACCATCAACGGCCACCGCCACCTCGTAGCCGCGATTGAGCAGCAGTTTGCGTTGCAACTCGCGAACCGTCAGTGAGTCGTCGACCACCAGAATCCGTTTGCGCGCCGCTTCGGCCACTTGATTGCTGTGTCGGGCAATGCGCTCCAGGCGCCCGGTATTAAGCAGTTTATCCACCGAGCGCAGCATGTCTTCAACGTCGACGATCAGCACCACCGACCCGTCGTCGAGCAAGGCACCGGCGGAGATGTCCTGCACCTTGCCCAGTCGCTCGTCCAGCGGCAATACCACTAACGTCCTCTCGCCGATAAAACGCTCGACCGCTACGCCATAAATCGCTTCGCGCTCTCGGATGACCACGACCTTGAGGGTTTGCTGACTGTTCGGGTTGATCGGGCGCTGCAACAGTTGACTGGCCGCCACCAACCCGACATGCCGCCCTTCGTGCCAGAAGTGCTGTCGGCCTTCGACCTGCACGATGTCTTGCGGCTCGAGGTCGCACATGCGTTCGATGTGGGCCAGCGGAAACGCATAAGCCTCGTCACCGACCTCCACCACCAGGCTGCGGACCACCGACAGTGTCAGCGGCACTTCAAGGTGGAAACGACTGCCCTCGCCCACCGTCTGTTCCAGCACCACTGCACCGCGCAACTGGCGCACCATGTGTTGAACCGCATCCAGGCCCACGCCGCGCCCGGACACTTCGGTGACCGTGCCGCGCAGACTGAAACCCGGCAAGAATAAAAACGTCAGCAGCTCTTCTTCACTCAGTTGAGCGGCCGTTTCCGCTGGGGATAACTGCCGCTCGATGACAGTGCGGCGGACCTTTTCCAGATCGACACCATGGCCGTCATCACTCAATTCCAGCACCAGCAGACCGGCCTGGTGGGAGGCGCGCAGACGAATCACACCTTCCGCCGGTTTACCGGCCAGCAGCCGTTGTTCCGGGGATTCGATGCCGTGATCCACGGCGTTGCGCAGCAAGTGCGTCAGCGGCGCTTCAAGTTTCTCCAGGACGTCGCGGTCGACCTGGGTTTTCTCACCCTCGATTTCGAGTCGAACCTGTTTGCCCAGGTCCCGGCCCAGGTCGCGAACCATGCGCACCTGCCCGGTCAACACATCGGCAAACGGACGCATGCGACAGGCCAGCGCGGTGTCGTACAACACCTGAGCGCGCTGACTGGCCTGCCAGGCGAATTCATCCAGTTCGGCGTTTTTCTCGATCAGCAGTTGCTGGGATTCCGCCAGCAACCGCCGCGCATCTTCGAGCGCTTCCTGGGCTTCCAGACTCAAGGCGTGATCCTTGAGATGGACGTTGAGGTTTTCCAGGGCCCGCAGACCGTTATTCTGCATGCGCTTGAGGCGTTGCATGGTCGCCAGATGCGGCTTGAGGCGCTGGGTTTCCACCAGGGATTTGCTCGACAGGTCGAGCAGGCTGTTCAAGCGTTCGGCCGTGACGCGCAATACGCGCTCACCGTTTTCAGTGGTGCGTTTGGTCTTGCGGGGAGCATCAATCGGCGCGGTGGGAGGCGGCTCGACCACCAGGACTGGCAGTTCGTCGCGGGGTTGTTCGGGTTGACGCTCGGTCACCAGCGGTGCGGCGGGCGTGAGCGGATCGAGCAACCGCGTCATCAACGCCACATAGGCCTCGATGTCCGCCGGTGTCAGGCTGTTGTTGGGCGTGGCGATGCGCATCAGCAGGTCGGTGCCTTGCAACAACGCATCAATGTGCTCGGGCCGCAGGTACAGGCGCCCTTCCTGAGCACTGACCAGGCAATCTTCCATCACATGCGCGACGCTGACCCCGGCATCGACACCGACGATCCGCGCCGCGCCCTTGAGCGAGTGCGCTGCGCGCATGCAGGATTCGAGTTGATCGGCCTGCGTCGGGTTGCGTTCCAGAGCCAACAGCCCTGCGCTCAGCACTTGGGTCTGGGCCTCGGCTTCAAGGCTGAACAGCTCCAACAACGAGGAGTCGCGCATTTGCTCGGGGGTCATGTGAGGCTCCGGGTCACAGCGGACAGCAATTGTTCTTCATCCAGCCAACGCACGCTACGCCCCTTGAAGGGCAACACGCCTCGGGTGTACTTGCCGCTGGCCTGGGTGCCGGATTGCGAGGCGGCATCCAGAATGCGCTCGTCAATGGCATGAATCCCGTCGACCTCGTCCACCGGCACCACCACCGGCCCACCGTGCGCGGCGATGATCAACATGCGCGGCATGACCCGAGCGCTGGAAGCCACGTTGTGGGTAGCGTCGAGCCCGAGCAATTCCACCAGCGACAGGCACGCGACCAATGCGCCGCGCACATTCGCCACGCCGAGCAAGGCCCGGGAACGCTGATGCGGCAAGGAATGAATGGCTTGCAGCGGCGCCACTTCCACGAGGCTGCGGGTGGTCAGTGCCAGCCATTCTTCGCCGAGCCTGAACGTCAACAGCGAACGGGTTTTTACATCGGTTTCAACCGTCGCCGAGCGTTGCACACGGTCGTCCTGCTGCAATGCGTAGCGGTCGAGCAAGCGCGTGGCGGCGGCCGAGTACACCGCACAGTTGCGGCAGTGAATGTGCTCGCTCAGCAGCGGGCAAGACTTGTCGCCGTGGATGCCGATACGGTTCCAGCAATCGTCGATGGCCTGGGCATCTTCGTGGGTGACGTTCAAGGTGTCGGAGGCGCTCATCGTTTACGCTCACTGTCGGCGCGCTCGCTGCGGGCGGCGCGGTCCTGCAATCGTCTGGCACCCGCTGCGTCGCCCTGGGATTGCAGCAACGCTGCCAGGTGCATCAACGCGTCGGGATGTTGCGGTTCAAGGTACAACGCCTTGCGATAAAAGCCTTGGGCTTCGAGGGCGTTGCCGCCGACATCGCTGAGCAATCCCAGCCAGTAAAACACCTGGGCGACCGGTTCGTGACTACGTAAATACTGTTCGCACGCGATGCGCGCTTCAACACTTTTGCCTTCGTTGGCCAGCACGGCGATGTTCGCGAGCAACGCGGTGGCGTCCGAGGCTTTCACCGTGACCGGGGGCAGCGCGGTGCCGGCGAACGGTCGATTGCGCACCGGGGGTGCAGGCACGCTGCGCGTCGATTGTCGCACCGGCAACGGGGCCGGCACGAACACAGGAAACGGTTCTGGCTCCGGCACACGCTGACGGCTGAACGCAAACGACTGCGCAATGCCAATCGAACGCATGCCAAAACGCCCGAGCAAACCGCCCTCGGCCGGGCCGATAAACAGCACGCCGTCGACATGGGTCAGGCGCTTGAGCACCTCGAATACCTGCTGCTGAGTCGGCTGGTCGAAATAGATCAGCAAGTTGCGGCAGAACACAAAGTCATACGGCGGCTCGCTGGCCAGCAACGCCGGATCGAGCAGGTTGCCGACCTGCAAGCGCACCTGTTCCAGCACGCGATCACTGAGGCGATAGGCGTCGCGTTCGGCGCTGAAATACCGGTCACGAAAGGCAATGTCCTGCCCCCGAAACGAGTTTTTTCCGTACAACGCACGCCGGGCTTTTTCCACCGACAGCGGGCTGACGTCCATACCTTCCACCTTGAACTGATGGGGCTTGAGTCCGGCATCGAGCAAGGCCATGGCGATGGAATACGGTTCTTCGCCGGTTGAGCACGGCAGGCTGAGAATCCGCAGTGCGCGCATGTTGTTGATCTCGGCCAGGCGTTTGCTGGCCAGTTTCGCCAGTGTCGCGAACGATTCCGGGTAACGGAAAAACCAGGTCTCGGGCACGATCACCGCTTCGATCAGCGCCTGCTGTTCATCCTGCGAACCTTGCAGCGTGTGCCAATACTCGTCAGCCGTCAGCGCACGGGAGGCAATGCTGCGCTGACGCACTGCGCGCTCAATGATCGCCGGGCCGACCGAGGTCACGTCGAGGCCGATACGCTCCTTGAGGAAATCGAAAAATCGTTGATCGCTGCTCATGACCGCTCCTCAAGCAGCGCCGGATTGAGAGGCGGCGACGGGAACAACAGCGCGCGAACTTGATCATCGAGTAAATCGGCAACCCGCACCCATTGCAGCAAACCTTGCGCATCTTCGCGCACCGGCCCGAGGTAAGGCGCCTGGCGATTGTCCAGGCCATAGGGCTTGAAGTCCGCCGGGTTGCAACGCAGCGTGTCAGTCGCCTGCTCCAGAATCAGCCCCAGCCATTGCGTCGGGGTTGATTCATGCGGACGATAATTGACCAGCACCAGCCGTGTGCTGGTGCGGGCCTGCGCCGGTTGGCCGAAGGTCAGCGCACTGAGGTCGATCACCGGCACCACCGCGCCGCGATAGGCAAACACCCCGGCGACCCAATGCGGCGCCTGGGCAATCGGCTTCAACGGCAGCCGTGGCAGCACTTCCGCCACTTCGATGGCCTGCAAGGCAAAGCGCTCACTGCCGATGCGAAACACCAGGTACAACGATTGCTTGATCGGCACTCCGGCGCCGCGTTTGGCCGCGAGTTCGCTCATCAGACTTTGAATCGCGAAACGCCGCTGCGCAGCCCTACAGCGACCTGGCTCAGCTCATCGATGGCAAAACTGGCCTGGCGCAACGACTCGACGGTCTGACTGCTGGCATCACCCAACTGCACCAACGCGTGGTTGATCTGCTCGGCGCCGGTGGCCTGCGCCTGCATGCCCTCGTTAACCATCAACACTCGCGGCGCCAGCGCCTGAACCTGGTGGATGATCTGCGACAGCTGCTCGCCGACCTGCTGCACTTCGGACATGCCACGGCGTACTTCTTCGGAGAATTTGTCCATGCCCATGACCCCGGCCGATACCGCCGACTGGATCTCGCGCACCATCTGCTCAATGTCATAGGTGGCGACGGCCGTCTGGTCCGCCAGACGTCGCACTTCAGTGGCAACCACCGCAAAACCACGCCCATATTCCCCCGCCTTTTCGGCTTCGATGGCAGCGTTCAGCGACAGTAAATTGGTCTGGTCGGCGACTTTGACGATGGTCACCACCACCTGGTTAATGTTGCCGGCCTTTTCGTTGAGGATCGCCAGTTTGGCGTTGACCAGATCGGCGGCGCCCATCACCGAATGCATGGTTTCTTCCATGCGCGCCAGGCCTTGCTGCCCGGAACCGGCCGCCACCGAAGCCTGGTCGGCGGCGGTGGAGACTTCGGTCATGGTGCGCACCAGGTCACGGGACGTCGCGGCGATTTCACGGGAGGTAGCGCCGATTTCGGTGGTGGTGGCGGCGGTTTCGGTGGCGGTGGCTTGCTGCTGTTTAGACGTGGCGGCGATTTCAGTGACCGACGTGGTGACCTGCACCGACGAGCGCTGGGCCTGGGACACCAGGGACGTCAGTTCGGTCATCATGTCGTTGAAGCCGGTTTCCACCGCGCCGAATTCATCCTTTCGCTCCAGATTCAAACGGCCGCTGAGGTCGCCGGTGCGCATGATTTCGAGGATTTTCACGATACGGTTCATCGGCGCCATGATCGCGCGCATCAGCAACAAACCGCAGAAACCGGCGGCCAATACCGCCACCAACAAGGAAATGCCCATGCTGATTTTTGCCGTCAGCACGGCATCGTCGATGGCGGCCATGTCGTTGTCGGCCACGGCTTTGTTTTCACGGATGATGTCATTGAGTTTCATCCGGCCGGCAGTCCACGCCGGGGTCAACTGCTCGTTGAACAGCTTGATCGCCTCGGCTTCCTGATTGTTCTTATGCAGGTCGAGCACCTTCATCAGGATCTTCTGGAAATCCTCATGCAGTTTTTCGAAGGCCGCAATTTCGACCTTGTCCTCATCCGTGGTCACCGTGCCACGATAGTTATTGATCTGCTCCACCAGTCGCGCCTCGAACGCCTGGAAATCGGCGGCGTCCTCGGCACTGATGCCCTGCCCCTCCTTGAGGCCGAGCATTTCCTGGGTTCGAAGAAAACTGTCCACCCAGCCACTGCGAATCATCGAGCTGAAATACACCCCGGGAAGCGCGTCATCGCGAACACTTTCTTCGCTCGCCTCGATCTTCAACAGCCGCGAATACGAGACAACCACCATCAACAGCATGATGGCGATGATCACCGCAAAACTCGCCAAGATGCGTTGGCGCAACGTCCAGTTTTTCACAGTCAGTCCTCGGGGCGGCTCAAATGCTGGGGAGTATAGCTGAGGGTGTTTCATTTATAAGACGTGGGAGTGCCGCGTCTCACTTTGCCTGGAAACTGTGGAGTGAGCTCTGGCGGGATTTCTGTTGGATCGGGTGGAGGGTGTCAGTGGTGAATCGGAAGACAGGGGTCATTGGCGTGTGTGGTGATGCTGAAATGCCATTGTGGGAACGAGGCCCGGGCCGGCTCACTCCCACACTCGACCGGATTGCTCAGAAGCGAGACCCAATGTGGGAGCAGGCCGGCTCGGGGCGGCGTCCAGACGAAAAACGCTGATGGGCTTAACTGGAAACGACGGATCTACAAAACATCCAGCCCCCCTGACTGCCTTAGACCCGCCTCCAGAACTATTCGACTTGAATAGCGGTGACGATCGATTTGTTTTTATAGGCTACATAGAGGCGGGAACTATCAGGGCTCACCACCAGGCTGCATGGATCACCTGCAACCGCAAACGTCTTGACCACCTTCAGACTCACAGTATCAAGCGCCTTCACTGTTGCTCCCTCACTGGCAAAAAAGAGCAATCGACCGTCCGGACTCAAGGCGAGCTCGCCGGGGTTGTTAACATCGACGGAGTCGGTAACAAGTAACGTTTGAGAGTCAACTATCCTTATTTTTTGGTTACTTAGATCATCAGCGTAGATGCGTTTTCCATCAGGGCTGATTACAAGAGATCGTGCATCCCAGGTCGGCACAACTCGCTTAACCACTGAATCATTACTTGTCGAGATACTGACAAACTTTCGATCATAAAAATATGTATGAAAAGTGAATATATGTTTTCCATCAGGAGCAAGTACTAGTAAATCACCTCCCGGCAACTGGAGAGCTGCATCACGCTTGAGCGCGATATCAGTCTTTGCCATCCCATCAAAGCTAATAACATAGGCATGGGTACCTTCCAGATTGAAAACACACGCCCCGGAGTTATGACGCGCTATTCTAATCTGGGTTTGTTCTCCTGACGATAAGTCAATAACCAGACGAGAATAACTAAACAGACTACTCGTAAAGACCTGATCACTGTCAGGGCCCACGTCAAAATTGTACGCGTTCAATTTTTCCATTCGCTCGCCCACCACTTGAAGGGTGGCGGCATCAATAACTGCCAACAAACCGTTACCGGAGTCCGGTTTATTCACTAAAATCTTTGTACCATCCGGACTGATTGAAACACGACCGAAAAGCCAAGAGAGCGAAGGAGAATCTGGAGTAAAACCAACATCCAACACCCCAACCTTTCCTCGATGTGTGATATCCAACTTTGCAGTCACGGCCTTGCCGTCATATTCAGCCTTGATGGTGTAAGTAGAATTTGGAACATCCGACCCTCTCACACCTCGGACTTTCAGCTTACCAAACAAATCCGTCTTGAACTCACGCTTCCCCGTAGTGCCATCCGCATAGTTAAAGGTAGTGGGAAGGGTCACCCACACCGATTTCTCTTTGATGAACTCTCCGTTTTCGTCAACCAGTTTCAGCAATATGTCGGTCAGTCGCCCCATCGGCGCAATGCGATACGGCGCATTGAGAAACTCCAGCGTCGCTTTCATTCCGGCAGTGACCAACGTGTATCGCTTCAACGTGAAGGTCTTAATCGTGTTGGCATTTTCATTAGGGTGGAAGTCCACGCGCAACCGGACTCGCAACTCTTTACCCGGCTCGAACAGCTCCAGCTCTTTGCGCGGCAATACGTAATCGAGACCGTTCTGGATCTCTGTCGACGTCAAGGTTTTCCCCACGGCAATCGCCACGGTCTTGGAATTGCCATCCTTGCCGGCACCCAGGACATGCAGCCAGATTTTTTGCCCAGCCCCGATAAATGGCCAAGACGCACAGACGATGTGGGCATCGCCGGTAAACGCCCGCAGATCCACTGTGTTCGTTCCATAGGCCTCAACAATTTCCGGCGTCGGAAAGTTGGGATCCGTCACATTGACGCTGTCGATGGTAAGGGTCAGCGGCTGCGACTCCGTCTCCTTGCCACCACTCAACAGGACCCACGTGAATGCCACCGACAGGCCTGCGTTGGCCAGAATGAACGCCGGGGTCAGCTGAAAATTCGCGCGGTAGTTGGCATTAAAAGCCACAAATGTGAATACCGGTGTCCCGGCTCCCACAGCCCCACCCCTCACCACCAATTTGGCTTTATCGCCGGGTTTGAAGCCTTTGGCCCAATCCACCCGGACCACGAAACCCGTGGTGTGCTTGTTGGGATAGATCACATTGCCCACCAGCGCCGGCACAAATGGAGCGGGCGCAAGCTCTACTTTGGGCGTCAGGTCGACCTTGATCGAGAGGGCCGGCGATGGCAGTGAGTTCTGGGTATCGTTCCCCAGTTGGTCGTTTACCGTGTAAAAAATCTTAAAGCCCGGGCTGTTGCCGCCGCCAACGAAAGCGGCTTTGGACAGCAAGATGTCGAACGCCCCGCCTAGATCGTCCTTAGTCACGGTGTACTTGAAGGGAAATCCGTTGCAGTCCACCGTCACCACGTCGTGCAATTTGGCAAACGCGTAAGAGACAGTGAGCGGAACGCCTCGCTCGGCCTCTTCCAGGTCGACACCGTTTTGTTTGACGTCTTCAGGCAAATCAATGCCCAACCCTTCGTGGATGTCTTTGTCGTCGTTTATCGGGTCATCGCCACCCGGCAGATTCAAGCTGTACAGCGTCCACTGCGTGGGTGACGTATCGTCATTGCCACTCAAACGCCTGGCTAAGTAATGGAAAGAGTTCGCCCCCTCACGAAGCCTGGCCCTGGGCACTTCGAAAGTGGTGCGTTTTGTGTCCGGGTCGACCGTGAAAGGGACTGTGATGCGCACGCCGTTGTGGTGGAGCTCCAAAGAGTCAGCCGCAGGAAATGGCGGGTCCGCAACCACTTTCAGATGCCTGCCCGCAGTGAGTACCAACGGCACCCCGACAGGGTCTATAACCTTCGGGTCTTCTGATTTGACGCCTGGCGTTGAACCCGGAACTTTGAGTGGCGACAGCGCCAGGACTCCGGATTCACTCGAGATATCAGACATAACACCGCTCCTATTCGACAGGCCGCGAAGAGCGGCGTGGGTAGCGATATCAGATCCCTGAAACGCTTTCCCGGCTACTGTCAGAAATAACAGGTACAGGGCACTTCAAGACGAAAGGCCATTGGTTTGGGATCATTTCTCCACGGCCCACAAACGAGAAAACCCGCTTCCTTTTCATCAAGAAGCGGGTTTGTCGTTTGGAGTTTCGAAGAGAAATCGTTGCTTACATCGAAGCCTGGCGCACCTGCTTCTCCAACTCAGCCTTTAAACCTGGCTCAAGTTTGAGTTGCCGCGCCAGTTCATCCAGGTAGGACTTCTCCATGAAGTTCTGTTCATCCACCAACATCACGCTGGCGATGTACATTTCGGCGGCCATTTCCGGCGTGCTGGCCGCGCGGGCGACCTCTGCAGGGTCGAGCGGTTTGCTGAGTTCGGCATGCAGCCACTGCTGCAATTCCTGATCGTTGTCGAGCTTGGTGAATTCGCCTTCTATCAATGCGCGCTCTCGGTCATCAACGTGGCCATCGGCTTTGGCCGCAGCAACCAACGCCTTGAGAATCGCCTGGCTGTGCAACTCGACTTGCGCGGGTGGCAGGCGGTCGAGTGTTTGTGGTTCGGTCTTTGGCGCAGTGCCCTGCTGGGCCTGCCAGTTGCCGTAAGCCTTGTAGGCAACCACACCAAGTGCCGCGAGGCCGCCGTAGACGGCGACTTTGCCGCCGACGCTGCGGGCCTTTTTGCTGCCGAGCAACAGGCCCATGGCGCCCGCCGCCAACGCACCACCGCTCGCGCCCGAGAGTAATCCACCGAGGCCACCGCTGGATGCCTTTTTCTGACTCCCGCCGGACTTGTTCTGCAACAGGTCCTGACCGGATTTGAGCAGTTGATCGAGCAAACCACGGGTATTCATTTTGCCGCCTCCACGAAAGGGATAACCGGCCACCAGCCTAGATCGAAAGTACCCGGCGTCTCTCGGCGAGTGTGCTTCCAGATGTTGCTCATCTCTTGTAACACCCGCGGGCCCATCAGTTAAAACGATATACACTCAAGCAAATCTATAAAAACCGCCCACCGGGTACTTCCCCCATGATGACCTTGCGTCAGATTCGTCATTTCATCGCCGTGGCAGAGACCGGCTCGATCTCCGCCGCCGCGCAAACTGCGTTCATCTCCCAATCGACCTTGACTCTGGCAATCCAGCAACTGGAAGAGGAGATCGGCGTCAGCCTGTTCAACCGACACGCCAAGGGCATGAGCCTCACCCACCAGGGCCACCAATTCCTGCGCCAGGCGCACCTGATTCTCGCCACCGTCGATAACGCCAAACGCAGCCTGCAACAGAGCACCGACCAGGTGGCCGGCCAGTTGATCATCGGCGTGACCAGCCTCGTGGCCGGCTACTACCTGGCGGATTTGCTCACCCGCTTTCAGCGCGCCTACCCCAACGTCGAGATTCGGGTGATGGAGGATGAACGCCCCTACATCGAGCATTTGCTGGTCAGCGGCGAGATCGACGTTGGTGTGTTGATCCTCTCCAACCTCGAGGATCGTCACGCCCTGCAAACCGAAGTCCTGACACATTCGCCTCACCGCTTATGGCTGCCGGCGCAGCATCCATTGCTGGAACACGACAGCATCAACCTCGCTGACGTGGCCCGTGAGCCGTTGATTCAGTTGAACGTCGATGAAATGGACCGCAACGCTCAGCGCATGTGGTCTGCAGCCTCCTTGCAACCGCGCATCACACTCCGCACGGCCTCAACGGAGGCAGTGCGAAGCCTGGTGGCCGCCGGTTTGGGCGTGTCGATCCAGCCTGACATGACCTATCGACCGTGGTCGCTGGAGGGCGACATCATTGAAGCGCGGCCGATTGCCGACTTGAGTCAGACCCTTGACGTCGGCCTGGCCTGGCGTCGCGGCACCGCGCGCCCGGCGTTGGTGGACCCGTTCCTGACGGTCGCACGCGAACAACCCCACGGCGGACGCAAGCCATCTATTTAATCGAACGCCACCTTCAGTATTTAGTATTTGTCGACCTCGGGTCCGCGCACTAGTCTTGCTGCATCTATATAAGACGGCCGGGCCCCAGTCACAGGGAGCAGCATGGCCATACAAGAAAAGAGAACCCGAAAAATGGCTGGCGCGCAGACCCCGTTGTTCACCGCGTTGTTGATCGATGGCGAATTGGTCGCAGGCCAGGGTTTTGTCGAACCGATTCTCAACCCCGCCACCGGGGAAGTGCTGACGCACATTGCCGAAGCCAGCACCGAGCAGGTCGAAGCCGCCATTCTCGCCGCCCACCGCGCCTTTACGGCTTGGTCACGGACCACCCCGCAGCAACGCTCGAACCTGCTGCTGGACATCGCCAACGCCATCGAAAAACAAGCCGACCTCCTCGCCCGCCTCGAATCCCTGAACTGTGGCAAGCCGTTGCACCTGGCCCGTCAGGACGACTTGAGCGCGACGGTCGATGTGTTCCGCTTCTTTGCCGGCGCCGTGCGCTGTCAGACCGGCCAGCTCAGCGGCGAATACCTGCCGGGCTACACCAGCATGGTGCGCCGCGATCCTATTGGGGTCGTCGCGTCGATTGCGCCGTGGAACTACCCGATCATGATGGCCGCGTGGAAAATCGCCCCGGCCCTCGCCGCCGGCAACACCCTGGTGTTCAAGCCGTCCGAACACACCCCGCTGTCGATTCTGGCACTGGCCCCGGCGCTCGCAGAGATTCTGCCGCGCGGCGTGATCAACATCGTCTGCGGCGGCGGTGAAGGCGTCGGCAGCCATTTGGTCAGTCACCCGAAAATCCGCATGGTGTCGTTGACCGGCGATATCGTCACCGGGCAAAAAATCCTCCAGGCCGCAGCGAAAACCCTGAAACGCACCCACCTCGAACTCGGCGGCAAAGCCCCGGTGATCGTCTGCAACGATGCGGACATTCAGGCTGTGGTCGAAGGTGTGCGCACTTACGGTTATTACAACGCCGGTCAGGATTGCACCGCCGCGTGCCGGATTTATGCACAAGCCGGGATTCATGACCGGTTGGTGGCCGAGCTCGGCGCGGCGGTCAGCAGCCTGCGCTTTGCCGGTAAACGCGACGCCGACAATGAAATCGGCCCGCTGATCAGCACCCGCCAGCGCGACCGCGTGGCCAGCTTCGTCGAACGCGCCCTCGGCCAGCCGCATATCGAACGGGTGACCGGCGCGGCAGTGCACTCCGGCGCTGGCTTCTACTACCAACCGACACTGCTGGCCGGCTGCAAGCAGAGCGATGAGATCGTCCAGCGCGAAGTGTTCGGGCCGGTGGTCACCGTGACCCGCTTCGACGAACTCGAACAAGCGGTGGATTGGGCCAACGACTCTGAATACGGCCTCGCCTCGTCGGTCTGGACCCAGAACCTCGACAAGGCGATGCAAGTCGCGGCGCGCTTGCAGTACGGCTGCACCTGGATCAACAGCCATTTCATGCTGGTCAGCGAAATGCCCCATGGCGGCCTGAAACGTTCGGGTTACGGCAAAGACTTATCCAGCGATTCGCTCCAGGACTACAGCGTGGTGCGGCACATCATGGCGCGCCACGGACAACATCTCTGACTACGCTAATAACAAGCCGCTAACGGCATGCTTCACCACGTTCACAACTGCCCCGACCATAATTAAAGAAGAGGGAATTCCCATGTTCGTGCACAAGACCGCACTGCTCAGTGCAATCACTACCGCGCTGCTGGCGAGTGCCAGTCTCCAGGCCGCCGAACCGCTCAAAGCGGTGGGTGCCGGCGAAGGCCAGCTGGATATTGTGGCTTGGCCGGGTTACATCGAACGTGGCGAAAGCGACAAGGCCTACGACTGGGTGACCGGTTTCGAGAAGGAGACCGGCTGCAAGGTCAATGTGAAAACCGCGGCCACCTCCGATGAAATGGTCAGCCTGATGGCCAAGGGTGGCTACGACCTGGTAACCGCATCCGGCGATGCGTCGCTGCGGTTGATCGTCGGCAAGCGTGTGCAACCGATCAACACCGCGTTGATCCCGAACTGGAAGAACATCGACCCGCGCCTGAAAGATGCGCCTTGGTATGTGGTTAACAAGCAAACCTACGGCACTCCGTATCAGTGGGGCCCGAACGTGTTGATGTACAACACCAACGTATTCAAGACCGCGCCCACCAGTTGGGGCGTGGTGTTCAACGCGCAAAACCTGCCGGACGGCAAGCCGAACAAGGGCCGCGTGCAGGCCTATGACGGCCCGATCTACATCGCCGACGCCGCGCTGTACCTGAAATCCGCCAAGCCGGAATTGGGTATCCAGAACCCGTATGAACTGACCGAAACCCAGTACAAAGCCGTGCTTGATCTGCTGCGCGCCCAGCAGCCGCTGATCCACCGCTACTGGCATGACACCACCGTGCAGATGAGCGACTTCAAAAACGAAGGCGTGGTCGCCTCCGGTGCATGGCCCTATCAAGTCAACGGCCTGATGAACGAGAAGCAGCCGATTGCGTCGACCATTCCAAAAGAAGGCGCCACCGGTTGGGCCGACACCACCATGATGCACGCCGAGGCCAAGCACCCGAACTGCGCTTACAAATGGATGGACTGGTCGCTGCAACCGAAAGTCCAGGGTGATGTGGCGGCGTGGTTTGGTTCGTTGCCAGCGGTGCCGGCGGCGTGCACCGGCAGCGAGTTGCTCGGTGCTGAAGGCTGCAAGACCAATGGTTTCGACCAGTTCGAGAAGATCGCCTTCTGGAAAACCCCGCAGGCTGAAGGCGGCAAGTTCGTGCCCTACAGCCGCTGGACCCAGGACTACATCGCGATTATGGGCGGCCGTTAAGCCCTCATCGCGAGCAGGCTCCCTCCCACATGTAAACGCATTCCAATGTGGGAGCGAGCCTGCTCGCGATGCTTTTAAAGATTCAGATTTTTGGAGCACCGCACCATGACGCTTGCAGTCCAGTTCACCAACGTTTCCCGTCTGTTCGGCGAAGTGAAAGCCGTAGACCGGGTTTCCATCGACATCCAGGACGGCGAGTTTTTCTCCATGCTGGGCCCTTCCGGCTCGGGCAAAACCACCTGTTTGCGCCTGATCGCCGGTTTCGAACAACCGAGCGCAGGCTCGATCCGAATTCATGGCGAAGAAGCCGCCGGGCTGCCGCCGTATGAGCGTGACGTCAACACCGTGTTTCAGGATTACGCGCTGTTCCCGCACATGAACGTCCTCGACAACGTCGCCTACGGTTTGAAAGTCAAAGGCGTCGGTAAAGCCGAGCGCCAGAAACGCGCCGAAGAAGCCCTCGACATGGTCGCCCTCGGCGGCTACGGCGAGCGCAAACCGGTGCAGCTGTCCGGCGGTCAGCGCCAGCGTGTGGCCCTCGCCCGCGCCCTGGTCAATCGCCCGCGTGTGCTGCTGCTCGACGAGCCGTTGGGCGCCCTCGACTTGAAGTTGCGCGAGCAAATGCAAAGCGAGCTGAAGAAGCTGCAACGCCAGCTCGGCATCACCTTCATCTTCGTCACTCACGACCAGACTGAAGCGCTGTCGATGTCTGATCGCGTGGCCGTGTTCAACAAGGGCCGTATCGAACAGGTCGACACCCCACGCAATCTCTACATGAAGCCGGCAACGACCTTTGTCGCCGAATTTGTCGGCACCTCGAACGTGATTCGCGGCGATCTGGCCAGGCAGTTAAGCGGCAACCCACAGCCCTTTTCGATTCGCCCGGAACACGTGCGATTTGCCGAAGGTCCACTGGCCAGCCACGAGATCGAAGTCAGCGGATTGCTCCATGACATCCAGTACCAGGGCAGCGCCACGCGCTATGAGATGAAACTGGAAAACGGTCAGACCCTGAACATCAGCCAGGCCAACAGCCAATGGCTGGACGTCAGCGCCCAGCACCAGACCGGGCAGCGCATCAGCGCTCGCTGGGCACGGGAAGCGATGATCCCGCTGCACGACACCGTTGTCGGCGGGGTGTGAGATGAACACCGTGGCTATCCCTCAAACCCCGGCCAGCGGTTCGCCGTTGCGCAGACTGTCCAACCTGCTGTATCGCCGGCCGAACCTGTACCTGTCGATGCTGCTGGTGCCGCCGCTGCTGTGGTTCGGCGCGATCTACCTCGGCTCGTTGCTGGTGCTGCTGTGGCAAGGTTTCTACACCTTCGATGACTTCACCATGGCGGTCACGCCCGACCTGACCCTGGCGAACTTCGCTGCCCTGTTCCAGCCGTCGAACTTCGACATCATCCTGCGCACCTTGAGCATGGCCGTCGTCGTGTCGATCGCCAGCGCCATCGTCGCGTTCCCGATCGCCTACTACATGGCGCGCTACACCACCGGCAAGACCAAGGCGTTTTTCTACATCGCGGTGATGATGCCGATGTGGGCCAGCTACATCGTCAAGGCGTATGCCTGGACCCTGCTGCTGGCCAAGGGCGGCGTCGCGCAGTGGTTCGTTCAGCACATGGGGCTGGAGCCGGTTTTGCAGTTTGTGCTGGGCATCCCGGGCGTGGGCGGCAGCACCTTGTCGACCTCGCATCTGGGCCGCTTCATGGTGTTCGTCTACATCTGGCTGCCGTTCATGATCCTGCCGATCCAGGCGTCGCTGGAACGCCTGCCGCCATCGCTGTTGCAAGCCTCGGCAGACCTCGGCGCCAAACCGCGCCAGACCTTCATGCAGGTGATTCTGCCGCTGTCGATTCCGGGTATCGCCGCCGGTTCGATCTTCACCTTTTCCCTGACTCTGGGCGACTTCATCGTGCCGCAACTGGTGGGCCCACCGGGCTACTTCGTTGGCAGCATGGTGTATGCCCAGCAAGGCGCGATCGGCAACATGCCGATGGCCGCGGCCTTCACGCTGGTGCCGATTGTGCTGATCGCCATTTACCTGTCCATCGTCAAACGACTGGGGGCCTTCGATGCACTCTGACAAAGCCTCTTGGGGCCTGAAAATCGCAGCCTGGGGCGGGTTGCTGTTTTTGCACTTTCCGATCCTGATCATCTTCCTGTACGCCTTCAACACCGAAGACGCGGCGTTCAGCTTTCCGCCCAAGGGTTTCACCCTGAAGTGGATCGGTGTGGCGTTCTCGCGCCCCGACGTGCTGGAAGCGATCAAGTTGTCGTTGCAGATCGCTTCGATCGCCACGCTGATCGCCATGGTCCTCGGCACGCTGGCTTCAGCGGCGTTGTACCGGCGCGACTTCTTCGGCAAGCAAGGCATCTCGCTGATGCTGATCCTGCCGATTGCGTTGCCGGGGATCATCACCGGGATCGCATTGCTGGCAACCTTCAAGACGCTGGGGATCGAGCCGGGGATGTTCACCATCATCGTCGGCCACGCAACCTTCTGCGTGGTGATCGTCTACAACAACGTCATCGCCCGTTTGCGCCGCACTTCGCACAGTTTGATCGAAGCCTCGATGGACCTCGGCGCCGATGGCTGGCAGACCTTCCGCTACATCGTCCTGCCGAACCTCGGCTCGGCATTGCTGGCTGGCGGCATGCTCGCGTTTGCCCTGTCGTTCGACGAAATCATCGTCACCACCTTCACCGCCGGCCATGAACGCACCCTGCCGCTGTGGCTGCTCAACCAGCTCAGCCGCCCACGGGATGTTCCAGTAACCAACGTCGTCGCGATGCTGGTGATGATGGTGACCATGCTGCCGATCCTTGGCGCCTATTACCTGACCCGGGGTGGCGAGAGTGTGGCCGGTAGCGGCGGGAAATAACTGAATAACTGGAGAAACCCGCTCCCCCAGGGTTCCCGGCTCCTCCAAAAAAATAACGATTGCTTCGAAGAGGACAATGCCATGCAAACCAAACTCTTGATCAACGGCCAACTGATCGACGGCGAAGGCCCCGCCCAACCCGTATTCAACCCGGCCCTCGGTCGCGTGTTGGTGGAAATCAATGAAGCCAGCGAAGCCCAGGTCGATGCGGCCGTGCGTGCTGCCGATGCGGCCTTCGACAGTTGGTCGCAAACCCCGCCGAAAGAACGCTCGCTGCTGCTGCTCAAACTTGCCGACGCCATCGAAACCCATGGCGAAGAACTGGCCAAACTGGAATCGGACAACTGCGGCAAACCCTACAGCGCCGCACTGAACGACGAGATCCCGGCGATCGCCGATGTGTTTCGCTTCTTCGCCGGCGCCAGCCGTTGCATGAGCGGTTCGGCAGGCGGCGAATACTTGCCCGGCCACACCTCGATGATCCGTCGCGACCCGGTCGGCGTGATCGCGTCCATCGCACCGTGGAACTATCCGCTGATGATGGTCGCCTGGAAAATCGCCCCGGCCCTGGCTGCCGGGAATACCGTGGTGCTCAAGCCGTCGGAGCAAACGCCGCTGACCGCCCTGCGTCTGGCCGAACTGGCGTCGGACATTTTCCCGGCCGGCGTACTCAACCTGGTGTTTGGTCGTGGTCCATCGGTTGGCAGCCCATTGGTCACCCACCCGAAAGTGCGCATGGTCTCGCTGACCGGTTCGATTGCCACGGGCTCGAACATCATTTCCAGCACCGCCGACAGCGTCAAACGCATGCACATGGAATTGGGCGGCAAGGCCCCGGTGATCATCTTCGACGACGCCGACATCGACGCCGCCGTGGAAGGCATCCGCACCTTCGGTTTCTACAACGCCGGCCAGGATTGCACCGCCGCGTGCCGCATCTATGCGCAGGCTGGCATCTACGAAAAATTCGTCGAGAAACTCGGCGAGGCGGTCAGCAGCATCAAGTACGGTTTGCAGGATGATCCGTCGACCGAACTGGGGCCACTGATCACCGCACAACACCGCGATCGTGTGACCGGGTTTGTCGAGCGCGCAATCGCGCAACCGCACATTCGCCTGATCACCGGGGGCAAGGCTGTGGAAGGCAACGGGTTCTTCTTCGAGCCGACCGTGCTGGCCGATGCGCAGCAGGATGACGAAATCGTTCGCCGCGAAGTGTTCGGACCAGTGGTGTCGGTGACCCAATTCACTGACGAAGCGCAGGTGCTGGGCTGGGCCAACGATTCGGACTACGGCCTGGCGTCGTCAGTCTGGACAGCGGATGTCGGTCGCGCGCATCGGATGTCTGCTCGCTTGCAGTACGGCTGCACGTGGGTGAATACGCACTTCATGCTGGTCAGCGAAATGCCGCATGGCGGTCAGAAACTGTCCGGCTATGGGAAGGACATGTCGATGTATGGCCTGGAGGACTACACCGTCGTCCGGCATGTGATGTTCAAGCATTAAAAGCACCGCAAGATCAAGGAAGAAACCGGCACTTAGCATCACCCAGGTTCCACCCCAAAGAAGCCAAAACAATAACCACCGATCCGGGCAGCGCCTCACGGCCCCGCCACGGTTTCGGACATCCGAAATCTGCCGATTTTCCGGAGCTGACACACTATGAGTACAACACCCGAACTCGCTGTAGCCGTCGCCGACAGCGACGCCGAGCAGTTACGCAAACTGGGTTACACGTCGAACTTCAATCGCAGCATGAGCCTGTGGGAAAACTTCGCCCTGGGCTTCACTTACCTCTCGCCGGTCGTAGGGGTCTATACCCTCTTCGGCCTCTGCCTCGCCGCGGGCGGGCCACCGATGTTCTGGGCCTATTTGCTGGTCGGTTGCGGCCAATTGCTGGTATGCCTGATCTTCGGTGAAGTGGTTTCGCAATTCCCGATTTCCGGTGGCGTCTACCCGTGGGCCCGCCGCTTGGTGGGCAAACGCTGGGCGTGGATGGTCGGCTGGATCTACTCCATCGCCCTGTGCGTCACCATCGCCGCCGTTGCGGTGGGCGCCGGTCCGTACCTGGCCGCGATGATGGGCTTCGAACCGAGCAACAACACCAACATCGTCATCGCCCTGTTCCTGACGTTGTTCGCGACCCTGGTCAACCTCAGCGGCACCAAAGTGCTGGCGCGCATCGCCATGTTCGGTTTCCTGTGCGAACTGGTCGGCGCGGTGATCGTCGGCGTTTACCTGCTGGTGTTCGAGCGTCATCAGCCGCTCAGCGTGTTGTTCAACACCTTCGACATCAGCGTCGACGGCTCGTACTTGCCCGCCTTCCTCACCGCTTCGCTGGCGGGGATGTTCCTGTACTACGGCTTCGAGGCTTGCGGCGATGTGGCCGAAGAAACCCCGAACCCGAGCAAGAAAATCCCGGTGGCCATGCGCATGACCATCTACATCGGCGGCATCGCAGCGATGTTCGCCTGCCTGGCGCTGATTCTCGCCGTGCCGGACATGCAAGCCGTGATCAATGGCACCGACAAGGACCCGGTCACCACCATCCTCAACAACGCCTTCGGCCCGGTCGGTTCGAAAGTGGTGATGGGCGTGGTGATGATTTCCTTCATCTCCTGCGTCATCAGCCTGCAAGCGGCGGCGAGCCGTCTGCTGTACTCCTACGCGCGCGATGAAATGATCATCGGCAGCTCACTGCTGAAAAAGATTTCTACAGCCACTCAGGTGCCGGTAGCGGCGCTGTTCGTCTCCGGTGTCCTGCCGGCGCTGATCATCATCCTCGGCTTCTTCCTGCAGGATGCCGTGGCAACCATCGTCAGCTTCGCGGCGATCGGCATCTACCTGGCCTTCCAGATGATCGTGCTCGGGGCCCTCTATGCCCGCATGAAAGGCTGGAAACCCAGCGGCAAATTCACCCTCGGTGCCTGGGGCTGGCTGGTGAACATCGGCGCGCTGGCCTACGGCGTCGGCGCGATCGTCAACATGGCCTGGCCACGTACACCGGATGCAGCGTGGTACATCAACTACGCCATGGTGCTGAGCACGGCAATCGTGATTGGCCTGGGCTTGTTGTACATGTGGATTGCCAAGCCGTATGACCACGGGACTGCGCCTGCAGGGGATGCCTGGAAGGTTCGTCGGTAAACATAATTGCTCAGCCCGCAGCGATGCGGGGTAAAAGATGAAAAAGGGGCAGACTTCACAGTCCGCCCCTTGGCTTTCCAACAAGACTGAATCTCCAACCCTCAAAACCGCGAAACAGTCCGCATCGCATCCACCAGATACCGCATCGCAATCCGGTCGCTCTCCGACAGCTCTCGATACCGTTCCAGCAATTTCAATTCGTCCGGGCTGAGCCGGCGCCTTCGCCGGCCGCTTGCCAGGCAAGGAAGAATGCCTAACATTTCGGTGATGCCTTGTACTTTTGTCATCGACGATGTCCTTCTATAAGACCGAGAAAACTTCAAAAACCGCATCGCCCTCTCCTTTTTGTTTGTCGCCGGCCTTAAGGGCTCAAGCCGGTCATGAGCACAGAATAGGAACATTCCCGGCGCTGAAAAGCGGTTTTTAGAGTAATTAGTCAAAAAAAGCAGAAATGCCCTATAAATCAGAAGGCACTGTCAGAAAAATGAACCGAAATGTCTTGTTTCATTGCCGAACCATCAAAGTGCTATCCATCAATTTTTGTCTGTGATCGAACGGTTTAAGCTATTTGGCATCTGTTTACAGTCCGTTGCGTTTGGTCGAAGGCATGTCCGAACCGTTATTTTTGATCCAGCACGTGCCAGGAACGGCGCGGGATTGCTCACGACAGGTTGTACTTATGCATCGCAGGAATTTGCTCAAAGCGTCCATGGCCATCGCGGCCTATACCGGTTTATCGGCCACCGGCCTGCTGGCCAGCCGTGCCTGGGCGGGCAACGGTACGGCGGATGGCGAGGCTCAGGCGTTCGATTTTGAAGCGCTGAAGATTCAGGCCAAGCAGCTCGCCGGCAACCGTTATCAGGACACCAAGCAGGTGCTGCCACCGACGCTGGCGACCATGACGCCGCAGAACTTCAACGCGATCCGCTACGACGCGAATCACTCGCTGTGGAAGGATTTGAACGGTCAGCTGGACGTGCAGTTTTTCCACGTCGGCATGGGGTTCAAGCAGCCGGTGCGCATGTACAGCGTCGATCCCAAGACGCGTCAGGCGCGGGAGGTGCATTTCCGCCCTTCCCTGTTCAACTATGAAAAAACCACGGTCGACACCAAGCAGCTGACGGGCGACCTGGGGTTTTCCGGGTTCAAGCTGTTCAAGGCCCCGGAGCTGGACCGCCACGATGTGCTGTCTTTCCTCGGCGCGAGTTACTTCCGTGCGGTAGACGCCACCGGCCAGTACGGCCTGTCGGCGCGCGGGTTGGCGATTGATACGTACGCCAAGAAGCGCGAGGAGTTTCCGGACTTCACCAAGTTCTGGTTCGAGACGCCGGACAAGGACAGCACCCGTTTCGTTGTATACGCCCTGCTGGATTCGCCGAGCGCGACCGGTGCTTACCGTTTCGACATCGATTGCCAGGCCAGTCAGGTGGTCATGGCTGTCGATGCCCACATCAACGCGCGTACCGCTATCGAGCAACTGGGTATCGCGCCGATGACCAGTATGTTCAGCTGCGGCACCCATGAGCGGCGCATGTGCGACACCATTCACCCGCAGATCCACGACTCGGACCGTCTGGCGATGTGGCGCGGCAACGGCGAGTGGATCTGCCGCCCGCTGAACAACCCCGCGACACTGCAATTCAATGCCTTCGCCGACACCGATCCGAAAGGTTTCGGCCTGGTGCAGACCGACCATGAGTTCGCCAGCTACCAGGACACCGTCGATTGGTACAGCAAGCGTCCGAGCCTGTGGGTAGAACCGACAACGGCGTGGGGAGAAGGCTCTATCGATCTGCTGGAAATTCCTACCACCGGCGAGACACTGGATAACATCGTCGCGTTCTGGACTCCGAAAAAACCGGTCGCTGCCGGTGACTCCCTGAATTACGGCTACAAGCTCTACTGGAGCGCGCTGCCTCCGGTCGGCACGCCGCTGGCGCGGGTCAATGCGACCCGTTCGGGCATGGGCGGCTTCACCGAAGGCTGGGCGCCGGGCGAGCATTACCCGGAAGTCTGGGCGCGGCGCTTTGCGGTGGACTTCACTGGGGGCGGTCTGGATCGCTTGCCGGAAGGCGCAGGGATCGAGCCCGTGGTGACGTGCTCGAACGGGCAGGTGAAGGATTTCAATGTGTTGGTGCTGGACGATATCAAGGGTTATCGCATTACCTTTGACTGGTTCCCGACCAATGACAGCGTGGAGCCGGTGGAGCTGCGGTTGTTCATCCGGACCAATGACCGGACGTTGAGTGAGACCTGGTTGTATCAGTACTTTCCACCGGCGCCGGATAAGCGTAAGTACACCTGAGAGTAATTAGGTGTCCGGACTGACGCCATCGCGAGCTTGCTTGCTTGCTCGCGATGAGGCCGGTCCAGACTTAAAAATCCCGGCTCAGAAACACAAAAGCCCCAATCACAACGATCGGGGCTTTTTGTTTTCCCAGCCATACTCAGTCACGCAAATCCGACTCATGTATCGGCTGATCCCGGTGCGTCGCCCGCTGGTATTGCGCAGGCCAGATTGCCTTGCGCCCACCTAAATCATCATCGGCATGCAGTGGCCAATACGGATCGCGCAACAGTTCTCGTGCCAGGAAGATGATGTCCGCCTGGCACGTGCGCAAGATATGTTCGGCCTGGGCCGGCTCGGTGATCATGCCGACCGTGCCGGTGGCAATGCCCGACTCCTTGCGCACGCGCTCGGCGAAGCGGGTTTGATAACCGGGCCCGGTCGGAATTTCGGCATTGGCCGCCGTGCCGCCCGAAGACACATCGATCAGATCCACGCCCAGCCCTTTGAGGCGGCGCGCCAGCTCCACGGTTTCATCCGGATTCCAGCCGTCTTCCACCCAATCGGTGGCCGATACCCGCACGAACAACGGCAGCTCTTCAGGCCACACCGCACGCACCGCTTCGGTGACTTGCAGCACCAGTCGGATGCGATTCTCGAATGAACCACCGTATTGATCGCGGCGCTGATTGCTCAGGGGCGACAGAAATTGATGCAGCAGGTAACCGTGGGCGGCATGGATTTCGACCACTTTGAATCCGGCGGTCAATGCACGCTGGGCAGCAGCGACAAAAGCCTGAATGACCTCGGCGATCTCGCTTTCTTCGAGTTGCCTTGGGTGCGTGTGCTGCGGGTCGAAAGCAATGGTCGACGGGCCTACCGGCACCCAGCCGCCGTCTTCGGGTTTAACGCTGCCATGTTTACCGAGCCACGGCCGATGAGTGCTGGCCTTGCGCCCGGCGTGTGCCAACTGAATGCCGGCCACAGCGCCCTGAGCGGCGATGAAGCGGGTAATGCGTTGCAGGGGTTCGATCTGCTCGTCAGTCCACAGGCCAAGGTCCTGAGCGGTGATACGCCCGTCGGCGGTGACGGCGGTTGCTTCGGTAAACACCAGGCCGGCGCCGCCGACCGCACGACTGCCAAGGTGTACAAGGTGCCAGTCATTGGCCAGCCCATCGACGCTGGAGTACTGGCACATCGGGGAGACCGCGATACGGTTGAGCAGGGTCAATTGACGCAGGGTATAGGGTTCAAGCAGCAGACTCATGGGGCACCTCTCGAATCAGTGGGCAGGCTCCAGGGTTCTGTTTGAAAAGTCGACGAGTGACAGGAAAAAGGCGCAGCACCCGCCCCCGCGGGCAAAAAATTCGACAAGACGTCACAAGGATAATCAAGCAGTGCTTAGAGCCTAGTCGACATCGGGGGATGAGGGAGGGTTCCTGGGATATTTGGCGTCAGGAAGATCGCTATCGCGGGCAAGCCATGCGCCTGTTGGAGCAAGGCTTGCCCGCGACGGGGTCACCGCGGTTCGATGTGGGCAATCATCAGCTGCACGGTCTCGTTACCGCGAAACTCGTTGAGGTCGAGTTTATAGGCCAATTCCACCCATTTGATGGTCGGGTTCGGCCAGATATCGCGGTCGATGCCGAAGGCGATGCCGTCGAGTTTCACCGAGCCGCATTCGCTTTTCAGTACCACTTTCAGGTGACGTTCACCGACAACGCGCTGCTCAACCAGTTGGAACACGCCATGGAACAGCGGCTCCGGAAAGTGCTGCCCCCAAGGACCGGCATGACGCAGGGCCCGCGCCAGTTCGAGGTGGAACTCTTCGACCGCCAGCGTGCCGTCCGACAGCAACCGGCCGGTCAGGTCTTCTTCGCGCAATTGCCGACGCACCTCCGCATCAAAGGCCTCGGCAAACAGCGGAAAATTCGCTTCCGGTAGCGTCAGCCCGGCCGCCATCGCGTGGCCGCCGTACTTGCTGATCAGGTTGGGATGTTGCGCGGCCACCACGCTCAGCGCGTCGCGAATGTGGAACCCCTGAACCGAACGTCCCGAGCCCTTGAGCAAGCCGTCACCGGCATCGGCAAAGGCGATGGTCGGGCGGAAATAGCGCTCTTTCATCCGCGAAGCAAGGATGCCGATGACACCTTGGTGCCATTCGGGATCAAACAGGCACAAACCGAACGGCATCGACTCGACCGGCAAATCCTTCAGTTGCGCCAGCGCTTCACGCTGCATGCCCTGTTCGATGGATTTGCGGTCCTGGTTCATGCCGTCGAGTTGCACGGCCATTTCCCGCGCCAGCCCCGCGTCATCAGTGAGCAGGCATTCGATGCCCAGGCTCATGTCATCCAGCCGCCCTGCCGCGTTAAGGCGCGGGCCGACAATGAAGCCCAGATCGGTAGAGGTGATGCGCGCCGGCTCACGCTTGGCGACGTCGAGAATCGCCTTGATCCCCGGTCGCGCACGCCCGGCGCGAATCCGCTCCAGACCTTGATGGACCAGAATCCGGTTGTTGGCATCCAGCGGCACCACGTCGGCGACGCTGCCCAGCGCCACCAGGTCCAGCAATTCGCCAATGTTCGGCTGCGGCTTGCTCTCGTACCAGCCAAGGCTGCGCAAACGCGCACGCAACGCCATCAGCACATAGAAAATCACCCCGACACCGGCCAATGCCTTGCTCGGGAAATCGCACCCTGGCTGGTTCGGATTGACGATGGCATCGGCCAGCGGCAGTTCATCGCCGGGCAAGTGGTGGTCGGTGACCAGCACGTTGAGACCGGCCTTTTTCGCCGCCGCCACGCCTTCGACACTGGAAATACCGTTGTCCACGGTGATCAGCAATTGCGGCGTACGGGTCAACGCGACTTCGACAATTTCCGGCGTCAGGCCATAGCCGTACTCAAACCGGTTTGGCACCAGATAGTCGACGTGAGCCGCACCCAGCAGGCGCAAGCCCAACACGCCCACGGTACTGGCCGTGGCACCATCGGCGTCAAAGTCGCCGACGATCAGAATGCGCTGGCGCTGTTCCAGCGCCGTCACCAGCAAATCCACAGCGGCATCGATGCCTTTGAGCTGCTGGAACGGAATCAGCCGCGCCAGGCTCTTGTCCAGTTCAGCCTCGGTCAGCACGCCCCGCGCCGCGTACAGGCGGGTCAGTAGCGGCGGCAAATCACCGAGAAATGGCAGGGTGTCGGGCAACAGGCGAGGTTCGATGCGCATGGGGTGACGGAAGCTTCTCTTGATTACGTGGGATTAGTCTGTTGCCAGCGCAGTATTAGCCGCGCTCGCCTTGCAGCCATTGCAACTGGACTTCATGCTGACCACGGTCGTCGGTGACGAAAATCGTCCCTTCGCTGATCATCACGTCCCACTTGATCACCCGTGGCATGTCTTTGGCCAGGGTTTCCAGGATTTCCTGAGGCACGGCAGCAATGTGCACATTCTTCAGGTTTTTGATCGCAGGGATCACTTTGGTTTCCCAGACGCGCAGGCTGCCATAAGCCAAAAGGCTGGTGCGTTCGGTGCGACGCGAGCACCAGGTCAGGCGATCGGCGTCTGGCTGGCCGACTTCGATCCAGTGCAGGACGCGGTCGTCCAGGCTCTTTTCCCACAGGGCAGGTTCATCCACGTCTGACAGACCACGACCGAATGACAGCTGCTCGTTGTACCAGAAGGCGTAGGCCAACAGCCGCACGGTCATGCGCTCTTCGGTTTCCGAAGGGTGACGGGCGATGGTCTGCTTCACGGTCTCGTAGATACTGCGGTCGAGGTCGGTGAGGTTCAGTTCAAACTTGTAGGTCGTGGACGGCTGGGCCATGAACGGGCTTCTTGATACGAGGAAAGGCGGCAAGTCTAACCGATGCTGTAGGCAATCATCGAACTGAAGGCAATTCTGCTTGCTCGTCTGACGTTCGGCTATGTTAAAACGCTATCTCTGCTCAGCCTTTGTCCTACAGGATCCCGTATGCCGCTCACCGGAAAACCGCTCTCAGGTCTGAAAGTCATCGAATTGGGTACGTTGATCGCAGGGCCGTTTGCCTCGCGCATTTGCGGTGAGTTTGGCGCCGAAGTGATCAAGATAGAATCACCCGACGGTGGCGATCCGTTGCGTAAATGGCGAAAACTGTACGAAGGCACTTCGCTGTGGTGGTTCGTCCAGGCGCGCAACAAAAAGTCCCTGACCCTGAACCTGAAACACCCCGACGGCCTGGCGATTCTGAAAAAACTGCTCGGTGAAGCGGACATCCTGATCGAGAATTTTCGCCCCGGTGTGCTGGAAAAACTCGGCCTTGGCTGGGACGTCCTGCACGCGCTGAACCCGAAACTGGTGATGGTGCGTCTCTCCGGTTTTGGTCAGACCGGGCCGATGAAGGACCAGCCAGGTTTCGGCGCGGTCGGTGAGTCCATGGGCGGCCTGCGCTACATCACCGGTTTCGAGGACCGCCCGCCTGTGCGCACCGGGATTTCCATCGGTGACTCGATTGCGGCGCTCTGGGGCGTGATCGGCGCGCTGATGGCCCTGCGTCATCGCGAGGTAAACGGCGGCCTCGGCCAAGTGGTCGACGTGGCGTTGTACGAAGCCATCTTCGCCATGATGGAAAGCATGGTGCCGGAGTTCGATGTGTTTGGTTTCATTCGCGAACGCACCGGCAACATCATGCCGGGCATCACGCCCTCTTCGATCCACACCAGCGCCGACGGCAAACATGTGCAGATCGGCGCCAACGGTGATGCGATTTTCAAACGGTTCATGCTGATCATCGGCCGCGAAGACCTGGCCAATGACCCGGTACTGGCCAGCAACGACGGACGAGACAGCCGTCGTGACGAGATTTACGGCGTGATTGATCGCTGGGTCAATTCACTGCCGCTGGACACCGTGATCGAACGGCTGAATCAGGCTGACGTGCCGGCCAGCCGGATCTTCAGTGCCGAAGACATGTTCAGCGACCCGCAATACCTGGCCCGGGAAATGTTCCTGCAGGCCAAGCTTCCGGACGGTAAAGATTTCAAGATGCCGGGCATTGTGCCGAAACTCTCAGAGACACCTGGCACTTCGGAATGGGTCGGGCCGCAGTTGGGCGAACACAATGCGCAGGTACTGCACGATCTTGGTTACGACAAGGTACAGATCGAAAAGCTGCGTGAAGACGGGGCCATCTAAGCTGAAGCGCCTGCTTTCATCGGCCCTCCACGCCACCCGCAACGGGTGCACAATGGCGGCTTTCTGGCTGTTGGCCGGGTTGGCACTCCCCGTCTCGGCGCAACCTAAAGAGACGCTGATCTGGTTGCTGCGTGATTTGCCACCGACGATGATCTTCGAGGGCCCGAAAAAAGGTCAGGGGATCATCGATCAGATGCTGCCGCTGTTGATTGCCGGCATGCCGCAATACGAACACACCCTGATGCGGGTCAACCGCGCCCGCGGTATGCAGATGCTTCACGAACCGTCGTTTACCTGCGATCCCTCGCTGGTCTGGACCAAGGAGCGGGAACAGTGGATCGCATTTTCGATTCCAGCCTTCCGCGCCGTGAGCAATGGACTTGTCGTGCGCAAGGAAAATCGACCCGTGCTGGAACCGTTTCTGAGCGACGGTGAAGTCGATTTGGCAGCGTTGCTGGCCGGCAGTGGCAAGAAAGTCGGTGTGGTGGCCGAGCGCAGTTACGGACAAGTCCTTGATGCATTGCTAAAGCAGGCACCAGCCGGTGCTCTGACGCCTCACTACGGCAACGATGCGCTCGGCAGCCTGTTGCAGATGCAACGTCTGGGACGATTGCAGGTGGTATTGGGTTACTGGCCAGAAATTCGCTACCTGGCCGGTCAAGCGCACATTTCCGATGATGAACTGGCGTTTTATCCGATCAAGGGCACGGGCAAATACATGTCCGGGTACATCGGTTGCACCAATACGGACCAGGGTCGGCAGGCGATCAGCGAAATAAACCAGCTATTGCGCACACTGCCTCATGAGCGACTGGACCCGTTGTATGCCGACTGGCTCGATCCCGAAAGGCGTAAGGATTATCTGGCAGAAACCAAGGCGTTTTTCGAGCATCAGGCCGAGCACTGACAAATCGCGGGCAAAAAGAAACCCCGAGAAGTGGGGAGACGACTCGGGGTTAAACGTGGCCTACATAAAGACCAGTAGCAGCAAGCTTCAAGCACCGGAGCACAATGCCTGATCCTGCTGTTACATGATCTGACTGACCTAAGCGCAGGAAGGTTCCCACAACAATCACGTCAATTTCTGCGAGCCAGCATTTTCTCCTGGGCCGCATTACGCAATGCCGCGATAACACAGGGCTCCAGCCGTCCTTCGGCAATGAGCACGTCGCGGTGCAATCCGTCGACGACATCGGTCAGCAGACGCTTGTCGGTCAACTGAGCCTGATTGAAGGCGCGTTCCACCACTATCGCGCCGGTCGCATTCTTCAACGTCACCAGGCATTCGCCATGGGCACCCGACGGGGTCAGCGTGACCTGATACGGGCTCAGTGCCTCACCGAGCAATAGACTGATACTTTCCATCTCGATCACCACTCAATAGTCCGGAAACAAAGTGCCTGGGGCGTGCTCACAGTTAATGACCACTGGCCCGAGAAGAAAGTTCTGGATTTCCAGGTACAGGCGCGTCGGCGCCTCTGGTTGATAGAGCATGCACTGCAAAGATGACAGGGAAAAAACAGCCCCATCACTCGCCCCGCCGTCTGTCTTTATCCGTCCAGCCTCCGAGTAGACCGCGCAATTGGCCATCGCCGCTGTAGAACGGCACCGTCCACTGATAGATATCCCTGACACCGTTCTTGAACTCCAATTGACGCTCAATGAACCGGGGCTTGCGTGTACTTAACAGGGTGATGAACTCTGCGTGCAAGCGCTCTGCCGTCGCTTTGGGCAGGAGATCGAGTTCGATCAACTGTCGCCCCTGAATCTGGTCGAAACGGGTTGCCAGACTCTCTTCATAACTTTTGTTGCACATGATCAAACGCCCTTGCAGATCACGTACAAACACCGGATCAGGCATGGCATCCATCAAGGCATGCTGGAAGGCGAGTTGATCGTTGAGGTTTTTCTCGTCGTTCAGGTGTTGCTGGTTCAAGCCGGCGAGGCGTCGGTTCCAGAACAATGAAAGCAGACCAAAAAGACCGACGACAACCAAGCCCCAACACCCCCAATCGCTAAGCCGCTGCCAGAGGGTGGGCGTCTTCATTGATCCGATTCCGCTGAGCCACTTCAAGCGAATGGCCCGCAACTCGGCAGGTGGAAAGGCCTCGAGCGCCTTGTTGAGGATGCTCAGCAACGGCGACTGACCTTTGCGTACGGCCAGATGATCGGCCTCCCATTTTCCCTCCACGGCACGTCCGACCTTGAGTTGCCCCAGCGGATACAGCTGCGCCCCGATTTCATTTTCGATGGTGGCAAAGGCTTCACCGCTTTCAACCAATGCCCTGGCTTCGGCATAGGTTTTGACCGAGCGCAGTTCGATCGCCGGATAGTCGTGGCGAATCGTACCTTCGAGTGCATGCCGGATCGGCAGCACCAGGACTTTTTTCGACAACTGCTCGAGGGACTGCACCAGAGGTTCTTCTGCCCGCCCGACGAACACCCAGCCAGCACCACCAAAGGCATGACTGAAATCCAGAAACCCTTTGCGTTCGTCATTCACTGCCAGTGTCGTGCTCATGTCCGCGGCGCCGCTTTCCAGACGCCCGAGCATCTGATCAGTGGAAAACGATTCTTCGTGAACAAACTTCAAGCCTGTCATGGCACTGATGCGATTGAGCAGATCGTTGTTCAAGCCATTCCATTGGCCGTGCTCATCCTTGAACAGATACAACGGGTACTGCACCGATGCGACGGTGACTTGCGGGTGCTCGGCAATCCATCGCAATTCCTCTGCGTCGAGTTTTATCGCCGCATCGACAACCACCTCCTTCGCCTCGGAATTCACCCATTGCGCTGCCAGCGCCGCGTGGGTAAAGCACATGACACTGACTAAAAACATCCAGCACACGGCTGGTCCGAGCCTTTTGAAAAACTGCATTACCACTTCCTTCGCGATCAACTCGCCCGTCCTTCATGGGGCGAAAACGCAACAAGTGTGGCACGCAGAAACGAGAAAGCCCGTCAGGAGACGGGCTTCAAAATGTGACAGCTTTTACCGGTTACAACGGCTTGCCACGGTTGCCATGCTGACTGACAAAGGCCTGCACGGCTTTCAGGTCGTTTGGCAATACGGTGCAACGCTCATCTCTCTCAAACAAATCAGAAAGATGTGTAGGTAGTTCAAGCGCTTTTCCTACACCGGCTTTCAGCACTGCGTCCGGGAATTTGACCGGATGGGCCGTGCCAAGGATGACCATTGGAATGTCCAGACTGCGACGGCACTCGCGCGCAGCCTTCACGCCGATTGCCGTGTGCGGATCCAGCAGCTCGCCAGTTTGTTCGTACACTTCGGCGATGGTTTCGCAGGTCTGTGCGTCATCCACGGCCAGGGAATCGAACAGCTTGCGGGCTTCGGTCCAGCGTTCCTGTTCGACGCTGAAACCGCCACCCTGCTTGAAGCTGTCCATCAGCCCGGCAATCGCCGCGCCATTGCGACCGTGGAGGTCGAACAGCAGGCGTTCGAAGTTCGAGGACACCATGATGTCCATCGACGGCGACAGGGTCGCGTGCAGGGTTTCCTTGACGTACTGATTGCCGCTCATGAAGCGGTGCAGGATGTCGTTGCGGTTGGTGGCGACGATCAACTGGTTGATCGGCAGGCCCATGTTGCGCGCCAGGTAACCGGCGAAGATGTCGCCAAAGTTGCCGGTCGGCACCGAGAACGACACCGAGCGTGCCGGGCCACCCAGTTGCAGCGATGCGTAAAAGTAGTAAACGATCTGGGCCATGATCCGCGCCCAGTTGATCGAGTTCACCGCGACCAGGCGTGTGCCTTTGAGGAAGCTCTGGTCGGCGAAGCTCGCCTTGACCATTTCCTGGCAGTCATCGAAGTTGCCTTCGATGGCGATGTTGTGGATGTTCTCGCCGAAGATGGTAGTCATCTGGCGACGCTGCACTTCGGACACACGGTTGTGCGGGTGCAGGATGAAGATGTCGACGTTTTCGCAGTGCTTGCAGCCTTCGATGGCGGCCGAACCGGTATCACCGGAGGTGGCGCCAACGATTACCACGCGTTCACCGCGCTTTTCCAGCACGTAGTCGAGCAAACGACCGAGCAGTTGCAGGGCAAAATCTTTAAACGCCAGGGTCGGGCCGTGGAACAGTTCCAGCACCCATTCGTTGCCGTTCAGCTGACGCAACGGTGCGACGGCGCTGTGCGAAAACACAGCGTAGGTTTCTTCGAGGATCTTTTTGAAATCGGCGTCAGGGATGCTGCCGGTAACGAACGGACGCATCACCCGGAAAGCCAGCTCGTGATACGGCAGGCCGGCCCAGGAAGCGATTTCTTCCTGGGTGAAACGTGGCAGGTTTTCCGGGACGTACAGACCGCCGTCGGTGGCGAGACCAGCCAGCAGGACGTCTTCGAAATTAAGGGCCGGTGCCTGGCCGCGGGTACTGATATAACGCATAGGGGCGAACCTTTGGTTTGAGCTTCAAGTTTCAAGCTACAAGCTGCAAGTAAAAGCCGGACTGCCTTTGACTTGCCGCTTGGAGCTCGCAGCTTGCCGCTGCTTTTGTTTAGTTCAGGTGCTCGACGCGGATCCGTACAACCGGACCGACCACACCGGTCAACGCTTCAAGGGCGGCAATCGCGTCGTTCATGTGCTGTTCCAGCACACGGTGCGTCAGCAGGATCATCGGCACCAGACCATCATGCTCTTCCACTTCCTTCTGCATGATCGATTCGATGTTGATGCCGCGCTCCGACAGGATGCTCGCCACCTGGGCCAACACGCCCGGATGGTCCTTGGCCTGAATGCGCAGGTAGTAGGCGCTTTCGCAGGCTTCGATCGGCAGGATCGGGTGCGCCGACAGCGAGTCCGGCTGGAAGGCCAGGTGCGGTACGCGGTTTTCCGGGTCGGAGGTCATGGCGCGAACCACGTCCACCAGGTCGGCGATCACCGACGAAGCCGTCGGCTCCATGCCGGCGCCAGCGCCGTAGAACAGGGTCGAACCAGCGGCGTCGCCATTGACCATGACCGCGTTCATCACGCCGTTGACGTTGGCGATCAAACGATCGGCCGGAATCAGCGTCGGGTGCACGCGCAACTCGATACCGGCCGCAGTGCTGCGAGCCACGCCGAGGTGCTTGATGCGATAGCCCAGCGCTTCGGCGTAGTTCACGTCGGCGGTGGTCAGCTTGGTGATGCCTTCGGTATAAGCCTTGTCGAACTGCAGCGGGATTCCGAACGCGATGGACGCCAGGATCGTCAGCTTGTGAGCGGCATCGATACCTTCAACGTCGAAGGTCGGATCTGCTTCGGCGTAGCCCAGGGCTTGCGCCTCGGCCAGCACGTCTTCGAAGGTGCGACCTTTCTCACGCATTTCGGTGAGGATGAAGTTGCCGGTACCGTTGATGATGCCGGCGACCCAGTTGATGCGGTTGGCCGACAGGCCTTCACGGATCGCCTTGATCACCGGAATGCCACCGGCCACAGCCGCTTCGAACGCCACGATCACGCCTTTCTCGCGAGCCTTGGCGAAAATTTCATTACCGTGAACGGCAATCAATGCCTTGTTCGCGGTGACCACATGCTTGCCATTCTCGATGGCCTTGAGTACCAGCTCGCGGGCAACGGTGTAGCCGCCCATCAGCTCTATAACGATGTCGATCTCAGGGTTCGTGGCCACTTCGAAGACATCGTTGGTAATCGCAATACCGGTCGTCTGGAACTGAGGCTTTGGCGTGCGCATGGCAATTTGTGCCACTTCGATTCCACGCCCGGCACGACGAGCAATTTCCTCGGCGTTGCGCTGAAGTACGTTGAAGGTACCGCCACCGACGGTTCCTAACCCACAGATGCCTACTTTGACCGGTTTCACTGTGAACTCCCCATAAAACGGCCGACTCAAGGTCGGCCGTGAAAACAACCGCGTGCTCGCGGTTCTCTATTAATGGCCCGGCGATGACGCTGCCGGACCACGATCGTCAATGGCTGACCGTGACGATGCGAATTTACTTCGCGCCCAGTGCCAGTTTGGCGACTTGTGGCGCAGGCTGGTAGCCCGGAATGACCTGACCGTCGGCCAAAACGATGGCCGGTGTGCCGTTCACGCCGATCGACTGACCAAGGGCGAACTGTTTGGAAACCGGGTTATCGCACTTGGCGGCCTTGATTTCCTTGCCATCGACCATTTTGTCCATGGCCGCTTTTTTGTCTTTCGAGCACCATACCGCTTGCAGCTGCTCGTCACCTGGAGAGCCCAGGCCCTGACGCGGGAACGCGACGTAGCGCACTTCGATGCCGCGCTTGTTCAGCTCAGGCACTTCGGCGTGCAGTTTGTGGCAGTAAGGGCAGGTGGTGTCGGTGAACACGGTGATGTGCGATTTGGTCTCGCCGATGGCCGGGTAAACCACGGTTTCCGCAACCGGAATGTCGTTGACCAGTTTGGAAATGCCCAGGCGTTCGGTTTTCTCGGTCAGGTTGACCGGTTTGCCGTCCTTGAGCTGGAACAGGTAGCCCTGAACCACGTACTGGCCGTCGGCGCTGGCGTATAGCACGCGGCTGCCCTTGAGTTTGACTTCGTACATCCCTGGCAGCGGACTGGCGGAGATGCTTTCTACCGGTACTTCGAGCTGGAGGTTTTCCAGGCTTTTACGAATGGCTTTGTCGGCCGCGTCATCGGCGACGGCAAAGGTGCTGACCAACGCAATGGCGGCGGCGGCGAAAATCTGGGTCAGACGCATGAGAACTCCTGAAGGCGGACAAATGGGACGATCAGAACGCCCGTGCCGAAACACCGGGTCATAACCGCCCATCGTGCAAACCGGCAAAGCCTACCACATAAGGTCCGTGTGACCGAATGCGCCTGATGCACGACATTTCGCTCACGGTGCAAGACGCTTTATGTCGCATCTGGCGAAGCCTGCGGCCGGCTGCTACAGAGTCCTGTGTTAACCGCGCGGGTGATGTTTGGCATGCAGGTCTTGCAAGCGCGCCCGGGCGACGTGGGTGTAGATCTGGGTCGTCGACAAATCGCTGTGACCGAGCAGCATTTGCACCACACGCAGGTCGGCGCCGTGGTTGAGCAGGTGCGTGGCGAAGGCGTGGCGCAAGGTGTGCGGCGACAGCGACTTGCCGATCCCGGCGACCTTGGCCTGGTGCTTGATGCGGTGCCAGAAGGTCTGGCGGGTCATCTGCTCGCCGCGCTGGCTGGGGAACATGACATCACTGGGACGCCCGCCAAGCAGCTCCTGGCGGCCATCGCGCATGTAACGTTCGACCCAGACGATCGCCTCCTCACCCATCGGCACCAGTCGCTCCTTGCTGCCCTTGCCCATCACCCGCAGCACGCCTTGGCGCAGGTTGACCTGCTCCAGCGTCAGGCTGATCAGCTCGGTCACGCGCAAGCCACAGGCGTAAAGCACTTCGAGCATGGCGCGGTCACGCTGGCCGATGGCTTCGCTCAAATCCGGCGCCTTGAGCAAGGCTTCGACGTCGGCTTCCGACAGGGATTTAGGCAAAGGCCTACCGAGTTGCGGCATATCGACGCGCAAGGTCGGGTCAACGGCGATCAGTTTTTCCCGCAGCAGATAGCGATAAAAGCCACGTACACCCGAGAGAAATCTCGCAGTGGAACGGGGTTTGTAGTTCTGCTCCAGGCGCCAGGCCAGGTGATCAAGGATCAACTCGCGACCGGCATTGACCAACTCCAGGCCCTTTTCCTGCAGCCAGCCGTTGAACAGCGCCAGGTCACTGCGATAGGCATCGCGGGTGTTGTCGGAAAGGCCTTTCTCCAGCCACAGGGCGTCGAGGAATTGGTCTATCAGGGGATGATCGATGGCGGGCATAAAGGCTCAGGCAAGACCAACAGTACGGTCAGGGAAGATAAATCGCAGGCAACAAAAAAGCAGCCCGTAGGCTGCTTTTTTCTGCATCGGAAGCTGGACTTAAGCCAGTTTTTCCTTGATGCGAGCTGCTTTACCGGACAGGTCACGCAGGTAGTACAGCTTGGCTTTACGTACGTCACCGCGACGTTTAACGGCCATGCTGTCGATTTGCGGGCTGTAGGTCTGGAAAGTACGCTCTACGCCAACACCGTTGGAGATTTTACGAACGGTGAATGCACTGTTTACGCCGCGGTTACGCTTGGCGATAACAACACCTTCGAACGCTTGCAGACGCGAACGGTCGCCTTCCTTCACTTTCACCTGAACGACAATGGTGTCGCCCGGGGCAAAGGTAGGGATCTCTTTGGTCATCTGCTCTGCTTCGAGTGCAAGGATGATTTTGTTAGTCATGCTGTGCTCCTAAGGTAAATCGTCGGATCTACCATCGATACGTTGTTAACTATCGTCCCGCTCGCGGATGTATTCCTCGAGCAGCTTCTTCTCTTCTCCAGAAAGCGAGCGGCTTTCCAGAAGATCGGCGCGTCGTTCAAAGGTCCTACCAAGGGACTGCTGTAAACGCCAACGCCGGATATGCGCGTGATTGCCACTTAGCAACACGTCGGGAACACGCTGATCCGCATACACCTCCGGTCGGGTGTAGTGCGGGCAATCCAGCAAACCATCCGTAAAGGAATCTTCCTCGGCGGAGTCCGCATGCCCTAAAGCTCCAGGCAGCAGTCGTGTAACCGCATCGATCAGGACCATCGCCGGCAGCTCGCCGCCAGACAGTACATAGTCGCCAATCGACCACTCTTCATCGACATGCGCTTCAATAAATCGCTCGTCAATGCCTTCATAGCGGCCGGCAATCAGGATCAATGCATCCAGATTCGCCAACTCGCGCACCGCCGACTGATTCAGTTGACGGCCTTGGGGGGACAGGTAAATTACCTTCGCCGCCTCCCCGGCTGCTGCCTTGGCCTGAACCAGAGCATCTTCCAGGGGCTTGATCTTCATCACCATGCCCGGACCACCGCCAAATGGGCGATCATCCACGGTGTGATGTCGATCCGTCGTGTAGTCTCGCGGGTTCCAACAGGTGAGCTGCAAGAGCCCCTGTTTCACCGCCCGACTGGTGATGCCGTACTCGCTGATGGCGGAGAACATCTCGGGAAACAAACTGATCACTTCTACGCGCAAGTTAGCCACGCTTAGAAGTCCGCATCCCATTCCACCTTCATCTCGCCTGCGGCAAGGTCGACGGCCAACACGCATTGCTCCGTATAGGGCAACAGGCGTTCGCGATCATCCAGGCTGCCAGCGCAAGGCTTGACCACCATTACATCATTGGCGCCGGTTTCCAGAAGATGATCGATTTTCCCGAGCAATTGCCCGAGTTGATCAATAACCTTCAGACCTTCCAGCTGGTACCAGTAGTACTCGCCGTCGGTCAATTCAGGGAACAGGTTGCGCGGCACACAGATCTCGTAACCGGCCAGAAGACGAGCTTCTTCACGATCATCAAGACCCTTGAGCTTCGCGACCAGGAACTTGTCGTTCCCACGTCCGCTGACCAGCTCGACCTGTTTCACATTACCTTCGCGCTTGAGCGTCCAGGTTTTGTACTGCAACAGGTTTTCTGTCGGATCAGTAAAGGAATACACCTTCACTTCGCCGCGAACGCCATGAACCGAATAAATTTTGCCGATAACGATCAAATCATCAGCAACAGCTGGCGTCGCGTTCATATTGCTCAGGCCGCAGCCTTAGCCGCGTCCTTCAACAACTGAGCAACACGCTCAGAAGGTTGTGCACCAACGCTCAGCCAGTAGGCTACGCGCTCTTGGTTCACGGACAGACGGACTTCTTGACCACGAGCAACAGGGTTGAAGAAACCAACCTGTTCCTTGTGCGAACCGTCGCGCGGGTTGCGGCTGTCGGTTACGGTCAAGTGGTAAAACGGGCGCTTTTTGGAGCCGCCAAGGGCAAGACGGATTGTTAGCATGTGAACATCGTTCCTGTAGTCGGTGCTGCAAATCTAAAGGCACAGCGGGCATAGGTGCCCGAAAGGCCGCATATTCTAAGGAATATCCGGACTTTTGCAAATGACTTTTTCCGGCGGCCTATCGGACGCCATCCAGATTTGCTATAGAGCCGTCGTTGAAAACGGCCAGTCAGCTCCCGCCAAGTGCGGGTTTGCTGGAGATCCCACTTCCGTGTGGGGTTGCGCCGACATGACTGCCGGCGCGAATTCTTTACATCTTGGGCATGCCGCCGCCGGGCAACATACCGCCCATGCCGCGCATCATTTTGGCCATTCCGCCTTTCGCGGAGAATTTCTTCATCATTTTCTGCATCTGCTTGTGCTGCTTGATCAAGCGACCGATGTCCTGCACCTGAGTGCCGGAACCCATGGCAATCCGGCGCTTGCGCGAACCGCTGATCATCTCAGGGTCGCGGCGCTCGGCCGGGGTCATGGAGTTGATGATGGCTTCCATCTGCTTGAATTGCTTTTCTGCCGCACCCTGGGCATTGCCCATCTGCGCCAGGTTCACACCGCCGATGTTCGGCAGTTTGTCCATGAGGCCGCCGAGGCCGCCCATGTTTTTCATTTGTTGCAGCTGATCGCGGAAGTCTTCGAGGTCGAAGCCTTTGCCCTTCTTCAGTTTCTTGGCCAGTTTGTCGGCCTTGTCCTTGTCGAGGGTGGCTTCGGCCTGTTCGATCAGGCTGAGCACGTCGCCCATGCCGAGGATGCGCGAAGCAATACGCTCAGGGTGGAACGGATCGAGCGCGTCGCTCTTCTCGCCCATACCGATGAACTTGATCGGCTTGCCGGTGATGGCGCGAACCGACAGCGCGGCACCGCCACGGGCATCACCGTCGACCTTGGTCAGGATCACGCCGGTCAGCGGCAGTGCATCACCAAACGCCTTGGCGGTGTTGGCGGCGTCCTGGCCGGTCATGGCGTCAACCACGAACAGGGTTTCGACCGGGTTGATCGCGGCGTGCAGCGCCTTGATCTCGCCCATCATCTCTTCGTCGATGTGCAGACGACCGGCGGTGTCGACGATGACCACGTCGATGAATTTCAGTTTTGCTTCTTTAATAGCCGCTTGCGCGATGTCGACCGGCTTCTGGCTCAGGTCGGACGGGAAGAAGGTCACACCGACTTCACCGGCAAGCATTTCCAGTTGTTTGATCGCCGCTGGACGGTAAACGTCCGCAGACACGACCATGACCGACTTCTTCTTGCGCTCTTTAAGGAAGCGCGCCAGCTTGCCGGCGGTGGTGGTTTTACCCGCGCCCTGCAAACCGGCCATCAGGATCACGGCAGGTGGAACGGCGCTCAGGTTCAGGTCTTCGTTGGCCGCGCCCATCAGGCTTTCGAGCTCGGCCTGGACGATCTTCACAAAAGCCTGGCCCGGCGTCAGGCTGCGCGACACCTCAGTGCCGACAGCGCGCTCCTTGACCGAATTGACGAAGTCTTTGACCACTGGCAAGGCGACGTCGGCTTCGAGCAATGCCATGCGCACTTCGCGCAAGGTGTCTTTGATGTTGTCCTCGGTCAGCTTGGCCTTGCCGGTGACATGGCGCAGCGTCTGCGAGAGACGGTCGGTTAAGTTTTCAAACATTGCGCGATCCTTTCAGGCCCTGTGTAGACCGGGATAATGGCGGCCCAGACCGGAATAAACATGTGCTCGGCGAGCCTGCGGCGTGGGCAGGTCGCGGATTATAGCGAAGACTGCGTCTGGCGGACACCTCACACTTTCGTGCGACGGGGGTTCTATGCCAAACTCAGCGCCTTTCGGGCTTGCCTAACAGGATTTATGCTCCCCTTGTCACCCAGTTTGCTTACCACCCTCGCCGCCGCCTGCTTATATGCCGCTGCGACTCTATATCAGGGCTCTCGTCTGGCCGCCGGCGCCAAGGCGAACAAGCGCCTGCTGGTCACGCTCGGCGTGCTGGCCGTACTGGCCCACAGCGCCAGCCTGTTCACCCACCTTCTGACGCCAATCGGCCTGGGCCTGGACTTTTTCAGCGCCGCCAGCCTGATTGCCGCGGCGGTCATTGCATTGACCCTGCTGGCCTGCTCACGAATCCCGGTGGAAAACCTGCTCATATTGCTGTTCCCGCTTGGGGCCGCGACCGTATTACTGGCGCAGTTCGCCCCGGCCGGCACCGTGCAGGTCATCGACGAAGAACCGGGCATCCTCGCCCATATCCTCTTGTCGATCCTCGCTTACGGCATGTTCACCATCGCGGTGTTCCAGGCGTTGCTGCTGCTGGTTCAAGACCACCAGCTCAAGCACAAGCCCCCCTCAGGGCTGATCAAGAACTTCCCGCCGCTGCAAACCATGGAAAGCCTGTTGTTCGGCTTCCTGTGGGCCGGCTGGACCCTGCTATCGTTGTCATTGATCTCCGGCTGGCTGTTTGTCGACAACCTGTTCGCCCAGCATCTGGTGCATAAAACCTTGCTGGCGTGCCTGGCCTGGATTGTCTTCAGCGTGCTGCTGTGGGGCCGTAACCGACTCGGCTGGCGTGGACACAAGGCGATTCGCTGGACCCTCGCCGGTTTCTGCCTGCTGATGCTGGCGTATTTCGGCAGCAAGCTGGTTCGTGAATACATCCTGCACATCTGACGAGCGGCATTAATGGACGACTTGCCCATAGGGCCGATGCTCGCGGTATTGGCCCTGCTGATTTTATGGTCGGGGCTGTTTACCGCCATCGAAGTGGCACAACAGCATTTGCTGGCCCAGCGCACCGCCTCGCGTTCGAGCGACAAACCGGTGGCGAAGCTGAGCTTCCCGCTCAATAGTCTGATTTTCTGCAATACCCTGTGTCGCGCGCTGGTCATGGTCATCAGCACCTTGCTCGCGATTTTCACCTGGTCGGCCAATGGTCCCTGGGCTGCCTGCATCGGCGCCGGCGCCGCACTGCTGATATTCGCCGACTACCTGCCGCGCACCTTCGCCACTCGCTACCCTGACGCCGTGCTGAACCTGGGCAACACCTTGCTCGGTGTTCCTCTGAAAATCATTTACCCGGCCGCCTGGCTGCTCAACGCCATCAGCCAGTTACTGATGCGACCGTTCGCCCGCAAAGTCAAAGTGGTACAGCAGAGCGAAGATGAAATACCCGGGGATCGCCACGACGATCACGACCACAGTGTCTGCCGCCCGCACCCGCTGTCCGGCATCCATGCGCTGGACAACATTACGGTCAACGACATTCTGGTACCGCGCAGTGACGTCGACGGCATCAACCTCGACGACCCGATCGAGGAAATCATCGAGCAATTGCGCCACAACAAGCGTACGCGCCTGCCGGTCTTCCACAGCGACATCAACCAGGTCGAAGCGGTGCTCAATACCCGGCACATTCGTCATTTGCTGCCGGATGCCAGCCTGACCATGGAAGCGCTGATGGCGGCCAGCCATGACCCTTATTTCGTCCCGGAAAGCACCCCGCTGCAGCTGCAATTGCTGAATTTCCACAAGCAGCAGCGCCGCTTGGGCATGGTGGTCGACGAGTACGGCGAAGTGCTTGGCATCGTCACCCTGGAAGACATTCTGGAAGAAATCGTCGGCGAGTTCGAAAGCCAGCACAGCCTCGACAATCCGCACATCCATCCGCAGACCGACGGGCGCCTGGTGATCGATGGTGCGGCGTCGATTCGCGATCTGAACAAGAGCCTCGGCTGGCATCTGCCTAGCGACGGTCCGAAAACCCTTAACGGGTTGGTGACCGAAGCGCTGGAAACCATTCCGGACAGCGCGGTCTGCCTGAAGATCGGTCGCTATCGCCTGGAGATTCTGGAAACCGAAGATAACCGCGTCACGCGGGTGCTGATCTGGCATACCAGCTCGGTGCCTGTTTAGGCCTGAGATAAATCCCAACGAGTAAGCGAGATAACTCCGGTCCATTCCGGGATAGGCGGGCACAAATCGGGACACCCTATGCAATACCCTTGCACCCCACGCAACATAAAAAGCCCCGCTCAGTCATCACCTGACGGGGCAAACATATCGACCTGGCGACGCGCAATCTCATCCTTGCGCACCGCCTTCACAATCTTATAAATCCACTGAAGCGACACCCCCCACTTACGCGCCAGATCGCTTTGATTGGTGCCGTTGAACTCCTCGTAGATCAGCCGATCCCGCCGACTCAACTTACTCGCCAGCCCCATCGGAAAATACACATTCTGCCCACCCCAATGCGCCGCCATACGATCGGCGACCTCCTTGGCCACATGGCGGGCGGAACCCTCATCCATCGACACCAACTCCCTCAGCGAAGCCGCAACGTGTTCAGTCAGATCAACCAGCAACTCCGGCCCCTTGCTTCGGAAGTCACTCATACATCCACCACCGCAGCAGGGCCAGACTCATAAATCCTGCTCCTTTACCGACGAAAACCAAGCCACATCAACGTCCCGAACCGTTACGGTATTGCAGGTAAATTGCCCCGCAGGCACATAGCGAATCCCCCGCAACTGATACCCAAACCTCTCCATAAACAGCTCGACACTGTCCTCTTCGATAAAAATCTTGTTATCCAGCAGCACCAAAAGCCTGATCGAAATACCGGCCTCACGGATTTCGCGAGTCAACTCATTAAAAGCGGAAAGCCTCGCCGGGAACGCCTCAGTCAAAATGCTCAACGGCTCACCCACGGATGCACCCACCAGATTCAAAGCATCCATCTCACACCCCCTTAACGACATCGGCAGTCACCATCGGCACCCCAAGCTGAACAGCCAGATTCATCGCCGCGATAACCAAATTGCCGATCGCCAAGGGGTAAAGCAGCGACACAGTCACGTCCCGCCCTCCATGACGTGCTGGCTGCGACAGCCGCGCAGCAATCGCCTGAATACCACCCTCATCAATAACCTCGCCGAGCGCTTTGCCCGCCCGGTCAAAACGGAACGTCAAAAACTCCTTTAGCCGCGAATGATCAACTGGCGTCAGCGTGACCCGCTCACACCGCTGCACCACCTCACGCACATCCGCATTACGCTCACTCAACTTCACCCCCAGCTCAGGCTGGCCAATCATGATAATGCTCACCAACTTAGTGAACCCGACCTCCAACTCCAGGATGCGCTTAAGGTGCTTCAGCGTCGGGACCGGCAAACTATGAGCCTCCTCAATCACCAAACAATGGCGATACCCGGCCGCATGCGACTCCTTCAACGCCTTATGCAACTGAGCGAACCGCGCCTCAGGACTGCTCTTGGGCTTAGCCAATGGAGCGACGGCCGCCATCATCGACTCGGCAATATGCGTGCTCTTCAGCGATTTACCCTTAACGTCATTGTCCTCGGACGCCAACACATACGGCTCAATGATCATCACCGGGTCATTATTCTCGGCAATGCGATTCACCAAATCCCGGCGAAGCGTACTTTTGCCAGCCCCCGATTCCCCTTCAACCGCCAGGAAACCACCATGGCGAGCCGTCTGATACATCACCTCACGCACATACCGAATATCCGGGCTCACCCACATATCCTGCGCACACTGCAACTCGTCAAACGGGTCCCGAAACAAACCAAAAGCCTTACGAGTCATCGCCTGTAACGTCTGCTTTGGCAGCAACATCAAATCGTCCTCCCCGGACGGCTCTTTCAAAAGGGCCGGACCGGCCGTGTCAGCGCACGGCGGTTCCACATCATCAAACGCATGGGCGACAGCGGCATCATTGGCCCCTGACTCAGTCAAAAACACCCGAATACGCCCCTGTAACTCGGCACAGTCCAGGCTGCGCGGCCAATACCCGTGATTCACCAACTGCGCAACCGTCGCACCGCTCAAGCGCAGAGACTTGGCCAACGCCGATTGAGGCTGGCCCACCGCCTGCAAAACCTTCTTCAGCTTCAACATCACTCACCCCCAACCGCCGCCCGAACCAGGCTGAACGGTGTACGCAAGACCTCAACGGGTCGATTCAGCTCGGCCTCAACGGCGTCCAGCTGCTCCTCAAAAACACCTTCCGGATACCGCTGCTGCAGCCAGCCAAACGTCTCGGCCGTCCAAAGATGGCCAAGGCGCGGGCGCAACAACTTCGCAGCCTCAACATGACTGAGCGGTACAAACTCAACGGAAGGTGCATCAACATTAAGCGCAGTGCCGCGCCGAGGCAGATAAGCCGGCAGCACCGTATCGTTCACATGTTTATGTGGATCAATCAGCCCACCGAACGGCACGGCCTTCGCCTTACGAGCAGCCTGCGCATCGGCCAGACTTGTCGTGCCAGTCGCCATTTGCTCCAACACCTTACGCGACACCTGGGCCGGCGTTTCGGCATGACGCTTGTACTGCTCACCGATCATCGCGGCCGACTCGGCAAACCCAAACGCATCCACCCCAATGCGCTCAATCACGTGATACCGCTCACGCCCGTCATCACCCACCAACACCGCAATCGCTGAATCCTTATCCCGCCAGCAATTGCGAGTGATCAGCAGCTTTTCGCCCACCATCACCCCGGGCACCGAACTCACATCAAACTGAGCACCCCGGAACGAAACCCGCAGCAAATTGCTCACTTTGCGGTCCTCCGGCGTACTCACCGCCAACTCGCGACACACCTCAACACCCGGTGCCAGACGCAACTGCTCCGGCGTAATCAACTGCCAAACCCCATAGCGAGTCCGCCGCGTGCGGGTATGAATAGACGTCGCATTGAAATACCGCATCCACTGGCCAGCCCACGCATTAATCTGCTCCAGACTATTCGCCGCCTGAAACTTCAAAGCACTTTCAAACTCCCGCTCAACAAGATTGTGCGCCTGTTCAACCTGACCCTTGGCCCGCGCATTACCGACCCGATTAATAATCAAATCAATCGACAAAACACGGCATAAATTTCTGAAAATGCCACTCGTCATCGCCGCCCCGGGATCCGTCATCAACACCCAAGGCACCCCATGAAAAGGGTCAGACTCACTGCGTTTCTGCATCGCATTAATCAACACACCGCACAGATTTTCAGCCGACTCCGCGCCCAACACATACTCCACATACAGCGTGCCGCTGGTGTGATCCGTAATCACATAGCGCCACAGCCGCTGGCGCTCGATCTTCTTCAAATTGGCGGGCTTACCGTCGTAAAACTCAGCCATATTCATCACCCGAGCGCCGTCATCGGCCAGATAAAACTGCGTCGAAATCGACGCATCAATCTGCCAAACATGATTAGGATGCTGGCTGGCCAACGACACCGCCGGCGCGTCTTGCAGCAACTGTTCGGGGTGCAACTTATAAGCACGCAACGCCCGGCTAATCGCGCTGCGGCTCAACGGCCGAAACTCCCCCGTCTCCTCATCCAACCGGCCAGCCTTCACCAAGTGATTACTGCGCAAGCGCTCAACGGCCCGCACAATCGTCGACAACTGCTTATTGTTGGCCCGGATCGACTCCATCAACACCGCCGAAATCAACCGCGCCTCCTCAAGCGGCAACGCACTACACCCCGAATCACTGCGACGTTTACGCGGCTTAGCCACACGCACCGTCTTCAAATGGCGTTGCAAGGTTGAAATAGAAACGCCCATCGCCATCGCACCGGCCTGATAGATAGCGGTACGCTCACCATGCGAAGCCGCATCAATGCGCTGTGCCACCTGCATCAACAACTGAATGTGGATCGGACTCATCAATCAGGCCTCCGCAGGCATCAGCCAGACCGCTGCGCCATCCACCTGATCAACCAAATTGAACTCACTTCGAACCGTCCCCAACGTGACCTCCAACTGCCGAATCAAACCGGACTTAAAAGCACGGTGATCCTCGCCGTCGACAGCCAACGCCCCAAGCTTGGCAAACCCCTCACGCAACGGCCCCAACACACTGGCCTCCGCCTCATAAGCAATCGCCGCCACTTCCCCACGTAAAGCCTTCGCCGCCTCATCCGCCGGCATCGCCTGAATCCGCTTACGTGTTAACTCCAACTCCCGCCGGGCCTTATCCAAATCAACAGTCTTCTTCGCCATCACCTCACTTTGCGCGGCGTAATCAGCACTCGACTCATCAAGGCGCCGACCCAGTGCCTCCTTCTCCTTGGCGTGCCGGGCAATAATCTCCTCGGCCAGCTCAACAAACGCCTCCTTATCACCGGCCTTCGCTACCTCAATCAGCGCCGCCTGCTGGTCCTGCGGCAAACGCCGATACTGACCCAACTCCCGGTAACCAATCCCCATCCGCGACATCGACTCCAAAGCCTCCTCACCGAAGGCCCGCAAATTCGCGATATCACGATCCACCTGATCAACCGAACGGCCCAACAACCCACAAAACTCAACCCACGTACCGCTCAGCAACCCTGCACCGTGCGGACTCTTACGCCCGGCCATCCCCCGATACAGCTTGTTCTCCTTCACAAACGCCACCTTCGAAGTCCGCACCGTGCGGGAAAACGCCTCAAACGCGCCTGCCATCTGCGCCTGGCCCAACAACTGATTCACCATGTCCCGCTCATCACTGTGCGAGGCATGAAGCACCGCCATAGCGTTCTGATCAGCCGTCAACATCGCCCCATTCAAAGCAGGCAACGCCAATGCCTCGACGGGAATGCTCTTCGTCCGTGCCATACAACCTCCTTAAACGATCGACCCAGCGGCAATCCGCTGATTGATTTCCTGCATACGCCCCGTCAAACGAACCATGTGCTCGGCATGTGCCTGCGCGATCTGCAACACACCCACCGAATGCGCAAAGCGCCCGTTATCCAGCTTCACCGCCAGACCTTCCTCAATCAGCGTCTGCATCGCTCGCGTGATATTGCTGGGGCTGTCCTGCGTCAGAAAAGCCAGCTCCGAATTACTCAAACCCGTCACCGTGTGGCCCTTCAACGCCTTCAACACGCGCAACACCCGCGCAGCTGCGGACACCGTGCGATTCATAAGCTCGCCTCCGACCCAAACATTTCAGGTAAATTGACACCCTCAATACCAATGGCATTAACCAGCGAACGGGTTAGGCCAGTATTGAAAACACCGAAAACGGTGTGGGTTCGTGGGTTTTTTGTAGGAAGTTTCTTTTTTTGCCCTGCACACCCACACAGCAGGGGTTTTAAAGCGGTAGATTCCAAATAACCGATATCATTTTTCATCGTGAGCCTCACGCCACACAGCAGGTCAGCTCAAGGGCCGTCGCCGGGTCATTACAAATTTCGCCGGCCTTAAGACCTAACTTGATCGCAATCTCGTGGGCCTGACCCCGCACACATTTCTTGCGTCCACCCAACACCTCGAACACCAGGTTGGGCGAAAAACGATTAGCGATTGCCCACTGGGTAATCGAAACACCTTTGGCCTTGAGCTCAGCTCGGGCCTGATCTGCTGTACGTAGCTCCATGGGTTCACTCCGGGGGGCTGCTGGCGCCGCTAAGGTGCCGATTAAATTGCCGTTCGTGGTCGGACGGTGTGAACCCATGATGGAACCAATCGGTTCCTTTTAAAAGGCTTTTTGGTAACCGAATGGTTTCTTTTTGTGAACGGCTGCGCGCAGAACGCACACGACTGGGCCTCAACCAGACCGACTTCGCGGCACTGGCCGGCGTGACCAAGAAAACGCAAATGCTCTACGAAGCAGACGAACGCGTGCCCGACGCTAACTACATGGCCGCCATCGCCAAAGGTGGCGCCGACCTGTACTTCATCATCACCGGGCAAAAAATCGCCGTCCCGCCACCAGCCGCGGCATGGGCCCCCATCGACAGCGAAAAACTCGGTCGAATCATCGAAATGCTAGAGGCCGCAGCCAAACAAGCCGGACGGCGCTGGCCGTCCAAAAAATTGGCCGAAGTCGCCGCAGAGGTCTACAACGCGCTAGGTGAAGATCAAGGGTTTGATGAACCACGCGTTGAGCGAATATTGAAGTTGGTAGTAAATCGCTAAATAGAAAAGGAGTTGTATGCCAAGCGAGGATGAAGACCTGGTAAAAAATCTGTCAGCCAGGCTTTCTGAGGAAATCGAAAATCTCCCCAGGGATGGAAAAGATCACGAACTCACCATCAAAATCAAAGGCAACCGGGGGCACATCAACCTTGGCCACCAGACCTTTGACATAAAAACCGCCAAAGAACCCCCACCAGAAGGCAGCGACCGCGCCCGAGAATGCCCGCAATGTCACCGCGGCACCTGGCGCTACACCCAACTGTGCATGCACTGCGATTACAACCTGCACCGCCACGACGAAGTCGCTGAACACGAAAAAGAACAGGCGCGCAAAGATCGAAACAACCTACAAATGTTGAAGATCTGCGTCACCTGCGTAGGCATCGCCGTGCTGAGCTTTTTCGTCAGAGATTTTCTGCCTGAAACGTTAAAACCTTGGGCCGTAGGCCTGACAGGCGTCTTTGGCTTCTTTGCATTCATGATCATGACCTCACACAAATAAAAAGGCGGCAGACAGCGCTGTAAACGCCGCCGAGTACACGGTCAAGGACGACCAAAGACACCCTAAAAGGAAGTTTTAATGACCGAGAAAAAACAGACCACGCCTTGGAAAGAGCGGCACACCGCCGAAAAAACCACACTGATCGTCGGCTGGTGTCTCATCGCAGTCCTCATGGTCTACGGGTTCCTACCGAGTAAACCCGAACCGACCGAACCCTCACAAACCCTCGTATCTGAAGCAGCACCTCCCACAGCCTTGCACACCATCGCCAGTGCAGAGGCCCTGACCAGCGCAACCCACTACCTGTCGCACTGGACAGCGCCATGGCTGAAGGCATACACCTACTCAAGGCCAACCAACTCCCTGAACTGGCTGCTCACAGCCGAGCATTCAAAGCCTTGCTTGAAGCCGGCCACGTCCAGTTTGGTCGTTCCGTGTTTCAACCGCTGGGCACGTGCAGCTCAGCGGCCGTCTTTGCCAACAGCTGGTGGCACGCGCAACTCATTGCTGCACGCCAAGGGGGGAACGAGTCTATTCCCGGCGCCATCCAAAGCAGCCTAAATGAGTACAAACTTAACCAAACCGAATGCCTGAAGCAGGCAGATCCTTCGACAAACGCTGCGTCGGTAAAATAAAAAAACAAACAGCGAGAAAGCGCTCTAGAGTGCTGACTTAAATAAAAGGCCATCAGGCAGCTACTTACTGAATAACCACAAAAGCATGGAGTCAGCGAATTGAAAAAAAATAATGATGACAATAATCGTCCATCCAAGGAACAGGGCAGCACCAACAAATCCGATCAGACAAATCGCAGACCATTCACGGATGAGCAAAGACGGCGAGGAAATAATGAAGTGGTAGACACTCTCTCCCCACCACCACGGCCTGGCAGAGGGAAATAAGGATGGGAGCGACAACCGATGATCTGGCCGACCGTTGGCACAACACGCTTTTCAGCGTGCGTCGCTCTATCCGTTATCACCAACGCCGTCGTGGGTTCTATGACAGGCTGGATAAAACATCCAATATGCTGTCCTTGATCTTCGGGTCCACCGCGATTTACGGCATCCTTCAGACGAACACCAAAACTTTGGCGCTCATTGCTTCCGCCGCAGTGACCGTTTTCGCATCCATTAACCTGGTAATTGGCAGTGCACAACGCGGCCGCGATCACACGGACTTCATGCGCAAGTATGTAGAACTGGAAAAACGCATGCTCGGCATCGAATCCGAAGAGCGGCTACTAGAAGTTGCTGCGGCGCGATTGAGTATCGAGGCAGAAGAGCCTCCAGTCCTGCATGTTTTAAATGCCATCTGCCACAACGAAACGATGCGGGCCATGGGATACCCAAAAGAGGATTTGCCAAAAATAGGTATCTGCCAAGCTTGGGTATCTCAAGTTTTTGATTTTTGCGAGAGCAGTATCCAAAACCCGAAGCGTGAAAGCGAACCCCAGCCCACTCCTTAAACCCGATTAAAAGCCCCTCCAGCCCACGCCGCCCACCATAGCGGCGTGTGCATATCCAGCGCCCCAAACCCCAGGGCGCCACGACCGGAGGCGTCCCCCCATGCGACCCGAACAACCCCGCGGCATCCGCAACTACAACCCCGGCAACATCCGCCACACCAACGGCACCCGCTGGCAAGGCATGGCCACCGTTCAGCAAGACAACCAATTCGTCCAATACCTAAACCCCCACTGGGGCATCCGCGCCATGGCCCGCGTCCTCATCACCTACCAAGACAAACGCCTCGCCACCAACGGCACCCGCATCGACACCGTGCGCGAAATCGTCGAACGCTGGGCGCCGCCCACAGAAAACAACACCGACGCCTACGTCATCAGCGTGGCCCGCGCCCTAGGCCTCGATCCCGAAGTCGACAGCGTCGACGTCTACGACTTCGACGTCATGCAGGCCTTAGTCACCGTCATCATCCGCCACGAAAACGGCGCGGGCCCGTTGCCAGGCGGCCGCTGGTACGGCGACGCCATCATCGCCGAAGGCCTGGCACTGGCCGGCATCGAACGCGGCACCACCCACGGCCAGACCATGGGAGCCACCGCATGCCACTGATCAACAACTGGCGCCGCAGCCACAGGCTCTACAGCATTCAGATCAGCCTGGTCATCGCCCTGGTCGCGCTCGCCCAACTGGACCTGTTGCCCCTCTGGCAACCCCAACTGTCATCCAAAGCCTACGCCGCCCTCAACAGCGCACTGGCCATCCTCCTGTTCGTCGCACGCCTGATCAAACAAGGCCCCGACCAACCAGCCCTGCGCTAAACCGCAAACCCACAGGCGGTGTTGAATGAACCTGAACGACCTCAACTTCGGCTTCCAGACCGTCCAGTGGCTGATCCTCACCGTACTGGGCGCCTACACCTTCATGACCAAACGCCAGGCCGCCAGCGCCCAGGAACTGCTCGAACTGCGCACCCGCATCGTCGCCCTCGAAGAACACATCCGGCACCTGCCAGACCCAACCGCCGTCACCGACCTATTGGGCGACATGAAAGCCGTACGCGCCGAACTGTCCGGCGTCAAAGACGCCCTCGGCCCCTTAGCCCGATCGCTCGACCGCATCAACGACTACCTGCTGCGAGAAAAAACATGACCCACTACGCCGACTTCCTACGCCAAGACATGCGCCTGGTCATCCTGCGGCTACTGGTCGAAATGCCCGGCTACCGCGCCAACAGCTCCGTCCTCAACACCGCCCTCGACAACTTCGGCCATACCGCCAGCCGCGACCAAGTCAAAACCGAACTGCACTGGCTCGCCGAACAAGGCGCCATGACCCTCGCCGACGTAGGCCCCGTACTCGTCGCCACCCTCACCGAACGCGGCCAAGACATCGCCGCCGGCCGCGCTCGCGTGCCCGGCATCAAACGGCCGGGGGCCTGACCATGGCCGGCAAATCCTCCATCAACCGCCTGCCGTCGGTGGTCAAGGCCTACATCCAAAAGCTCTTGCGCGAAGACCGCCTGACCCTCGACGCCATGCTCGCCGACCTCCAGGCACGCTTCCCCCAAGAAAAAGCCCCCAGCCGCAGCGCCCTGGGCCGCTTCAAAGTCGGCTTCGACGAACTCATCGACAAAGCCCGCCAACAACGCGAAATGGCCGAAGCCTTCGTCGGCGCTTTCGGCGAAGACGCCACCGACAAAACCGGCGCCTTACTCGTCGAAGCCATCTCAACCCTGACCTACCAAGCCGCCATGGGCGCCCACGAAAAAGACGACGTCACCATCGCCGAAGTCTCCGCCTTGGCCCGCGCCGCCAAAGCCACCATGGAAGCGCGAACCCTCAGCGTCAAAGAGCGCCAGGCCATTGAAAAAGCCACCCGCGAACGCCTGCTCCAAGAACAAGCCGCCGAACTCGACAACGCCGTCAAAGCCCAAGGCATGACCGAAGACCAGGCCCTGTTCTGGCGCCAGAAATTCCTCGGCGTCAAACCATGAAACCCTCATCCAGCACACTGCGCGTCATCGAATGGGACGAACTGCCGCCCAGCGTCCGGCAGATCCCCGAAGGCTACAACCCACTGCTCGAAGGCATCCTCATGGCCCACCAGTCCGATTGGCTGGCCATCGATGCGCACATCAAACTCTGTGAAAAAGGCCGCCGCACCGGCATCACCTTCGCCGAAGCACTCGACTCGGTCATCACCGCTGCCTCGCAAAAAATCGCCGGCGGCATGGACTGCTTCTACATCGGCGACACCAAAGAAAAAGGCCTGGAATTCATCGGCTACTGCGCCAAATTCAGCCGCGTCATCGCCGAAGCCCAGGCCTCGGGCGTCAGCCAAATCGAAGAATTCCTCTTCCAAGACCAAGACGACGCCGGCAACACCCGCCAGATCAACGCCTACCGCATCCGCTACGCCTCGGGCTTCAAAATCGTCGCACTGTCCAGCAACCCGGCCGGCGTACGGGGCTTGCAGGGCAAAGTCATCATCGACGAAGCCGCCTTCCACCGCGACGTCTCCGCCGTGCTCGACGCTGCCACGGCGCTGCTGATCTGGGGCGGGCGCATCGTCATCATCAGCACCCACAACGGCAAGGCCAACGCCTTCAACCAAATGGTCAGCGACATCCGCGACCAGCGCTACGGCAGCAGCGCCAAGGTCTTCCGCGCCACCTTCGACGACGCCGTCGCCAACGGTTTGTATGAGCGGGTGTGCTTCATGGCCGGCAAAGTCGCCACACCAGAAGGCAAGGAAGCCTGGTACAAACAAATCCGCAACGCCTACGGCCCACGCAAAGCGCAAATGCGCGAAGAGCTCGACGCCATTCCCCGCGACGGCAACGGCGTCTGCATCCCCGGTATCTGGATCGATGAAGCCATGCGCCCCGGTCGCACCGTCCTGCGCCTGGCACTGGACGACGACTTCACCCAACAGCCGGTCTACCGGCGCGAGGCCTACGTCAACGACTGGATCGAGCGCTACCTGGCACAATTGCTACAGCCGTTAAACCCCCAGCTGCGCCACTTCCTCGGCATGGACTACGCCCGGCACCGTGACTTCTCCATCATCTGCCCGATGTCCGTCGACCAGACGCGGCATCGCGACGTGCCGTTCGTGGTCGAGATGCACAAAGTGCCCACCCGGCAACAGCAGCAGATCCTGTTCTACATCCTGCGCCGGCTGCCGCGTTTTGTCGGTGCCGCACTCGACGCCACCGGCAGTGGCGAAACACTCGCCGAAGACACCGCCGATGAGTTCGGCCACAACCGCATCCAACAAGTAAAAATCACCCGCGCCTGGTACGGCGCCTGGATGCCCAAGTTCGTGCAACTGTTCGAAGACGGCACCGTCACGCTGCCCAAAGACGACTCCCTGCACCAGGACATCCGCGCCATCGAAACCGTCGACGGCATCCCCATGATCGTCAAAGCCCGCAAACAAGACCTCAAAGACCCCGACCTCTACCGCCACGGCGACTTCGCTGGCGCAGGCGCCTTGGCCAACTTCGCCACACTCGAAGTCGCCAGCGGTCCGGTCAACGTTAAATCTCGCCGCCCACGCCAAGGCCAACACATCACCCAGGGGTACGCATGAACACCAACGGCCTGTGGGTCAGCCCCACCGAATTCATAAGCTTCGCCGAAGCCAAACGCAGCACCAGGCTCAACCACCACATCGCCACCCGTGGCCGCGCCGAAACGGGCAGCGTCAGCGGCGCTAATCTGCCCAACCCAGACCCCATCCTCAAAGCCCAAGGCAAAGACATCACCGTCTACCGCGACCTGCGCAGTTCAGCCCTGGTCGGCGGCAACATCCGCCGCCGCAAGGCCGCGGTACTGCCCCTGGAACGCGGCCTGAAACGCGGCGAGGCACCGCCGAATGTCGAGCGCTTCATCACAGATTGGCTCACCGACCTCGACCTGGACCGCATCATTCGCGAGCTGCTCGATGCTCCGTTGTTCGGCTACCAACCCATCGAACTCATGTGGCAACCGCTCGGCCTGCACCAAGTGCCACAAGACCTGCTCGGCAAACCGTCCGAATGGTTCTTCTACGACAAAGACAACGCACTGCGCTTTCGCGCCAAAGACGCCGGCCAAGACGGCGAACTCTGCGACCCGCGACGCTTCATCGTCGCCCGCCAAGACGCCACCTACGCCAACCCCTACGGTTTCCCGGATCTGAGCATGTGCTTCTGGCCGGCCACCTTCATGAAAGGCGGGCTCAAGTTCTGGGTGCAATTCACCGAAAAATACGGCAGCCCCTGGGTCATCGGCAAACACCCACGCGGCGCCACCGACGGCGAAACTGAGCTGCTACTCAACAGCCTCGAAGCCATGGTCCAAGACGCCGTCGCCGCCATCCCGGATGATGCCAGCGTGCAAATCATCGAAGCCGCCGGCAAAGCCGGCAGCGCCGAGGTCTACCGCCAACTGCTGGAGTACTGCCGCAGCGAAATCAACGTCGCCATGCTCGGGCAAAACCAGACCACCGAAAAAGACAGCAACCACGCCAGCGCAACAGCCGGTGCCGAAGTCACCAAAGACATCCGCGACGGCGACGCCGCCATCGTCGCCACCGCGCTAAACGCCTGCATCCGCCAAGTCGTCGACATCAACTTCGGCACCGACGTCGTCGCACCGCTGTATGCGCTGTGGCAACAGGAAGAAATCGACAAAAGCCTGGCCCAGCGAGACAAGGCCCTGACCGACTCCGGCGTCAAATTCACCAACGCCTACTGGCAGCGCACCTACAACCTGCAAGACGGCGACCTGCAAAACGCACCAGGCACCACCGACTCAGCCGAATTCGCCGAGCCAGCCCTACGGCCGTTACTGGATCAACGTGCACTCGACCAAGCCATCGACAGCCTGCCCGCCGAAGTGCTCCAACAACACAGCGAACAAACCCTCAACGCAGTGTTGGCCGAAGCCTCGCCACAACACGAAGACCAGGCACCCGAACAACCGCTCGCGAACCTCTTGTTCATGGCCGACACCTGGGGCCGCCTCAGCGCCAACGCCGACCGGGAAGACTGACATGACCATCCCCGCGAAACGCCTCAACCCAGCCGACCTCAAAGCCATCTTCGGCCTCGAACCCGCCAACGCCATCGCCTATCTCAAGCAAAAGGGCTACGCCATCACCTGGCACTGGCAAGACATGCTCGACCAAGCCCACGACCAAGCCTTCACGGTCACCAAAGCCATGCGTCTGGACCTGCTGTCCGACATCCGCGTCGCACTGGAAACAGCCCTGCAACAAGGCCACACCCTCAAACAATTCACCGCAAACCTAACACCCATCCTCCAAGCCCAAGGCTGGTGGGGTAAACAAATCATCGTGGACAGCCAAGGCACCGCCGAACACGTCCAACTCGGCAGCCCACGCCGCCTCAAAACCATCTACCAAACCAACCTGCAAAGCGCCTACATGGCCGGACGCAAAGCCAGCATGGAACACACCACCAACACCCACCCATACTGGATGCTCATCGCCATCCTCGACGGCAAAACCCGCCCCAGCCATCGGGCACTCCACGGCCAAGTCTTCCGCCACGACGACCCCATCTGGTCCGCCATCTACCCACCCAACGGCTTCAACTGCCGATGCCGCGTCATCGCCCTAAGCGAAGCCGCCGTCAAACGCCGCGGGCTAGCTGTAATTTTCAGCCAAGGAAAGACATTCACCGAAACCATAGAAACCGGCACCAACAAACACACCGGCGAAATCAGAACCGCCACCGTCACAGGCATCCGCCTCACTAATCCCCAAGGCCACACCACCACATTCCGCACTGACCCCGGCTTCAACCACGCCCCCGGCACCGGCGTGGCTAACGCCCTAAAACACGAACAATCCAGCACCTAACCCATGCCAAATCCTACCCATACCCCCGTGTGCGAGCCTGCTCGCGAAAGCGCCAGTCCAACCAACACAGCCCCAAAACCCCAGCACCCACCGGCACCACACACCTGTGGCGAGGGGGCTTGCCCCCGTTGGGCTGCGCAGCAGCCCCAAATCTCTTCCCCACACCCATCCCATCTGACACACCTAAAACCCAAGGATCGAGCAGCCGCCCCATGTTCACCATCGAACTAGAAAACCACCAACTGCAACAAACCCTAAACAAAGTGGAAGAGACCATTGGCGACCTCGCGCCACTCATGTGCAGCATCGCCGCCGAACTCGCCAGCCAGACCGAAGATAATTTTGAAAATGAAGGCCGCCCCGGATGGGCCGAACTGTCAGACACCACCATCGAGAACCGCGCCAAACACGGCCACTGGCCTGGCAAGATCCTTCAAGTCAGTGCCGCCGGCCTGGCCGCCTCGATCACCACCCATGCCACCGATAGCTCGGCACTGGTTGGCAGCAACAAACCGTATGCAGCAATGATGCAATTCGGTGGGGAGCGGGCAGACTTTCCTCGTCTGTGGGGAGATGTTCCGGGGCGTTTATACCTGCCAATGAGTACCGACGGCGAATTACAACCCGAAACGGAAGAAGCAATTCTAGGGTTGGCGATGAATCATTTCGAAAAAGCGGTACGTTTCTAACACCTTCACGCCAGGTCCGAAACGCCAATATGGGTATAGCCGTGGCAGAATTTAATTTCTTTGCTAGTCTCCAACCAACATGTAGATTTTGAGATTCAAGGTGATCGCTATGAAGCTTAAAAAGCTATTCAAGCGGCTCTGGTTATTAAAGTCATTAAGAATAGCTACGATAATCGCAGTAACAATATCAATGGCTGTATCAGTAATGATATCAATACCTTCAGTGGTGGAGTTTTTAGCCCCGCCGATGCTTATTCCAAGTGTAGCTTCAACGCCAACGCCAACGCCAACGCCAACTTCACCGCCGATACCGAAACCCCTATCGATTCCAGAACCCAAATCATCGATAGGGAAAAAATCTAATTCGTCGATAGTCACTGATAGCCGGTATATTATTTTCAATGACAGCACAAAACGTTTCGGCACTCCCACCGATAAGTGGAGTGTCGATAGTGGGAAAATTGAAAATACCACCGCACTAAAAAATGAAAAACCCTACAACACTTATGCTATCCGCCCAAAACTTGACTTCTCTACCATCGATGTAGTTTCTCGCACAGATTCGCCCGTCACCAATACACTCCAACAATGGCAAGATCCACGTGAAGTAGACACCTCAGGCTATCATGGTGTACGAGTTAACTTCGCCACAGATCGGCAATACACCACTAACGACAACAACATAACCTTCACCTCAGAACCAGGGCGACTCAGTTATGGCTATTGCTATGTAAGTATCCCACCGCATCATAAAACTGGGGCTATCGAATCCCCATCCATTCTTAGACTTGAATTTGACGAAGACCCGCAAAAACACGTCATGATTCTGAAGACAGAACTACTATCACACGATATGTTCACTCGAGATATTGGATGGCTAGCACAAGTTTCAAAATCGGGAAGTGCCTTCGTTTTCATTCATGGCTTCAACGTTGGTTTCGATGATGCTGCGAAGCGGACAGCACAAATGGCTTACGATCTTAATTTTGACGGCGTTCCAATATTCTATAGTTGGCCATCTAGAAATTCAGCATCCTTGACCGCCTATGAGGCGGACGAAAGAAACATTGAGCTTTCGGAAGGTAAAATCAAGGATTTTTTGGTTGAGATTCTTTCAGATGCTAGATTTTCAAACGTTTTCGTTGTAGGCCACAGTATGGGAACGCGTGGGCTTGCCAAGGCGATTGGTGCAATAGCAGTAGAAAAACCGGAAGTCATTGGAAAATTGAAGGCAATAGTTCTTGCAGCTCCTGACATTGACGCTGAATTATTCAAGCAGCAAATTGCACCAAGACTTTTGAAGGCAGAGCGAAATATCACGCTGTACGCATCATCCAACGACAAAGCATTAGTTGCATCGCAAAAACTTCATGGGTACCCACGCGCAGGCGATAGTGGCTCTGGGCTGGTGATATTAAAGGGGATGGATACTATCGACGCATCCAACGTTGACACCAGCTTACTTGGCCACTCGTACTATGGGGACGTGCGCTCGATAATTGACGACATGCATTACATCATCCAAGAGTCTCTTCCCGTTAATAAAAGAGCCGGGTTGAGCCCTACAGGAAGCGCCCCTAACAAATACTGGCTATTCAAACCCTAGATTTCAGCCTGGATGATAGTCTGATTATCGGCAGCGAATAACTGGCGCGAGCGCCTCTCAGGACTACAGTCAGTTGCTCAGTGCATTGACTAGGCTGTACAACCCAAATGTCAGTCGGTAATCAAAGAAAGCACCACTGAACATTGTGACGAGAAAGCTGATTCCCACTGGGATGCGTAACAACCTAATGCCAAAAGGCAGAAGCCATCGGGTGATTCGACAGCTAGGCGGACACAGATCCATAGGGGCAAAACCGTCTTCAGGACAACGGCTTATTAAGCCGCCCATCCAGGGCAAAGGGTTCTTGCAGTACCAGCTCATACAACCCATCCGCGAGAGGTGGATTCATCAACAAATTCCAGCTATGCGGCGAAACACTAGAAGGCACCAACACAAACGGGTACTGCTTCAGCAACTCAGCACCGAACTGCTGCTGGCTACGGCTTGGGGTACCCGGTACCAGCCAATTAGGGTTGGCAATGCTCTCGGGCTGCACCACGTAAATCCTGGAGGTGTCCAGCACGCGCGCTTGCGTAAGACGATGGGGTTTACAATCCAGCGCATCGAAATCCTTATGCACCGCCACCTCAAGGATCGCCGTAGAAGCATCCAGTGCAGCATAAACCGTGGCCATCCCTTTAGGGTTCCAGCGCCCACCCACCTTTTCAGCCCCCACACCCGAATTCCAGGTGGCGGCATATTCAGCAGGATCAAGGCGCCAGAAGTGAATCTCACTGCTCAAAGGGTCTTTAGCCATCAATAGACCCCGTACTCGATGCGCGTCAGAAAGTCAGTCACCAACTCATACCCGACCGAATTCGAAATCAGGTCGATAGGCGTCTCACCATCCAGCCCCCGCGCAGGCTTGACCATCCACTGCTCGGCAAGCTCACGCGAACCCAACACATCCGTTGCCTTTTCCAACACCTCGGCATAATTAAGCGCGCGCGTGCTTTGCTCCGGGGTCAACACTTCATCGGGCGTTTTCAGTCGCCGCGCAAGCGTGCGATCAGAGGCGCCAACGATCTTCGACAACACACCGAATTGCTTATACACAGTGCTGTTGTCGATCATGTCCAGCACCGACTGCAGCGGAAAACCGTGCTTAACGGCCCTGTAGATCTCCATACGATCATCGCTGGTTTTGCCAGCAAGCAAGACTGCAACCATCGATGGCACGCGACTTGAACCCGCCAGGGTCACCGTCACCGTATGCTCGCCTCGGCTCATCACGACGACAGGCTGCGAAGTGCGTGGTTTGACCTTGCCTGTGTGGCTGTTAACTTTGACAAACTCACCACCTGCAACATCTTTTTTCTTGGCGCTCATGGCAGCCTCCGTCGCTGCGACATTTGGCATTTACTATAGTGCCAAGTGGCAGAAAATCCTAATCCAACAACGCGAGCCTAAAACACACCTTGGTAGGAGCAAAGCTTGCTCGCGATGAACGATTACGCGGTATCTCGGGCCTGACACAAAAACCAATCACCAGCCAGTAGCACCGAGAAACCTGTGGCGAGGGGGCTTGCCCCCGCTGGACTGCGCAGCAGGCCCATTTGTTGGGACCACTTCGCTGCCCAGCGGGACGCGACAAACTCCCTCTCTACAGGCCAGCGACTACTTAGGTGGCTCAACTTTATCCAACACCCCGTTCGCCGTGATCTCCGCCACCATGATGCTGTTGGAAATCCCCAGCAGCGCATAGCGTGACTCACCCTCCAGATGATCCACCAACTGATGAATCATCACATCGACAGCCGCCAGCGTCTCGACCAAAAAAACCGCCAGGGTTTCAGCCGTGGCCGTGGGGTCCACGGAAAACAGGGTACTGCGCGTTCGCTTGGTGGCTTTGATGTCGGCGTTCGACGGGAAGTGGAAGTTCAGAGCTCGCTCGGCGGCCTCATTGAGCTTCTTTGAATCGGGTTCGTACGGAGAAACCGGATCGGTATCCGGAGGATTCGGAGAAGGCTTGATCATTTTCTGAGTTTTCCTAAAGGTGTGCCAACCCTCTAGCGACTAACGAAAGGGGAGGCAGCTGCACGCAGGTTAGTCGACCGGCAAACTCAGAAATCCGGCGCGCCCAAGGGCGCCCTACGTACAGCCACCATCAAGTGCAGGCAATGAAAAACCTGCATGACAGATGCATGCACAACTGAGTTAACACGGGCGACTAAACCCGATCACTGATGGGCAGTGACACGAATTAAGTTACCGAGTGGCCCCAAAGCGCACAAGCCGGCGGATTCTGGCGCAGCTGTAGGCAACGGCGCAAGGTTTTGTAGCTTTCAGGACGTAACTTTGAGGTCGCTTAAACAAGCAACCTCCGATGAGGTTTAACAAAAGGTGAATACCTACGCACAAATCAAAATACTGCCCCGTGACTAGCTTTTCTTTCTGATCGCAGACGTATTTCGATTTACTCGATCCACCCTCATTTTCATTAGTTCATCGACATCAATATGTTCCAATCCTAAAAACGCCATGCCATTGAATTTTTGAGACATGTAACTTGCCCATGAACCAAAGTAGCTTTTTCCCAGCGGCTTTAGTAGCGAGTATTTTTCTACGTAGTATTTGAGATCCTCACCGTAGGGACCTAAACAGTTTATTTGCAGCATCGCCATTTCTGATTCGCTAAGCTGCGCGCGTACAATATTTGTGTAATTTCTTTTACGAAGATAATCCATGTAAAATTTTCTTTTGCCGGAAGTAAAAGAATCGTCTCTGACATCCGACTGTACGTCTTGACTGGTATCTATCATTTTCATGATCCAGTAAAGATTACGAAAATAATGACCAACGACACTTACATTATTGCTGCAAAACTGTTTGATTTCGCTTCGTATACTCTCATCTGTTGCGAGAGCTGGATTTAAACTTCCAGCTCTATAGGAGTTGGAGTGTTTGAATTTTTTCACAAACATATCAATTGCATCTCGCCCTTCGCTAATCTTTCCTTGCAGGCCAACGCTTTTGATATCCCCTAATATCTTCGCATGTACATCAAGCATACCAAACAAAGTTGATTCAAACATTTGTTTTGAATAGACAGCTGTTTGTTGCCTTTGCTCTTGTGTGGCAGTTTTAGCCTCAAGTTGGGCAGCTTTCATCTCGGCCCGCTGCAAAGACATCGTTTTCAGAACGGCCATCAACGCTAGAAAACTCAAAAGAGGATTCAAAAACCCACCCGCAAAATCCCCTAGCTGCCCCCAATAGCTTGCGGTTGCACTATTCACGACCACTAATTTTGGGATATCAATCCCCTCAAAAAAGTGGAAATACAAAGCGCCAAACACGCTCCCGCAAGCAATGACCGCAAGAAATGAAACGCCAACAAAGAAAAGGTTCTTCTTTACATAGCTAGCAGGGGGAGTTAAGGCATCAACGAACGTTGACGTAATTTTTTCCAAAACACCAACACAAGCCTTTAATACTTCCTTAAACGTCATACTCACTCCACAGAATCCAGCAAAAATAATCCGCCTACCCTGATTATCTAGGGTGCGCATCAGGGGGGGGGATTTTCAGATAATGGCACATAGCCAAGATTAACAAAAATTGTTCTTCTGGATAAATATTTCTCTCTTTGATGACCGCACCGCACGCCCGACATCGTATTTCGGCGACTCGTCATCAATCCCAGACATCTATGCTAGCCTAGCGACATCACTCAAGGTCGAAACATAGGAACAAATACAATGGAACTTCCCAACCTCAACTGGGGATCAGTAGCTGACTGGGCTGCGGCGTTCGGATCAGTATTCGCAGCGTTGGTGGCTCTCCATTTGGGACGGCAAGCAGGTCGAATCAAGCTCTCAGCTTTCTGTGGAATTAGGGTTATAGTTTCCGGAAGCAAGCAAGATCGTCTCGTCTCAATCATGGTCACGAATGTAGGGGACCGACCAGTACGAATTTCTACGATCGGCCTTAGCCATGGACTGTTTAGGAGGACCCACGGAATAATCAAGATTGGGGCGCCTACAGAATTCTGCGAAAGCCTCCTGCGCGTCCTCAACGACGGCGACCAAGCCCATTTTGGCTTTGCCTTAGACTCTGATACCAACTGGATCGCGTTTCAGGGGAGGGAGTTTCGTAACTGGATCGATCTTGCGACTTTCCGCGTGATGATTTATTGCACCAACGGGCAAAGTATAAAGGTCAAGCCAGAGTGCCAGTTGCTCGATGAAATCAGGACGCGAATGAAACAGCACGCGATGCAATCGCGTGCGTAAATTTGACGTAGCCTCAGATGGAACGATATCTAGGTTGCGACAGAATGGGCAATCAGTCGACGCTCTCGACCAAGCACGTACGACTGATTGCGGTTTCGCAATTAAGTTAAGCGCGTTTTCAACGCTCTTCGATCTGCTATATCGTTTTGAACCAAAACAGACCGATGCATACGACCAAAGTCAGCCCGATGGTGAAGCGGCCTGTTTTCTGGGGGCAGCAACGTCTAAAGGCCCAGCACAACGGACAGGCCTCTGCTTTTTTCTTCTCTGCTCTCAAATACGTATAAGCTTCGTTAAGGGCTGAAAACTTCGATTGCGAAGACTCTACTGCGTCCAAACGCTCCGCCAAGTAGTCAAACATCCTGTGCTCGAAGATATTACTCTTCCACGTCTCTACGACGGATAACGCCCGAACCTGCATCGGAAGTGAGACGCCTTCACGCTGGCCAGGATCAAAGTAATCAAATATAAAACCGAACTGTTCGTAAAACCGGTTACGTCGCGCCTTATTGTCACCGCGTGCCTGTCCAGTTAGCAGCTTGATGGGGTTAACCTCAGCGTCAGGCCACTGCTTTACCCATTCAACGATCACGTTCATCAAGTAGGTGCCAACCCGTTGCCCATACAACTCGGGCAAACCAAGAAAAACAGCACCGTTGGTCACCGAAGACGAGGTTAGAGAAACGGTATTCAGAAGACGCGAATAGCTGCCGTCAAATTGGCCATGGCCACTCTCGTAGGACGAGTGCCTGGCCGTGATTCTTTGATACGACAAACGGATTGACGCCTCGCAGATTTGACCGTCTAGAGGATCGCGCACATACACTTCTTCGCGCTCGACGACGATCCAACCAAGCGGCGACTCGTCAACGCGCTCTTTATCTCTGATCTCCAGAACCAAAATGCGTGGTTTCATACCTTTTCGCTCAGGCCAAGCCCTATCAAAAGAAGGCAGTGCCATCAGTTCGTCCGTTGCTGGTTGTCGGAAAGTGGGAAAAAAAGCTCATCTACTTTTGTAGTGATGCGTCCCACAATAGGCGCCAGCTCTTGCGCGAGCGATCTAATCGCATCAGCGGTATCGCCCATGCCTAGTTGGCCGGCCATGAACGCTACACCGTCGTTAAACAGCTGGTCGTGTTTCTCATCAGAGAACTCTTCACCGTCCTTCTGCGCACGCTCTGCATTGCTGATCAAAAGTACTCGAGCATGTTGGAGGGTTTGCTCATAATCGCGGTTGTTCATTTCGATCGCTGCGATTAAGCCCTTTGCGCGCATATAGAAGTGAACGACATCCTTTGCCAGTTCCCGCGGCAGAAGGTTTAGTGCTGGCGGCCCCGAGTCGAAAATAGGGAACGGATTTTTCCCAATTGGCAATATATTCAAGAAAGGTGTGCCCTCAGCGTGCGTCGACAACTCATCGCCGCATTCTTCTTTGAACAGCTCCCATGCACTGGCAATCTCTGTACGCAAGAGCATTAACGTCGTAATCATTCTCTCCCTGTCCGCCGCTTCCTCCTTCTTCAACGCCAATTCATGAGCATTAGTCGCCCCCTTCAACGTAAAGAAACCGCCAATAAATGCCCCTACAAGGCCTGAAACCATACTGATGTAAGCATCAGGGCTTCCCAAATCCATACGTTTCTTGCTCCAGTATTTTCATGCATAGGGTGCCGATTGCAGGAGCTCATCCTCGCTGCGTTCACCGGTTGTCCCCACGTCGAGTCGCGCTGAAACAGTCAGCAAGTCGTAAACGCTTTATAAAACCTGACAATAGCATTGCGCATCAATAGATCCCCTCGCAATGCCAAGCCGACCTCCTTCGGCCAATAATTCGGTCATCTCACTAGGCCTGCTAGAACCCAATCCAGCCACGTTCCACAACTGCGCATACCAGCGACCGAGGATGGCAGCCATCAAGATTCACCGAGTAAAGCCGACACAGAGGGATCAAAAAACACTTCCCTCGCAAGGAAGCGACCACAAAACTACGGCTTGGCAAACAAGCGTCTGGCCAACAAGGAGCTTTACCCAATGCTAGACCTCATCTACATCGTGGAAGAACCAACCACATCCAACCCAACCCAGGGCAGTGGCACCAGCTCCTCAGTAAATTTCACAATGCCTGGTCGTGACGGCAACATCGGTGGCATAACGGGTGGCGCGGCTCTCGCCGGTGTTACAGGCGCAGCAGCATTTGCAACCGGTGCGAGGTTACTCGTCGGCCCGATACTGCCAGCCGCCTTGATGGCCTCCGCATTGATTAGTGTTCCGAGTTTGCTGCCTTCGCTCACAAAGGAGCGCAGCGCAAAAAGCGAAGAGATAGAAGCAGCGAAGCTAGAAGAGGCACGTTTACTCGCCGCGTATGTACAACAACACTCATTGTCCCGCAGCCAAGCTAAGGCCGCAGGCTACCGCTTCCAGCCGGGCCATCCTGTCGTTGGCAAGACTTATCGGAAACACCCGCTGACCGACTACCCGAATCCGGATAACGGGAGTCTCTACATCCCAAGCGATAGCTACGATGCCATCCTTCTGGAAGAGCGCGAGTCGGAACTGATCAAGCTATTGGTTCACCTCGGGGCCACCAAAATCAGCATCACTAAAAAAGCTTCCGATAAAACCCGCAGCACCGTCACTGCTGAAGCATCGGTTCAAGTCGGCCCTATGGGTGGTGGCGACGTCAGTTACACAGGTAAGACCGAACGCGACACCGACACATTAGATACCCGTGAATTCTCACTAACCGGCAGGCCTTGGAAAGCCGACAGCAAAGTCGAACGTGAAAACTTCTTTTGGCTCTCCTATGAGCCCTCCTGGAAAGCCGTAGTGTTTGCCCGCGAAGTCGGCGGCTGCCTGACAGCCTCTCTGGAAATTAAAGAAAACACGTCATTTTCCACGGACAAAAACCTGGAACTGTCGGTCAAGGCAAAACTAGTTGAGGTCGGCGCGCAGGCAGGTATTTCGAATCTCGGGGCAGAAGAAAAAACATACTTCGTCAGGGCGGAATTCGCGCCGATAAACCATAGCGTTTGACCAAGAATCTAGCCGCTCAGGAGTGGCCTCGATAGAAGCCACTCCGTTCTTTTCTCGGGCGATTGCTCACTGCCACAACCTCTCTAAACTCGATTAAAAGCCCCACCACAAACGCCACCCCAAGCTGTGCGCACCATCTCCACCAAAGCGCACCTCGATGAACCCACTCCACATCTTCAAACCCGGCACCCACACCGCCCAATGCGGCACCACCCTCAACTTCACCGAAACCGACCTAGCGGCCACCGTCGCCGCTTACAACCCAGCCCTTCACGAAGCCCCACTGGTCATCGGTCACCCGCAACACAACGCACCCGCGGCCGGCTGGGTCAAATCTCTGTCCGCCACCGCCCACGGCCTCATCGCCGAGCCCCAACAAATCGACGCTACCTTCGCTGAGCAAATTGCCAAGGGCAGCTACAAAAAAATCTCCGCCTCCTTCTACCACCCAACCGCACCCAACAACCCGGTGCCCGGTGTTTACTACCTGCGTCACGTCGGTTTCCTCGGCGCCCAACCGCCGGCGGTCAAAGGCCTACGTCCCATCGAACTGGCCGAAGGCGAGCCCGGCGTTATTCAGTTCAGTGAAGCTTCGCTGCAAGCGCCATCGCCTAAACCGACCGGCGCAGTGCTCTCCGTAACGGACCCGCACACCATCGCACTCCAAGCGGAAAACAAGCGCCTCAAAGCAGAAATCGCCCAGCGCGATAACGCAGCTCGCATCGCCGCGCAAAGCGCCATCCACACCGCCAGCGTCGACTACGCCGAGAAGCTCGTGGCCGCAGGCATGAAGCCCGTCCACGCACCCACCATCATTGCCGCACTGGATTACGCAGAGTCGAGTGATAAGTCCCTGGAATTCGGCGAAGCCGACGCCCGCCAACCCTTAAGCGAAGGCCTCAAGTCCCTCTTCAATGACCTCGCCGGCGCCATCAGCTTCACCGAAGTCGCCACCAAAACCCGCGCCGACAACACCAACACCCCAACCACCGAAAACCCCTTACTCGCCGACGCCGAAGCCCGCGCCCAACGATAGGAGTCGCCCATGGCCACATTCACCCAACCCAAAGACTTGGGCGATTTACTGCTGATCGAAGTCTGCCCCGGCTGGACCAGAAGCCAAGCCACGCTAATGGCCGGTACCGACTACCTCCTAGGCCAGGTGCTGGCCAAAGTCGCCGGCAAATACCAAGCGCTCGATCTCGCCGGAACAGGCCCAGCCAAGAAAGCCACCGCCGTGCTGGCCGACCCCATCGACGCCACTGCAGCCGACCAGCCCGCCATCGTCATTGCCCGCGGCGCCGTCCTCGCCTTGGCCGAACTCATCTGGCCCGCAGGCATCACCGACGCTCAAAAAACCACCGCCCTCGACGAACTCAACGCCCAAGGCATCGTCGCCCGCGCCACCCTCTAACGGAGCCCACCATGAACCTGCAAGACCTGTTCAGCGTCGCCAACCTCACCGCCGCCGTGAACAAACTCCCGGTCATGCCCGGCAAGGTCGGCGCCATGGGGCTGTTCGACGAAAAAGGCGTCACCAGCACCACCGTCATCATCGACGAACGCGAAGGCCGGCTGGTGCTCGTGCCCAACACCTCGCGCAACGACGACCCGGCCCCCGTCAAAGGCAACAAACGCAAACGCCGCACCTTCGAAACCCTGCACCTGCCCATCAACCGGCCGCTGCTGCCCAGCCAATTGCAAGGCATCGCCGCCTTCGGCCAGGAAAGCGCCACCGCGCCCATGGCCACCGTCATCAACGACCACCTGCAAGACCTCAAAAACAGCATCGAAGCCACCCGCGAATTCCAGCGCGTCGGCGCACTGCGCGGACAACTGCTCGACGCCGACGGTTCGTTGTTGTTCGACCTGTTTGACGAATTCGACGTCAAACAGAAGAAGGTCACCGTGCCCCTCAGCAACCCCGAGACCAACGTGCGCAAGACCTGTCTCGACGCCAAACGCCACGCCGAGTCCAAGCTCGGCGGCGTCATGGTCACCGGCTTCCGCGCCTTCTGTGGGCCGGACTGGTTCGACGCTTTCACCGACCACGCCAAGGTCAAAGCCGCGTTCGCCAACTACCAGGAAGCCCAAGACCGCCTCGGCGGCGACCTGCGCACCGGCTTCACCTTTGGCGGCATCGAGTTCATCGAATACGACGTCACCGTCAGCGGCCAGCGCTTTATCCCGGCCGACATCGCCCAGGTCTTTCCCATGGCCCGCGGCGTCTTCCGTCTGTTCAACGCCCCGGCCAACTACAACGAAACCGTCAACACCCTGGGCCAACCGTTCTACAGCAAGGCCGAGCCACGCAAGATGGGCAAAGGCTGGGACCTCGAAGCCCAAGCCAACCCCTTGGCCATGTGCTTGTTCCCCGAAGCCCTGGTCGAACTGAAGGTGGGTTGACCCATGCGCTACTGCACCCGCGCCGACCTCGGCCACGCCATCCCGCAGATGACGCTCATTCAGCTCTCCAACGACGACCCGGCCGCCACGCAGCCCAACGACAGCGTCATCGACGACGGCCTGCGCCACGCGCAAGAACTGGTCGATGGCTACCTGCGTGGGCGCTACCACCTACCACTCGACCCGGTGCCCACCATGCTGCGCGACGCCGTGGTCTACCTGACGCGGCACTGGCTGTACCAGCGCCGCCCCGAAGGCGCGTTGCCCGATGCCGTCAAAGACAGCCGCAAAGACACCCTCAAACTGCTGGAAAACATCCGCGACGGCGTCGTCACCCTGGGCCTGCCCACCGGCCACGCCGCGCCAGAACCCGGCGAGATCCGCGTGCGCGCACGCCCTCAACAATTCACCACCGACACCTGGGGGCGCTACGGATGACACCGGCAATCCCCAAAACCCAAACCGAGCAACTGCTAGACGCCACGCTCGCCAAGCTGCAGCACGACGTCGGCCACGAACTGATGGTCGAGCTGTTCCCAGAAAACCCGCTGCAGTACCGCCTCAACCACCCACGCGGTGCCGTCTTGCTGGCCTACGGCAAGTCCACCTTTGGCGTCTCGGAGAGCACCGATGCGACCTTTCAAGCCCGCAACGTGGTGCTGCGCCTCACGCTGATCTTCCGCCAGCTCAACGGCACAACCGGCGTGGTCAGCTACCTCGACCGCATCCGCGCCTGCCTCACCGGCTGGTACGCGCCAAACACTGATCAGGCCTGTCGACCACTGTCCGAGCAGTTCATCGGCCACCAAAACGGCGTCTGGCAGTACGCCCAGGACTTCGCCATCCGCGCCACGCAACTGCAATTCATGCCTCCCGAACACGGGCCGCTGCTCAAACACGCTGCATTCGAGGAACACCCATGAACCTGACCCGTTATCGCTATACCGGCCCGCAAAGTGCCGCCTCCCTGCACGTGGGCGATACCGCCGAGCCACTCGACGTCCAGCTGCTGCCAAACAAGCCCGTCGAGCTGCCAGCCGATCACGAATACACCGTCGTGCTGTTAGCGCTCAAACACCTGACACCGCTACCGGCCCACACAAAGCCGGCCAACAAAACCGCTCTCGCGTCTCTAAAACCAGAGAAGGAATAAACGCCCATGCCAGCCAACTATCTACACGGCATAGAAACCACCGAAGTCGAGCGCGGGCCTCGTCCTGTGCGGGTAGTTAAATCGGCGGTCATCGCCTTGGTCGGCACCGCGCCGGCCGGGCCCGTCAACGAACTCACCCTGTGCCTCAACGACACCCACGCCGCCCAGTTCGGCACCCACCAAAACGGCTTCAGCATCCCCGAAGCCCTGCAAGGCATCTACGACTTTGGCACCGGCACCGTGCTGGTGGTCAACGTACTCGACCCGGCCATCCACAACGCCAAGGTCACCGACCAGCCCCAGCAATTTGCCGACAACGACCTGTTGCAACTGGCGCACGGCGCGTTGCAAACGTTGCAACTAAAGTCCGCCGACGGCTCAGTCACCCACGGGCAAGGCACCGACTACACCGTGAATTTACTCACCGGCCAAGTCAGACGCCTGGCCACCGGCAGCATCGCTGCCAACGCCCACATCAAAGCCGACTACACCTACGCCGACCCCAGCCAAGTCACCCCGGCCGACATCATCGGCGGCATCACCCTGGCCGGGCGGCGCACCGGGTTGAAGGCTTTTCAAGACAGCTACAACCAGTTGGGTTTCTTCCCCAAACTCTTCATCGCCCCAGGCTTCAGCACCTTAAAAGCAGTGACCGCCGACCTGGCCATCGCGGCCGGCCAGGTCGGCGGCGTCGCCTACGTCGACGCGCCCATCGGCGCCACCGTGCAACAAGTGCTCGCCGGGCGCGGGCCGTCCGGCGCCATCAACTTCAACACCAGCAGCGATCGAGTCCGCCTGTGCTACCCGCACGTCAAGGTCTACGACGCCACCCTAGGTGAACGCCTGCAACCGCTGTCCATCCGCGCCGCCGGCCTGCGCGCCAAAGTCGACCACGACCACGGCTACTGGTGGAGCAGCTCCAACCAACCGCTGCTGGGCGTCATCGGCCTGGAACGGCCACTCACCGCACGCATCGACGACGCCACCAGCGAGGTCAACCTGCTCAACGAAAACGGCATCACCACCGTCTTCAATTCCTTCGGCAGTGGCCTGCGCCTATGGGGCAACCGCACTGCGGCGTGGCCCTCCGTCACCCACATGCGCAACTTCGAAAACGTGCGCCGCACCAAAGACGTCGTCGACGAATCCATCCGCTACAGCGCGCTGCAATACGTCGACCAACCCATCACCACCTCACTCATCACCAGCCTCACCGAAAGCGTCAACCTGTTCCTGCGCAAACTCATCGGCGACGGCGCCTTACTCGGCGGCGAATGCTGGTACGACCCGGCGCGCAACCCGCACACCGAACTGGAACAGGGCCACGCACTGTTCAACTACAAACTCACCGTGCCGCTGCCGTTTGAGCGCGGCACCTTCGAAACCGAAATCACCGGGGAATACCTGGTCAACCTGGGGAACGCATAAATGGCAGGCTTTAGCGCACACCGTATTTCCAACGCCAACATCTACCTGGATGGCAGCAGCTTCTTTGGCAAGTGTGAAGAGATTGACTTGGGCACTATCAAAACCGTGATGAGTGACTTTCAGGGGCTGGGCATGGTCGGCCTGATCGAGCTGCCGGATGGCATCGACAAGCTGGAAGGGAAAATCACGTGGAACAGCCTGTATTTTGGGGCGGCCAGAAAGCTGGTTTCGCCGTTCAAAAGCGTGCAGTTGCAATGCCGGTCTAATGTGCAGGTGTTCAATAATGGCGGGCTGGTGGATGAGATTCCGCTGGTGACGACCATGACCATGACCGGGAAGGAGTACCAGTTGGGTACTCATAAACCGCGCGATCCGACCAAGTATGAGACGCCGTTTTCGGCGACCTACGTGCGGCAGATGATCAATGGGGATGAGGTGGTGTTGTTGGATTATTTGGCGAATATTTTTCGGGTTGGGGGTGAAGATCAGTTGGCGAGGTACAGCAGGAATCTTGGGATTTCTTGATAGCGCCCACAAAAAAGGCCGCTTGTGAAAGCGGCCTTTTGCGGTCAGAAAAACGGAAGGCAACGCTTATCGCGCGCGGCATCATCGCTCCCTAGGAGGATTACGATGTGATGGCGGCGGTGGTCGATCACTAGGTCTAGGGACATCGTGTCGAATGTTTCGCATCGGCGGTGGTGGCGGCGGTGGCGGCTTCGGCGGCTCAGACATATATCACCTAAGGGTGGTTAGCGATAAAAAACGGAATAAATGAAAGGATAGCAAGCACCGCGCATAGTGCTACGTATTTTGAAAGATGATCAATCTCTTGCGAGCGCTCATCATTATTTGTGGCGTTGATAGTGGCTCCTTCAACGTAGTAATCGTAGATCACTTTCTCGAAATAGCTATTCAAACCGTCTCTATCGATACCAAAGTAAGGCTTTAAATTATCCTGAAAATGCTCTTCCAGCCGTTTTAGAACAGGTAAAACATAGTCGAACCCACCCCGTATCCAAGCTTTCCGAAAATGCCACAAGGCCATCACAAACGAGATAAAAGCGCAGTCGTACAAGGCCCAAAAGAAAACATACGGCCAACCGTCGCCGGAGGGCGGCTTGCTCAGAAGAAACCCGAAAAAAGTCAGTAACCCAACAATCATCGCAAGCGGCAAATTTAGCCTCGTCAGTAACTTGTCCTTACGGTCAAGTTCGTGAAAGTACAGCTTTTCGTACAGGTCGAACCTTCCTTGATCGTCCATATCGTCGTCAAATCCTTGGGTTAGAGAGGTTTTTTCTCTGTCCACGCTATGTGGCAGTTATGCCGCGCTCGCCTTATGCCTTGAATACTCTACATTTAGGATCCAAAAAGACCTTCCCTTCGCACCATCTCCCAGATAGCCTACAGGCAGTGCTGGCACTCTGCCCAGACAATGGCGAAATATTGTATAGAAAGGGAATTTTGTAATGGATTTAAAAGTTATTGAAGTGAGAGCGCAAGGCGACGAAACGAAAGAGGTTGTCGTCATGCGAGCTCTAAAGGACTGCAATCTCAAGGGTTATATGATTTTTGATGAGACATTCAAGAGTGATGGTAGCACTAGTAATGTACATCGACATGTGTTCATTTTCCCCGGCTGGAAAGTAGAGAAGGACGACTATGTTTTCCTTAGTACAAGAGCTGGGACAAATAGAAAGGGAGCGACAACGGAAGGCTCGGCCGCACACTATTTTCACTGGAATCTGAATAGCCCAGTTTGGAATGAAAAGGGAGACAAGGTGCACCTTATTAATGTCGAAAACGCCATCACTTTTAAGGTTCCTAGCGTTGCATAGTTTTTCGTAGTGTTGTTAAGAAGCGCTCCGAACTCTGGGGCTTTTTCCACATACCTTTGCAGCAAAGCTAGCCCGCATTGGCATTCCGCTGTGGGTTACTTTCGTTTGCTTTGGAGTGGGGCTTCTCAACTCTTGGGCTTCAGCGGCACCGGGATTTCTTTGGCTAATGATGTGGCAACGCCGGGAGCAGTCGTGAGCAATCTTCCGCCATCGGCCGTTGTCTTGTTTCTATCATCCGAAAGGATCTCACGCATTAGTCTATTGGGGTCTGCGATCTCGCGTTTTAAGCGCTGCCATTCTTCCTTAAGGATGATCTTGGTGTTCTCCGCTGTTAAGTCTAGAGTCACTGCTATGGACTTGAATAGATCCTGATTGGAGTAAGTACCCCTTAGTGCGGCCATTGCTAGGTCTGCCATATGGACACGCAACTCATCCAGCGACGCCATCAACTTCTGATGCGCTTCTTCCTCGTTGTTCAAGCGCAATATGATGCGCATGTAAAGCTGATGGTGCTCGCTGTCACGAGCAGCGTTCTCGCCAAGGAAATGAATGCGAAACGATTCGCACACATTTAGCACTTCCGGACCATGATTGGGATGGTCGTCGTACTCTTTCCCGCACTTCCAATACAGCTGTTTCCATGCCTCCGCAGTTTCCAATGACAATGACATGTATCTGGATGCATCGTTGCGTAAATCGTCTATCCACTTCTGGCGCTTTTCGGCGATGAAGGTAGAGGCCGACCGAGCATTTGACAGGCACTGCACGTCTAGTGATCTGCGTGTATTCCAAAGGCTAACAAGCGCCGCAATTAGGGCAGCCAATAAACTGCCAATCACGGCCCATCCAGCTACCGGAATTCCTACGATGACTTGCCAACAGTCCATGAAAAAATTATTCAATTTTCAGTTCCTAAGCCAGGGTTCAGTTGCAGCAAAGAAGACTTTGACCTTGAGGGGATTTCCAAAAATATACTCCACCTTTATGCAGCGTTTAGAGCGAGATCAAAACTCTCAACATCATGCCTAAGAGCATGATCAAGATTTTTGTATATTCGACGAAGCTCTTGGTGGTAGCCCTCTTTAAGATACCCGTTTCCGAAGATCATCGAGTTGATGAATGCATGCGCCACGGTATCTGCATCTTTTCGGCTTTGAAATCTCCTAAATTTCTCAAGGATGATCTCAAGGACGTAACCCTTGAATCGATCATCGATCTTTGGAGACATGAGGATACTTTGAATGATGGTCCCCAGCGCTTCGGCAGCTTGCTTGGATATGTACTGACTGTCGAAGCCCTCCGCTTTACTGACCTGATCTGATATTAAAGCTTCCTTGACCTCAATACAGTCATCGACCCAGTTTGAAGTTATTGTGACGATCTCGCAGATCAAAAAATGAAACGGTGTGGGCCACTCATGGTTCAAGTCGTCAGTCTGCTGATCACGTAGCTGTTTCAATATCTTGTCAGTGAAATGAGTAAAGTAAAACAGCCAGAGATGATCCTGCATTCCCTGGTGGATGCCTTCATGAATCATGATCTCGAAAAGTTTGACCGCCGCATAGACTGGGCAACGGTATTTTCCTGATTGGTCGTAATAGCCCAATGACAGGTTATAAGCATCGATTAGCTTGAGGTCTTCATCAATGCACCTACACACGCTTTCTCCGATGGGTTTATACAAGGCCAGGCGCTCAGCAGTTGTTATATCGTTAAATAGAAAGTAAACAATACGATTCGAGGTCGGCAGAGCGAGTCGGTGACGGCCATTCAAGTTTTGATTGTTCTTCAATTCGCTGTACAAAAGACTATTGTTGTCAGCAATGAGCGCCGCGACGAACAGATCTGTAAAATCTTCCCGGATAACCTCGGGGATCGCCAAAATCCTCAAACAAAAATGGGGATGACTCACGCTTAGGTAGGCAACGAACTTAGGTTGATTAAGAACACTTTTTAAAACATCCCGAGCCCTGTCTGCAAGACACCCACGAGCAGCAAGCTTCGACTCAAGTTTGGTAATCGCCGAACGAAAAGTCGCTTGAATCAGGCCCTCGTTCACCGACCGAAAAATCGGGTTGCCATTCTCAATTTCCAACGTCAGTTTAAAAGGTGCAGGGCGTATTTTTTTGATCAATCGGACAAGTAAAGACCGGTGCTTAGCGAGTTTAAACAGCTTGAATAGGTGAGGTTCGATGAGGGTGAAAAGCTCGTCGTACCGCTTCGTCAGCAGGAAAGTGTTGACCAGTTCCTCGAAAGTTCCGAGTTTTCCTGTTGCCAGCTTTGGTGTTCGCGCGCGCAAAAGTATGTAGAGGCCTAACCCGAGTAGCAGAAGGTAGACTGCACTTCCCTTGTCTAATCCCCACTTCCAGGGCCCAAAACTGTAGTACAGGCCGATGGAACGAAGAAACTGCTCAAAGACAAGATAGTGGATAAGTAGGAATGCCCCGATAGCGACACCCCAGTCGAACCATGACATGCTCAGCCGAAAACGCAGGCGGTTACTGGCCGGGACAACGGCCCAGACAGCGGCCATCAAGCCCAATATTGTGATCAGAACGCTGGTGTCTATCGCAGAATTGTTTGGCATGGAAGCGCTAATTCAGTGAAGAAGATGGTGTGCATTGAACCATGCTGGACCGTAACTCGCGACGATAAAAATTAGGATCAATCAGCTAGGAGTCCTCATGGATTGGGAAAGAGTAAACGTCTGGACAAACACGCTTTACACGCTAATTCACTCATTGCACATGGCCAAGGAGGTCGCGTTTGGCGACCTTTCGACCATAGATGGACGCGCGAGAGATTCCGCAGACTGGGTATCACCGGACTGCTCGTATGCGTCCACTCTTCTAGCCCACCAGAGCCATGGGAAAACGTTAACGTTTCGGCGAGACCCAAATACGCATTTCAAACAGATATCTGAACAAGTAATTAAAATGTTAATCCAAGATCTTGTCGTGATTCTTGACGCTATGATGGATGAGGCGCTGATAGGACACGAAGAGACTGCAGGAAATTTTCCACAGTCTAAGGTGCAAAAATTGGCCACTCACCTTGATCCAAGGTACCAATGGTCGGCGTATGGATGCTACGAGTTGATCGCGGCAAGAAACGTTTTATGTCACGCCGGCGGAAAATGGAATGATAGATCTATCGCTATAGTTGCCCCCTTCGTCAGCCCTCCGCCTTCGGAAGGAGACGACCTGACTGTGGGCTACACGATGTTATTTAATTATCGTAAGGCTATGAGAACTTTTTTGAACCAAGTGTCCCCAGCAAAGAAGGTGACGTGAATCAGGCAGGCCGTGTTAACAAAACAACACCTATAGAGCCAATTAATTGATACGAAGGGGAGCCATTCATGACGCCAGAGCAGCTAGTTGAGAAGACTGGGGTGATCATAGCCCTGCTGGATAAAGTGCCCAAGCAGGAAGGTCAAATGCATTTTTTTGGCGCTCTTTCCGCGGCACGTGAGTTTCTACGAACCTACGCTGGACAGGAAAGCGACTTCTACAAGCAAGTAGGTAACTTTGATAAATACAGCACGGATTCGGGTATTCGAGGAGCAAGGGCAGTACTCAATGCATTCATTGTTTACGTGGAAGCAGGGCTCCATGACGTGTTGTCGCCCAAGAGACAGGCGGAAATCGATGTGGTTTCGGATTTTCTGCAGCAGGCACACGCGTTACTGGACAAATCCGAATGCCACCCTGCAGCCGCGGCTGTGTTGGTTGGTGCGACGCTGGAAGAGTTTCTCCGCACGTGGGTTGAGGACAAGCGGATAGACCTAAATGGCAAGAAACCAAGTATTAGCGGTTACGCACAGGCGCTTCGTGCATCCGAACTGATATCAAAACAAGATATGAAGGATATTGAGTCTTGGGGTGGGGTTCGCAATGCTGCAGCCCATGGCACATGGGATGAGGTGAGCGATCGGAAGCGAGTTTCGCTCATGCTTGAGGGAGTGAATCTGTTTATTAGGCAGCATAGCTAACTGCCAGGATTAGCCGCTTTGAGAGCACGCGGTGTGAATTCGTGAAGGCTACAACCCCTAACGCCATTACCTACAACCACAACAGAATCGCCCGGCTGACGCCCCAAGCGCCCATCGATACAGTATGTCCCGTCACCACCCGCAGTGACCGAGCGCAGCAGCTCGTAGCACGTTAGCTCATACGTGCGCCTTCAAAGGGACAGGCAGTCCATGCCTGACATTGATGGTCACTGTACGCCGGGTGCCTTCGGGCAACCGGGATTGCGAAGCTCCCCCAACCGGCTCCTTTCCCGGCGTACAGTGACCATCCTTTTTCAAGCCCGCACGGCCCCCAACCAAGAAGCGACACCACCTCAGCGTCATCCCCATCCGCCGGTGACCAACCCGGCATCGCCTACCAAAACCTCAGCCCAAAAAACACCACGTCATCGCGCATGCCATACATGATTGCAGGCGGACGGCGGATGTGGGCGCGCCGCGCCCGACAAAATGTCGGACGCTTCCTATTGGTTGGAAAACGTGCGCACGCCCCCTGGCAAACAGCCCTGATTGGGGGTCAGGGGTATTCCTGCCTGGCATGCAAAACGGTCACGATCTCGATTCGATCCGTCACCCGGTAGACCACCAGGTAATTGGGGTGCACAACAATTTCCCGCGTGCCGGGCACACGACCAAATCGATAAAGGTAGGGATGTTGCGGCAGGGCCGTAGTAGCGGCCTCAATGGCTTGGTACAGCTCGCTGGCGGCTACAACGTGTCGGTCGCCAATATAATCAAGGATTTGCCAGAGTTCAGCCCGCGCTTCGGGCCGCCACTCAACCAGCATCGCGCTTAGTGCGCTTGGATTCGATAAGGGCTCGCATATCAGCCATCACCTGATCGTGAGGGACATTCGGGCGTGGATCATCGAGCGACGCCTGCACTTTGGCACGGAACCAACGGTCGTAGCTGGCGGCCTGCTCTTCGGTTTCAAACTCTGAAACGATGGGGGAAAGTTCGGCGCTCATAGTGACCTCCGGGATCAATACCTAGCAGTCTAATCGGTATGTGGCTCGCTGTCGTGGCTGTAGAGATGAAGTGCAGCTCTGCAAGCGCCAGGCGCCCCCTCTCTCTACCAGACGGCAGCAACCACACTAAACCTCTCGCTTCCGACAGCCAACCCTAAAAAAATGTCAGACGTTTCGTCGATTTTTTTGAAAACTTTCACGCGTTTAGTAACGCGTGTTTAAAGACACTCGGTGTTACGTCCCGAAGGCTACAAGACCTTGCGCCGTTGCCTACGGTTCAGACAGAATCCGCCGGCTTGTGCGGCTATCGGGTGGGCTATATCGTTTCCCTGTCACTGAAAAACAGTGATCGGGTTTGGTAGCCCGCTACGAAACAGTCGCATGGCGACACCTATGCAGTCTCTTATTTGGGACTCGGCTTTATATGGTGGGCATGCGTGGGGCTCCTTTGCGAGCGCCGGGTTTCCTGTTTCGACCGGTCTACCAACCCGCGTATGGCCGCCACCCGTCGTTTGGTAGCGAGGGTGATGGCTCCTCAATATTCGAAACCGGAGTTCCATCTATGTTCAAAGTTACACCCAATCCGCCGGGCGCCGATCCGGCATCCCCATATGAGTCTGTCGACTCAAAAAAACTCAACGAGGCCGCCGAGCGCGCCCTTGATTTCTACCTCAATCCGGCAGCGCTCATGAACAATACTCCTCGCACACCCAGCACTATTTTTATGATCGCCCCAGACATCGACCACGAAACCTTGCTGGTCCAAACCTGTGAGAATCTGGCCTCGGCCAGTGTCATGGCCGGCGACGTGGCGGCACTGGTGGAAGGCCCTCACCGGCATACCCTGTTGGCGCTTCAACAGGTCATCATGCTGGGGGAACTGGCGGCGAACCGCATGCTGGATGCCTACGTCCCACCTAAGTAGTCACCCAATCTATAGCGAGGGGCTTGGCCCCTCGCTATAGAGGATTCGACGGTGTCGGCTTTAGACCAAGCCACAATTCACAAGCAGGCAGGACATCAGGGAGCTTTTCTCACTGAAGGGCGTTTGGAATCTCGCCGCGCAATGTCAGAGTCTGCAGGGTCGCTACATAGTGATCTGCATGTTCACCCGCTCTAATGAACCCCTCCGCTGCGAGCCACCCCAATGTGCTATTCAGCAGCTCTTCCTCAGGGGTTTCATTGTAGGAGCCCACAAAACCAATGAAACCACTAGGTGCAGGGCTGCTATCAAAAGCCCCTTTGGGAAGTCCAAACGTCTCGACGGTTATCTCGACTGGCACAGGGCATGCCGCTGCTAACGTATCCAGAATCTTTGAAACCAATCCGTTGAATTGCTGTTTTTTTGCATCACTCATATCAACCATCTCCTTTGGGCTGAGCCGCGTCATGGGCTTAGTATCTTAGGTCAGTTCCCCGGCAAACGCTGTCTCTTTAAATTCGATTAAAAGTCAGCACCACGGCCAGGTGCGATGCTCAGGGCTCTTGAACAACAGCCCGCCTTGGAGCATCAACAAATGGCCGACGTACTCAGCTTCACCCTCAAATTCCCCTTCAAAAGCGCCAGCGGCGACACCCTCACCACGCGGCCGATCACGCGCCTAAAACGCAAAGACATCAGCGCCGCCCAGGCCGTGACCAAAGACGAAGGCGTGATGGAAGATATGCTCGTGGCCAAGATGCTGGGCATTACCCTGGAAGACCTCGCCGAGTTCGACATCGCCGACTCCAAGTTAGCCACCGAGGTGTTGCGGGAAATGGCAGCCGCAGGCGACGTTGCTGCACGCCTGGGACGAGGCGCTGTTGCTGGTGCTGCGAATGCAGCCGTCTGAAATTGCCGGGCTCGACATGGTCGAGTACTGGCGCTGGGTAGACGTGTGCAGGCGTGAGATCAGTCGTCGGCTCGAACTCGCCGAGCAAGGCAGTAGCTGACCACCGTGACCAGGCCCACCGCCAACCCGGCCAACAACGCGCCGCCCGCCGCAATCGGGGCGGCCGCCAGGGCAAGCAGCGGCAGCGTCAAACAAAACACCAGCACCGCCGCCCACACCGGCAAGTGAACCAGGCACAGCCAGGCAAGCCCGATCACACCGGCGCCGATGGCCAGTGCATAAAGAATCTTGGCGGTGCGTAAAGCGGCTTTTTCAAACATGCCCAAAGCGTAGCAACTATGGCTAACGAAGTCCTCGTCGGGTTAAAAATTGGAGCAGTTGTCTCTGGCAGCCTGAATGCCGCCTTCGGTTCGGCCAAGTCGACCGTGCAGCAACTGGGCCGCGCCCTTGATGGCCTCACGGCCAAGCAGCAGCTGATGGGCCATGAGCTGTCGGCGTCGTTGGCCCGTGGCGGCACGGGTGTCGAGCGTTTGCGCCGGCAATACGATGCGGTGGGCCGAACCCTCGACCAGCTCAAGGTCAAACAGAACAGCCTCACCGCCAGCATCGCCCGTGGTGAAGCCCTCAAAACCAAACGCGGCGACCTGCGCAGCCAGGCCATGGAAGTCGCCGGCACTGGCGCGGCACTGGGCGCGCCGATTGTTCAGTCGATGAAAACCGCCATCGACTTTCAAGACCAGACCCGTGACATCGCCATCACCGGCGGCTTCGATCCAGCAGAGGAAGCCCGCCTCAGTACGGTGATGCGCGGTGCCGCGCTGAAGTGGAACCAGACCCAAACCGAAGTGGCCAACGGCACCGCCATTTTGATCGCGGGCGGCATTGCCAGTGCCAAAGAGCTGGCCGAGTACGCCCCTGTCATGGCCAAAACCGCCACCGCCACCCGTGCCAGCATGAACAACCTGGGCTCGGTGGCCATCGCCCTCAACGACAACTTGGGCATTGGCGCGGCGGGGCTGGAACGGTCGATGAACATGCTGGCGTTCGCCGGCAAAAGCGGCCAGTTCGAGCTCGCCGACATGGCCAAGTGGCTGCCGCAATTAACGCCTCAGTTGGCCGCCTTGGGCATTACCGGGGAGCGTGCGGTGGCCGAGATCGGCGCATCGCTACAGATCGCCCGGCGTGGTGCCGGCAGCAATGACGAGGCCGCCAACAACTTCAAAAACTTCCTGTCGAAGATTACCGCGCCCGACACGCTCAAGGCGTTCGAGAAGGCCGGCATTGATCTCAAGGGCAGCATGAAAGACCTGGTCAGCGAAGGGCTTTCCCCCGCAGAATCGATGATCAAAATCCTCACCACGCACTTGGGCACCAAGGCCCCGGCGGCCGCCGCCGAGTACGGCAAGGCGCTGCACATCAAGGATGAGCAAGAGCGGCAGACGGCCCTGGACCGGCTCGACGAGGCCTACAAACTCGGCGAGCTGTTCGCCGACCAGCAAGTGCTGTCCTTTGTCCGGCCGGCATTGGCCAACCAGCAAGACCTGAGCGGCATCAAGCAAGGCAGCAAGGCGGCCGCCGACAAAGGCGTGCTGGATGAGGACTGGACCAAGCGCATGGGCAGTTCTAAAGAACAACTGAAGGAACTGCGCATCAACCTGGCCGACATTGGCATCTCGGTCGGCAACGCGTTGTTGCCCGCGATTGTCGACGTCAGCCGCGCCGTCGTTCCGCTGATGCGTTCTTTCTCCGCGTGGGCAGGTGAACACCCGGCATTGATCAAAGGCGTGGTGGGGTTGGTTGGCGGTCTGTTGCTCGGAAAAATGGCCTTCATTGGCGTGGCGTACGGTGCCAATCTGGTGATGGCACCGTTCGTGGCCATGAGCACCGCCGTCAACACCTTGTCCGCCAAGTTCACCTTGCTGCGCGGCCTGTGGCAGATGGGCAAGTTCTCGCCCCTGATCACTGGTTTAAAACGTGCCGGTGGCGGGTTTCGTACGGTGGCGAAATACGGCGGCGCGTTTCTGCGCGGAGTGGCGTTGGCCTTGAGTAGCCCGCTGCGGGTCATCGCTCGCGGCGGTCTGTTCTTGGGCAAGGTCTTGGGCGGTACGTTGCTGTATGGGTTGAAGCTCGCCGGGCAGGCCGTGCTCTGGCTCGGCAGGGCCTTGATGATGAACCCCATCGGGTTATTGATCACCGGCATCGCCCTGGCAGCGTATGTGATCTATCGCCACTGGGCGCCGATCAAAGCGTTTTTCACCGGGCTGTGGGACGAGGTGAAAACCGGCTTCAGTGGCGGGCTGTTGGGTATCGTCGGGTTGCTGGTCAACTTCTCACCGGTCGGCTGGTTCTATCGCGCCTTTGCCGGCGTCATGACGTACTTCGGTGTTGAGTTGCCGGGTACGTTCACCGAGTTCGGCGGCATGCTCGTTACCGGCCTGGTCAACGGGATCAGCCAAATGGCCGGTGCGCTGAAAGACAGCGTCGTAGGCATTGGCTCATCCGTTAAGGGCTGGTTCACCGAAACCCTCGGCATCGAATCGCCCAGCCGGGTGTTCATCGGTTATGGCGCCAACATCAGCGAAGGCGCGGCCCTCGGCATCAGCGCCCAATCAGGCTTGGTCCGTGAGGCGGCATTGGGCATGGCGGCACAAAGCGCGGTCGACTTGGCGCCGCCTAATCCCGCGCAGGTGTCCAGGGCCAGCCTGATGGGCGCCGCTGGCGCAAGGTCAGCCGCAGGGGGCCAAGAAGCCGCGGGCCAAATGACCTTCCATTTTTCGCCGCAGATCCACCTGCCAGCCGGCGCCGGCATGGAGCAAATCAACCAAGGTCTGCACGCCAGTTACAGCGAATGGGTGCGGTTGATGGAACGCTACCTGCACGACAAGCGCCGCCGCAGTTACGGCCCCGCCGATGAGGTGACCGCCTGATGTTTGCCATCCTGGGCGATATCGAATTCACCGTCGCAGGCGGCATCACCGCCATGGCGCACAGCGGCTCCGCCAACTGGGCCGAACATGCGCGCATCCAAGGCAAGCCACTACTGGAATGGATGGGCGAAGGCCTGGATGAATGCAACCTGACCCTTGAATTACACCCCGTGCTCGGTGACCCCGAAGCTCGGCTGCGCGCATTGCACCAGGCCAAAAGCCAACACCAACCGTTGGCCTTCGTCATGGGCAGCGGCGAATACCTGGGCGCCTACGTCATCAAAACCCTCAACAACTCGCTGCGGCGCACCACGGCCACCGGGCAGATCAAAGCGGCCACCGTGCAGCTCAGCCTGACGGAATACACCGGCAGCTTCACCCGTAAAGTCGTGCGCCCCGGCCTACACGACGCCGCCCTGAGCGGGACATCCGCCGCCACCAGCGGCTCACCCGGATTGATCTCGCGCCTGATGCCATCGCCCAGCACCACGCAACAGGTGATCGCCCATGCGAGAACCGCCGGCAACATCCTCAAGGCAGGGCAACAGCTTTACCACGCGGTAAAAAACGAAACGCCCGACATGATCCTTAGCCAAGTGCCGCAATTACTCGGCATCACGGCACGGGCCATCGAGCCGTTGCAAGGCTTGGCCACCGTGGCGGGCTTACTCGACACAGGCGCCGATTTATCACGCCTGGGGGAGCGGGTACTGGGCAGCGTCATGGGCGCGCGCGCCAGTCTGACCCCCGTCCGCCTGGGCAACATCGCCAGCCGCTTTTCCGCCTCCCGCGAAGCCCTCGACCACGCCGTCAGCGCCATGGACGGGGCCAACACCCGCCTGGCCGGTTTGGCCGCGCACGTCTTGACCCGGAGGGCCTGATGTTCATCGTCCACACCACCACCGAAGGCGAGCGTTGGGACCAGTTGGCCTGGCGGTACTACGGCGACGCCCACCGTTATTTACCGATCGTCCAGGCCAACCCCCACGTGCCCATCAGCGCCACCTTGCCCGCGGGTTTGACCCTCGCCATCCCTGTACTGCAACCGCTGCCCACCACAGAAGACCTGCCTCCATGGATACGATGACGCCCAGCCAAGTGCCACACGCGCGCTTCGTGCTCACCTACCAACAGCGCAACATCACCCGCAACGTCAGCCAGCACCTGCTGTCCTTGTCCTACACCGATTTCCTCACCGGCCAGGCCGACAGCCTGGCGGTCGAACTCGAAGACACCGCAGGCAAATGGCGTGATCAATGGTACCCGGGCCACGGCGACAGCCTGGCCCTGTCCATCGGCTGGGAAGGCCAGCCCCTTCGTCAACTCGGCCATTTCGAAATCGATGAGGTCGAACTCAACGGCCCACCCTCGACCATCACCCTCCATGGTCTGGCCACCGGCATCAAAGCGGCCTTAAGAACGACCGAACACCACGCCTACGAGAACACCACCCTGGCCGCCATCGCCCAACAGATCGCCACCCGCCAGGGCCTGCAACTGATCGGCACCATCCAACCCATCCCACTCGACCGCCTGACCCAGCAAGACGCCGACCTGACCTTCCTGCGCAACCTGGCCACCGAGTACGACTACGCCTTCAAAGTCACCGGCCAACACCTGGTCTTCCACGCCATCAGTGAACTGGCCAACGCCGCACCGGTGGCAACGCTCGTCCTCCAAGACCTCAGCAACGTCAACCTGCGCGACCAAATCAAAAACGTCCCCCAATCCATCGAACTCAAACACAAAGACCCCGCCACCAAACACCTGCACACCGTCACACTCAACAACGATCAAACCACCGCAGCCCCCAGCAGCCTCAGCCAAATCACCACCAGCGGCGACACCCAAAAAACCCGCAAACGCAGCGCCTCCACCGACGCCGCCAACGCCAAAGCCCACGCCCAACTCGCCCAAGCCAACCGCGAACGCACCACCGGCAGCTGGGCCGCCATCGGCCGCCCAAACCTGCTCAGCGGCAACGTCATCACCCTGGCCGCCGCCGGCCAACTCGGCGGCCGTTACCTCATCACCTCATCCCAACACCGCATCACCCGCAACGGCGGCTACACCACCAACCAACACGTCTGCCGTATCCGCCCCCATTAACCCAACCCACCACAATCCCTGTGGGAGCGAGCCTGCTCGCGATGAGGCCAGCAAATTCACACCTCATTCACCAGACCAAAATGAGCCCCCATGCCTACCCAACTCGAATACGGCGAAGTCACCGCCCTAGACCACAAAACCTGCCGCCTGCGAGTCCGCCTAGCCGACCGCGACGGCCTCCAGACCTACTGGCTCAACGTCCCCCAGCGCAACACCCAAGGCACAAAACGCCGCCCACTCATGCCCGAACTGGGCGAACAAGTAGCGGTCCTGCTCGATGCAGAGGGCGTGGACGGCATCTATCTGGGCGGCCTCTACTCAACCGACGAACCCCCACCGGTGGTGGATGCGGACAAAGACTATGTGCGGTTCAGCGATGGGACGGTGTCGACTTACGACCGTGCGGCCGGGGTGATGACACTGGATTGCGTGGGGGCTTTGGTGGTGAAGTGCGGGCGCAACATCACGGTTGAGTCGGGTGAAGCGGTGGTGGTGAAAGCGCCTTCGGTGACGTTGGAGATTGCGCAGGTCACGTTGAATGGTGACCTGCAGATGGAAGGAAACCTAAGTGTGGGTGGCAACGTCGATGTGAAAGGTACTGTCATGGACGTTGGCGGGAACTCGAATCATCACGATCATTGAGTTCCTGTTCCGTGGATCGCCGAAATGGCAATGCCTCATGCTCTACCAAGCTTTCCATCAACTGAAAGCAATAAATCTCCTTCAAGATCAAGTCGCAAGGTATTCAATTCCGGCGTTTCTGGGTTGAAGCCCACATCGAAAAGTGAGGCATCGCAATAATCTATGGCGCGCAAGCCTGACTGAAATATCGGATACGAGATTTGTAGAGGGGTTCCGTTGGGACGAGTCAAGCTAACGGTTCCTTTTACCTGAATCAGTCCAGCTTCCGGCCCTGCCTGTTCGAGCGGTGTATCTTTGTTTATTACTGCTTCCTCTACCGTCACCCGACATTCAGCAGTCGCACCGTGAGCGAGCACAAATCGCGCCTCATGCATAAGTAGCATTACGCAGAGGAGGATGATTGGTTTTTGCGCAACTATCGCTTGCTCGTCGAAGCTCAACGCGTTCAACCGCAGAACGGCAAGCAAGTCATTTAACAACTGATCCCCGGTGAAAGCTGGATAGCTTACGATAAAGCTGACTAGATACTGGAAGGGAGCAAAGCCATCTTTACCGAGCTTAAAGAGTTGCAGCTGCGTGGTCTGGCTTTTCTTATCGTCTTTGAAGAACGTATCGATACGCGATTTGAGTCTTTCAGGGGTTACGTTGAATTTCTCTTTGAGGTCCTCAGGCTTACATTTGTCCACCTGATAGATCATGAGTTTTTTGATGTAAATAGGAATCGGGTTGGAAACATTCAACCCTTGCGCATCTGGCATCGCGTATTCCAAAAAGTATTTGAAGCTTAGGTAAATATTCTCCAGAGATTCGTTCAGTAAGCCTCGGTCTCTTGCGTCATTGTGAGCCACAAAATCTGCTGCTTCGCGAAAGACCCGGTGCCCCGCAGAGTAGGCACGCAGGCGCATGAAGAGGTTGTCGATATCATTCTCATCAAAATTACCGACTTGGATTTTATCGACCACCTTTTGAGCTTTTATTCTTTCGCTAGCCTTCATTATTTTCCTAATCCATCTCGTCCATACATCGAGTCTGCCATGCGGTAGGTCCGCTCGCATCTTTAAACCTGATTAAAAGCTGCAGGGCGTTAGCAGCATCATCATGGGCCCATGACAACGCCCATCCCCCACACCAGCATCACCGCCACCCACTGGCAGCCCGCCCTCGGTACCTCCGGCGAGGTGGTCGAGGGCCTGCGCGATATCGACCAGGCCATCCGCATCATCCTCAGCACGCCAAAGGACAGCGATCCCCATCGCCCAACATTTGGCAGCGACCTGCACCTGTACCTCGACTGGCCCACTAACCGCGTCACGCCCCACTTGGTGCGCGAGGCCGTCGACGCGATTCGACTGTGGGAACCCCGCGTCGCCGTGGTCCAGGTGCACATCCAGATCAATACCGCGCAGATCACCGTGCGGGTGCAATGGCGTGTCGCCGGCCAAGTACCCCAGTCGACCGAGGTGCCCTATGCGCGAACTGCCTAAACCCGAATTCATTAAAATCGACCCCGCCGCCCTAGAGGCCCATTTAATCGCCCGCTACGAGCAGAAGTCGGGCAAAACCCTGTACCCGGCCCAGATCGAGCGGCTGTACATCGACCAGATTGCCTACGCCGTGTCCCGGTTGCAGATGAGCATCCAGAACGCCGGCGAACAACTGCTGGTGCGCTTCGCCCGCGGCCCAATCCTCGACTACCTCGGCGAACTGGTGGCCACCCCCAGGCTGCTGGCCCAGGCCGCCCGTTGCACCCTACGTTTCACCATACCCGCAGCCGTGACCCGGCCGCTGCTGATCCCGATCGGCACTCGGGTCAGCACCCAAGACACCAAGCTCACCTTCATCACCGATCACGACGTGGTGATGGCCGTTAATCAAACCCACGTCACCGTCACCGCCACCTCCCTGATCACCGGAATACAAGGCAACGGCTGGACCGCCGGCCAGATCAGCGCCCTTGGCAACCCGCCCGCGGCAGGCCTGACCGCCAGCAACATCACGCTCACCACCCAAGGTGCCGAGGATGAAGACGACGACCGCTACCGCGAGCGCATCATCCTGGCCCCCGAGGCCTTCAGCAACGCCGGCAGCCGCGCCGCATATCGCTACCACACACTGGCGGTGCACCAGTCCATCATCGACGTCGCCGTGCATGGCCCAGACGAAGGCCAGCCCGACGGCCACGTCGCCCTGTTCCCGCTGACCACCCACGGCCTGCCCACGGACGATCTACTACAGCGCATAGAACACCAGGTCAGTGGCGAAAAACTTCGCCCGCTGTGCGACACGGTCAGCGCACAGTCACCCACCGAGGTCGTCTACCAGATCAAGGCAAACATCACCTTCTACGCCAACGCGGACCGCGGCGTCACCATGGCGGCCGCCCATACCGCCGCACAGACCTATGCCAATAAATGCCGCGCCGCACTCGGCCGCGATCTGGTGCCAGAACAACTCACCGCCGCGCTTCAAGTTCCCGGCGTGTACCGCGCCTACCTGCAACTGCCCACAGGCCTTCGCGAGCTAGAGGGCGATCAGTGGGCCAACTGCACCGCCATCCAATTGATCGATGCCGGGGTGGCCTATGACTGATCAGCCGCTGCCCCCCGCATTGGCCGGCGATGAACGTTTCGCGCTGCTCTGTGAATTACTTGATCAAGCATTGGCCGACCTGGACCTCAACGCCATGCTGGTCTACCTGATCGACCTGGCGAAGCCCACGCTACTCTCGACCCTGGCGGATCAGTTCTCCCTGCTCGACGAGGCGGCCTGGGGCTTGGCCGAATCCGAAGAAACCAAGCGCAACCTCATTAAAAACGCCGTTGAACTGCACCGTTTCAAGGGCACCCCATGGGCCATCCGCGAGGTCATCCGGTTGTTGGGCTTTGGCGAAGTCACCCTAAAGGAAGGGGCCGACGCTCAACCAGGTGCACAAGCGTGGCCGCTGTATCGGGTCGTTCTAAAACGCGTCGTCACCAACGATCAGGCGGTGCTGTTGCGCCGCCTGCTGCTGTCCATCGCCCCGGCACGCTGCCGCCTCGTGTCACTCGACTACCAGACCGTCGCCATCCGCTACAACGCCGTCGCGAGTTACGACGGCCAATACAACCATGGGAGCAGCTAATGGCTGACTTACGCGAATCAAAAGACTGGGCAAGCGGCATCTACCAGCTCGAAACCTCCGACCCCGTACTCGGCGGCCCGGAAGGCGTTTCCAATCAGCAGGCCAAACAACTGGCCAGCCGCACGCGGTGGCTCAGGATGAAAGTGGACGCCTTCATAGAGGGCTCGCTCGCCGTTGGAAAGGCCGTGCAACTGGCCACGGCCCGGACGATTTCCATCTCCGGTGCCGCCACCGGCAGGGTCACCTTTGACGGCAGTGCCCACGCCAACATCCCATTGATATTAAAAGACAGCGGCGTCACCGCAGGCACCTACACAAAGGTACTCGTCGACACCAAAGGCACCGTCACTTCAGGTTCAACACCCACCCATTTAGCCGACCTTGGCATTCCCTTCGCCACCCAGCGTGAAGCCGAGGTAGGCGCAGACACCAACAAACCGATGAATGCACTCAGGGTGTTCCAGGCCATCGCCATCAAGGTCGTTCAGGCGACAGCGAGCGCGCCGGGTATTGCGCGGCTGGCGACGCAATCGATGGTCAAGTCGGGCACCGACAACAGCGCCATGGTGACGTCTGAAACACTCGCCGCTCTGTTCCCGTTCCGTGGCCGAGCCGTCTACGAGACGCCAGGGGTGTTCACCTGGGAGGTTCCCGACGGCGTGACTAAGGCGTGGGTGGTGGTCATTGGAGGCGGTGGCGGCGGATCTTTATCCGCCTTTTACCCCGGCCCTGCGGGTGGCTCCGCTGGTGGTATTGCCAAAAAACTGATCAACCTTGCCGGCGTCAAGACGTTGATGGTCACGGTGGGGGCAGGCGGCATAGGCGCTTCGGTTAAGGGCGCTGGCGGCACCAACGGCGGCACATCGTCGATCGGCACCCTCATGTACGCAACAGGTGGCCACGGCGGAAGGGTCAATAGCGCTTCACACACCGCGGGCCATGGCTACGGTGGCGATGAAAATCACAGTATCGAACAGATTGGCCAGGTTCTTGGCCCATACAACTTCGCCGCTCATCGTGAGGGCGGCGAAAGCCAGTGGTTCTCACACACGTGGACCGACTCCCGAAAGCCGCGAAGGCCGGGGTATGGGGGCAACGGAGTGGGCGCGCGTAGTGGTAATGGCACTGCATCGGATGGTGCAGATGGTCAGGTAACGATCCAATGGTGATGAACATGTGGGCACGAATAGAAGGCACAACGGTGGTGGAAGTGACAAACGTCGATCCCCAAGGCAGGTTCCATCCCTCTTTAATATGGGTGGCGTGCGCAAAGGACACTCAGTCAGGCATGCAGTACGCCGATGGGCTGTTCACCGTGCCCCCCATCACGTTTGAAGGTCATGCCGCACACATTGCAAACGTGCGTTTTGAGCACGAAACAGCCGGCATCACCGTTAACGGCGTGAGCATTGATACCAACCGCGAAAGCCAGGCATTGATCACAGCAGCGGCACTGTCGGCGGTCATTGACCCGACTTACGTGTGCATCTGGAAGGCGCTAAGCGGTCCGGTCGAGCTGACGGCAACACAGCTGATTGCCGTCGCGACTGCCGTGCGTGCCCATGTCCAGGCCTGCTTTGATCGCGAATGTCAGTTACTTGAAGCATTGGCCGAAGGGACCTACACAGTCGACATGCTCGATCATGGCTGGCCAGCCGCACAAGGGGCATAACCATGCAGGAAATCCGCTGTGGCGAATGCCACCGCAAACTCGCCGCCGTGCGCGGCTTCATCGAACTACAAATCAAGTGCCCGCGCTGCCGGACACTCAATCACCTGAAGGCCCCGAGCCTCCTATCCGAATGCCCTGAGCATCTGCCCATAGAAGCGCAGAAATGCCCCAGCCCACCATTGGAAGCCTGTTCGCAGGCATAGGAGGTTTTGATGTCGGATTCGAAAACGCAGGCTACCGCACCGCCTGGCAAGTGGAACTCAACCCCATCAACCGGGCTGTCCTTGCCGATCGATTTCCACGCGCCACCCAATTCGAAGACGTGCGCCACTGCGGTGCCCACAACCTCAGCCCCGTTGACGTCATCACCGGCGGCTTTCCCTGCCAAGACATCAGCCTGGCCGGCGCCAGACCCAGCAATAAAGAAACCCGAGGCCTGCGTGGCCAACGCAGCGGCCTGTTCTGGGAAGTCATACGAATCCTCAAAGAGACACAACCTCGCTGGGTGGTGCTTGAGAATGTCGTTAACCTGCTCGCTATCAACGATAGCCAAGACTTTGAAACAGTCATCCGGGCCCTTGCGGACTGCGGGTATGTGGGATTTTGGCGAGTGCTTAATGCTCAATATTTCGGAGTCCCCCAGCAACGTCGTCGCGTATTCCTGGTCGCAGGTCATCGACAAATGCCCCCCCTCGAGCTGCTGGCTGACGCCGCGCCAGTGGAAGCAATACCTCCAGCGTCTAGCAAGATCGCGTGGCCACGCCCCGCGGATGCATGGGCTGCCAATACTCTATTGGCAAACAAAGCCGGCTCCCAAATCGCTATGGGCTGTACCACTTTCATCGCTCAACCGAACGGATGGCATCAGATGGCTGAGCGGCAGCGAGCGTCTGAAAATGATGGGCTTTGCCTCGGACTGGATGCGTCCAACCTTGCAGAGGCTTTCGCTGCCGGAAACGCCGTCGTTACGCAAATCGCGCAATGGATCGCCGAAAAACTAATTAAGGCACACTAAAAACAAAGGCAGCAGAGACCACCATCTCCGCTGCCTTCTCAGCAACTCAGTATTCGCAATTCCCTTGCACCACACGCAACAAACCTAAACTCCATTTACCTCGCCCTCGAGCCCGAGTTTTTCGCGCTCGGCATCAGGTGCCTGCCATCCTCTAATCACCCCGCCCTCCCCCTGTAGCAGCTGCCGGACGCGGCCTTCGGCAACGGCTACAAGAATTTGCGCTTGTTCGATCGTTAGGCGCCTTCCTATAATCGGGGCGCTTACCCAAGCCCCGCCTCACCCCAGTGCTACCCGCACTCCGCATCAAAACCCACATCCCTGGGTGTTCGACCATAATAATTCGCTCCACTGGGGCACATGACTGTCAGGGATAACCGCATGACGACCAGCACGACTTATACCGAAACCACGCCTGCGCAACCGACGAACTCCGCCACTCGGGTAGCCACCGCGAGCTTCATCGGCACCGCCATCGAGTTTTACGACTTCTACGTCTATGCCACTGCGGCCGCACTGGTGATCGGGCCGGTGTTTTTCCCGCAGACCTCCGGCACCGCGCAAATGCTGTCGGCGTTCCTCACCTTCGGCATCGCCTTTCTTGCGCGACCGCTGGGGTCAGCGTTGTTCGGCCATTTCGGTGACCGTATCGGGCGAAAATCCACCCTCGTGGCCTCGCTGCTGCTGATGGGCGTCTGCACCACGTTGATCGGCGTGTTGCCGGGTTACGACAGCATTGGCGCCTGGGCGCCGATCCTGTTGTGCGTGCTGCGCTTTGGCCAGGGTCTGGGACTGGGCGGCGAATGGGGCGGTGCGGCGTTGCTGGCGACGGAGAATGCACCCAAGGGCAAACGCGCCTGGTTCGGTATGTTCCCGCAGCTTGGCCCCTCGATTGGTTTTCTGGCGGCAAACGGGCTATTCCTGACCCTGGCCATGACCCTGAATGACGAACAATTCCGTTCGTGGGGCTGGCGGATTCCCTTCCTGCTCAGCGCCGTCCTGGTGATGGTCGGGTTGTACGTGCGTCTCAAGCTCCACGAAACCCCGGTATTCGCCAATGCCATGGCCCGTCAGGAACGGGTGAAAATCCCGCTGGTCGAGCTGTTCAGCCAATATTGGGCGCCGATGCTGCTGGGCGCCGGGTCGATGGTGGTGTGCTACGCGTTGTTCTACATCTCGACGGTGTTTTCGCTGAGTTATGGCGTATCGACCCTCGGCTATACCCGTGAAACCTTCCTCGCCTTACTGTGCTTCGCCGTGCTGTTCATGGCCGCAGCAACGCCGCTGTCGGCATGGGCCAGCGACCGTTACGGACGCAAACCGGTACTGATCATCGGTGGCGTGTTGGCGATTCTGTCCGGGTTCTTGATGGAACCGCTGCTGACCCACGGCTCGACCTGGGGTGTAGCGCTGTTCCTGTGCATCGAACTGTTTCTGATGGGTGTGACGTTTGCGCCGATGGGTGCGTTGCTGCCGGAGCTGTTCCCAACTCACGTTCGCTATACCGGTGCGTCGGCTGCCTACAACCTGGGCGGGATCGTCGGGGCCTCGGCGGCGCCGTTCTTTGCGCAGAAACTGGTAGCGATGGGTGGTTTGAGTTATGTCGGAGGGTATGTATCGGGGGCGGCGGTGCTGAGCTTGATTGCGGTGCTGTGCTTGAAGGAAACGCGTCACAACGATTTGAATCGGGTGGCCTGAAAGATCACCATCGCGGGCAAGCCCGGCTCCTACAGGAACCGCATTCTCTGTAGGGGCCGAACTTGCTCGCAATAGTCGCGCCTCGGTTACAGCTCGACTACAACAGCCTGAGCTGCACGGGTCGCTTTAGCTCGAGCCAATTCAATAGACTCATCCCGCGCCAACGCCACACCCATCCGGCGCTGACCATTCACTTCAGGCTTGCCGAACAAACGCAACGCCGTATCCGGCTCGCTCAATGCCGCACCCAGGTTAGCGAAAGCGGTCTGGGTCGATTGCCCCTCCACCAGAATCACCGCCGAAGCCGAAGGCCCGAACTGACGGATCAACGGGATCGGCAGGCCCAGAATCGCCCGCGCGTGCAGCGCGAATTGCGACAGGTCCTGGGAAATCAGGGTCACCAGGCCGGTGTCATGCGGACGCGGCGAGACTTCGCTGAACCACACCTGATCCCCTTTGATGAACAATTCAACGCCAAACAGACCACGGCCACCCAAGGCTTCGGTCACGGCTTTGGCAACGCGCTCGGACTCAGCCAAGGCAACCGGGCTCATGGCTTGTGGCTGCCAGGATTCCTGATAGTCACCCTTCTCCTGACGGTGACCGACCGGCGCGCAGAACGTGGTGCCGCCGACATGGCGCACGGTCAGCAGGGTAATTTCGTAGTCGAAGTCGATGAAGCCTTCGACGATCACACGACCTTTGCCGGCACGACCGCCTTCTTGAGCGTAGTCCCACGCGGTTTTGACGTCATCGGCGCTGCGCAACAGGCTCTGGCCCTTGCCCGACGAGCTCATCACTGGCTTGACCACGCACGGGAAGCCGAGGTCTTCAACGGCTTTGCTGTAGTCCTCGAAGGTGTCTGCGAAGTGGTACGGCGAGGTCGGCAAGTCCAGCTCTTCGGCGGCCAGGCGGCGGATGCCTTCGCGGTTCATGGTCAGTTGCGCGGCGCGCGCGGTCGGGATCACGGTGAAGCCTTCGGCTTCCAGTTCGACCAAGGTGGCGGTGGCGATGGCTTCGATTTCCGGCACGATGAAGTGCGGCTTCTCGGCTTCGATCACGGCACGCAGGGCAGCACCGTCGAGCATGTTGATTACGTGGCTGCGATGGGCGACTTGCATGGCCGGCGCGTTGGCGTAACGATCCACGGCAATCACTTCAACGCCCAGGCGTTGCAGCTCGATCACCACTTCCTTGCCCAACTCACCACAGCCACACAGCAATACGCGGGTCGCGGTTGGCGACAATGGAGTTCCGATACGGGTCATCTCAGGTCCTCAAGAAGCGGATCATCGAGGGATGCAACGCCTGGCGCGCTTCCCATGGGGAGAAAGCGCGGCATTTTACATGAACCGAAGGCTTTGGCTTCAGCTGACGACGGCCTGTTTGCGCAAGCGCCAGGCCATGATCAGCCACACGGCGGTCACGCCGGCGAACTTCGAGCCCATGGCGGTGAGGATCACGCCCGGGGTGAAGGCGTCGATCATGCCGAAGAAGATGAAGGTATCGAGAGGAATGCTCAGCGCCGAACTTATCCACAGGCGATCGTGCAGCGGGCGCTTGGTGATGCTGAACACCAGCCAGTCGATGCACTCGGACACCGCGAATGCCGTGGCGCTGGCCAATGCGATGGACGGATCGGAAGTGACGTAGGACAGCACCAGCGCGGCCAGCATCGCGGCGATGGCGCCGTGGCCGAAGCGGGTTTGCACCATGTCGCGCAGTACGAACACCAGCCCACCCCAGGCCGACCAGATGATGTCGAGGTGCGGGGCAGTGGAAAAGGCGTAGTTGATCAGCACGACGCTGCTGATGTAGGCGATCAGGAAGAGCATGGGGCGTGGGGATACCTGTCAATTTGGCGCACAGATTACTTCAGCCCTGCCCAACAACCAAACCCTGTAGCAGCTGCCGAAGGCTGCTACAGGTCCGGGTTTTTGCCGATCATCCAGAGCAGGCCGCTGGATTTGGCCCGCTCGTGACACAACCCCAACACCGCGCGGCGCTCGTCGTTGGTCATTCGGCTCCAGCGGGTGATCTCTTCCACCGTGCGCTGACACCCGGTGCAAATGTCATCATCGTCCAACGCGCAAATATTCACGCAGGGCGATAGCACCGGCCGTTCTGTGGCGCTCATTCTTCCTGCTCGGCCAGATCGCGGGCGTAGCGCTGCGAGTTATGCACATAGTGGGCGGCGCTGGCCTCGAGCATCTTTTTCTGCGGCTCGGTCAATTCCCGCACCACTTTGCCCGGAGACCCCATGACCAGCGAACCGTCGGGGATTTCCTTGCCTTCGCCGATCAGCGAATTGGCGCCGATGATGCAGTTCTTGCCAATTTTCGCGCCGTTCAGAATCACCGCATTAATACCGATCAAGCTGTAATCGCCCACGGTGCAGCCATGCAGCATGGCGTTGTGGCCGATGGTCACGCCGGTGCCGATGGTCAGCGGGTAGCCCATGTCAGTGTGCATCACGGTGCCGTCCTGGACGTTACTGTTCTTTCCGATCAGGATCAGTTCGTTGTCGCCGCGCAGCACGGCGTTGAACCAGACGTTGGCGCCCTCCTCCAGTTTGACCTTGCCCACCAGCACGGCATTGGGGGCGACCCAGCTCTGCGGATGGGTTTCGACGCGGGCGTCGCCCAGGCGATATTTCATCTTGTTGTCCTCAAGGCCAGGCAGGCTCGGTTCACGCCATACGAACGATGGCTTCAGGTGTTGATAAAACTCTTGGGCGGTTGATGCAGGCTGATTTTGGCGTCATAGAGCAGGTTGATCAACTCGACGATCATAATCGCCGTCAGGCCCCAGATTTTGTATTCGCCATAACGATAACTTGGCACGTACCAGCTACGGCCCTGGTAATCGATGCGGTGGGTGTGTTCGCGGGGGTCTTTGCGGAAGAATTCGAGCGGCACACTGAACACCGCGGCGATCTCGGCATCGTTGGCCCGGTACTCGACGAAGTCCGGAATCACGCCGACATAGGGCGTGACCTTGATGCCGTGCAGGGAGATCAGCGGGCTGAGCGGGCCGATGACTTCGACCAGGCCCGGCGGCAGGCCGATTTCTTCTTCGGCTTCACGGAGCGCGGTGAAAATCAGGTCGGGGTCTTCGGGGTCTCGGCGTCCACCGGGAAAGGCGACTTCGCCGCCATGGGTCGAGAGCCCGCTGGCGCGCAGGGTTAACAACAGTTCCGGTTCATCACTGCGAGTGATGGGCACCAGAACAGCGGCTTCGGGGAAACGCTTGTCGGTTTCCAGCGTTGTCGGCGTGTGGTTGCTTACCCGATGAAGTAGCTCGTCCAGCATGAGTGCTCTCGATCTGTGCCTTACCCTGCATCATGCACCAATCGAACCGACCGCCCAACCCCATAAACACGGCATGTCGCTAAACGACAACTTGCCGACAGACACCGCCGCACGCCAAGATAGGCGCAGCATTCAGGAACCCAAGCATGAAATTTTGCAGTCAGTGCGGCAACCCGGTAACCCAGCGCATTCCCGAAGGCGATTCACGCCTGCGGTTTGTCTGTGACAGCTGCGATACGATTCATTACCAGAACCCCAATATCGTCGCCGGTTGTGTCGCGACCTGGGGTTCGAAGGTGTTGCTGTGTCGACGCGCCATCGAGCCACGGCGCGGTTACTGGACCCTGCCGGCCGGTTTCATGGAAAACGGCGAAACCATCGAGCAGGCGGCCATTCGTGAGACTGCCGAAGAAGCCTGTGCGCGGGTACGCAACCTGAGCCTCTATACGCTGATCGACGTGCCGCACATCAGTCAGGTGCATGTGTTCTTTCGTGCGGAGCTCGCGGACCTGGACTTTTCAGCCGGCCCCGAGAGCCTGGAAGTGCAGCTTTTCGAAGAAGCCGACATCCCTTGGTCCGACCTGGCTTTCCGCACCGTGGGTCGTACCTTAGAATGCTTCTTCGCTGACCGGCGGACCGAGGATTACCCTGTGCGGTCCGAGTCGATCCCGCCACTTGCTCAGCCTGCCATCACTTAAAACATCTATAACTAAAATAGCCGACACCTCTAGGGATATCGTTTCAATGCGCTGGTTGCTTGCCGTGTTCTGTTTGTCGTTCGTCGCAATGTCGCAGGCTTCCGTAGCGGAAACCCTGGACGGCAAAGCCATCGAAAAAGTCCTGATTCTCAAGTCCGCCCACCAATTGCAATTGATCAATGGCGGCAAGCCGCTCAAGACCTATCGCATTTCCCTGGGCAAACATCCCAAGGGGCCGAAGCTGATGGAGGGCGATAAACGCACGCCAGAGGGCCTCTATTGGGTGGACTGGCGCAAAGTCAGCGACCGCTTCAATCTGGCGATGCACATCTCCTACCCGAACATCAGCGACTCCGCCCGTTCGCGGCGTGAAGGTGTCGATCCCGGTGGCATGATCATGATCCACGGCACCCCGGACACGGAAGATACCCCTGAAGACCTGTTCCACACCCTGGACTGGACGGACGGCTGCATCGCCATGCGCAACATGGACATGCGCGAAGTCTGGAACCTGGTACCGGACGGCACGATGATCGAAATCCGCCCGTAAACCCCGCTCCCTCACCACAAACGGCTACCTTCGGTCGCCAGCAAAAAATAATCTCAAAAGATCACAGCTTGAGACAACGCCTGCCGGGGTGATACCAATTCCCCGCGCAAGCGTCACCACAGACTGCGATCTTTGCGCTCAAAAGCCCCCTCGTTAATACCACTTCAATCCACCCGCCTATAAGTCCGCATAACAGGGCAGGCTTTTCCACGCCCGCAGCAAAGTGCTGGCATTGACATGGTATTTAAGTGGTATTAATTTCCAGCCCATTCACGGGCGACAACATTCCAATATCCGCCCCGGACTCCTGACATGAACGATCTCCAGGCCCTGCGCCCCGACGACACCCAACCCACGCCGTTGTACCTGCAACTGGCGCGCAATCTGGAAGCGGCCATCCATGCCGGCCAGTGGAAAGCCGAACAGGCCATGCCGTCGGAGCGAAGCCTCAGCGAAAGGCTCGGCATCTCCCGCGTCACCGCACGCAAGGCGCTGGAAGTGCTGTTCGAGCAAGGTTTGATCCGCCGCCACCAGGGCTCCGGCACGTTCATTACCCCACGCCTGGAACAACCGCTGTCGCGCCTTTCGGGTTTCAGCGAAATGCTCCGGCTCAAAGGCTTCGTTCCGGGGTCGCAATGGCTGGAACGGGAAATCACCCCGCCCACCCACGAAGAATTGATCCGTCTCGGTCTCTCGCCGAACGACAAAGTCGCGCGACTCAAACGCCTGCGCAAAGCCGACGACACCGTGATGGCGATCGAGATGAGCACCCTGCCCGCCTCGATCATTCCCAAACCGCAAGCCGTGGGCGACTCCCTCTACGAATACCTCGACGGCATCGGCAAACCGGTCGTGCGCGCGCTGCAACACATCCAGGCGATCAACGCCTCGGACGAATTCGCCGCCCTGGTCGGCATCGCCCCTGGCACCGCCATGTTGTTGATGACGCGGGTCGGTTACCTGGAAGACAACACGCCGATCGAAGTCACCGACACCTATTGCCGCAACGACTACTACGACTTTGTCGCAGAGCTTCGTCGATAACGTCACCAAGACCGAGAACCGACATGTCCGAAGACAACATCCTCACCGCCCACGGCTGGGTTCGCGGCCGGCTGATTCACCAACACGGCAAGGTCGTGTCGATCGAAGGCCAACCGTGCGATCCGGCAGACAACGACCTGCCTTATCTGCTGCCGGGTTTCATCGACCTGCATGTGCACGGCGGCGGCGGCAAAGACATCATGGAAGGCGCCACCGCCTTCGAGACCATCACCCGGACCCACGTGCGCTTCGGTACGACGTCGCTGCTGGCGACCACCATGACCGCGCCGAGCGAAGAAATTTCCAGCGTACTCAAAGCCGTCGGAGAGTTCTGCGAAACGCGCCCCAAAGGCAGCGCCCGGGTCCTCGGCGTGCACCTCGAAGGCCCGTACATCAACCCCGGCAAACTCGGCGCCCAACCGAATTTCGCCCACACCGCGTTGATGGCCGAAGTCGAAGAATATCTGGCACTGGCGCCGATCCGCGTGATTACCATCGCCCCGGAGATCGCCGGCCATGACACCTTGATCCGCGCCCTCAGCGCTCGCGGCGTGCGCATGCAGATCGGCCATACCCTCGGCAGCTACGAGGAAGGCGTCGCAGCGCTGGCAGCGGGTGCGAGCAGTTTCACTCACCTCTACAACGCCATGAGCCCGCTGCATCACCGCGAGCCAGGCATCGTCGGCGCAGCACTGGCCCACGCCAAATACGCCGAGCTGATTCCGGACTTGCTGCACGTACACCCCGGCGCCATCCGTGTGGCCCTGCGCTCGATTCCATGCCTGTATTGCGTGACCGACTCCACCGCCGCCGCCGGGATGCCCGACGGTGAATACAAGCTCGGTAGCCACACCGTGACCAAATGTCTGGGCGGCGTACGCTTGCCCGACGGCACCCTCGCCGGCAGCACCCTGACCATGGATCAAGCGTTGCGTAATCTGGTGAAGATCGGTGTGTCGATTGCCGAGGCCTCGCAACGCCTTTCGCAATTCCCCGCCGATTACCTTGGCCTTGAAGAACGCGGCCGCCTCATACCGGGCAGCTGGGCCGACTGCGTGCGGCTGGATCGCTCACTCACACTGACCGCCGTCATGGTCGAAGGAGAAGACATTGACTTCAAAAATGCTTGAAGAGGCGCTGTCCTCGTTCGAGGCCGTGCAAGCCCAATTGCAACAGCTCGACCCGCAGATGATCGAGATCGCCGGACGCCTGCGCCGTCAGCCGCCGCAAGTGGCAATGACCGTCGCCCGTGGCAGCTCCGACCATGCCGCCAGCTACTTCGCCTACCTGACCATGCAACTGCTGGGCATTCCGGTGGCGTCGTTGCCAATGTCAGTGGTGACCATGCAGCAAGCGCCGTTGAAAGTCAGCGGTCAGGTGGCGTTTGCCTTCTCGCAGTCCGGGCAAAGTCCTGATCTGGTGAACAGCCTGCGCCTGCTGCGCAAGCGCGGTGCCCTGAGCATTTCCATGGTCAATGCCGAAGGTTCGCCACTGGAAGCAGCCTGTGAATTCAGCCTGCCGTTGTTGGCCGGCACCGAAAGCAGCGTCGCCGCGACCAAGAGTTTTATCGCCACCCTCAGCGCCAGCGCTCGTCTGATCGCGCACTGGAAAGAAGATGTAGAAATGCTCGAAGCCGGCAACGCCCTGCCGGAAGGTCTGCGTGACGCCGCGCAACAGGATTGGAGCATGGCCATCGACGCCCTGCGCGATTGCCAACGCTTGATGGTGATCGGTCGCGGCGCCGGGTTCGCCATCGCCCAGGAAGCGGCGCTGAAATTCAAGGAGACCTCGGCGATTCAGGCGGAAGCGTTCAGCAGCGCCGAAGTCCGCCACGGCCCGATGGCCTTGATCGACGAAAATTATCCACTGCTGATCTTCGCCCCACGCGGTGCCGAACAGGCCGGTTTGCTGAGCCTCGCCGCCGACATGCGCCAACGCGGCGCCCGTGTATTGCTGGCCGCGCCCAATGACATCGCTGAACGCGACCTCACCCTGACCCGCGCCGAACACCCGGCCCTGGATCCGATCCTGGCGATCCAGAGTTTCTACGTGATGGCTGCCGGTTTGGCCGTCGCCCGTGGCATGGACCCGGACCAACCGCGTCATTTGAGCAAAGTCACGCGCACCCATTGATCCGAACCGTCGTTTTTTATTCATGAGACCGAGCCATGCATAACAACAATAAAGAGCTGACCCTCAGCGCCCCGCTCAGCGGCCCGGTGCTCACGCTCGCCAAGGTGCCGGACCCGGTGTTCGCCAGCGGCGCCATGGGCGACGGGATCGCCATCGACCCACTGAACGATACCCTTCACGCCCCTTGCGCCGGCGTCGTCGTGCACGTCGCCCGAACCGGGCATGCAATCACCTTGCGCGCCGATAACGGCGCCGAACTGCTGCTGCACCTGGGCCTCGACACCGTCGAGTTGCAGGGCGAAGGCTTCTCGATGCTGGTCAAGGAAGGCGCGCGGGTCAGCAATGGCCAACCGCTTTTGCGCTATGACCTGGACAAGGTTGCGCAGCAGTGCAAAAGCCTGGTCAGCCTGATGATCCTGACCAACAGCGGGGATTTTCAAGCACGGCCGATCACTCTGAAATCGGTCAAGGTCGGCGAGCCGTTGCTGCACATCATTCGCCGGCAGGCCTGCAGCGCGCTGGTCGAAACCGACGCCTCGGGCATCGAAGTAAATGGGCATGTCCACGTCGCCTTTCGCGGCGGATTACATGCGCGTCCTGCGGCGCTGATTCGCCAGACCGCGCAAGGTTTCAAGAGTAAATCGCAACTGTATTTCGGCGGTAAATCGGCGACCTGTGACAGCTTGATCGGGCTGATGGGGCTGGCGGTCGGTGAGCGGGATGAAGTACAAGTCAGTTGCCGGGGCGTGGACGCCGAAGCGGCACTGCAAGCCTTGTTGACCGTGTTATCCACCGCCCTGGCCGAAGACAGCCACGCTGCCGCGCCAACGCCGATTGCCCAACACAATCGTCCGGCCGAAGCCGGTGTGCTGCACGGTGTTTGTGCCGCGCCGGGTCTGGTGGGTGGGCCACTGTTTCGATTGAACGCCATCAGCCTGCCGGTTGACGCCGGGGGTCATGATTCCGAACAACAACAGGATGCGCTCGATACCGCGCTGACCCTCGTGCGCAGCGAAATCGACCACACCCTGGCCCAGGCCAAAAAGCACAAGAACGCCGACGAAGAAGCGATTTTTGCAGCACACCTGGCGCTGCTTGAAGATCCGGCACTACTGGACGCGGCGAATACCTCCATAGTCCAAGGCGTCGCCGCGACCCACGCCTGGAGTCAATCGATCGACGCCCAGTGCAAAGTCCTGCAACAACTCGGTAGCCCGTTGCTGGCCGAGCGCGCCAATGATCTGCGCGACCTCAAACAACGCGTGTTGCGCGCCTTGCTCGGCGAAGCCTGGCAGTACGACGTGCCGGCGGGCGCCATTGTCGCGGCGCACGAACTGACCCCGTCCGACCTGTTGCAACTCAGCCAGCAAGGCGTCGCCGGCTTATGCATGGCCGAGGGCGGCGCGACCTCCCACGTGGCAATTCTGGCGCGCGGCAAAGGCTTACCTTGCATGGTTGCACTGGGCTCGACGCTGCTGAATCTTGAGCAAGGTCAATCGGTGGTGCTGGACGCTGACGGTGCTCGTCTCGAACTGGCACCGACTGCCGAACGCCTCGCTGACGTGCATCAGGCGCAACTCGATCATCAGCAGCGCCGCGCTCTTCAACAGTCTCAGGCGCACACCCGTGCTCTGACGCTCGATGGACTGCACATCGAGGTGGCCGCCAATGTCGCCTCCAGCACAGAAGCGGCCGACGCGCTGGCCAATGGTGCCGATGGCGTCGGCCTGCTGCGTACCGAGTTTCTATTCGTGGATCGCAACACCGCGCCGGATGAACAGGAACAGCGCCTCGCCTATCAAGCCGTGCTCGATGCAATGGGCGAGAAATCGGTGATCATCCGCACCATCGACGTCGGGGGTGACAAGCAGCTCGATTACCTGCCCCTGCCGGCCGAGGCCAATCCGGTGCTTGGCCTGCGCGGAATTCGCCTGGCTCAAGTGCGCCCGGAACTGCTCGATCAGCAACTGCGCGCGCTACTTCATGTTCACCCGATATCGCGCTGCCGGATTCTGTTGCCGATGGTCACCGAGGTCGACGAGCTGCTGCACATTCGCAAGCGCCTCGAGGCGTTGTGTTCAGAACTCGGCGTGAGTGAACGCCCGGAGCTTGGGGTGATGATCGAAGTCCCGGCCGCCGCCTTAATGGCCGAGCACTTGGCCGAACACGCAGACTTTCTGTCCATCGGCACCAACGACTTGTCGCAATACACCCTGGCCATGGACCGCGACCACGCGGGCCTCGCTTCACGCGTCGACGCCCTGCACCCGGCACTGCTGCGCTTGATCGCACAGACCTGCGCGGGCGCGGCGGTGCATAACCGTTGGGTTGGCGTCTGCGGTGCACTCGCTTGCGATGCGCTGGCGACGCCTGTGTTGATCGGTTTGGGAGTCAGCGAATTGTCGGTGAGCCCGGTGCAAATCGGCGAAATCAAAGACCGCGTGCGCCACCTCGACGCTGCCGAATGCCGACGCATCAGCCACGACCTGCTCAAACTGAGCAGCGCTGCGGCCGTGCGTCACGCCTGTCACCAGCAATGGCCTCTGAGCTGAACAACAACTACAACTCTCAAATAAAAAGAGCACAGGGAGAACCGCCATGTACCAACACTTCATCGAAGGCCTGCAGCGCCTCGGGCGCGCATTGATGCTGCCAATCGCAATCCTGCCGATTGCCGGGTTATTGCTTCGCTTGGGCGATACCGATTTGCTGAACATCGCGATCATCCACGACGCCGGCCAAGTGATCTTCGCCAACCTGGCGATGATCTTCGCCATCGGCATCGCGGTCGGTTTCGCCAAGGACAACAACGGCACCGCAGGCCTGGCCGGGGTGATTGGTTACCTGGTGATGATCTCCACCCTCAAGGTGCTGGATGCGAGCATCAACATGGGCATGCTCGCCGGGATCGTCAGCGGCTTGATGGCCGGCGCGCTGTACAACCGCTTCAAGGACATCAAGCTGCCGGAGTACCTGGCGTTCTTCGGCGGCCGGCGCTTTGTGCCGATCGTCACCGGGTTTGCCGCCGTCGGCCTGGGCGTGATCTTCGGGTTGATCTGGCCACCGATCCAGCAAGGCATCAACAGCTTCGGCGCACTGATGATGGAGAGTGGAAGCTTCGGTGCTTTCATCTTCGGCGTGTTCAACCGCCTGCTGATTGTCACCGGCCTGCACCACATCCTCAACAACATGGCGTGGTTTGTCTTCGGCAATTTCACCGACCCGACCACGGGCGCCATGGTCACCGGCGACCTGTCACGCTACTTCGCCGGCGACCCGAAGGGCGGCCAGTTCATGACCGGCATGTTCCCGATGATGATTTTCGGCCTGCCCGCCGCCTGCCTGGCGATGTACCGCAACGCCCTGCCGGAGCGACGCAAGGTCATGGGCGGGATCTTCCTGTCGATGGCCCTGACCTCGTTTCTGACCGGCGTGACCGAGCCCATCGAATTCGCCTTCATGTTCCTCGCGCCGTTTCTGTTTTTGCTGCATGCGCTGTTGACGGGGTTGTCGATGGCCATCAGCAACGCGCTGAACATTCACCTCGGGTTCACCTTCTCTGGCGGCTTTATCGACATGGTTCTCGGCTGGGGCAGATCCACCAACGGCTGGTTGGTGATTCCCGTGGGGCTGGCGTACGCGGTGATCTACTACGGAGTGTTTGATTTCTGTATTCGCCGTTTCAATCTCAAAACGCCGGGGCGTGAAGAGGTGCCAGCGGGCGACAAGGTCGTGATTGCCGAGAATGAGCGGGCCGGTGCTTACATCAAGGCGCTGGGTGGCGCGCACAATCTGATCACGGTGGGCGCCTGCACGACACGGCTGCGCCTGGACATGGTGGATCGCAACAAGGCCAATGATGCCGACTTGAAAGCGCTCGGGGCGATGGCAGTGGTACGTCCGGGGAAAGGCGGGAGTTTGCAGGTGGTGGTCGGGCCGATGGCGGACAGCATTGCCGATGAAATTCGACTGGCGATGCCGGCGCTGGGACGCGCGTTGGTGTCCTCCCCTCCCGCTGTAATCGATGCGCCGAAACCTGCTGCGGTGACCGCTCCGGTAGCGCAGCAATGGCTGAATGCGTTGGGCGGCGGCGAGAACGTCTTACAGATGGACTGCATCGCCATGACCCGGATCCGGTTGTTGCTGGCGGATGGCAAGGCGTTGTCGGAGTGCGATTTGAAGGCGCTGGGGTGTCAGGGTGTCAGCCAACTTGAGGGCGGTGTTTGGCATCTGCTGATTGGCGACAAGGCATCGAGTTTGAGTGATGCGCTGGAGGTGTTGGTGAATCGCAGTGAGGTGAGTGCCAAGGTTTAGATCGTTGGCGCCTGACAGTCAGTCTTCGCGTGCAGGCTCGCTCCCACAATTGGATGGGGTGTATCTGGTGGAGATTGGTCGGCTTTCAGGCCGCCATCGCAGCCAACAAAAAACCCGCTGAACGCAAATTCAGCGGGTTTCTCATTTCAGCAGCCAGGAAGATCAGAAATCCTCCAACCGCCACACCTCATAAGCCGGCGTCTCATAGGGATGGCTCTCTTTCAAAGCCACCACCACCTTCCGTATCAGCTCATCGCTGACCACAAGCTCAACCTTCCATTCCTCAACCTGCTCGACCTGCCCCGCTTCGCCAATGAACGGCTGACTGCCATCCAACGGGCGAAACTGACCTAGGCCGAGCACCTGCCACGCGCAATGATCATAAGCGCCGATCTGTCCGCCACCGGCGGCGAATACGGCACTCTTGACCTGCTCCACATGACTGGCCGGAACAAAAAAGCTCAGTTTGTACACGAGGCTTAGTTAACCCACACGCGTGCGTTACGGAACATACGCATCCAAGGTGCGTCCTCGTTCCAGTCTTCTGAACGCCACGAGTTCTGCACAGCACGGAACACGCGTTCCGGGTGCGGCATCATGATCGTTACGCGACCGTCGCGGCTGGTCAAACCGGTGATCCCGCGCGGCGAGCCGTTCGGGTTGGCCGGGTATTTTTCGGTGACCTTGCCGTGGTTGTCGACGAAACGCATCGCCACGCAACCCGACAGATCCGCTTCCAGCAACGCTTCTTCGCTGGCGAACTCGGCATGGCCTTCACCGTGGGCGATCGCGATTGGCATGCGCGAACCGGCCATGCCCTGCAGGAAGATCGAGTTCGACTCCTGGACCTGAACCATCGCCACGCGCGCTTCGAACTGCTCGGAGCGGTTACGTACGAAGTGCGGCCAGAATTCGCTGCCCGGGATCAGTTCGTGCAGGTTGGACATCATCTGGCAACCGTTGCACACGCCGAGGGTGAAGCTGTCGTTACGTTCGAAGAAGCCCTGGAACGCATCGCGAGCACGGCTGTTGAACAACGCGGACTTGGCCCAGCCTTCGCCGGCCCCGAGGACGTCGCCGTAAGAGAAACCGCCGCAAGCGACCATACCTTTGAACTCGTTCAGGTCGACACGGCCGGCCAGAATGTCGCTCATGTGCACGTCGATCGTGTTGAAACCGGCGCGGTCGAACGCGGCCGCCATTTCCACCTGACCGTTGACGCCCTGCTCACGCAGTACGGCAACCTGTGGGCGAATGCCCTTCTTGATGTAAGGCGCGGCGACGTCCTGGTTGACGTCGTAGCTGAGCTTGACGCTCAGGCCCGGGTTGTCTTCTTCCAGCAGCACCTCGAACTCTTGCTCGGCGCAGTCGGCGTTGTCACGCAGACGCTGGATCTGGTAGCTGGTTTCAGCCCACTGACGTTGCAGCAGACGACGCTGACCTTCGAACACGGTTTCGCCGTTGAAGGTGATGTTGATCTGGCCATTGTTCATCGGCTGACCGATCACCGACACGCAGTCGCCCAGGCCGGCCGCGCTGAACTGCGCGAGGATGTCCGGGGTAGCGTCCTGACGAACCTGGATCACAGCACCCAGTTCTTCGTTGAACAGGATCGCGGCGATGTCGGCGGAAGTTTCTGCCAGGCCATCGAGGTTCAGGCTCAGACCGCAGTGACCGGCAAAGGCCATTTCCACCACGCTGGTCAGCAGACCACCATCGGAACGGTCGTGGTACGCCAGCAGGTGACCGTCGGCATTGAGGCCCTGGATCACCGCGAAGAAGGCCTTGAGGTCTTCGGAATCGTCAACGTCCGGCGCTTGCGAGCCGAGCTTGCCGTGCACCTGGGCCAGGATCGAGGCGCCCATGCGGTTCTGGCCACGACCCAGATCGATCAGGATCAGGTCGGTGGTGCCCTTGTTCATGCGCAGTTCCGGGGTCAGGGTCTGACGGATGTCAGCCACTGGCGCGAAACCGGTCACGATCAGGGACATTGGCGACGTTACTGTCTTGTCGACGCCTTCGTCGCTCCAGCGTGTGGCCATGGACATGGAGTCCTTGCCCACCGGAATGGTGATGCCCAGCTCAGGGCACAGTTCCATACCGACCGCTTTCACGGTGTCGTACAGACGCGCGTCTTCACCCGGATGACCGGCAGCGGACATCCAGTTCGCCGACAGTTTGATGTCGGAGATCTTGTTGATGCGCGAAGCGGCAATGTTGGTCAGGGTTTCGCCGATGGCCATGCGGCCCGACGCAGGAGCGTCCAGCAGTGCCAGCGGAGTGCGCTCGCCCATGGCCATGGCTTCACCGGTGTAGACGTCGAAGCTGGTGGCGGTGACGGCAACGTCGGCCACCGGAACCTGCCACGGGCCGACCATTTGGTCACGGGCCACGAGGCCGGTGATGGTACGGTCGCCGATGGTGATCAGGAAGCTTTTGCTCGCCACGGCCGGGTGATGCAGAACGCGCTCTACGCAGTCTGCAATCTCAAGTGTCGACGGATCGAAATCGTCGCCCAGTTCGTTTTCACGAACGGCCGAACGGTGCATGCGCGGGGCTTTGCCCAGCAGCACTTCGAGTGGCATGTCCACCGGGCTGTTGCCGAAATGGCTGTCGGTGACCGTCAGTTGCGGCTCGGCAGTGGCTTCGCCAACCACGGCGAACGGGCAACGCTCGCGTTCACAGATCGCCTGGAAGCGTTCGAAGTCGGCCGGGCCGACCGCCAGTACGTAGCGTTCCTGGGATTCGTTACTCCAGATTTCGTGCGGGGCCATGCCCGGCTCGTCGTTTGGAATGTTACGCAGTTCGAAGCGGCCACCACGGTTGCCGTCGTTGACCAGTTCCGGGAAGGCGTTGGACAGACCACCCGCGCCGACGTCGTGGATGAAGCTGATCGGGTTTTTGTCACCCAACTGCCAGCAACGGTCGATGACTTCCTGGCAGCGACGTTCCATCTCAGGGTTTTCGCGCTGTACGGAAGCGAAGTCCAGGTCAGCCGAGCTGGTGCCGGTGGCCATGGAGGAAGCCGCGCCGCCGCCCAGACCGATCAACATCGCCGGGCCGCCGAGCACGATCAGCTTGGAGCCAACAGTGATCTCGCCTTTCTGTACGTGTTCGGCACGGATGTTACCCATACCGCCAGCCAGCATGATCGGCTTGTGGTAACCACGAACTTCGTCGCCACGCGGGGTGGTGATCGACTGTTCGAAGGTACGGAAATAACCGGTCAGGGCCGGACGACCGAATTCGTTGTTGAACGCGGCGCCACCCAGTGGGCCTTCGATCATGATGTCCAGCGCGGTGACGATGCGCTCAGGCTTGCCGTACGGCACTTCCCACGGCTGTTCGAAGCCCGGGATTTGCAGGTTGGACACGGTGAAGCCGGTCAGGCCAGCCTTCGGCTTGGCGCCACGGCCGGTCGCGCCTTCGTCACGAATCTCACCGCCACTGCCGGTGGATGCGCCCGGGAACGGGGCAATCGCAGTCGGGTGGTTGTGGGTTTCGACTTTCATCAGGATGTGCACCGGTTCCTGCACCGCGCCGTACTGGCGGGTTTCAGGGTCCGGGAAGAAACGGCCGGCGACGTTGCCGACGATCACCGAGGCGTTGTCCTTATAAGCCGACAGAACGCCTTCGCTGTGCATCACGTAGGTGTTCTTGATCATGCCGAACAGGCTTTTTTCCTGGCTCTGACCGTCGATGTCCCAACTGGCGTTGAAGATCTTGTGACGGCAGTGCTCAGAGTTCGCCTGGGCGAACATCATCAGTTCGATGTCATGCGGGTTGCGCTTCAAGCCGACGAAGGCGGTGACCAGGTAGTCGATTTCGTCTTCGGCCAGGGCCAGGCCCAGCTCGGTGTTGGCTTTTTCCAGCGCGGCGCGACCGCCACCCAGCACGTCGATCGCAGTCAGCGGCTTCGGTTCGGCGTGGCTGAACAGGCCGGCGGCCTGTTCGAGGTTGGCCAGAACGATTTGCGTCATGCGGTCGTGCAGCGTATCGGAGATCAGCTGTGCTTCGGCGTCGCTGAACTGACCGGCCACGTAGAACGCAATGCCGCGTTCCAGGCGCTGGATCTTGCTCAGGCCGCAGTTGCGAGCGATGTCGCTGGCTTTACTGGACCACGGCGAGATGGTGCCGAAACGCGGCAATACCAGGAACAGACGACCGGTCGGCTCTTGTACCGGAACACTTGGGCCGTACTTCAGAAGGCGCGCGAGCACCTGCTGTTCGTCGCCGGTCAGGACGCCGGTCACTTCGGCGAAGTGAGCGAATTCAGCATACAGGCCGCTGACAGCCGGGACCTTCTGGCTCAGTTGCTCAAGGAGTTTGCTGTGGCGAAAGGCAGAAAGGGCAGGAGCGCCGCGCAGGATCAACATCTTCGGGACAGCCTCGGGAGGGGTGTGCTTTGAGGCCGTGCATTCTAGCCTAAACCGCCCGCGACATCACCCGAAACGGTACAGGCGGCTACACCCAAGTGTCGGACCGGGGATCCAGGCCTGAGAATGGCGCTCAAAAAGGGTTATTTTTTCTGTCACAAAATGCGGTTCGGGCCCATTCCTGCGGGCTCCGGAGCGGTTTTCAATTGCCTAGCAGACAAGCCCTTCTCTGTCGAGATATGGCGGCCGTGGTCCTTTGCGTATACTGCGCAGATGTTTTCCCCAACGGCTTTGCGTCCGCGGTACGCCAAATGGCTGATCGCAACCGGACTCTTCCTGATGCTCAGTGGCTGTGTTGATAAACCCAACACGCTGGAGCGCGTAAAGGAGGATGGCGTGCTGCGGGTGGTTACCCGAAACAGCCCCGCCACCTACTTTCAGGATCGTAACGGTGAAACCGGCTTCGAATACGAGCTGGTGAAGCGCTTCGCCGACGATCTGGGGGTGGAACTCAAGATCGAGACCGCCGACAACCTCGACGACTTGTTCAATCAGGTGGGCAAACCTAACGGCCCGGTGCTGGCTGCTGCCGGTCTGGTCAGCAGCGAGCAACGCAAAAAGCAGGTGCGGTTTTCCCACTCCTACCTGGAAGTCACCCCTCAGATCATCTACCGCAACGGCCAGTCACGGCCGACCGACGCGGGCGATCTGGTCGGCAAGAAGATCATGGTGCTCAAGGGCAGCACCCACGCCGAACAGTTGGCAGAGCTGAAAAAGAAATACCCCGGCATTGAATACGAAGAATCCGACGCGGTTGAAGTCGTCGACCTGCTGCGCATGGTCGATGAAGGCCAGATCGACCTGACGCTGGTCGACTCCAACGAAGTTGCGATGAACCAGGTGTACTTCACCAACATACGGGTCGCCTTCGACCTCGGCGACGCCAGTAACCAGAGCTGGGCCGTGGCCGCTGGCGAAGACAACAGCCTGCTCAACGAAATCAACGCCTACCTCGACAAGGTGCAGAAAAACGGCACCCTGCAGCGCCTCAAGGATCGCTATTACGGGCATGTCGACGTCCTCGGCTACATGGGCGCCACCACGTTCGCCCAACATTTGCAGCAGCGACTGCCCAAGTACGAACAGCACTTCAAGGCATATGCCAAGAAGGAACAAGTCGATTGGCGCCTGCTGGCCGCGATTGGTTATCAGGAGTCGCTGTGGCAACCGGCGGTGACGTCCAAGACCGGCGTGCGCGGCCTGATGATGCTGACCCAGAACACCGCACAGGCGATGGGCGTGTCCAACCGCCTCGACCCCAAGCAGAGCATCATGGGCGGAGCCAAGTACCTGGCCTATATGAAGGATCAACTGGACGAGTCGATTCAGGAGCCGGACCGCACCTGGTTTGCCCTGGCGGCTTACAACGTTGGCAGCGGCCACCTGGATGACGCGCGCAAACTGGCGGCGAAGGAAGGGCTGAACCCGGACAAATGGCTGGACGTGAAGAAAATCCTGCCGCGCCTGTCCGAGAAAAAGTGGTACAGCAAGACGCGCTATGGCTACGCCCGAGGCGGCGAGCCGGTGCATTTCGTGGCGAACATCCGTCGTTACTACGACATCCTGACGTGGGTCACGCAACCACAGCTTGAAGGTGACCAGGTGGCCGAAGGCAATCTGCATGTGCCGGGAATCGACAAGTCGAAACCGGCTCAGGAACCTGCGCCGCTCTAACAGCCGCCCCGAAACCAATGTGGGAACAAGCTCGCTCCCACAGGGTTTTGTGTCTGGGTTTTAGACTTTTGCGGCGGCCAGGATCAGCGCTTTCATTTCCGACACCGCCGACTTGAAGCCAACAAACAACGCATGCGCCACCAGCGCGTGGCCAATGTTCAGCTCGTTGATGCCTTTGATCGCCGCGACGGCTTCTACGTTGTGGTAATGCAAACCGTGCCCGGCGTTGACGATCAACCCCTGAGCCAGGCCAAACGCTACACCATCGGCTACGCGCTTGAGCTCTTCAGCCACGTCAGTCGGTGTTTCGGCATCGGCATAACGCCCTGTGTGCAGTTCGATCGCCGGCGCACCCACACGACGGGAAGCCTCAATCTGGCGCTCATCAGCGTCGATAAACAGCGACACTTCGCAACCGATTTTCGACAAGCGATCCACGGAGGCCTTGATCCGCGCTTCCTGCCCCGCTACGTCCAAACCACCTTCAGTGGTCAGTTCCTGACGGGTTTCCGGGACCAGGCAAATGTGCGCCGGGCGAATGTGCTCGGCGAACAGCATCATTTCTTCGGTGACGCCCATTTCGAAGTTCATGCGGGTTTGCAGCACGTCCTTGAGCAGCAGAACGTCGCGTTCCTGGATGTGCCGGCGGTCTTCGCGCAAATGCACGGTGATGCCGTCAGCGCCCGCCTCTTCCGCGTCCAGCGCCGCCTTGACCGGATCCGGATAGCGAGTGCCCCGGGCCTGACGCAGGGTGGCAACGTGGTCGATGTTCACGCCAAGAAGAATGCGATTGCTGGTGGTCACGGAAGCGCTCCTGAATTTAAAGATTCGGCGCACAGCATACGGGGAGACTACGGCTTGCGAAACAGCTCGCGACTGACTAAAGGACGACCGCCCAAATGCACGGCCAATGCCTGGCGCATCAGACGCTTGGCGGCGGACAGAGCGCCGGGCGCGGTCCAGTCGGCATCGGCCATGGCCAACAGCTCGGCGCCATTGAACAAACCGGGTTGCAGCAGATAGACCTGCTCCAGACCCGCATCCACCTGCAAACGGTAGAGACCGTCCGGCGCGATGGGTTCGCCATGGATGTCCATGGTCAGCGCAAAGCCGTAGCCGAGGTCGTCCAGCAGGCGCCATTCGAACGAGCGCAACAAGGGCTCCAGCGGACGACCTTCGGCCAGCGCTAGCAGGGTCGCGGCGTAGTGATCGAATACTCCGGGATGAGGGTCTTCGGAGGGCAATAGACGGATCAACAGTTCGTTGAGGTAGAGGCCGCTGAACAACGCCTCACCGCTGAGCCAGGTTGAGACACCGGCAGCTTCCATCCGCCCGACGTTCTTCAGCTCGCCACGTCCGCGAAACTCGACTTCCAGCGGCACGAACGGCCGCGCCAACGTCCCTGCCTTGCCCCGCGCACTGCGCAACACCGCCCGCAACCGACCTTGCGGCGTGAGGAAGTCGACCAACGCACTGTTTTCGCGGTAGGCGCGGGAGTGGAGGACGTAGGCGGGCTGGGCGGTGGGTTGGGACATGAAGTTCTCAATAACGGAACGCAGTTTTACAAACAGCCCAAAACCAATGTGGGAGCGGGCTTGCCCGCGATGGCGGACATACATTCAACATCTCTGCTGAACATTACATCCTCATCGCGGGAAAGCCCGCTCCCACAGGGTTTCTCTGGTGTATCAGAAACCGAGACTTACAGGTCGCCGTAACCCAGCGAACGCAACGCGCGCTCGTCATCGGACCAGCCGCCTTTCACTTTCACCCAGAGGTTGAGCATGATTTTGGAGTCGAACAGCAGCTCCATGTCCTTGCGCGCCTCGGTGCCGATGCGCTTGATGCGCTCGCCCTTGTCGCCAATGATGATCTTCTTCTGGCCGTCGCGTTCAACGAGGATCAAGGCATGAATGTGCAGGGTTTTGCCCTGCTGCTTGAACTCTTCGATTTCCACGGTGATCTGGTACGGCAGCTCGGCGCCCATCTGGCGCATGATTTTCTCGCGCACCAGTTCGGCGGCGAGGAAGCGGCTGCTGCGATCAGTGATCTGGTCTTCCGGGAAGAAGTGATCGTTTTCTGGCAGGTAACCGGCGATCACACGCTCCAGCGCTTCGAGGTTGTGCCCGTGCTGGGCCGAGATCGGCATGATCTGCGCGTTCGGCAGCTGTTCCTGCAACCAGCTCAGGTGCGGCATCAGCTCGGCTTTGTCTTCGATGCGATCAGTCTTGTTCAGTGCCACGATCAGCGGACCGGTCACGTACTGGACGCGCTCGAGAACCATCTGGTCTTCGTCGGTCCACTTGGTGCGGTCAACCACGAAGATCACCACGTCGACGTCTTTCAACGCCGCCGAAGCGGTCTTGTTCATGTAGCGGTTCAACGCCTTTTCGCCGCCCTTGTGCATGCCCGGGGTGTCGACGTAGATCGCCTGCACGGCACCTTCGGTCTTGATGCCCAGCATGTTGTGGCGGGTGGTTTGCGGCTTGCGCGAGGTGATCGCCAGTTTCTGACCCAGGATATGATTCAGCAGCGTGGACTTGCCCACGTTGGGACGGCCGACGATGGCAACATAGCCACAGCGAGTTGCGTTTGTATCAGTCATTGCCATTCTCCACACCCAGGGCAATAAGTGCTGCGGCGGCCGCTACCTGTTCGGCAATACGACGACTCACACCCTGACCTCGGCTTTTTTCATTCAGTAAGGTGATTTCACATTCGACGAAGAACGTCCGGCAATGCGGCTCACCCTGGATATCCACCACTTCGTAACGTGGCAGCTCACAACCACGCGATTGCAGGAATTCCTGCAGGCGGGTTTTTGGATCTTTGTTGGTGTCGACCAGCGTCAGGCCTTCGAACTCACCAGCCAGCCAGGCCAACACACGCTCGCGCGCCATGTCCATGCCGGCGTCGAGGTAGATCGCGCCAATCAGCGCTTCCAGAGCATCGGCCAGAATCGACTCGCGACGGAAGCCGCCGCTTTTCAGTTCACCGGAGCCCAGGCGCAGGTAGTCGCCCAGATCGAAACCGCGAGCCAGTACGGCCAGCGTCTCACCTTTCACCAGGCGTGCGCGCAAACGCGACAACTGGCCTTCGCGGGCCAGCGGGAAGCGATCGAACAGCGCCTCGCCAGCGACGAAGTTAAGAATGGCATCACCGAGGAACTCCAGGCGTTCGTTGTTACGCCCGGCAAAGCTGCGGTGAGTCAGGGCCAGAACCATCAGTTCCTGGTCCTTGAAGGTGTAGCCGAGCTGACGCTCGAGACGACTTAAGGAGACGCTCACGGTTTACCCACGCTGAGTTCGTGGTTGGATTCCACCGCCATCGCCGTGATACGGCGCAGGCCTGGGACAATTAACGCTGTGTTCAAAAATAACGTCCTGAATATCATTGGCTTCATGCTGCTGGCGCCGATTGTGCCGACTCCAGAAAAGCATTCGGCGCTGTGTTCAACAGCGCCGTGTGTGATTACTTGATCAGGCCAACCCGCGAGAAATTCGGCAGGTGACTGAGTTTGGGTTCCGGCCAGCTCATCCAGACTGCGAAGGCCTTGCCGACGATATTCTTGTCGGGAACCATGCCCAGCAGATCCTTGGGAATGCTTGGATCATCCCAGTAGCGACTGTCGTTGGAGTTGTCGCGGTTGTCGCCCATCATGAAAAAGTGCCCGGCGGGCACGGTCCACGAATGGTCCGGCGTGGCGCGATAGCGGCTCATTTCCTTGCGGATCAAGTGCTCGGCAACGCCGAGTTTTTCCTTGTAGAGCTCAGCGCTGCCCAGCGTGCCCGGCTCGGAGCCTACCAGCTGCTCGGCAATCGACTCGCCGTTGACGAACAGACGCTTGTCGGCGGTGTAGCGAATCGTGTCGCCCGGCAGACCTACTACACGCTTGATGTAGTTGACGTTCGGATCGCTCGGATAACGGAACACCATCACATCGCCGCGCTGCGGATCACCGACTTCGATGACTTTCTTGTCGATCACCGGCAGGCGGATCCCGTAAGAAAACTTGTTCACCAGAATGAAGTCGCCCACGTCCAGAGTCGGTTTCATCGAGCCGGACGGAATCTGGAACGGCTCCACCAGGAACGAACGCAGGACCAGCACGATGAACAACACCGGGAAGAACGACTTGCCGTATTCGACCAGCAGCGGCTCTTTGTTCAGTTTCTCGATCACCATCCCGTCAGGCTGGCTGACGCTGCCCTGATAGGAGGCAATGGCAGCACGCCGACGCGGCGCCAGGAAAACCAGATCGAGCAACGCCAACAGGCCGCAGACAAACACGGCGATGACCAGCAACAGCGGGAAATTTAGTGACATAGGACCTAACTATCCAACCTGAGCACTGCAAGGAAGGCTTCTTGTGGAATTTCCACGTTGCCGACTTGCTTCATGCGTTTTTTACCGGCCTTTTGCTTTTCAAGCAGTTTCTTCTTACGGCTAACGTCACCGCCGTAGCATTTGGCCAATACGTTCTTTCTGAGAGCCTTGACGGAGGTTCGCGCAATGATCTGCCCGCCAATGGCGGCCTGGATCGCGACGTCGAACATCTGGCGCGGAATCAGTTCTTTCATCTTCTCGGTCAACTGGCGACCTTTGTAGTGCGCGTTATCCTTGTGCACGATCAGCGCCAGAGCGTCGACCTTGTCACCGTTGATCAGCACATCCAGTTTCACCAGACTAGCCGATTGATAACGATCGAAATGATAATCCAGCGACGCATAACCCCGGCTGGTCGACTTCAGACGGTCGAAGAAGTCCAGGACCACTTCGTTCATCGGCAAATCGTAGGTCACCTGGACCTGGGAACCGAGGAACAACATGTCGTGTTGCACGCCACGTTTTTCGATGCACAGGGTAATGACGTTGCCCAGGTGCTCTTGCGGCACAAGAATATTGGCCCGCACGATCGGCTCACGCATGTCTTCGATCGAGGACAGGTCCGGAAGCTTCGACGGGTTATCGACGTAAATCGTTTCACCGGTTTTCAGCAACAGTTCGAAAATTACCGTCGGCGCCGTGGTGATCAGGTCCAGGTTGTACTCGCGCTCCAGGCGCTCCTGGATGATTTCCATGTGCAGCATGCCGAGGAACCCGCAACGGAAGCCGAAGCCCAGAGCGTCGGAGCTTTCCGGGGTGTACTGCAGGGACGAGTCGTTGAGCGTGAGCTTTTGCAGGGCTTCACGGAAATCTTCGAAGTCGTCGGAGCTGACCGGGAACAGACCGGCGTAAACCTGCGGCTGAATGCGTTTGAAACCTGGCAGCACGTCGACGTCTGGCGTCGAGCTCAAGGTCAGGGTGTCACCCACTGGCGCACCGTGAATGTCCTTGATGCTGGCGATGATGAAGCCTACTTCACCGGCCTTCAGGTCAACCGTCGGGGTGTGTTTCGGGTTGAAGACACCGACGCTGTCCACCAGGTGGATCTTGCCGGTGGATTTGACCAGGATCTTGTCGCCCTTCTTCACACGACCGTGACGCACGCGCACCAGGGAAACAACGCCCAGGTAGTTGTCGAACCAGGAGTCGATGATCAACGCTTGCAGCGGATCTTCGTAGTTGCCGGTCGGTGCAGGAATGGTCGCGACCAGGCGCTCGAGCACTTCGTCGACGCCCAGACCGGTCTTGGCCGAGCACTCGACCGCATCGGTAGCATCGATACCGATGATTTTTTCGATTTCTTCTTTGACGCGGTCCGGATCGGCCTGTGGCAGGTCGATCTTGTTCAGGACCGGCATGACTTCCAGGCCCTGCTCGATCGCCGTGTAGCAGTTGGCAACCGACTGCGCTTCAACGCCCTGACCGGCATCGACCACCAGCAACGCACCTTCACAGGCCGCCAGCGACCGGCTGACTTCATAGGTGAAGTCAACGTGGCCGGGGGTGTCAATGAAGTTCAGCTGGTACTTGATGCCATCGCGAGCGGTGTAATAAAGGGTGACGCTGTGGGCCTTGATGGTGATCCCGCGTTCACGCTCCAGGTCCATGGAGTCCAGTACCTGGGCTTCCATTTCGCGCTCGGCAAGGCCGCCGCACATCTGGATGAATCGATCAGCCAGCGTCGACTTGCCATGGTCAATGTGGGCGATGATGGAGAAATTGCGGATATGACTCAAATCACTCACGGATCAACACTCAAAAAGGCTGCAGGCATAGCCCGCCGAAAAATAGCCGGGAATTGTACCTGATCCACGGCGCAAGCGTCACGTTCGCAGGTCAGACGGCACGTACAAAAACGCCCCGGTCTTGCGACAGGGGCGTTTCAGATGGCGACGGGGTCAGGAAAAACCCCCGATCAACCGGCCCGGCGCAGCAGCCAGACGCCCGCCAGGGCACAGACACCGGCCGGAATCAGCACCGCAAACAGCGGCGAGAAACCGAACACCAGGCTCGAAGGCCCCAGCAAATCCTGGACGATACGGAAGGTGAAGCCCACCAGAACGCCGGTAAACACACGCTGACCGAGGGTCACAGAACGCAAAGGACCAAAGATGAAGGAAATCGCCATCAGTACCAGCGCCGCCGTCACCAGTGGCTGCAAGACCTTGACCCAAAACGCCAGCCAGTAGCGGCCATTGCTCAGGCCCTGATCCGCCAGATAGTGGATGTAACCCCACAATCCGCTGATCGACAGCGACTCGGGCGCCATCACCACGGTGTCCAGTAACTGCGGGCTCAGGGCAATATCCCAGCGCTCGACGGGGGTGGTGACCACTTCGGTGCTCTTGTCATGGAACACCGTGGTCGTGACGTCGCTGAGCTGCCAGTGATCCTTGTCGAACTCGGCACGCTTGGCGAAGCTTGACGACAGCATGTGCCGCTCCTTATCGAAGCGATAGCGGGTCACACCGTAAAGAATACCGTTAGGCTGCACCGAGTTGACGTGGATGAACTCATCACCCTGGCGGTGCCACAAGCCATGTTTGGCGCTTTGCGCATCGCCACTGCCCTGGGCCAGCGAGCGGTTGGCTTGTGCCGTGACTTCGGTGGCTGGCGCCACGTACTCGCCGACCAGCACGCCCACGACCATCAGGATCAGCATCGGCTTCATGACCGCCCAGACGATACGACCGATCGACACACCCGCAGCGCGCATGATGGTCAGCTCACTGTTGCTGGCCAGACTGCCCAGGCCAATCAGGCACCCGATCAGTGCCGCCATTGGCAACATGTCGTAAAGACGGCGCGGCGCCGTCAGCAAGACGTAACTGCAAGCATCCATCAGCGTATAGGTATCGCTGACTTCGCTCATCTCGTCGATGAAGGCAAACAGTGTCGCCAGGCCGAGAATGATCCCCAGTACCGCCAGGATGGCCATGAATACGCTGCTACCGATGTAGCGATCGAGCTTAACCACGAGCCACCTCCAGCGCGCTGCGGCGACTCGCCATCTTCAGGCGCAACGGCTCCCAGTAAAGCAACCCGAGACCAATGATCAGAAACACCCCGTGAACCCACCATAACCCCAGGGCCGGCGGGATCTTGCCCTTATCGAGGGCGCCACGGGCGGCAATCAGGATGGTCAAGTAAGCCATATAAAGAAGAATCGCCGGCAGCAGCTTGAGGAAACGGCCCTGGCGCGGGTTGACCCGCGACAACGGCACCGCCATTAGCGTCACGATGAACACCAGCAACGGCAAGGACAGACGCCATTGCAACTCGGCGCGCAAGCGAGTGTCCTCGGTCCCCATCAAGGAACGAGTGCTCATCGCATCACGGTCGGTCACTTCGTCACTGACGTCCGGCTTTGGCAGCAATACCCCGTACTCGTCGTACTTGATCGCACGATAGTCGGCCTGCCCCGGATTACCGTCGTAGCGATAACCGTTGTCGAGAATCAGGTAGCGGTTGCCGTCCGGGCGGATTTCCTGGCGGCCCTTCTCAGCTACCAGCACGGAAATCCCGCGATCCTTCTGGTCAGAGTTGGTGTTCTTTTGCGAAATGAACACACCTGCCAGATTGACGCGATCATCGGTCAACTGTTCGGTGTAGGTCACCCGGGTCCCGTCACGCAACGCCTGGAAGCGACCCGGCTCGAGGGTATCGAACTCGGTCAGCGCATCCTGTTTATTCAGCAGCAGCTGGAACTGATTGGCACCTTGTGGCGCCAGGCTCAGGCTCAGCCAGGCCACGATCAATGCCACCAGCGTGGCCGGAAACAGGGTAATGACAAACAGTCGCTGCTGGCTCATGCCGGTGGCCGACAGCACGGTCATTTCGCTTTCGAGGTACAGACGACCGTACGCCAGCAGGATCCCGAGAAACAGGCCCAGCGGCAGGATCAGCTGCAGGAAGCCCGGCAGGCGGAAGCCCATGATCAGGAACAGCGAGCCCGGATCCAGCAGGCCCGAGGCCGCCTGGGCGAGGTACTTGATGAAGCGACCGCTCATGATGATGACCAGCAGCACAGCGCTGACAGCGCTCAAGGTCAACAGGACTTCGCGGGACAGATAACGGAAGACAATCAAACCAGACACTCCAGGGTTGTCAGGCTAAGGCGGCCAAACAAGCAAACGTATCAGACAGCCTGCAGGGCAGAGCCGCCGAAAAAGATGGCGCATTATCCTGTGAATGAGTGCCCCTGTCACTGCGCATGCTCAAGCTGGCGTTCAATGCGTTGAAGATCGTACAACCGAGGGTTGTCAGGCGCAGGGAGCGAGGTTCAAACTGCGGCCTTTGTCGCGGGCCGTGACCCGCGTCTTACCATCTATATAAGCAAGCGTCTGTGCGTCGCCGTTTTGCCCACGCACGTTGACCATTATTCAGGGACCCGGACATGGAACTGGTTGTAAAAAGCGTTAGCCCAGAAACGTTGAAGACCGCCACGCTGGTCGTCGCCGTCGGCGAAGGCCGAAAGCTCGGCGCCGCGGCCAAACAGCTGGACGAACTGAGTGGTGGTGCGATCAGCGCTGTGCTCAAGCGCGGCGACCTCGCCGGCAAAGTCGGCCAGAGCCTGTTGCTGCACAGCCTGCCGAACCTCAAGGCTGACCGCGTGCTGCTGGTTGGCGTGGGCAAGGACGAAGAGCTGGGCGACCGCCCGTTCCGCAAAATCATTGCCGGCGTACTCAACACCCTGAAAGGCCTGGGCGGCACCGACGCCGTGCTGGCGCTGGACGAAATCGTGGTCAAGGGCCGCGACAGCTACGGCAAGACCCGCCTGCTGGCTGAAACGCTGGTGGACGGCGAATACACCTTCGACCAGTTCAAGAGCCAGAAAGCCGAACCTCGCGCCCTGAAGAAAGTCACCCTGCTGACCATCAAGGCTGCGCAGGCTGAAGTCGAGCGCGCCGTGGCTCACGCCACCGCCATCGCCAACGGCATGGCCTTCACCCGTAACCTGGGCAACCTGCCGCCGAACATCTGCCACCCGACGTTCCTCGGCGAGCAGGCCAAGAACCTCGGCAAAGAATTCAAAACCCTGAAAGTAGAAGTTCTTGATGAAAAGAAAATCAAGGAACTGGGAATGGGTTCGTTCTACGCCGTGGGCCAGGGCAGCGCCCAGCCTCCGCGCTTGATCGTCATGCAATACAACGGCGGCAAGAAATCCGAGAAGCCGTATGCCTTGGTTGGCAAAGGCATCACCTTTGACACCGGCGGCATCAGCCTGAAGCCAGGCGCCGGCATGGATGAAATGAAGTACGACATGGGCGGCGCCGCCAGCGTGTTCGGCACCCTGCGTGCCGCGCTTGAACTGAAACTGCCGATCAACCTGGTGTGCATCCTGGCGTGCGCCGAGAACATGCCGAGCGGTAACGCTTCGCGTCCGGGCGACATCGTCACCACCATGAGCGGCCAGACCGTGGAAATCCTCAACACCGACGCCGAAGGCCGTCTGGTGCTGTGCGATGCCCTGACCTACTCCGAACGCTTCAAGCCGCAAGCCGTGATCGACATCGCGACCCTGACCGGTGCCTGCGTCGTGGCCCTGGGCGCCCACACTTCGGGCCTGCTGGGTAATAACGACGAACTGATCGGCCAACTGCTGAGCGCCGGCCAGACCGCTGACGACCGCGCCTGGCAGTTGCCGCTGTTCGATGAGTACCAGGAGCAGCTGGACAGCCCGTTCGCCGACATCGCCAACATTGGCGGGCCGAAAGCCGGGACCATCACCGCTGCTTGCTTCCTGTCGCGCTTCACCAAGAACCTGAACTGGGCGCACCTGGACATCGCCGGCACCGCATGGACCAGCGGCGGCAAGGACAAGGGCGCCACTGGCCGTCCGGTTCCATTGCTGACCCAATACCTGCTGGACCGCGCCAAAGCCTGAAACCGATGAACCGGGGTGGCGTTGCCTTCGGGCAGCGCCGTGCCTGGCTCAGGAACCGCAATGACCAAAGTCGACTTCTATATCCTGCCCAGCGCCGATCCTTCGGCACGGCTGGATTTCGCCTGCAAGCTCACCGAAAAAGCCTGGCGCATGGGCCACCGTATTTACCTGCATTGCAGCGACGCTAGCCAGCGCGACGACCTTGATGCGCGCCTTTGGGCGTTCAAGGGCGAAAGCTTCGTGCCTCATGGGCCCGCCGACAGTGAACCGGACGGTTTGATTGTGCTGGGACTGGGTGAAGACTGCGGTCAGCACCAGGATCTGCTGGTCAATCTCGACCTGAAAGTGCCGGTATTCGCCAACAAATTCGCCCGCGTGGCGGAAGTGGTGGTGGAAGATCCGACGATTCGTGCGGCTGCGCGGGAGAGTTTCCGTTTCTACCGCGAACAGGGCTATCCTCTGCAAGACCACCGTTTACAGCGACTCTGAGCATTCCGATGGACACTCCGAAACCGCAGCAAAAGTCCGCGCACCTGCTGGACGACCTCGAGTCGATCCGCCAATTGCTCGGCGATGACAACCTGCAACCTCCACTGCTGACCGACACGGTCATCGACGATGATCAGGAACAGATTCCCATGTTGTTCGAGTCTGTCGGCAATGCGCCGCAGCCGGTCGAACCAACACCACCGCCCGCCCCTGCCGCGCAATCCGCGCCGAACACCAGCAAAGGCCCCGACGCCCTGCTGCACCTGGACGGCGAACTGCGCGCTGCGGCGATGTTGATCATGCAAGACGTGATCGACGACTTCGCCCCGCATATTGAAACCGAAATCAAACGCCGCCTTGATGCACGGATGGAACGGCTTCTCAGTCAATACGAATAACCAGAATTACCCCCAATCCCTGTGGGATCGAGCTTGCTCGCGATGAGACCATCACATTCAACATCCATGTTGACTGACCGACCGCCATCGCGAGCAAGCTCGATCCCACAGCAGATCAGCGCTGGATTTGACTGCGCCCTGTCCGCACCTGCTCGCCCTGCGCCCCATGCCCCGCTATACTTGCCGGCTTTTCCTGAATAAATGCCAATAGGGTCCCGCCGCGCATGGATAAGACCTACCAGCCGCACGCCATTGAAACTTCCTGGTACAACACTTGGGAGTCTGAGAATTACTTCGCCCCGCAAGGCGCGGGCGAGTCCTACACCATCATGATCCCGCCGCCGAACGTCACCGGCAGCCTGCACATGGGTCACGGCTTCAACAACGCGATCATGGACGCCCTGATACGTTTCCGCCGCATGCAGGGTCGCAACACCCTGTGGCAGCCGGGCACCGACCACGCCGGTATCGCCACGCAGATGCTGGTGGAGCGTCAACTCGAAGCCAAAGGCCAGAGCCGCCACGACCTGGGTCGCGAGAAGTTTCTCGAGAAGATCTGGGAATGGAAGGATGAATCCGGCGGCAACATCAGCCGTCAGATCCGTCGCCTCGGCTCGTCCGTCGACTGGAGCCGCGAGCGCTTCACCATGGATGACGGCCTCTCGGAATCAGTGAAAGAAGCCTTCGTGCGCCTGCATGAAGACGGCCTGATCTACCGCGGCAAGCGTCTGGTCAACTGGGACACCAAGTTGCACACGGCGATTTCCGACCTCGAAGTGGAAAACCACGACGAGAAAGGTTTCCTGTGGAACCTCAAGTACCCGCTGGCCGATGGCGTCAAAACCGCGGAAGGCAATGATTACCTGATCGTCGCGACCACTCGCCCGGAAACCATGCTCGGCGACGCCGCCGTCGCGGTAAACCCGAACGATGAACGTTACAAAGCCCTGATCGGCAAATTTGTCGAGCTGCCGCTGGTCGGCCGCCGCATCCCGATCATCGCCGACGATTACTGCGACCCTGAATTCGGCACCGGTTGCGTGAAAATCACCCCGGCCCACGATTTCAACGACTATGAAGTCGGCAAGCGTCACAACCTGCCGCTGCTGAACATCTTCGACAAGAACGCAGCCGTACTGCCAGCCTGTCAGGTGTTCAACCTCGACGGCACGCTGAACGAAAGCATCGACGGCAAGATCCCGGCCGAATACGCCGGCCTCGACCGCTTTGAAGCCCGCAAGCAAATCGTTGCTGCATTCGACGCCGCCGGCCTGCTGGTCAGCGTCAATGATCACGCCCTGAAAGTGCCGAAAGGCGACCGCTCCGGCACGATTATCGAGCCATGGCTGACCGACCAGTGGTACGTGTCGACCAAGCCGTTGGCCGAGCCAGCGATTGCAGCCGTTGAAGATGGCCGCATCCAGTTCGTGCCCAAGCAATACGAAAACATGTACTTCTCGTGGATGCGCGACATCCAGGATTGGTGCATCAGCCGTCAGTTGTGGTGGGGCCACCGGATTCCGGCCTGGTACGACGAGTCGGGCAAAGTCTACGTCGGTCGCGACGAAGCCGAAGTACGCGCCAAGAACAACCTCGGTCCGGACATTGCACTGCAACAGGATAACGACGTTCTCGACACCTGGTTCAGTTCGGGCCTGTGGACCTTCTCCACGCTCGGCTGGCCTGAGCAGACCGAATTCCTGAAGAAATTCCACTCCACCGACGTATTGGTGACCGGTTTCGACATCATTTTCTTCTGGGTTGCCCGGATGATCATGCTGACCATGCATTTGGTGAAGAACGAAGACGGCACGCCGCAGGTTCCGTTCAAGACCGTTTATGTGCACGGCCTGGTGCGTGATGGCCAAGGCCAGAAGATGTCCAAGTCCAAGGGCAACGTCCTGGACCCGCTGGACATCATCGACGGTATCGAACTGGAAGAGCTGGTGCAGAAACGCACCTCCGGCCTGATGCAGCCGAAACTGGCGAAGAAGATCGAGAAGCAGACCCGCGACGAGTTCGCCGACGGTATCGCCAGTTACGGCACCGACGCCCTGCGTTTCACCTTCTGCTCGCTGGCGTCCACCGGCCGTGACATCAAGTTCGACATGGGCCGAGTTGAAGGCTATCGCAACTTCTGCAACAAGATCTGGAACGCCGCGCGTTATGTTCTGGACAAGGGCGAAGACTGCGGCCAGAACGGCGAAGCCTACGAACTGTCCCTGGCGGATCGCTGGATCATCTCGCAGCTGCAACGCACTGAAGCTGAAGTGACCCGTCAACTCGACCAGTTCCGTTTCGACCTGGCGGCACAAGCCCTGTACGAGTTCATCTGGAACCAGTATTGCGACTGGTACCTGGAACTGTCCAAGCCTGTGCTGTGGGACGAAAACGCCCCGCTCGAGCGTCAGCGCGGCACCCGCCGTACACTGGTTCGCGTCCTGGAAGTGGCGTTGCGTCTGGCGCACCCGTTCATGCCGTTCATCACCGAAGAAATCTGGCAGCGCATCGCGCCGCTGGCCGGTATTCAGGGCAAGACGATCATGCTGCAACCTTGGCCAGTGGCCAATGAAGAGCGCATCGATCCGGCGGCCGAGAACGATATCGAATGGCTCAAGGAACTGATGCTCGGCACGCGTAACATCCGTGGCGAAATGAACATTGGTCCTGGCAAGCCGCTGCCGATCTACCTGAAGAACGTCAGTGCCGAAGATCAGCGCCGTCTCACCGAGAACGAAGCACTGCTGAAGAAGCTGGCTCGTCTTGAATCGATCACTGTGCTGGCTGCCGGCGAAGAAGCACCGCTGTCCGCCACCGCACTGGTGGGCGAGATGGAAGTGCTGGTGCCGATGGCTGGCCTGATCGACAAGGACGCCGAACTGGCGCGCCTGGACAAGGAAATCCTGCGCTTGCAGGGAGAAGTCCAACGCGTGGGCGGAAAACTGTCCAACGCCGGTTTCGTCGACAAGGCTCCGGCTGAAGTCATCGAGAAAGAGCGCGCCAAACTGGCTGAAGCCGAACAGGCTTTGGGCAAGCTGGCCGAGCAGCATGCGCGAATTGCCAGTCTGTAACGGCATATCGCAATGAAAGAGGGAGGCCCATGCGGCCTCCTTTTTTATGGCCCCCATATTCCCCTGTGGGAGCGAGTTTGCTCGCGATAAGGTCATTACATTCAACATTGAGTCGGCAGCTATACCGCCATCGCGAGCAAGCTCGCCCACAGGAGAATGTGGTGTTTGTCACAATTGGGTTCACAACGGCTGGATGTGGGACAATACCCGCCACTTTTAGCCATACCCGAATCGACAACGCCCATGAACGCCCCCCGCACACCAAGACCTGCGCGCAAAAAGCCTGACACCGCCACCCCGGCCAAAGCCGTGGAACCGCGTGAAAAAGCCAGCCTGCACCCGCGCAACCGCCATCAGGGTCGCTACGACTTCCCGGCACTGATCAAAACCACGCCGGAACTGGCGAAGTTCGTGATCATCAACCCGTACGGCAAGGAAAGCATCGACTTCGCCAGCCCCGACGCGGTGCGTGTGTTCAACCGGGCGTTGCTCAAGTCGTTTTACGGCATCGCGCATTGGGACATCCCGGCGGATTATCTCTGCCCACCGGTTCCGGGGCGTGCCGACTACGTGCACTTCCTCGCCGACTTGCTGGCCAGCGTCAATGACGGTGAAATCCCTCGCGGCGCGCCGGTCAAGGTGCTCGACATCGGCATGGGCGCCAACTGCGTCTATCCGTTGATCGGCTACAGCGACTACCGCTGGCACTTCCTGGGTTCGGAAATCGACCCGACGGCCGTCGCTGCCGCCAAAGCCATCGTGCAGTCCAACGGTCTGAACAAAGCCATCCAGTTGCGTCAGCAAAATAATCCCAAGCACATCCTGCTGGGCTTGCTGGAGCCGGGTGAACGCTTTGACCTGACCATGTGCAACCCGCCGTTCCACGCCTCGATGGACGAGGCGACCAAGGGCAGCGAGCGTAAATGGCGCGCCCTGGGCCGTGCCGACCCTAAACGTAAATTGCCGGTGCTGAACTTCGGTGGTCAATCGGCTGAGCTGTGGTGTGAAGGCGGCGAAGCGCGGTTTGTGACGCAACTGATCGCCGAAAGTGCAAGTTTCCAGCATAAAGTGCTGTGGTTCAGCACGCTGGTCTCGAAGGCTTCGAACCTGCCTGCAATCCAGACGGCACTGAAAAAAGCCGGCGTGCTGGAAAGCCAGGTGGTGGAAATGTCCCAAGGACAGAAGCAGAGCCGCTTCGTGGCCTGGACCTTCCAGACCAAATCCGAGCAGCAGGTCTGGCGCGAACGCTGGGTTAAAAAAAGCTGAGTAACTAACCGACACAAATCGACTGTAGGAGCGAGCTGGCTCACTCCTGCATTGGTTTAATGGTGCTGCAGGACAATAGGCAAATCGCAGATACAAAAAAACCGTGCCCGGATTGCTCCGGAGCACGGTTTTTTTAAGTCTTACTTGTTAACAGCGTCGGTCAGGCCTTTGGCCACAACCAGCTTGATAACTTTCTTGGCCGCGATTTCGATGGCAGCGCCAGTCGAAGGGTTACGGCCAGTACGGGCAGGACGCTCAGTCACTTTCAGTTTGCCGATACCTGGCAGAGTGATTTCGCCGCCGTTTTCCAGCTGATCAGCAACGATTTGGCCCAGTTGGTCCAGAGCGTTACGCGCGGTGGTTTTTGGCGCGTCGATAGCTTCAGCGATGTCGGCGATCAGTTGGTCTTTAGTAAGAGCCATGTAGTGTTCCTTCCCTATCAAATTCATATGGATTGCAGAGTGCAGTGTCAGCCATCGAGCCCGATCTTCTGGATCTGGCACCCTCGGCCAATAACCACTGGATCGGGGTTATAGATACCGAAATCAGGGTTTGGTTCGACCTGACAAATGCTGAATGCACGCTTAACGCAGTGACTTCGCGCAAGACGGGGCAAAACTAGCACAGAGACGGGGAAATATCCGCCTCTAGCTACCCATTTGGTCAGCTTTATTGCTCTAAAACGGGAAAAAACCCCATAAGCGCCGCCGGTCGCCCCGGATTTACCCTTCATGCCGCGCCAAAACCAGTGGTTGCGGTACACTTGGCACTTTTTCGGGGAGCACGCCCTCCTCTATTCAATCAGCCGAGAAGCCCATGCCGATCCGTCATTGCATCGTCCACCTGATCGACAAAAAACCCGACGGCACGCCCGCAGTTCTTCACGCCCGCGACTCTGAACTGGCCGAGTCGAGCGCCATCGAGAACATGCTTGCCGACCTCAACGAGAGCTACAACGCCAAGCAAGGCAAGGCCTGGGGTTTCTTCCATGCCGAATCCGGCGCGCACCCGTTCAGCGGCTGGCTGAAGGAATACTTCGAGGGCGGCAAGGACTTCACGGCATTCAGCCGGGTGGCTGTGGAACATCTGCAAAAGCTGATGGAAGAGTCGAACCTCTCAGTGGGCGGCCACGTGCTGTTCGCGCATTACCAGCAGGGCATGACCGATTACCTGGCAATCGCCCTCCTGCACCACAGTGAAGGCGTTGCAGTGACGGATCAGCTGGACGTGACCCCGTCCCGCCACCTGGACCTGGGTCAATTGCACCTGGCCGCGCGGATCAACGTGTCCGAATGGCAGAACAACAAACAGTCCAAGCAGTACATTTCGTTCATCAAAGGCAAGAACGGAAAAAAGGTTTCGGAGTATTTCCGCGACTTCATCGGCTGCCAGGAAGGCGTCGACGGCCCGGGGGAAACCCGCACCCTGCTCAAGGCGTTCAGTGACTTCGTGGAAAGCGAAGATTTGCCGGAAGAATCCGCCCGCGAGAAAACCAAGACCCTGGTCGATTACGCCAGCAGCCAGGCCAAGCTCGGCGAACCGATGGGCCTGGAAGAACTCTCGGAGCTGATCGACGAAGAGCGTCCGAAAGCGTTCTACGATCACATCCGCAACAAGGATTACGGCCTGTCGCCAGAGATCCCGGCAGACAAACGCACCCTGAATCAATTCCGCCGCTTCACCGGCCGTGCGGAAGGCCTGTCCATCAGCTTTGAAGCACACCTGTTGGGTTCGAAGATCGAGTACGACGAAGAAGCCGGTACGCTGATCATCAAGGGCTTGCCGACTCAGTTGACCGACCAGCTCAAGCGACGCAACTGATGCTGAACGGCATCCTGAAGAAATTCCTGCTGATTCTGCTGGTCGTTGTGGTTTACCAGAACTGGGGCAAGATCGAGCGGGTGTTCAACCCTTCGCAAGTCGTGTCTGAGCAGACACAGGCCAAGGCCGACGTCGTGCTCTATGCCACCGACTGGTGCGGCTACTGCAAACTGACACGGCGCTTTCTCGATCAGAAAGGCATTCCGTACAAGGAATTCGATATCGAGAAAGATACCGAGGCGCGCACGGCGTACGAGGCGTTGGGTGGTGGCGGGATTCCGATCATCGACGTGAACGGGACACTGATTCGCGGGTATGACCCGGACGCAATCCTTGCCGCACTGAAATAACTTATCCAATCCCTGTGGCGAGGGAGCTTGCTCCCTCGCCACAAGGAAGTTGGGCGTCAGTGTTTTTCGATGCGGAACCCAAAGCGCGGAAAGTGCACATGCACCACGCCGCCACGCTCGTCTTCACGGCGCAGGATCAACTCCTCGCTGCCCGCAAACAGCAATTCACCCACCACCGGATCAACGCCGTAATCAACGGCCGCGATCTTCACCTGCTGGCCAGGCTCAAACCCGTTCGGTTCTTCGAACTGCTCATCCGGCAATGCAGCCGGCGTGGCATTACGCGCCACCTCCAGTGCCTGCGCAGACGTCATCTCGCTGGACGCACCATGCCCGAAACCCATCACCCGCCCAAACCAGGCCGACACAGCCGGATAGGCATCAACCAGCGGAGAAGTCACCGGCGTTGCCTTGAGGAACCACAGCGAATGGGCCAAGGCAAAGTCGGCAATCGACGGTTCGCCAAACAGGAAATCACCCTGCTCGCGCTGCAGCTGTTGCTCTAGCCGCGCCATAATCGTCGGCCATTGATGTTTCGCCTGCTCGGCGGACAGCCTGGAAGCGCTGCCACCGCTGAACAACCCGGCGCGGTCGGCGAGGAATGCCTTGATCGCCTCTGGCGACAACTTGCCGAAACGCACCGCCACCGATTCCGGCTGAAAGACCAGGCTGACCGCATGCTGGAACACCACCGAATCCGCCCAGGACGCAAAGGTCGCGGCAATCATTTCCTGGCCTTCCGGGAAAAACGCCGGCAAGGCTTTTTCCTGTTCCAGGCGGCGGGCAATCAACGACGTGTCGCAATAGATATCCGCGCCGACCTGCAATACTGGCGTGCGGCGGTAGCCACCGGTCAGCGCAGTCAGATCGGGTTTTGGCATCACCGGCGATATGTGCACCGAGCGCCAGGACAACCCCTTGAAGCCCAACAACAGGCGGGCCTTTTCGGCAAAAGGGGACGTCGGGTAATGATGAAGAATCAACTCGGACATGCTCGGTTCCGCCGCACGAAGAAGGAACCCGCAGCTTAGCGCGCAATCGACAAGCGGCCTACAGATCTGCCTGATAGGAACTTATCAGTCAGTTTGATAAGCCCGCAGCGGCGCTCGCGACCAGACATTCCTTGGCGCTTTTGCGGAGTTTTTTGATCAGCCGTTCCTGGCGCAGCGCTTCGCTTTTATCGCGACAGACTTCTGTGTAGACGAGCGCCACGGCCGGGCTGGAGAGGAAAAACCGCGCCCCCTTGCCGCTCTGGTGAGTGGCGAAGCGGCGCACGGGATCGTCGCTGATGCCGCAGTAAAGCGAACCATTGGCTGCGCGAACGAGATAGACGAACCAGGGTTTGCTGGCGGGCAGCACGGGTTCGGCGGCAATGTCGGAAGATTCGCTGAGGGTGCTCACGTGACGATCATGGCTTGTAGGAAACAAGCCGCGATCTTATCAGCGACTGGCCTGGAATGCCTTCAGCCCCTTTAGGGCTTGAGCACGAACGGCGTTTCTGACCAGAGGCGTCCACCCCAGAATCAGCCCTTTGAAACCCAGCGCCTGCCGCGACCAGGCCCACAGGTCGAAGCTGTCGTGGTGCTCGCAAATCTTGCCGTCGCGAAACACGAAGCGTGCCTGAATGTCGTTGACCACAACGTTGCCGGTCTGGCTGAACAGATACGTCGCGACCCAGTGCGCAACGCCCGTGCGCTCGTCGGCCCGCACGTTGTCGAAGGTCAGGGAAAAGTCCTTGGCCCGAGTGGTGAGCATGCGCCACATGTCGCCCGCGTCGCGACCGCGCAGTTCGCCGAACGCCGGATCACTGAACACCACGTCGTCGGTGTAACAGGCGCTCATGGCTTCGGCATCCAGCCGCTGGAAGGCTTGGTAGAACTGGGTGATCAATGTGCGGTGGGCATCACTCATGAGCAGGCTCCGGACGTTTGAAGGATTGCCTGCACGATAGTCTGCAAAGACGGGGAATACCATGGGCATTCGTGGCGGGAATATCGGGACTGCCCGAGTGCATTGCCCTGCGCAACAGCAGACCAGGCGCGGCGGGAAAACTAATTGAGAACGCCCCCTAATGCACCATCCCACTCTCACGGGCATAGGCAAAAAGATCCACATCCGTGGAAATACCCAGCCGCTGCATCGCCATGCTTTTCTGTTTGCTGATGGTCGAAACGCTACGTTTGAAGTGACCGGCGATCTCACTGACGGTCATGCCACTGGCGAGCATTCTGACCACTTCGTGCTCTTTTGCGGAAAGCACAGCGGAACTCGACTGCCCCTGCGCGTCAGCCTGAAGCAGCGCGGTGCGCAACAACTCGCTGATATAACGGCGCCCTTCACCCACCGACTTGATCGCCAGGGGCAGTTCCTTCGCCGACGCGCCTTTGTCGATGATCGCCACCACGCCCAGTGCGAACGCCGCCCTCAGCGTGGTGACGCTGGCAAACATCGTGACCAGAATGATCGGCATCGTCGGGTAGCCACGTCGCACCCGGCTCAGCATTTTCAGCCCATCGGCCTGCAGGTTGCCCGGCATGCAAAAGTCGGTGATCAACAGATCACAAGGCGTCGTGCACAGCAGACTCAATAAACTGTCGGGACCATCCGCCTCCCCTACCACCACACATGTCCGGTTCAGATCGACGAGCATTCGCATGCCGATACGAACGACTGGATGGTCGTCAGCAATGATTACGCGCATTGTCGGATTTATCCTGTTAGGTGACTGGAATGCGCGAAAAATAGCGCCGTCCGGGTCCTACCACAACGCCCTTTCCCGAGCGTAAAACCACCTCACCCAATGTAATCGGGGGCCAGGTCTTTCTCCCACGAAACAAAAGGAACTGCCCTACATTTAAAAGCTACATCGGCTACACAGAAGGACTACAGATAACGCTACGCAGCAGGGCGATTTTTAGTCTGCATCACTCTTTCATACACCAACCCCTCCGTTTTCGTATTAGTTGCATTCCGCATGGCGACCTCGACCGATAGATTGCGCCCTGTCCGTATAGGGCAACTCCCAATCATCGCTCATCAAGGAAGAGCCATACATGAACACGCGTTTATCCCTTCAGACCGCGGCCTTGCTGCTGACCGTTTCCTCATCCGCCTTCGCTGCCTCCAGCACGGACCTGACCGTCAAAGGTCTGATCACTCCGAATGCATGCACGCCAGTACTGGCCGGGGGCGGTATCGCCGACCACGGCAAGTTTTCCGTACAAGACCTCAACCCCGACAAACACACTTACTTGCCTGAAATAATCATGCAAATGACTGTGAGCTGCGATGCGGCTACGCCGTTTGCCATAAACCCGATTGATAACCGTGCAGGCACAAGCACTGCAGGCAATTACTTTGGCCTGGGGCTGATCAATACCCACGAAAAGCTGGGCAACTTTCGCGTTGTTCCACGCAATGTGATGGCGGACGGCACCTACGCTCAAGCCATTCTCTCCACTGATGGCGGCGAGACCTGGCTTAAGGAAGGGTCTACAGCATTCTGGGGGGCCAACAACATCTGGAGTGTCGGTGCTCAGGGTGCCGTCATTGCGCCCATCGCGATGAAGGAGTTGAACATTGATCTCCATGTGCGTACCGGCATCGCCCCCGCCAACAGCCTGACCCTGACCGATGAAGTCACACTCGACGGCTCCGCAACCCTCCAGATCAAGTACCTGTAACCCTCCGTCATCAACGAGCAACGTCTGGCACACAGCGTTGCCCGCTCACTCAAAGGACGACCCATCATGGAAAGATGCTCCTTCGCTCTATTGGCTCCTCTGTTGCTCGTCTGCGCCCCCATGGCCCTCGCCTCCAGCAGCACAGAAATGAGCGTCACCGGCCTGATCACCCCCAGCGCCTGCACACCCAGCCTGTCCGGCGGCGGCGTCGTCGACCATGGCAAAGTCACGGTGAAAGACCTGAGGCCGGACCAGCCCACGGCCCTGGAAAACGGCACGCTGTATCTGGAGGTGAATTGCGATGCCGCCACGCCGTTTACCCTGACGACGATCGACAACCGCGAAGGCACGTCCGCCATTCACCCCAATAGTCACGGGCTGGGCGTCATCAACGGCGACCAGAACCTGGGCAGCGTTGCACTGGGCCTGTTCGATACGGTGGCCGATGGGGTTGCGGTGAAAACCATCATTTCCCTCAACGACGGTGCCACTTGGCGAGTGTCCTCTTACCTGGGGCACGCCGGCCAGACCGCGTTCGCGGCATTGAACGACCTCGGCACACCGATCGCCATCAAGGATTTGCGCGCACGGCTCACGGCGTTCACCACCATCGTGCGCGCAAATGACCTGACGCTGACCGATGAAATCCCCATCGACGGGTACGTCACCGTGCAACTGAATTACTGATCGACCGGAGTTCCCGGCTCCATTTTTCGAACAATCAACGAGACACGTCATGACGATGTTTTCCAAAGTCACCCGTCATCTGTTCCATTCTGGCATCGGCGCATTCACCCTGCTGCTGACCGCACACGCTCAGGCCGACGGCATGGTGCCGAACACTTCGGTGGTCATCATCAACGAGGCCGACGGCGAAGCGTCGGTGTCCGTGACCAACACCGATGCCAACCTGGCGTTGATGCACATCACCCTCGAAGACATTGCCGAAGACAGGGAGTCACTGGTGTTCGTGACCCCACCACTGGCGCGCGTCGAAGCGGGTAAAACTCAATTGGTGCGGTTCATTCTGCAATCGGAAAAGCCTCTGCTCACTCAGCGTTTGAAGCGCGTGATCTTCGAAGGTATCCCCCAAGGCAAAGCCGCCGCCGAGGCGGGGCAGGCACGGGTGGGCGTGACCGTGCGCCAGAATTTGCCGGTGATCCTGCACCCCAAAGGCCTGGCCCCCAATCGCACGCCATGGACCGACCTGCAGTGGTCGCTGAAGGACGGTCAACTGACCGTGCGCAACGACACGCCTTATGTGGTGCGTCTGGGCCAGGAAGTGCAATTGTTGCCAGCGGCGGGCAACGCGATGCTGCCTAAAACCTACGTGCTGCCCGGTGAGCACATCAGCATCAAGGTCGCCGAGGGCGCCGCCTCGCAGGTGCGTTTTCAACCGGCGACGGTCTACGGCTTTGCAGTGCCGCATTACGAGGCGCCCATCCAGTCCTGAACCACCCTGACGGCTTCATCAAGGAACGATGAGCGCCAATGTTTCAAGGCGACGGCCACTTGGCCGTTGCCACAGGCGCGCCTGTAACCGCACGCCGCAATAACCCAAGTGATCCTGATGAACACAGTATCGAATTACCGTGATGGCGAAGCCGTGCCCGTTATCCGGGACGGCGCTCGCCCTCACCCATGGCAGCGAACCACATTGGCGTTGCTGCTGAGCAACGCACTGATGATGCCCGACGCCTATGGTGACGTGTCGATGCCCGCGTCGTTCGACAAAGATACATTACTGCAGCGCGGCATCGATCCGGCGCTGGCGACGCTGCTGATGCAGGCGCCGCAGTTCACGGCCGGCCGCCACCCGGTCACGCTCATCGTCAACGGCCAGCGCCATGGCCGGGTCGATATCACGTTCGATCGCGAACGTGCGTTGTGCTTCGATCGCGCACTGCTCGATGCAGCGAACCTGAAGGTGCCCGATCGTTTGCTGGACGATGGCCCATGCCACGATTTTCTTGGCAGCGCGCCGCAGACCGTCATCGAACCCGACCCCGCGAGCCTTGCCCTGTCGTTGATCGTACCCACCGACGCAATACGCCCCAGTGCCCGGGATTTTTCCGGCTATCAAACCGGTGGTGTCGCCGGTTTGATCAACTACGACGTCACCGGTTTGCACAGCCGTTCTGCCGACAGCACCAGCCGCTACGCCTCGGCCAACACCGAACTCGGCTTCAATGCCGGTGACTGGATCGTGCGCAGCCGTCAGGTGCAGACCTGGCAGGACGATGTGTCCACAACGAGTCATATTGCGGCTTACGCCCAGCGGACTTTCGCCAGCCAGGAGGCAGTGCTGCAGGCGGGTCAGATCAACCTCTACAACCCAGTGCTCGCCGGCGCGCAGATCACCGGCGTGCAAGTGCTGAATGAACAAGCACTGCAGGTCGAAGGGCAAAGCGCGGTCATTGAAGGGATCGCCAACAGTCAGGCCCAGGTCGAGGTCCGGCAAAACGGTTCGCTGATCCATTCCACGGTGGTCCCCCCCGGCCCGTTCGTGCTCACCCATGTGCGGCGCCTCAACACGCGCTCCGACGTGGAAGTCACGATCAAGGAGACCGATGGCAGCGAGCGCAGTTTTACCGTGCCGGCCGCGATGTTGGGGGTCGACTTGCCAGCGCCCGGTTATTCGCTGGGTGCCGGTCAGGTGCGCAATGTGGGTGACGCGCAGGGTGGCGATCCCTGGGTCATCAGCGGCGGCTGGAGCGGTGCGTTCACCCCGCAAATGTCGCTCAGCGCCGGCCTGACCGGTGCCGCCGACTATCGCGCGGCGGGTGCCAGCGTCGGCCTGTCACCCGCGCCTGTCACCCAGGTGCAAGCCACGCTGACTGGCGCAGACGCCGGCGGCAGACAAGCCAGTCAGGGACTTCAAGTTGACCTGAGCGTCTCGCATCGGTTGAACGAACAATGGGCGCTCAATGCCGGCAGTTCTTACCGAACCCAGGGCTACCGGGAACTGGAAGAGGCGGTGTTCGCCAACACGTCCGACAACAGCCAATCCCGTTACCGCGATCAGCAAAGCGCGGCCCTGTCATGGTCGCATCCATGGCTCGGCGCCTTCAGCAGCGGCTTCAGCCGGTCCAGTTCGTTCGACGGTCAAAGCAGCAGCCGCGCACTCGCGTCCTGGGGCACCAGCATCGCTGGCGTATCCGTCTCGGCGACCGCCGAATGGCAGCTTAGCGGTTCGAACGGCAACGATGACAGCGTCTACCTTAACCTCAGCATTCCGCTGGGCGAAAACCGCCGGGCACGCAGCTGGGTACGCCGTTCCGCCGGCGAATACCGCAGCGGCGTGGGCTTGAGTGAACGGGTCAACGATCAACTGGATTACCGGGTTGGCGTGGAACACGACACGCGCGATAAACAGGTGCAATCCACGGCCGGCGTTTCGCTGCTCCCGCGCTACACCCAGCTCGATCTCAATTACACCCGCGCAGATGCCGAGCGCTCCAGCTACCAGGCCAGCGCTCGCGGTGGCGCCGTGCTGCACGGCGGTGGCGTGACGCTGTCGCCGTACCCGGTAAGCGACACTTTTGCGTTGCTGTCGGTCGGTGACATGGGCTCCATCAAAGTGTCGACGCCCAGCGGTCCGGTGTGGACCGACTGGCAAGGTCAGGCAGTGATCCCGCAAGTGAGGCCTTACGGCAAAAGCCCGGTGGAAGTCGACACCAAAACCCTGCCCCGCAACGCTGACATTAACAACGGCGTGGCGGTGATTTCGGCCGGTCGCGGCGCCGTCGACAACGTTGAATTCGGCATCACGATGACCCGTCGGGCCTTGCTCAAGGCCACTACCGCCAACGGCGCGCCCCTGCCGCGCGGTGCCTCCGTGAACACCGCGGATGGCGAATTCGTGACCTTGGTGCAGGACGGCGGCCTGGTGTTTTTGCCCAATGCTCTCGACCGCCGTGCGCTGTGGATCAGCGCGCCGGGGCTGGAGCGCTGCGAACTGCGCTTCGAACTGCCAACCGACGCCGACGCCAACGCGTACTACGAAACCGCCCCTGCCAAGTGCCAAGCACTCTGAGAATGACTTCATGACCCTGTCTCGCTACCTGCTATTGACCCTCGCCCCCCTGGCACTGAGCGGATTCACGCCACTGGCCTCGGCGTCCACGGACGACTGCCAGTTCAACCTGAGCCAGCCGGTGCTTGATTACGGGCTGATGAACCGGTCGATACGGCCTGATGCGGCATCGGAACGCAACCTTGGTGAACGCCAGTTCAGCCTGACCTTGAGCTGCGCGCAGCCCATCGACATGAGCCTGTTCTACCGGGCGATGGCCGCGACCGCCGGACGCTTTCACTTTGCTGAGCGCGGCAGCTATCAGATGCGTATTCGCGATGCCGTGCTCGATGGCCAATCGGTCGACATCGGGTTGATTGCCGGAGCCGGACAGCCACCGGCAGAAACGGCGTCGAGCCTGATCTGGCGACCGGAGCATGGGGTCGTCCCGGTGCAGGCCGGCGTGCCGGTGCAGGGGCGCAGTTTCTCGGCGCAGCTTGAGCTGACGGCCTGGGTTCAAGAGCAAGGCATGCAGGTGCGTGACGCGGTGACCTGGGAAGCCTATGGGGCATTCGACGTCGCCGGACTCACCCGTGAGGCGACCTTGCGCGCCCGATTCGCTCCGGCGGCCTGCGAACCCGTGCTGTCCAACGGCGGTGTGGTCGACTTCGGCACCCTGTCGAAAAAAGACCTGCACGCCGACAAGGACACACGCCTGCCGCCCAAGTCGTTGACGCTGATGGTCGGCTGCGACGCGCCGACGTCCCTCGCCTTGATCATGCATGACAATCGCTCAGGCTCGGCAACGCTCGACAGCGAGATCGACTACGGCCTGGGCAAGGACAGCCGCGGTAACAGGATTGGCCGTTTTTCACTGCACATCGACCCGGCCGACGCCCATGCCGACAGCTTCGCCCGCCTCTATCGAACCGAGTCCAGCAGCGCCGGCACGGCCTGGAGCACCGGCAGCGCCAACCCGGTCCCCATCGGCAAAAGCCGTTACCTGGCGTTTACCGACAACGCCGGCAGCGGCGCCGGCCCGGTGCTGATCCAGAACCTGAGCACCACGGTGACCGTCGACGCCGTCATCGCCCCCACCAACAGCCTGGACCTGAGCAGCGCCATCGACCTCGATGGCGCGGGGACGATCGAGATTATTTACCTGTAACACCCAACCCGATCCTGCTGGATCCGGGGCGCACTCGAGCGTCTCGGGGCAGACAGGGCACAACCTGAGAAGTGAGTAAACAATGATTAAACAGTACTTTGCAGCACTCTCCGCCACTGCGCTGATTGGCGTTGCACCTTATGCACTGGCGGCTTCAAGCACAGATTTGACGGTGACTGGCGCTATCACCCCGTCGGCGTGCACGCCGACGCTTTCCGGTGGTGGGATCGTCGATCATGGCAAGCTTTCAGCCAAAGACTTGAATCAGGACAAACCCACGACACTGCCTTGGCAGACACTGCAGCTCACCGTGAGCTGTGACGCAGCGACCGCGTTCAGGTTATTACCGACCGATAACAGGTCCGGAACGAGTGATGACAACAACGACTTCGGACTGGGCTTTATCAATGGTGATCGCAAGCTTGGCGGTTACGTTGTACGCATCAGGACTCCCATTGCAGATGGTGTTGCCGTCCAGTCATTGTCGTCCGCTACCAATGGAAATACCTGGTTCGCCAGCCCCGTTGTGTCGCCTAACCAGCTCTCGGCATTTGGCGCTGCAGGGGGCCCCACCACGCCGATTGCCATCAAGGATCTGCTGGCCGACCTTAGGGTATCGACTCAAATCGCCCGCGCCGACTCTCTGGACCTGACCAACGAAGTTGCTCTCGACGGCTCGGCCACCATCACCATCGCCTACCCATAACCCCGTAGCCGACCTTGCCCGAGGTCATGCTTCGGGCAAGGACTGATTCCGCTCACCAGACAAAGCGAAACCTGTTTCATGACAAAAACTCCACACGCTCTGACCATGGCGTTCATCGTCCTGACGTCACCGCTCACCTTCGCCACCTCATCAACCGACCTGACGGTCAGTGGCCTCATCACCCCGAACGCTTGCACACCGAACCTGTCCAGCGGCGGCCTCGTCGACTACGGAAAAATCTCTCGGCAGGATCTGAGTGTCGACAAACGCACGCGACTGCGCGACCAGACACTCGACCTCGACATCCAGTGCAATGCGCCCACGCGTTTTGCCCTGCTGATGCGCGACAACCGCGACGGCTCGGCCATCGTCAACAGCGAGATTTACTACGGCCTGAACCACGACCACAGCCACAATAAAATCGGCTTGTATTCGCTGAACTTCGATCCGGCCAGCACGGTGGTGGACGACCTGATGCAGGTCTATCGAACCGACTCGACCACGGGCGGCAAAGCCTGGAGCCCGTCGAACAGCCGGGCCATCCCGATTGGCTCCCGAAGCTATCTCGGCTTTACCGACAGCGCAGGCAGCAGCGCCGGCCCGATAGCCATCCGCAACCTGACCAGCCGGGTGACGGTCGAAACCGTCATCGCGCCCACCTCCGAGCTGGACCTGAGTGCCGAAGTGCAACTCGACGGTTCGGCGACCCTGGACGTTGTTTACCTGTAGTTCAGACTTTTTCGCTGACCACCTGCACGTACAGTGAACGTCCGGCGCCGAGACCCGCCACGATTGCGCCGAGGCCAATGACGCCGAAGATCCAGCCCAGCGCCGTCCAGCCGCCGGTCCAGTCATGCACGATGCCGACCGCGAACGGGCCCATCGAGGCCAGGGTGTAGCCGAACCCTTGGGCCATGCTCGACAGGTTGGCCGCGACATGCGAGTCCCGCGAGCGCAGAACGATCAGGGTTAACGCCAGGCTGAAGGTAGCGCCCTGCCCCAGACCGAGCAGAATCGCCCAGCCCCACAGGCCTTCGATCGGTGCGTAGAGACAGCCGAACAGACCACCAAGGGTCATCAGCATCACCACCACAATGGCCAGTCGCTGATCCTTGCCGCGTGTCGCCAGCCAAGGCGCCGCGAGAGAACTGGCCAACTGGACGATCACCGATCCTGACAGCACCAGACCGGCCTGGACCGGTGTCAGACCGCGACCGATCAGGATCGACGGCAACCAGCCGAACACGATGTACGCCAAAGACGATTGCAGGCCCATATACAACGTCACTTGCCACGCCAGCGGATCGCGCAGCAGTCCGCGAACGCGGTACGCGACGTTGTGTGCGCCCTGTTTCCGGCCACCCACTTGCGGCAGCCAGAAGATCGCCGCGACCAGCGCCGGCAGCACCCAGAAGCCCAGGCCCATGGCCCAGCTCTGGTCGAAATGCTCACTCAGTGGCACGGTGGCGCCGGCGGCCATCGCGGCGCCCAGGCACAACGCCATGGTGTAGACACCGGTCATGGTCCCGGCCTGTTTCGGGAAGTCGCGCTTGACGATGCCTGGCAACAACACACCGATCACGCCGATGCTCGCACCCGCCAGCACGCTACCGGCAAACAAGCCGATCTCGCCAAATGAACTGCGCAAAATGATCCCGCCCGCCAGCGTCAGCAGAATTCCCAACACCACACGCTCGGCGCCAAAACGGCGCGCCAGCACCGGTGCCAGAGGGGCGAACAGGCCGAGGCAGAGCACCGGCAATGTCGTCAGCAAACCGGCCTGGGCCGCAGACAATCCGAGGGCCTTCGAGATCTCGCTGAGCATCGGCGCCATGCTCGACAGCGCCGGACGCAAGTTCAGCGCCACCAGGATCAGACCCAGCAACAACAGCCATGGCCGACGCAGGACCGGGTGACGTTGCTGGACTTGCTCATCATCCGCTTCGGCGTCGATCAGCAACTCTTCGAGCTCCGCCGTGCGCTTGGATTGCGTGAGATCACTATCGCTGCTGGACATGGATTTCTCGGTTTCAAGGTTCATTGATCAACTGCCTCGACAGGGCTTTGGCCCGCTCCGGGTCACGTTGTTCGACGGCGTCCAGCAGTTCGATGTGCAGGTCGAACACCTCCTGGCGTCGGGGGGTGATGTTCAGGGTCTGGCGCAATTGCGCGCCGACGACGCTGGAGAAATAGCGGTACAACTCGCTCAGTGTCGGGTTGTGCGCGGCATCCACCAGACGGCGGTGGAACACCAGGTCGCAGGCGATGTAGCTGTCGAGATCGCCGTGGTAATGGCTGCCGCTGACGCCGAGCGCTTCGCGCAAGGCCACCAGGTCTTCATCTGTTCGGCGCAGTGCCGCGAGACCGATGGCTTCGACCTCAAGGATGTGCCGCGTCTCACGGGCCTGCTCGTGGGAGCAGCGGGACAGCGCTTTCATGGTGTCCAGCGGATCGATGACGGCCCGCAGGTAGCTGCCGTCGCCCTGACGGATTTCGATCAATCCGGAAAACGCCAACACGCGCATGGCTTCACGCACAGTATTGCGGCTGATGCCCAGTTCGGTCGCCAGTTCCGGCTCGGTGGGGAGTCGTTGGCCGACGACCCAGACACCTTGCGTGATGCGAAGGCGTAGCTGGTCCAGCGCTTGGTCGACCAAGGATCGCTTGGTCAATGGAGAAATGTCTGACATGTAATTCACCCTTTCATCCAATCATAGGATGAATTTTCTGACATGTTAATTAGCTTAGCCGGACAAGGCAACGGATTCACCGCAAACCTGCAGGAGCCGGCTTGCTGGCTATGGCGATCGTGCCGACACATTCGGAACTGAACTTTGGCAACGCCTCTTACTATTGCGCACTAGCCTTTTGTTTCTTTCAAAAACACAGGAGGGCAATGGAATGCCAGATCTTCCCCATGCCAATCGCTTGCGCGTCGGCCGCTATTCCCAAACCGGCCAAATTTATCTGCTGACGGTTGTCACCTGGAATCGCACCCCGTTTTTTACTGACTGGCGGACAGGACGTCTGGTGGTTGACCACTTTCGTCAGGCGCATACCGAAGAATGGGGCGATGCCCGAGGGTGCTGGCAACCAAATCGAGCGGCGCGCGGGCGGTAAACGTGCGGCTGAAGCGCAGAGGGGTGGTATGGCAGAGAGGTTTCCACGACCGTGCGATTCGCCGTGAAGAGGATCTGCAAGCGGGGCTTGTCACTCGCGTGCACGATTACCCATTGTGGGATGCCAAATGGCTATAGCCGGAAGACTCGGTAGCGGCTGTTATGCCGCCATCGCCAGCAAGCCGGCGCCTACAGGTTGGGCAGTTAGCAGTTGGAGCATTTCATCAGGCAAAAATAAACCCGGAACACTGTCCGGGTTTATTTCACTGCCAAGTGCCAATCAATGCAGAATCTGGCTCAGGAACATCTTGGTCCGATCATTCTGCGGGTTATCGAAGAAGTCGTTCGGCGCGGCCTGTTCGACGATTTCGCCCTTGTCCATGAAGATCACGCGGTTGGCCACGGTACGGGCGAAGCCCATTTCGTGAGTTACGCAGAGCATGGTCATGCCGTCTTCAGCCAGGCCGATCATGGTGTCCAGTACCTCTTTCACCATCTCGGGGTCGAGTGCCGAAGTCGGTTCGTCGAACAGCATGATTTTCGGTTTCATGCACAGCGCGCGGGCAATCGCCACACGCTGTTGCTGGCCACCGGACAGTTGCCCCGGGAATTTATGCGCCTGCTCCGGAATGCGTACGCGCTCCAGGTAATGCATGGCGATTTCCTCGGCCTGACGCTTGGGCATTTTGCGCACCCACATTGGCGCCAGGGTGCAGTTCTGCAGGATGGTCAGGTGCGGAAACAGATTGAAATGCTGGAACACCATGCCGACTTCACGGCGGACCGATTCGATCTGCTTGAGGTCGTTGGTCAGCTCCACGCCATCAACCACGATGCGACCCTGCTGGTGTTCTTCCAGTCGGTTGAGGCAACGGATGGTGGTGGACTTGCCGGAACCCGACGGGCCGCACAACACAATACGCTCGCCCTGCTTCACGTTCAGGTTGATGTCTTTCAACACGTGAAACTGGCCGTACCACTTGTTCACGCCCTGCATCTGAATAATGCCCTCAGGGCTCACAGGCTTCTTGATTGCTTCGCTCATTACAGAACTCCTAACGCTTGTGGCCAGTGTCGAGCTTGCGTTCCAGATGCATGGAATAGCGCGACATACCAAAACAGAAAATCCAGAACACCAGGGCCGCGAACACATAGCCTTCAGTGGCCATGCCCAGCCATTTCGGGTCGGCAGCGGCTTGTTTGACGCTGTTGAGCAGGTCGAACAGGCCGATGATGATCACCAGGCTGGTGTCCTTGAACAGCGCAATGAAGGTGTTGACGATGCCGGGGATGACCAGCTTCAGGGCTTGCGGCAGGATCACCAGGCCCATGCTGCGCCAGTAACCGAGGCCCATCGCGGCAGCCGCTTCGTACTGACCTTTTGGAATCGCTTGCAGACCACCGCGCACCACTTCGGCGACGTAGGCCGACTGGAACAGGATCACGCCGATCAGCGCCCGCAGCAACTTGTCGAAGCTCATGCCTTCGGGCAGGAACAACGGCAGCATCACCGACGACATGAACAGCACCGTGATCAAAGGCACGCCACGCCAGAATTCGATGAAGGTCACGCAGACCACGCGAATCGCCGGCATGTTCGAACGACGCCCCAGTGCCAGGACAATCCCCAGTGGCAAAGCGCCGGCGATACCGACGGTGGCGATCACCAGGGTCAGCATCAAGCCGCCCCATTGACTGGTCGCCACGCTGGTCAGGCCGAAGATGCCGCCATGCAACAGGAAGTAGGCAATGATCGGGTACAGCACCAGGAAGCTCAGGCCATACACCGCTTTACGGTGAAAGCGCGAGATGAACAACGGTGCGATACCGATGACCGCCAGCCACACCGTCAGGTCGACGCGCCAGCGCAGTTCCGGCGGGTAGTAGCCGTACATGAACTGGCCGAAGCGCTGTTGGATGAACACCCAGCAGGCGCCCTCCTTCGTGCAGTCGGCGCGAGTGGTGCCGACCCAGTTGGCGTCCAGGATTGCCCAATGCAGGATCGGCGGCACCACCAGGTAAATCAGATAGAACGCGAACAGGGTCAGCAAGGTGTTGAGCCAGCTGGAGAACATGTTCGCGCGCATCCATGCAATCACACCGATGCTACTGCTCGGTGGAGGCATGTCGGGTTTGAAAGTATGAGTACTCATGCGCGATTCCTTACCGCTCGATCAGCGCAATGCGCTTGTTGTACCAGTTCATCAGCAGGGAAATGCTGATACTGATCGCCAGGTACACACTCATGGTGATCGCAATCACCTCGATCGCCTGCCCGGTCTGGTTCAGCACCGTACCGGCAAACAACGACACCATTTCCGGGTAACCGATACCGGCCGCCAGCGAGGAGTTCTTCGCCAGGTTCAGGTATTGGCTGGTGAGCGGTGGAATGATCACGCGCAGGGCTTGCGGGATGATCACCTTGCGCAGGGTCGGACCGTTACGCAGCCCGAGCGAGTGCGCCGCTTCGGTCTGGCCGTGGCTGACCGACTTGATGCCCGAACGCACGATCTCGGCGATGAACGCCGCGGTGTACACCGTCAGGGCCAGGGTCAATGCCAACAGTTCCGGGATCAGTACCCAGCCACCCACGAAGTTGAAGCCTTGCAGCTTCGGCAACTCCCAGTGCAGTGGCGCGCCGAAGATCAAGGCGCACAGCGCCGGGATCACCAGGAACAGCGCCAGGCCAACCCAGAACTTGTGGAACGGGACGCCGGTCTCTTCGAAGCGCTTGGTGGCCCAGCGGCTCATCAGCACGATGGCGACAATGGCCACGACAATGCTCGCCACAAACGGCCAGAACCCGTCCGCCGTCAACGCGGCCGGCATGTTCAGGCCACGGCTGCTGACGAAGAAGGTGTCGCCGAAGTTATGGCTGTTGCGTGGCCCCGGCATGGTCAGGAAGACCGCGAAGTACCAGAACAGGATTTGCAGCAGCGGCGGAATGTTGCGGAAGACTTCCACATAAACAGTCGCCAGTTTGCTGATGATCCAGTTCTTCGACAGTCGTGACACGCCGACGATGAACCCGAGGATCGTCGCCAGGATCACGCCGATGAACGTCACCAGCAGCGTGTTGAGCAGGCCGATGACAAACACCCGGGCATAGCTGTCCGATTCGGTGTAGTCGATCAGGTGTTGAGCGATGCCGAAACCGGCACTGCGCTCCAGAAAACTGAAACCGGAAGTAATACCCCGGTGTTGCAGGTTGGTCTGCGTGTTATCGAACAGGTACCAGCCCATCGAGACCACCGCCACAATGGTGATGATCTGAAACAGCCACGCACGCACTTTGGGATCGCTGAGGCTGAGCCTCTGCTTTGGTGCGCCGATTGAATTTTGCATGAAGTGCCCCGGATGTAATGGAACAGAACATCACCCGGTGGTTGGCCCACCGGGTGATAGAACCATCAGCGCACTGGTGGTGCGTATTGAATGCCGCCGTTGGTCCACAGGGCGTTCATGCCACGGTCGATTTCCAGCGGAGTGCTCTTGCCGAGGTTTTTCTCGAAGACTTCACCGTAGTTGCCGACCTGGCTGACGATCTTGACGACCCAGTCCTTCGGCAGTTTCAGGTCCTTGCCGTACTCGCCATCAGCGCCGAGCAGACGAGCAACGTCCGGGTTTTTAGTCGACTTGGCTTGTTCAACCACGTTTTTGGAAGTCACGCCTGCCTCTTCGGCGTTGAGCATCGCGTAGCCAACCCAACGAACGATGGCCAGCCACTCGTCGTCGCCGTTACGCACGACTGGACCCAGAGGTTCTTTGGAAATGGTTTCCGGCAGAACCACGTAGTCTTTCGGCGAAGCCAGCTTGCTGCGCTGTGCGTAGAGCTGGGATTTGTCGGAGGTCAACACGTCGCAACGACCGGATTCCAGCGACTTGGCGCTTTCATCGGAGGTGTCGAAAGTGATCGGGGTGTATTTCAGGTTGTTGGCACGGAAGTAGTCAGATACGTTCAGCTCGGTGGTGGTACCGGCTTGAATGCAGATGGTTGCACCGTCCAGTTCCTTGGCACTTTTCACGCCCAGCTTGCTGTTGGCCAGGAAGCCCACGCCGTCGTAGTAAGTGATGAAGCCAGGAAACTTCAGGCCCATGCCCGCGTCACGGGAACTGGTCATGGTGGAGTTGCGCGACAGCATGTCGATTTCGCCGGATTGCAGAGCAGTGAAACGCTCCTTGGCATTCAACTGGCTGAATTTGACTTTGTTTGCATCGCCGAACACTGCAGCCGCCACGGCGCGGCAGTAGTCAGCATCGATACCAACGATCTTGCCGGTGGAGTCTGGAACCGAGAAGCCCGGCAGACCATCACTGACACCGCACTGTACGAAACCTTTCTTCTGCACTGCATCCAGGGTTGCACCCGCCTGAGCGAACCCACTGATACCGAGTACTGCGGTTGCAGTCACGATAGCCAGGGTGGATTTCAACATCTTCATTCAAACCTCCAGTTTTGCTCTTGTTGTGTCGGAGCTTGAGTCCTGCCGCACCCTTTTGAGGCGTAATCGACCCGAGTTGGCTTTTTTTGGGGTCAACCGACGTAGGACCTGCGCTATGAGTCTAGTAGGAGAAAATCCACATCATGGATAACTCACTTCTCACCAATCGGCCGAACGGGCTGTAGCCCTTTCACGTTCGCGAAGCCCGTAACGGCCACTGGCGAACATCCATCACCGGATTCTTTGCTATCTCCCCGTCAGCAGTACACTGATAGTGTTACCGCAAGCGGCGAGATGGGTTGCACCGCTTTCCCATAGCAAAGCCCGTACCAGACCGCTTGCTGAACCGATTGCGCGACAGGTCAATAGCAAAACTTGTAGCCTTGCGACATCTTCTTAACTGATCAACCTGAGGCGCACTGGGATCTCGCACCCAATAAGAGCGCACGCACAACAATGGAGCAGCCATGACCGAGCCCCTTATTCTTGAACCCGTAATGCCCGTAGACGCTTGCGTTATCTGGCTGCACGGCCTGGGCGCTGACCGTTACGACTTCTTGCCGGTCGCCGAAGCCCTGCAGGAAAGCCTGTTGACCACCCGCTTCGTTCTGCCCCAGGCGCCGACCTGTGCCGTCACCATTAATGGTGGCTACGAGATGCCGAGTTGGTACGACATATTGGCCATGAGTCCGGCGCGCGCGATCAACCGCGAGCAACTGGAAGAGTCAGCGCAACGGGTCATTAAATTGATCGACGCGCAGCGAGCCGTTGGAATAGACGCCTCGCGGATTTTTCTCGCCGGCTTTTCACAGGGCGGCGCCGTGGTGTTACACACCGCCTTCCTGAAATGGCAGGGGGCGCTGGGTGGCGTACTTGCCCTCTCCACCTACGCACCGACGTTCAGCGATGAACTCGCGCTTTCCGCCAGCCAGCAGCGTATTCCCGTGCTGTCTTTACACGGTCAATACGATGACGTGGTGCAAAACGCCATGGGCCGTTCTGCGTATGAGCATTTAAAGCAGCGTGGTGTCACCGTGACATGGCAGGAATACCCAATGGGCCACGAAGTGTTACCCGAAGAAATTCGCGATATCGGCACCTGGCTCGCCGAGCGCTTGCGTTAAAAGCCTTCCTTTGATCATCCCGCTACGCCGCGCCCGTTTCTTGCATTACACTGGCCGGCGTACATTCCTTAACCAATTGATGAGATGACCGTGCTCAAAGCACTCAAAAAGATGTTCGGTAAAAGCGAGGTTGAGCAGCTCGCCCCAGTCGCCAGCGCTCCGTCTCACATCCCCAGCCACCGCACCGACGGTCATCAGCCTGGCCGGACCGCTGCCGTAGCGGCACCGAAACACGAGCCAGTGACCACACCGGCCGCCCCTCCTGTCGAGGTCATCGCAGCGGAACAACCGCTCAGCGAAACCCCGAAACCTGCAAAACCGCGTCGTGAACCGAAGCCAAAAGCGCCGGTTATCCCTTGGAAACTCGAAGACTTCGTCGTCGAACCCCAGGAAGGCAAAACCCGCTTCCACGATTTCAAACTCGCCCCCGAACTGATGCACGCCATCCAGGACTTGGGCTTTCCGTACTGCACGCCGATCCAGGCGCAAGTGCTGGGCTTCACCCTGGCGGGCAAAGACGCCATCGGTCGCGCCCAGACCGGCACCGGCAAAACCGCCGCGTTCCTGATTTCGATCATCACCCAACTGCTGGAAACCCCGCCGCCGAAAGAGCGCTACATGGGTGAACCGCGGGCGCTGATCATCGCGCCAACCCGCGAACTGGTGGTGCAGATTGCCAAGGATGCAGCCGACCTGACCAAATACACCGGCCTCAACGTCATGACGTTTGTCGGCGGTATGGACTTCGACAAGCAGCTCAAGCACCTCGAAGCCCGTCACTGCGACATCCTCGTGGCCACCCCGGGCCGCCTGCTCGACTTCAACCAGCGCGGCGACGTGCACCTGGACATGGTTGAGGTGATGGTGCTGGACGAAGCCGACCGGATGCTCGACATGGGTTTCATCCCCCAAGTGCGTCAGATCATTCGCCAGACGCCACCGAAGAACGAGCGTCAGACGCTGCTGTTCTCCGCGACCTTCACCGAAGACGTGATGAACCTCGCCAAGCAATGGACCACCGAGCCGTCGATCGTCGAGATCGAGTCGCAGAACGTGGCCAGCGAAAACGTCGAGCAACACATCTATGCTGTAGCCGGTGCCGACAAATACAAACTGCTCTACAACCTGGTCAACGACAACGGTTGGGAGCGGGTGATGGTGTTTGCCAACCGCAAGGATGAAGTGCGCCGCATCGAAGAACGCCTGGTGCGCGATGGCGTCAACGCCGCGCAACTGTCCGGCGATGTACCGCAACACAAGCGCATCAAGACGCTGGAAGGTTTCCGCGAAGGCAAGATTCGCGTGCTGGTCGCCACCGATGTCGCCGGTCGCGGCATTCACATCGACGGCATCAGCCACGTGATCAACTTCACCCTGCCGGAAGTTCCGGACGACTACGTACACCGTATCGGTCGTACCGGTCGCGCCGGTGCCGATGGCGTGTCCATCAGCTTTGCCGGTGAAGACGATTCCTACCAGCTACCGTCCATCGAGGCGTTGCTGGGTCGCAAGATCAGCTGCGAAACACCACCGACGCATCTACTGCGGGCGGTTGAGCGCAAGCGCCCGTAACCGGGAACTTGCAGGAAGAGGCGCAGCCGGAAACGGACTGCGCTTTTTTTTCGGCCCGCTTTTTTACAAGCGCTTGCCCAATGCAACTAAAAGTCCATAATAGACAAATTAGTTTACTTGCAGCTTCCGGAGCCGACCATGTCCAGTACGCCTTATGTGATCACCCAGCCTCAGGCCCGCGAACTGCTGGCGAAGGTCGACGTGCCGCAAATCCTGCGCAAGCTGTTTCGCGATCTGGCGGCCGGGCAAGCGGTGCAACCGGCGCAGCAACTGGTGGAATTCCCTCAAGGGGCCGGCGACTTCATCAACTACCTCGGCGTACTGGCGCAAGATGGCGTCTACGGGGTTAAAACCTCACCCTACATCGTGCGCGAACAAGGCCCGCTGGTGACGGCCTGGACGCTGCTGATGTCGATGCAGACCGGCCAGCCGCTGCTACTGTGCGATGCCGGTGAATTGACCACCGCACGCACGGCGGCAACCACCGCCGTCGCTGTTGATGAACTGGCGCCTTTGACGGCGCAGCGCCTGGCGATCATCGGCAGCGGCAAAGTCGCCCAGGCGCACTTGCACTACGTCAAAGGCCTGCGCGACTGGCAGAGCATCAGCCTCTACTCGCCGAGCCTGAGCGAGCAAAATCCCGAAGTATTGGCGCAGCTCCAGCGTCTCGATCCTCGTCTGACCATTGTCGACAGCTGCGAAGCGGCCATTCACAACGCCGACGTGATCATGCTGTGCACCTCGTCCGCCGGCCCGGTGATCGACCCGGCTATTTTGAGCAAACCGGCGCTGATCACCTCCATCAGCACCAACGCCCCGCGCGCCCACGAAGTACCGCCGCAGAGCCTCAATGACATGCAGGTGTTCTGCGACTATCGTCTGACCACGCCGGGCTCGGCGGGCGAGATGCTGATTGCTGGCGAGCAGCATGGCTGGGACAAGCGCTCGATAGTCGGCGACCTGCCCGACCTGCTGAGCGGCAAGGTACAACGCCCCGACTACCACCGGACGGTGTTCTTCCGCTCCATCGGCCTGGGGCTGGAAGACATCGCACTGGCGAATGCCATCTATCACCTACAGCACTAACACCACGCCCCCTTGTGGGAGCCTGGCTCCCACAGGGTTCCTATATATCAATGGCATTTGCGCCCCACAGGAGACGTTCATGAGCCAGGCAGACTTCATCATCATCGGCGGCGGGATTGCCGGGGCTTCCACCGGTTTTTGGCTGTCGCAGCAGGCCAGGGTGATTGTGCTCGAACGCGAATCCCATCCGGCCTACCACTCCACCGGACGCTCCGCCGCGCTCTACACCGCCGCCTACGGCACACCCCAGGTTCGCGCGCTGACCCAGGCCAGTCGCGACTTCTTCGATGCGCCGCCTGCCGGCTTCTGCGAACACCCGCTGCTGACACCACGCGGCGAAATGACTGTGGACTTCACCGGCGACCCGGCCGAGCTCAATAATCAATACCTCAGCGCCAAAGCCACCGTGCCCGAGATGCAACTGCTCAGCGCCGATGAAGCCTGCGCACGCCTGCCGATCCTGCGGCGGGAAAAAGTCCATGGCGCGATCTACGACCCGACCGCCAGCGACATCGATACCGATGCCCTGCACCAGGGTTACTTGCGCGGCATCCGACGCAATAAAGGCGAAGTCATTACCGACACCGAAGTGCTAAGCCTGACCCGCGATGCCGACGGTGTGTGGCAAGTCACCACCAATGCCCAGACCTTCAGCGCCCCCGTCATCATCAATGCTGCCGGTGCCTGGGCTGACAAAATCGGTCAGCTGGCAGGTGCCAAGCCGCTGGGCCTGCAACCGAAACGGCGTGCGGCCTTCATCTTCGCCGGGCCCGAGGGCGTGGACATCCACCATTGGCCGATGCTGGTCAGCCTCGACGAGTCTTTCTACATGAAGCCCGACGCCGGTATGTTCCTGGGCTCGCCGGCCAACGCCGACCCGGTGGAACCGCATGACGTACAGCCGGAAGAACTGGACATCGCCATGGGCATTTACCAGATCGAAGAGGCCACCACCCTGACCATTCGCCGCCCGACCCGCACCTGGGCCGGGTTGCGCAGTTTTGTCAGCGACGGCGATTTACTGTCCGGCTTCGATCCGCAGGTCCCGGGCTTATTCTGGGTGGCAGCACAGGGCGGCTACGGCATCCAGACTTCGCCGGCCATGGGCCAGGCCAGCGCAGCGCTGGTACGCGGTGAACGCTTGCCCGAGCAGCTCACGCGTTTCGGTCTGGACGCCGACATGCTTTCCCTCGCTCGCCTAGGCTGATCGCCTGTTCAGGTGACGTGTCGCCACGATTACGGCAAACTTCCAGCGCCCGTTTTTACCGGGCGCTGACGCTGTCTGGAGCTCCACTGTATGAACGCACCTGAAAAAGACCCGGCGCTAGACAATTACCGAGCGATCGCCGATGCCATCGCCACGCTGTTCTTTCCTCATGCCGAGGTGGTGCTGCACGACCTGCGCACGCAGAAGATCGACTACATCGCCAACAACCTGTCAAAACGGGAAATCGGCGATGACGCGGCGCTGGAGGACATGCTTAGCGACGATGTCAGCGAAACCAACATTGGGCCGTACGAAAAGCTTAATTGGGACGGTCAGAAGATTCGCAGCTTGAGCACCGTATTGCGCGATAGCGAAGGTCATCCGCTGGCCGTGTTGTGCGTCAACCTGAACATCTCGCTGTTCGAGAATGCCAAGGCGGCGCTCGACCTGTTCCTGTCGCCGAGCAAGCTGATCCCGCAACCGGATTCACTGTTTCGTGATGACTGGCAGGAGCGGATCAATACTTTCCTGCATGCCTGGCTGCGTGAGCGCCAGCTGAGCCTGAACCTGCTGACACGCGACCACAAACGCGAACTGGTACTGGCGCTGCACGCCGAAGGCGCTTTCAAGGGCAAGAGCGCGTCGAACTACGTGGCCAATGTGCTGAACATGGGCCGGGCGACGGTCTACAAGCATTTGAAGGAGTTGAAGGGCTGAGCCCCTGAGGAATGTGTTGCTTGGAAGGGACTCATCGCGAGCAGGCTCGCTCCCACACTGAATCTGCGCCATGTGGAGATCAAATGTGGGAGCGAGCCTGCTCGCGAAAGCGGTTTTTCAGTCGCCGTAGATATCTGACTTGAAGTACTTGTCCGAAATCTTCTGATACTCACCACTCGCCCGAATGCCATCAATCGCCGCGTTCAATTCACTGACCAATTCAGTGTTGCCCTTGCGTACCGCAATCCCCGCGCCCTCGCCCACGTATTTCGGGTCCTTCAACTCCGGCCCGACAAACGCGTAACCCTTGCCACGCGGCATCGACAGGAAGTCATTCAACGGGATGGTGTCGGCAAAAATCGCATCGAGGCGACCGGCTGCCAGGTCCATATAGATCTCTTCGTTGTTGCCGTAGCGCTTGACGTTGATACCCTTCGGTTCGAACACCTCGGTGGCATAACGATCAGTGGTGGTCGCGCGCTGCACGCCAACGGTTTTGCCCTTGAGGCTGGCGTATTGGTCATCGACCACCGCGCCGTCCTTCATCACCAGGCGCGACGAAGTGAAGTAATACTTGTGGGTGAAGTCCACCGACTTCTTGCGGTCTTCATTGATGGTCATGGACGACAGCGCCATGTCGATTTTCTTCACTTTCAAGGAAGGAATCAGCCCGTCGAATTCGCCTTCGACCCATACACACTGGACCTTCATTTGTGCGCACAACGCGTTACCGATGTCGTAGTCGAAACCGACAATTTTGCCCTCGTCGGTTTTCGAGGCGAACGGCGGGTAAGCGGCTTCGATACCGATGCGCAGGGCTTTCTCGGCGGCAAACACGCTGGTGCACGCCAACAGGCTCAGGGCCAGACCGGTGATGAGGGGGAATTTCTTCATGTTCGTTCTCTCGCGGGTTGTTGTTGGTTTGGCAAGACAGAAGAAAGAGCAGAAACAGGGACGCCTTTTTTGTACTTATAATTCCATACTGGACTTTAATGTACAAAGCGTCAATCGGGTGTGCGCAGTTCGCTGCGGCCGGTGGTCGGGCAGTGAATCAGGGAATTTTGCGGTGGAGCTGATGGCCCCTTTGCGAGCCTGCTCACGAAGACTGGCTTGAGAACGCCGCAGCAATTACTTCTTCCAGCGATCTGCCGCCGCATGGTCGCTGTCACGCCCCTCAACCCAGCGCGGGCCATCGCTGGTGTTTTCCTTCTTCCAGAACGGCGCACGGGTTTTCAAGTAGTCCATGACAAAGGCGCAGGCATCGAACGCGGCCTGGCGGTGGGCGCTGGCGGCGCCGACGAAGACGATCGGTTCGCCCGGTTCCAGGGCGCCGATGCGGTGCAGCACTTCCAGCTTCAACAGCGGCCAGCGCTGCTCGGCCTCGAGGGCAATCTTGCCGAGGGCTTTTTCGGTCATGCCCGGGTAGTGCTCAAGAAACATCCCGGCCACATCGAGTCCGTCGTTGAAGTCGCGCACGTAGCCGACAAAACTCACCACCGCGCCCACGCCGACATTGGCAGCGTGCATGGCGTTGACTTCAGCGCCCGGATCGAACGCCGTGGACTGCACGCGAATCGCCATGGATCAGCCCCCGGTCACGGTCGGAAAGAACGCCACTTCATCGCCATCGCTCACCGGCTCGTCGAGCTGGCAAAGGTCTTCATTGCGGGCGCACATCAGGTTCTGCTCGCTCAATACGTCGGCACCGTCACGCTGGGCCAGCAGCGCACGCACGTCGTCGACCGTGGCGAAATCCCCCTCTACCTTGACCGAATCCACGCCGAGCGCTTCACGGTAGCGCGCGAAAAACTTCACGGTAACGTTCATGGTTGATCCGCCTGGAAATGACCGCTCTTGCCGCCGACCTTCTCCAGCAGGCGCACGCTTTCGATGGTCATGCCGCGATCCACGGCCTTGCACATGTCGTAGATGGTCAGTGCCGCCACGCTGGCAGCGGTCAGCGCTTCCATCTCGACGCCGGTCTGCCCGGACAACTTGCAACGCGCGATGATGCGCACGGTATCGTCACCTTCGGCACTGAGCTCGACTTTGACCCCGGTCAGCATCAGCGGATGGCACAGTGGAATCAGATCGCTGGTTTTCTTCGCCGCCTGAATGCCGGCGATACGCGCCACGGCAAACACATCACCCTTGGGGTGACCGCCGCTGACGATCATCTGCAACGTTTCGGGCAACATGCGCACCAGCGCTTGGGCCGTCGCTTCACGGAACGTCACGGCTTTTTCAGTGACGTCGACCATGTTGGCGCGACCTTGGGAATCGAGATGAGTCAGCACAGGGTTACTCCTGATCAGGAGCGTCGATTGTAAACCTGTGGGTCAATTTTTCGCACGTTTGATTATCGGCTCACTCCTACAGGGGGGATGTGTGTTGGGCTAAAAACCGGGCGACCTTTGGGGCCGTCCGGTTTGGTTGGAGCAGTTACAAATGCGACTCGGCGTATTCGGCCAGAATCGAACGAGGTACCCCTTGCAGGGTGATGTGCACACCGTTGGGGAAGTCTTTGAAGCGTTCGGTCAGGTACGTCAGCCCGGAACTGGTCGCGGACAGGTAAGGGGTGTCGATCTGCGCCAGGTTGCCCAGGCACACCACTTTGGAACCGGCGCCGGCACGGGTGATGATGGTTTTCATCTGGTGCGGTGTCAGGTTCTGGCATTCATCGATCAAAATCAGGCTCTGCTGGAAGCTGCGGCCTCGAATGTAGTTGAGGGATTTGAACTGCAACGGCACTTTGCTGAGGATGTAGTCGACGCTGCCATGGGTGTTTTCATCATCCATGTGCAAGGCTTCGAGGTTGTCGGTGATGGCGCCCAGCCAAGGCTCCATTTTTTCTGCTTCGGTACCGGGCAGGAAGCCGATCTCCTGGTCCAGGCCCTGCACGCTACGGGTCGCGATGATCCGGCGATAGCGTTTGCTGACCATGGTCTGCTCGATCGCCGCAGCCAGGGCCAGGATGGTTTTACCCGAACCGGCAGCACCGGACAGGTTGACCAGGTGGATATCCGGGTCCAGCAAGGCGTACAGCGCCAGGCTCTGATAGATGTCACGCGGTTTCAGGCCCCAGGCCTCCTGATGCAGCAGCGGTTCCTGGTGCAGATCGAGGATCAGCAGCTTGTCTTCGTCAATTTCCTTGATCCAGCCGACAAAGCCCTGTTCGTCGATGATGAACTCATTGATGTGCACAGCCGGCAGGTTGTCGATCATTCTCACCTGGTGCCAGGTGCGGCCGTGATCCTGGCGGGTTTCGACATTCTTGACGAGGTCCCAGAAGGAGCCGGTCATGTTGTGGTAACCGTTGGGCAGCAGCGATACGTCGTCAACCAGTTGGTCGGTGCTGTAGTCCTCGGCCGCAATCCCGCACGCCCGGGCCTTGAGGCGCATGTTGATGTCTTTGGTGACCAGTACGACGGGCAACTTGGGCGCGCGCGCGTGCAGGTCGATCAACTGGTTGATGATGATGTTGTCGTTCAGGTGTTCGGGAAGAATGATGTTCGGTTCGGTGCGTTTGCTCATCAGAATTGACAGCAAACCCTTGGGCCCACTTTTGCCACGCTGGATCGGTACACCCAGCTCGACGTCTTCAGGACTGGCATCGCCCAGTGTCTTGTCGATCAGGCGAATGGCCTGACGGCATTCCGCAGCCACGCTGTGATGCCCGCTCTTGAGCTTGTCGAGCTCCTCAAGGACGGTCATCGGGATGGCAACGTGGTGTTCTTCGAAGTTGAGCAGCGCGTTTGGATCGTGAATCAATACGTTGGTATCGAGTACATAAAGGATTGGCTGGTTGGAAGAAGAGCTACGTCCGTGATCATCCATACTCGGTCACCTTTGTGGGAGCCAGTAGACGCAATACCTTGGCGGTGCTGCGCCTCGAAGTGACTGCCGAATCTCACCTGCGGAGAGTCAAGTGACTGCAAACAAACGGGTCTTGGAAGACGCCACCTGTGTTGCAGGTTTCGGCGGTCTGTCTTCGTAATACTCCAAAACGTGTGACAGAAAAAAGTACTTTGACGCTTTTTTGAAGTTTATTTTTCAGAATGACCAATAGCACTTGGCGGACTGCCATCACCCCGTTAAAGTCGGAAGTCCGCCTGCATCGAAATCCCTCCCAAAAACGCCCCAAACCCAATGTTTACGGCGCTTGTGCCAATTCGCTGCGTTTCAGCGAAAGCCGTCCTGACAGTCTTCCCAACCGATCCCGCTTTGCGCCGTTTGCGTGATGAGCCAGGGCATCGCCGTTTTCACCGCGTCCTGTTTCACATTGAAATTGATTACACCGTGGCGCCACAGCAGCATCAGCGTCAACACCCGTTGCGCGCTCGGGCTGCCCTTGAGCTTGCCCGCCCCGTCCTGAGCATCGATATCCCACAACGCCACCTGCAAGCCCTGGGCATTGAAGAAGCCTTCGGCATCGGAGCGACGTTGCCCATCAGGTGGCCGAAACAGTGGCACGTAGTTTTCCGGCAACTTGCTCTTGACCAGTTCGACGCTGCGTCGCACCGAGTCCTGCCAGTCCTGCCAATGGCTGTGAGAGCGGAACTCCCAGCCCTGCACGCCGATGCATTGCTGTGAATACATCGCTTGCAGGCTGGCCACCGAGTCGGCAGCCAGGCGCGCCTGAATGTCCTTGCCGAGAACGAAGAACGTGCCGCTCATGTTCATCTTGCGCAGGTACTCGGCAGCCCACCCGGTGTTGTCCGGCGCAATGTTGGCGGCGCTGTCGAAGGTCAGCAAAAACAGCCGGTCATGCATGGCATCGCCAGTGTGCTCATAGTCGCCAAAACGATCGACTTCGCTGCTGGTCTGTGGAAACAGGGCGGCCTTGCGCAGTTGCTCGTCCAGGTACTGCGCATGGAACAACCGGCTCGGTTCGGCCCACTTGATGTAGTAGCTGTCGTCGCTCACCAGGAACTTGGCCGCTTGCCCGCGCAAGGTCTCCATGTCTTCGACCAGGAAACAGAAGGACGCATCCTGATCGCAGCTTTGCTGGGCGAAGTTGTAGTTGGTCAACAAGCGCTGCCACAGGCGCTGGCGCAGTTGGTTGACCGCTTCCAGATTGACTTTGCGCAACCCCAGGCGTTGGGCCAGTGCGGGTTCATCGAGCGACTCGCTGGCCAGCAATACTCGCGCAAACATGAGGATTTCGGCCCGCGACGCCACGTCGAACAGGGTCGGGCTGCTGAGTTTCTCAGGCCAGGTGCTGCGGTCCAGCGTCGCCAGATCACCGGGCGCCGCCAGCGCGCCAAAGCTCAATAGCCAGGCCGAGAATAGAAAAACGATACGCAATGGGATGTCTCCATAACAAAACCCGCGGCGCACTATATATCGAGACGATCAAAAGAACGCAGCCTCGCGTTCTGTCCACTGACACCACCCATCACCTATGACACCCATAGCTGGAGTCATCCGCCTCTACCCCCTAGAATCGCGCCCACGATTAAAGGAGACGACTTCATGCTGATGGTGATTTCCCCCGCCAAGACCCTCGATTACGAAACACCGCCGGCGACCCAGCGCTTTACCCAGCCGCAGTACCTCGATCATTCCCAAGAGCTGATCATGCAGCTGCGCGACCTGACACCGGCGCAAATCAGCGAATTGATGCACGTCTCCGACAAGATCGGCGGCCTCAACGCCGCGCGTTTCGGCAGCTGGACACCCGCGTTCACCCCGGAAAACGCCAAGCAGGCGCTGCTGGCCTTTAAAGGCGATGTGTACACCGGTCTCAACGCACAAACCTTCAGCGAAGCCGATTTCGATTACGCCCAGCAGCACCTGCGCATGCTGTCCGGCCTGTATGGCCTGCTGCGTCCGCTGGACCTGATGCAACCGTATCGACTGGAGATGGGCACCAAACTGGCGAATGCCCGTGGCAAGGACCTGTATGCCTTCTGGGGCACGCGCATCAGCGAATGGCTGAACGAAGCGCTGGCCGACCAAGGCGATGACGTGCTGCTGAACCTGGCGTCCAACGAATACTTCTCGGCGGTCAAACGCAACGCCTTGAACGCGCGCATCATCAATACCGACTTCAAGGACCTGAAGAACGGCCAGTACAAGATCATCAGTTTCTACGCGAAAAAAGCCCGCGGCATGATGAGCCGCTTCGTCATCGAAGAGCGCATCAACAACCCCGCCGACCTCAAGCAATTTGACGTTCAGGGTTACCGCTACAGCGCCGAACAATCGAAACCGGACAATCTGGTTTTCCTGCGCGATCACGCTCCCGAATAAAAGCACCAACCAGGCGCACGACTCTTTTAATCCTCGTCGTGCGCCGACGCCCGTTCGTCGAACAATCCTACCTCATATCGTCGAATTATTGACGCCAACAAACCATCACCATTTTTTCTAACTTTTGTTTCACTCGACTTCGGTGTTTTTTTTCAGTAGTGGCACTGAAAATTTTTATCGGTAGTGGCACAAAACTATCGAACTCGGTTAGCCCCCTATGTATCAAGGGTGAAACAGCAAGTGCCATCAATATGAAAGTAGTGCCATCTTTCTTAATATTTCAAGAAATTTCAGAATTCGCGATGAGTGGACTGGAACTATGTCCAAATGCGTAGCTCATACCACCGGTAACGATTATCAACGTGCTTGTACGAGATAACTTACGCAGACAAGCCATTCACATAGCGAAGTTGTCACATTAACTTCCGAAGATGAGTCGCTTATTTGGGCAACACATGAAGGACAGGAGATACGCAGCATTAATATCCCCTACAAGGCCAAGGCAGCGCCCCTATAAACGTGCTCTCCCGAGCACCCAACCGCTTGATTTACGGGCTTATCGCCTGGCATTGAGCGCGCAAGATCCTTGCACGAGCGTCCTCAGGCCAGAGGACCGGCTGCATAACAGGGCACGTCATAATAATAAGGCCTAGTTGCGCACATCTTGAGTGCACTTATTTAGACACTCGGAACTTAGTATGCCTGCACACGGCATTGTGGCGCCTGCAAGCCGCACTTTCGAGTGCACTATGACCGCTAAACACCTTTAACTCCGGCCATCTAATGGCTTGTGAATACAGTCTTGATAACAGTGAGGTAATTGCGATGCGCATCAGCATATTTGGTTTGGGTTATGTCGGCGCTGTCTGTGCCGGTTGCCTGTCTGCACGGGGCCATGACGTCGTTGGCGTCGATGTTGCCAAAGACAAAATCGATATGATCAATGCCGGCAAATCGCCGATCGTTGAACCGGGCCTGGGCGAACTTCTGCGCCAGGGTATCGATACCGGCAAACTGCGTGGCACGACCAACTTCGCCGAGGCGATTCGTGACACCGACCTGTCGATGATCTGCGTCGGTACGCCCAGCAAGAAAAACGGCGACCTGGAACTGAACTACATCGAAGCCGTGTGCCGCGAAATCGGTTTTGTCCTGCGTGACAAGACCACCCGCCACACCATCGTGGTTCGCAGCACCGTGCTGCCAGGCACCGTGGCCAACGTTGTGATCCCGATCCTCGAAGATTGCTCCGGCAAGAAAGCCGGCATCGACTTCGGCGTTGCAGTGAACCCAGAGTTCCTGCGTGAAAGCACCGCGATCGCCGACTACGACCTGCCGCCGATGACCGTCATCGGCGAGTTCGACAAAGCGTCGGGCGACGTTCTGCAATCGCTGTACGAAGAACTCGACGCGCCGATCATCCGCAAGGACATCGCCGTTGCCGAGATGATCAAGTACACCTGCAACGTGTGGCACGCCACCAAGGTCACCTTCGCCAACGAAATCGGCAACATCGCCAAGGCAGTCGGCGTCGATGGTCGTGAAGTGATGGAAGTGGTCTGCCAGGATAAAACCCTGAACCTGTCCCAGTACTACATGCGCCCAGGCTTCGCATTCGGCGGCTCTTGCCTGCCAAAGGACGTGCGTGCCCTGACCTACCGCGCCGGTTCCCTGGACGTCGAAGCACCGCTGCTGAACTCGCTGATGCGTAGCAACGAATCCCAGGTGCAGAACGCCTTCGACATCGTGTCCAGCCACGACAAACGCAAAGTCGCCCTGCTGGGCCTGAGCTTCAAGGCCGGCACCGACGACCTGCGCGAAAGCCCGCTGGTGGATCTGGCCGAAATGCTGATCGGCAAGGGTTATGACCTGAGCATCTACGACAGCAACGTCGAATACGCCCGCGTCCACGGCGCGAACAAGGATTACATCGAGTCGAAAATCCCTCACGTCTCGTCCTTGCTCAACTCCGACTTCGACGACGTGATCAACAACTCCGACGTGATCATCCTCGGCAACCGTGACGAGAAATTCCGCGCCCTGGCGCAGAACGCCCCGCACGGCAAGCAAGTGGTCGACCTGGTGGGCTTCATGACCAAAGCCACCAGCGTTTCGGGCCGCACCGAAGGCATCTGCTGGTAATACGGAATCCCGTCTCTGACACCGCGCTTTCGCGGATGAAACACCTGCAGGAGCCCGCCTTGCCGGCGATGACGGACTTGAAATCGCCATCGCCGGCAAGCCGGGCTCCTGCAGGGGCGCGGGGCTTGCAACTGACTTTAGGATTCCGATTATGCACAGGCTAAAGCACGGCCTACTTCAGGCCGCCGGTTGGCTGTTTTACCTAAGTTTACTGATGGGCATCGCCATGGCGCTGCCTGCGTCCACGTTCGACTCCGAGTCGAAGGACTTCATTTTCCTGATCGGCTTCATCGGGATCTGGCGTTACTCGATGGGTGCCACGCACTTTCTGCGCGGCATGCTGTTCCTGTACGTGGTCTACCCGCACCTGCGGCGCAAAGTGCGCAAGCTGGGCAAAGCGGCAGACCCGTCCCATGTGTTTTTGATGGTCACCAGTTTCCGTATCGACGCGCTGACCACCGCGCAGGTCTACGCCTCGGTGATTCGAGAAGCGATCGACTGCGGCCTGCCGACCACCATGGTCTGCTCCATCGTGGAAATGTCCGATGAGAAGCTGGTGAAGAGCCTCTGGTCGCGGATGAATCCGCCGGACCGGGTCAAGCTCGACTTCGTGCGCATTCCCGGCACCGGCAAGCGCGATGGCCTGGCTTATGGTTTCCGCGCCATTTCCCGCCACTTGCCGGACGACCGCGCCGTGGTCGCCGTGATCGATGGCGACACCGTGCTCGGCGAAGGCACAGTGCGCAAGACCGTGCCATGGTTCCAGCTGTTCGGCAACGTCGGCGGCCTGACCACCAACGAGTTCTGTGAAGTGCGCGGCGGCTACATCATGAGCGAATGGCACAAGCTGCGTTTCGCCCAGCGTCACATCAACATGTGCTCGATGGCCCTGTCCAAGCGCGTACTGACCATGACCGGCCGGATGTCGGTGTTCCGTGCCACGGTGGTCACCAACCCGGAATTCATCGCCGACGTGGAAAGCGACTCGCTGCAACACTGGCGCCTGGGTCGTTTCAAGTTCCTTACCGGTGATGACAAGTCGAGCTGGTTCAGCCTGATGCGCCTGGGTTACGACACCTTCTACGTGCCGGACGCCGCGATCAACACCGTCGAGCATCCGCCGGAAAAGAGCTTCATCAAGGCCAGCCGCAAGCTGATGTTCCGCTGGTACGGCAACAACCTGCGCCAGAACTCCCGCGCCCTGGGCCTTGGGATGAAACGCCTCGGCCTGTTCACCTCGGTGGTGCTGTTCGATCAGCGCGTGTCGATGTGGACGTCGTTGCTGGGCCTGACGGTCGCGCTGATTGCCAGCTTCAAATACGGCACCGCGTTCATCCTGGTGTACCTGCTGTGGATCGGCATTACCCGCCTGATCCTGACCGTGCTGCTGTCCCTTTCCGGTCACCGGATCGGCCCGGCCTACCCGGCGATTCTCTATTACAACCAGATCGTCGGCGCGCTGGTGAAGATCTACGTGTTCTTCCGCCTCGATCAACAGTCCTGGACTCGCCAGCCCACTTCTCTGACCCGTGATCTCGCCAGCTTTCAACGTTGGTTCAACACCTGGTCGTCTCGGACCATGACCTTCTCCGCCGGCAGCATTTTTGTCGCCGTGCTGCTGATGATGGTCTGACCCGCCCCTATTGAATTAACAAGGAAATCGCCCCTATGAATACCGCCGTCAACGCCAACGTAGTGCATGAATCCGAAGCCCAGCGCCAACACGCCCGAGTGAAAATCCCGGCCAAGCTGCGTTTCTTCGGTCCCGACCGGACGCCGGTTGAAGCCCGTGTGATCGACCTTTCCGCTGGCGGCCTGGCGTTCAACGCCGGTCAGCTGCCGCTGAAAATCGGTGATGTGTACAAGGCTCGCCTGCAATTCGTCATCGACAACCTCGGCCTGGCCATGGACGTGGAGTTGCAGGTTCGCTCCTTCGACCGCCAGACCGGCCGTGCCGGTTGCCAGTTCCAGAACCTAGAACCACAAGACATCTCCACTCTGCGTCACCTGATCACCTCTCACCTGGCCGGCGACATCGTCAGCATGGGTGAAATGCTGGCGACCCTGCAGCGCGACAACTTCACCAAGGCGCGCAAGGTCAAGGACGGCGGCCACGGCATGACCGCGTTCGGTCGTCTGCGTGCAGTGACTTTCAGCCTGGGGATTTTCATCGTCGGCGTCGCCGCATTCGGTTTCGTTTTCAAATCGGTGTACGGCATGTACTTCGTCAGCCACGCACAGGCCGGCCTGGTCAGCGTGCCGGGCATGAACATCACCATGCCGCGCGACGGCACCGTGCAGAGCCTGATCAAGGCTGACGGCGTGGCCGCCAAAGGTGCCCCACTCGCTACGTTCAGCACCAGCATGCTCGACGTACTCAAAGGACATCTGGACGAAGACCAACTGCAACCGGCCAAGGTTGAAGAACTGTTCGGCAAACAAATGACCGGCACCCTGACCTCGCCGTGCGATTGCACCGTGGCCCAACAAATGGTTGCCAACGGTCAATACGCCAGCAAGGGCGACGTGATCTTCCAACTGGTGCCGCGCAACACCGAAGCCAACGTCGAAGCGCGCTTCTCTTATCGCCAGTTCCGTGACGTGCGTCCGGGTACTCCGGTCAGCTTCCAGATCGCCGGCGAAGACAAAACCCGCACCGGCAAGATCGTCAGCAGCACCAGCCTGAAAAGCGCCGACCTGTCGTCCGACATTCGTGTGCTGATCCAGCCTGACGAAGCCCTGGACAGCAGCCTCGCCGGTCGCCCGGTGGAAGTGAACAGCGATCGTGGCCCGAACCTGAACTGGCTGATCGACAAAGCCATGGCCGCCGGTCTTTAAGTCGAGGACATGCCCGTGACGATTATCAGTTTCCTGAAAACACCACAAACCCTGTGGGAGCGGGCTTGCCCGCGATGGGATCAACTCGGTTTATCTGATGCACCGCAGCGCCTGCATCGCGGGCAAGCCCGCTCCCATACTGGATATGCGGTGTGTGCAATCGCGTTGGCAGTGAGCCTGGCCGGTTGCGCCGGCCTGCCCGACCAGCGTCTGGCCAACGAAGCCCTCAAGCGTGGTGACACTGCGCTCGCGCAGCAGAATTACAAGCAACTGGCCGACCTCGGCTACAGCGAGGCTCAAGTGGGCCTGGCCGATATTCAGGTCGACAGCCGCGACCCGGCGCAGATCAAACAGGCCGAGGCGACTTACCGCGCGGCGGCCGATGTCTCGCCAAGGGCGCAGGCTCGCCTCGGTCGCCTGTTGGTGGCCAAGCCGGGATCTACTGAAGCCGAACAGCACGAAGCCGAAGGCCTGTTGAAAAAGGCCTCGGCCAATGGCGAAGGCAACACCCTGATTCCGCTGGCGATGCTGTACCTGCAATACCCGCACAGTTTTCCCAACATCGATGCGCAGAAGCAGATCAGCCAATGGCGCGCCGAAGGCAAACCGGAAGCGGGTCTGGCGCAAGTGCTGCTCTATCGCACCCAAGGCACTTACGACCAGCACCTGGACGAAGTCGCCAGCATCTGCAAAGCCGCGTTGAACACCACCGACATCTGCTACGTCGAACTGGCCACGGTTTATCAGAAACAGGCCAAGCCCGAGCAACAGGCCGAGCTGATCAAGCAGATGCAAGCCGCACACGCTCGCGGCACCGTCTCCGCGCAACGAGTCGACAGCGTCGCCCGTGTACTGGCGGACCCGACCCTGGGCAAGACCGACGAGAAAACCGCGCAGTCGCTGCTCGAACCCATCGCTCCGGGCTACCCGGCGTCGTGGGTCACCCTCGCGCAATTGATCTACGACTTCCCTGAACTGGGTGACGTCGACCAGATGATGAAGTACCTGGACAACGGTCGCGCCGCCGACCAGCCGCGCGCCGAACTGTTGCTGGGCAAGCTCTATTACGAAGGCAAAATGGTCCCGGCCGACGCCAAGGTTGCCGAAGAACACTTCCAGAAAGCCGTCGGCCGCGAAGTCGCCGCCGATTACTACCTCGGCCAGATCTACCGCCGCGGTTACCTGGGCAAAGTCTATTCGCAGAAAGCCCTGGATCACTTGCTGACCGCTGCGCGCAACGGCCAGAACAGCGCCGACTTCGCCATCGCCCAGCTGTTTTCCCAAGGCAAGGGCACCAAGCCCAACCCGCTTAACGCTTACGTCTTCAGCCAGTTGGCCAAGGCTCAAGACACCCCGCAAGCCACCGAGCTTGCGCAAACACTCGAAGCACAACTGCCGCCTGCCCAGCTCGCCGAGGCCCAACGCCTGTTGAAACAAGAACAGGCCATTCGTGGGTCCTTGAGCCAGAACACGCTGGAACTGCATGCCCTGCAAGAAGAAGACGGCGAGGAATCCCTATGAAGTTGAATCCATTCATGAAGGCCGGCATCGGCCTCACGTTCGCGCTGATCTGGTCTTGCCCGACACTGGCCGCGATCACTGAAACCAAAAACTTCGGCCTCGAAGTGAAAGTCACAGGCCAGTCCGAAGCCGACAGCGACCTCGGCACCCAGAGCGGCGGCGACGTCAACGGCGTCGGTCTCGACCTGCGCCCATGGATCTATGGCGAGAGCGGCGCGTGGAGCGCCTATGCCATGGGCCAGGCCGTGACCGCCACTGACATCATCGAAACGGACACCTTGCAAGGGACCGCCAGCGATGGCACCACGCCGACCACCAATGATGATCGCAAGACCAAGAAAAACTATTTGGCGATGCGCGAATTCTGGGTCGGCTACAGCGGCCTCACGCCGTATCCCGGCGAGCAGTTGAAGCTCGGTCGCCAACGCCTGCACAACGCCGACGGCCAATGGCGCGACACCAACATCGAAGCCCTGAACTGGACCTTCGACACCACCCTGTTGCGCGCCAACATGGGCGTCGCCGAACGCTTCAGCGAGTACCGCACCGACCTCACGGAACTGGCCCCCAAAGACAAGGATCGCCTGCACGTCTACGCCGATGCCGAGTATCAGTGGACACCGGGGCAGTGGGCGGGCATTCGCGCTCATCACACCCACGATGACGGCAAACTCGACTACCCGCAGCCGGGCGTACCCACCGATTCGCTGGACAAGAAACAGAACGGTGACCTCACCTGGCTGGGCCTGACCGCCGACAGCGACGCCTACAACTGGCGCAACACCAACACCGTCAATTACTGGGGCAGCATCACCGGCATGAGCGGCGACACCGACACGGTCAACCCGCTGAACGCCAACGGCACGCCTCCGACCGAAGCCAAACGCGGCCAAGACCTCAATGGCTGGGCCACGGATGTCGGCGTGCGTTTGCGCCTCGATCCGCAATGGCAAGTCGGTGCCGCCTATGCCCGCGCCAGTGCCGAGTACGAACAGAACGGCCTGGAAAGCAACCGCTCGAACTACACCGGTACCCGCTCGCGCGTTCACCGTTTCGGCGAAGCCTTCCGTGGCGAAATGCAGAACATGCAGACCGCGACCCTGTTCGGTTCGTGGATGCTCAACGACGAATACGACGCCAGCGTGATCTACCACAAATTCTGGCGCGTCGACGGCAACAAGCCGATCGGCAGCAACGGCATCAACGCGGTCGAGAACAACACCGACGACCCGACCGGCGCGATTCTCTCCACCACGTCCCTGCCGCTGAACGATGGCGAAAAAGACCTCGGTCAGGAAATGGACCTGGTCGTCACCAAGTACTTCAAGCAAGGCCTGTTGCCGGCGGCGTTGAGCCAATCTATCGACGAGCCTTCGGCCCTCGTGCGTTTCCGTGGTGGTGTGTTCAAGCCGGGTGATGCGTACGGCAAGGAAGTCGATTCGTACATGCACCGCGCATTCATCGACGTGATCTGGCGCTTCTGATGCGAACCGCGAAGGGAGTGCCCGACATGAACAATTCGAAGCGAGGTTCGATCTCCTTGCTGGCCGGCGCGATGCTGCTGGCCAGCGCGGCTGCCTTCGCCAATGTGGAACCGGTCGTGCCCGTGCAGAAAGGGCAACCGGCGACCGTTGCCAAAGGTTTGCAACAGGCCAAGACCTACACCGTCAGCAGCGCGCCGACCGCACCGCTGGAGCTGGCCAAGCCAAAACTGCCGGACCTGTCCGGCTACACCGCCGAAGCCATCGCCGCGAAAATCGTGCGCACCAAGGCTGGCAAGATCAGCGTGCGCCGGATGATGCAGGAAGACGCCCTGAAGGACTTCATCGGCGGCGACAACAAGATGGCCGAGTGGGTGGTGCGTCAGCACGGCATCCCGCAGGCCATCTTTGTCGACGACGGCTACATGAACCTCAAGGACCTGGCGAAGAAGCTGCCCAAGCAGTACTTCAGCGAAACCTCGCCGGGCGTATTCCTGGCGAAGTTGCCGATTGTGGTTGGCCGTCACGGCATCCTCGAAATCGACAAGCAGACCCAGGAACTGCGTCTGTCCCAAGAGGCGGGTTCGTTCCTGGTCAACGACGGCCAGCTGTTTGTGCGTGACACCAAAATCACAGGCTGGCGCGAGAAGGACAACGGCCCGGCGACGTTCACCTCGCCCAAGGAATTCCGTCCGTTCCTGCTGTCCTGGGGCGGCACCGAAACCTACATTGCCAACAGCAAGATCGCCAGTTTCGGCTACGCCAACAGCAAGTCCTACGGCGTGAGTATTTCCCAGTACACGCCGAACATGGCCAAGGTCTTGAAGCGCCCTGAACCGACCGGCTGGATCGTCGGTTCCGAGTTCTCGGACATGTGGTACGGCTTCTACTGCTACGAAACCCGCGACTTCGTGGTCAAGGGCAACACCTACAAAGACAACATCGTCTACGGCATTGACCCGCATGACCGTTCGCACCGTTTGATCATTGCCGACAACACCGTCTACGGGACCAAGAAGAAGCACGGGATCATTATTTCCCGTGAGGTCAACGACAGCTTCATCTTCAACAACCGCAGCTACGACAACAAGTTGTCGGGCCTGGTGATCGACCGTAACAGCGTGAACAACCTGATCGCCTACAACGAAATCTACAAGAACCACACCGACGGCATCACCCTCTACGAGAGTGCCGACAACCTGATCTACGGCAACAAGGTGATCAGCAACAAACGCCACGGCATCCGTATTCGTAACAGCGTGAACATCCGCCTCTACGAAAACCTGTCCCTGGCCAACGGCCTGACTGGCGTCTACGGCCACATCAAAGACCTGAGCGACACCGACCGCGACATCAAGCTCGACCCGTTCGACGCCGAAGTCTCGCTGATCGTGGTCGGCGGTGAACTGGCCGGCAACGGCAGTGGCCCGCTGTCCATCGACTCGCCGCTGAGCGTCGAGTTGTATCGCGTGTCCATGCTCGCCCCGACCAAATCCAGCGGCATCAGCTTCAGCGGGATTCTGGGCGAGCGTCAGGATGAAATTCTCGACTTGCTGGTGCGCCAGCAGAAAGCCGTGCTGATCGACCCTGTCGAACGCCAGACCGAAATGCGGGACTGAGGATAATTTTATGCACCCACACTTGATCAAATTACTCAGCTTGTCGGCCCTGACCGCCGGCATTCTCGCGGCCAGCGCTGGTGTTCGTGCGGACGACGCTCAAGCGCCGAAGTTTGCTGCCGAACCGTGCTGCAACCTGTGCCCCGAAGCCCATGACGCGAAGAATTACACCACGCGTTATCAACAAAACTTCACCACCCTGGTGCAGGCTCAGGGCGACTGGCTGTTCCGTACGCAGGAAGACTTGCGCACCGAATTCGACACCTCCCCCGCCGGCTACAAACGCCTGAAAGAACTGCACGATGCGTTCAAGAGCAAAGGCGTGGAGCTCGTTGTTGTTTATCAACCCACTCGTGGCCTGGTGAACCGCAACAAGCTCAACCCGGAAGAAAAAGCCAAGTACGATTTCGACAAGGCGCTGAAAAACTACAAGACCATGCTCGGGCGTTTCGCTGCCATGGGGTATGTGGTGCCGGACCTGTCGCCGCTGACCAACGAATCGCTGCCCGACACCCTGCCCGCCCACGACTTCTACTTCCGCGGTGACCAGCACTGGACGCCGTATGGCGCCCAGCGCACAGCGAAAATCGTCGCGGAGAAGGTCAAGCAGATTCCGGCGTTTGCCGATATTCCGAAACGTGAATTCGAGACCCACAGGTCGGGTCGCATGGGCAAGACCGGAACATTGCACAACATGGCCGGTCAACTCTGTGGCACCAGCTACGCGATCCAGTACATGGATCAATTCACCACCGAGCCCAAGGGCGAAGCCGCCGACGGCGATCTGTTCAGCGACGCCGGCAATCCGGAGATCACCCTGGTAGGCACGAGCCACAGTGGCAAGAACTACAACTTCGCCGGTTTCCTCGAAGAGGCCATCGGCGCCGACATCCTCAACGTGGCGTTCCCCGGCGGTGGCCTGGAAGGTTCGATGCTGCAGTACCTGGGCAGCGAAGAGTTCCAGACCAAGCCGCCAAAGATCCTGATCTGGGAATTCTCGCCGCTCTATCGCCTCGACCAGGAAACCATCTACCGCCAGATGATGGCGCTGCTGGACAACGGTTGCGAAGGCAAGGATGCACAGATGTCCGGCAGCGCCACGCTGAAACCGGGCAAGAACGAATTGATGGTCAACAGTAAAAACCTGAACCTGCAAAACAGCAGCCACCAGGTCGACATCCGCTTCGCCGATCCGTCGGTGAAAACCCTGCAAGCCACCCTCTGGTACATGAACGGTCGCCATGAGGACATCAAGATCGAAAAGCCGGAAACCTCCGACACCGACGGGCGTTTCGCCTTTGAGTTGCGCACGGACGAAGACTGGGCCTCGCAGAATCTGCTGGCCGTCGAAGTCCAGGGCCCTGAAGCCGGTGCCGCGCCGCAAAAAGTCGAAGCGAAAATCTGCAAACGCAACGTGTTCCCGAGTGCTGAGCAGCGAACTGCTCAGGCCGGGCAATGAGGTCTGCCATGCGAAACCGAACGTTGAAAAATCTGCTCGCGCCATCGCTGTTGACTCTGGCGATGTTCGCCGGTGCCACCCAGGCCGCCGCCCCCCTGCGCCCGCCACAGGGTTATTTCGCACCGATTGAGAAAGTCAAAACCGGCGATAGCAGTGAAGGCTGTGATGCAATGCCGACGCCGTACACCGGCTCGCTGCAATTTCGCAGCAAATACGAAGGCTCCGACAAGGCCCGTTCGACCCTGAACGAGCAATCGGAAAAAGCCTTCCGCGACAGCACCGCCGACATCACCAAGATCGAACGTGGCACCAGCAAGCGCGTGATGCAATTCATGCGTGACGGTCGCCCGGAACAACTCGAATGCACCTTGACCTGGCTGACCGCCTGGGCCAAGGCCGACGCGTTGATGTCCAAGGACTTCAACCACACCGGCAAGTCCATGCGCAAATGGGCGCTGGGCAGCATGGCTTCGTCGTACATCCGCCTGAAGTTCTCCGACTCGCATCCGCTGGCCAACCATCAGCAAGAGTCGCAGTTGATCGAAGCCTGGTTCAGCAAAATGGCCGATCAGGTGGTCAGCGACTGGGACAACCTGCCGCTTGAGCAAACCAACAATCACTCGTACTGGGCGGCCTGGTCGGTGATGGCCACGTCGGTCGCGACCAACCGCCGCGACCTGTTTGACTGGGCCGTGAAGGAATACAAGGTCGGCGCCAACCAGGTCGACGCGCAGGGTTTCCTGCCGAACGAACTCAAGCGCCAGCAACGTGCCCTCGCCTACCACAACTACGCCCTGCCGCCATTGGCGATGATCGCCAGTTTCGCTCAGGTCAACGGTGTGGACTTGCGCCAGGAAAACAACGGCGCGCTGAAACGCCTGGGTGATCAGGTACTGGCCGGGGTGAAAGACCCGGACATCTTCGAGAAGAAGAACGGCAAGGAACAGGACATGACCGATCTCAAGATCGACTCGAAATTCGCCTGGCTCGAACCGTTCTGCACGCTCTACACCTGCGCGCCGGATGTGCTGCAACAGAAACACAAGATGCAGCCGTTCAAGACCTTCCGCCTCGGTGGGGATTTGACCAAGGTCTACGACCCGGCCAATGAAAAAGGCAACAAGGGTTCCTAGCGCCAGACACAAATCCCCTGTAGGAGCCGGCTTGCTGGCTCCTACAGGGGATCGCGGTGGTTTTGAATGCAATACATCCCCCGGTTTTCGGTGGGGGGTTTGGGGGGGCCGTTGGCCCTTGACTGTTGGTTAAACATGGAGAGATCGGGATGGTATTTTCATCCAATGTGTTCCTGTTTCTGTTCTTGCCGATCTTTCTCGGCTTGTACTACTTGAGCGGAATACGCTATCGCAACCTGCTGCTGCTGATCGCCAGCTACGTGTTCTATGCCTGGTGGCGCGTGGACTTCCTCGCGCTGTTCGCCGCCGTCACGCTGTGGAACTACTGGATCGGCCTCAAAGTCGGTGCCGCAGGCGTGCGGACCAAACCGGCCCAGCGCTGGCTGTTGCTCGGCGTCGCCGTCGACCTGTGCATCCTGGGCTACTTCAAGTACGCCAACTTCGGCGTCGACAGCATCAACGCCATGATGACGTCGGTCGGCCTGTCGCCGTTCATCCTCACCCACGTGCTGTTGCCGATCGGGATCTCGTTCTACATCTTCGAGTCCATCAGCTACATCATCGACGTCTACCGTGGCGACACTCCGGCGACCCGCAACCTGATCGACTTTGCGGCGTTCGTAGCGATCTTCCCGCACCTGATTGCCGGCCCGGTCCTGCGTTTCCGCGACCTCGCCGACCAGTTCAACAACCGCACCCACACCCTGGATAAATTCTCCGAGGGCTGCACGCGGTTCATGCAGGGTTTCATCAAAAAGGTCTTCATCGCCGACACCCTCGCTGTCGTCGCCGATCATTGCTTCGCCCTGCAAAATCCGACCACGGGCGATGCCTGGCTCGGCGCACTGGCCTATACCGCGCAACTGTATTTCGACTTCTCCGGCTACAGCGACATGGCCATCGGCCTGGGCTTGATGATGGGTTTCCGCTTCATGGAAAACTTCAAGCAGCCGTACATCAGCCAGTCGATCACCGAGTTCTGGCGGCGCTGGCACATCAGCCTGTCCACCTGGCTGCGTGACTACCTGTACATCACGTTGGGCGGTAACCGCAAAGGCACGCTGATGACCTATCGCAACCTGTTCCTGACCATGCTGCTCGGTGGTCTGTGGCACGGCGCGAACATCACCTACATCGTCTGGGGTGCGTGGCACGGCATGTGGCTGGCGATTGAAAAAGCGCTGGGCCTGAACACCTCGCCGCGCAGCATCAACCCGATCCGCTGGGCGCTGACGTTCCTGCTGGTGGTGATGGGCTGGGTGATCTTCCGCTCGGAAAACCTGCACGTCGCCGGCCGTATGTACGGCGCGATGTTCAGCTTCGGCGAATGGTCGCTGTCGGAACTCAACCAGGCCAGCCTCACCGGCCTGCAAGTGGCAACCCTGGTGGTGGCTTACGTGACGCTGGCGTTCTTCGGCATCCGTGATTTCTACACCAACCGTCCGCCAGAGAAGACCAAGCCTGCCGTCAACGTCGAGACCGATGGTCCTGCCGCTGCGACCCCTGGAACGATCAAAGCCGTACCGGGCGACAACCCGGCCAGCATCCATCAACCGGGTTACACCGTTGGCGTCGAAGCCACCGTGCAACCGGCCTACTGGAGCGCTGACTGGTCGCGTTATGTGATGCGCGCCCTGGTGCTGCTGCTGTTCATCGCTTCGATTTTCAAACTCTCGGCGCAAAGCTTCTCGCCGTTCCTTTACTTCCAGTTCTGAGGGATCTGACCATGACCCGCTCATTACGCATCTTCTACATCGCCCTGTTCCTGTTGACCCTGTTGGCACTGGGCCTGTGGTCCACGCGCAGCTTCTTCGGCTTCAGCACCAATGCCGAGGCGACGGTGCTCAACGGCCGCTGGACCAAAGCCGTGGAGACGCACTACGACGACGAGTTTCCGATCAAGCGCCTGGGCACCAACCTCTGGGCCGCGCTGGATTTCAAACTGTTCAACGAAGGTCGTCCGGGCGTCGTGCTCGGCCGCGATCAGTGGCTCTACAGCGATGAAGAGTTCAACCCGATCGTCAACGAAGAGCTGAACCTGCAAGGCAACTACGCGCTGGTCGAAGGCGTACGCCAGACCTTGAAAGAGCAAGGCGTGCAACTGGTGATGGCGATCGTGCCGGCCAAGACCCGCCTGTACCCGGAACACTTGGGTGAGGTGAAGCCTTCGAGCATTCACGCCAACCTCTACAAGGACTTCCACGCCCGTGTCGCGGCCGACAAGATCCTCGCCCCCGACCTGCTCGGCCCGCTGCAAAAGGCCAAGCAGAACGGTCAGCAAGTGTTCCTGCGCACCGACACTCACTGGACACCGGAAGGCGCACAAGTCGCCGCCGAGACCCTGGCGAAAACCATCGCCGACAAACTCCCGCTGAGCGGCGAACCGCAAAACTTCGTCACTGAACCTGCGGAAAAAGTCACGCACAAGGGCGACCTGCGCCTGTTCCTGCCGCTGGACCCGCTGTTCGAAAACCTGATGCCGGCACAAGAACCCCTGCAGAAGCGCAACACCGTGGCGGCTGGAGATCAGCCGGCCGGTGACGACGCCCTGTTCGCCAACACCGAAGTGCCGGTGGCCCTGATCGGCACCAGCTACAGCGCCAACCCGAACTGGAACTTCGTCGGTGCGCTCAAACAAGCGCTGCGCAGCGACGTGGTCAATTACGCCGAAGACGGCCACGGCCCGATCCTGCCGATGCTCAGCTACCTGAAAAGTGATGCTTTCAAGAACAGCCCGCCACAGGTGCTGATCTGGGAGTTTCCTGAACGCTATCTGCCTGTGAACAACGAAATCGGCGACGCCGACCCGCAGTGGGTCGCAGAGCTCAAAGAAGCCGGCGCCCGCCAACAAAACGTAGCCGCAAACACTAAATCCGAGACGCCCGACCGGGCGCAAAACTGAAAGAGAGAGGTACTTCCATGACTTTCACTACTACTCCTCGCCGTCTCGCCGCTCGCTCCTTAAAGGCAGTTGCTTTGGCCGCAACCTTCAGCGTGTTGTCCATGAACGCCTTCGCCGGTGGCGACGCCGCACTCTATGGCCCGACCGCCCCCAAAGGCTCGAGCTTCGTACGGGTCTATAACGCCGGTAACGCTGAAGTCAGCGCCACCGTCGGCAGCACCAACCTGAGCGACGTCGCACCGCTGTCCAGCACCGACTTCAGCTTCATGCCGGGCGGCGACTACAGCGCCAAGGTCGGCAGCCAGACCCTGCCTGTGAAACTCGCCGGTGACCACTATTACACCTTGGTCAACAACGCTTCCGGCGCGCCACAACTGATTGAAGAACCGCCGTTCAAGAACAAGCAGAAGTCCCTGGTGCGTCTGCAGAACCTGAGCGACAAGCCGCTGACCCTGAAAACCGCTGACGGCAAGACCGACGTGGTGCCAAGCGTGGCCGCCAAGGGCCGTGGCGAGCGTGAGATCAACCCGGTGAAAGTCAGCCTGGCGCTGTTTGAAGGCGACAAAAAAGTCAGCGATGTAAAACCGGTTGCCCTGGAACGCGGTGAAGCCGCCGTGCTGTACGTCACCGGCAGCGGCAGCAGCCTGTCGCCAGTCTGGGTAAAACGCCCGGTCTCGACGCGCTAAGCATTTTGCCCGACTGACGCAGTTCCCTGTGGGAGCGAGGTGTCAGTCGGGACACGGAATAAGAACAAGAGTGAAACGACAGAACGTTCGTAGCTCTAACCAATCGATTTTAAAGGAGTAACAACATGATTCCGGTGATCTTGTCAGGTGGTAGCGGCTCACGTCTTTGGCCGCTTTCGCGTAAACAGTTTCCCAAGCAATTCCTGGCCCTGACCGGCGAGCACACGCTGTTCCAGCAAACCCTGGAACGCCTGGTGTTCGAAGGCATGGACAGCCCTATCGTGGTGTGCAACAAGGACCACCGCTTCATCGTCAACGAGCAGTTGAGCAACCGTAAACTCGAAGCCCAGCGCATCCTGATGGAACCGTTCGGTCGCAACACCGCGCCAGCCGTGGCCCTGACCGCGATGATGCTGGTCAATGAAGGTCGCGACGAGCTGATGCTGGTGCTGCCGGCCGACCACGTGCTGGAAGACCAGAAAGCCCTGCAACGCGCCCTGGCCCTGGCCACCGTCGCAGCGGAAAACGGCGAAATGGTGCTGTTCGGCGTCCCGGCCACCAAACCGGAAACCGGTTATGGCTACATCAAGTCGACCAATGATTCGCTGTTGCCCGAAGGCGTCAGCCGCGTTTCGCACTTCGTCGAAAAACCTGATGTGAAACGCGCTACCGAGTTCGTCGAGTCCGGCGGTTATTTCTGGAACAGCGGCATGTTCCTGTTCCGCGCCAGCCGCTTCCTCGAAGAACTGAAAAAGCACGACCCGGACATCTACGACACCTGCCTGCTGACCCTTGAGCGCAGCGATCACGACAACGACACCATCACCCTCGACGAAGCCACCTTCGCCTGCTGCCCGGACAATTCCATCGACTACTCGGTGATGGAAAAAACCCAGCGCGCCTGCGTCGTGCCGCTGACCGCTGGCTGGAGCGATGTCGGTTGCTGGTCGTCGCTGTGGGAAGTCAATGAAAAAGACGCCAACGGCAACGTCACCAAAGGCGACGTGGTCATTCAGGACAGCAAAAACTGCATGATCCACGGCAACGGCAAACTGGTGTCGGTGATCGGCCTGGAAAACATCGTGGTGGTCGAAACCAAGGACGCCATGATGATTGCGCACAAGGACTCGGTCCAAGGCGTGAAACAGATGGTCAACACCCTCAACGAGCAGGGTCGCAGCGAAACCCAGAACCACTGCGAAGTCTATCGTCCGTGGGGCTCCTACGACTCGGTGGACATGGGCGGCCGCTTCCAGGTCAAGCACATCTCGGTCAAACCGGGCGCGTGCCTGTCGCTGCAAATGCACCACCACCGCGCCGAACACTGGATCGTGGTCAGCGGCACCGCTGAGGTGACCTGCGATGAGAACGTGTTCCTGCTGTGCGAGAACCAGTCGACCTACATCCCGATCGCCTCGGTCCACCGTCTGCGCAACCCGGGCAAGATTCCACTCGAGATCATCGAAGTGCAGTCGGGCAGCTACCTGGGTGAAGACGATATCGAGCGGTTCGAAGATATCTACGGTCGCTCCACCCCCATCGAGCGCGGCGTGTCGGTGAAAACCATCGCGCAGTAAGCGTTCAGCAAGACAAAAGCCCCCATCCAACCCGCTGCGTCCCCTATCCGCAGCGGGTTGGGCGGGGGCTTTTTTGCTGACGTGATGCCAAATCACATTTTCAATGGATTTCTACTTTGCTTTGCAAATGTTTTCCATTTCTCTAACGACTGGCCAGGCAGCGGTTTCAATTTGCCTGTTTTAAAATAATCACTTTGTAATTCGCTCCTTGTCACATGGCCTGAATCGATCATGAATTTAGCCATGTTCCCACCCCAATGTTGAGCCTCTCCACCTACGCTCGTTGTGAAATAACCCGTTTTGTAGTCCGCCCCGGGGTACATGGCATTAAAGACCTGATGGGCAAAGTAGTCGGTAATGTTTTCGTCATAATTACTGTTACTGACAGACGTATCCGTCTCTTGCTGAAAACCTACATGTCTGTGCGAAGAAGCATGCAAGGCTTCGTGAACAACCGTCGAGCGAATTTTATCTACATCAAGCTGACCATTTTCAGAATAATCCGGTGCGGTTACTCCCATATAAATTATTCCGTCTGGCGACGTCCAGGCGGCAGGATTGGCACGAAGCTCTACCTGATTGAACTGCATCGTTCTATTGCCAGGAACAGACCTGATTTTTTCAAAAAGTTCTTCGTGCGTTACATCCACTACTTTTAGAGGGCTAACCGATACACCAAATAATTGACCGATCGTTTTAGCAAGCTGAGCCGTGTCGACATAGTCATTTGTTTTCCATGGCTTTGAGGCCTGATTCGCTGGCATTTGCGGCCGCGCCAATACAATTGGCTCAAAAAGCGTCTGAGCCTGCGCGACTTGCCCTGGCAGTGGTGGCCGAGGTGGAACGGGACCAGCGCCAGGCGGAGGTGGGGGTGGCAGTGCCGCCGATCCCGGTGGAACAGGTGGCCGTGGAGGTGCCGGGGGTGCGCCTGGTACATTAGGCGCCCGTCCATCGACATCGATCAACGTGACTGGGTTGTTTCTAACCATTCGATACAGGTTCAAACCATCTACCGGGCCTGCCGGATCCGGATTAAGCCAACGCTGCAACCACGTTAAGTAGTATCTGAATCCGTAGTAATAAAGCTCCGTAGCATCCCGTTCCTTCCCCGAATACCGAACGGTTTTGTAATCCCCATCGGTATCGTTCGGACCCGCAGACCAGGCGGTTTCACCAAAGGGGTGATAGGTTTCTCGACTGATGATTCGCGCGTCATCGGCGAGTTCCAGCGTGCAGGATTTCAAGTAGTCGACGAAGTTGTAGCGGTACTGATCGTTGGTCACACCGGACGGTGGAGCAGTTTCCCAATGTAACACTCGAACACTATTGAGCCCGGCCTGCGCACTGATGACCTGCCGCACCTCCCCGGTACCGCTATCGGTGCGCAATTCAAGTCCCGGCAAGTAACGCACTTCAGCCACCACGGTTCGGGCATTGGTATTCAGTGAGCGGATTTTGCGCACGCGCTGACCACCGGCATCGTAGACATAGGACTCCCGATCATTGAGCCCTGAGGCACGCTCCACCGGACTGACCGATTGCAACTGATTGCGCAAATCCCATGTCAAAAAACGCCCCTGATCCAGCTCCAGCAAATTGCCTCGGGCGTCGAATGCCGCGGCGATTTCTTCCTCGGTCGGCTCCACTCCGTTGCGCCAGGGCAAACAGCGATTGCTGGACCGCGAAGCTTTCAGTTCACGCCCCGGACTTTGCGAGCCGACATGTGCCAGCTTCAGCAAATTGCCAGCCTCGTCATACCTGTAGGTTTGCTCGTAGTTGCTGAGCGCCGCGGGATCGTTGCGCCCAACGGATGCCGGCCCTTGGTTGGGACCGCCCGCCTCCCAGCCAGTCGCCTTGATCAATTGATACAGACTGTCGTAGGTAAATCGACTGACGGGGTCGATGCGTTGATTGTTGAAAAAACGCACCGGCAACGCCTTGTCTTCGATACTCAGCACATTGCCCATTCGGTCGTAGACGTAAAACAGGTGTTGCAGCAAGCCGCTGTGCTCGCTGTGCGCCCGACGCTCGATCAGACGCCCGTCTTGCGCAGAATACTTGAGGGTCGTCTGTACGTTGTTACCCGCCACTTCGCGAGTGATCTGTCCTTGGGCGTTGTATTCGATCTCGCTGACCAGTGTTTGCCAGGTCGGCTTGCCCGCCAGTTTCAGGGCGCTGTGGAGTAGTCGGCCATCAAGGGTGAAGCCAAAGGTCTGACGGTTCTGCCTGGCATCAACCGACTCCAGCACATTCCCCAGCGGACCGAATTGCCACGTCGAGACCGCTCCATCGCCGCGCTCCAACAACTCATCGCGAGCAGCAAACAGTTCTGGCCAATCAGGCGCGACCACATCCTCGGTAAAGTGCTGAACTTGCCTGGTGCATTGACCGGTGATCGCAAACGCCTCAAACAATACGGTCCCGCCGGGGCCATCCTGTCGAATCAGTTGCCCGGCCAGGTTGTGGTCCTGGTGCCCCTGACCGGGACGACCATATTCCATGCGCTCGGCACAACGTCGGGGTGCTGTGGCGACGTGTTCAAACACCGCCACGGGACGCAGCCTTTCGTCGTATTCAACTTCGCGTCGTGTGCCGCGACTGTCCCAGCCTTGCAGCATTTCATTGGCCAGCCCCATAAGACTGATCTGCGACCCGGCATCCACGCTCTGCGTCGATACCGCAACACCGGACAGCGAATACACCGTCACGAGATTGGCGGGCGCCAGCGGATCTTGCTCCTGTAACCCCCAAAGCCGCGGGTCCCACTGCATGATTGGGTGCCCGGCGGCATTGTGGAGCGTGCGATTGATGCGTGCCTGAGTCGGCTCGCCTTCAACCTCGCGCCAATAATCAATGGAACGGATCGTCAGCGCTTGCGGGTCGACGACCGACACTTTGGGGGTTTTAGAGTGCATGCCGACGTGTCCCTGTGAGCCAGCGGTTATCTGACCCCTCGCGCCACGGCACGGCTACTGTCAGAAATTACAGTTGCGACCAACGGCAACAATGACAGATCCGCGAATGGCGAGCTGGCGCCCATCGCGCAGTGATTGATCGATAACACAACAAGCCCCTGTCCAGCCCACTGCGTGAGCTATCACCAGTGGCTTGGGCAGGGGTTTCTACTGAGCTTTTATTAAGCGGTGACGACCTTCTTGCTCATGGTCTTTCGGACCTTGGTGCGCTCGAAAACATTCACGGAGGACTTCGCCCCTCCAAAAAAGCTTTTCTTGCCCGGGGAGTACTTCCCAATCCCCACTGCGCCCTGAAGAGTTTGATAGTGAATGTCCCACGTGCGTAGCTTTCGGTCGTACCTCATAAAGGCAAACCCGGTTGTTTCTGTGACCACATTGTTGTTTTCATCAACGTCAAATCCGTAATCCGGAAACTCCATGGCTGCACTGAGTCCCATTCCATGTTCGGCGGCGGGTAACTTGTTGTATTGGGCATCTTCCTTCGAGCCCTCCACATGCCTTACGCGCAACACATTGGCGTTGAGTTGATCCACGGTCAGTGAACAACCACTGAAACCCGGTGTAAAAACAAACTCGGGGTCCGTGCCTTTAGGGTGGACCGGTATGTCCACGTACCCTCCCTGCGGAGCCCAATAGGCGGAGACTGAACTGGACTGATCAGGTATTTCACCCGAGGCGATGTCGACGACCTTGAGTGCATTGAACTCGCCCTTCGCCGCACCGGCATACGTCATCCGCTGCATTGAAAAGATAAAACTGGCGCCCCCTGCCTTTTGCACCAGTTGCGAACCAACCTGGGGGGAGTAAGCGACTTTCGTTGACATCAGCAAGTCAGTATTGACACTCACCCGACTAAACTCCGGTACTGATAATGCCTGGCGGATATCCGTCGGTTGCCCCGTGAATGGCACCATGGAGACAGGTTTCCCCGCATCAACTGGCCGGGCGCCCGACACCTTGCGTTGATCTCCCACTGCGATCACCGGCTCCCAAAGACCGCTTGCCTGCTTCTTGCGCGTCACAGCCCCATCATCATCGATAAAACTCACTGGATTGTTTCGGGTCATCCAATACAGATTCAAACCATCGACAGAGCCTGCCGGGTCGGGACTCAACCAACGCTGCAACCACGGGATGTAATAGCGAAACCCATAGTAATAAAGCCCTGTCGCATCCCGTTCCTTGCCTGAATACCGAATGGTTTTGTAGTCGACTGCAATGGCATCTGCGCCGGCAAACCACGCCGTCTCACCGAAGGGATAGTAGATTTCGCGGCTGATGATTCGTCCGTCATTGGCCAGTTCCACCGTGCAAGAATTCAGGTGATCGACCAGGGTGTACCGATACTGATCGTTGATGCCGGACGGTGGATCGCTTTCCCAGTGCAACACCCGAACGGAATTAAGGCCGGCCTGCGCGGTGATGACTTGCAGCCTCTCACCGGTGCCACTGTCGTTACGCAGTTCCAGCCCGGGTAGATAGCGCACTTCGGCTATCACGGTTCTGGCATGGGTCTGCAACGAGCGAGTTTTTCGTACCCGTTGGCCACCGCCATCGTAGAGATAGGACTCAACGTCATTGCGTCCGGAATCGCGCTCCACCGGGCTGACCGACTGCAACTGATTGCGCAGGTCCCACGTCAAAAAACGCCCCTGATCCAGCTCCAGCAAATTGCCCTTGGCGTCGAATGCCGTCCTGATTTGTTCTTCCGTGGGGGGCACGCCGTTACGCCAGGGCAAACAGCGATTGCTGTACCGCGCAGCTTTCAGATCACGTCCCGGACTTTGCGAGCCGACATGTGCCAGCTTCAGCAAATTCCCGCTTTCGTCATAACGGTAGGTTTGCTCGTAGTTGCCAAGCGCCGCGGGATCGTTGCGCCCAACGGATGCCGGCCCTTGGTTGGGAGCGCCCGCCTCCCACCCCGTCGCCTTGATCAATTGATACAGACTGTCGTAGGTAAATCGACTGACGGGGTCGATGCGCTGATTCGCGAAATAGCGCGTCGACAAGGCCTTGTCCTCGATGCTCAGCACATTGCCCATTCGGTCGTAGGTGTAGAGCAGGTGTTGCAGCAATCCGCGGGGCTCGCTGTGCGCCCGGCGCTCGATCAGAAGCCCGTCTTGCCGAGAATATTCGAGGATCGTCTGTACGTTGCTACCCGCCACTTCGCGAGTGATCTGTCCTTGGGCGTTGTATTCAATCTCGCTGACCAGTGTTTGCCCGGAGGGCTGGCCTGCCAGTTTCAAGACACTGTGGCGCAGTCGGCCATCAAGGGTGAAACCAAACGTCTGACAGTTCTGCCTGGCATCAACCGACTCCAGCACATATGCGAGAGGACCGAATCGCCAGGTCGAAACAGCACCATCGCCAGGCTCCAACAAATCATTGCGTTCAGCAATCGACGCTGGCCAATCAGGAGCGATGGCATCCTGTGAGAAGTGTTGAACGTGCCTGGTGCATTGGCCGGTGATCGCAAACGCCTCAAACAATACGGTCCCGCCGGGGCCATCCTGTCGAATCAGTTGCCCGGCCAGGTTCTGGTCCTGGAGTCCCTGACCGGGACGACCATATTCCATGCGTTCGGCACAACGTCGTGGTGCCGTGGCGACGTGTTCAAACACCGCCACGGGACGCAGCCGTTCGTCGTATTCAACTTCGCGTCGTGTGCCGCGACTGTCCCAGCCTTGCAGCACTTCATTGGCCAGGCCGAAGAGACTGATCTGCGAACCGGCATCCACGCTCAGCGTCGATACGGCCACATCGGACAGCGAATACACCGTGACGAGATTGGCGGGTGCCAGCGGATCTTGTTCCCGTAATCCCCAAAGCCTGGGATCCCACTGCATGATCGGGTGCCCGGCAGCATCGTGGAGCGTGCGATTGATGCGTGCCTGAGTCGGCTGGCCTTCAACCTCGCGCCAATAATCAATGGAACGGATCATCAGTGCTCGCGAGTCGACGACCGACACGGTGGGGGTTTTAGAGTGCATGCCGGAGCGTCCCTGTAAGCCAGAGGTCAGCTAATCGCTTGTGACGCGGGTCGGCTACTGTCAGAAATTACAGTTGCGACCAACGGCAACAACGCTTGATCCGCGAATGTCCATTCGCCCGCCCCTTCGGTAGGATGGAGGTCATGAGTTCAAGGAGCGTACCTACATGTTCATCGGCGTCCTGCTGGTCATTACCTGGCTGATCCTGCTGCTGCGCTACCCGTCCAAGGCGTTTCCCGTGTCCGTGGCGGCCGCCGTCGGTTTGGGCCTGGTGGCCACCTGGGTGATCTGGCTCGACAACCGCGAGGTCAAGCAACTCGCGCGGCTGGAGCTACGCATTGCCTACGCGCCCGAGCAGTGCCCGGCGGATCGTCCGTTACAGCTGAAAATGAACAACGGCAACGACGTGCCACTGACCGAATTGCGTTGGCGCATCGCCGCGTATGCGCCGGGTGACACGGTCAATCTGGCCGACAACCAATACGAAGCCCCGCGATATCGTGGCCCCGGCGAGCTGCAGGCCGGCGCCAACTGGGAAGACTGTTTGCCACTGCCGCCATTGCGTCCCGGCTATCGCCCGCAAACCCTGGAGTTTCGCGCCGAGCGTTTGCAGGGTAGTTTCTCCGATTAATCCCACTTCTTATTTTGCACAAGGACCGCGCCATGCCCGTTGCGTTGATTACCGGTTGCTCCAGCGGCATTGGCCGTGCCCTTGCCGACGTGTTCAAAAATGCCGGCTACGAAGTCTGGGCCAGTGCCCGAAAGAATGAAGACGTGGCCGCGCTAACCGCCGCCGGTTTCACCGCCGTGCAACTGGACGTCAATGATGGCGCCGCGCTCGAACAGCTGAGCGAGCAGATCAATCAGCAACATGGCGGCCTCGACATCTTGATCAACAACGCCGGTTATGGCGCGATGGGGCCGCTGCTCGATGGCGGTGTACCGGCAATGCAGCGGCAGTTCGAGACCAATGTATTTGCCATTGTCGGGGTCACACGCGCGCTGTTCCCGGTGCTGCGTCGCGCCAAGGGGTTGGTGGTGAACATCGGCAGTGTTTCAGGGGTTCTGGTCACGCCGTTTGCGGGTGCCTATTGCGCTTCAAAAGCGGCGGTTCATGCCTTGAGCGATGCGCTGCGCATGGAACTGGCGCCGTTCGGTATTCGCGTGATGGAAGTCCAGCCGGGCGCCATCGAATCCAGCTTCGCTAAAAATGCCGGGCATGAAGCCGAACAATTGATCACCGAGCAATCGCCGTGGTTTCCCCTGCGCGAAGGCATTCGTGCGCGGGCCAAGGCGTCTCAGGACAAGCCGACGCCGGCCCGGGAATTTGCGCAGGGGTTGCTCAAGGCGGCGCAGCAGGGCAAGCCACCGCGTTTGATTCGATTGGGCAATGGCAGTCGGGCGTTGCCGTTGTTGGCGGGTTTGCTGCCAAAAGGGTGGCTGGAATCAGGGTTGATGAGGCGGTTCGGGTTGCGTAGGCAGCTCTGAGACCGGGCCGATGACGTCCGAACAAACACAGAACATTTCAGGAACACACTTCAATGACCGACTACACCCACTACTTCGACGAAGTCATCCAGGCCCACGTCGCCATCGAACAATGGCTGGCCGAAGAACGAGACGACTCGGAACTTGAACAACTGCTGAGCCGGTTTTCACCGCAGTTTTCCATGATCTCGCCATTGGGCCGAGTGCTGGATTTCGAGGCATTGAGCGAGCTGTTTCAACTGGCGGGCGGCAAGAAGCTCGGGTTCAGGATCGAACTCAGTGAATTGCGCGGTGTGGCGCTGTATGACGGCGGCGCGGTGGTGAGTTATCGCGAGCAACAGACCGATGCCACCGGGCTGCATTCGGATCGGCGTTCGACCGTGGTGTTTGAGAAAGACGCCGATGACCGGCTGATCTGGCGGCACTTGCATGAGACCTTTTGCAAGGGCTGACTCGCTCGCTTCTTGTGGCGAAGGGGCTTGCCCCCCGTCGCCACAGGGTTACTCGCCAACTGCTGGGTTAACCACCACCGTACACGTAATCCCCGCCGCCAACAGCACCCCCTCCGGCACTTCATCAATGTGAATCCGCACCGGCACTCGCTGCGCCAATCGCACCCAGTTGAACGTCGGGTTCACATCGGCAATCAGTTCTCGACTCTCCGGGTTATCCCGATCGTAGATGCCGCGAGAAATACTCTCCACATGCCCCTTCAGCACCTCGCCGCTCATCAACTGCATATCGGCCTTATCGCCCACGCGCACGTGCGGCAATTTGGTTTCTTCGAAGAAGCCATACACCCAGAACGAGTTCATATCGACCACGGCCATTTTCGCTTCGCCGATGCGCGCGTAGTCGCCACGATGGACGTTGAGGTTGGTCACGTAACCGTCCACCGCCGCCCGCACTTCGGTGCGTTTGAGGTTCAGCTCGGCAGCTTCGAGCTGCGCCTGCGCGTGTTGATAATCGGCCAGCGCCGAGTCCGCGATGTTGCTGGCGTCGTCGCGATTTTCCCGGGAGATCACCAGGTTGTCCATGTCCGCACGGCGGCGGGCGTTGACCTTGCGCATTTCCCACGTGGCCTTGCGTGAAGCCACCAGCGACTGCGCCTGCTTGACCGCGATGCGGTAGTGCTCGGGATCGATCTGCATCAGCAGATCGCCCTTCTTCACTTGTTGGTTGTCACGCACCGGCACGTCCACCACTTCCCCGGTGACGTCGGCGGCGACATTGATGATGTCGGCGCGCACCCGGCCATCGCGGGTCCACGGGGTGTCCATGTAATGCACCCACAAGGTCCGGCCGATCCATAGTGCGAGGGCCAGCACCAACAGGGTCGCGAGCAGGCTGAAAAGCTTTTTCATCAGGGCCTTCTTCAGAGATAGAGAGTCAGTGATAAACAGTCAGCGCCAGGGCGCCGAACAGACAGGTAAACAGGCTCAGGCGCAGCAGCGCCGGGTGCCAGAAGAAGCGGTACAGGTCGAACCCGGACAAGAACCGGTCCAGCGCCCAGGCCAGTGCGGCGGCGATGAAAAACATCAGCGTCATGGTGGGCATGTACACGCCGTGGAAGGCGATTTCACGAGGCATGTTCAAGTCCTTGGGGCGCAGTTTTCGTGTAGGCCACGAGCGGCGATTGCGGGTCCAGTAATGAGGTGCGAATGAAGTGCAGGTAACTCTTCACCCGGCGCAGGGCCGAGGTGTCGAAGTGCGGTGCGAAAGGTTCATCCGTGGCTTGCACGCGGCTGATCGCATGGTCGACCGCGATCAAACTGCGCTCCAGATTGTTCTGGCTCGGTTGCAGGAACAGCCGCACCAGCGAACGCCCCATCACGCGGATCGCCTGACGCCACGGTTGCGATTCGGCATACGCCGGATGCACGGGCAGAATCGCCTGTTCCTTGCGCAACTCGATGATCGCGTGGCCGACTTCCAGCACCACGAACATCCAGCGCAGCAAGTTGCTTTGTACCTGCGGTTGCCCCGCCGCAAGGCCATACGCCTGATGCAGCAAGTCCCGTGTTCGGCTCTCAAAACTCGACGCCAAACCCTTGAGTTTGCCGCTGATCGCATACACCACTTGCCCACGCAGGTCCTGCTCCAGCCGTCGCCACAACCAGCGACTGTTCGGTGGCAAAATAATCGCCCCGGCCGCGGCGCAGACCAGCATGCCGAGCACCATGGCGATGTAGTCGTTGATGAAAGCGTAAGGGTTGTAGACCGTGAGGTTGTCCGGCACCGAACCGGTGCTGAAAAAGATCAGCAAACCGAGACCGACACCGGCGTATTGCGGTCGCGACGTAAGGAACGAACCGAGCACGATCACCGGCGCGAGCATCACGCACAGCAACGGGAAACCGTCGATCCACGGGAAGATGAAAAACATCTCGACGAAACCGATCAGTGCGCCAAGGAACGTCCCGCAGGCCATCTGAAACGCCATGCGTTTCGGGTTCGGCGTGGCGGCTGAAAGGCCGACAGTTGCCGCCGCAATCAAGGTCATCGTCGCGCCGCTGGGCCATGCGGTCGCCACCCAATAGCTGCCGAGCACCACCAGAATGAACGCCGCCCGAATCCCCGACGCCGCCGAGGCCATCCAGTTGGTTTGCGGGGTGAACGGTTCGTCCCATTGCTCGCGCGCATGGCTGTGCTCGGCGAGTGAGGCGTGGGTCTGTGCATAACTGTGCAGGTCGTCGACGAAGCGATAGAGCAACTCGTACGCGGTGTGGAAATCCAGCAGTTCGGCGTCGCTCGGGTTGCTCTCCTGAAAGCTCGCGCGCAAGCGGCGAACCCGCGCGGGCAAACCTTCTTTATAAGCGCTCAACTCGACGACCAGGCGTGCCGCGTCCGCGTCGGTCAGGGCGCGTCCGCTGAAACCGTCGAGCACTTCCGCCAGGTCCTGCAAACCCGGTTTGATCGCGGCGACCGCAGGTTCGGCGCCGCTGCTGCGCAAGCGTTCGAGCAACTGATGCAAGGCGTTGAAGCGGGTGGTGATGCCCATGAACTCGCTGTTCAAGCGATTGAGCCGACCGTTGCGTCGACGCATGTGCGGGTCTTCGAACACGGTCACGCTGCGCAAGCCTTCCAGCCCCACCGCTTCAGCGATGAAGCGCACGTTGCTGGCTTCAAAAGCCTCCCGTTTGCTGCGACCGCGCAAGCCATCGGTGACGAACCGGGCAAACACGCCGAAGCGCTGGTACAAGGCGTTTCGCATCGCCGCGCTGGCGGTTTGCGGCAGGATCGCGGCGCTGACCAGCGTCGAGCAGAGAATGCCGAGGGAGATTTCCAGCACCCGCCAAACGGCGGCCATGAACGCCCCGTCCGGGTGCGCCAGCGCAGGTAATCCGACCATCGCGGCGGTGTAGCCGGCCAACACAAAACCGTAGGCGCGAAAGTTACGATACCGCGCCGCACCGGCCGTGCAGATGCCAACCCAGATCGCCAGCGAGCCGAGGAACAGTTCGGTGTTTTGCGCGAACAAGGCAATCAACGCGACCATCACCGCCGAGCCGGTCAAGGTGCCCAGAAAGCGGTAAAAACTCTTGGCGAACACCTGACCGCTTTGCGGCTGCATGACGATGAACACGGTGATCATTGCCGTGCGCGGTTGCGGCAATTCCAGGCGCATCGCCAGCCACAAGGTCAGGAAGGCGGCGAACAACACCTTGAAGATGTAGACCCAGGTCACACCATCGCTGCGTGCCCAGTCGAAAAAGCCCCGGCGCCATTCAAGGGAATATAGCCAGCGCAAGGGTGCGGGCAAGGGGGTCATGAAATCCTGCTCATTGAGATTCGATTCAGATGCAGAATCTGTAGGAGTGAGCCTGCTCGCGATGGCGCAGTGTCAGGCGACACATACATTGACTGACACGGCCTCATCGCGAGCAGGCTCACTCCTACAGGGGCCGTGTTCACTTCAGGAGACTCGGGGTTTTCGGGGCCTGGGTCTGGCTATCTTTCGGCACATCATTACCCGCCCCCAGCCCGCCACCCAACGCCGTCACCAGTTCCGCATGAGCACTCAACCGCGCCGCCTGCACCTGCTGCTGAACCTGCTGCTGCTTGAACAATAACGTCTGCGCGTTAAGCACATTGAGGTAGTCGGTCAACCCGCGTTGATAGGCGATCATCGCGATGTCATACGTTTTCTGCGCCGTGGCCACAGACTCAGCGGCGAAAGCCTGTTGCTTGTCCATCGACTCGCGACGGATCAACTGATCGGAGATGCTTTTCAGCGCATTGACCAGCGTCTGGTTGTACTTGGCCACGGCGATGTCATACCCCGCCGAGGCTTCGCCCAACTCGGAGCGCAAACGCCCACCGTCGAAAATCGGCAACGAGATCGCCGGGCCAACGCTGTAGTTGAGTTTCTTGCCGGTTAAAAACTCCAGCGCTCCACCGCCCGTGGCCATGTAGCCGAGGCTGCCGACCAGATCGACGTTGGGATAAAAACCGGCGTGGGCGACATCGATACCGCGAGCCTGCGCCGCCACTTGCCAGCGACTGGCAACCACGTCCGGGCGTTGGCCGAGCAATTGCGCGGGCAACGACGATGGCAGTTTCAGCGCCGCACCCAACGACAGCGTTGGTCGCTGCAATTGCGCGCCTTCGCCCGGCCCCTTGCCTGCCAGGGCCGCGAGCTGATTGCGGCTGAGGGCGATTTCTTCGTCCAGCGCATCGATCTGGCGATGGGTTTCCGGCAACGGCGTTTGTGCCTGACTGACTTCAAAGTGCGTACCGATGCCACCGTTCAGACGCTTCTGTGCGAGGTCGAGAATCTGCTGTTGCTGCTGCAGTGTCGCTTCAACAATGTCGCGCTGGGCGTAATGCAACGACAGCTCGATGTAGGCGCGCACGATGTTGTTCTGCAATTCGAGCTGCGCCAGACGCGCTTCGGCGGCGCTCATGTGCGCCATGTCCACGGCGCGCTCGGTGGCATTGCTTTCGCGGCCCCAGAGGTCGAGCGCGTAGCTGAAGCCCAGCGCGGCGTTGTTGTCCCAGGTGGTCGTGTTGGCCAACTCGCCCGGCCCGTAAAACTGATCGGTGGGCCAGTTGTGGCGCTTGAGGGTGGATTCGCCGTTGATTTGCAACGATTCGGCGGACTCGGCGATGCCGGCCATGGATTTGGCCTGGCGCACCCGCGCCGCCGCCATGGCCATGCTCGGGCTGCCTTGCACGGCGAGGTCGATCCAGCGGTTCAGTTGTGGGTCGCCATAGGCCTGCCACCATTGAGCGGTGGGCCAATGCGCGTCCTGCGCAGCGTGTTGAATGGCTTCGTCGGTGGCCAGTGAGTCAGCCTCCAGTGCCTTGCCCTGCGGGGCAATACCTCCGGTTCCGATGCAGCCGCTGATTGCCAGGGTTAAAGCCAAAACACTGAGCGTCTGAAGCGCTCTGCTGATGCGACGCGGCACTGCTGCGATTTCCTGAGGTGGGGGGTGTTTCGGAGATGCGCAATTCTAGGGGGCGGCCGGAACGGCGATAAGCTGGGATTCTTGTGAATCTTTGTTACCGTTCACGCGATAATCCCTTGGTCGGGGTCTCAGACCTTGAAACCTTGTGTCACAATTTGCCATCTCCCTTGAGAGCACCCCATGGACACTTTGCAAAACATGCGCGCCTTCAGTTACGTGGCCGAGGCCGGCAGCTTCACCGCTGCCGCCGTGCAACTGGACACCACCACCGCCAACGTCTCGCGCGCGGTCTCCAACCTGGAAGCCCACCTGCAAACCCGCCTGCTCAACCGCACCACTCGCCGCATCGCGTTGACCGAGGCCGGCAAGCGCTACCTGTTGCGCTGCGAGCAGATCCTCGCCTACGTCGAAGAAGCCGAAGCCGAGGCCAGCGACGCCCATGCGCGGCCGGCCGGGCAGCTCAAAGTGCACACCATGACCGGCATCGGTCAGCACTTCGTGATCGACGCCATCGCCCGTTATCGCAAGACGCACCCGGACGTCACCTTCGACCTGACCATGGCCAACCGCGTGCCGGACTTGTTGGATGAGGGCTACGACGTGTCCATCGTCCTCGCCAGCGAACTGCCGGATTCCGGCTTCGTGTCCCAGCGGCTGGGTATCACCTACAGCATTGTCTGCGCCTCGCCGGCGTACGTGAAAGCCAACGGCTGCGCGCAGAAGCCCAGCGATTTGCTGAACCACATGTGCCTGCGCCTGGTAAGCCCGGTGATCCCGCTGGAAAAATGGGCCTTCGACGGTCCCGACGGCCAGGAGACCGTGACGATTAACAGCTCGCCGTTTCTGGTGAACTCGGCAGACGCGATGAAGACCGCGATCACCAGCGGCATGGGTGTTGGCGTGCTGCCGGTGTATGCGGCGATTGAAGGCTTGCGCAACGGCTCGCTGGTGCGGGTGATGCCGAACTACCGCTCGCAGGAACTGAACCTGTATGCGATCTACCCTTCGCGGCAATATCTGGATGCGAAGATTAAAACGTGGGTTGAGTACTTGCGCGGGTCGTTGCCCGAAATTCTGGCGGCGCATCAGGCGGAGTTGGCGGCGTATGAATTGAGCGGGAGCCTGGGTGGGGCTCGGCTGGCGAACTGACTCCACGGTCCTACAGACGCGCTGATTTTGGGGAAGGATTCCGACGCGTTCTGTCGGTTGTTGGGTCAGACGGGAAATGGGTAGGCTTTGGGTGTCGCTGCCAAATCAGCGATCAGGTCTGGAAAACCTGACAACCCTCCATCACACCTCATGGCATACTGCGGCGCTTTTTTTTGCACGCAGTTCTTTGTTATGGCGGCTGTGCGCGGGAGACCTTCGGGTCTGCCGGGTGTGATGGTGGTCCGGTTTTTCCAGTCCGCGCACAGTTGCCACCCTTTCGCCTGGAAATCGAAAGATGGCAGCTCCATTTCATCGCCATTGAGTAACTTCCATATGATTAAAGAAACTCCGAATCCCCCGGAAACCGACGACGTTTCCCCCTACGAATCCGTCGATTCCAAAAAATTCCACGACGCCGCCGAACGCGCGCTAAATCACTACCTCAACCCTGCAGTACTGAAGTCACCGCCCACCCGCAAACCCAGCACCATGTTCATGCTTGCACCGGACCTCAAAGACGAAGATCTGCTGGCCCACACCTGTGAAACCCTGGCCCAGGCCAGCGTCATGGCCGGCGATTTTGCCGCCTACCTGGAAGGCCCGCACCGCAACACCGCCATGGCCATCCAGCAGATCGTCATGCTCGCCGAACTGGCGGCAAACCGGATGATGGACAACCTCGTACTGCCCAAACCCGCGTCACATCGCTAATCCCCCAGTAAACGCCAATCCCTATGGAAGCGAGCCTGCTCGCGAATGCGATTTAACATTCAACATCAATGTTGTCTGGCATACCGCTTTCGCGAGCAGGCTCGCTCCCACAGTTGGGTTGTGTACACCTGATGGAGATTGGTCGGCTGTCAGGCCGCCATCGCTGGCAAGCCAGGCTCCTACATACATCGGTGTACACCCACCGCTCCTCACCACTCAACAGGCCGAGCGTTAGCTCGCCTGAAAGCTTTTGATCTTTGGCTTTTGATCTACCGCCCCCTCGGGAGGCTGAGTGGAGGTGTGCATCCGGGGAGTGGCGCGCAGCGCCGTTCGACGCAGTCGAACACGCTGCATGTAGGTCGTAGCGAAGCCAACCTGCGGGCAGTGTCCCCGGATGGATACCGGAGCGAAGGAACGCCGAGCCTAAGCGAGGGGCCGGACGCTCGGGGCGAGCCTTTTTGGGTACTTCTTTGGCGTTTGAAAAAAGTGCCTCGCCGTAAGGGCGAAACCGCCAGCGGCCGTTACCGCAGGAATGGATATGTACACTAAGAAAGAGAATGGTCGTCTGTCAGGACGCCTTCGCGAGCAGGCTCGGCTCCTACAGTTATGGTCGATGTATATCCGGTAATCCGGGCACTCGCACAACAGCGGGGAAGAATGTTAGCGTGCTTGGCATTCTCCACGCCCGACGAGCCCTCCTCCCATGAAAAAGACTGTCCTCGCCTTCAGCCGTGTCACGCCGCAAATGGTTGAACGCCTGCAACAAGACTTCGACGTGATCGTGCCGAATCCGAAAAACGGCGACATCAATGCCCAATTCAACGAAGCCCTGCCCCACGCCCACGGCCTGATCGGTGTCGGTCGCAAACTCGGTCGTGCACAACTGGAGAACGCCGCCAGACTGGAAGTGGTGTCCAGCGTCTCGGTCGGCTACGACAACTACGACGTTGCCTACTTCAACGAACGCGGGATCATGCTCACCAACACCCCGGACGTGCTCACCGAAAGCACCGCCGACCTGGCGTTTTCACTGCTGATGAGCAGCGCTCGTCGTGTTGCCGAACTGGACGCCTGGACCAAGGCCGGACAATGGCAAGCCACCGTCGGCGCGCCGTTGTTCGGCACTGATGTACACGGCAAAACCCTGGGCATCGTCGGCATGGGCAACATCGGCGCGGCCATTGCCCGCCGGGGTCGCCTGGGCTTCAGCATGCCGATCATCTACAGCGGCAACAGCCGTAAGACCGAGCTGGAACAAGCGCTCGGCGCGCAGTTCCGCACGCTGGATCAACTGCTGGCCGAAGCCGATTTCGTCTGTCTGGTGGTGCCGCTCAGCGAAAAAACCCGGCACCTGATCAGCCACCGTGAACTGGCGCTGATGAAGCCGAGCGCGATTCTGGTGAACATCTCGCGTGGCCCGGTCGTCGACGAGCCGGCCCTGATCGACGCGCTGCAAAACAACCGCATTCGCGGCGCCGGTCTGGACGTCTACGAGAAAGAACCGCTGGCCGAGTCGCCGCTGTTCCAGCTGAAAAACGCAGTGACATTGCCGCACATCGGTTCCGCCACCCACGAAACCCGTGAAGCCATGGCCAACCGTGCATTGGCCAACTTGCGCAGCGCCTTGCTGGGCGAGCGCCCGCAAGATCTGGTCAACCCGCAAGTCTGGAAAGGCTAATGACAACGGGCAGACGTTTTTAAGCGTCTGCCCGTTCGTTCAAGCCAGTTTGCCATTCCCCTGCAATGCTGGTGGCTTGGGCTTACGAAACACCAATACGTTGCCCAGCATTACCAGGACCAGGCCCACCAAGGCCGGTGCGGTCCATTGGTAGCCTTCGGCAAACGCCGACACGTTCAACGCCACCACCGGGAACAACACGGTGCAATAGGCCGCGCGTTCTGGCCCCATGCGGCCCACCAATGTCAGGTAAGCGGTGAAGCCGATCACGGAACCGGGAATGACCAGGTACAACAACGAGCCGATGTAACGCGTGCTCCATTCGATGTCGAACGGAATGCCTTTGACCAGGCACCACACCGACAACATCGCCGCGCCATACGCCATGCCCCAGGCGTTGGTGGTCAGCGGTTTCAGACCGGCCTTCTGTTGCAGGCTCGACAGCATGTTGCCGGCCGAGAAGCACAGGGTTCCGAGCAGCGCCAGGCCCAGGCCGAGCAAGGTTTCCGGGCTTGCGGTATGACCGGCCAGCTCAGGCCAGAACAGCAGGCCAAGTCCGAACAAACCCAACGCACCGCCCATCAGCACATTGCGGGCGATTTTCTGGCCGAAGAACACCCGCGCATTCAGGGCGTTCCACAACGTTGCGGTAGAAAACACCACGGCGACCAGGCCGCTGGGAATCCACTGGCTGGCCGTCAGGAAACACATGAAGTTGACGCAGAACAGGCACAGCCCCTGCGCCAGACAAATCAAGTGCCCGCGCCGGTTCATCACTTGCAGACGTCGACTCAACAGCAGCAGTGCAAACAACACCAGCGCCGCGAGGCCGAAGCGATAGACGATCGACACCGGAATCGCGACCACGCCCAATTGCCATTTCAAGGCAATCCAGGTGGTGCCCCAGATCAGCACGGTCAGCAAGTACAACGACAGATTCATGGCAAACACTCCTCAATAGAGGCTCAGTGTCCTGCGGGCGCTCGGATCGCACTTGCATAAACTTGCGCTTTTGTCGGCCCGGAGGCTGGCAGGCCAAGGTCTACGGAGTAGGATGCAAGGCGTTGGAGAGAACCGATCATGCCCGCACTGGAAACGCTGCAAGTCTTTCAAGCCCTCAACCGCTCGCCCAATGCTCGCCTTGAGCACAGCGCCGAGCTCGGTGACGGCATGGCTGCAGCCTTGTGGAGCAACCATCACGACGCCCAGGACTACGAAGCGCCGAGCCATCACACGCTGTCGTGCTACATCGCCGGCGGCACCGGCACCTTCCGCCGCGACCAGCCCGGCACCAAGGGCGGCCCGGACAAGCTGTGCATCCTGCCAGCGGATCACCAGTCAGGCTGGGTGATCAATGGCGACATTCGCCTGGCCCACCTGTATTTCAGCCCCGAACAATTCGCCCTCGGCTGCGTCACGCTGCTGGACCGCGAACCGCGTGAACTGCAATTACGCGAAGGCACTTTCCTCGACGATCCAGCGCAAGCCCGACGCTTTCGACAGATGCTCAGCCTCAACTGGGATGAACCCGGCGAACGTTTGCTGACCAGCAGCCTGGCCCATGAAATGCTCAGCCACGTATTGCTTGGCCAGGTCGGCATGCGCGAGGGGTTGCGGCTCAAGGGTGGACTGGCGGCGCATCAGCGACGGCAGTTGGTTCAGTTCATCGATCATCAATTGGCCGAGGCCATCAGCCTTGGGCAACTGGCTGCGCTGTGTGCGCTGTCGGAATATCACTTTGCGCGGATGTTTCGCGAGAGCTTTGGTTTGCCGCCGCATCAGTATGTGCTGGCTCGCCGATTGAGCCGGGCGCGGGAGTTGTTGCGCTCGACGTCGCAGCCGTTGGGAGAGATTGCGTTGGCGTGCGGGTTTGCCAGTGCGAGTCATTTCACCAATCGGTTTCGGCAGGCTTTGGGTGGGACGCCTGGGGAGTATCGGCAGGCGTTTTTGCGCTAATCCTGAAGATTATTGGCGCCTGCTCGCGAAGAACGATGACGCGGTTCGGGATCAAAACTCCAACGTGCTCGACAACAACACCTGCCGCGAATCCCCCATCGACACAAAGAACCGGCTCGCCGCCGAGGTGTAGTACGTGCGGTCAAACAGGTTCTTCACGTTGAGCTGAAACTTGACCCGCTGCCCTTCAACCTTGGTGTCGTACGTGGCGAATGCATCCGCCACGGTGTAGCTCGGCAGGTCAAAATCGTTCACAGCATTCCCCGCTCGCTCACCGACATAACGCGCCCCGGCGCCGACCCGCAACTGATCGCCACCGACAATGGTGCCGAAGTCATAGACCGCCGACAGCGAGCCGCTGTTCTTGGCGACGTTTTGCAGCTGCTTGCCTTTGTAGTCAGGGTCTTCGGTGACTTCGGCATCGGTGTAGGCGTAACTGCCGATCATGCTCCAGCGGTCCGTCAGTTGTCCCGTCACGTCCACTTCCAGGCCACGGGAACGCACTTCGCCAGCAGCGCTGTAGATCGTCACCGGGCCTTCGGAGTTGGCCACCAGCACGTTGCGTTTCTTGATGTCGAACAGCGCGATGTCACCGGTGATGCGCCCCGGCATGTCGAACTTGGCACCGATTTCCCAGGCCTTGGCTTCTTCCGGCGCGATGCTGCCATCGAGTACGGTGCTGCTGCCGCTCAAAGGCGCGATGGTGGAGTTGGGTTTGAACGATTCGGTGTAGCTGCCGTAGAACGACAGTTCATCGGTGTAGCGATAGACCAGCCCCGCGCGCGGTACCCACTTCTGGCCGTTGCTGTCGGTATTGGCCTTGAACGGCACGCCTTTGCCGGCGTATTGGTCGTACGCCTGGAAGCGCCCACCCGCGACGAAGATCCATTGATCGGTGAGGTGAATCGAGTCCTGCAGGAAGATCGAATCGCTGCGCAGTTCATCGGTTTGCGCGCTGTCCGCCGGGCTGACGGTGGTGCCGGCGACTTCGCGACCGTAGACCGGATTGACGTAACTGAAGGTGCTCAGGCTTTTCTGACGGATCAGGTCTTCGCGGTAGATCTTGCGGTACTCGTCATCGACGCCGAACACCAGGTCGTGTTTCATCCCGGCGAACTCGACATTGCCTTCGAGGCTGGCGGTGGTGAAGCGGTCGGTGCTGATCGCGTTCTGCGTGCCGTCCATGCTGCGGGTCAGCGTGCCTTTTTTGGTGTCGATGGCGGTGACGCGCACCTGGCTGGCGTCGTAGGTTTCACGGTTCCAGCTGTAGCCGAAATGGGCGGTCCAGTTGTCGTTGAGTTCGTGATCGGCCTCGAAGTGGTACAGGTCCGAACGGCCTTCCATGTTGTTGAACGGCTCGTCGAGGCGCTCGTTGCGTGAGATGTCCAGTGGGTGATTAGTGCGCGGATCGATGATCGTGCCACGGTCAAACGGGGTCAGGAATTCGCGGTGTTCGTAGGAGAACAGCAGCTTGGTGCTTTCGCCAAACCAGGCCAGCGACGGCGCCACCAGCGACTCGCGGTGGGTTCCGAAATTGCGCCAGTAATCTTCATCTTCGTGGTCCAGCACCATGCGGTAGGCGAGGCCGGAGGTGCCAAGTGCGCCGGTGCTGTCGAGGCTGCCACCGCTGCCGTTTTTGCCATCGCCATAGGTCGAACCGCGCAGCGTCAGGGCGTTGTATTGCTCAAGCTCCGGCTTCTTGCTGACCAGATTGACTACCCCGCCCGGGTCTTGAATGCCGTACAGCAGCGAGGCCGGCCCCTTGAGCACTTCGACGCGATCGACGCTTTCATTCATGCCGCGACCCTGCACGATCGGCATGCCGTCACGCATGATCGAGCCGTTACGGTTGTCACCGAAACCGCGCGTCATCACCGAATCCTGAGTGCTCGCCAGCGTGTTGCCCTGGGTGATGCCGCTGACGTTGGCCAGCGCGTCATCCAGATTGCGCGGCAACTGATCGCGGATGACCTGGGCCGAGACGACGTTGACGGTCTGCGGGATTTCCTGGAGCAAGGCCGACGAGCGCATCACCGAACTGGTGGGCGGCGGCTGATAGCTCATGGATTGATCGGCAACCGAGGTGATGGTAGTCGCGCCCAGGCTCAAGGTGCCGGCCGTGGGCACGGGTTCCAGCATCAGGGTTTTGGCATCGGTGCGGCGGAAGGTGAAGCCCGAGCCGCTGAGCAAACGTTGCATGGCTTGCTCGGCGCTCAACTGGCCGTTAATCGACGGGGCGGTGAGGCCGTACGGCGCTTCATCGGTGTAGACCACGCTGATGCCGGTGACCCGACTGAAGTCGCTCAGGGCCTGGGGCAGTGGTTTGGCGGCGATGGCAAAACTGAACTGGGCGCTCTGTTGCGTGTTGTTGGCTTCAGACGCCGAGGCGATGCTCGATGGCAGCAAGGCCAGCGCCGACATACTCAGTGCCGAAACACCCAACCACTGTTTGACCGAACCCGATTTTGCCCTGGACTTCATTGCTCATGACCTGTGTAGAACCATTACGGATGCGAATGACTCGCAATTTCAGTCACTACACGGATGTCGGTTGGGTTTACCTCATCAAAATGTTGAAAATATTTTTGTTTGAGGGATGTGGTGGTGGGTCTGCCCGCAATGGGGCCAGAGGCTTTAGCGCAAAATAATCAGATGCCCCAACACGTTGTGCTGCTCAAACCCCAATACCCCCTGCAACGAACTCAACACCGCTTGCGGATCCTTGCTCGCAAAGCTGCCACTGATTCGCCGTGCCGCCAGCTCATTGTTGAGCAATACAATCCTCCCCGGGTAATAGCGACCGAGGTCCTGCACCACCTCCGCCAACGTCGCCTTGTAGTAATTGAGCCAGCCCTGACGCCAGGCCAATTGCGCCTCGCTGTCGACCGCATGCCGTTGTTGCGCCGCGCCATCGCCATAGGCCACTTGCTGGCCGGCGGTCAGAATTTGCGGCTCGGCGTCCTTCTTCGCCGTCACGCCGACCCGTCCGGACAACACCGTAACCTGAGCACCCTGCGGTTGCAGACGCACTTCAAACTGCGTGCCCAGTACTTTCGCCTGGCCCTGTTCAGCGTCGACCACAAACGGATCGCCCGTATGCGTCACGCTGAAAAACCCGGCGCCGCGTCGCAACTGGACGTGCCGCTCACCGCGACTGAAATCCACGGCAATGGCACTGTCGGCATCCAGCGTGACGTGCGACTGATCCGCCAATGTCACGGTGCGAATTTCCCCCGGCGCCGAGACATAGTCCGCCCCCAGGTCGTCAATCCATCGCACTGGCTGCCAACCCGCGTCGAGTCCCATCATCAGCAACAGGCACGCCGCCATCGCCAACGCCCCCGACCATCGCCGAAGGCTGTGGCGGCGCGATTGATTCATGGCATTGAGATAACCCTGCAAGGCGAAAGCGTCTTCATCGGCCAGGGTTCGCGCCGGCGACTCGCTCAATTCCCACAGCACCTGCGCCTGTGCATAAGCCTCGGCGTGAGCGGGATCAGCCTGCAACCAGTGACTGAACGTGAGTTGATCGCCACTGCTGGGCTGGTCATGCAGCAAGCACAGCCACGCGAAGGCGGCCTGTTCCTGAGCGGGCGTCGGGGTGACGCGTTGAAGCTGATTCACGGTGCTTTCCCTGGCGTGCGCGTGGGCGGTTCCCGCAGGCTGGCCTTGCAGGCTTCGAGGGCGCGCATCATATGTTTTTCCACGGCGCTTTGGGACAAGCCCATGGCCTTGGCGATTTCGGCGTACTTGCGACCGTGGATGCGGTTGAGCAGGAAGATCTGCCGCGTGCGTTCCGGCAAGGCGCGCAGCGCCGCTTCGACGTGACGCAAATCGTTGCCAGCTTCGAGGGCGGCTTGCGGCTCACTGCCATGGCTGTCTGGCGCGTCCGGCATCCAGCCTTCATTGACCCGCACCCGCGTGCCTTCGCTACGTAAATGGTCGATGGCGATGTTGCCGGCGCAACGTAGCAGATAGGTGCTGAGTTCCTCGACCTGCACCAGCGGCCGACGCCAGAAACGCAGGAACAAGTCCTGCACCAGGTCCGCCGCCGTCGCCCGACACCCCACGCGCCGGTTCACCAAGGCTTCCATCTGCGAACGCTGGGAAAGAAACACGTGGAGGAAATGCGCGCGCGCCCCGCGGTATTCATCGTCGTGAGATTCGGGTGGGAGGGTGATCATTGGGTCAGCCTTGCGCACATTCGGCGACGGCCAATCGAGAGAGAACCGGGAGCGTGGGGGTGTCTGTCATGGTGCGACCTTGAAACCGGTAAGGCCGCGTGAAAGTCATGGGGCCAGCGAGGGCGCAATATTAATGATAAATATTCTCATACGCAAAGAGATCCGATTGTCGGATACGGATCGCGCACATCCTGTAGCAGCTGCCGAAGGCTGCTACACAGAACGTGTACCGCCGGAAGCCCGCGAAACCCGGAAACAAGAACGGGCCTGCATCAGCAGGCCCGTTTTCAGGGGTGGAAAGATAAAAAGCGAATCAGCTGTCAGCCGTTTTGCGCAGCTTGCTCGTTCTCGAGAAATTCTTCCTCAAGCAGCTCATCGGCTGCTGCTCGTTCGAACGGCACCACAGCGGCACGTGGTTTGCCTCGCAGTTTGCCGAACAGGTGTTCCAGCGCATGTTCGAGTTTTTCGGCCGCGCCGTCGATCGCCAGTTCCAGATTATCGGCTTTATGGGTGACAGAAATCGGTTGGTGGCCTTTTGGCCGCGCTTCCAGCTGGCAGCGCATGTCGTGCGGTCCGGGCTTGTCGCCGTTTTCGTCTGACAGGTGGACCTCGACGCGGGTCAGGTCCTCTGCATAACGTTCGAGCGTGCTCTCAATGGTAGTACGTACCCACTCCTCCAGTCGGATGCTGCTTTGAATATGGTTATCGCTGTTGACTTGGATTTGCATAGTTCATCCCTTATTTCAGCTAGCTCGCGAGAGGCCTTTCGGCTAGCCCTTGGGCGTCATCACCGTGACCTCTTACTTACACAATCGGTCTGCGCGCAGAACAATTCAACCCCTAAAAAAAGATAAATATGGATTCGCAAAAAAACCCGGACAACGAGCAAAAGCGCTGTTAAGGTCGGGAGTTGGGTCGACACGCTTCTTTGTCATAATTGCTCACATCTGCTGCTCTGCCAGCGGGTGCACACTTCGAAAGATCCCCGCCTCCTCCACCAGCCAGTCATGCACCGCGCGCACGCCCGGATGGCTCAAGGCCCCCGGCGCATACAGCAGCATGTAGCGCTTGTGATTGGGCACCGCCAGCCCGAACGGCACGATCAATGTCCCCCGCTCCAGCTCATCGTTGAGCAATGTGCGTCGCGCAATCGCCACGCCCATCCCGGCAATGGCCGCTTCAATGGTCAGGTGATTGCGATTGAAGGTGTGCCCGCGCCGCACGTCGGCGCCCTCGAAGCCGATGGCATTCAAGTAGAACTCCCATTCCGCATATTCATAGCTGCCACGCCAGGCGGTGATGTCGTGCAACAAAGGGAAATGCACCAGGTCCGCCGGGCCATGCAGCGGCGGTCGGCCTCGCAGCAGACTCGGGGCGCAGACCGGGAAAATCTGCTCGTCGAGCAAGGCTGTGGATAACAGGCCGGGGTAGCTGCCATCGTTCAGGTCGATGGCCAGATCGAAATCACCTTCGTGCAGCGGTACGCTGCTGTCCTCGGCCACCAGACGCAACTGGATGTCCGGGAAACGCTGCTGCAAACGTGGCAAGCGAGGGGTCAGCCATTTGCTCAGGAATGACGGAATCGAGCGCAACCGCAACGTTCCACTGATCATTCCGGCGTCCAGACGGCGCAATTCCGCATCGATGCTGCCATACGCCTCGTTAACAGTAATGGCCAGGCGCTGGCCTTCAGCGCTCAATTCCACACCTCGCGCACGACGGTGAAACAGACGGAAACCCAAACGCTCTTCCAGTTGCCGGATTTGCTGACTGACCGCACCCGGCGTGATGTGCAGTTCTTCGGCGCAGCGGGTGAACGACAAGTGCCGCGCGGCACAGGAAAACACGTGCAGCCAGACGTAGGTCTGGGCGTGCAATTGACGACTCATCGTTTAGTCCTGCTAAAGGCTGTCTTAGGAAGTTTCGTTGGTCACGGCAGAGCGAGGTTGGCAGTATCGCCTACATTGCGCTTGTCCTACAAAAATGGCAGCGATTTCTCTTCCGTTGCTTGTATAGGGTTTAGCATGGCTATCAGTGTTTTCGATCTTTTCAAAGTCGGTATCGGTCCGTCCAGCTCCCACACTGTCGGCCCGATGCGCGCCGCCGCGACCTTCGCCCAGGCGCTGGTTGACCAGCATGTTCTGGACGCCGTACGTCGGGTAGAAATCCGCCTTTACGGCTCCCTGTCAGCCACCGGCGTTGGCCACGCCACCGACCGCGCCTGCGTCATGGGCCTGATGGGCGAATGGCCGGACAGCATCGATCCCACGTCCATCGACAGCCGTATCCAGACCTTGCGCGAAACCGGTGAATTGTCCCTCGCCGGCACATCCACAATTGCCTTCAACTGGCAGCACGACCTCCTGCTGCTGGACGAGAGCCTGCCCTACCACCCCAACGCGATGTCGCTGACAGCGTTCGGCGAATCCGGGGAACTCTACGAACAAACGTACTACTCGGTGGGTGGCGGTTTCATCATCGAAGCGGCCCAAGCCGAGTCTGGCATCGCGCCTGCCAGTGACGTAGTGCTGCCGTACGATTTCTCCAGCGCCGCCGAATTGCTCCGGCTCTGCAACCAGCACGGTTTACGCGTTTCCGAATTGATGATGGCCAACGAATTGGCGTGGCGCAGCGAAGCCGAGATCCGCCAGGGTTTGCTGCACATATGGTCGGTGATGCGCGAGTGTGTTGAGCAGGGTTTGCGTCACGAAGGCATCCTGCCGGGTGGCCTGAACGTGCCCCGTCGTGCGGCGAAACTGCACCGCAGCCTGCTGGAAATCGGCAAGCCAAATGTCATCACCTCCACCCTGTCGGCCATGGAATGGGTCAACCTGTTTGCCCTCGCCGTGAACGAAGAAAATGCCGCGGGCGGGCGCATGGTCACGGCACCGACCAACGGTGCGGCGGGGATCATTCCGGCGGTGCTGCATTACTACATGAAGTTCAACCCGGACGCGTCGGACGACGACGTGGTTGCGTTCTTTCTGGGCGCGGCGGCAGTCGGCATTCTGTGCAAGAAAAACGCCTCGATCTCCGGCGCGGAAGTCGGCTGTCAGGGCGAAGTCGGTTCGGCCTGCGCGATGGCGGCCGCGGGTCTGGCCGACGTGCTCGGTGCCACCCCGGAGCAACTGGAAAACGCCGCCGAAATCGGCCTGGAACACAACCTCGGCCTGACCTGCGACCCGGTCGGCGGCCTGGTGCAAGTGCCGTGCATCGAGCGCAACGCGATTGCCGCGGTGAAAGCAATCAACGCCACGCAAATGGCCCTGCGCGGCGACGGCAAGCACTTCATTTCCCTGGACCGGGTCATCCGCACGATGCGCGATACCGGCGCCGACATGCATGACAAATACAAAGAGACGTCACGCGGCGGTTTGGCGGTGAGCTGGGTGGAGTGCTGATTGCACTGTCTGCGGTCATCTGCGCATTCATGCCCTGAAACGGGCAGCTAAAAAGAAAGCGGGCGGCCTGATTGTCGGGGCGCCTGCCTGCTTTTTGCCGTGATCATTGTCCGACAATTTTTCCGGCATGCCCCTTGCTACGTCACCTCTGAGGCAAAAGGACTGTTGAAACCTCAGCGAGCGATCGGCCGATGGTCCGGTACTGCGAACCAACCCGAACATGGCCGGTCAACAACTGCACGTTCAATCAGGCGGTGACGCATCATGGACAACCCCTTTCAGGTCATTACCGATGCCTTTGCACCGGATTACCAGATTAACCTGAGCATTCAGGGTCTGGACGGCAGCATCATGCTGACCCTCTCCAACAGCGGCCGCGTGGTCGCCAAACGGATGATCAGTGCCGAACAACGCAATGACCCCAAGCGCCTGAAACGCCTGGTGCAAAGCATTCAGTTCGGCATCGCCATCGAGCAGGGCCACAGCGCCATGACCATCCTCGAAGCCATGACCGACGGCGACAGTCGCTCCCTGCCACCACCGCCAGTCAAAGGCCGGCCGCGACCTTCGGTCCGGCTTTAAAGCTCGCCCTTCTCCACTTCGGGATGTTCACTGGAACCCGCTCCGACCTTGCGTTGCGGGTGTTCGATCTTCACCGAAGGAAATTGCGACGAGGCGTAGCGCACCACCAGAATCGAAAACGCCAGCAGCAGAATCCCGCCGCACAGGTAGATAATCCCCACGTCCGGCGGATTGTGGTGCGAGACGTTGGAGATCAGCAGTCGCGTCAGTGCGGTGATCGCCACGTAGATCAGGAATCGCACCGGCATGTGGTTGGTCTTGAAGTAAATCCCGACCATCGCCCCCAGTTCGAGGTAAATGAACAGCAGCAAGATGTCGTCGATCTTGATGTGCCCAGCTTCGATCATCTGCAAGAATTCCATCACCGCTGCGTAAGCGGTCACAGCACCGATGGCGAACAGCGCCAGGTAGTGGAACGTCTCGACGAACAGATTGCCCAGGGACTCGGCCAGTTGGTGCACGTTCTGCCGCAGGTTCTCGGCCCAGTTTATTTTCACGATGATGCTTCCTTAGCTCGGTTCGAGCGGATGATGCTGGATTGACGTGACGGTTGTTCTGCATGCAGAAAAAAGGCCAGTCGCTCTCGGTGAGATGGTGATGAGTTGTTGCTGGACACTTTTGTGGTGTATTCATTGACGCCATCGCGAGCAAGCTCGGTTCCCACAGGGGATCTGTGGCGTCCACAAAACCACTGTGGGGGCGACATCGTTCACCTGACAAACGCCAATTTCGGTCTACATTAAAAAGCCACTACCCAAAGCGCAGGGATTCGCTTATCCTTTTAGCTGTATATAAATACAGTGGTCGAAACAGACAACTAATGTGAAGGCATGTGAGGTGGTGAATGGCCGTCGAAGTGGTATACCGCAGCAGCCGAGATCTGGAGCGCTTGTTCATGGATAAAGCCGAAGCTGACCGTCATGACAAAATGCTCGAACTGGCTGAATTGCTGGCTGAAGTGTTGCAAAAAGCCGTTCCGTCCCTGACCGAACAGCAAGTGGAAGAAGCCGGGATCTACATGGCGAAGAATCGCGATGTGTTCGCCAAGGCATTCAAGAGCCAGCCGGATGCGTTGTCCGAACTGCTGAATGCGCCGGTTGAAGTGGTTGCACAGGCTGAACCTGCCGAGTTGACTGAAGCCGCTGAGCCGACGCCGGCCAAGCCCGCCAAAGCGGCCAAGACGCCGAAATAATTACGCCTGAATTGAATAGGCCCTGAGTCGAATGACTCAGGGCCTTTTTCATGTCCGGGATAACAGAATGGCTCAGCGGTACAACACCTTCTCTGCCAATTCGTCCGCCACCCGCGCCGGCGAACGTTTTTCCGCTTGGGCATGGGCGAAGACTTCGGTCAGCCGTGAGGCGATTTTCGACAGGTGCGCGGTGATGGTCGTCAGTTCTTCGCCGCGGTGTTTGAGCGAAACGTAGATCAGCCCACCGGAATTGATCACGTAGTCCGGCGCATACAGAATGCCGCGCCGCTCCAGTTGATCGGCGACTTCCAGGTGCGTCAGTTGATTATTCGCAGAGCCGGCCACCGCCGAGCAGCGCAGTTGCGTTACGGTGTGGCTGTTGAGCACGCCACCCAGGCCGCACGGCGCAAGGATGTCGCACGGCGTGCTGAGCAGTGCGTCGTTGGCAATCGGGTGAGCGCCCAATTGCTCCATCGCCAGTTGCACCTTGCCGTGATCGATATCGCTGACCAGCAGTTCCGCGCCAGCCGCGTGCAGTTGTTCGGCGAGCGCATAACCGACGTTGCCCAACCCCTGGATTGCCACGCGCAGGCCTTCCAGGTTATCGCTGCCCAGACGGGCCATCGCGGTCGCTCGAATACCGGTGAACACGCCCATGGCCGCATGCGGCGCAGGATCACCGGCCGACGTGGTGCTGGTGACATGTTGGGTTTGCTGGGCGATACAATCCATGTCCGCCACCGAGGTGCCGCTGTCGATGGCGGTGATATAGCGGCCGTCGAGCTGATCGATACAGCGTCCGAACGCCTCAAACAACGCGGCGCGATTTTCCACATGGATCGGGCGAACAATCACCGCCACGCCGCCGCCCTGGGCGAGCCCGGCCAGGGCCGCCTTGTAACTCATGCCTTGCGCCAGGCGTATGGCATCCTCGACCGCGGATTCGTCGCTGGGATAGGCAAGGTAACGACAACCGCCCAGGGCAGGCCCGAGCCGGCTGTTATGAATAGCAATGACCGCCTTCAACCCGGTGACCGGGTCGACGCTCAGATGCAGCGATTCAAGGCGAGTGCTTTGCATGAGAGCGAACATCGTGGGGCTCCCGAATCACTTCTTGTAGTCGCCAGTATAGGCTTGCGCCCAAAAATTGCAGAAGCGCACCGGAATAAGCGGCGCTGCTTTGCAGGCTTTCGGACATAACCTGAAACCGTATGTGTGCAGTACTGGACGAATGTCGGAGACGGGGCTAAAACGAGGCATCTGCCGGAGATTTTGATGACGCCCCGCCAACGCTTCTTCGATTGCCTGCAACGTTCACCGCCCGCGCTGTTCGAAGCGGCGCTGTGGATGGCGGTCGAGCACGACTCAAGGCTGAATCCCGAGGCCGTGCTGGCCGACTTCAGTGACCTGACACAGCAAATCAGCCATGGCTTGCCGATGTTACCCGTCAGCGAACTGGCCCAGCCGTTGTTGCGGCGGATGAATGACCTGGGGTTCGCGCAGGACGATTTCACGCCACTGCGCCCGCAAGTGGCCCTGCTCAATAAAGTACTGGAACTGCGGCGCGGCCAGCCGCTGTCCCTGGGGCTGATTGCGCTGGAATTGGCCAAACGCCTGGAGATCCCGCTGGTGGGGGTCAACTTCCCCGGGCACTTCCTGCTGCGGGTGCCAGGCGCCGACCACCTGCTGGACCCTTGTGGCGGACGTCGTTTGTACCCCAACGACTGCCGGGAGCTGCTGCAACGTCAGTACGGTCCGAACATGAAACTCGGCGCCGACCATTTACTGACAGCGGACCCGGTGCAGATGCTGCAACGCCTGTCGCGAAACCTGCGTCAACTGCACCTCTCCCACGATGACTACATAGGCGCCTTGGTCGACGCCGAACGAGTGCTGGAACTGGGCGATGCCAGCGCCGCCGATTACCTGGCCCGGGCCAGCCTCTATCAGCGCCTGGACTGCCCGAATGCCGAGCGTTTCGATCTGGAGCATGCGCTGTTGCTCAGCGACGACCCGATCCAGCGGATTCGCCTGACCGAACGCCTGGGGCACCTGCCGCCCAACTCAATCGTCCACTGAGAACCCCTGTAGGAGTGAGCCTGCTCGCGATAGCGGTGTGTCAGTCAACATCGATGTCGACTGACAGATTGCTATCGCGAGCAGGCTCACTCCTACAGTTTGATTTCGGTATGGCCTGCATTTATGCCTGCCACAAGCCCGCGCCCACATATTGATCGAGTGAGGCTTTATGGGGTGTCTGGCTGGTTGGCCGGGTGGGCCTTGATGAACGCTGGATGCGTGGCTGCCAGCGCCGCGACCCGGCGAATCCGTGGATACGCTTCGAGGGCGATGTTGAATCGCTCGGCCGCGTACAGCTGAGGGATCAGATAGACATCCGCCAATCCCGGCTCATCGCCAAAGCAATACCCTTGATCCCCGATCAACTGCTCCACCGTCGCCAGCCCCTGGCTGATCCAGTGTCCGATCCACTCCACCACGTGCGATTCGTCATGGCCCAACTGGCGCAGTTTGTTGAGCACGCTGACGTTGTGCAACGGATGCACATCGCAACCGATCACCGCCGCCACACCGCGCTCGTGCGCACGGGCGGCTAGGTGCTTGGACAACAGCGGCACCTGTGGATAACGTTCGTCGAGGTACTCGATGATCGCCGACGACTGAATCAACAGGTCGCCTTCATCCGTGCGCAAGACCGGCACCCGGCCTTGCGGGTTGATGCCCAGGTAGGCCGGCTGACGATGTTCGCCACCTGGCGGTGCAATCAGGTTGATCGGCAGGGCCTGGTAATCCAGGCCCTTGAGCGCCAGCGCAATACGCACCCGATAGGACGAAGTCGAACGGTAGTAGGTATAGAGTTCCATCACCCGATCCTCTTAACGCGCCGGCAGTACTTTGCCGCGGCATTCGCCGAAACCGATGGACGCGAAACCCTCACGGCGGCAACGGCCACGCAGGATGATCTCGTCGCCGTCTTCAAGGAATTTGCGCACTTCACCCGATGCCAGTTCGATCGGCTTTTTACCGCCCTCGGTGATTTCCAGCAGGCTGCCGAACTGACCGTTTTCCGGGCCGGACAAGGTGCCTGAACCGAACAGGTCGCCGGCCTGCAACTGGCAGCCGTTGACGCTGTGGTGCGCAACCATTTGCGCCACAGTCCAGTACATGTGTTGGGTGTTGCTGAGCGTCAGGCGATGGGCCGGCAGGTTTTGCTCGCGCAGGCCTTCGGTGAGCAGCAGCACTTCGAGCTCGATGTCGAAAGCGCCTGCGCTCTGGTCGCGCGCGTCGAACAGGTACGGTAGCGGCTGCGGATCGCCTTCAGGGCGCGCAGGCTGGGCGAGACGGAACGGCTCCAGCGCTTCGGCGGTGACGACCCACGGCGAGATGCTGGTGATGAAGCTTTTTGACAGGAACGGGCCAAGCGGCTGGTATTCCCAGGCTTGAATGTCACGCGCCGACCAGTCATTGAGCAGGCAAAAACCGGCGATGTGATCGGCTGCATCACCGATGGCGATCGAGTCGCCCATCTCATTGCCCTGGCCAATCCAGATGCCCAGCTCCAGTTCGTAATCCAGACGTGCGCACGGGCCAAACGTTGGTTCGGTCTGACCGGCCGGCAGGGTCTGCCCTTTCGGACGACGAACGTCAGTCCCGGACGGGCGGATGGTCGAGGCGCGACCGTGATAGCCGATCGGCACGTACTTGTAGTTCGGCAGCAGCGGGTTGTCAGGGCGGAACAGTTTGCCGACATTTTGCGCGTGCTCGATGCCTACATAAAAGTCGGTGTAATCGTTGATTTTCGCCGGCAGGTGCATCGTGCAATCAGCCGCCAATGGCAGCAGTTTTGCGCCTTGGGCTTCGATCTTGCCGTGCAGCGTGCTGCCGTCCTTGAACAGTTCGATCAAGCGTTCACGCAGGGCAACACGTGCTTGGCGACCGAGTTCGAAAAAAGCATTCAACTGACCGCCACGGGTCGCTTCGACCGCTGCTTTGGCTGCGCCGTCGAACAGGCCGGCATCCAGTGCTGCCTCCAGATCAAAGATATGCTCGCCAATCGCCACGCCGCTACGCGGGGCCGAGCCGTTCACGCTGAACACGCCCAGAGGCAGGTTTTGCAGCGGGAAATCGGTATGGCCGTTGGCGGAGGCAACCCAGCTACGAGTGATGGAAGTCTGAGTCATGGGTTATCTCCGGGTCGGGTCGAAAGTGGCGGGCAGCGTGGCCCAGCAGGCATCGTAATTAGTTTGCAGTTGCGGGCAGTTGAGGGCAAAACGGCTCGGGCGCAAGACCTGGCTGGTCTCAAACATGAACGCCATGGTGTTGTCGATTTTCGCCGGCGCCAGCTCCGCATTGATGGCCTTGGTGCAGGTTTCGCCGTCCGGGCCGTGAGCGCTCATGCAACTGTGCAAGGACGCGCCACCGGGCACGAAGCCTTCGGCCTTGGCATCGTAAGCGCCCTGGATCAGGCCCATGAATTCGTTCATCAGGTTGCGGTGGAACCACGGTGGACGGAAAGTTTTCTCGGCGACCATCCAGCGCGGCGGGAAGATCACGAAGTCGAGGTTGGCCAGGCCATGCACGCTAGTTGGCGAAGTCAGGACCGTGAAAATCGACGGGTCCGGGTGATCGAAACTAACCGTGCCTATGGTATTGAATCGGCGCAGGTCATATTTGTACGGCACGTTATTGCCATGCCAGGCGACCACATTCAGCGGTGAATGATCAAGCTCACACCCCCACAACTGACCGAGGAATTTTTGCACCAGTGTGGTCGGTTGCTTGAGGTGTTCGTAGTGCGCAACCGGTGTCAGGAAGTCCCGCGGGTTAGCCAGGCCATTGCTGCCGATCGGCCCCAGGTCCGGCAGACGCAATGGCGCGCCATGGTTCTCGGCGATGTAACCGCGCGCTTGTGGGTCGAGCAGTTCGACGCGGAATTTGAGCCCGCGCGGCAGCACAGCAATCTCCAGCGGCTCCAGCTCCAGTACGCCAAGTTCAGTGGCAATGCGCAAACGGCCAAGCTCAGGCACCAACAACATTTCGCCGTCAGCGTTGAAGAACACGCGCTCCATGGAGCGGTTGGCGCGATAGCTATGGATGCTGATTCCGGCCGGTTTTTCCGCGCCCGAGTTGGCCGCCATGCTCACCAGCCCATCGATGAAATCGGTTGGCTCGGTCGGGATGTCCAGCGGATTCCAGCGCAGGCGGTTGGGGGTCACTTCACCCAATGGGCCGCCAGCCAGTTGCCGCTCCAGTTTGACGAACGCCGGATGATTGGCAGATGGCTGAATGCGATACATCCAGGTCCGCCGCGCTTCGCTGCGAGCCATGGTAAACGCAGTGCCGGAGAACAATTCGGTGTAGAGGCCATACGGGGCTTTTTGCGGGGAGTTCTGGCCGACGGGCAGTGCGCCGGGCAACGCCTCACTGCTGAATTCGTTGCCGAAGCCGGACTGATAAGCCAGCGCTGTCGCGGTTGAATCAGGGTTCATGGAGCCTCCTGAACGGGGACTAGGCGATGGCCTGTCACTCTGTTGCAGAGGTTCGGCACGCCAGGGTTATTTTTATCGTAATTTGATTACGCATAACGTAATTTGATTGATATTGACCGTCAAGCTATAAAGACGCCCATTCGTCCCGGGATCAGACCGCCTCCATGGAAACGCCGCGCAACAACGACAAACAGAAAGTCCGCTCGGCCGAGGTCGGCACTGACATCCTCAAGGCCTTGGCCGAGCTGTCGCCCTCAACCTCCCTGTCGCGCCTGGCCGAACACGTGCAGATGCCGGCCAGCAAGGTTCATCGTTATTTGCAGGCGCTGATCGCCAGCGGCTTTGCCGAGCAGAACCCGGCCACCAACCATTACGGTCTCGGCCGTGAAGCCTTGCGTGTCGGGCTCGCTGCACTCAACAGTATGGACGTGCTGAAAGTCGGCGCCCTGCCCCTGGCCGAGCTGCGCGATGAGCTGAATGAAACCTGCTTTCTGGCGGTATGGGGCAATCAGGGCGCGACCGTGGTCCACATCGAACCGGCGGTGCGTGCGGTAACGGTGGTGACGCAATTGGGTTCGGTGCTGCCATTACTCAGCTCGTCCACTGGCCTGGTGTTTGGCGCTTATCTACCGAAACGGGAAACCGTGGACTTGCGCAATCAGGAACTGCACAACGCCACGGACCACATATTGGCGGACGATCAAACCTATACGGCCTTGTGCGAACAGATCCGCGAGCGTGGCCTGCATCATGTGCATGGGTTGTTGATGCCTGGGGTGGATGCCTTGTCGGCACCGATCTTCAACGCCGTGGGGAATGTCGCGGCGGTCTTGACCATTGTCGGCCCGACCTCGTTGTTTCACGCCGACGAAAACGGCCCGGCGGCGCAGCGGTTGCTGGCGGCGACGCGGGCCGTGAGCTGGCGGATGGGGTATGAGGCATCACCGATGTCTCAAGACCGGAGCTGATCAGCTCCGATCATTCATCCTCAGGATAACGCCTTGATGTGGGTCCGACCGTCAACCGATCACGTGGGTCGTACTCTCGGGGGTCCAGTGCGGCACAGCCACCGCAGTGACATAACTGATCCCAACCGGCACGCCCGTGACGGCCGAGAGTACGTCGCTCAGATCCCTGATTGAGGACAGCAGGCCAAGTGCTGAGGCCGCCGATCCTGCCGAGGCGACTTTACCCAGGTACATGACGATTGCCCCACGCCAGGCGGTAGCAAAATGTGCATTGGCGCCTGCAGAATCGCCATGGCTGGATGCAATGATGCCTTGCACGATCGAATGACTGATCTTCAACACGCTGACGACGAAACCCACCGGCGGGACAAAGATCGAAATCACATCCAATGCCACTTCGAGAAGAATCTTTGTCTCCTGCCAGAACGCTTCGGCTGGCGAAGTGGTCAGCACATCCAGATCATCAAGTGAGCGATCAATCAGGCTTTCGTATTCGGCCTTGAAGTTGTAGACCGGATAAGTACCGCCTAAACCGGGCACTGGCTGCGAATCTCGCGGATCACGGGACTTGCTGATGTAAGCGCCAACCCTGTCCCTCCCACGCAAACCGGCCAGACTCAGAAGATGCTCACCCAAAAGGCGATCATTCTCGATAGCCTTGGATAAATCACCGACCCAGATAAAGGCTTTACCGGGCGAATTCGGGACATAGGCGAACTTCACATGCCCTTCACCAAAAACATACCCTCCCGCGATGCGCGCACCTTCAAGCCAGAATTCGTAAACCCCTTCGCCAGGATAACTACTGGGGGAAACACCGTGTGGCGTCCTTGTGTCGCGATCCAGCCCCTTTATCGACTCGATCAACCAGTCATAATGACCCGATGGCAACGTGCCATTTAGCTTTTGCGTCAGCGCCGCCCTGAACATCTCGTTTTTCTTGAGTTCCCGATACAGGTTTGCGCGCAGATCAATATCCGATTTCCATAGAAAGTTTGATTTCAGATAATGGCTGTAATGCTCGCCTGGCATCAGGTCGATAAGCTTATTGAGCGTACTGGAATTCAGCTCAGTCATTGGCTCGCCCGTGTCCTTCCACCAGAACTCAGACACCCTGATACTGTCTCTGAGCGTATTCGAACCCGGCAGAAAAATTTTCTCGAACACATTCCCATCGCTGCGCCACAGATGCCAATTGATAAATAATTGCGTCAGCGTCATTGCGCCCATATGAAATTTCACCATGACGCGATCAGGATCGATCTGACGATCGCCAGTACGTCCCAGCTGTTCATTTAACCGACTCATGACCAATTCACGAGCGAACTTGTGAAAGCCCTCAATATGAAATTTGTCTTTTGACGCGTCATAAATGGCCTTGAAGTCGGTGTTCAAACGATTGAACAAGTGGCGATCAGATGCACCCGCATTTCGGTACCAATGGGGTGTGACAGCCTTTTCTTCGGCGTCTTCCCAGTCAAGGACGCTTTGAATACTGCCCTTTAACCCATCGCTTTCAACCCACGCAACCAGATTGACCTGGTCCCACCATGCTCGGCCCTGAATCCTTTCCCTCGGTTCACCACGCGGCCATTCCTTGCCGAATACTTCATGCTCAAGGTTATGCCGGTCACTTTCGTGCACTTGGGTTCGAAGGTAGGCGCGTCCCTCCTCTTCCAGTGCCCACAATCCTATGTACCGTTGCAAACTGTCCCGATTGGAGAATTCGTACCAGTCTTTATTCGTCGGCGAACCGGGTGCATAAAGCACGTAAGTTTTGAGATTCGCATCGCCTCCTTTCCTCCGGTAGACAATGAGATCCTTCAAGGGCTTGAAGTTATAGAAAGCTCTTAACGCGATACCAGACGCTTCAATAGATGGATCGCCAAAATTGAAGCGCTGAACAATATCCTGCGCAGTCGAGGTGATGTGCTTTTGCAGGATGGCGCCGAACAGCGTCAAGGCCGTCTTTCGACCCAGCACTTCCCGCATCGCTTCCTTGACGTTCGGCTGGCCATACACTCGCTGCCGTGCGGGTCCATACGCCAGACGCAGATCCAGTGTTTCAATGGCCCGCATTATGTTTTCAGGCGTCAGCCTGGCGAGACCATAGTCCTTCTCCAGCGTAAGCGTGTAGCGCCCTGCCCGATCATGCGCCCCATACATGAAAGCCTGGGTCAGCGTCTTCCGTTCACGGTGTTCGATCCGTTTGCCATCCGCCATCCTGACCGAATGCTGAATATTCACAAACACCGTGTCAGGGTCGATTCGTTCGTCGGTTCCCGGCGAGATGAATGCCTCTACGGCCTGTCGGGCATACGCTTTGAGACTCGCCACGTCTTGGGTCAACTCATGAAGTTGAATCTGGCTTTCAAGCAGGTTCTTCTCCAGACCGACATATAACTCCTGATTGGTGACATAGGCTTTTTTAAACCATTCAGGGCGGGCATTCTCCAGCATCGCCTTGATCAAGAGCACATTTCGCACGTTTTCAGAACGTACCACCGCCTCCATGGACAGAACGTTAGCCAGCGGCTGCCATGCCGCTTCGGTATGCGCGCCGACGGTCACTAACTGTCGCACTTGATGGATGAGATCACGACGCTGCCTTACCAGCAGGCCGCCATTGCAATGCTCAAACAGATCTTCAAGGATTCTCGCGTAACGCATCACTGGAGCAGTCGACACCAGAGCGCTCTCCTCCTCCGACAGCCCCTGCAACAGTTCTGCACGGCTCGACGCATCGGCCATCCGTTGTTGCAACGTTTGATGAAAGGCGCTCACGGTGTTGAATTTTTCTAATCCACCGAACGGTGAATAAAAAACAACCTCTTGACTGCCTGCTTGGTTCAGCTCATTTGCGATAGCGCCGGAAAGAGAAATAACAAAGGTGGATGCCAGCGTCGAGAAACCTCCCTGTTGTTTTTCAACCGAAACGGCATAGCAGGAACTTGGCAGTCCCGAACCGATTAAGCCATTGATGGTCACGACGTCACTTTTGGACAACAGGTTCTCGCTGGCCGCCAAGTCCAGCTCGCGCCAGAAAAGTCGCGCCTGAAGATTGCGCAACTCCCGTTTAGGTGGTGGCAAAGCACGCCCTCTGCTATCAACACCCATGGAGACGTTCCAATATTTATCTAATTCTGAACTGCATTTCTCAGGCAGGTTCTGCATCAGTTCGGCCATCATTCTTCCGACGTTTGCCACATCCAGATACTTCAGCCTGAACGTTTCACTGCCAATATTATCGAGCTCATACATACCGTATTTGTCAGCCGTATATTGGGGTGACCTGCCGCGCTTCAAACACTCCAAAAATACATCGAATAGATTGCCGGTGGGCTCCGAAGTAGATGCCACTGCCCCCGACCGAAGATTAATAAAACGGCGCGCTATGGAGGCATCTGAATCCAGCTTCTTAAACTCGTCTGCCAGGCAAATATGAAGAATCGCCTTGAACACAGGGATTTTTTTGAGTGCCTCGATCAAATGGGTACGCGCTTCATGCACTTGTTCCAGCGTTATATTTTTTTCCTGTTCGCTTTGCATTACCAACCTCTTTTAGTTTGATTACAAATACGGCACATCACTGCCGATCAACTTGAGATCAAACTAAAACAGATAGCCCCACCATTAAAAACCCAGAACACTTTTCAATACTTGTATCAGACACTTAATTACAAAATAGACACATAAGGAAAACACACAACACCTGAATCAGTCTCTCCAGCAAAGAAGCCTTGCGCTCAGCCATCGTTAGACTAAAAACAACAACACCCCCACCCATTAATCTTAAAGCAACAATAAAAACACCATCCTTTACATATAAAAGGAAACATCTCCCATCGCAGTTTTCTTCCACCAAAAGATAGTTTTATAGCAGAGCCGGCTCTTTGCACGCCGTGAGCTTCGTGCCCGATTGCAGACAGTCTTTCACTCAATCCAACAGACCGACACTCTTGGCTTTCGCAACCGCTTGCGTCCGGCGCTCCACACCCAACTTCCCGTGAATTCTCCGTGCATGTGTTTTCACCGTGTGCAAGGAGATAAACAACTGCTCGGCTATTTGCTGATTCGAATTGCCCAGCGCAATCAGCTTGAGCACTTCCACTTCACGCTGACTGAGTGGATTGATTTCACTCACCGGCAGATTTTTTTCCGAACGGTCCCAAGCATCCTCCAGTACCGGCAAAAGATCAGGCTGACGCAATTGCAACTCACTGAGCGCCTGGTGAAGGCTATGGTGCCTGGAAAGATTCAATCCTTTGCGCAACTCACCCCGGGCGCCGACCATGTCACCGTTCTGCCACGCGACTTCAGCCGCGGCGAACAGCAATTCAACCTCCAGCGCCCGCATGCCTGCGCGTTGCGACTGTTCAAGTGCCTGGGCGAAATGGTTCAGCGGGTCTTTGGCCTGGTGCAGAGCGACCTTTGCCAACACCAATAGATAATCGATACGCGCAATCAACATCAGGGTCGCGGGAGGCGCCTGTCGCGCATGCGGACCACGATAGTGGCGCAGTACACGACTGAGCGCCTCATGAGCCAGTTCCGGGCGACCCTGCTGAAGCCAGAATTGACTGCTGATCTGCAACAGCACACCGCGATAAACGGTGTCAGGAATCTGCCGTTGCTGCATCAAGCGCTCGGCATCGCGCAGCTGGACAAAGGCTTGGGCGTAGTCGCGCTGATTGGCGGCCACCTGCGCCAAACCGAGGAAACCGTAGAGCACCCGTTTGTCGTGGTTGCGCAAACAGATGAGCAGCCCTGCTTCGAAATAGGCGGCAGCCTGCGCATCCAGGCCCTGGCACAAACTCAAGCGTCCACGGTGCAAGGCAATTCGCCCGAGCAGGGGCTCGGCGATCCGCTGCTGTTGAGTGAGCAAGCCCTGAACGTTGGCGAGCAACTGGTCGGCTCGTTGAGGGGCTCCACGCTGCTCCAGCAATTGCGCATGATCGAGCTCCAGCAGCCCTTCGAAAACCAGCGAGCCTTGCGCCCGCGCCAGGCACAACGCATCGCGGTTTATCGCCTGCGCCACTTCGAGCTCACCCTTGAGCAGGGCCTGTTGCGTCAGACCCGAAAGGCACATCAAGCGCACGGTCCACAGGTCAGGACTGAGCTCACTCAGCGCCTCAACAAAATGCGCGCGCGAGCCCTCCATACGCCCCTGCAAATGCAGCAACCAGCCCTGCTGCGCCTGCCACCGTGCGATCAGTTGTCGCTGCTGGACCGCCGAGGGTTGTGGGGTAAAGCGCGACAACTGTTCGATACAAACGGCGGCTTGCTCGAATCGTCCGGCAAACAACAATGCCGCAGTGATCAAACCGACCAGTTGCGCTGAGCCGAACATAAGCTCTGCGCCTTGATGCTCATACAAACGCAACAACAGCACGACCGTCTGCTCCTCGAACAAATGCTCGAAACTGAAGTGCTGCAGCAGACTCACCGCGACCTCAAATTCTTCAGCCAGCAGGGCCTGCTCGAACGCCGCTTTCCAATCCAGTTCAGCGGCGAACCACTGACAGGCGCGGCGATGCCAGGAGCGTCCGGCCGGCCATTGTTCATCTCGCATCAATTGCATGAGTGGAGGGAAGATCTGCAGCCAGTCGGCCGAGTCCTGCCAGGGCTCGATAAACCCCCCCATATCCTGCAACGTCTTCAGGCATTGCGCGCCCTCCCCTGCGCCAAACAGGTGATCGCACAGACGTGCATTGAAGCGGGGCAAATGCGCGAGTACCCGCCAGGCCTCCGTCAACTCAGGGGTCAGGCTGGTAAACAGTTCGTGTTCGAGGTAATCGAGCAATGTGTCAGGTCGGCTGTGATGCGGGTCGTTACGCGACCAGTCGCATTTTTGCAGCAGCGCAACGCGTACTCCAGCACACCAACCTCCGCTGAGCTGGATAATCTTGCTGGCGGCGGTGCTGGCATCGGCCGGTGTCAGGTGGCGCAACAGCGAGGCAACCTCAGTTTGGTTGAAGGCCAGCGTGGCGCGCTCGCATTCGTACAATTCGTCATCGAGCAGCAACCGCGGCCAGTTGCATTGCGGGCGACGGCGGGCGCCCAGCCACCAGGTCAGCGCCGGGCTGCTGACGGCCAGCATGCGATCCAACAGCTGATCGAGTTCCGGGTTCGGAACGCGGCAATAGTCATCGAGAAACAGCCAGGTCGGCGCCTGCAATCGAGCCAGAGCGCCAAGCATCGCCGGCTCTTCTGACGAAGCCAGCCCCAGCGTTTCTGCCACGCTCTGACGAAAATCCGCCGCGCTCATCATCTTGCCCGACAGCGGCAACCAGCACACCCGGCACTGCGCCGGCGCCTGCAACAGACAGTCGGCAAGCAGCGCCGACTTGCCACTGCCAGCGGGTGCGCAGATCAATTTCACCCGCGCGGTAGACGCCAGCAACGGCTTGCTCAAGCGCTCACGCGACAGGTGATGAGAAGACAGACGGGGCAGGAATCCGGAACGGTCCAGACACGGAGTCATGGCGGTCATTGCAGCGTGCCTTTTTATAATTGTGAGGCCACCCTAGACCTGTCTAACCCGCTTGTTGAGAAGTATTCAGGGCGTTGATCGACAGCCATAAAAAAGGCGACCCATCGGTCGCCTTTTGCACGGTGAATGGATAAAGCCCTTACCGAACCCCCTCCGCACGCAGCGCCGATGGCGTGTAATCGGCGATCTTGGCTTCGAAGCCAAACTCGAAGCTGTGCTTCTCTTCGTTCTTCATCCCCAGCGCGATGTATCGGCCGGCGATGATGTCGTAGAGCGCTTCCAGCGTGTACGCCTGAGCCTGGTGATCGTAGTAATACTGAGCATGCCCTTCAGCCACTCGCCACAGTTGCCCGCGACCGTCGTAGTGATCCGCCAGCGCCACTTGCCAACTGTCTTCGTCGATGTACATGTGACGCTTGGCGTAAATGTGGCGCTCGCTCGGCTTGACCGTGCCGACCACTTCCCAAACGCGGTGCAGTTCATAACGGGTCAGGTCCTGATTGATATGGCCGGCCTTGACGATGTCGTCGTATTTGAGGTTTGGCGAGTCGAGTTTGTAGCTGTTGTACGGAATGTACATTTCCTTCTTGCCGATCAGTTTCCAGTCGTAACGATCCGGCGCACCGGAGAACATGTCGAAGTTGTCGGAGGTGCGCAGACCGTCAGCGGCGGTGCCCGGGCCGTCATAGGCCACTTGCGGGGCGCGACGTACACGACGCTGGCCGGCGTTGTAGATCCACGCCAGACGCGGTTCCTTCACCTGATCGAGGGTTTCGTGCACCAGCAGCACGTTACCCGCCAGACGCGCTGGCGCGGTGACCGACTGTTTGAAGAAAGTCAGCACGTTGGCGGATTTGTCCGCGTCGAGGTCCTTCATCAGTTGCGGGACGGCGATTTCTTCCTCGAAGCGGATCGGCGTGTAGCTGCCGTTCGTTTGCGGGGTCACCTGGGTGATGATGCGTTTGAGGTTACCGCCGTGGTAACGGGTGATGTGGTTCCACATCACTTCGACGCCGTTCTTGGGAATCGGGAACGCGTAGTAGCGGTTGCCGGTGAAACCGGCCAGGCCGTTACCATCGTTGATGGTGGTCACGTTCAGTGCACTGCGCTTGGCCGACTCGTAGATTTCCGGCGGCACGGCCACGGTGCGGTGGGTCGGGTAGACCGGGATCTTGTAGGTGTCCGGGTAGCGCTTGAACATCGCCACCTGGCCTTCCGACAGTTTGTCCTTGTACTTGTCGACGGTCGCCGGAGTGATCACGAACAGCGGTTTTTCGCTGGCGAACGGGTCAGCGAGAAAGCCTTTGCTGTCCACTGCACCAGCGTTTTTTGGAAGGCCACCGGTCCAGGCCGGAATCGAGCCGTCGGCGTTACCGGCCTTCTCGGCGCCCAGCGGCGTGAGACTGGTACCCAGTTTGTTGGCTTCATCCGGCGACACTGCCGCCATCACGTTGGCGGCCAGCAAGCTCAGGGCCAGGGCGCTGCATTGCAGAATCATCTTGCGCATTGAAATCATCCTTCTCAGCCAGATCAGAAGTTCACGCCGAAGCTCAGCGCCACGAAGTCGCGGTCTTCGAGGACGTTGTAGTCACCGCCGAAGAAGTCGGTGTAACTGAGGCTCGCGGTATAGGTGTTGCGATAGTCGGCATCGACGCCGACGCTGACCGCCTTGACGCCTTCGTTGAACAGCCCGTTGGGGCCGTAGCCAGCAACGTCATGCGACCAGGACAAGTTGGGCTTGAGGTTGACCCCGGCGAACACGTCGGCGTAATCAAGGATCGCCCGGGCGCGGTAGCCCCACGAGGTCGAGGTGACAAAACCTTCGGTGTCGCCACCAAAACCGTACTGGCCGTACACCGAGTCGCGGCCGTAACGCAACTGACTGCGCCCCTCCAGACCACCGACGTGAACCACGGCCGCTTCGCCCACCACGGTCAGTCGTTGCGCGCCCAGTACCTGGTCGAAGAACTGCGTCAGGGTGCTCTGGACTTGCGTGACTTCCTTGCGGCGGTAGCCTTTGTTGTCAGCGCCAGGCGTGGTGGCAATCGGTGATGCGGCACCGCCGGCAATCGGGTTGATCAAGGCCAGGGTCAGGTCGTTGGTGTTGACCTGTACCGGGGCGTTGGGGCGATAGCTGATCTCACCGCTCCACGCCGTGCCGGTCGGCAAGGTGGTGGAGAAGCTCGCGCCATACAGACGAATGTCTTCCGGGTAATCGAGGTAATAATGGCCGCGACCGAGCATCACGCTCTGCGCCAGCCCCGAACCGCTACCGGGTGCCAGACGGTTGGCGATACCGACCATGCCCGGCAAGCTGGCCAGTGTCGACGCGCCGGCCGTGACAGTGCCCACCGTCGGTGTGCGGCTGTGGTAGTTCATGAAATACAGGCCGTACTCGGTGTCATCACCGAGCCAGCGCAACGCGGTGCCCCACTGCCCGGAGTCCCGCGCATCGCGGTCGCCACCACGGGGAACGACCACGCCTTCGCGGGTCACTTGAATCGGTTGGCCAAACGCGGCTGCCAGCGGCGCCAAAGGAGCAATCGCCGGGCTGCCGACGGTGTAGTTGTTGTTGCAACCATCGGCCGCCACGTCGACAGCGAAGAACGTGCCGCAGTTGTCGAGAACGGTCTGGTCCCACTCCAGTTGATAGAACCCGTCGACCGAGAGCTGATCCGTCAGGCCCTGGGAAACGTACAGCATGTTCACGGGAATCAGGCCTTCCTTGATCTCGGCGCCGGGACGACGGAATGCGGAAACGTCGATCGGGTTGATGCTGTTGATCGAGTTGCCGATGAAAGTACTTTCCCCCCAGCTCACCACTTGCTTGCCGGCGCGCACGCTGCCTGGCAGATCGGCAATGGCGTAGTTGTGATAAACGAAGGCGTCGAGGATTTGCGCGCCGGAAGACTTGGCGCCTTCCTTGCGGCCGTGGTCACTGATTTGTTTGAACGGACGATCTTCATCCTGCAATTCGAAGTCGTACCAGTACTTGCCCCGCACGAACACACCGCTGTCGCCATACTTCAATTCGAGGTCGTGGATGCCCTTGACGATTTTGGAGAAGGTTTCGCCCTTCCCGAAGTTCTGCCGGCCGTCATCACCGGTCGATGACTGCCCGGTCCCGCCGTTGACGGTGCCCACCAACGACTTCTCGGCATCGCGCATGCCCCAACTCGCGCCGACGGACAGTGAGGAGTCAAACGTGCCCTCGATCTCGCCGATATTGAATGAAACAGCCTGCGCCTGGGCACAGCAACCCAAGGCCACCGCAGCGGCCAGCGCTTGCGGTTTGAAGATGGCGCGCATTGTTGTTTTTGTCATGCGTCTTCCCCGGTGAGTGACAGAAGGCCCCACCCTACTGCCGCAACCGGGGAGCGATAAGCGCACCAAGGAGGTATTCGCGGTGTACCTCTAAAGGATGAATGACCAGACGGGGCGCGGCTTTGCGCCGGGCATGGATGGGCTGGATGGAGGGTTATCAGTCAGACGCATGGGCCAGGTGACCACCGCCCTGTAACAACTGCTACAGGGCGGTGGCCAGCCGGGACTGTTACCCAGGCTGCAACACTGCATGTCGCGAATCGCTATTTTTCCTTTGGGCTCAACGGCTTATTCTTGCCGGGCTTTCACGGTGACCCGCCGGACAGCACGAAGCCATGGCGTGTGATCAACCCACGCCATCGGCGACAGAATCCAGATGAATCGATGCTTTTTCGATTGATCGCCCCGTGTACACAGACGTTGATTTGTAGCTCCTGATCCAACGTCTTACTTGGCCGCTGCGTTTGCAGCGGCCTTTTTTATGGGTAAAAAAAAAAGAATTTCCCTAATTTAATGCGGGATAAATCTTTCGATCCGGAAGGATATAACAACTACTTACCACCTAAAAAGAAAGTGCCTACACGCTTCACAGACCCAATATTTTCACCTCTGACATAAGCTTTTTTCAGCGAGCAACAACCACTCATGGAAGAACAACATGTCAGAGAAGCAAGGTCCCCCACATGAATTACCGGTATCACATGTTATCGGAGAGCTTGGCAAAATTGACTTGCCAACCACTTATGTTGGTGCACAGCCGAAGCCTGGAACAGATCCGAAAGGCGGCGGATTTCGAGTGCCGCCGACACGCCCCGGAATTGGCTCGGGCCTCACGTTAAACGAAGGACTTCGGCGCGAAACCCGCGACAACATCAAAGTTACGGAGAACTCCGTAAAAAATGAACACAGTGCAAAACTTCAGAACTTGACAGGAACGACCGAAAGCGACTTGTCAAACCTGAGAGTTCAACATCCAGCATCAGTAGCAAGTCCTGCACAAGCGTATCAACACGAACTCAACATCAGAAATTTACTAATCCAACAAAAGACAGCTGAACTTCACGTTCAAACCTCAGCTGCCAACTCCTTCTATGGACATAGTCCCATCAACAAAACAATTGGTGACTACCTAGCTAAAGCTCAAACACTTGAAAAACCTATAACACCCTACGGACCTGTTTATGCGAGGTGGGTCACCTCCTATAAAGCCGCTTACTCTGCAAACTTCCTGTCAGAGCAAATTCGACTTCTACATACCCAACACTTACATGTGCAGAACCTTCTTGCTGCTGCTCAGGCGCAAGAACAACGACAGCTAGAAGCGGAACGCGAAGCTCATCGAGTGGCGGCAGAGTTGGCTCGTGTAAATGAGGAGGCGGCCGCTAGAGCTCGTGAGCAAGCGCGACTTGCCGCTTTGGAAAACGCACGGCAACTGGCAGCTGAGCAGGCTCGGATTGCGGCAGAAGCAGCAACACAGCAGGTTGCCGCTGAACGCGCTCTTCTAGAAGCACAAGCCGAGGTCAAACGGCAGGAAGAAAAAGAAGAAAAAGAAGCCGATGCCAAAAAGAATGCGCAAGAACTCGAACGATTCAGAGCGATGGTTGCGATGTTCGAATCGTGGGAAGCCGCCAAAGCCAGTCGGCCGTTTCCCATATCAGGCCGGTCTGCCGCAGCGGGCCCGGTATTCACCTTGTCAGAGGGGCGTCTCGCCGCTGGCGCCGCAACAACTCAAGCCGTCAGGTCCGCACTGCACACCGCAGTTGCCGCAGCAACAACGGCAGGCACCGCAGCGGCAAGCGCCATACTAGTGGGGTTTGCAGCACTACTATTCCCCTCGCCACTGGCTGACGGTGAAAGCCGTGAACTGAGCACCCCGCTTTCAAAACTTGTCCCTGACAACTTCCATGCCTGGAGCCTCGCGCTTTCGGAGTACCAGCCCGACGATCTCCACGCCTTGAGCATCCCACTCTCGGATTTCGCACAGATCAATGCAGATGACTTGTATGCCATTGCCTAAGTCAATGGAGACGTCAGGCTGCCGGTGGCGATCGGCTCCAGAACAGCGGGGAACATAACCGAATTCTTTGTCGCTGCCACGAACGACATAACGTTGCCGGGCAACGTTCCGGTGCGACTCGCCACTTACGATCCTGCCGTTAATGCCTACAGGTCTTACAACCCGGATGCCCCATCAATCGGTATGACCTGGACACCGATCGTTACGCCGAACGACGCGTCAACCACCCTCCCCGCCAGCGAACGGAACATTGCTGTTTACGACGGCACTACCTTAACGGCGCTTGAAGGAAGGACAGATTCATTTCCGGAGCTTGACCTCTACAGCTTTGGTGGATTCATTACTGTCTTTCCGGCGGATTCGGGCATCCCGCCGATCTTTACGATGTTCAAAGATCGAAGGGATGATCCTGGAATGGCCAGTGGTTATGGAGAACCAGTGTCGGGAATGTGGCTGGAACCCGCGTCGCAGGGCAATGGCGCAGTGATTCCGATTTGGATCGCGGATAAGCTTCGGGGACAAGAGTTTTCAAGTTTCAGGGCTTTTAGAGAGCAGTTTTGGAGAGCTGCCATTGACGACCCTGAACTCGTCACACAGTTCACGGCCAACAACATGCATGAAATGAAAAATGGAAGAGCCCCTTTTTCTCGTAGAAGTGACAGATCAGGTGGCAAAATAAAGTTTGAACTCCACCATTTGAACCGTATTTCTAAAGGTGGCGACGTCTACGACATCGATAACATCCGAATTGTTACTCCAAAACGTCACTCTGAGCTTCACAAAGGAGGAAACTGAAATGAAAAAATTTAACATCTCCGACTACACCGAAGCAGAGTTTCTCGAATTTATAAATGTAATCTGCTGGTCTGAGCACCCAACGGAAAAAGATCAAGTCGATGCGGTTCTTTTATTTGAGGTACTAACAGAACATCCAGACGGATCCGATTTGATTTACTACGCGGACTCAGAGGAAGAATCCACACCTGAAGCCATCATTGAAAAAATAAAAGCCTGGCGAGCCGCCAACGGCAAACCTGGTTTCAAAATAGAAGAATAGAAATAATGCAGTGGAGCAGGCAGACGTACCTGACTCCACTTTCAAAGCTGCCACTGCGCACCCCACATTTCCACTACTTACACATTTTTCGGAAAACGACTACAAGCTTCTGTAACCACACGAAGTGTCCCGACCATTAAGGTTAATTACAACTCAGCCATACATTCGTATCGCGCGCTGACTTCAACTTAATTAACCACGAGTCGCTTTTCATGAAACCCATCATCTACAACAAACACCACGCCACCCAGAGTTCCAACAGCCGAGTACGGTTTCTAATCTTTCACTACACGGCGGGCAACTTCTCCAGTTCGGTCAATGCATTGACCGGCCCGAATGTCAGCGCACATTATCTGGTTCCGGACATCACCGATCCGAGCTACTTGAACGCAGGTTATACCGGACAGGAAGTCTTCAGCCTCGTCGACGAAACCAAACGTGCCTGGCACGCGGGTGTCAGTCAGTGGGGCAACCGCAGCAGTCTGAATGACACCTCTATCGGTGTCGAAATCGTTAACCTGGCGACGTTCAGCCAGGGGGTGTTCAATTTCCCGCCGTATCAACCAGAACAAATTGTCGCGATTGAACAACTGGCGGTGAACATCCTTGAGCGCTATCCGGATATCAGCCCGACCCATGTCCTGGGTCACTCTGACGTTGCGGTCGGTCGCAAGAGTGATCCGGGGCCGAAATTTCCCTGGCATGCCCTGTATTTGAAAGGCATTGGTGCCTGGTTCGACGACGCGACCCGCGACGCCTATCTGCAGCAATACAACGAAACCGGCATTCCAGCCCGAACCGAATTGCTCAAGCAGTTCAAAACCTATGGCTATGACGTTTCAAATGCGTCTACCGAACAAGGCTTCACGCAATTGGTTCGAGCCTTTCAGCTGCACTTTCGCCCTGAAACATACGACGGAATCATGGACGTGCAAACGGCGGCGAATCTGGCCGCGTTGGTTCGCAAGTACTTTGCTTGATAACCGATGCAACCCCGAACACTAAGCACCAGCAAGGTCGTCAACGGTGACCTTGCTGGTCTCCATCAAAGGGAATACTTCTGCAAATTCCCCATCATTTCCTTCAGCGCTTCAATATTGTCCTTAGGATGCGCCGCCCCCTCGAAATCACAAATCTGCTCCCACTGCGCCGCCACATCCTCCGGCGAGAACCCCACCCGCGGATCAAACCCGGCGCCGAGGCTGCGTTCCCAGCGCACCTTGCCCATCCAGCCGCCACCGACTTCAAACAACCCGGAAGTCTCCTTGCAGTTTTCACTGGCCAGGTACACCACCAGCGGGCTGACCAGTTCCGGTTTGAGTTGTTCGAACACTTGCGGTGGGATGAGGCCTTCGGTCATGCGCGTGCCGCCAGTCGGAGCGATGGCGTTGACCAAAATGTTGTTCTTGCGCCCTTCAATAGCGAGGGTGCGAGTCAGGCCGTAGAGGCCGAGTTTGGCCATGCCGTAGTTGGACTGGCCGAAGTTGCCGTAGATGCCGGAGGTCGACGCGGTGAAGATCACGCGGCCATAGTTTTGCTCGCGCATGTGCGGCCAGGCGGCGCGGGTGACTTTGTAGGCGCCTTCGACGTGGACGCGGTAAACCAGGTCCCAGTCGGCGTCATCCATCTTGTGGAAAGTCTTGTCGCGCAGGATCCCGGCGTTATTGACCACCACATCGACACGGCCGAAAACATCGAGCGCGTGCTGGACGATTTTGTCGCCGTCGGTGACGGAATCATGGTTGGCTTCGGCAATGCCGCCGGCCTCGCGAATCTCGGCCACCACGCGGTCTGCTGCGGACGCGTTGGCGCCCTCACCTTGCGCCGAGCCGCCGAGATCGTTGACCAGCACTTTGGCGCCCTGTTTGGCGAACAGCAGCGCGTGTGCCCGGCCCAGGCCGCCGCCTGCACCGGTGACGATCACGACTTTATCTTCGAAGCGCACAGACTCATTCATGGGGGGAACTCCAGCAGGCCAGGGACAATAAGCCCGAGTGTCAGGCACGGCGCTGCGGGTCACAATGAACAGGGGTGAGGCTGAATGGTGCCCGATAAGGCAGGGGGATAATCAGGAGTAGGCGAACCGGCGCGGCGGCAAAATCAGCCGATCACGAAACTCCAGATAGTGCTTGAGCACCTGCGCCGGCGCTTCGGTCTGTGGGTAATGGCCAATCTCGGCCAGCAGGACCGTGTCCGGGTTGGGAATCAGTTCCCGATAGCGCGCGACCATGTGTGCACCGGAAATGGGGTCGACCTCGCCATCAATCACGCGCAGCGGCACTTCACCGCGCTGCATGGCGCCGACCCAACGCTCTCGCTGGACGCGACGTTCGGGAATGTAGGTAATGAGTTTGTGCATGATCCGCTGGCCGTGATTGCTGTCGATCAGCCCCCAGAAATCATCCATTTCACTTTCAGTCGGGCGGGTCATCCGCCCGAAAATCTGCCGAAAACTCTTCACCAGCGCGTCACGCGTGAAGGCGCGGCCAATCATCCAGCCCAAGGGGCTGAGCAGCAGCTTTTGCGCCAGCAGCGGACGATGGGTTTCGGGAAACAGACCACCGTTGAGGAACACACAACTGGCGAGGTGAATGCGGGTTTCGTAATGCCGGGCCAACAGTTCCTGCGCCACGCTGTCACCATAGTCGTGAGCCAGCACATGCACCGGTTGCGTGACACTCAAATGCGCCAGCAACGCCTGTTGCAAGTCGGCTTGTTCGAGCAGGCTGTATTCGTGGTCCACCGGTTTGGCAGAGTCACCAAAGCCGAGCATATCGCAGGCAATCACTCGATAGCGTTGCGCCAGTGGCTGCCACAAGTAATGCCAATCCCAACTGGCAGTCGGAAAGCCATGGATGAGCAACAGCGGCTCACCCTGCCCGGCCGTCCAATAGCGAATGGACTGGCCACGGAATACGAACGTCTGGCCGCGTTTGCGCCAGACACACAGGGGGATCTCGGCGAGTGGCATTAGAGTTTATAACCCGGGTCTTGTTGATCGAGTTTGCGTAGCAGCGCCGGCCAGGCCAGCGCGCCACCCATCCCTTGAGCGCTTTTGGTCACGCCGGCGATCATCGCCTTGGCGCCCGCCAGAATCTGCGGTTCGATGGCGATCAATTCGGCGCCGCCATTCTGCGCCAGCACCTGGATATCGCAGGCGCGCTGGAAGGTAAACATCATCAGAAACGTATCGGCGATGGTGCCGCCACAGGTCAGCAGACCGTGGTTGTGCAGCATCAGGAAATTGTTTTCACCGAGGTCGGCTTGCAGGCGTGCCTTCTCTTCATGGTTCAGCGCCACGCCTTCATACGCGTGGTAAGCCAGGCTGGACAGGACAAACAAGGATTGCTGACTGATCGGCAGAATGCCCTGCTTTTGCGCCGAGACTGCAACACCCGCCGCGGTGTGGGTGTGCAGTACGCACACCACATCGTGGCGAACTTCATGCACGGCGCTGTGAATGGTGTAACCCGCCGGGTTGATCTCGTAAGGACTGTCCATCAACTTGTGGCCGGCCTGATCGACCTTGACCAGGCTTGACGCGGTGATTTCGTGAAACATCAGCCCGAACGGGTTGATCAGAAAATCTTCGGTGCCCGGCACCTTGGCCGAGATGTGCGTAAAGATCAGATCGTCCCAGCCATGCGCGGCGACCAAACGATAACAGGCCGCCAGATCGACGCGAGTTTGCCACTCGGCGACACTGACCTGACCTTTGACACTGTGGGGTGACTGGACGGGAGCAACATTCACGGCAAGACCTCCTGTTCTTATTGTTCTGCTGTCGTCACAGCAGTCTAGTCAGCCCCCGGGCTTGGTGTAGTTGCATTGGCAGCCAGCTTGATGGCCTAGCGAGTCAGTGGCGCAATGAGTCTGGATCCATGTCAAAGGATCGACGCCAGTAACCCTGTAGCGAACAGGTTTAGCGATCTCGTCAGAAGTATGACGAGCCTCATCTTCAGCGCAGAACGCTGACCAGGTCTGCGAGCCAGGGCTCGGCATCGGTTTCCGGGGTCACCGTTTCGCTGGCGTCCAGACGCAGCATCGGCAGCACTTCGCGCAGCCCCAACTCACCGAACAATTCGCGCATTTGTTCGCCGCCGCCACAGAACGTATCGCCATAGCTCGCATCGCCCAAGGCGATGACCGCTCCCGGCAGGCCGCGCCAGGCGCCGGGCAGTTGATCGCGAATCATCGAATACAACGGTTGCAGGTTGTCCGGCAATTCACCCATGCCGGTGGTCGACGTCACCGCCAGAAACGCTTGCGGTTCGAAAGCCAGGACATCGGCCAGTGACGCGCGCGGGTTGTGCAGGGTTTCGTGACCGGCAGCCTTCAAAATACGTGCGGCGTGACGGGCGACTTCTTCAGCCGTGCCGTACACCGAGCCGGAAATAATGGCGACTTTCATCAATCTGATCCTGAAACTGAGTGAAAGACCGGATATTAACAGCAGGACCTGCATTGTTCTTTTAGAATGCACTACACCCTCAAACCGGAAAGGACTCTCCGATGATCAATGCTCAACTGCTGCAAATGGTGATCAACGCTTCCAACGACGGCATCGTGATCGCCGAAAAGGAAGGCGAGCAGGACAACATCCTGATTTACGTCAACCCGGCGTTCGAACGACTGACGGGTTACACCAGCGAAGAAATCCTCTATCAGGATTGTCGTTTTTTGCAGTCGGGTGACCGGGATCAGGAAGCGCTTCCAGCCATTCGCGAGGCATTGCGCAAGGAGGGGTCCTGCCGGGAAATCCTCAGGAACTACCGCAAGGACGGCACACCCTTCTGGAACGAACTCTCTCTATCGACGATGAAAAACCCGATCGACGGGCAAACTTATTTTGTCGGTGTGCAGAAGGACGTTACCACCCAAGTCAAAGCGCAGCAGCGCGTCGAGCAACTGGAAGCACAGTTGGCGGAGGCGCTCGCCGAACTGTCTGCACTAAAGGCGACGAACGGCGCGAACAAAACTGCGAATTAAGTGTCATTAACTACAATCACCAATGACTTTGTATCTATACATTTCGAGCAAGCCATGCAGCGCGACGCACTCCTCACTCAGGATGAGCTGGATTTCATCCAGACCATGCAACACAACCCGCAGCTCAATGTGCGGGATGCGACGTCGAGCCTGCTCGTCAACGGTGGTTCGCAGATACGTGATTTGCTCACGCGCCTCGCCGCTCATGAGCAAGTTACCATCCAGGCCAATTTCGAAAACCAGCAAATGACCTTCCCCCTGCACCTGGTGGAAGACGAGTTTCATGCGCTGCATTTACGTCTGGGTGTGCCAAGCATTTACGAAGACGGGCCAATGGTCCGTCCTTGGCGCCTGGTTCTGGAAGAACCGGTGGCGCTGGAAAACGCCAAAGGCCAGCCAGGCACGATGTATGTGCATGAAGTGTCGTGCAAAGGGGTTTTGCTGGAAGTCCGCAACAAGACCAAGCCACCCAAGCATTTTGCCTTGTGGTTCAGCCCGTCTGGCTATGAACGGATTGCATTACGCGGCAGCTTTGAGCGTGAGACCGAACAGGGTTTTTACGCTTATGAGTTGAGTCAGTCTGACAAGGACGAAACCGAACGTCTGCGCCAGTACATCCTTCAGCAACATCGCCTGACACACCCCGCTCTACATATCTGAATCTCAGGTATCCAGATTTCCCGCCAGGAACTGCTTCAGACGCTGGCGCATCACCGCCCCCTCACTCCCCAGACAACCGATCGATGACCCGGCCAGGCTTTCCTGAGCCAGTTCCGACGTGTCGCCGGCGAGCAACAACCGACAATCCAGGCTCATGGCCAGGCGATTTAGCCGCCGGGGCAATTCTGTGGTCGGCGCGTGATTGGACACCAACACCAAGGCCAGGGGTTTGACCCGCTCACAGATCAGGGTCAACTCGTCGAAAGGCTGACCAATCGCCAGCAGCTGAATCGCCGAATCAACGCTGCTCAAGTACAGCGCGGTGACCAGGACTTCCAGCTCACGGGCCTGATTGGCCAAGGCGCAGACGATGATTCGACGCGGTTGCATGACACGCACCAGCAGCATGCGTTGCAACACACGAGAACGTAGAAAACCATCCAGAAAAAGCCACTGGCTGGTCTGGCCGAAGGCTTCATGTTGCTGCAGCAATTGCTTCCAGAGCGGCAGAAAAATGTCCTCAAACACCACTGAGAGCGGGTAGCTGGAGAAGATCTGCCCATAAACCTGCTCCAGCTGAACCTCGTCAAAGGCTTTCACCGCGGCCAGGACTTGTTCCTGCCATTGGATGTAGTCAGCCTGAACGAGTTCGTCGGGAATGATCTGCGCCAGTGCCTTGAGCGGTTCGATCTTGGCCAGGATCTTGCCGACTTTGCTGACTGCGACGCCGCGCTCGATCCAGTCGAGAATGCTACGAACGCGCTCGATATCGGCCATCGAGTACAAGCGATGCCCACTCTCGGTGCGCGAGGGCTGGATCAGACCATAACGCCGCTCCCAGGCACGCAGAGTAACCGGGTTGACACCCGTCAACCGCGCCACCTCGCGAATAGGAAAGAGTTCTTCACGATCCAGGGAAATATTCGATTGCGAGACAGAAGTAACGTCAGTCAGAACCGGCATCAGAAAGTCGACGTCCAAAAGCAAATTGGATCCCATTTTAACCCGCCTCCCCCCCGACTGTTCAAGGCATTAATTAAAGACAAACGTCTTTGGGTCTTGGCCATAATCAGGAATAATCCTTGCTTGTCTCAAGTCGCAGCCCACCACCCCGGTGCTGTGCATGGCGAAACGCCTACCCGGTGTACCGCAAACGTTTACGGAGATACATGATGTCTACCTCACCCGTCACCCTGATGGTTGCGCGTCGCATGGCCGAAGGGCGCTATCAAGACCTGATGGCCTGGTTGCGCGAAGGCGAGCAACTGGCTACCGATTTTCCCGGTTATCTGGGCTCTGGCGTGCTCGCTCCGCCGCCCGACGATGACGAATTCCAGATTATTTTCCGCTTTGCCGATGAGCAGACCATGCACGCCTGGGAACACTCTGCGTCGCGCGCAGCCTGGCTGGCACGGGGCAGTGACCTGTTTGCCCACAAGACGGAACATCGCGTCAGCGGGATCGAGGGCTGGTTCGGCGCGGTCGGTCAGCGCCCGCCCCGCTGGAAACAGGCGGTAGCGATCTGGCTGGCGTTCTTTCCAGTGTCCCTGTTGTTCAACTTTATCCTGGGGCCTTTGCTGAACGAAGTGAGCCTGCTGCCACGGGTGCTTGTCAGCACGCTGTGCCTGACGCCGTTGATGGTCTACTTCTTCATTCCGTTGTCGACCCGCCTGCTGGCCAGCTGGCTGAATAGCACACCGGCACGGCCATTGACTGTCCAGCCTTCCACACAGAACCGCTAAGCCGTCACCAACCTAGGTACACGCCTCCCGTCGCTGTTATAGTTTTGCTCTTACCGCGACGCGAGCCGTTCATGACCTCTTCCGCAGCCCCCATCCTCATCACCGGTGCCGGCCAGCGTGTCGGCCTGCACTGTGCGCAGCGTTTGATCGAAGACGGCCAACGGGTGATCTTCAGCTACCGCAGCGAACGCCCGGGCGTCCAGGCATTGCGCGATCTGGGCGCTCTCGCTGTGTTTGCCGACTTTTCCACTGAAGCCGGGATCCTGGCGTTCATCAGCGAGCTGAAAACCCACACTGACAGCCTGCGGGCGATAGTCCATAACGCCTCCGAATGGCTGAGCGAAACACCGGACAACGACGCCGCAGCCTTCACCCGCATGTTCAGCGTGCACATGCTTGCGCCTTACCTGATCAACCTGCACTGTGCCGACTTGCTGCAACGCTCGCACCCGGCGGACATTGTGCACATCAGCGATGATGTGACCCGCAAGGGCAGCAGCCGGCACATCGGCTACTGCGCCAGCAAAGCCGGGCTCGACAGCCTGACCCTGTCCTTCGCCGCGAAATATGCGCCGACAATCAAGGTCAACGGTATCGCTCCCGCCCTGCTAATGTTCAACCCCGAGGACGACGCGGCTTACCGCGCCAAGGCACTGGCCAAGTCCGCGCTAGGCATCGAACCTGGCAGCGAAGTGATCTACCAGAGCCTGCGCTACTTGCTCGACAACTCTTATGTCACCGGCACCACCCTGACCGTCAATGGCGGAAGGCACCTCAAATAAGATGCCCCGCGAGGATGTTCCATGACGCTGATCCTGCCCCAAAACGCACTGTCCCAAAGCTACCGCGAGATTCTCATCGATCTCGGTGAAAACCCGGATCGCGAAGGCCTGATCGACACCCCGGCGCGCGCAGCCAAAGCCATGCAGTACCTCTGCCATGGTTACGAACAAAGTGTTGAAGAGATCGTCAATGGTGCACTGTTCGCCTCTGACAACGATGAAATGGTCATCGTCGACAACATCGAGCTGTACTCGCTCTGCGAACATCACCTGCTGCCCTTCATCGGCAAGGCCCATGTGGCTTATATTCCAACGGGCAAGGTGCTGGGCCTGTCGAAAATTGCGCGACTGGTGGACATGTTCGCCCGGCGCCTGCAAATCCAGGAAAACCTCACCCGGCAAATTGCCGATGCGGTGCAACAGGTGACTGGCGCGGCAGGCGTCGCGGTGGTCATCGAAGCCAAACACATGTGCATGATGATGCGCGGTGTCGAGAAACAGAATTCAACCATGAACACCTCGGTGATGCTCGGCGCCTTTCGCGAGTCGAGCAACACCCGCCAGGAGTTCCTGCAATTGATTGGACGGAGCACGTCGTAATGCCACAACTTCAACCAGGCATGGCACGCATCCGGGTCAAGGACCTGTGCCTGCGGACTTACATCGGAATCAACGAGGATGAAATCCTCAACAAGCAGGATGTGCTGATCAACCTGACCATCCTGTATGCGGCCCAGGAAGCAGTGCGCGACAACGACATCGATCACGCGCTGAACTACCGGACCATTACCAAGGCAATCATCGCCCACGTTGAAGGCAATCGCTTTGCCCTGCTGGAACGCCTGACCCAGGAAATCCTCGATCTGGTCATGGCCAACACGTCGGTGCTGTACGCCGAAGTTGAAGTCGATAAACCTCACGCCCTGCGATTCGCCGAATCGGTGTCGATTACGCTTGCAGCGAGCCGCTGACCGCGTCTGGCGCATTGTTCGTCAGACTTTTATCATCCGCGCCACGATTGGATTGCACAGAGCCCGCCATGAACGATCAACAACGCCTGGAACTTGAAGCCGCCGCCTTTCGCCGGCTGTTGGCCCATCTGGACAGCCGCAAGGATGTGCAGAACATCGACCTGATGAACCTCTCGGGTTTCTGCCGCAACTGCCTGTCCAAGTGGTACAAGGCCGCTGCCGACGAACGCCAGATCGACGTCAGCCTCGATGACGCCCGCGAAGTGGTTTACGGCATGCCGTACGCCGAATGGAAAGCCCAATACCAGCAAGAAGCCAGCGCCGAACAACAAGCGGCGTTCGCCAAAGGAAAACCCAATGAGTGATTTGAATACCCTGCGCGCCAGCCTCAAGAGCGGCGAACACGTCTTTGCCGACACCCTGGCCTTCATCGCCGCCAATTATGACTATCAGCCACAGGCCTTCAACAACGGTGGCGTAGAGAACGCGGCCGGTCAGAACGAAGGTTCGTGCAAGACCTTGGGTCTGGCGCTGCTGGAAGGCCTGAGCGACGAAGAAGCGCTGCTGGCGTTTGGCGAGCATTACCGCTCGGTAGTTGCAACGCCTGAAGGCAGCGACCACGGCAATATCCGTGCATTGATGGCTCATGGGCTGGCCGGTGTGAAGTTCACTCAGCAACCGCTCACTCGCCGCTGATTCACGCCTGACTGCACATCCCGACTTTTAAGATTGACCCGGCCACTTTATTTCGTTTGCCCCAAACCGCTGCTCACGGCTTAGATAAAAAGAAGCATCCCTTCTTCAGAGTCGGTCATCCATGAGCAGCGAATCCATCAGCCGGTCGATCAACATCGTTCATCCTGTCACGCTCAGCCACGGCAAAAATGCCGAGGTCTGGGACACCGATGGCAAACGCTACATCGACTTCGTCGGCGGCATCGGCGTGCTGAACCTCGGCCATTGCCACCCGCGCATCGTCGACGCCATTCGCGAACAAGCCACCCGCCTGACCCACTACGCGTTCAATGCCGCGCCGCATGCGCCCTACCTCGAACTGATGGAGCGCCTGACCGCGTTCATGCCGGTGGATTACCCGGTCAGCGGCATGCTCACCAACAGCGGCGCGGAAGCAGCGGAAAACGCCTTGAAGATCGTCCGTGGCGCCACCGGGTGCACTGCCGTGATCGCCTTTGACGGCGCCTTCCACGGCCGTACCCTCGCCACCCTCAACCTCAACGGCAAGGTCGCCCCCTACAAACAGAAAGTCGGCGTGCTGCCCGGCCCGGTGTTTCACTTGCCCTACCCGAGCAAGGACAACGGTGTGACCTGCGCCGAAGCGCTGAAAGCCATGGACCGACTGTTCAGCGTCGAAATCGATGTTGAAGACGTGGCCTGCTTCATCGTTGAACCGGTGCAGGGTGAAGCAGGCTTCCTCGCGATGGACGTGGAGTTCGCCCAAGCGCTGCGCACGTTCTGCGATGAAAAGAACATCCTGCTGATCGCTGATGAAATCCAGTCCGGCTTCGGCCGCACCGGCGAACGCTTTGCGTTTTCGCGACTGGGCATTGAGCCGGACCTGATCCTGCTCGGCAAAAGCATTGCCGGAGGCGTGCCGCTGGGCGCGGTGGTCGGGCGCAAGGCATTGCTCGACACGCTGCCCAAGGGCGGTCTGGGCGGCACTTACTCGGGCAATCCCATCGCCTGCGCTGCCGGGTTGGCGACACTGGATGAAATGACGGATGCCAACCTGCAAGCCTGGGGCGCGCAGCAGGAAGAAGCGATCGTCAGCCGTTACCAAGCCTGGCGCGACAGCAAACTTTCACCGTACCTGGGGCGTTTGACCGGTGTCGGCGCAATGCGCGGTATCGAGTTGGCCCATGCCGATGGCACACCGGCGCCAGCCCAGTTGACGCAATTGCTGGCGTTGGCACGAGAGGCAGGCTTGCTGCTGATGCCCAGCGGCAAGTCGCGCCACATCATCCGCCTGCTGGCACCGCTGACCACCGAAGCCTCGGTGCTGGAGGAAGGGCTGGACATCCTTGAGGCCTGCCTCGCGAAACTGTCCTGATAGCAAAATGAGCTCAGGGACTGACATAGCGAATTATGGTCGCTTGTTGTCCCTGAATTCGCGTCGCAATACTGACCAAAACCCCTTTACCTAGCGAGATCGTCACCACCTACAAAACCGAGGCAGTTATGTATCACGACAATATAATTTATAAGAAAAAGTCTAACGATCCTCAATTCCTGCTCGGCGTAGCCGTGGTGCTGTTTCTCGGCTCCTACCTGATGAACCTGGGTAACAGCGCCCTCAGTCATTTTCTGCAACCGCTACTAGGCAATGCCCCGGACAGCCTGACCGCTCGTAACATCGCCATTGGCCTGGGCATCGCCGCACTGGGCACGCTGAACTTCCATGTGCTCGGGCGCTTGAAGTTCAAGGTACAAACCACCGTGGTGTGGATCGAGTTGCTGATTCTTTTTCTGGCATTCTTCGACACCTTCGACCTCTCCTACAGTTTCATTCTCGACAAAGTCGGCTTCCTGATCCTCCAGGGCGCCGCCACCACCTTGTACATCTCTGCCGTGGCCATTGTGATCGCGTTTGTACTGGCGTTGATCGGCGCGGTGGCGAAGCTGTCGAACAACGGCCTGGCCAATGCGTTCGCGTCGTTCTACACCTCGTTCTTTCGTGGCGTACCGCTGCTGATTCAGATCTACCTGATTTACCTGGGTCTGCCGCAACTCGGCTATGTGGTTGACGCCGTACCGGCCGGCATCCTTGCGCTGTCGCTGTGCTACGGCGCCTACATGACCGAAATTTTCCGTGCCGGTATCCAGAGCATTCCGGTCGGTCAGTGGGAAGCGTCACGAGCGCTGAACATAAGCCCGTTCAAAACCCTCAGCCGCGTGATCATGCCCCAGGCCTTGCGGGTGATTATTCCACCGACCGGTAACCAATTCATCGCCATGCTCAAGGACAGTTCGCTGGTGTCGGTGATCGGCGTCTGGGAACTGATGTACCTGGCCAAGACCCAGGGCCGCGCAGACTTTCGCCATCTGGAGATGTTGATTACCGCCGCAATGATTTACTGGGCGCTGTCGTTCATTCTCGAACGGGTGCAGGCGCGGATTGAAAAACGGGTCAACCGTTCCACGGCAAGGGGCTGATAGGTGATGAGTCGAACCAATATCGCTGAACAACTCAACCTGGCCGCGGCTGTACAGACCGGCCCTTCGATGATTTCGATCACCGGCCTGAACAAGTGGTACGGCAATTTTCACGCCTTGCGCGATGTCGACTTGAATGTCGCCACCGGTGAAATTCTAGTGGTGTGTGGACCGTCGGGTTCTGGCAAGTCGACGATGATTCGCTGCATCAACCACCTGGAAAATTTCCAGAAAGGCCACATCCAGGTCAACGGGATCACCCTCACCAGCGAAGCGGAAAGTGTCAGCGCCGTGCGCAGCGAAATCGGCATGGTGTTTCAGAGCTTCAATCTGTTCCCGCACTTGAGTGTGATGGACAACCTGACACTGGCCCCGCAACTGGTGCAAGGCGTGTCGTCTAGCGAGGCGAAGAAACGCGCACAGGTTTACCTCGAGCGTGTGCGCATTGCCGAACACGCGCACAAATATCCGTCGCAACTGTCCGGAGGTCAGCAGCAACGCGTGGCGATTGCCCGAGCGTTGTGCATGAATCCAAAAGTGATGCTGTTTGACGAACCGACCTCCGCGCTGGACCCGGAAATGGTCCATGAAGTGCTGGACGTCATGAGCGAACTGGCCACCGACGGCATGACCATGATCTGCGTGACCCACGAGATGGGCTTTGCCAGCAAGGTCGCGGACCGCGTGCTGTTCATGGATCAGGGCCAAGTCATCGAACAAGCCACCCCTGCCGAGTTTTTCAACAACCCGCAGACCGAACGCGCGCAGAAATTTCTGTCGCAAATCATCGGTCACTGAGAAGCGATTTACCCCCCGCATAACAATAACGAAAAGTGGAGATGGACATGCTCAGTAGAAAACGCGCAATCACCCTCGCTGCCTCCCTGTCACTGTTGTTTGTCGGCGTCGCCAATGCCGGAGCCGTGCTGGACAAGATCCAGAGCAGCAAGACATTGACCGTCGCCACTTCGGCGACCTGGCCACCGCAGGGATTCATTAACGACAAGAATGAAATCGACGGTTTTGACATCGACGTTTCCAAAGAGATCGCCAAGCGTCTCGGCGTCGAAGCCAAATTCATCACACCCGACTGGGACGTAATTACCGCAGGCAAGTGGAATGGCCGATGGGACGTGTCTGTGGGATCGATGACCGCGACCAAAAGTCGTGCGCGGATTCTCGATTTCCCGGGGACCTATTACTACGTTCCCTATGTGTTTGCAGTGCACAACAAATCCACGGTCACCGACCACAAAGCCCTCAATGGCAAAACCATCGGTGTCGAAGGTGGCACCACGTCCGAGGATTATTTCAGCCAGGCGCTGGCCATCGAAACCACCGACGTGCCGCCCGTTGTCTACGACGTCAAAACCGAGAAAATGAAGACTTACTCCGGCTCCGTCGGCCCACTCGACGATCTGCGCCTGGGTGACGGCACTCGGCTTGATGCCATCCTCACACAACGCAGCACGCTGGATGCAGCGGTCAAGAAGGGGTATCCGTTGCGCTCCGTCGATAACGCCGTGGTGTTCTACGAGCCGCTCGCCGTTGCCACCGACAAGGGTGACCCGGAGTTGAAGGCCAAGCTGGGTGAAATCATCGGCGAAATGCACAAGGACGGCACGCTGACCAAGCTGTCGGACAAGTGGTACGGCGTCGATTACTCGACCATCAAGTAAACGCTCCCCTTCTGTGGGAGCGAGCAGGCTCGCTCCCACAGAGAACCGACTCTTCAAGGATTGACCATGTCCTTCCCCACTACCTGGTATTCCCGGACCTCGCTGCCCCGTGCAGCCAGGTCCGAATTGAACACGGACGAAACCTGCGACGTGTGCATCATCGGTGCCGGCATCGCCGGCCTCACAGCGGCCCTTGAGCTGACCCGCCGCGGCAAGCGCGTGATCATCCTCGAAGCCCATCAGGTCGCTTGGGGCGCGTCTGGACGTAATGGCGGCGTGGTCTCGCCGGGCTGGGCGGAAGGGTCTGGTGCGATTCGCAAGAAACTTGGGCTGGAACACGCCAGGGCGCTGTTCCAGATGTCGGTCGAAGGCGTGGAGATTGTCCGCCGCAACATTGCTGAACTGGCCCTGAGCGGTTGCACGCCGTCCGCCGGCACGATTCGGGTCAAGCGCTACGACGACGGTGCTGGCGTGAAAAACCACATTGACGCCATGCGCCGCGATTTCGGGTATGAACTCAACTTTCTCGACACCGCGCAAATCCGCGAGCGGGCACACACGCTGCGCTATTTCCAGGGTGTCGAAGACCCGAACGCCATGCATTTCCACCCGCTCAATTATTGCCAGGGCCTGGCCCTGGCCATCGAAACGGCGGGAGGCAGGATTTTCGAACAATCGAAGATGCTCGCCTGGCACCGTGAGGGCAGCGACAACATCATCAAGACCGGACATGGCACCGTGTGCTGCAAGGACCTGGTGTTCTGCGCCGGCGGTTATGGCGGCGCAGAGTTGCAAAAGCTCAGCCGCGCGTACTTGCCCATCGCCACCTATGTGGTGTTGACCGAACACCTGGGCGACTCGATCAAAAACGTCCTCGACTCCGGCGCGGCTTTTTCCGATGACCGGCGCGCGTCTGACTATTACCGCATCGTCGAAGGCGACCGACTGCTTTGGGGCGGACGCATTACCACCCGCAACGAACAGAATGAACAAGCCTTGGCAGCGATGCTCAAGGCCGACATGGTGTCGGTCTACCCGCAACTGGCACCGGTAAAGATCGAATTGGCCTGGTCCGGTCTGATGGGTTATTCCACCAATAAAATGCCCAACCTGGGGTTATTGGAACCAGGTGTTTGGGCCTGTACTTCATTTGGCGGTCACGGTCTGAATACCGGCTCGATTGGTGGGCGGGTGATCGCCGAGGCGGTGTGCGGCGAAACGAAGCGGTATGAGTTGTTCAAGCCTTACCTGCTGGACTGGAATGGCGGGCCGTTCGGGCGCGTGGCCGCCAATGCGATCTATCAATCGTTGAAGGTGATGGATTTCGTTCAGGAGCGGCTCAAGGGCTGAAGGTCTGACGCCTCCCACAGGTTCTTTGCCTGGCTACAAAAATGTGGGCAAAAAAAAACCGGCTACAAGGCCGGTTTTTTCATTTCAACGATCTCAGAACGTGGCGTTCTGCAGGTCGTCCAGGTAACGCTCGGTGTCCAGTGCCGCCATGCAGCCAGCGCCGGCCGAGGTGATGGCCTGACGGTAAACGTGGTCAGCCACGTCACCGGCGGCAAAGATACCTTCGACGCTGGTCGCTGTGGCGTTGCCTTCACGGCCGCCCTGCACCACCAGGTAGCCGTCTTTCAACGTCAACTGACCTTCAAACAACGAGGTGTTCGGGGTGTGGCCGATGGCGATGAACACGCCGTCGACTTTCAACTCGTCGAAGCTGCCGTCGTTGTTCTTCAGGCGGGCACCGGTCACGCCCATGTTATCGCCCAGGACTTCGTCCAGGTTCGAGTTCAGTTTCAGCTCGATCTTGCCTTCGGCAACCCGGGCATTGAGCTTGTCGATCAGGATCTTCTCGGCGCGGAAGGTTTCGCGACGGTGGATCAGGGTCACCTTGCTGGCGATGTTGGCCAGGTACAGGGCCTCTTCAACTGCGGTGTTACCGCCGCCGACCACAGCCACTGGCTTGTTGCGATAGAAGAAACCGTCGCAGGTCGCGCAGGCCGACACGCCTTTGCCCATGAACGCTTCTTCGGACGGCAGGCCCAGGTAACGAGCGCTGGCGCCGGTCGCGATGATCAGTGCGTCGCAGGTGTACTTCGCACTGTCGCCGATCAGGGTGTACGGCTTGGAAGCAAAGTCCACAGCATTGATGTGATCGAAAACGATCTCGGTCTCAAAACGCTCGGCGTGTTCTTTCATGCGTTCCATCAGCGCCGGGCCGGTCAGGCCGTGGACGTCGCCCGGCCAGTTGTCGACTTCGGTGGTGGTGGTCAGTTGACCGCCGGCTTGCATGCCGGTGATCAGCAGCGGCTTGAGGTTGGCACGGGCGGCATAGACCGCAGCGCTGTAACCGGCAGGGCCGGAACCGAGAATAATCACTCGCGAATGACGGACTTCAGACATGACCTGCTCCTGTTGACCGGCCCTGAACAACGAGCGCGGAACGCCGGGTTGCCGGCGGGAATAAAAAAGGACCGTGGTTAACCTTGGGGAAGGCTTGAGTACGACAGTCCTGCAAAAAGATTGGGTGCAGCGTATCGAGGGGGCGAAGATTAAGGAAATACGGTTTAACAATCCAGCTCATAGGAGGTCTCTATCCCACTGCGGCGACTATATAGGCGTCTTTGTTACAGTGAATGTCGATACCGCCGCCGCGCTTTCCCCCTTTCGGCAAAGCCGGTAAGGTCGGCGCGTTTCCCTCTGCCCGGAGCACGTTATGCCCGCACCCGTCCTGTCCGGACCGCAATACCTGCGCGAAGGCCTCAAGTTGGTCCTCAGCCCCAGCCTGCGTTTATTCGTGTTGTTGCCGCTGGCCATCAACCTGGTGCTGTTCGTCGGATTGATTTATCTGGCCGGCCATCAATTCAGTCTGTGGGTCGATACGCTGATGCCGACCCTGCCCGACTGGCTGAGTTTTCTCAGCTACATCCTCTGGCCGATTTTTGTGGTGCTGGTGGTGTTGATGGTGTTTTTCACCTTCACCATGCTCGCCAACGTCATCGCCGCGCCCTTCAACGGCTTCCTCGCAGAGAAAGTCGAAGTGGTGGTGCGCGGCACCGACGATTTCCCCTCCTTCAGCTGGGGCGAACTGATCGCCATGATCCCGCGCACCCTGTCCCGGGAGATGCGCAAACTCGGCTACTTCCTGCCCCGGGCGATCGGCCTGTTCATCCTGTCCTTCATCCCGGTGGTCAACATCATTGCCGCGCCGCTGTGGCTGCTGTTCGGGGTGTGGATGATGGCGATCCAGTACATCGACTACCCGGCAGACAACCACAAGCTGGGCTGGAACGAGATGCTCGCCTGGCTGCGGCAGAAGCGCTGGCAGAGCATGAGCTTTGGCGGCAGCGTGTACCTGGTGCTGTTGATCCCGGTGGTCAACATTCTGATGATGCCGGCCGCCGTGGCCGGGGCGACACTGTTCTGGGTGCGTGAGCGCGGCGCGGAGAATCTGGTGGCCCAGCGCTGATCAGGTCATAAATCCATCATCAAAGCGCCATAATGACGACATGGCCTCAGCCCACACTGAGGTCATGACGACAGCTCTGCATATCACCCTGATCACTGAAACATTCCCTCCGGAAATCAACGGCGTGGCCAATACCCTTGGCCGTTTGTGCGACGGTTTGCGCGCGCGCGGGCATCAGGTGGAATTGGTCCGGCCACGCCAACTGTGTGATCTGCAGATGAGCAGTGACGATGATTTGCTGTTGTGCCGCGGCTGGCCGCTACCGGGCTATCCCGGCCTGCAATGGGGCCAGTCGTCGATGCACAAGTTGCTCAGGCGCTGGACCCGGCATCGCCCGGACGTGCTGTACATCGCCACTGAAGGGCCCCTGGGCTTGTCTGCATTGCGTGCGGCACGGCGGCTGGGGATTTCGGTGGTCAGCGGCTTTCACACCAACTTTCAGCAGTACTCCAATCAATACGGACTGGGGTTGCTGACGCGATTGCTGACGCACTACCTGCGCTGGTTCCACAACCGTTCGACCCTGACCCTGGTGCCGAGCCCCAGCCAGCGCATGGAGCTTGAGCGTCGCAGCTTCGAACGCCTGGCATTGCTCTCCCGGGGGGTCGACAGCCAATTGTTTCATCCGAGCAAAAGGCTGGCATCGCTACGGGAACAATGGGGATTGGCCGAGAACGACATCGCGATCATTCATGTCGGGCGCTTGGCCCCGGAGAAAAACCTCGGCTTGCTCAAGCGCAGTTTCGACGCACTGAAGGCCACTTATCCCCAGCGCAACCTGCGTTTGATCGTGATCGGCGACGGCCCGCAACGAGCGCCACTGGAGCAGGAACTGCCCGAGGCGGTTTTCTGCGGTTCGAAACGCGGCGAAGCGTTGGCCAGTCACTACGCATCCGGTGACGTATTTCTGTTTCCGAGCATGACCGAAACCTTCGGCAATGTGGTGCTTGAGGCATTAGCGTCGGGATTGGGGGTGGTCGCTTACGATCAGGCGGCCGCCGCTCAACATATCCGTCATGGCTATAACGGCGTACTGGCGATGCCGGGGGATGAAGAGGCGTTCTGTGATGCGGCAGCGTGGCTGCTGGAAGAGCACGAGACCTTGCGCTGCGTGCGCCTGAATGCGCGCCAGCATGCGAGCCGACAGGGTTGGGCGGCGATTATCGAGCAGTTCGAGGGGCAGTTGCGGGGGGCTTGTGTGGGGGAGTTAGTGGTGCCGACTGCATCGACTGTCCCTTGATGTTTGGTGACATTGGGTCAGTCATCGCGAGCAGGCTCACTCCCACAGGGGTTCTGCGTCGTGCACAAAACCTGTGGGAGCGAGCCTGCTCGCGAAGAGGCCCTTCCAGTCGCTGCTTAAACCAGGGTCATCAACGCCTCACGGCTGAACGGCAGGATGTCTTCTTCACGACCATCACGCACTTTCTGCGCCCAATCCGGATCAACCAGCAACGCACGACCCACCGCCACCAGATCGAATTCGTCATTGTTCAGGCGTTCCAGCAGTTTCTCCAGGCTCGCCGGCTGGGCGATCTTGTCAGTGTTGACCATGAACTGCAGGAACTCGCCATCCAGACCCACGCTGCCCACGGTGATGGTCGGCTTGCCCGTCAATTTGCGAGTCCAGCCGGCCAGGTTCAGCTCGGAACCGTCGAATTCCGGCTCCCAGAAACGGCGCGTCGAGCAGTGAAAAATATCCACGCCAGCGTCGGACAACGGCTTGAGAAATTCGCCCAGCGCTTGCGGGGTTTGCACCAGACGTGCGGTGTAATCCTGCTGCTTCCATTGCGAGAAACGGAAGATGATCGGGAAACCTTCACCAACCGCGGCGCGCACGGCTTGAATCAGTTCGATAGCAAAACGTGAACGGTTGGCCAGATCGCCACCATATTCGTCGGTGCGCTGGTTGCTGCCTTCCCAGAAGAACTGGTCAACCAGATAACCGTGTGCACCGTGGATTTCCACGCCGTCCATGCCAATGCTCTGGGCATCCTTGGCGGCTTGGGCGAACGCGGCGATCACGTCCTGGATATCCTGTTTGGTCATGCCGTGAACCACGACCTGACCGTCTTTCAGTTTTTCCGACGGGCCGTAACCCGGCACGCTCGCATCCGGCTCGGTGCCGATACGGCGTACGCTACCGACATGCCACAGCTGTGGAACGATCTTGCCGCCTTCGGCATGCACCGCGTCGACGACTTTCTTCCAGCCGGCCAGCGCGGCTTCACCGTAGAAATGCGGCACGTTCGGGTAGCCGTTTGACGCCTTGTGACCGACGGTGGTGCCTTCGGTGATGATCAAGCCCACGCCTGCGGCGGCGCGGCGACGGTAGTACTCGATCACTTTGGAATTAGGCACGCCACCCGGCGAAAACGAGCGGGTCATCGGCGCCATGACGACGCGGGTCGGCAGTTCGAGGGTGCCGAGGTGAAACGGTTTGAACAGGGCTTTAACGGGCATGGGGCACTCCACGAAAATGATATCGACGGGATGGAATTTTATGACGGCGATAATATGTGCAGTTCAAAGCCAAGCCCAGCACTATTGATCTGAGTGATTAAAGGTCAAAAGGCAGGCATAAAAAATCGCAGCCCGAGGGCTGCGATTTTTGGGGTATCAGCTCAGCGCTTTTTCAATCGCATGCACGATCGTCGGATCATCCGGCGCCGTACGCGGGGAAAACCGCGCGAGCACACGACCGTCCTTGCCCAGCAGGAATTTTTCGAAGTTCCAGGTAATGTCACCCGGGAATTCCGCGCCCTCGCCCGCCAGCAGGCGGTACAGCTGATGACGCTCATGACCGTTGACTTCCAGCTTGCTGGACAACGGAAAAGTCACGCCATAGTTGAGGCTGCAAAATTCCTGGATTTCCTGCTCGGAACCCGGCTCCTGCCCGGCAAACTGGTTGCAAGGCAAGCCGAGTACGCTGAACCCCTTACCTTTGTATTGCTGGTAGAGGTTTTCCAGCGCCGCGTACTGTGGGGTCAAGCCACATTTGGAGGCCACGTTGACCACCAGCACGACTTGCCCTTTGAAAGGCGCCAGCGGTAGCTCCTGTCCATCCAGGGCTGTCAACTTAAGGTCGTGAAAAGCACTCATGACGAACTCCAAATTCCCGTGTTCTTCTCGAAACAGCCACTTGGCAATGCCGCCAAGGACAGCCGCCGACTAAAAAGGCGCCCTCGGGCGCCTCTCCAGTACTCGAAAGCTTAGCGCAGAAAATCAGTGGTGATGGCCACCTTCGCCATGGACGTGACCATGAGCGATTTCTTCCTGGCTGGCGTCACGGATGTCGATGATCTTGACCTGGAAATTCAGGCGCTGACCGGCCAACGGGTGGTTGCCGTCGACGGTGACTTCGTCGCCGTCCAGGTCGCGAATGGTGACGATCTGCATCTGGCCGTCCGGAGCGGAGGCGTGGAACTGCATGCCCACTTCCAGTTCGTCGACGCCTTCAAACATGCTGCGGCTCAGGGTGCTGACCAGTTCGGCAGCGTACTCGCCGTAGGCGTCTTCAGGTTCAACGGCTACGGTCAGCTCGTCGCCGACAGCTTTGCCTTCCAGAGCCTTTTCCAGGCCCGGGATGATGTTACCTGCGCCTTGCAGGTAGACCAGCGGCGCGCCACCGGCGGAGCTGTCGATGACCTCACCAGCGTCGTTGGTCAGGGTATAGTCGATGGAGACAGCCTTATTGGCGGCGATCAGCATGGGGCGAGACCTTTTGCATAAGAATGAAGAAAGGCCAAGTTTAGCGAAGCCATCGCCCGAAAGCGAACACAACCCGGACGGAAGGTTGGCGACGCCAGCCGCAACGGTCACCGGTTTCCATCAGGATGAGGACGGGCATTGGGTGGCCGAGCTTTCCTGCGGCCACACCCAGCACCTGCGCCACCAGCCACCGTGGCAATCGCGTGCCTGGGTCCTGGATCCCGCGCAACGTATTGAAAAAATAGGCCAGCCCTTTGATTGCGGTTGGTGCGCACAAGGCCCGGTTAGCGATAACCTTGGCGACTGAATTTCGGTAGATCGTCAGGTATGAACGATCGCCTTTGCCATGCTCCCTTAGAGAATCCGCATGCAAACTTTTTTTATCGCACCCACCGATTTTGGTGTGGGTCTGACCTCCATCAGCCTCGGGCTGGTGCGCACCCTTGAGCGTGCGGGCCTCAAGGTCGGTTTTTTCAAACCGATTGCCCAGCCCCATCCAGGCGACACCGGCCCGGAGCGGTCCACCGAACTGGTGGCCCGCACCCACGGTTTGCGGCCGCCGCAGCCACTCGGCCTGGCGCACGTCGAGCGCATGCTCGGTGATGGCCAGCTGGATGAGCTGCTCGAAGAAATCATCACCCTTTATCAGCAAGCCGCCGTCGGCAAGGACGTGCTGGTCGTCGAAGGCATGGTCCCGACCCGCAGCGCCAGTTACGCCGCGCGGGTCAATCTGCATTTGGCCAAGAGCCTGGATGCCGACGTGATTCTGGTCTCCGCGCCAGAAAGCGAAGCCCTGACCGAGCTCTCCGGCCGTGTGGAACTGCAGGCCCAACTGTTCGGCGGGCCGAAAGACCCAAAAGTGCTCGGCGTGATCCTCAACAAGGTCAAGACCGACGAAAGCATGGACGTCTTCGCCTCGCGCTTGAAGGAGCACTCGCCGTTGTTGCGCAGCGGCGATTTCCGTTTGCTGGGCTGCATCCCGTTCCAGCCTGAATTGAATGCGCCGCGCACCCGTGACGTCGCCGACCTGATGGGCGCACAAATCCTCAATGCCGGCGATTACGAAACCCGGCGCATGACCAAAATCATCATTTGCGCCCGCACCATGCGCAACACCGTGGAGCTGCTCAAGCCCGGCGTGCTGGTGGTGACGCCCGGTGATCGCGACGACATCATCCTCGCCGTCAGCCTCGCGGCCATGAACGGCGTGCCGCTGGCCGGCCTGCTGCTGACCAGCGACACCCTGCCCGACCCGCGCATCATGGACCTGTGCCGTGGCGCCTTGCAGGCCGGTTTGCCGGTGCTGTCGGTGAGCACTGGCTCCTACGACACCGCGAACCAGTTGAACGGTTTGAACAAGGAAATCCCGATCGACGACCGCGAGCGTGCGGAGATCATCACCGACTTCGTCGCCAGCCATCTCGATGCCAACTGGCTGCACCAGCGCTGCGGTACCCCGCGTGAGATGCGCCTGTCGCCCGCCGTGTTCCGTTATCAATTGATCCAGCGTGCCCAGGCGGCGAACAAGCGCATCGTGCTGCCAGAAGGCAGCGAGCCGTTGACCGTACAAGCCGCGGCGATCTGTCAGGCCCGTGGCATTGCCCGTTGCGTGTTACTGGCGAAACCGGCGGACGTCGAAGCCGTCGCCCGCGCCCAAGGCATCGAGCTGCCACCGGGGCTGGAAATTCTCGACCCGGACCTGATCCGCGAACGCTATGTCGAGCCGATGGTTGCCCTGCGCAAAAGCAAAAGCCTCAACGCGCCGATGGCCGAGCAGCAACTGGAAGACACTGTGGTGATCGGCACCATGATGCTGGCACTGGATGAAGTCGACGGCCTCGTCTCCGGGGTCATTCACTCCACCGCCAACACCATCCGCCCGGCCCTGCAGCTAATTAAAACCGCGCCGGGCTGCACCTTGGTATCGTCAGTGTTCTTCATGCTGTTCCCCGAAGAAGTGCTGGTCTACGGCGACTGCGTGATGAACCCGCACCCGAGCGCCAGCGAACTGGCCGAGATCGCCCTGCAAAGCGCCGACTCGGCGGCCGCGTTTGGCATCACTCCGCGCGTGGCGATGATCAGCTATTCCAGCGGAGAGTCCGCCAGTGGCGAAGAAGTCGAGAAGGTCCGCGAGGCGACGCTGCTCGCCCACGAACAGCAAAACTCGCTGCTGATCGACGGCCCGCTGCAATACGACGCCGCCGCCAACGAAACCGTCGCCCGGCAACTTGCCCCCAACAGCCAGGTCGCCGGTCGCGCGACGGTGTTCGTGTTCCCCGACCTGAACACCGGCAACACCACCCACAAAGCCGTGCAGCGCAGCGCCGACTGCGTGAGTCTCGGGCCGATGCTGCAAGGCCTGCGCAAACCGGTGAACGACCTGCCGCGCGGTGCGCAAGTCGATGACATCGTCTACACCATCGCGTTGACCGCGATCCAGGCTGCCAACCGACCTATGGATGTTTAAATGCTGGATTCCCTGCCTGCCGCCATGCGCGGCGTGATTGCCTCGTTGTTGTTGGCCCTCAATACCATTCTGCTGTGCTCGTTTCTGTTCTGTGTGGCGATTTTCAAGGTGCTGCCGTTCGCCATCACCCAGCGCTTCACGCGCTGGCTGATGAGCCACACCCATGAAGCGTGGATCAGCAACAACAAGGCCTGGATGAATCTGGTCTGCCGTACCCGCTGGCACCTCAGTGGCCTGGAAAGCCTGGACTATCGGCACTCGTACCTGATCACCAGCAACCACCAGAGCTGGGTCGACATCATGGTGCTGCAATACGTGCTCAACCGGCGCATCCAGCCGCTGAAGTTTTTTCTCAAGCAGGAGCTGATCTGGGTGCCGGTGATTGGTCTGGCGTGGTGGACGCTGGGCTTTCCGTTCATGAAGCGCTATTCCAAGGCGTACCTGGAAAAGCACCCGGAGAAGAAAGGCAAAGACCTGGAAACCACCCGCAAGACCTGCGCGAAGTTTCGCAACAGCCCGGTGGGGATTTTCAACTTCGTCGAGGGCACGCGCTTCACCGAAGGCAAGCATGCCCAGCAGAAATCACCGTTCAAGTATTTGCTCAAACCCAAGGCCGGTGGCATTGCGTTTGTGCTGGATGCGATGGGCGAGCAGCTGGAGTCCATCGTCAACGTGACGATTCACTATCCGGGCGGCCGTCCGGGCTATTGGGATTTGCTCTGCGGGAATGTGAAGGACGTGGTCGTGCATTTTCAGGAGCTGAAGATTCCACCTCAGTTTATCGGCAAGAACTACGACCAGGATGGCGAGTATCGGTTGCAGTTTCAGGGCTGGATCAACCAGTTGTGGCTGGATAAGGATGCATTGCTTGCGCAGATGCACCACGAATACCCGTCTAACTGATCACCCGACACAAAAAAACCCGCCGATGATCACTCATCGGCGGGTTTTTTATGGCCGGCTTGGCGCTTAGATCGCGCCGCGGCTACGCAGCAGATCCAGCACCTGCTTGACGCTCTCTTCCAGCGACAACGACTGGGTATCGACCACAAGGTCAGCATCCAGTGGCACATCGAACGGGAAGGAATCGCCCGGGATGTTATCCCCGCCCGCCGCGTACAGACCCTGCGGGTCACGCTCGGCGCAAACAGCCGGCGAAGCCTGGACGTAAACGGTCAGCAAACGCTCTCTGCCGATCAGTTCCCTGGCCTGCTCACGACCTTCAGCACTCGGCGCAACAAACGCTGCGAGGGTCAGCAAACCGGCTTCGTTGAACTGACGCGCAACGTGTGCCGCACGACGCCAGTTCTCGGTGCGCCCGGCGCGATCCTGTGGCAGACCTTTGTTCAGGTCATGACGCAGGTTCTGGCCATCGAGCACAAACACTGCACGGCCCATGTCGAACAACTTGCGTTCAACCGCGTAGGCCAGGGTGCTTTTGCCTGCGCCCGACAGGCCGCTGAACAACACGGTGGCCGGCTGCTGGCCGAAGCGCTGGGCGCGTTCTTCAGTGGCGACGTGAGCGAGCTTGCCATGGTGTGTAGCGCTGCCATGGGCCACCGGCTGAGCGATGATCATGCCGGCGGCGACGGTGCCATTGGTCAAACGATCAATGACGATGAACGAACCGGTGGTGCGGTTACTTGCGTAACCGTCCAGCGCGATGGCCGCGTCGAGGCTGATCTTGACCCGACCGATTTCGTTCAGTTGCAAGGCGCTGGCCTGACCTTCTTCCAGGGTGTTCACGTCAACGCGGTTGACGATGCTGGTGATCGAACCCGGCACGTACGTGGTAGCGCGCTTGATGTCGTATTTCTTGCCCGGCAGCATCGGCTCTTCGGCCATCCACACCAGCATGGCGTCGAAGGCGTCAGTCACTTGCGGCAGGTTGTCGGCGTGTACCAGCAAGTCGCCGCGGGAGATGTCGATTTCGTCTTCCATGGTCAGCGTCACCGCTTGACCAGGACCGGCGTGCTCCAGCTCACCTTCGAAGGTGACGATGGATTTCACGCGGCTGCTCTTGCCCGACGGCAGCACCACGACTTCGTCGCCCTTGTGCACGACGCCGCTGGCCAGGGTGCCGGCGAAACCACGGAAGTTCAGGTTTGGACGGTTGACGTACTGCACCGGGAAACGCAGGTCGGTGTAGTTGCGGTCGCTGGCGATTTCGACGGTTTCCAGAATTTCCATCAACGACTGGCCGGTGTACCACGGCGAGCGCTCGGACTTGTTCACCACGTTGTCGCCCTTGAGCGCCGACATCGGCACGAAGGCCATGGTGGTCGGCTTGAAGGCGATGCCTTCGGCGAACTTCAGGTAATCGGCCTTGATCGACTCGAAGACGTTTTCGTCGAAGCCGTTGAGGTCCATCTTGTTGATGGCCACAACGATGTGCTTGATGCCCAGCAACGAGGCGATAAAGCTGTGGCGACGGGTCTGGGTCTGCACGCCGTAACGGGCGTCGACCAGGATGATCGCCAGGTCACAGGTGGATGCACCGGTGGCCATGTTGCGGGTGTACTGCTCATGGCCGGGGGTGTCGGCGATGATGAATTTGCGCTTGGCGGTGGAGAAATAGCGGTAAGCGACATCGATGGTGATGCCCTGCTCACGCTCAGCCTGCAGGCCGTCGACCAGCAACGCCAGGTCGATGTCATCACCGGTGGTGCCGACTTTCTTCGAGTCGCGGGTAATGGCTTCCAGGTGATCTTCGTAGATCATCTTGGAGTCGTGCAGCAAGCGCCCGATCAGGGTGCTCTTGCCGTCATCGACATTGCCACAGGTCAGAAAGCGCAGCATTTCCTTGCGTTCGTGCTGGCCCAGGTAGGCGAGGATGTCCTCGCTGATCAAATCAGATACGTGCGACATGACAACCCCTTAGAAATAACCCTGACGTTTCTTTTCTTCCATCGAGCCTGCGCCATCGTGGTCGATGACCCGGCCCTGGCGTTCGGAAGTTCGCGTCAGGAGCATTTCCTGAATGATGTCGGTCAGGCTGGTCGCCTCGGACTCGACCGCACCGGTCAGCGGGTAGTCGCCGAGCGTACGGAAACGGACCTTCTTCTTGACGATGCGCGCCTTGTCTTCATCGCTCAGGTGATTGAGCAGGCGTTCGTCGTCGATCATGATCCAGGTGCCATTCATTTCGATGACGTCGCGTTCGGCGGCGAAATACAGCGGCACAATCGGGATGCCTTCGAGGTAGATGTACTGCCAGATGTCCAGTTCGGTCCAGTTCGACAAGGGGAAAACGCGGATCGATTCGCCCTTGTTGACGTTGCCGTTGTAGACGTTCCACAGCTCTGGACGCTGGTTTTTCGGGTCCCAGCGGTGCTTGGTGTCGCGGAAGGAGTACACGCGCTCTTTGGCGCGGGATTTCTCTTCGTCACGACGGGCACCACCGAAAGCGGCATCGAAACCATACTTGTCGAGGGCCTGCTTGAGGCCTTCGGTTTTCATGATATCGGTGTGCTTGGCGCTGCCGTGGGTCAGCGGATTGATGCCCTGTGCAACGCCGTCAGGGTTGACGTGCACCAGCAGGTCAAGGCCGAGCTCTTCGACCATGCGGTCGCGGAACGCGTACATTTCCTTGAACTTCCACCGGGTGTCGACGTGCATCACCGGGAACGGCAGCTTGCCCGGGAAGAATGCCTTGCGCGCAAGGTGCAGCATCACGGCGGAATCTTTACCGACGGAGTACAGCATCACCGGGTTATCGAACTCGGCGGCGACCTCGCGGATGATGTGGATGCTTTCGGCCTCCAGCTGTTTCAGATGCGTCAGTTTGTCGACCATGGCTACTCACGAAAACGATCTTATGGACGGCCAGCGGGCCGTGTTCGAGCGAGGAATCCTAGCACAGCGACCTCTTCTAATCAGGACGCCAACTAGATCGAAAGGGTATATGAATATACCCCCTCGTTTGGGCGCCACCGCCCATGCGCAAGCCAGTGCCCTCCCACATTCTTGAAGGGTGCTGTTCACAGAATTTGCACAAACCCTCAAATAGGATTGGGGCAATCAATGAAGATATGTTCGAGGGCAAACCGGCGCGCCAGATAATCGCCGAGTGCCTGGACACCATAACGCTCGGTGGCGTGATGGCCGGCGGCGATGAAGCTGATGTCGTTTTCCCGTGCGCTGTGAAAGGTCTGCTCGGAGGCTTCGCCACTGAGGTAAAGATCGACACCGGCCAACACTGCCTGATCGATGTAACCCTGACCGCCGCCCGTGCACCAACCGACCCGGCGAATCATCTCGCTGCCTTCGATCAGCAGCGGCTCGCGGCCCATGACTTCCTGGACGCGACGGGCGAAATCACGCGGCGTCATCGGTTCGCTCAACGAACCGACCAGGCCAACAACTTTAAGGTTGTCCGGATCCAGCGGCCCCTCGACGGTAATGTCGAGCTGACGTGCCAGTTGCACGTTGTTGCCGACTTCCGGGTGCAGGTCCAGTGGCAAGTGATAAGACAGCAGGCTGATGTCGTGCTTGAGCAAGGTTTTCAATCGACGCTGTTTCATGCCGGTGATGCACGGGTTCTCGCCTTTCCAGAAATAACCGTGATGCACCAGCACCAGATCGGCCTCGGCTTCGACCGCCGCGTCCAGCAGTGCCTGGCTCGCCGTGACGCCACTGACAATGCGCATCACTTGCGGCCGGCCCTCGACCTGCAAGCCGTTGGGGCAGTAATCGGCAATTTTGGTGCTGGAGAGGTAACGGTCGGCTTCTTCGACCAGGGTGCTCAGGGCGACGGCCATAAAAGACTCCTAAATATCCCGTTCAGAGGCGCGCTTGGCCTCGTATAATGCGCGACATTATGGGCGGTCTCATACCGCCTGCAACCTTTCAGGAAGTGCTTAATGCTCAAGGCGCTGCGTTTTTCCGGCTGGCCGCTGTTGGCCGGCGTGCTTATCGCTCTTTTGATAATTCAGCGTTACCCGCAGTGGGTCGGGCTTCCGAGCCTCGACGTGAACTTGCAGCAAGCACCGCAAACCACCGGTGTACAACAGGGGCCGGTGTCCTATGCCGACGCCGTGGTTATCGCCGCGCCAGCGGTGGTCAACCTGTACACCACCAAGGTCATCAACAAACCGAATCACCCACTGTTCGAAGACCCGCAGTTTCGCCGCTTCTTCGGGGACAACTCGCCCAAACAGAAGCGTATGGAGTCGAGCCTGGGTTCCGGCGTGATCATGAGCCCGGAAGGTTACATCCTGACCAACAACCACGTCACCACGGGGGCCGACCAGATCGTCGTGGCGCTCAAGGATGGCCGTGAGACCCTGGCCCGCGTGATCGGCAGCGACCCGGAAACCGATCTCGCGGTATTGAAGATCGACCTGAAGACCCTGCCGGCCATCACCATCGGCCGTTCCGACAACATCCGCATCGGGGACGTGGCGCTGGCCATCGGCAACCCGTTCGGTGTCGGCCAGACAGTGACCATGGGCATCATCAGCGCCACCGGCCGCAACCAGCTGGGCCTGAACAACTATGAAGATTTCATCCAGACCGACGCCGCGATCAACCCCGGCAACTCCGGCGGTGCGTTGGTGGACGCCAATGGCAACCTGACCGGCATCAACACGGCTATTTTCTCCAAATCCGGCGGCTCGCAAGGCATCGGGTTTGCGATCCCGGTGAAACTGGCGATGGAAGTGATGAAGTCGATCATCGAGCACGGTCAGGTGATTCGCGGCTGGCTGGGCATTGAAGTGCAACCGTTGAGCCAGGAACTGGCGGAGTCGTTCGGTCTGTCGGGACGTCCGGGGATTGTGGTCGCGGGGATTTTCCGTGACGGTCCGGCGCAAAAGGCCGGCCTGCAATTGGGGGATGTGATCCTCAGCATTGACGGCGAACCGGCCGGCGATGGTCGCCGTTCGATGAACCAGGTCGCGCGGATCAAGCCGACGGACAAGGTCACGGTTCAGGTAATGCGCAATGGCAAGGAGCTGAAGCTCACTGCTGAAATCGGCCTGCGCCCACCACCGGCACCGGTCAAAGAGAAAGAAGAAGAGTAACAGCCCCCCAGATCCCTTGTGGGAGCGTGGCTTGCCCACGATGGCAACACTGCGGTGTATCAGTTACACCGCGTTATCGTTCATCGCGGGCAAGCCACGCTCCCACAGGGGCGGTGGTGGTTTAAAGCTCGCCGAGGCCGTCGATCAGCGCCTGGTTCTGCTCCGGCGTGCCGATGGAGATCCGCAGGAACTGGGCAATCCGTTCCTGCTTGAAGTGCCGAACGATCACGCCTTGCTCACGCAACTTCGCCGCCAGCCCTGCCGCATCGTGCCGGGGGTGACGGGCAAAAATGAAGTTCGCCGCCGACGGCAACACCTCAAACCCTTTCGCCTCCAACTGCCCGATCACCTTCTCACGACTGTCGATGACCAACCGGCACGTCTTGTCGAAGTACTCGCGATCCTCAAACGCCGCCGCAGCCCCGACAATCGCCAGGCGATCCAGCGGATAAGAGTTGAAGCTGTTCTTGATTCGCTCCAGCGCCTCGATCAAGTCCGGATGCCCCACCGCCAGGCCAACCCGCAGGCCGGCCAGTGAACGGGATTTGGACAGGGTCTGAGTCACCAACAGGTTCGGATAACGGTCCACCAACGTGATCGCCGTCTCACCGCCAAAGTCGATGTAGGCCTCATCCACCACGACCACTGAATCCGGGCTGGCCTTGAGGATCTGCTCGACGGCGTCCAGCGCCAGCAGGCAACCGGTCGGTGCATTCGGGTTCGGGAAGATGATCCCGCCGTTCGGCTTGGCGTAGTCGGCCGGGTTGATCTGGAACTGTTCGTCCAGCGGCACCGCGTCGAACCTGATGCCATACAACCCGCAGTAAACCGGATAGAAGCTGTAGCTGATGTCCGGGAACAGCAGCGGCTGATCGTGTTGCAGCAGACCGTGAAAGATGTGCGCCAGGACTTCATCGGAACCGTTGCCGAGGAACACCTGATTGCCTTGCACGCCGTAGTACCTGGCAACAGCCTGCTTGAGCAGGTCGCTGTTCGGGTCCGGGTACAAACGCAGGTTGTCGTTCAGTTCGGTCTGCATCGCAGCCAACGCTTTGGGCGATGGACCGTACGGGTTTTCGTTGGTGTTGAGCTTCACCAGTTTCGTCAATTTTGGCTGCTCGCCCGGCACGTAAGGCACCAGGCTCTTGACGAAGGGGCTCCAGAATTTACTCATCTTCAGTTCCCCTGCTTGTCGTCAATGATGCGGTATTCGGCGCTGCGGGCGTGGGCGGTCAGCGACTCGCCACGGGCCAGTACGGAAGCGGTCTTGCCCAACTCGGACGCCCCTTGCTCGGAACAGAAGATGATCGAGGAGCGTTTCTGGAAGTCGTACACACCCAGCGGCGAAGAAAAACGCGCGGTGCCAGACGTCGGCAACACGTGGTTCGGACCGGCGCAGTAGTCGCCCAAGGCTTCGGAGGTGTGGCGGCCCATGAAGATCGCGCCCGCGTGACGGATCTGCGGCAACCACGCCTGCGGATCAGCGACCGACAACTCAAGGTGTTCCGGTGCGATGCGGTTGGCCACTTCGATGGCTTGTTCCATGTCGCGGACCTTGATCAACGCGCCCCGGCCATTGATCGAGGTTTCGATGATCTCGGCGCGTTCCATGGTTGGCAGCAGCTTGGCGATGCTCGCGGCGACCTTGTCGAGGAATTCGGCGTCCGGGCTGACCAGAATCGCCTGGGCGTCTTCATCGTGCTCGGCCTGGGAGAAAAGGTCCATGGCGATCCAGTCCGGATCGGTCTGGCCGTCGCACACCACGAGAATCTCGGACGGACCGGCGATCATGTCGATACCGACCTGACCAAACACATGACGCTTGGCGGTGGCGACATAGATGTTGCCCGGGCCCACTACTTTATCGACCTTCGGCACGCTTTCGGTGCCGTAAGCCAGCGCGGCAACCGCTTGGGCGCCGCCGATGGTGAACACGCGGTCGACGCCGGCAATGCAGGCCGCAGCCAGTACCAGCTCGTTGATTTCACCGCGCGGGGTCGGCACCACCATGACGACTTCGGTCACGCCTGCCACTTTGGCCGGGATCGCGTTCATCAGCACCGAAGACGGATACGACGCTTTGCCGCCCGGCACATACAGACCGGCGCGATCCAGCGGCGTGACCTTCTGGCCCAACACCGTGCCGTCGGCTTCGGTGTAGCTCCAGGAATCCTGTTTCTGCTTTTCGTGGTAGCTGCGCACGCGGGCCGCGGCTTTTTCGAGGGCTTCACGCTGCGGCACGGTGATCCGGGTCAGGGCCAGTTCCAGGCGCTCACGCGGCAGGATCAGGTCGGCCATCGAGGCGACTTCGAGACCATCGAACTTCTGGGTGAATTCCACCAGCGCCGCATCGCCACGCTCGCGCACGGCTTTGATGATGTCCAGCACCCGCTGATTGACCGAGTCGTCAGACACACTTTCCCAGCTCAGCAGATGATCCAGATGATGTGCGAAATCCGGGTCAGCAGCGTTGAGTCGGCGAATTGCAGTCGGTGCGGTCATAGCGAGAGCCTCATAGGAATGGCAAAAACTCAGGTGCCCTAACTTAGCAGTCGTTTCCGCTTGGGCACCTGAGATTCTGGCTATGAGGCGGATAGACGGGCGCGACTTAACGTCGCGCAGGTGAATCAGCCGCGGTGTCGAGACTCCACTGCCTTGCGCAGGGTGTCGATCAACGCCTGGATACGGGCGTGCTGCATTTTCATCGAAGCTTTGTTGACGATCAGCCGGGAGCTGATGTCGGCAATGAAATCCTGGGGCTCCAGGCCATTGGCGCGCAGGGTGTTGCCGGTGTCGACCACGTCGATGATCTTGTCGGCCAGACCAATCAGCGGCGCCAGTTCCATCGAGCCGTACAGCTTGATGATGTCGACCTGACGACCCTGCTCGGCGTAGTAACGCTTGGCAACGTTGACGAACTTGGTGGCGACCCGCAGGCGACCTTTTGGCTCGACATCGCCGACACGGCCGGCGGTCATCAGCTTGCACAGGGCAATGCGCAGGTCCAGAGGCTCGTACAGGCCCTGGCCGCCATACTCCATCAGCACATCTTTACCGGCGACGCCGAGGTCCGCGGCACCATGCTCGACATAGGTCGGCACGTCGGTGGCGCGCACGATCAGCAGACGTACGTCAGGCTGGGTCGTGGGAATGATCAGCTTGCGGCTCTTGTCCGGATTCTCGGTCGGCACGATGCCCGCTTCAGCCAGAAGCGGCAGGGTGTCGTCAAGGATGCGGCCCTTGGACAGTGCGATGGTCAACATGGGAAACGTCAGTCCTTATCAAGGTACTCATGCCCGGTCGCAAATGGCGCCGGACACACATCGAGCCGGAAACCGGCTCGACTTCAACAATTCAACGGGCATGTCCTTATGCCCATGCAGCAACTACTAGCCCGGTACGCGGCGGATCTTGGCGCCGAGCATCTGCAGTTTCTCTTCGATGCACTCGTAACCACGGTCGATGTGGTAGATGCGGTCGATCAGGGTGTCGCCTTCGGCGATCAACGCCGAGATTACCAGGCTGGCCGAAGCGCGCAGGTCGGTGGCCATGACTGGCGCGCCTTTGAGCGTCTCGGTGCCGGTAACGATGGCAGTGTTGCCTTCGACCTGGATCTTGGCGCCCATGCGGTGCAGTTCGTAAACGTGCATGAAGCGGTTCTCGAAGATCGTCTCGATCACCGCACCGGTGCCTTCGGCAATGGCGTTGAGGGAGATGAACTGCGCTTGCATGTCGGTCGGGAACGCCGGGTACGGAGCGGTCCGCACGTTAACGGCTTTTGGCCGCTTGCCGTGCATGTTCAGCTCGATCCAGTCTTCGCCGCAGGTGATTTCGGCACCCGACTCGCGGAGTTTTTCCAGAACGGCTTCGAGGATGGTCGGATCAGTGTCCTTGACCTTCACACGACCGCCGGTCACCGCAGCCGCCACCAGGTAGGTGCCGGTTTCGATGCGGTCAGGCATCACTTTGTACGTGGTCGGGTGCAGACGCTCAACGCCATCAATGGTGATGGTGTCGGTGCCGGCGCCAGTGATCTTGGCACCCATGGCAATCAGGAAGTTCGCCAGGTCGATGACTTCAGGTTCGCGAGCGGCGTTCTGCAACACGCTGCGGCCCTTGGCCAGAGCGGCCGCCATCATGATGTTTTCGGTGCCGGTCACGCTGACGGTATCGAAGAAGAAGTGCGCGCCGCGCAGGCCACCTTCAGGCGCCTTGGCCTTGATGTAGCCGCCTTCGACGTCAATGACTGCGCCCATGGCTTCAAGGCCACGGATGTGCAGGTCGACCGGACGCGAACCGATGGCGCAACCGCCAGGCAGTGCGACTTCGGCTTCACCGAAACGGGCAACCATCGGGCCCAGCACCAGGATCGACGCACGCATGGTTTTAACCAGTTCGTACGGTGCGATCAGGGTCTTGATGGTGCGCGGGTCGATTTCGACGCTGAGTTTCTCGTCGATCACCGGCTCGATGCCCATGCGACCGAACAGCTCGATCATCGTGGTGATGTCGTGCAGGTGCGGCAGGTTGGCCACGGTTACCGGGCCATCACACAGCAGGGTAGCAGCCAGGATCGGCAGGGCAGAGTTCTTTGCCCCGGAGATGCGGATTTCGCCATCAAGACGAACGCCACCGGTAATAATCAATTTATCCATAAGAATCTCGACGCCCTTGGGCTCAGGTGCGCTCGGCCCAGGCCGTGCTGCTGAAAAATTTCATAGTGACCGCATGGATGCTGCCATCGGTGATCCATGGGTTCAAATGGGCATAGATCTGCTGCTGACGCTTCACCGGGCTCAACGCCGCCAGTTCATCGCTAATCACGTTCAGCTGGAAATTGCAGCCTTCGCCCTCAACTTCTACCAACGTTCCGGGCAGCTTTCCTTCAAGGAAGCTCTTCACTTCTACGGCCTGCATGCTCAACCTCAATCGGCGCCCTGTGCGCACGGGTCGGACATCATACAAAAAAGCCCCGCGCCTGCGAACCCCGCGAAGCAGGACTCTGACGGGGGGCTTCTTTATAGATGCGGTCAGGGGTGCGCCAACAGCTCGGTCAATTCGCTGACCTGAGCGATTTCACGCATGTCTTCGGGCATCCCGCGGATGCTCAGCGCCTTGCCGGCCGCCTCTGCATCACGCATGAAGCACAGCAGCAGCGACAAGCCGACGCTGCTGGACTTCAACACAGCCGAGCAGTCGACCACCAGCGCGGTAGCCGCGCTAGATTTAATCAACGCCTGACCCTGCTTGCGCAAGCCAGGGGCCGTGAGGTAGTCCAGCATGCCACTCAACCGCAGCTCGCCGGATTCGCTCATGCGAATGGCCGACACACTCATTGGGCTGACTTCTCGGTCGACGCCTTGGCTTTGGCAACTTCCCCGGCCCAACCGTTGATGGTCTTGTCCAGGTCATTACCATTGCGCTGCATCGCATCAGCGAACTGATCACGGAACAGCTTGCCGATGTTAATGCCATTGATGATGACGTTGCGCAGCTTCCACTCGCCATTGATCTTTTCCAGCGTGTAAGACACTGGATAGATCGCGCCGTTACTGCCTTTGACGGTCATGCCAACGCTGGTGCGATCGCCCGACTCGTCTTTGGCCGGGTCAACGGTGATGCCCTGGTTGTTGTATTCAAGCAACGCATTGCCATAAAACTGGAACAGGCCCTTCTTGAAGTTTTCTTCGAAGGTTTTCATCTGTGCCGGTGTGGCTTTCTTCGAATACTTGACCGTCATGATGCTTTTGGAGATGCCCTCGGCATCCACCACTGGCCCGACGATGGTGTTCAACGCTGTATAGAAGTCCTGCGGGTCTTGCTTGTACTTCTCTTTGTTGGCCGACAGATCGGCCAGCATCCGGTTGGTGGTGTCCTGTACCAGATCGTGCGCGGAAGGCGCCGCCACGGCGTTAGCCATCAACGGCAGCGCCGCGAGTACTACCAACAGGCCACGTCGCAAGGTAGAGATCATTCAAAAGCTCCTCATTTGGCGTCTTTGCTAACGGTATTGAGCAGGAATTTACCGATCAGGTCCTCAAGCACCAGCGACGACTGGGTGTCGTGGATGGTCCCGCCATCCTTGAGCAAGGCTTCTTCGCCGCCCACGCTGATGCCGATGTACTTCTCGCCCAACAGGCCAGCAGTCAGGATAGATGCAGTGGAATCAGTCGGCAGGTTATCTACGCGCTTTTCCAGTTGCATGGTCACCCGACCGGTGAACGTGTCGCGGTCCAGATCGATCGCCGTGACCTTGCCGATGGTCACACCGGCCATGGTCACTTTAGCTCTGACCGTCAAACCGGCGATATTGTCGAAGTACGCATAAAGTTTATACGTGTCGGTGCTCGGGCTCGGGGACAGACCACTCACCCGCAACGCCAGCAGCAACAAAGCCAGGATGCCAGCCAGCAAGAAAAGGCCGACACCGATTTCCAGGGTGCGGTTTTGCATCAGAAATCTCCAAACATCAAGGCGGTCAAAATAAAGTCCAGGCCGAGTACAGCCAAAGAGGCATACACCACGGTTTTGGTAGTGGCACGACTGATCCCCTCGGAAGTGGGCTCACAGTCATAGCCTTGGAATACGGCGATCCAGGTCACGACGAACGCGAAGACGATGCTTTTGATGATGCCATTGAGCACGTCATCAGTGAACGTCACGCTGTTTTGCATGTTCGACCAGTACGAACCTTCATACACACCGAGCCAGTCGACGGCCACCCAAGAGCCGCCCCAGATACCCACCACACTGAAAATCATTGCCAGCACCGGCAGGGAAATGAAGCCAGCCCACAGGCGTGGGGCAACAATATATTTGAGCGGGTCGACACCAATCATTTCCAGACTGGACAACTGTTCGGTGGATTTCATGTTGCCGATTTCCGCCGTCAGCGCCGAACCGGCGCGCCCGGCAAACAGCAACGCCGTCACCACCGGCCCCAGTTCTCGCAGCAGCGTCAGCGCAACCATCTGCCCGACCGCCTGTTCCGAGCCGTAGCTGGACAGGATGTTGAAGCCTTGCAGCGCCAGCACCATGCCGATGAACACGCCGGAGACGACAATGATAACCAGGGACATCACGCCCACTGAGTGCAATTGCTTGACCAGCAGACCAAAGCCGCCGCCAATGCCACCGCGACCGAGCAAGGCATGAAACAGGAAGATCGTCGAACGACCGAACACCGCCAGCACATCGATGGCGGCGTGGCCAAACCGGCGCACGCGCTCTATTAATGAAATCTTGCGCATCAACGCTTCCCCAGAAGATCTGCGCGGTAATCCGTCGCTGGAAAGTGGTATGCGACCGGGCCGTCGGGTTCGCCGGTCATGAATTGACGGATCCGCGGTTCCTGCGAGTTCATCAGTTCCTCGGGAGTCCCTTGCCCCAACACCTGGCCTTCGCCGACAACATAGATGTAGTCGGCGATGCTGGCGGTTTCGGCCAGATCGTGGGAGACCACGATGCTAGTGATGCCCAGCGCATCGTTGAGCAGGCGGATCAGGCGCACCAGTACGCCCATGGCGATGGGGTCCTGGCCGACAAAGGGCTCGTCGTACATGAGGATCTGCGGATCGAGGGCAATCGCCCGGGCCAGCGCAACACGACGCTTCATGCCGCCGGACAACTCGTCAGGCATCAGGTCGATGGCGCCACGCAAGCCCACGGCCTGCAATTTGAGCAGGACGATGTCGCGGATCATTTCTTCCGGCAGCTCGGTATGAACGCGCAGCGGAAAGGCGACGTTCTCGAACACATCGAGGTCGGTAAACAGGGCGCCACTCTGGAACAGCACGCCCATGTGTTTGCGCGCATCGAACAGATCACTGCGCGACAACTTGGGCAGGTTCTGGCCGTTGACCCAGACTTCGCCCTTGGTGGGACGCAATTGTGCGCCCATCAATCGCAACAGCGTGGTTTTGCCACACCCGGAAGGCCCCATGATGCCGGTGACCTTGCCGCGCGGGATACGGATATCGACGTTATTGAAAATGCTGCGCGTACCGCGCTTGAAGGTCAGTCCCTTCAGCTCGACCGCGTAGGCGTTATCGGCACTCATCTAAACTCCTTGCGATGCAGCCTCTCACTCGGACGCCTGGCTCTCTGACGAAAGCACATACCTCCCCGGGCAGGCCGAACTGGCGGCGAACTATATCACTGCAAAGGCCTGCCCCCCAAGGCCCAAGCCCGACCATGTTCAGTAACAAGACAGGCAAAAAGCCTCGTTTAGAGGGGATTCGGTTACAGGGAATGACAAAGCGTGACGAACTAGCGTGAGGGTTTTGATCATTACCGCTATAATCGCCGCCTTTTCATCAGGCTATACGATTTCTGACATGAGCCAATCCAGCGACCTGATTCAATCAGCACAACGCACCATCCGCCTCGAACTGGAAGCCGTAGAAGGCTTGCTGCCCCACATCGACGCTGATTTCGTACGCGCTTGCGAGATGATTCTGGCCAGCAAAGGCCGCGTGGTGGTAGTCGGCATGGGTAAATCCGGGCACATCGGCAACAAGATCGCCGCCACCCTGGCCAGCACCGGCACCACGGCTTTTTTCGTGCACCCGGCCGAAGCCAGCCACGGCGACATGGGCATGATCACGCGGGACGACATCATCCTGGCCCTGTCGAACTCCGGTTCCACCAACGAAATCGTCACCCTGTTGCCCCTGATCAAGCGTCTCGGCATTCAGTTGATCAGCGTGACCGGCAACCCGGAATCACCGCTGGCCAAGGCTGCCGAGGTCAATCTCAACGTTCACGTCGAACACGAGGCCTGCCCGCTGAACCTGGCACCCACCTCCTCTACCACTGCCGCCTTGGTCATGGGCGACGCCCTGGCCGTTGCGTTGCTGGAAGCGCGCGGTTTTACCGCTGAAGACTTCGCCTTTTCCCACCCCGGTGGTGCGCTGGGCCGGCGTCTGCTGCTGAAAGTGGAAAACGTCATGCACGCCGGGCAAGAGCTGCCACAGGTTCACCGCGGCACTTTGCTCAAGGACGCGCTGATGGAAATGACCCGCAAGGGTCTGGGCATGACCGTCATTCTGGAAGCCGACGGCAAGCTGGCCGGGATCTTCACTGACGGCGATCTGCGCCGCACACTGGATCGCAGCATCGACATCCACAGCGCCACCATTGACCAGGTCATGACCGCACACGGCAAGACCGCCCGCGCCGAAATGCTCGCCGCCGAGGCCCTGAAAATCATGGAAGACCACAAAATCAACGCGCTGGTCGTGGTCGACAGCGAAGACCGCCCGGTCGGCGCCTTGAACATGCACGACTTGCTGCGCGCAGGAGTAATGTAATGAGTTCGGACCTGCTGCAACGCGGCAAACAGATCAAACTCGCCGTGTTTGACGTCGACGGCGTGCTGACTGACGGACGCCTGTACTTCCTCGAAGACGGCAGTGAGTTCAAGACGTTCAACACCCTCGACGGTCAAGGCATCAAGATGTTGATGGCGGCAGGCGTACAGACGGCTATCATCAGCGGCCGCAAGACCCCGGTGGTCGAACGACGAGCAAAAAACCTCGGCATCCCGCACCTTTATCAAGGTCGCGAGGACAAACTGGTGGTGCTGGACGAACTTCTGGCCCAACTCAACCTAAGCTATGAACAAGTGGCCTACCTCGGTGACGACCTGCCGGACCTGCCGGTGATTCGCCGCGTCGGCCTGGGCATGGCGGTAGCCAACGCTGCCAGCTTCGTGCGTGAAAACGCCCATGGCATTACCGTCGCCCGTGGTGGCGAGGGTGCCGCTCGCGAATTCTGCGAATTGATCCTGCGCGCCCAGGGCCGCCTCGATGCGGCCAACGCCGCGTACCTGTGAGCCCATTATGCTGAGCAAAAAGTTTCGTAACATCCTGTTGTTCAGTTGCATCGCGGCGCTGTTCGCTGCAGTCGGCTACTGGAACATCAGCCCGGAACGCTTTCTCGACAAGACAGTTGCCCCTGTCGACGAAAGCGCGATCGACTATTACGCACTCAACGCCCACAGCGTGCAGTACCTGCCGGACGGCAAATTGCAGTACGAAATGACGTCCGACAAGGTCGAACACCTGAAAGCGTCCGAGGTCACACTGCTGACCAACCCCGACCTGAACATGTTCCGCGGCACCCAGTTTCCCTGGCACGTCCAGAGCGAACACGGGGAAGTCAACCCAGACGGCACCCAGGTCGAGCTGATCGACTCGGTACGCATTACCCGTTTCGACGAAAAAAACCGCAGGACCCTGATTACCACCACCCGTATGACTGTGTTCCCGCAGCAGCAATATGCGCAGACCGACCAACCCGTTAGAATCGACGGCGCTGGCGGTGTATCGACAGGCAACGGAATGAAAGCGTACTTGAAAGAAAGCAGGATACACCTGCTATCTAACGTAAGAGGACAGTATGAGGCTCGTTAAAACCCTCCCTATTTTGCTCAGTCTGGGCGCAGCACTGGGAAGCGTGAGCGCCTGGGCTCTGCCGAACGATCAAGAGCAGCCAATCCGCATTCAGGCCGACGATGCCCAACTGGACGATAAGAATGGCGTTGCCACCTATAAAGGTGACGTGATCATCACCCAGGGTTCGATGATCGTTAAGGGCAACACCGTGACCATCACTCGTACGCCGGCTGGCGACATCGACGTGGTGACTTCGGTGGGCAATCTCGCCTACTTCGAGCAACTGCAGACCGCTGGCGACACCAAGCCTGTCCAGGGTTGGGGTGTGACTATCCAGTACCACGCCGCGCAAAACCGCGTCGTGCTGATCGACAAGGCAAAAGTTGTCGACAAGGACAACAACACCACCCAGGGCGAGAAAATCGTCTACGACACAGTCAAGAAGCTTGCGAGCGCTGGCCGTGCGACAGGCAACAAGGTCACCGAGGCGCGTCCACGCATCGACATGGTGATCCAGCCGAAGAAGAAAACCGACGAGCAGAAGGCCCAGTAATGGCAACTCTGAAAGCTCAGCATCTGGCCAAGAGCTACAAGAGCCGCCAGGTCGTGCGCGACGTCAGCCTGTCGATCGACAGCGGTCAAATCGTCGGCCTGCTGGGTCCCAACGGCGCCGGCAAGACCACTTGCTTCTACATGATTGTCGGCCTGGTGCAGGCCGATCAGGGCCGTGTGCTGATCGATGATCTGGACGTCAGCCACCAGCCGATGCACGGTCGCGCAAAGGCTGGTATCGGTTATCTGCCGCAAGAAGCGTCGATCTTCCGCAAACTCTCGGTGGCCGACAACATCATGGCAATCCTCGAGACCCGCAAGGAACTCGACAAGGCCGGGCGTCGCAAAGAGCTGGAAAGCCTGCTGCAGGAATTTCACATCAGCCACATCCGCGACAACCTCGGCATGAGCCTGTCGGGTGGTGAACGCCGCCGCGTGGAAATCGCTCGCGCACTGGCCACCAATCCGAAATTCATCCTGCTCGACGAACCTTTCGCCGGCGTGGACCCGATTTCGGTCGGCGACATCAAGCAGATCATCTACCACCTCAAGGCCAAAGGCATTGGCGTGCTGATCACTGACCACAACGTCCGTGAAACCCTGGATATCTGCGAAACAGCCTACATCGTCAACGATGGCCAGCTGATTGCCGAAGGCGACTCCGCCACTATCCTGGCCAACGACCTGGTTAAAGAAGTTTATCTGGGCCATGAGTTCCGCCTGTAAGCGTTGAGGTGTCTGGCTAGCCGACTGAGCGCTTACGACGATAAAAATCAACAGGTTTTTATTGTTACAGCGCTCTAGGCAAACACTTCAGTTTCAGGCATATAATTTGCTTATGTTTGGCGCTCCGGCGCCCTGTAGTGGATGGCGCATGTGCGCCGGCGAATAAGGTGTTAAGCCCCTGCCATGAAACCATCGCTAGTCTTGAGAATGGGCCAGCAGCTGACGATGACACCGCAGCTGCAACAGGCCATCCGCCTGCTCCAATTGTCGACCCTGGACCTGCAACAGGAAATCCAGGAGGCCCTGGAGTCCAATCCGATGCTCGAACGCCAGGAAGAAGGCGACGACTTCGACAACGCCGACCCCTTGGCCGACAAAGCCGAACAGCAACCCAATGCCGATGTTTCGGAACCCTCCTACCAGGAAACCGCCCCGACGGTGGACAACCTCGAGGAAGGTGACTGGAACGAGCGCATCCCCAACGAACTGCCCGTCGACACAGCCTGGGAAGACGTCTACCAGACCAGCGCCAGCAGCCTGCCGAGCAACGATGACGACGAATGGGACTTCACCACTCGCACTTCGGCTGGCGAGAGCCTGCAAAGCCACCTGCTCTGGCAACTGAACCTGGCACCGATGTCCGACACCGATCGCCTGATCGCCGTGACCCTGATCGACTGCATCAACAATCAGGGTTACCTGGATGAAACCCTCGAGGAGATCCTCGAAGCTTTCGACCCGGAACTGGACATCGAACTGGACGAAATCGAAGCCGTCCTGCACCGCATCCAGCAATTCGAACCGGCCGGCATCGGCGCGCGCAACCTGGGCGAATGCCTGCTGCTGCAATTGCGCCAATTGTCCGCCAAGACGCCTTGGCTGGCCGAAGCCAAGCGCCTGGTCAGCGACTACATCGATTTGCTCGGCAGTCGCGACTACAGCCAACTGATGCGCCGCATGAAGCTCAAGGAAGATGAACTGCGTCAGGTCATCGAACTGGTCCAGAGCCTCAACCCGCGCCCCGGCTCGCAGATCGAATCCAGCGAAGCCGAGTACGTCGTTCCAGACGTGATCGTGCGCAAGGACAACGAACGCTGGCTGGTGGAACTTAACCAGGAGTCGGTGCCAAGGCTGCGGGTCAACGCCCAGTACGCTGGGTTTGTCCGTCGCGCCGACACCAGCGCTGACAACACCTTCATGCGCAATCAATTGCAAGAGGCCCGCTGGTTCATCAAGAGCCTGCAAAGCCGCAATGAAACCCTGATGAAAGTCGCCACCCAGATCGTCGAACATCAACGCGGCTTCCTGGAGTACGGCGACGAAGCCATGAAGCCGCTGGTCCTGCATGACATCGCTGAAGCGGTAGGCATGCACGAGTCGACGATTTCACGGGTGACCACGCAAAAATTCATGCATACCCCACGGGGCATATATGAGCTGAAATACTTTTTCTCCAGTCACGTCAGCACCTCCGAAGGCGGCGAATGCTCCTCCACGGCGATCCGCGCGATCATCAAAAAACTGGTTGCCGCGGAAAATCAGAAAAAGCCGTTGAGTGACAGCAAGATCGCTGGTTTACTGGAGGCACAAGGCATTCAGGTGGCTCGCCGCACCGTCGCCAAGTACCGCGAATCCTTAGGGATCGCGCCTTCGAGCGAACGCAAGCGGTTGATGTAGAGCCACGCCACAGCGTTCCAGTGGTAGATCATCTGATCTACCGCTTTATGCACTGGCAACGAAGGAGAAGCTGTATGCAAGTCAACATCAGTGGACACCAACTGGAAGTGACCGAACCCCTGCGCATCTACATCGGCGAAAAACTCGAACGATTAGAGCGGCATTTCGACAAGATCACCAACGTGCAGGTCACGATGACGGTCGAGAAGCTGAAGCAGAAAATCGAAGCCACCCTGCATATTCCCGGCAATGAAGTGGTCGCCAACGCGGAACATACCGATATGTACGCGGCGATCGACGCATTGACCGACAAGCTGGATAAACAACTCAAAAAGCATAAGGAAAAGACCCAGAGCCTCCTCCAGGGCGCGACCGGTCGTTAACATCCCCAACCCATGATCCGACTTGAAAACATCCTGACCCCCGGCCGTTCCCTCGTGAACGTGCCGGGCGGCAGTAAAAAGAAAGCACTCGAACAAATTGCCAACCTGATTGCCCGGGAAGTGCCGGATCTGGAGATGCAAGATGTCTTCGAGGCTTTGATTGCCCGTGAAAAACTCGGCTCGACCGGTTTTGGTAACGGCATCGCCATCCCCCACTGCCGCCTCAAAGGTTGCGAATCGCCCATCAGCGCCTTGATGCACCTAGACGCCCCAATCGATTTCGACGCCATCGACGGCGCTCCGGTTGACCTGCTGTTTGTACTGCTGGTCCCGCAAGCGGCTACCGATGCGCACCTTGAACTGCTCCGCCAGATCGCCAGCATGCTCGATCGCAAGGAGGTGCGGGAAAAACTGCGTAGTGCTCAGAGCAACGAAGCCTTGTATAAGGTTGTTCTGGAAGAGCAAAACGGTCACTAATCATGCGCTTGATCATCGTCAGTGGCCGTTCCGGCTCAGGTAAAAGTACCGTACTCGATGTTCTCGAGGACAACGGCTACTACTGCATCGACAACCTGCCCGCCGGCTTGCTGCCGGAACTGGCCGAACGCGCACTGATTCATACCGAACTGGCACAGCCGCTGGTCGCCGTGTCCATCGATGCACGTAACCTGCCGAGCCACCTGTCACGCTTTCCCGAACTGCTCGAAGAAGTCCGTAGCCGGCATATCAAGTGCGATGTGCTGTACCTGGACGCCGACGAAGAAACCTTGCTCAAACGCTTTTCCGAAACCCGCCGTCGTCACCCGCTGAGCACCCCTAACCGTTCGTTGGCCGAGGCGATCGAGGACGAAAGCAATCTGCTGGGTCCGATCGTCGATCTGGCCGACCTCAAGATCAACACCACGAATCTGAACCTGTACCAGCTGCGCGACACCATCAAGCTGCGCCTGCTGAACCAGCCGGAAGCCGGTACTGCCTTTCTGGTCGAGTCGTTCGGATTCAAGCGTGGCATGCCGGTAGACGCGGACCTGGTGTTCGACGTGCGTTGCCTGCCCAACCCTTACTGGAAGCCGGAGCTGCGTGCGCAGTCGGGGCTCGATCAACCGGTGGCCGAGTACCTCGCCGCTCAACCGGATGTCGAAGAAATGTTCCAGGACATATCGTCGTATCTGCTCAAGTGGCTGCCGCGCTTTGCCGCCAGCAACCGTGCTTATGTCACCATTGCCATTGGCTGCACCGGCGGGCATCACCGCTCCGTCTACCTGACCGAACGTCTGGGCCAGGTTTTGCAACAATCCCTGAAGAACGTCCAGGTCCGCCACCGCGACCTCAGCTAAAGGATTCACACCGCGATGCCTGCTCTGGAAATCGAAATCATCAACAAGCTGGGCCTGCATGCCCGTGCTTCTGCAAAATTCGTCGGGGTCGCCGGTGAGTTCAAGGATTGCACGATCAGAGTAGGACGCACTCCGGAATCCACGGTCGACGGCAAAAGCATCATGGCAATGATGATGCTCGCTGCGGGCAAGGGCACCAAAATCCATATCAGCACCGAAGGCGAAGACGCGCAAAGGGCACTGGATGCGTTGAGGGACTTGATCAACCGTTATTTCGACGAAGGCGAGTAAACGCCAGTCCAGACCAAAGCCGCTCAGTAACCCGATAAAAAAAGGCGCACCACCCAATCAGGTGGCGCGCCTTTTTTGTGACGAGCGAGTTTAGCTGCCCGCCACCGTCATGCGCTCGATCAAAACAGAACCCGTACGAATGTTACTGCGCAACTCCAGGTCATTACCGACCGCAACGATTTGCTTGAACATGTCACGCATGTTGCCGGCAATGGTCACTTCTTGCACCGCGAACTGGATTTCGCCGTTCTCGACCCAGTAACCCGCTGCACCACGGGAGTAATCGCCGGTGACCATGTTCAGACCCTGGCCCATCAGTTCGGTCACCAGCAGGCCACGACCCATGCGACGCAGCAAAGCAGCCTGATCTTCATCACCATGGGTGACGAACAGGTTATGCACGCCGCCGGCGTTGGCGGTGCTCGGCATCCCGAGTTTACGCCCGGAATAGGTGCCAAGGATGTACGACACCAACTCACCCTTTTCGACAAACGGCTTGGCGTAGGTCGCCAGGCCATCGCCGTCAAACGCGGAACTGCCCATGGCACGCATCAAGTGCGGACGCTCGTCGATGGTCAACCATTCCGGGAACAGCTTCTGACCCAGTGTGCCTTCAAGGAACGATGATTTGCGGTAAAGGCTGCCGCCGGAAATTGCCGACAGGAAGCTGCCGAACAAACCACCCGCCAGCTCGGCGGAAAACAGCACCGGCACCTCGCAAGTCGGTACCGGACGCGCGCCCAGACGGCTCGCCGCCCGTTGCGCGGCACGCTGGCCAATGCTCGCCGGGTCGGCCAGCAAATTGCCCTGACGGTTCACGTCGTACCAGTAATCACGCTGCATCTGACCATCGGCCTCGGCGATCATCACGCAGCTCAGGCTGTGGCGGGTCGATGCGTAGCCACCGATAAACCCGTGGCTGTTGCCGTACACACGGCAACCCTGATGGGTGCTGAGTGTGGTGCCGTCGGCATTTTTGATCCGGCTGTCGGTGGCAAACGCAGCGGCTTCGCAGGCCAGCGCTTGTTCGATGGCTTGTTCCGGGGTGATGTCCCATTGGTGGAAAAGGTCGAAATCCTGCAGGTCGCGAGCCATCAGCGCGGCATCAGCCAGGCCCGAGGCTTCGTCTTCGGAGGTGTGCTTGGCGATGGCCAGCGCCGCCGCGACGGTTTCGCGAATCGCGTCGGGACCGCTCGCCGACGTACTGGCCGAGCCTTTGCGCTGACCGACGTACAAGGTGATGCCAAAGCCCTGATCGCGGTTGAATTCGACGGTTTCGACCTCACGCTGACGCACCGAAGTGGACAGACCCTGCTCCAGGGACACGGCAACTTCGCAGGCGCTGGCGCCCTGACGCTTGGCCTCAGCGATGATCTGCTCGACTTGTTCTTGCAGTGCCGGCAACGCTTGTGGGCCGACGCTTTCAACTGCACTCATGCTGTTCTCCACTCAAATTCTGCTTTCGGTAAGGCCTTCGAGCGACCGGGCCGGACAAGTGGCCCCCGACTGGTTATCATGGCGGCGTTTCTTTGCGGACGGCCACCATGGTTGATTCTTACGACGACTCCCTCGATACGGGAGAAAAAAGCAAATCCCAGGTTAAACGCGAGCTTCATGCTCTGGTTGACCTTGGCGAGCGCCTTACAACACTCAAGCCTGACTTGCTGGCAAAACTGCCGTTGACCGACGCTATGCGTCGGGCCCTGGCCGATGCGCCCAAGCACACCGCGAATATCGCGCGTAAACGGCACCTTATGTTCATCGGCAAACTGATGCGCGACCAGGACACTGCCGCCATTCTGACCCTGCTCGATCAACTCGATGCCTCCACCCGGCAGTACAACGAACGTTTCCATGGCCTGGAACGTTGGCGCGATCGCTTGATCGCGGGCGACGATGCAGTCCTGGAGAAGTTCGTGCTCGACTACCCGGAGGCTGATCGTCAGCAATTGCGCTCCCTGATCCGTCAGGCCCAGCACGAACTGGCAACCAACAAGCCACCGGCATCGAGCCGTAAAATCTTCAAGTACATCCGAGAGCTGGACGAGACTCAACGCGGTCTGCGCTAAGTCCCGAATCGGGTGAACCGCACGCGGTTCACCCGAAGCTCCATCCCTGCTTACGATCCTGTGCCACCCACAGTGATCGCATCGATTTTCAGCGTTGGCTGGCCGACACCCACCGGCACCGACTGCCCATCCTTGCCACACGTCCCCACGCCGCTGTCCAGCGCCAGATCGTTACCGACCATCGACACCTTGCTCATGGCTTCCGGACCGTTGCCGATCAACGTCGCGCCTTTGACCGGGGCGGTAATCTTGCCGTCTTCGATCAGGTACGCCTCGCTGGTGGAGAACACGAACTTGCCGCTGGTAATGTCCACCTGGCCACCGCCGAGGTTGGCACAGTAGATGCCGCGTTTCACCGAAGCGATGATTTCCGCCGGATCGCTTTCGCCCGCCAGCATGTAAGTGTTGGTCATGCGTGGCATTGGCAGGTGTGCGTAGGATTCACGACGACCGTTACCGGTACGGGCCACGCCCATCAGGCGCGCGTTGAGCTTGTCCTGCATATAGCCTTTGAGTACGCCGTTTTCGATCAGCGTGGTGCACTCGGTCGGGGTGCCTTCGTCGTCGACGCTCAGGGAGCCACGACGGCCCGCCAGCGTGCCGTCATCGACGATGGTGCACAGCTTGGAGGCAACCATCTCGCCCATGCGCCCGCTGTAGGCCGAACTGCCCTTGCGGTTGAAGTCGCCTTCCAGACCGTGGCCGACCGCTTCGTGCAACAGCACGCCGGACCAGCCGGAACCCAACACCACCGGCAACGTGCCAGCCGGTGCCGGAATGGCCTCAAGGTTGACCAGAGCCTGACGCAACGCTTCACGGGCGTAGCCCATGGCGCGGTCGTCACTGAGGAAATAACGGTAATCGGTACGTCCGCCACCGCCATGCCCACCGCGCTCGCGGCGACCGTTTTGTTCAACGATCACGCTCACGTTGAAACGCACCAGAGGCCGTACATCGGCGGCCAGGCTGCCATCGGTGGAGGCCACGAGGATGCGCTCCCAGACGCCGGCCATGCTCACGGTCACTTGCTGGATGCGTGGATCGAGGGCGCGAGTGGCTGCATCGATGCGCTTGAGCAGTTCGACTTTCTCGGCGCGGGAGATCACTTCCAGCGGGTTGTCCGGTCCGTATAACTGGGCAACGTCCTGGGTGGTGAACGCCTGCACCGTGCCATTTTGCCCGGCGCGGGAGATCGAACGCGCGGCACGGGCCGCGGCACCGAGGGCTTCCAGGGTGATGGCATTGCTGTACGCAAAACCGGTTTTTTCACCTGATTGCGCACGCACGCCGACGCCTTGGTCGAGGTTGAAGCTGCCCTCCTTGACGATCCCGTCTTCCAGCGCCCATGACTCGGAAATCTGCCCCTGGAAATACAGGTCGGCGGCATCGATGCCCGGGCCGGCCAGATCACCGAGTACGCCTTGCAGGCTCTCGATCGTTACGCCACCGGGCGCCAGGAGGTGTTCACTGACTGAGGACAACAACTCGCTCATATGCTTTACGCCTTAAATTCATCGTTCTGAGGCAGGTCGCTGGGCGCCCTGCGAGAAAAAGTGCCGGTGGCTGGACACCGGCATCCGCGCCCTGATGGACGCCTGTTCGCTGCTATCGCGTTCCGCCAGCAGCACGGCCTCGCCTTGATCCTGTTGTGCCAGCACGCGGCCCCAGGGGTCGACGATTGCGGCATGCCCCCAGGTTTCTCGCGGCCCCGGATGCGTTCCACCCTGAGCGGCCGCCAGCACATAACATTGGGTCTCGATGGCCCGGGCGCGAATCAGCACATCCCAATGCGCCGCGCCGGTCACCGCCGTAAACGCCGACGGCGCGGTAATCAACTCTGCCCCGGCAGCCCGTAATTCGCTGTACAGCTCCGGGAAGCGCAGGTCGTAACACACCGTCAGGCCGACTCGCCCGACCGGCGTATCCGCAACCACCACGCCATTGCCATAAGCATAGTCATCGGACTCACGATAACGCCCGCGATTGTCCGCCACGTCCACGTCAAACAAGTGCAGCTTGTCGTAGCGCGCTACTGTTTCGCCATGATCGTTCACCAACAACGAGCAGGCATGCACCTTCGCCGTCGGTTGATCCACCGGCGGCAACGGCAATGTGCCTGCCACTATCCATAACTTGAGGTCGAGGGCGGTCTGTTTCAACCATGGCAGGATAGGGCCTTCACCCAATGCCTCGGCGCGGCCGATGTCGGCAATGTCGCGACGGCCCATGGCGGCGAAGTTTTCCGGCAGCACGGCGAGTTGCGCACCACCGGCCGCTGCCTGTTCAAGCAGCCCGCGAGCCTGAGCCAGATTGGCCAGCACATCGCTTTGGCTGACCATTTGAATCACCGCTACTGACATGGAGCGCTCCTGCATCGCATTTCATGAGAACAGGCGCCCATGCTACTCCATCCTTGACGAGTGCTTTTTCAAAAGCGACTTAAAAAGGCTTGTCGTAGGTAATCTGCGGCTCTTTCCACGGGCCCTTGACGGTGTATTTCACGCTGGCAAATCGGGAAACACGGTCACCGATCAGTTTGTCGATCAGGAACAGCGCGCCGCCAACAGCCGGCGCGCCGACAATCAACGCCGCAATCGGCAAGTTGTTGGTCACCGGCAAGGTCACCAGCAACTTGGCGTCGATCTGATCACCCACCAGGTTCAAGGTGCCATCCAGTTCCACGTTGCTGGACGGACCGGTCATCCGGATCGGCTCGCGGGTGACGTAGACGCCATTGGTCCCGACCAGCAATCCCTTGACCCGGTCATAACTCAGGCCTTTGCCGAACAGGTCGGAAAAGTCCAGGCGCAGCCGGCGACCGATGGAGTTGAAGTTCAGCAGGCCAAAGACCTTCAGGGCCTGGGCACTGCCCTCGACTTCAACAAACTGGCCCTTGGTCAGCGACGCATCCAGGGTGCCGGAGAAACGCTTGCTGGCCAGCCAGGCCGGTGAACCCGGCCAGCGACCGTCAACATCCATATGAAACTCTTCGCTGGTGACACTCGGCGCAAACCCCCAGCCCTTGAGGACATCAGCGAGATTCTTGCCGCTGATCCGCCCCTTGTACCAACTGCTGGAGCTACCGGGCACACCTTCCCAGCCGCCACTGCCTTGCAACAGAATCCCTTTGAGGCCCATGTCGAGGTTGTTGAGTGCAATACCTTTGGCAGTCGGACGGATTTTCAGCGACCAGCCACCCACCAGATCCTGCCCTAGGAGAAGCTGGTTGATGGTGATGTCCAGTGCCGGAATCTTTGTCGGGTCGACCGTAGCCAGTGGATCGGGCGAGTTCTCGTCGGCCACCACCTTCGGATCCGGTGCGGGCAGCCGCACGTACTGCAGATTGACCGTGATCGGTGCGCCTTTCGCATCGGGAACACCAACGGCGCCCTTGACCTGCTGGCTATCGAGTTGCAACGCCCAACTGGCAGGCTTTCGGTTCACTTGCACGGACGCCTGATCGAGGGTCGTGCCCAGAGCGCTGAGCTTGCCAATCTTTAAGTCTGCACTGCTGAAGAACTGCTTGGCACTGCCCCCCGGATCCTGACCGGCGTACTTGCCCACCAGATCCTGCCAGGGACCGACATCCAGCTCCGACAGCACACCGCGCACCCGCAGGCCTTTGGCGCCGGGCAATACGGCATCGCCACCACCGAGGAACAACTCACCACGACCGTCGGCAAAACTACCGCTGGGGGCGGCAAACGTGAAGTTTGCCAGCTGACCATAGTTGACCCAGTAGCGCCGCTCTGGCCCTTGCAGGGTCATGCGGAATGTCGTGTCACGACTGTCATCGGCCGTCATGCCGAACGGGGCCGGCAGATCGACCTTCACGCCCTTCAGGCTGGAATTGACCATCAACTGACTGTCAGCACCGTCCAGGTTCAGCTGCAATTGATACGGGATGACCCCGGAAACCGGCAACGGTTGAGTCACGCTCAGCCAGTCCGTGAGTTTCTTGACCTCGACCTGACCGGAAGCCGTGACGCGCGTCTTGATGTTACCCGCGCTGCCATCGGCGAAAATTCGTGCGGTGACAGGCCTGTCAAAAGCCCGCGCGCTAATGTTCTGTCCGCTCAAACCCTTGGTGCTGTCAAAGCGGAAATCACCCTTGAGTTGAGTCAACTCCAGCGCTGGATCGGCCAGTTTCAGACGCGCCTGGGCGGTCTTGAAGTCGACCAGAATCTTCGGTTGCTCGCCTTTGGCCAGCGGGATATCCAGGTTCAACTTGCCTTGCAGATCGCCCTCACCTTCCCACTTGGCAAAGGTTTCAGCGGTGCCGATTGGCGCTTCCTGAAGAATTTTCAGGCCATCGCCCAAGCCGCCAGCGAATCCGCCGTCGAGGAACAGATGGACGTTTTTGCCATCAGGTACATGGGGAATATTGACGTAAATGTCGCTCACCTGAGTGTCGAGCAACTGCCCTTTGCTGGCCAGAATCCGCACGCCACTGTCTTCCACGAACACATCACCGGTGACCTTGCTCACATGCGGCCAGCCCGGCTGGAACGCCAGTTCGGCATCGTGCACCTTGAAGAACAGGCTGATGCTGCGGGCAGTGTCGGCCGCACCATGGTTCAGCGAGCCCTGATACTGGAAGAAACCTTCGTCTACCGCGCCCTTTAGAATGGCCGTACGCAACCATTCGTCAAGCGCAGGGCTGAGCATGGTCGGCAGGTACTTGGCGGTGTAGCGACCGTCCCCCTCGACCATGCCGACCCGCAGGTCCATGTAGTCTTCCTGGGTGTGATCAAAATGCAGGCGGATCAGGAAGTCACCGGCAATCTTGCCCTCTTCGCCAAGAACCTTGAGGTACGGCGCGATCAGGGTGAAGCCTTCTTTGTCGAGCTTCCAGGTCAGCGTCGCGTTGGCCTGAAGGTATTGCCATGGCTTGGCGAAAATCGGGTCCAGGTGCAGGACAAAGTCCTTGCTGTCCATGCGCAACTCACCCTTGCCGAGGTCGCCGCTGATGCTGCCGCTGACATTTCGCGCCGCCGGTGCGCCGTGATAGGCATCAAAACCGACCCGATCAAGATTCGCGGCGAAGCTGAACTTGCTGTCGTCAGTGGCATTGGGCCGCATGTCGATCAGCACATTGCGCAGCCCACCGGTCACTTTGAGCTTTTCCACCGCCGTAGCGACACCTTCGGGCAGTGGGCCCAGGGCGTTCAGCAATGGCGTGAGCGGAGTGAGGTCGACGCGGTCAGCTTGCAGGTGCCAGAGTTCTTCGACCTTGTCGGTAGCTGAGGTTTGTGTGAGTTGCAGATGCGACTCCCAGCGCGTCTCGCCAAAGTTCATGGCGAGGGAATCCAGCGTCACCACGACGCCTTCAGTGCTGCGCTGGAAATAGCCATTGAGCGCCAGATTGTTGATCTGGATCGGTTTGCGTTCGGCGTAGGCGCCTTTGACTTGCGGTGCGTTCAAGCGAATGGCCGCGGATTGCAGTTCGCCCTTGCCCCAATTGATCCAGAGCTCGCCACCGGCCTTGATCTCGGAAAAATTCCATTGCTGGGTGAGGCGCTCGGGCAGCCATTTCGACCAGTCGCTTTGCGGCAGGCTCAAGTAAGCCTCGGCTTCACCGTCCTTCCACTGACTGGCCTGAATGCGGGTGCGCAGGCTCATGGCAACTGGCTGGCCATCGGGCAAGGTCATTCGCGCATCAAGGCGCTGGCGAGAAGCACCGGTTTTCAGATTAAAGCCGACGTAGGTCAAGGTCAGCGGCGGCTGACCCAGGGGCTGCAAGGTCACCTGACTGTCGATCACCGACAGCTGTTGGACCATTTGCATGCGGTTGAGCAGTTGTTCCGGATCAAGCGGCTGATCCTTCTGCACCGGCAAACCTTCCAGCACCCACTGGCCGTCGTCGCCTTCCTTGAGGCTGATCTTCAAACCATTGAGTTCAAGGTGAGCGAGGCGCACCTGGCGCGCCAACAGGCTTTCCCAAATGTCCGGCACCGCACGCACCTGGTCCAGGTGCAGGGCATTGGCGCCTTCGCCGACGGTCACGTCATGAGCCAGCAGGATCGGCGCAAAACCACTCCAGTTGCCTTCCAGCTTTCCGATTTGCAGCGGCATGCCCAAGGCCTCGGTGGCTTTGGTTTCGACGTCGACACGGTATTCGGCCACCAGAGGCGTCAGCTCTCGGCCGAGGCTGACGTACAACGCCATCAACACCAGTACCAACGCGCACAGGCCCAGACCCCAGCGGGTCATTGCAACCAAAATGCGTGTCAGACGTTCCATGTCAGGTGGCTCCCATGGCAAAAATACTGCAAAAAGCTGAGGCCAGCCGTTCTAGTAAGGTTGAAACACCGCGATTCAGAGCAACACCACGTCGTATTGTTCCTGGGAATACATGGTTTCCACCTGGAATCGGATGGTGCGTCCGATAAACCCTTCCAGCTCGGCCACGTTGCCTGACTCTTCGTCGAGCAAACGGTCGACGACTTTCTGGTTCGCCAATACACGATAGCCTTCCGCTTGATAGGCGCGCGCCTCGCGGAGGATTTCTCGGAAAATTTCGTAGCAGACCGTTTCCGGCGTCTTCAATTTGCCGCGGCCCTGACAGCTGCTGCACGGTTCGCACAGCACCTGTTCGAGACTTTCGCGGGTGCGCTTGCGGGTCATCTGCACCAGGCCCAACTCGGTGATGCCGATGATGTTGGTCTTGGCGTGGTCGCGTTCCAGCTGTTTCTCGAGCGTGCGCAACACCTGGCGCTGGTGTTCTTCGTCTTCCATGTCGATGAAGTCGATGATGATGATCCCGCCCAGATTGCGCAGGCGCAGTTGACGGGCAATGGCGGTGGCGGCTTCGAGGTTGGTCTTGAAGATGGTTTCTTCAAGGTTGCGATGGCCGACAAAGGCCCCGGTGTTGACGTCGATGGTGCTCATGGCTTCCGCCGGGTCGACCACCAGGTAACCGCCGGATTTGAGCGGGACTTTGCGCTCCAGGGCTTTCTGGATTTCGTCTTCGACGCCATACAAATCGAAAATAGGCCGCTCGCCCGGGTAATGCTCCAGGCGATCGGCAATTTCCGGCATCAGTTCGGCGACGAACTGCGTGGTTTTCTGGAAGGTTTCCCGGGAATCGATGCGGATCTTCTCGATCTTCGGGCTCACCAGGTCACGCAGGGTGCGCAACGCGAGGCCGAGGTCTTCGTAGATCACACTCGGCGCGGCAATGGTTTTGATTTGCTCGTTGATCTGATCCCAGAGACGGCGCAGGTAGCGGATGTCCATGAGGATCTCATCGGCGCCCGCCCCTTCGGCAGCGGTGCGCAATATGAAACCGCCGGCTTCCTTTATGCCTTCTTTGGCCACGCAATCGGTGACCACTTGCTTGAGGCGCTCGCGTTCGGCCTCGTCTTCGATCTTCAGCGAAATACCGACGTGAGCGGTACGCGGCATATACACCAGATAGCGCGATGGAATCGACAGCTGCGTCGTCAGACGTGCGCCTTTGGAACCGATCGGGTCCTTGGTGACCTGGACCACCAGACTCTGGCCTTCATGAACCAGGGCGCTGATGCTCTCGACCGCAGGGCCTTCACGCAGGGAAATTTCCGAGGCGTGAATGAATGCTGCGCGGTCCAGGCCGATGTCGACGAACGCCGCCTGCATGCCTGGTAAAACCCGTACGACCTTGCCTTTATAGATGTTGCCGACGATCCCGCGTTTTTGCGTACGCTCGACGTGGACCTCTTGCAGAACACCGTTTTCGACCACCGCCACGCGTGATTCCATCGGCGTGATGTTGATCAGAATCTCTTCACTCATGGCAGGGTCTCGTTCAGGCATGTTCACAATAATGGCTGCATCTTGTCAGTACGACGCTCAGCGCGCGTCAAGTGTTTGCCAACAGGGTATGCCGAAATGGCCGAGCAGTTCTGCGGTTTCGCACAGCGGCAACCCGACGACCGCCGAATAACTGCCATTGAGCCCGGCAACAAATACCGCACCCAGGCCCTGAATGCCGTAGCCACCCGCCTTGTCGCGTGGCTCGCGGCTGGCCCAATAGGCTGCCGCTTCGTCGCGACTGATGTTGCGAAACCGCACCAGGCTGCGCACCACCCGGGACTCGCAGCGTTCGGCATCGAGTACGGCAATGGCGGTCAGCACCTCATGTTCACGACCGGCCAACAGCATAAGCATGGCGCACGCATCGGCTTCGTCCACCGGTTTGCCAAGAATTTTGCCTTCCAGCACCACGGCAGTGTCGGCGCCCAACACGCAAAAATCAGCGTCGGACACGACGGCTCCGCGCCCGGCCTCGGCTTTGCCGCGCGCGAGGCGCTCGACATAGGCCGATGGGGATTCTTGAGGCAAGGGGGTTTCATCGATGTCCGCGCTGATGGCAGAGAACGGCACGCCGATCTGCGTGAGCAGTTCACGCCGACGCGGCGAGCCTGAGGCGAGGTACAGCTGCTTCATCAAGACATCTCCCTGTCTAGTGCGGGCCAATGCCTGACCGAATTAATTGATTTTGTAGCGCCGACGCAGACCACGCAAACCGTAGCTGACCCAAGGCCACAACAACGCGCTGACCAGTGCCGGCAGCACCAGCGCCAGGGTGGGCTGACGGTTACCGGTCAGGGCGCTCAGCCACAGCTGAACAAGTTGCGCCAGGCCGAAAATCACCAGGATCACCAGGCTCTGTTGCCACATCGGGAACATGCGCAAGCGCTGCTGCAACGACAGTACCAGGAAGGTAATCAACGTCAGGATCAATGCGTTCTGACCAAGCAACGTGCCGTACAGCACGTCTTCAGCCAAGCCCAGGCACCACGCGGTGACCATGCCGACTTTTTGCGGCAGGGTCAGCGCCCAGAACGCGAGCAGCAACGCCAGCCACAAGGGGCGGAGGATTTCCATGAACTGCGGCAGCGGCGAAACGCTGAGCAACAGGCCGATAGCGAACGTCACCCAGACAATCCAGCTATTTCGAGAGGCTTTGACGCCGGCCATTATTCTTGTCTCCCAGTGGCAGCCGGTTCGGGGACAGGCGGTTTGGCAGCAGGTTTCACGGCCGGCGGTTTGCTGGCAGCAGGTGGCTTGGAAGCGGGGGGTTTAGTCGGTTTTGCCGGGGTTGCCGGAGCCGCAGTTGCTGGAGCCGGTGCAGCCGCCGGAGTGGCGGCAGGTGCAGCAGGCGCCACGGTTGCCGCCGGAACCGGTTTAGGCACGGTGGCCGGAATGATCGGACCGCCGCCGTGCTGATCCAGCGCCTCTTGTGCCTGGGCCGCTTCGTTGGCGCGCTCTTCGGCCGTACGGCCATCGCTGAACACCAGCAGCAAATAACGGCTGCGGTTCAGCGCGGCGGTTGGCACGGCACGCACGATGGCAAATGGCTGGCCGGAATCGTGAATCACTTCCTTGACCGTCGCCACCGGGTAACCCGCCGGGAACCGCTGACCCAGACCGGAGCTGACCAGCAGATCACCTTCCTTGATGTCGGCGGTATCCGCTACGTGACGCAACTCCAGGCGCTCCGGGTTGCCGGTGCCGCTGGCAATCGCCCGCAGACCGTTGCGGTTCACCTGCACCGGAATGCTGTGCGTCGTATCGGTCAGCAGCAAGACACGGGAGGTGTAGGGCATCAACTCGACCACCTGCCCCATCAGGCCGCGGGCATCGAGCACCGGCTGGCCAAGGATCACACCGTCGCGCTCACCCTTGTTGATGATGATGCGATGGGTGAAAGGGTTCGGGTCCATGCCGATCAACTCGGCCACTTCGACCTTTTCGTTGACCAGCGCGGAAGAGTTGAGCAACTCGCGCAGGCGAACGTTCTGCTCGGTGAGGGCGGCAAGCTTCTGCATGCGACCCTGCAACAGCAGGTTTTCGGTCTTGAGTTTTTCGTTTTCGGCAACGAGCTCGGTACGGCTGCCAAATTGACTGGCCACACCCTGCCATAGCCGCTGCGGCAGGTCGGTGATCCAGTAAGACTGCATCAGCACCAGCGACATCTGGCTACGCACTGGCTTGAGCAGTGTGAAGCGGGCATCGACCACCATCAGCGCGATCGAAAGCACGACCAGCACCAATAAGCGCACGCCCAGTGAGGGACCTTTGGAAAAAAGCGGTTTAATAAGCCGCTCCTCCCAGGCAAATGTTCTCTTTACTCATACGGCATCAAACCGGCCTGGATGCAGACTGACAGAAGATAAGCGCCAACAGGCAGCACTGCAAAGTGCCGCCTGCGCGCTCAACAGCATAGAGGCAATCCGGCGACTTATTCGCTGGAAAGCAGGTCCATGGTGTGTTTATCCATCATTTCCAATGCACGGCCACCGCCGCGAGCAACGCAGGTCAGCGGGTCTTCGGCAACGATCACCGGCAGACCTGTTTCCTGGGCCAGCAACTTGTCGAGGTCGCGCAGCAAGGCGCCACCACCGGTCAGTACCAGACCGCGCTCGGCGATATCGGACGCCAGCTCCGGAGGCGATTGCTCCAGTGCACTTTTCACAGCCTGAACGATGGTGGCCAGGGACTCTTGCAGAGCTTCCAGCACTTCATTGGAGTTCAGGGTGAACGCACGTGGAACGCCTTCGGCCAGGTTACGGCCACGAACGTCGACTTCACGCACTTCGCCGCCCGGGTAGGCCGTACCGATTTCCTGCTTGATGCGCTCGGCAGTGGATTCGCCGATCAGGCTGCCGTAGTTGCGACGCACGTAGGTGATGATCGCTTCGTCGAAGCGGTCGCCGCCAACCCGTACGGATTCGGCGTAAACCACACCGTTCAGGGAGATCAGGGCGATTTCGGTAGTACCACCACCAATATCGACCACCATCGAACCGCGTGCTTCTTCAACCGGCAGGCCGGCACCGATCGCAGCAGCCATCGGCTCTTCGATCAGGAACACTTCACGAGCACCGGCACCAAGGGCCGACTCACGGATAGCTCGACGCTCAACCTGGGTGGATTTGCATGGAACGCAGATCAGCACACGAGGGCTAGGCTGCAGGAAGCTGTTTTCGTGAACCTTGTTGATAAAGTATTGCAGCATCTTTTCGCAGACGCTGAAGTCGGCAATTACGCCATCCTTCATCGGACGAATGGCAGCAATGTTGCCCGGCGTTCGGCCGAGCATGCGCTTCGCCTCGGTGCCGACAGCGACGACACTTTTCTGGTTACCGTGTGTCCGAATTGCCACAACCGATGGCTCATTCAGGACGATACCGCGCTCGCGCACGTAAATAAGGGTGTTGGCAGTGCCCAGGTCAATGGAAAGATCGCTGGAAAACATGCCACGCAGTTTCTTGAACATGGGAAAGGGACCCTAGGCAACGCGTGGGTAAAAAAGTGCGGCAAACTCTAACAACGACAGGGATTTTGGGCAAGGCGCCAATATGTTAAATTGGCCGCTTTTCTGTGCACCAACCCCCACAATCGCGGCCTTACGACCGTAGAAATGCGGTAGTGTTCCGACAATCTAACACACGGACGCCGTCCGTTCTGTATTCCACTGGAGAATCGCAATGGCGCTTGAACGCTCCGACGTGGAAAAAATCGCTCATTTGGCCTGCCTTGGCCTTAATGATGCCGATCTTCCACACATCACTTCGGCCCTGAACAGCATTCTGGGCCTGGTCGACGAAATGCAGGCGGTCAATACCGACGGTATCGAGCCGCTGGCCCACCCATTGGAAACCAGCCAGCGCCTGCGTGCAGACGTCGTGACCGAGACCAATCATCGCGAGGCCTATCAGTCCATCGCACCAGCGGTCGAAAACGGCCTGTACCTGGTTCCGAAAGTCATCGACTAAAGGGAAAGAGCCTGCAATGCATCACATGACTCTGGCCGAGATCGCCCGCGGACTCGCCGAAAAAAAGTTTTCTTCCGAAGAGCTGACCAAGACCCTGCTGGCGCGTATCGCCCTGCTTGATCCTCAGCTCAACAGTTTCATCAGCCTCACCGAAGACCTGGCGCTCCAGCAGGCGAAAGCCGCTGACGCACGCCGGGCCAATGGTGAGAGCGGCGCCCTGCTCGGCGCGCCGATTGCGCACAAGGACCTGTTCTGCACCCAGGGCATCCGTACCAGCTGCGGCTCGAAGATGCTCGACAACTTCAAAGCCCCGTACGACGCCACCGTCGTCGCCAAGCTGGCGGCTGCCGGGACCGTGACCCTGGGCAAGACCAACATGGACGAATTCGCCATGGGGTCGGCCAACGAGTCGAGCTACTACGGCCCGGTGAAAAACCCATGGAACCTGGAATACGTGCCTGGCGGTTCGTCCGGCGGTTCGGCAGCCGCAGTTGCTGCGCGCCTGCTGCCTGCAGCCACCGGCACCGACACCGGCGGCTCGATCCGTCAGCCAGCGGCCCTGACCAACCTCACCGGCCTGAAACCGACGTACGGTCGTGTTTCGCGCTGGGGCATGATTGCCTACGCCTCCAGCCTCGATCAGGGCGGCCCGATGGCGCGCACTGCCGAAGACTGCGCGATTTTGTTGCAAGGCATGGCCGGCTTCGATCCAAAGGACTCCACCAGCATCGACGAGCCGGTGCCGGATTACAGCGCCAGCCTCAACGGTTCGCTGCAAGGCCTGCGCATCGGCGTACCGAAAGAGTATTTCAGCGCCGGTCTCGACCCGCGCATTGCCGAGCTGATCCAAACCAGCGTCAAGGAGCTGGAAAAGCTCGGCGCGGTGATCAAGGACATCAGCCTGCCAAACATGCAGCACGCGATTCCTGCGTACTACGTGATCGCGCCAGCAGAAGCCTCGTCCAACCTGTCGCGTTTCGACGGCGTGCGCTTTGGCCATCGTTGCGAGAATCCGAAAGACCTGATCGATCTGTACAAGCGTTCCCGTGGCGAAGGTTTCGGCCCGGAAGTGCAGCGCCGGATCATGGTCGGTGCCTACGCGCTGTCGGCCGGTTACTACGACGCCTACTACTTGAAGGCACAGAAAATCCGTCGTCTGATCAAGAACGACTTCATGGCCGCCTTCAATGAGGTCGACATCATCCTCGGCCCAACCACGCCGAACCCGGCCTGGAAGCTCGGCGCCAAGAACAGCGACCCGGTCGCTGCCTATCTGGAAGACGTCTACACCATCACCGCCAACCTCGCGGGCCTGCCAGGCTTGTCCATGCCGGCCGGTTTCGTCGATGGCCTGCCGGTGGGCGTGCAACTGCTCGCTCCGTATTTCCAGGAAGGTCGCCTGTTGAACGTTGCCCACCAGTATCAGTTGAACACTGACTGGCACACCCGCACCCCAACCGGCTTCTGAGGAGACACACATGCAATGGGAAGTCGTGATCGGGCTGGAGATTCATACCCAGCTCACCACCCGGTCGAAAATCTTTTCCGGTAGTTCCACCACCTTCGGTTCCGAGCCGAACACACAGGCCAGCCTGATCGACCTGGGCATGCCCGGCGTATTGCCGGTGCTGAACCAGGAAGCGGTGCGCATGGCGGTGATGTTCGGTCTGGCGATTGACGCCGAGATCGGCCAGCACAACGTGTTCGCCCGTAAAAACTATTTCTACCCGGATTTGCCGAAGGGCTACCAGATCAGCCAGATGGAATTGCCGATCGTCGGCAAGGGCCACCTGGATATCGCCATGGAAGACGGCACGATCAAACGTGTCGGCGTGACCCGTGCGCACCTGGAAGAAGACGCCGGTAAAAGCCTGCACGAAGAGTTCAACGGTGCCACCGGCATCGACCTGAACCGTGCCGGCACGCCGCTGCTGGAAATCGTCTCCGAGCCGGACATGCGCAGCGCCAAGGAAGCCGTGGCTTACGTCAAGACGATCCACGCGCTGGTGCGTTACCTGGGCATCTGCGACGGCAACATGGCCGAAGGCTCGCTGCGTTGCGACTGCAACGTGTCGATCCGTCCCAAAGGCCAGGTTGAGTTCGGTACTCGCTGCGAGATCAAGAACGTCAACTCGTTCCGCTTCATCGAAAAAGCGATCAACAGCGAAGTGCAGCGTCAGATCGAGCTGATCGAAGACGGCGGCAAAGTGATCCAGCAGACCCGTCTGTACGATCCGAACAAGGACGAAACCCGTCCGATGCGTAGCAAAGAGGAAGCCAACGACTACCGTTACTTCCCCGATCCGGACCTGCTGCCGGTTGTCATCGAAGATTCGTTCCTCGACGACGTGCGCGCGACCCTGCCGGAACTGCCACCGCAAAAACGCGAGCGTTTCCAGGAGCAATTCGGTCTGTCGGTCTATGACGCCAGCGTGTTGGCGACCAGCCGCGAGCAAGCCGATTACTTCGAGAAAGTCGCGAGCATCGGCGGCGACGCCAAACTGGCGGCGAACTGGGTAATGGTCGAGTTGGGCAGCCTGCTCAACAAGCAAGGCCTGGACATCGAATCCTCGCCGGTTTCGGCCGAGCAACTGGGCGGCATGCTGCTGCGCATCAAGGACAACACCATCTCTGGCAAGATCGCCAAGGTCGTGTTTGAAGCGATGGCCAACGGCGAAGGCAGTGCGGACGAGATCATCGACAAGCGCGGCCTCAAGCAAGTGACCGACACTGGCGCGATCTCGGCGGTGCTGGACGAAATGCTCGCGGCCAATGCCGAACAGGTTGAACAGTACCGAGCGGCAGACGAAGCCAAACGCGGCAAGATGTTCGGCTTCTTCGTCGGCCAGGCCATGAAAGCCTCCAAAGGCAAGGCCAACCCGCAACAGGTCAACGAACTGCTGAAAAGCAAGCTCGAAGGCTAACCACTGTGATCGCTCCCACGCTCCGCGTGGGAGCGCCTCATTGGACGCTCTGCGTCCGCTTTTGTGACGCGGAGCGTCATGGCTGCATTCCCACGCAGAGCGTGGGAACGATCATGGGGGTCACCTAATGAAGCGTCTACTCGGTGCCTGCGCCCTGCTCGCTCTGCTGGCCGGTTGCGCCAGTAACGATGTCATCGATCCACACGGTTACGACAAGACCGGTACGGCGTCCTATTACGGCGCCAAACACCAAGGTAAACGCACCGCCAGTGGCGAGCGTTTCGACAAGAATTCCATGACCGCCGCCCACCGCCAGCTGCCCTTCGGCACGCGGGTGAAGGTCACCAACCTGAACAACGACAAGTCCTGCGTAGTCCGCATCAACGACCGTGGGCCGCATACCCGCGGACGCCTGATCGATCTGTCCCATGCAGCCGCCGAACGCCTGGGCATGATCAGCAGCGGTACTGCCAAGGTTCGCGTGCAAGCCCTCGACGACTGACAGACGGAGCACCGACCATTTTCGGACTTGCCGATGTACCCCTGATCAGCCTGATTGAACTGCTCAGCGGCCTGGTTCTACTGATTATCGGCGCGGAGCTGATGGTGCGCGCCGCCGTGCGTCTGGCAGCGCGACTGCATGTGCGCCCACTGATCATCGGCCTGACCATCGTCGCCCTCGGCAGCAGTGCGCCGCAGATGGCCGTCAGCCTGCAAGCCACCCTGGCGGACAATGCCGACATTGCCGTCGGCAGCGTGATCGGCAGCAGCATCTTCAACATTCTCGTCACCCTCGGGCTCTCGGCGCTGATCATTCCGCTGCGGGTTTCGCGCCAACTGGTGCGCCTGGATATTCCGCTGATGATCGGCGCCAGCCTGCTGGTGTTCGTGCTGGCCTGGAATGAACAACTGACCCGCACCGATGGCATGATCCTGCTGGCGGCGCTGGCGCTGTACCTGGGCTTGCTGTTGCGCCAGTCGCGGCACTCGGCCCGCCCGCCATCGAGCGATCCCCTCAGTCAGGCCGCGCCCTGGTTCAGCAGCCTGCTGATGATCGTGGCGGGGCTGGCGATGCTGGTCTACGCCGGACATCTGCTGCTGGGCGCCGCCGTGGTGGTGGCAACCGACCTTGGATTGTCGGAACGGATCATCGGCCTGACCATCGTCGCCATCAGCACTTCCCTGCCGGAACTCGCCACCTCCCTGATCGCCGCCCTGCGCGGTCAGCGCGACATTGCCGTGGGTAACGTGATCGGCAGCAACCTGTTCAACCTGTTGGGCGTGCTCGGCGTGACAGCGTTGATCGCGCCGTCACCGCTGTCGGTATCACCCAACGCCCTGGATTTCGACTTGCCGGTGATGCTCGGCGTCGCGGTGTTGTGCCTGCCGTTGTTCTACACCGGCTACCGGGTGACCCGGGCCGAAGGTTTGCTGTGCCTGGGTTTGTACCTGGCTTACGGGCTGCACGTGGTGTCGTTCACCACCGGCATGCCGCTGGCCGGCAAGCTCGAACACCTGATGCTGTTTTTCGTTCTGCCGGCGCTGGTGGCGTTTTTGCTGTTCACGTCGCTGCTCGCCTGGCGTCGCCAACACCACAAGAGGGATGTGCCATGACCGACAATAAAAAACCTGGCGTTGAAGTCCGCCGCCAAGTGATGGGCGACGCTTTCGTCGACCGCGCACTGGGCAATGCCACCGAATTCACCCAGCCGTTGCAGGATTTCGTCAATGAACACGCGTGGGGCGCTGTGTGGAACCGCGAAGGCCTGGAACTGAAAACCCGCAGCCTGATCACCCTCGCCGCGCTGACCGCGCTGAAGTGCCCGCAGGAATTGAAAGGCCATGTGCGCGGTGCATTGAACAACGGCTGCACCGTGGAAGAGATTCGTGAAACGCTGCTGCATTGCGCGGTGTATGCCGGTGCGCCAGCGGCGATAGATGCATTTCGGGCGGCGCAGGAAGTGATTGAGAGTTATCAGAAGCCGGAATAAAAATCCGGCATTTGTGGTGATTGTTCAGCCGTCATCGCGAGCAGGCCCTGAAAAACAACCCAAAATCCCAGGGCTAGATCCACCCACCCCACTGCAACAAAAAGATCCCGACGTTGGTGGTCACCGCCGCCATCAACGTGGTGATGACGATGATCGCCGCCGCCAGTTCATGATTCCCCTCAGCCTGACGGGCCATCACAAAACTGGCCGCCGCCGTCGGGCTGCCAAAGTACAAAAACAGAATCCCCAACTCCGCCCCACGAAAGCCCCACAGCCACGCCCCAAGGGTCGTCAGCACCGGCAGGCCGATCATCTTCACCAGGCTGGAACTGAGCGCCATATCGCCGCTCTTGCGCAGCGCCGCCAGCGACAGCGTGCCGCCAATGCAAATCAATGCCAGCGGCAACGTGGTCTGCGCCAGGTACTGCCCGGACGTCTCCAGCCACCCCGGCAAACCGATCTTGAAATAGGCAAACGGCGCCGCCGCGAATACGCTGATGATCAGCGGATTGCCCATCACGCTTTTGCAGATGCTCCACGGATCGGACTTGATTACCGGGCTGTACACCGCCAGCACAATGGTCGACAGCGTGTTGTAGAACAGGATCACCAGCGCCGCGAGAATCGCCCCGAGGGAAATCCCGTAGGCGCCGTACATGCTCGCCGCCAGCGCCAGGCCGATCACCCCGTTGTTGCCGCGAAAGGCGCCCTGGGTATAAATCCCCCGGTCTTCACGCGGGCACTTCCAGATCGCCCAGACCCAGGCAATGGCGAAACTCACCAGCGTCGCAATCGAGAAGTAGATCAGCAGCGCCGGTTGCAGCGCGGCATGCAGGTCGGCATGCAGGATGCCCAGAAACAGCAACGCCGGCATGGTGACGTTGAACACCAGAGCCGACGCGGTGTGGATGAAATTGTCGTTGATCCAGCCAATGCGCTTGAGCAGCACACCCAGAAACAGCATGGCAAACACCGGCGCGGTGATGTTCAGTGTTTCGAGGAAGATTGCCAGCATGCCGGGGGGAACCTTGGGTGAGCGTCGTTAGGGGGCTAATGATAAGCCACTTTCACCCCGATCGTTCCCACGCTCTGCGTGGGAACGCCTCTTGTGACGCTCCGCGTCACGCTTTGGGACGCAGAGCGTCCCTGAATGCATTCCCACGCGGAGTGTGGGAACGATCATTACGTGATCGGTGCAGGGTTAAACAGGGTGATGTCGTTATGCAGCTTGTGCTGCTCGGCCCACGTCTGTTTCTTGCCGCTGGCAACGTCCAGGTAGTAGTGGAACAACTCCCAGCCGAGGTCTTCGATCGACGCCCGTCCGGTGGCAATCCGCCCGGCATCGATGTCGATCAGATCCGGCCAGCGCTGCGCCAGTTCCGTACGGGTCGACACCTTCACCACCGGCGCCATCGCCAAGCCATACGGCGTACCACGGCCGGTGGTGAACACGTGCAGGTTCATCCCCGCCGCCAATTGCAACGTCCCGCAGACAAAGTCACTGGCCGGGGTGGCGCAGAAGATCAGGCCTTTGCGTTTGAAACGTTCACCAGGGCCAAGCACCCCGTTGATCGCGCTGCGGCCGGACTTGACGATCGAGCCCAGGGATTTCTCGACGATGTTCGATAACCCGCCCTTCTTGTTGCCCGGCGTGGTGTTGGCGCTACGGTCCGCTTCGCCCTTGGCCAGGTAGCGGTCGTACCAGTCCATTTCCCGCACCAGTTCCTGAGCGACTTCTTGAGTCTCCGCTCGGGAGGTCAACAAGTAGATCGCGTCGCGCACTTCAGTCACTTCGGAAAACATCACCGTCGCACCGGCACGCAGCAACAGGTCCGAGGCATAACCCAGTGCCGGGTTGGCGGTGATGCCGGAGAACGCATCACTGCCACCGCACTGCATGCCGAGGATCAGCTCGGACGCAGGCACGGTTTCCCGGCGACGCTGATCGAGCTTCTTCAAACGGGTTTCAGCCAACGCCATGATCTGCTCGATCATCTCAGTGAAACCGTGACTCGAATCCTGCAAGCGGTACAACCACGGCTCGCTCAGATCCACCGAGCTGTCGTTCTCGTGCATCACCTGCCCGGCCTGCAATTTCTCGCAACCCAGGCTGATCACCAACGCTTCGCCACCCAGGTTCGGGTTACGCGCCAGGTTGCGCACGGTACGAATCGGAATGTACGCATCAGCCGCCGTAATCGCCACACCACAGCCGTAGCTGTGGGTCAGCGCGACCACGTCATCAACGTTCGGGTACTTGGGCAGCAACTCGTCCTTGATGCGCTTGACCGCATGATCCAGCACACCGGTGACGCACTGAACGGTCGTGGTAATCCCCAGGATATTGCGTGTGCCGACAGTGCCGTCGGCGTTGCGATAACCCTCGAACGTATAGCCGTCGAGCGGGGCTTGCGCCGCCGGCACTTCGGTGGACAGCGGCAAGCTGTCCAGCGGCGGCGCGGTGGGCATGCGCAGTTGATCTTCCTTGACCCAGCTGCCGCGCGGAATCGGCTGCAACGCGTAGCCAATAGTCTGGCCGTAACGAATCACCTGCCCGCCTTCGGGAATGTCTTCCAGCGTGACCTTGTGGCTCTGTGGCACGAAGTCCACGGTCACCAGGCCATCGGGGAACTCGGTGCCGGCCGGCACGCCCTGGTCATTGACCACGATCACTACGTTGTCCCGCTCGTGCAGGCGGATGTAGCGCGGCGAGTCGGAATGTTCAATCAACTGCATGACGCCGCTCCTCAGGAATGCGCTTGTGACAATTTGTTGTTTGTTTCAGGACCGCTGACAGGCGGCTCCTTGAGTACCACGCGTTTGATCGGACCCACGATCACCAGGTAGCTGAACACCGCCACCAGTGCGTTGCAACCGACAAACACCAGTGCCCATTTGAACGAGCCGGTGGAGCTGATGATGTAGCCGATCACGATTGGCGTGGTGATCGACGCGATGTTGCCGAACATGTTGAACAGGCCGCCACTCAAACCGGCGATCTGCTTTGGCGAGGTGTCGGACACCACGGCCCAGCCCAACGCGCCCACGCCTTTGCCGAAGAAGGCCAGGGCCATGAAGCCCACGACCATCCATTCGATGTCGACGTAGTTGCAAGCCACGATGCTGCTGGACACCAGCAGGCCTGCGATGATCGGCGCCTTGCGGGCGAAGGTCAGGGAATGACCTTTGCGCAGTAGGTAGTCGGAAATCACACCGCCCAACACACCACCGATAAAACCGCAGATCGCCGGCAACGAGGCAATGAAACCGGCCTTGAGGATGGTCATGCCGCGTTCTTGCACCAGATACACCGGGAACCAGGTCAGGAAGAAGTAGGTAATGGCGTTGATGCAGTACTGGCTCAGGTACACGCCGAGCATCATGCGATTGGTCAGTAGCTGACGCACGTAGTCCCATTTCGGGCCTTCAGCCGGTTTGCCGGTGGCTTGCCCTTTGCCTTTGTCCTGGTCCATGTCGACCATGCCGCCGTTCTCGGCGATGTGCTTGAACTCGGCCTCGTTGATCATCGGGTGCTGACGTGGACTGTGGATAACTTTCAGCCAGATCAGCGAGAACACGATGCCGATGCTGCCCATCACCACAAACACATGCTGCCAGCCAAACGTGTAGACGATCCAGCCCATCAGCGGTGCGAACAGAACCGTGGCGAAGTATTGCGCCGAGTTGAAGATCGCAGACGCAGTACCGCGTTCAGCGGTCGGGAACCAGGCCGCCACGATGCGTGCGTTACCGGGGAAGGACGGCGCTTCGGCCAGGCCGACCAGAAAACGCAGCATGAACAGCGCAACGATCGCCGTGGACATGCCGAATTCACCGACGTAGCCCTGGAGCACGGTGAACAGCGACCAGGTGAAGATGCTCAGTGCGTAGACTTTTTTCGAGCCGAAACGGTCCAGCAGCCAGCCACCGGGAATTTGCCCGGCCACGTAGGCCCAACCGAATGCAGAGAAGATATAACCGAGAGTGACCGCGTCGATGCCGAGGTCTTTTTGCAGGCTGGAGCCCGCAATGGCGATGGTAGCCCGGTCAGCGTAGTTGATCGTGGTCACCAGGAAAAGCATGAGCAGGATCAAATAGCGGACATGGGTCGGCTTGGTCGCTTGCATGTAGATGTACTCCCACTGATTATTTTTATGCGGGTAAAACATTCTTTGGTCTTGTGCCGCGCGAGGCCTCAGGCAAGGGCCTCGTGCGGATACAGCGGGTTACGATCCGATATAAGAAGTCTTCACGACTGTGTAGAACTCTTGCGCATAGCGACCTTGCTCGCGGGATCCGTAGGATGAACCTTTACGCCCGCCGAATGGAACGTGGTAATCCACGCCAGCGGTCGGCAGGTTGACCATCACCATCCCGGCCTGGGAGTGGCGCTTGAAGTGGTTGGCGTACTTCAGCGACGTGGTCGCGATGCCCGCCGACAGACCGAACTCGGTGTCGTTGGCCATGGCCAGTGCTGCTTCGTAATCGGCGACACGAACCACGTTGGCCACCGGGCCGAAGATCTCTTCGCGGCTGATGCGCATCGCGGCTTCGCTGTCGGCAAACAGGGTTGGCGCGAGGTAGTAGCCTTCGGTATCGCAAGTCACCAGACCACCGCCGCTGACCAGACGTGCACCTTCGGACTGGCCGATGTCGATGTACTTCATGTCTTGCTCAAGCTGAGCCTGGGAAACCACGGGACCAATGTCAGTACCGGTTTTCAGCGCATGGCCGACCTTGATCGACTTCATGCGTTCGGCCACGGCTTCGACGAATTTGTCGTGGATACCGGCGGTCACGATGAAACGGCTGGAGGCGGTGCAACGCTGACCGGTGGAGTAGAACGCGCTCTGCACCGAGAGCTCGACCGCTTGCTTGAGGTCAGCGTCGTCGAGAATGATCTGCGGGTTCTTGCCGCCCATTTCCAGCTGAACCTTGGCCTGACGCGATACACAGCTGACCGCGATCTGACGACCGACACCGACGGAACCGGTGAAGCTGATGCCGTCGACTTTCGGGCTCTGCACCAGCGCATCGCCAACCACTCGACCGCTGCCCATCACCAGGTTGAACACGCCGGCCGGAAAGCCTGCGCGGGAGATGATTTCAGCCAGGGCCCAGGCGCAACCCGGCACCAGATCGGCCGGCTTCAACACCACGCAGTTGCCGTAGGCCAGTGCCGGGGCGATTTTCCACGCAGGGATGGCGATCGGGAAGTTCCACGGGGTGATCAGGCCAACCACGCCCAATGCTTCGCGGGTTACTTCAACGTTCACACCCGGGCGTACCGACGGCAAATAGTCGCCGGACAGGCGCAGGGTTTCACCGGCGAAAAACTTGAAGATGTTACCGGCGCGGGTTACTTCGCCGATGGCTTCAGGCAGGGTCTTGCCTTCTTCACGGGCCAGCAAGGTACCGAGTTCTTCGCGACGGGCGAGGATTTCAGTGCCGACTTTATCCAGCGAGTCGTGACGTGCCTGAATGCCCGACGTCGACCAGGCCGGAAACGCAGCGCGAGCGGCGTCGATGGCGGCGTGGACTTGAGCCAGATCGGCTTTGGCGTAGTGACCGATGGTGTCGGTCAGTTCGGACGGGTTGATGTTGGCGCAGTAATCACTGCCCGCCACCCATTCACCGTTGATGTAGTTATCAAAACGCTTTGCATCTGCCACAACAATTCTCCTCACGCAAAAGGCCGCTGATCACTCAGCGGCCCTGTTAAATCGGATGTGTTACTGCGCACCTTGCTTGTCGATCAGCGCGGCGAGCATTTCGTACTCTTCGGCCGTCAGATCGGTCAGCGGTGCACGCACAGGACCTGCGTCGTAACCGGCAATTTTTGCCCCGGCCTTGACGATGCTCACCGCGTAGCCGGCTTTGCGGTTACGGATGTCCAGGTAGGGCAGGAAGAAGTCGTCGATGATCTTGCCAACGGTGGCGTGATCTTCGCGAGCGATGGCGTGGTAGAAATCCATCGCGGTTTTCGGGATGAAGTTGAACACCGCCGAGGAGTAAACCGGCACGCCCAGCGCCTTATAAGCGGCGGCGTAGACTTCAGCGGTCGGCAAGCCGCCCAGGTAGCTGAAGCGATCGCCGAGGCGACGACGGATCGACACCATCAGTTCGATATCGCCCAGGCCATCCTTGTAACCGATCAGGTTCGGGCAGCGCTCGGCCAGACGTTCCAGCAAAGGAGCGGTCAGGCGGCAGACGTTACGGTTGTAGACCACCACGCCGATTTTCACCGATTTGCACACGGCTTCAACGTGGGCGGCAACGCCGTCCTGGCTGGCTTCGGTCAGGTAGTGCGGCAGCAGCAACAGGCCTTTGGCGCCCAGGCGTTCGGCTTCCTGTGCGTACTCGATGGCTTGACGGGTCGAACCGCCCACGCCGGCCAGGATCGGCACGCTGGTTGCGCAGGTGTCGACGGCAGTCTTGATGATTTCCGAATATTCGCTGGCCGCCAGAGAGAAGAACTCACCGGTGCCGCCCGCGGCGAACAACGCCGTGGCGCCGTATGGGGCCAGCCATTCGAGACGCTTGATGTAGCCCGCGCGATGGAAATCGCCCTGAGCATTGAAATCGGTGACCGGGAAAGACAGCAGGCCGGAAGAGAGGATGGACTTCAGTTCTTGTGGATTCATTATTCGAACACCCTGAGTAGCAACGTATGTGTGTGAGGAAACCGTTCAGCTTTCGCCGAGTTGTAGGTCATCGTACAACTTAAATAATAACCGTCAACTGCATTTCATCGCCGTCGGCATTTTTATGTAGGAGAGGTTCTTTCCTTGACGTAGGAAATTTCTCGGCTAAGATCGATTTAACTGTATATGTATACAGTTAATTTGAAATCTGCCTACGACATATCAAGGAGCTAGAAATGTCAGGTCTACACACTCAATCCCAGGAAAAACCCAAGCAGGTCATTGCCGTTCTGGATGATCTTTTCAGTGAGCACGGCATTGCCATCAGTGGCCATGAATTGCTGGCGCTGCACTTGGGCACACCTCACAACCACGCCTCTCAACCGTCCGCCTCCCCTTCCGGCAAAGCCTTGAATGGCAAGCCGCAACTGAGGTTCGAGGGTGGTGAACACACGGCTATCGGGGATGGCACGCTGCTGCGTTTCATCAAGGATGCCCCCGCGATCCCGGCCTCACAGGTCGAACTGCATTTGCCCAACGGGCTGGCGCTGACCTATGGCCAGGTTGTTGCCCTGGGCGGTGATTTCTACGGAATTCCCGAGCAACCGATCAGCGAAGGCGCCACCGCCCCGGACCGAATCCAGCGCTTCTCCAACGCATTCAACTCGCTCGCGGTGCTGCCGGCCGCGAATGCCGAGGCCAAGCTGATCCTCGGGGTCATGCAAAAGGAAATCGCCGCCGTGAAGCAGGCGATCCAGGACGGCAAACAGCCTCACGAAGTCTATGACGCCCTCGGAGATACGTTGTCGGAGGAGTGGAACAAGATCACCGGCGGCGGCAGTTTCGTCTCGGCGCTATTCCCGTTGGGGCGTTATCTGAAACTCGCCGCCAACAATACTGACCACTTTGCCGAAGGGGCACTGGCAGCCTATATCGCCGGCCACACCGCGGCCGTGCAGCAAGCCGTGCTGGCGAAAAACAGGGGTGATGAAAAACAGTTGGAAATCGCCTACGCGATGAATGCGTTTGCCGATCATTACCTGACTGACCTGTTTTCCGCGGGCCACCTGCGTGTGCCGCGCAAGCAACTGGCGGCGGTGGTCACACCCAGTGACCTCGGCTCGTTGATCACCCGTTTCATGCACGACGAAGACAGCAAGTTCGGCCTCAATGTGCTTAATGGCAACGCCGATCAATGGCGCGCGTATGGCGACAAACGCTATTTCGACGCGATCGACAGCGCCAATCGCGTGCAGGTCAATCAAGCGGTTCAGCTGTCTGCGGATGAGATCTTCGCGGCGTACCTCAGCGGTGTCGCTCCATCGCCCAGCAACTTCAGCGCCTTGAAAAAGCTGCCGGACTTGCAAGCCGTGCTGAACCCGACCGGCAATTTCTCGCCGCTGTTCAGGGTCGAGGGCAGCAAGGTGCTGCGACGCAAGGACGTCAACAACCTGAACGACACCGCCACCATCGACGACTGGTGGGGCTGGAGCACTTACTTGCTGCTCAAGGACTACACACCCACCGGCAACGTTGCCTGATAAGGAGATCCATGATGACGATCAAATTGAAACTGGAACTGGCTTCGGGGCAGTCGATGAAGGGGGCGCCGCTGGAGTTGTTGTCCAAGGGCGTGGTGATTGCGCGGGCGGTGGTGAATGAACGGGGGGATGTGGTGTTTGATGCCAAGCCCGGGGCGGCTGGATTGGCAGTGAGGGTGGATCGTTCAATCCTGCGTATCAGCTAACTTTTTCATCAGGGTTGAAGGCCCTATCGCGAGCAAGCTCGGCTCCCACAGGTTTTCACAAGACACTGTGGGAGCCGGGCTTGCTCGCGATGGCATTCCAGCAGACAGCAGAAAATTCCGACCGGAAAATCAACCCCGCTGCGCCTCAGCCTCTTCATGCGCATGACGCAACCGCTCGCGGCTATTCGTCAGGTGCAAACGCATTGCGGCCCGCGCCGCATCGGAATCCTGACGGGCGATGGCGTCGTAAATCTCTTCGTGTTCACGGCTCAGGCGATTCATGTAGTGCTGCTGGTCGTCATGGGCCAGGCGCGCCGAGTTCAGCCGCGTGCGCGGAATGATGCTGGTGCCGAGGTGGGTCATGATGTCGGTGAAGTAACGGTTACCGGTCGCCAGCGCGATTTGCAGGTGGAACTGGAAGTCCGAGGCGACCGCATCGCTGGCATGCGAAGCGCTTTCATTGAGGGCGTCCAGCGCAGCTCTCATCAAACCGAGTTGCTCGTCGCTGCGGCGTTGCGCGGCGAGGCCGGCGGATTCCACTTCGAGGCTGATGCGCAACTCCAGAATCGCCAACACGTCACGCAGGGTGACCACCGTCGCCGGGTCGATGCGGAAACCGCTCGGGCTCGGGGTATCGAGCACAAAGGTGCCGATGCCATGGCGGGTTTCAACCTGCCCGGCCGCCTGCAAACGGGAAATCGCCTCGCGCACCACCGTGCGGCTGACGCCATGGGCATCCATGATCGCCGACTCGGTGGGCAATTTGTCGCCGCGCTTGAGGTGACCGTCGCGGATCTGCTCGGACAGCACCGTCACCAACTCCTGTGCGAGGCTGCGGCGCTTGCGAGGGAGGCGTGGTGCGTCGATCGGGTTTTCCATGGTGAACATCTGTCTCGAAAATTCGGCTGAAACCGCATCATAGCTCAACGCGGTTGTACGATCACCGTCAGCATCCACTATCCCCTGTGGGAGCTTGCTCGCGGGCTCACTCCTACAGGGATTGTGGTGTTTATGCGGTCACGGTCTGGTCCACCAAATGGCCGTTCTCGATTCGAACATGCCGTGGGTGGAAGCGCTTCAGGCTGCTGCGATGCCCGACGCTGATGATGCTCAGCCCCGGCAACTCATCGATCAACGCTTGATACAGCGACCCTTCATCCTCTTCATCCATCGCCGAAGTGGCTTCGTCCATGTACAGCCATTGCGGTGCATACAGCAGCGCTCGGGCAAACGCCAAACGTTGCTGTTCACCTGGCGAGAGCATGCGCTGCCAGTGGTTTGCTTCATCCAGACGTGCAACAAGATGCGGCAAACGGCAGGTTTCCAGCACATGGACGTAGCGTTCCTGCGGATAGATATCACCCGCCTGCGGATAACTCAGCGCCTCACGCAAGGTGCCAATCGGCAAGTACGGCTTTTGCGGCAGGAACAGATAGCGTGCCGACGGCAGACGGATACTGCCGTGGCCGGCTGGCCACAGATGCCCCATCGCACGCAGCAAGGTCGACTTGCCGCTGCCGGAACGGCCGCTGAGCATCACGCGATCGCCCTCTTCCACCGTCAGGTCGGCGTTGGTCAGCAGGTGACGACCGTCCGCCAGATCGAGGCCGAGGTTATGGATCTTCAGTTCATCGCCCTGATTCTGTACGTCGATGGCCGGTTGGCGCTCTTCGTTGTCGGTCATGGCCTGACGAAAACTCAGCAGACGATCACAGGTCGCGCGCCATGAAGCGAGGTCCTGATACGCGCTGATGAACCAGCTGAAACTCTCTTGCACGTTGCCGAACGCCGAGCTGATTTGCATCAGTTCACCGAGTTCGATCTTGCCGGCGAAGTAACGCGGCGCAGCGACCATGAACGGGAAAATGATCGCGGCCTGGCTGTAACCGGCGGTGAAAAATGTCAGGCGCTTGGACACTTTCATGATGTCCCAGAAGTTGTGCCAGACCATTCCAAAACGGCTGCTCAAGCGACGATTTTCATTCGGCTCGCCGTTGTACAACGCAATACTTTCGGCATTCTCACGAACCCGGACCATGGAGAAACGCAGGTCGGCTTCGAAGCGTTGTTGTTGGTTGTTCAGGCCGATCAAGCGACGACCGATCAAATGCGTCAGCCAGCTACCGACCACGGCGTAGACCAGCACACACCAGAACATGTAGCCGGGAATGGTAAAACCGAACACTTCAATGCTGCCCGAAACGCCCCACAAAATGATCGAGAACGACACCAGGCTGACGACATTGCGGATCAGCCCGATGCCCAGGCTAAGGGTGTTGGCCGTAAAGTTGTTGAGGTCTTCGGAAATCCGCTGGTCCGGGTTATCGGTGTAACCGCCCTGCTCCAGCTGGTAGTAGTTTTTGTTGCCGAGCCAGCGGGCAAAGTGTTTCTCGGTCAGCCAGGCTCGCCACCGGATCGTCAGCATCTGTGTCAGGTAGAGCCGGTACACCGCCCCGACAATCGCCACGGCGGCAATCGCGCAGAAATACAGAATCAGCTGCCAGAACGCCGCTTCATCCTTCTTCTGCAAGGCGTTGTAAAAATCCTTGTACCAGGTGTTGAACCACACCGAGATCCCCACGCTGATCAACGACAGGGCAATCACCGCGATCAGCAGCGTCCAGGCCTTGCCCTTCTCTTCACTTTGCCAATAGGGCGTGATGATCGCCCAGACCTTGCGGAAAAACTGCCCGCGCACGGCATCGTTGACCGCGGAATATTCAGCGTTCTGATTCATGGATAAGGCTCGATAAAGAAAAGTACACACACGAACCGATCATAGTTGATCGGTTCGGGTTATCGCGAGGGGTGGCGATGATCGTTCAGCGCCCGTTCAGCGGCGCACCGGACGTTTCTGCAGTTTGCGCTGCAGGGTACGGCGGTGCATGCCCAGGGCGCGGGCCGTGGCCGAGATGTTGCCTTCGTGCTCGGTCAGCACGCGCTGGATGTGCTCCCACTGCAAACGATCCACCGACATCGGGTTTTCCGGCACCAGGGTATCGAGATCGGCGTGTTCGGACAGCAAGGCTGCCAGCACGTCGTCGGCGTCGGCCGGTTTGCACAGGTAATTGCAGGCACCGCGCTTGATCGCCTCGACGGCGGTGGCGATGCTCGAATAACCGGTGAGGATCACCACGCGCATTTCCGGGTCCAGTTCCAGCAGCTTGGGCAGCAAGACCAGGCCCGAGTCGCCATCCATTTTCAGGTCCAGCGCGGCGTAATCCGGCAAGTCGGCCTGGGCGATGGTCAGGCCTTCTTCGGCAGAGCCGGCGGTGCTGACGCGAAAACCACGGCGGGCCATGGCGCGGGCCATCACGCGGGTAAAGGTTGCATCGTCGTCGACCAACAGCAAATGCGGCAGTTCTTCGCCTTCAACCTGGATATCGTCACTCATGTTCGTCTCCTCGGGCGACACGGGGCAGGCGCAGCTCGGTGAGCGTGCCGCCTTCCTCATGACTGTAGAGTTTCACTGAGCCGCCGGCGCGTGTCACGCTGGCCTTGCTCAAAAACAGGCCCAGGCCGAAACCTTTGCCCTTGGTGGTAAAAAACGGTTTGCCGATCTGTTCGGCGATGGCCAACGGCACACCGGCACCGTGATCGCGGATGCTGATGGTCAGGTCTTCGGCGTTCCAGTCCAGCGTCACCTGCAGCCCTTCAGGGCACGCATCAGCAGCGTTGTTCAACAAATTCAGCAGCGCCTGGGTCAGGTCCGGTGGCGGTGCCATGCGCGGCACAGTGCCTTGGCCCAGGCGCTGGAAGCGGTAACTGGCTTCCGGGCGCATCAGGTGCCAGCGGTTCAAGGCTTCGTCGAGCCAGTCGGTGACGTCCTGCATCTCCACCGCCAAACGGCGATTGGCCTCGGCGGCGCGCACCAGTTGCTGCAAGGTTTCTTTGCACAGCTTGACCTGATCCTGCAGCACGCTCAAATCGTCCTGCAACAACGGGTCGTGATGATCCTGCCGCATTTCCTTGAGCAACACGCTCATGGTCGCCAGCGGCGTGCCCAATTCATGCGCCGCGCCGGCGGCTTGCGTCGCTACCGCCAGCAATTGCTGGTCACGCAGACCTTCTTCACGCCGAATCGCCCGCAGCTCTTCCTGACGGCGCAGCTCTTCGGCCATGCGCGCGGCGAAAAACGTAATGACCGCCGCCGCCAGTGCGAAACTCAGCCACATCCCGTAGACCTGCAGGTTCTCCCGGGCGATCGGGAAGGTTTGCAGCGGATAGAACCGCGCGAGCAGCAAGGTGTACATCGTCAACGCGATACCCGACAAAATTACCGAATAGCGCCATGGCAACGTCACCGCGGCGATGGTCAGCGGCACCAGGTAATACGAGACGAACGGGTTGGTCGAGCCCCCGGAGAAATACAGCAGGGCACTGTGGATAAACAGGTCGCAGGCCAGTTGCAGCGCATATTCCAGCTCGGTGACCGGCCACGTCGTGCGCAGCCGAACCGCGGTGAATGCGCACAACAGCGTCGAGCAACCGAGGGTCATGGCCAGTTGCACCCAGGGCAGCGGCAGCAGTTCGAGCCAATAGGCCAACCCGACGGAACCGGCCTGAGCGGCGAGCACTAACGTGCGGATGAACGTCAACCGCCAGAGGTTCTGGCGAGTGGCAGAAGTGATTTGAACGGGGGCGAGCATGAGCTCTCCTGATGAGCGCTCCAGGCGGATCGCACGGAGTATAACCAAGCACGGGGGCTGACAGGCAAAAGTGCGGCAAACGGCCACATGGCAGAAAGATCTGCGGCGTCTATAAGGCCGCTATCGCGAGCACGCTCGCTCCCACCTTGAAATGCATTCCCCTGTGGGAGCGTGGCTTGCCCGCGATTGACCGCGCAGCGGTCACCTGTCGCTATCTGTATAGAAGTTGTAACTGTGCGAACCGGATCATTAAAGCTAGAGTCTGATGGTTTCACGCAGGCTCGGACCTGACACCTGCGCATCGCCCAAGGAGCTTTCATGCACACATTTCGCCGCAGCGCCGCCCTCCTCGCCCTGAGTGCCGGCACCCTCGCCAGCCTCCCGACCCTGGCCGCCGACGAGCTGCATTACAACCAGATTTCCCTGCGCGCCGAAGTCAGCCAGGAAGTGGCCCGCGACCTGATGATCGTGACCCTTTACACCGAAGACCAAAACACCGACCCGGCCAAACTCGCCGCCGACGTCAGCACCACCATGAACAAAGCGCTGGCCCAGGCCAAACAGGTCAAAGACATCACCCTGCGCCAGGGCAGCCGCAACAGCTACCCGATCTACGACACCAAGGGCCAGAAAATCACCGGCTGGCGTGAACGCGCTGAACTGCGCCTGGAAAGCTCCGACTTCGCCGCCCTGTCGAAACTGACCGGCGAACTGCTCAGCGACCTGAAAATGGGCGGCATGGACTTCGCCATCGCCACGCCGACGCGCAAGGCCAGCGAAGACGCACTGCTTAAAGAAGCCGTGACCGCCTTCAAGGCTCGCGCGCAACTGGCGACCGATGCGCTGGGTGGCAAGAGCTACAAGATCGTCAGCCTGAACCTGAACAGCAACGGTTATCCACAGCCGTACATGCGCGGCCCGATGATGATGAAAGCGGCCGCGATGGATGCCGCACCGGTGACACCGGATGTTGAGGCGGGCACCAGTCAGGTCAGCATGACGGCGGATGGCGCGATTGAAGTGTTGATGCCTTGATTTGATAAGACGTACATAAAAACGGCGATCACTGGAGTGAACGCCGTTTTTTGTTGCCTGCGAGAAGTCTGGTTGAATCCTTCAGGTTATATGGTGACTGGCCCAGCATGATGATCTGCTGAATCGCCAACACCGTATTACGCTGCGGGCCGATCAGGTTCGCGGCGAAATCACTGGTCATGACACTGGCGGAGGCCAGTGATTCGCAGGCTTGGGCCAGCAGGCTTTCGGTGTCCATGTTCGGGGCGATCATGTACATCGTGCTGGGACGGCGGGGTTTTTCGGTGTATTGGGATGGGGAATCGAGGTAGTAGTCGAGGGCGCGTTTTATGGCTTCGTGGTCTTTGAGTAGCGTTTCGGCGCGTATGTCTTCGGCTTCGGTTTCGGGGGTGATGGGTGGATCAGGGATTAACTTATCCATGGAAACTCCTACTGGTAACGGGAGCCTTCCCTTCGCCGGATCTCAAGCGGCAAAGAGGTGGCAGCTATGTGCAGAGTGAGATCACCGGTAGTAGGCACCCGGCCAGACCGAAGTCTGCCCGCACACAGCCGCCATAACGCATTTATAGGCAGCAGATAAGCTGGCGCCAATTATGGTGGCATTGGCGCTAGATGAATACTAATAGCCGGGGATCTCACACCCGGTCGCTGATTTTGCAGCGACAGCCAGAGGTTAGAGACAAGGCTTCCTACCCGACAACCTGAAAAATGCGTGGGAAAGCGCTGTGTTTTTTACACATCTTTCAACACGCAAAAATGGAACGCAGAGCGTCCCTGGCGGCATTCCCACGCAGGAGCGTGGGAACGATCAGTCGGCGTACACCCGCCGCTTCTCACCACTCAACAGGCCGAGCGTTAGCTCGCCTGCAGCTTTTGATCTTGATTCACCCGCCCCCTCGGGAGGCTGAGTGGAGGTGTGCATCCGGGGAATGGCGCGCAGCGCCGTTCGACGCAGTCGAACACGCTGCATGTAGGTCGTCGCGCAGCAGACCGGAGGGCAGTGTCCCCGGATGGATACCGGAACGAAGGAACGCCGAGCCTAAGCGAGGGGCCGGACGCTCGGGGCGAGCCTTTTTTGCTTACTTTTTTTGGCGTTTGAAAAAAAGTGAGTCGCCGTAAGGGCGAAACCCTAAGTGGCCGTTACCGCAGAAATGGATATGTACACCAAGGCAGAGAATGGTCGGCTGTCAGGACGCCATCGCGAGCAAGCTCGCTCCCACAGTTTAATCCGCGTACATCCATGACAATTGCGGCGCTACCGATAAAAACCACGGTTGCACCCAGTACCACCCATAAACACTCGGCCCACGACCGTGCGCCAACTGTCGCCAAAAATGTACTGATTAGACCAACAACCAAGATGTTCACTGACAAACACCTGCCAGTCAAACTGCACCCACCCCCACAACAAACCCGTTAAACAACAAATACCTACCACACGGTCCCAAACTCAACAGCCCCCACGCCCGGCGCAAAATATTCTCAATCCCAAAAAGCCACCCACCCAACCCATTCACCCCCCAAAACGTGGGTATAAATAAGTAACACCACGCTCCAACCGGGTGCGCAAGCCCCGCCAATCGCCCCGCCGCGGTGCGCCGGTTGCACCGAAAAAAACCTGCGCAAACGGTCAAATGCGCCTGAATTTATACAAATGCGACATTAAGGTACGTACGTGCCACTGTTTAACGCCTGTGGTCGCTCTGGATCTTGCATTGGGTACGGCCCCTGCATAAGTATCCGCAGGTCGACTCACGAGGTCGTCCTCTAATTCCAAAAATGACAACAATCATGAGGCCACCATGCTTAAACACGCGGTCATTCCGTTTTTAGTCGGCGCCAGCTTGTTAGCTAGCGCACCCTTCGCCCAAGCCGCGACTAACCTGGTGTTCTGCTCCGAAGGGAGCCCGGCCGGTTTCGATCCAGGTCAATACACCACCGGAACCGACTTCGACGCCTCTGCAGAAACCATGTTCAACCGCCTGACCCAGTTCGAGCGCGGCGGCACCGCCGTGATTCCTGGCCTGGCGACCAGCTGGGACATTTCCCCGGACGGCCTGACGTACACCTTCCACCTGCGTGACGGCGTCAAGTTCCACACCACCCCGTACTTCAAGCCGACTCGTGAGTTCAACGCCGACGACGTGCTGTTCACCTTTAATCGCATGATTAACAAGGATGACCCGTTCCGTAAGGCGTACCCGACTGAATTCCCGTACTTCACCGACATGGGGATGGACACCAACATCACCAAGATCGATAAAGTCGACGACAAAACCGTCAAGTTCACCCTGAAAGAAGTCGACGCCGCGTTCATCCAGAACATGGCCATGAGTTTCGCGTCCGTCCAGTCCGCCGAGTACGCCGCGCAGCTGCTGAAAGAAGGCAAAGCCGCCGACATCAACCAGAAGCCGGTCGGCACGGGTCCGTTCGTGTTCAAGAGCTACCAGAAAGACTCCAACATCCGCTACACCGGGAACAAGGACTACTGGAAGCCTGACGACGTCAAGATCGACAACCTGATCTTCGCCATCACCACCGACCCGTCGGTGCGTATCCAGAAGCTGAAGAAGGGCGAGTGCCAGATCACTCTGTTCCCACGTCCAGCCGACTTGAAGGCGCTCAAAGAAGACAAGACCCTGAAAGTACCTGATCAGGCCGGTTTCAACCTGGGTTACATCGCCTACAACGTGATGGACAAGATCAAGGGCAGCGACGAGCCGAACCCGATGGCCCAACTGAAAGTGCGTCAGGCACTGGACATGGCCGTCAACAAGCAGCAGATCATCGACTCGGTTTACCAGGGCGCAGGCCAACTGGCCGTCAACGCCATGCCGCCAACCCAGTGGTCTTACGACACCACCATCAAAGATGCTCCGTACAACCCTGAGAAAGCCAAAGAGCTGCTCAAGGAAGCCGGCATCAAGGAAGGTACCGAGATCAACCTGTGGGCGATGCCGGTACAGCGTCCTTACAACCCGAACGCCAAACTGATGGCTGAAATGCTGCAGTCCGACTGGGCCAAGATCGGCATCAAAGCCAAGATCGTGACCTACGAGTGGGGCGAGTACATCAAGCGCTCCAAAGGCGGCGAAAACGGCGCGATGCTGATTGGCTGGAGCGGCGACAACGGTGACCCGGACAACTGGCTGAACGTGTTGTTCGGCTGCGACTCGCTGCAAGGCAACAACTTCTCCAAGTGGTGCGACAAGAAGTTCGACGGCATCGTTAAAGAAGCCAAGCGCACAACCGACCAGGCCAAGCGCACCGAACTGTACAAACAGGCGCAACACGTCCTCAAAGATGCAGTTCCAATGACACCTATCGCTCACTCGACGGTGTTCCAACCAATGCGCAACGAAGTGAAGGATTTCAAGATCAGCCCGTTTGGCTTGAACTCCTTCTACGGCGTCAGCGTCAGCAAATAAGGTTTTGCAACGGCGACGTTTTTGACGTCGCCGTTGCTTTATCTGCCGAGAAAGCAGGAAAACTCTTACATCCGTTTCCTCCGCGTACTACGGCGGTGGAGTCGGACGCGTTGCCATTTCCTACGAGTCTTTAGGACTCTACGCATTTACTGCCAGATCCACGGCTCATACCGTCGGGTTCTGACCAGCTCATGCGTGGGCTCTCGGTTATTGCTGAAAGGCATGGTTTGAAGTCAGTGATCCTCCACGTCCCAGGACGGGACGGCGGCTCATTGTCAAAACACTCGTGATTACAAGAGGGAGCGTCATGCGCCATTCCTTGGTTTTATCCGCATTACTGGGCACCGGCCTGTTGGCCGCCACATCCATCCAGGCCGCCAATAACAGCCTGGTGTTCTGCTCTGAAGGCAGCCCCGCCGGTTTCGACACGGCGCAGTACACCACTGCGACCGATAACGACGCCGCCGAGCCGCTGTACAACCGTTTGGCAGAGTTTGAAAAAGGCGCGACCAATGTCGTACCGGGCCTGGCCACTCGTTGGGATATTTCCGAAGACGGCCTCAAGTACACCTTTCACCTGCGCGAAGGGGTGAAGTTTCATACCACGCCCTACTTCACGCCGACCCGCGACTTCAATGCCGATGACGTGCTGTTCACGTTTAATCGCATGCTCGACCCGCAACACCCTTTCCGTAAGGCTTATCCGACCGAGTTCCCGTATTTCAACGGGATGAGCCTGAACAAGAACATCGCCAAGGTCGAAAAGACCGGGCCGCTGACCGTGGTCATGACGCTCAACAGCGTCGACGCCGCGTTCATCCAGAACATCGCCATGAGCTTCGCCGCCATCCTGTCCGCCGAATACGCCGACAAGTTGCTGGCCGTTGGCAAACCGAGCGACATCAACCAGAAGCCGATCGGCACTGGCCCGTTTGTGTTCAAGAGTTACCAGAAAGACTCCAACATCCGTTACACCGGCAACAAGCAGTACTGGGACCCGAGCCGGGTCAAGCTCGACAACCTGATTTTCGCCATCAACACCGACGCCTCGGTGCGGGTGCAGAAACTCAAGGCCAACGAATGCCAGATCACCCTGCACCCTCGCCCTGCCGACGTGACCGCGCTGAAGCACGATGAAAAACTCAAGCTCATCGAGAAGCCAGGTTTCAACCTCGGTTACATCGCCTACAACGTTCGGCACAAGCCTTTCGACCAGCTCGAAGTGCGACAGGCGCTGGACATGGCGGTGAACAAGCAAAGCATTCTCAACGCCGTCTACCAGGGTGCCGGGCAGTTGGCCGTCAATGCCATGCCGCCGACCCAATGGTCGTACGACGAAACGATCAAAGACGCCGCCTACAACCCGGAAAAAGCCAGGGAATTGCTCAAGGCTGCCGGCGTGAAGGAAGGCACTGAAATCACCCTGTGGGCGATGCCCGTTCAACGCCCTTACAACCCGAACGCCAAGTTGATGGCCGAAATGCTCCAGGCTGACTGGGCAAAAATCGGCCTCAAAGTGAAGATCGTCAGCTATGAATGGGGCGAGTACATCAAGCGCACCAAGAATGGCGAGCACGACATCAGCCTGATCGGCTGGACCGGGGACAATGGGGACCCGGACAACTGGCTCGGCACGCTTTACAGCTGCGACGCCATTGGCGGCAACAACTACTCCATGTGGTGTGATCCGGCTTACGACAAGCTGGTCAAGCAGGCCAAGGTCGTCACCGACCGCGACCAACGCACCATCCTGTACAAACAGGCGCAGCAGTACCTCAAGCAGCAGGTGCCAATCACGCCAGTCGCCCACTCGACGGTCAACCAGCCGTTAAGCGCCAAAGTCGAAGGGTTCAAAGTCAGCCCCTTCGGCCGCAACGTGTTCTCGGGCGTCAGTATCGACCAATAACCGATTAGCCAGAACGCTGGGGGCGTATTACGCCCTCACGCAAGCGTGTTGCCGTAATTCGCCAATCCGGCCTTCAGCAAACGTTTGCGATGCCTTGAATGTGTTCAAAACCAATAGCCGGATCACCAATAAGACCGGCATTAAAAAAAAGAAAGTAAGGAGCTTCACCCATGAAACTGAGCAGCACCGCGTTATTGGCCTTGGCCATCAGCAGCGTAACCGCCTCGGCGTACGCAGAAACCCAGAGCCAGGCATTCACCCCGGTGACGGTTAACACCAAAAGTGCACAAGCTGATGCAACTGGCTTCGTCGAAGGTCAATCCATCTCCGGCACCACGCGCAACTGGTACGCCAACGAACAACTGAAACGTGGCGGCAAGTTCACTTACCGCAAAGACGGTGTAGCCACCCCCACTGATCGTCGTATCAACTGGGTTCAAGGCACCATCGTCAAGTACAACTCCGGTTTCACCGAAGGCACTGTAGGTTTCAGCACCGAAGTGGCCGCCTACAACGCTGTTGCTCTGGAGCGCGATCGCGAGAACCTGGCCTCCAACAACGGTGGCGCACCGGGCTCCCGCCCAGGCGCGGGCAACAACCGTACCCTGACCAAAGAAGGCGGCGACGCTCAAGGTCAGTGGAGCAAGCTGGGCCTGGCCAACGTCAAGGCTCGCATCTCCAACACCACCCTGACCGCCGGCCGCATGAACTTCAGCAGCCCGCAGGTCGATGTGATCGGCAACCGTGCCCTGCCTTCGAGCTTCCAGGGCGTCGCGGTCCACAGCGAAGAACTGAACAACCTGGCTTTCGACCTGGGAACCTTTGACCGCGTTTCGCCGCGTACTGAAGAAAGCCTCAGCAAGTTCCGCTCCGAATATCAAAACATTACGGCTGAGACCGATCACGTTAATACGGCCGGCCTCACCTATACCCCTTTCGCCAGCCTGACCACCAGCCTGTGGGCGACCCAGGCCGAAGACTTCTGGAACCAGTACTACTTCGGCGCCAGCCACGTGTTGGGTGACAGTTCGGTACTGAGCCTGACCACCGGCCTGAACTACTACAAGACCGTCGACGAAGGTAAGAGACTGCTGGGCGAAATCGACAACCAGGCCGGCTCCCTGTCGTTTGGCCTGACTCACCAGGCTCACACCCTGACCTTCTCGTACCAGGAAATTAACGGTAACGAGTACTTCGACTACCTGCACGAAACCAACGGCATCTACCTGGCCAACTCCCTGCTGTCGGACTTCAACGGCCCGAACGAGAAATCCTTCCAGATCGCCTACGGCCTGAACATGGCTGAATACGGCGTGCCAGGCCTGAAGTTCAACATCTACCAGGCGCGTGGCTGGGGCATCGACGGTACTCACTACACCGGTACCGCCTATGACGTGAAAAACATGGACGGCGAGACCCACTACGAATACGGCATCGGTTCTACGTACGCCATTCAGAGCGGCCCACTCAAGGCCACCACTGTTCGCGCGACCTACACCGCTCACCGTGCCAGCGAAAACCAGGGTGATGGCAGCATCAACGAGTTCCGTCTCGTGACGACCATTCCGTTCAACATCCTGTAATGCACCTGCCCAACCGCTGATTCAGTGACGAATCAGCGGTTGGGCATTAGTCCTTTAACTGATTGCAGAGGGTTCTTGATGAAAATGCTTCCCCTACGTGCGGCCATCGCTGCCGCGTTGCTGAGTGTCGCTGTTGGCGTCGCTGCCAAACCCCTGGTGGTCTGCACCGAAGCCAGTCCGGAAGGCTTCGATATGGTCCAGTACACGACTGCAGTCACAGCCGACGCCGTGGCTGAAACCATCTTCAACCGTCTGGCGGACTTCAAGCCGGGCACCACTGAAGTGATTCCGGCACTGGCCGATTCCTGGGACATCAGCGAAGACGGTCTGAGCTACACGTTCCACCTGCGCAAAGGCGTCAAGTTTCACACCACCGATTACTTCAAGCCGACGCGCGACATGAACGCCGACGACGTGGTCTGGAGCTTCCAGCGTCAGCTGGACCCGAACCACCCATGGCACAAACTGTCGAGCGTGGGCTTCCCGTACTTTGAAAGCATGGGCTTCAAGGAACTGCTCAAAAGCGTAGAGAAAGTCGACGACAACACGGTCAAGTTCACCCTGACCCGTCGTGAAGCGCCGTTCCTGGCCGACATCGCCATGGCCTTCTCCTCGATCTACTCCGCCGAATACGCCGACCAGTTGCTCAAGGCGAACAAGGCCGGCGACCTGAACAACAAGCCAGTCGGTACCGGCCCGTTCGTTTTCCAGCGCTACAACAAAGATGCCCAGGTTCGCTTCAAGGCCAACCCGGACTACTTCCGTGGCAAGCCACCCGCTGATGCGCTGATCCTGGCCATCGCCACCGACAACAACGTGCGCCTGCAAAAGCTCAAGGCTAACGAGTGCCAGGTTGCGCTGTATCCGAAACCGGATGACATCCCGAGCATCAAAAAAGACGAAAAACTGAAAGTCGATGAAATGAACGCGATGACCGTTTCGTACATCGCCATGAACACCTCGCACAAATACATGAGCGATGTGCGCGTGCGCAAAGCCATCGACATCGCGTTCGACAAGGCGGCCTATGTCAACGCGCTGTTCGGCAAAGGCAATGCGACTGTCGCGGTCAACCCGTACCCGGACACCCTGCTGGGCTACAACCACAAGCTGACCAACCCGCCGCGTGACCTGGACAAGGCCCGCGCCTTGCTCAAGGAAGCAGGCGTACCGGAAGGCACAACGTTTACACTGTTCACCCGTAACGGCGGCGGGCCGACCAACCCGAACCCGATGCTGGGCGCGCAGATGATGCAGGCTGACCTGGCCAAGGTCGGCATCAAGATCGACATTCGCGTCATGGAATGGGGCGAAATGCTCAAACGTGCGAAAAACGGCGAGCACGACATGGTTTCCGCCGGATGGGCGGGTGATAACGGCGATCCGGATAACTTCCTGACGCCTATGCTGAGTTGCGAAGCAGCCAAGAACGGCGAAAACTACGCGCGCTGGTGCAACGAGAAATTCCAGACGCTGATCGATGAAGCCCGAGCTAAAGTGAACCCGACGGAACGTGCGGCGCTCTACGAGCAAGCCCAGGAGGTTTTCAATCAGGACCAGCCATGGATCAGCATGGCGCACACCCGTATGTTTACTGCAATGCGCAACAACGTAGAGGGCTATCACATTAGCCCGCTTACCACGAATAACTTCGCCACCACCCAGGTGAAGTAAATAAGAAAACTCCCGGTGTCCCTGACTCCAGGGACACCAGGCACGCCTAACCGGCTGATGAGGTACACCACAAGATGTTTAGTTTTATTGCCCGCCGATTGGGGTTATTGATCCCCACGTTCTTCGGCATCACCTTGCTGACTTTCGCGTTGATTCGCATGATTCCAGGCGACCCCGTGGAAGTAATGATGGGCGAACGCCGAGTCGACCCCGAAATGCATGCTCAGGCAATGGAACGCCTTGGTCTGAACAAACCGCTGTATGCCCAATACCTGGACTACGTCGGCAAACTGGCTCACGGCGACCTCGGCGAATCGCTGCGTACCCGTGAAAGCGTCTGGAGCGAATTCACCTCTCTATTCCCTGCGACCCTGGAACTGTCCATGGCCGCCCTGCTGTTCGCCGGCATCCTGGGCCTCCTGGCCGGGGTGATCGCGGCACTCAAGCGAGGATCCCTGTTCGACCATGGGGTGATGGGCATCTCCCTGGCGGGATATTCGATGCCGATCTTCTGGTGGGGCCTGATCCTGATCATGTTTTTCTCGGTGAGCCTGGGCTGGACCCCGGTATCCGGGCGGATCGACCTGCTCTATGACATCGAGCCGCGCACCGGCTTCATGCTCATCGACACACTGCTGGCCGATGACGTCGGTGCGTTCTTCGATGCCCTGCATCACCTGATCCTGCCGGCCATCGTGCTGGGTACCATCCCGCTGGCCGTTATTGCGCGGATGACCCGTTCTTCGATGCTCGAAGTACTGCGTGAAGACTACATCCGTACCGCCCGCGCCAAAGGCCTGTCGCCTTCTCGCGTGGTGTTCGTGCACGGTCTGCGCAACGCGCTGATTCCGGTCCTGACCGTGGTCGGCCTGCAAGTCGGCACATTGCTGGCCGGTGCGGTCCTGACCGAAACCATCTTCTCGTGGCCCGGCATCGGTAAATGGCTGATCGAAGCCATTGGCGCCCGAGACTATCCAGTCGTGCAAAACGGCATCCTGTTAATCGCCTGCCTGGTGATTCTGGTCAACTTCGTGGTGGACATCCTCTACGGCTTTGCCAACCCACGCATCCGTCACCAGCGCTGAGATCATGACCATGACCACTCCAGCTACAACGCAAAATCAAGCGGTAACAGTCGATCAAAGCCTGCTGTATCCGTCCCCGTACAAAGAATTCTGGCACGCGTTTTCCCGCAACAAGGGCGCCGTCGCCGGCCTGATGTTCATGATCCTGGTGATTTTCTGCGCGATCTTCGCGCCGTGGGTTGCCCCGCATAACCCGAGCGAGCAATACCGTGACTTCCTGCTGACCCCGCCAGCCTGGCTGGAAGGTGGGCAGATCCAGTTCCTGCTCGGCACCGATGAACTGGGTCGCGACCTGCTGTCGCGCCTGATCACCGGTTCGCGTCTGTCGTTGATGATCGGTTTGTCGTCGGTGGTGATGTCGCTGATTCCGGGGATCCTGCTGGGCCTGTTCGCCGGTTTCTTCCCGCGCTTGCTCGGCCCGACCATCATGCGTCTGATGGACATCATGCTGGCCCTGCCGTCCCTGCTGCTGGCCGTGGCGATTGTCGCCATCCTCGGCCCTGGCCTGATCAACACCGTGATCGCCATCGCCGTGGTGTCCCTGCCGTCCTATGTTCGTCTGACCCGCGCTGCGGTGATGGGCGAACTGAACCGCGACTACGTGACCGCTGCGCGCCTGGCCGGTGCCACGCTGCCCCGCCTGATGTTCATCACCGTGCTGCCTAACTGCATGGCGCCGCTGATCGTTCAGGCGACCTTGAGCTTCTCCTCGGCGATTCTCGATGCCGCCGCATTGGGCTTCCTCGGCCTTGGCGTACAACCGCCAACCCCTGAGTGGGGCACCATGCTGGCCTCGGCCCGCGACTACATCGAACGCGCCTGGTGGGTAGTCAGCCTGCCTGGTTTGACCATTTTGCTCAGCGTGCTGGCAATCAACTTGATGGGCGACGGCCTGCGCGATGCGCTGGACCCGAAACTCAAGAACGCCGCCTGAGGAGATTCAAATGTCACTGTTAGAAATCAAGAATCTCAACGTTCGCTTCGGCGACAAGAACGCCGTTCCGGTGGTCGACGGGCTCGACATCACCGTGGAAAAAGGCGAAGTCCTGGCCATCGTTGGCGAATCGGGTTCCGGCAAGTCCGTGACCATGATGGCGCTGATGGGGCTGATCGAGCATCCAGGGATCGTCACTGCCGACGCCCTGAATTTCGACGGCAAGAACATGCTCAAGCTGAGCAACCGTCAGCGTCGACAAATCGTCGGTAAAGACCTGGCCATGGTCTTCCAGGACCCGATGACCGCGCTGAACCCGAGCTACACCGTCGGTTTCCAGATCGAGGAAGTGCTGCGCCTGCACCTGAAAATGTCCGGCAAACAAGCGCGCAAGCGTGCCATCGAACTATTGGAAAAAGTCGAAATCCCGGGCGCTGCAAGCCGTATGGACGCCTACCCGCACCAACTGTCCGGCGGTATGAGCCAGCGTGTTGCGATCGCCATGGCGATTGCCGGCGAACCGAAACTGCTGATCGCTGACGAACCGACCACGGCACTCGACGTAACGATTCAGGCGCAGATCATGGACCTGCTGCTGGCGTTGCAGAAAGAGCAGAACATGGGCCTGGTGCTGATCACTCACGACCTCGCGGTCGTGGCTGAAACCGCCCAGCGTGTGTGCGTGATGTACGCGGGCCAGGCGGTTGAAGTCGGCCAGGTGCCGCAGCTGTTCGACATTCCGGCGCACCCGTACAGCGAGGCGTTGCTCAAGGCAATTCCGGAACACAGCCTGGGCGCCACACGCCTGTCGACCCTGCCGGGTATCGTTCCCGGCCGCTACGACCGTCCGCAGGGTTGCCTGCTGTCACCGCGTTGCCCGTATGTGCAAGACAGCTGCCGCGCCACGCGCCCGGCCCTGGACCCGAAAAGCCACAGCCTCGCCCGCTGCTTCTACCCGCTTAATCAGGAGGTGGCGTAATGGCCGTCGTACTTACCGCCCGCGACCTGACCCGTCACTACGAAGTGTCTCGCGGCCTGTTCAAGGGCCATGCGACCGTGCGCGCCCTCAACGGCGTGTCGTTTGAACTGCACGCCGGCAAGACCCTCGCCGTGGTTGGTGAATCGGGCTGCGGCAAATCCACCCTGGCCCGTGCGTTGACCCTGATCGAAGAGCCGTCCTCCGGCTCCTTGAAAATCGCCGGCCAGGAAGTCGCCGGTGCCGACAAGGCCCAGCGCAAGCAACTGCGCAAAGACGTGCAGATGGTGTTCCAGAGCCCGTACGCCTCGCTCAACCCAAGGCAGAAAGTCGGTGACCAGCTCGGCGAACCGCTGCTGATCAACACCAACCTGTCGGCGGCCGAACGTCGCGAAAAAGTCCAGGCCATGATGAAGCAGGTGGGCTTGCGTCCCGAGCACTACCAGCGTTATCCGCACATGTTCTCCGGCGGTCAGCGCCAGCGGATCGCCTTGGCCCGCGCGATGATGCTGCAGCCTAAAGTGCTGGTAGCGGACGAACCGACTTCGGCGCTGGACGTGTCGATTCAGGCGCAGGTACTGAACCTGTTCATGGACTTGCAGCAAGAGTTCAACACTGCCTACGTGTTCATCTCCCACAACCTGGCCGTGGTGCAACACGTTGCCGATGACGTGATGGTGATGTACCTCGGTCGCCCGGTGGAAATGGGTCCGAAGAACGACATCTACGAGCGTCCGCTGCACCCTTACACCCAGGCGCTGTTGTCGGCCACACCGACGATTCACCCGGACCCGAACAAGCCGAAAATCAAGATCGTCGGCGAGTTGCCTAACCCGTTGAACCCGCCGTCGGGTTGCGCTTTCCACAAGCGCTGCCCATACGCCACCGAGCGCTGCAGTACCGAAGAGCCAGCCCTGCGCCCTCTCGATAACCGCCAAGTGGCTTGCCACTACGCCGAGCAATTCCTCGACGGCGCGGCATAACAATGTGGGAGCAGATTTGCTCCCACAGCAATACCGGACCTCTTCTACAACGACTGCGCATCAGTTGGAGTAGAAGGGGTTTTCTTTTGCCTTCCGTTCAAGACTGGCTGTCACCTTCATCCTCGTCGGTGTCGGGCTCTTCAGTGGTCGAGTCGTCATCGCCCTCGCTACCGCCCTGATCTTTGTCCCCAGCCTCGGAGTCAGATTTGGCAATCATCATCCCGGCATGTATCACCTGCCCGCTCGACACCTGTTCGCCATGCTCCGGGCACTCCGCCCACGCCGCCGACATGCCCACGGACAACATCACTAAAACCTTAAGCAACAGCACAATGCGTTGAAAAATGTTCATAGCCGAATCCATCCTTTTTGGGGTGATGCTTGGGTGCCTGACTGGCGCTGAATGAAATCTAGTTCCGATCAGTGCGGTTCACCAGACAGGACGCTAACGACGGGCTGGAAATGCCCGTGATCGGCAGATTGGTTTTGAATAACAGTTATCTCGAATCGTTATTGCTCTCACAAGGGGATTTGCGTCAGGCAACAAAAAACCCCGCAGCTTTCGCAACGGGGTTCTGTGTGTTTCGACTCAGCGCTTAGTGATGCTCACGCGTCGCACGGAATTTCACGTCCGGCCAGCGCTCCTCCATCAGTGCCAGGTTGACCCGGGTCGGGGCCAGGTAGGTCAGGTGACCACCGCCGTCGATCGCGAGGTTTTCCACCGCCTTGTTGGAGAATTCCTCAAGCTTCTTCTTGTCGCTGCAATCGATCCAGCGCGCGGAATAAACGGTGATCGGCTCGTAGGAGCACTCAACCTTGTATTCCTCTTTCAAGCGGCTGGCGACCACATCGAACTGCAGCACACCGACGGCGCCGAGGATGATGTCGTTGCTGCGCTCAGGGAAGAACACCTGGGTCGCGCCCTCTTCCGCCAACTGCTGCAAGCCTTGACGCAGCTGCTTGGATTTCAACGGATCACGCAGGCGTACGCGACGGAACAGTTCCGGGGCGAAGTGCGGGATACCGGTGAAGCCCAGGGTTTCACCTTCGGTAAAGGTGTCGCCGATCTGGATGGTGCCGTGGTTGTGCAAACCGATGATGTCGCCGGCAAACGCTTCTTCCAGCTGCTCACGCTCGGAGGAGAAGAAGGTCAGCGCGTCACCGATCCGCACATCCTTGCCGGTGCGTACGTGGCGCATCTTCATGCCTTTTTCGTACTTGCCGGAGCAGATACGCATGAAGGCGATACGGTCGCGGTGTTTCGGGTCCATGTTTGCCTGGATCTTGAACACGAAACCGGTGAACTTCTCTTCAACCGGCTCGACGGTGCGCTCGTTGGCGACACGGGCCAATGGCTTCGGCGCCCAGTTGACCACGGCGTCGAGCACATGATCGACACCGAAGTTGCCCAGTGCAGTACCGAAGAACACCGGCGTCAGTTGGCCGTCGAGGAATTCCTGCTGGTTGAACTCGTGGCAGGCGCCCTGCACCAGCTCCAGCTGATCGACAAAGCGATCGTACTCGTCGCCCAAATGTGCGCGAGCTTCATCGGAATCGAGCTTCTCGATGATTTTCACATCGGTGCGTTCGTGGCCGTGACCGGCGGTGTACACGATGATGTAGTCGTCGGCGAGGTGATACACGCCTTTGAAATCGCGGTAGCAACCGATCGGCCAGGTGATCGGCGCAGCCTTGATCTTCAGGACCGCTTCGATCTCGTCGAGCAGTTCAATCGGGTCGCGAATGTCACGGTCGAGTTTGTTGATGAAGCTGACAATCGGCGTGTCACGCAGACGGCAAACGTCCATCAGCGCGATGGTCCGTGGCTCTACACCCTTACCGCCGTCGAGAACCATCAAGGCCGAGTCCACCGCCGTCAGGGTGCGGTAGGTGTCTTCGGAGAAGTCTTCGTGGCCCGGGGTGTCGAGCAGGTTGATCATGTGGTCGCGATACGGGAACTGCATGACCGACGTGGTAATGGAAATACCCCGCTGCTTTTCCATTTCCATCCAGTCGGAGGTGGCATGGCGGTCGGACTTGCGAGACTTCACCGTGCCCGCAATCGCAATCGCCTTGCCCATCAGCAAGAGCTTCTCGGTAATGGTGGTTTTACCGGCATCGGGGTGGGAAATAATGGCGAAAGTGCGGCGTTTCGCGACTTCGGCGGCCTGTTTGGTCATGGGAAATCGCCTGGCAGGTGATTCAAAAAAGGGCGGCGAGTATAGCGCAAACCGAGCCTTACAGACCACCGCTCGCCCTGTCGCTAATGGCGATTGACCGACCCGCGGGGACATCAAGGGTGGCTAAATGCTGTTAATTATGGAACCTTTTAAAAGGTGCAGACGTCCACTCCCCTGTTACGGCACTCGTATCAGGGGCTGAAAAATCAGCAAGTTGGCCTGACGAGGCTGCGCTTATGGCTCGATCTCATGCGGTTCTACTTGCATGAAGAGCTGCTTCTCGCGAACGTTGATGACCCGGCAGCCAGTGATGGCATTGCCACTCGGGACTGCGTTCGCCGACAAAGAAAAAAAGGAGTCCGCCTGTGGCTATTCGCTATGGCAAAGGGCTGATAGGAGGTGCGGTTGTCGTCGCCCTTCTGGCCCTGCTGGTCCATTGGATTGGCATCAACACGATCGAACATTACCGCGACGATTTGTTGTTTTACCTGCAAGCTCATCTGATTCTCGTCCTTGTTTCCATGCTGGCCGCCCTCGTTGTGGGCATTCCCGCCGGTATCTTCCTCAGCCGTCCGTCCATGGTGGACCGAGCTGAGCGCTTCATGCAGCTCTTCAACATCGGCAACACCGTGCCGCCGCTCGCCGTACTGGCCATCGCCCTGGGGATTCTGGGCATCGGCAGCGGCCCCGCGATCTTCGCCCTGTTCCTCGCCTCGCTGTTGCCGATTGTGCGCAACACTTATGAAGGCCTGAAAAACGTTCAGGGTTCACTGAAAGAAGCCGCTGTCGGCATCGGCATGACCCCGACCCAAGTGCTGTGGCGGGTCGAACTGCCAAACGCCGTCCCGATCATCGTTGGTGGCGTTCGCGTGGCCCTGGCGATCAACGTCGGGACGGCTCCGCTGGCGTTCCTGATCGGCGCCAACAGCCTGGGCAGCCTGATTTTCCCCGGCATCGCCCTGAACAATCAGCCGCAACTGCTGCTCGGCGCGGCCTGCACCGCCCTGCTGGCCTTGCTGCTCGACGGCCTGGTGACACTCGCCAGCCGCCTCTGGCTCGAACGCGGCTTGCGCCCGTCTTAAGCCTCGGCAAAGGAATCAATATGAAAAAAATATGCTTATTTCTAGGCTGCGTCCTGCTGTTCGCAGGATTTGCCCAAGCCGCTGAAAAGCCGGTCATCCGCATCGGCGCCCGTGTGTTCACCGAACAAACCCTGCTCGCGGAAATCACCTCCCAATACCTGCGCACCAAGGGTTACGACACTCAAGTAACCGGCGGACTGGGCAGCAACCTCGCTCGCAGCGCCCACGAAAGTGGCCAGCTGGATTTGATGTGGGAATACACCGGCGTGTCGCTGGTGGCTTACAACCACATCACTGACAAGCTCGACAGCGCTCAGTCCTACGCCAAGGTGAAAGAACTCGACGCGAAAAAAGGCCTCATCTGGCTCACCCCGTCGAAATTCAGCAACACCTACGCCCTGGCCCTGCCAGAAAACACCGCCAAGGCTTACCCGCAGATCAACACCATCAGCGAGCTGAACACGGTGCTGCAAGCTGAGCAAAAGGACAATCATCTGGTCGCGCTGGACACCGAGTTCGCCAACCGTTCCGACGGGCTGAACGGCATGGTCGACCTCTACGGCATGAACCTGACGCGCAAAAACATCCGGCAGATGGATGCTGGTTTGGTCTACACCGCCCTGCGCAATGGCCAGGTATTTGCCGGTCTGGTCTACACCACCGACGGTCGTCTTAACGCCTTCAAGCTGAAACTGCTAGAAGACGACAAGCACTACTTCCCGGACTACACCGCCGCGCCGGTGGTACGTCAGGTGTACCTCGACGCCCATCCGAAACTCGCCGAAGAACTCAAGCCGCTGGCTGAACTGTTCGACGACGAAACCATGCGCCAGCTCAACGCGCGGGTCGATGTCGATCACGAAAGCCCTTCATCCGTTGCCGCCGATTTCCTGCGCCAACACCCCATCAAATAAGGAGGAAAAGCCATGGAATTTCTCAACGCCTTTTCCCATCTCGACTGGCCATTGGTGCTGCACCTGACCTGGCAGCACATCACCCTGGTAGGCATCGCCGTGACCCTGGCGATTCTGGTCGGCGTGCCGCTGGGCATTCTGATGACGCGCTTTGCGACGCTCGCCGGCCCGCTGCAAGCCAGCGCCACGGTGCTGCTGACCGTGCCGTCGATTGCGCTGTTCGGCCTGCTGCTGCCGTTTTACTCCAAATTCGGCCAGGGCCTGGGCCCGATGCCGGCGATCACGGCCGTGTTTCTGTACTCGCTGCTGCCGATCATGCGTAACACCTACTTGGCGCTGACCGGCGTCGAACCGGGCATTCGCGAAGCCGCCCGCGGCATCGGCATGACCTTCGGCCAGCGCCTGCGCATGGTCGAGCTGCCCATCGCAGTGCCGGTGATCCTCGCCGGCGTACGCACTGCCGTGGTCATGAACATCGGTGTCATGACCATCGCGGCGACCATCGGCGCCGGTGGCCTCGGTGTACTCATTCTCGCTTCCATCAGCCGCAGCGACATGTCGATGCTGATTGTCGGCGCCGTGCTGGTCAGTCTCCTGGCCATCTTCGCCGACCTGCTTCTGCAATGGCTGCAACGCACGCTGACTCCAAAAGGACTGCTCAAATGATCGAACTTCAAAACCTCAGCAAGACCTTCCAAAGCAACGGCAAAGATGTGAAAGCCGTGGACTCGGTAAGCCTGACCGTCAATGAAGGCGAGATCTGTGTGTTCCTCGGACCATCGGGCTGCGGCAAAAGCACCACGCTGAAGATGATCAATCGTCTGATCAAGCCGACCTCGGGCAAGATCCTGATCAACGGTGAAGACACCACCGACCTCGACGCCGTGACCCTGCGCCGCAACATCGGTTATGTGATCCAGCAAATCGGCCTGTTCCCGAACATGACCATTGAGGAAAACATCACCATCGTTCCGCGCCTGCTGGGCTGGGACAAACAGAAATGCCACGACCGCGCCCGCGAGTTGATGAGCATGATCAAGCTGGAACCCAAGCAATACCTGAATCGCTATCCGCGCGAGTTGTCCGGCGGTCAGCAGCAGCGGATCGGCGTGATTCGTGCCTTGGCGGCGGATGCGCCATTGTTGCTGATGGACGAACCCTTCGGCGCGGTCGACCCGATCAACCGCGAGATGATCCAGAACGAGTTCTTCGAGATGCAGCGCGCGCTGAACAAGACCGTGATCATGGTCAGCCACGACATCGACGAAGCGATCAAGCTGGGCGACAAGATTGCGATCTTCCGCGCCGGCAAGCTGCTGCAGATCGATCACCCGGACACGCTGCTGGCGCACCCGGCGGATGATTTTGTCAGTAACTTCGTGGGTCAGGACAGCACGCTCAAGCGTCTGTTGCTGGTGAAAGCCGAGGACGCGGCGGACAACGCGCCGTCGGTAAGCCCGGAAACGCCGGTGGCTGAAGCCCTGGAGTTGATGGACGAACTCGACCGTCGTTACGTCGTGGTCACCTGTGCAGACAACAAGGCACTGGGTTATGTGCGTCGTCGCGATCTGCACCGTCAGACCGGCACTTGCGCGCAATACCTGCGTGAGTTCAACGCCACGGCGGCGTTTGACGAGCATTTGCGCATCCTGCTGTCGCGGATGTACGAGTTCAACCGCTCTTGGCTACCGGTGATGGATGCGGAGCGGGTGTTCCTGGGAGAAGTGACGCAGGAATCGATTGCCGAATACTTGAGCTCCGGTAAATCCCGTGGGGGCAAGACCAGCATTGTTTCGCCGGCTGAGACTGCGGTGGCCTGATCCCTTTCTACTGATCGTTCCCACGCTCCGCGTGGGAATGCATCCAGAGACGCTCCGTGTCTCAACGGCTGGACGCAGAGCGTCCGGGGCGGCATTCCCACGCAGAGCGTGGGGACGATCATTCCACCTCAAATATCCCTGCTCAGGGAACATCACACTGTCATGCAGGTCGGTTACATCAGTAGCTATCCAGGACCGCACGACGGAAGCGTGCAAAAACGCGACATTTTTTGTTGATCTCAAGCCCCTCACGCCCTAAAGTTCGCGCCGAACGTCCATGCTGGAAACGATCCATCCGGCTCAAGTACTGACGACGAGACAGCAAGGCCAAGGGAAGCACCGCCTCCCGTGGCCTTTTTGCTTTCGGCGACATGCCTTGGGAAGTAGGCGAACCAAAGTGGGGATACGGAGGACGTTCAGGAGGGTGTGTCATCAATGAAATCACGAGTGCGCCGGAGCCTGCTTTTGCGCAGGGCAAGGCGCGAGGCCCGCGGTTTGGTTGTTCCAAATAAGGGACGAGCAACGCAGCCCTGCGCAAAAGCAGGCCCGGCCCTTCGGGTTGTGCCTGAGCGCGCGCCATGCTGCGTTGCAGGCCTTGCGAAGGGAATGACCATTAGCGGCGGCCTGCGCCTTGCCTGGCACGCGCTCAGGCGCAACGCACTCGCGATTTCATTGATGACACACCCTCGCACCCATTGTTAATTTCAGTTTGCCAGTAGGAGTTCCCAGCATGTCGATCAACGTCGAAGACTATTTCGCGCGCGATACCTTCAACAAAATGAAGGCCTTCGCCGACAAACAAGAAACCCCGTTCGTGGTGATCGACACCGCGATGATCAGCCAGGCCTATGACGACCTGCGCGCCGGTTTCGAATTCGCCAAGGTCTACTACGCCGTCAAGGCCAACCCGGCCGTCGAAATCATCGACCTGCTCAAGGAAAAAGGTTCGAACTTCGACATCGCGTCGATCTACGAGCTCGACAAAGTGATGAACCAGGGCGTTGGCCCGGATCGCATCAGCTACGGCAACACCATCAAGAAATCCAAGGACATTCGCTACTTCTACGAGAAGGGCGTGCGTCTGTATGCCACCGACTCCGAAGCCGACCTGCGCAACATCGCCAAGGCTGCACCGGGTTCGAAAGTCTACGTGCGCATCCTCACCGAAGGCTCGACCACGGCTGACTGGCCTTTGTCGCGCAAATTCGGCTGCCAGACCGACATGGCCATGGACCTGCTGATCCTCGCCCGTGACCTGGGCCTGGTGCCGTACGGCATCTCGTTCCACGTCGGCTCGCAACAGCGCGACATCAGCGTCTGGGACGCAGCGATCGCCAAGGTCAAAGTGATCTTCGAACGCCTGAAGGAAGAAGACGGCATTCACCTCAAGCTGATCAACATGGGCGGCGGCTTCCCGGCCAACTACATCACCCGCACCAACAGCCTGGAAACCTACGCTGAAGAAATCATCCGTTTCCTCAAGGAAGACTTCGGTGACGACCTGCCGGAAATCATTCTGGAACCGGGCCGTTCGTTGATCGCCAACGCCGGCATCCTGGTCAGCGAAGTCGTACTGGTCGCGCGTAAATCCCGCACGGCGGTAGAACGCTGGGTGTACACGGATGTGGGCAAGTTCTCCGGTCTGATCGAAACCATGGACGAAGCCATCAAGTTCCCTATCTGGACCGAGAAGAAAGGCGAGATGGAAGAAGTGGTCATCGCCGGACCGACCTGCGACAGCGCCGACATCATGTACGAAAACTACAAGTACGGTTTGCCGCTGAACCTGGCCATCGGTGATCGCTTGTACTGGCTGTCGACCGGTGCGTACACCACCAGCTACAGCGCGGTTGAATTCAATGGCTTTCCGCCGCTGAAGTCGTTTTACGTGTAAGCGCTACGCGTAGAAATCAAAAAGCCCATGACCTGTCATGGGCTTTTTTGTGTCTGCGTTACAGCGGTGTCAGTTGCTGCTCAAGTTCGATTACACGCTGAGCATATTCAGGCGCCAGTGCGCGAAATTGTGAATTTTCTGCGCTTGCCAGGCTGTTGCTCGCCACTCTCAGGAAATTCAGATTTCCACTCGCCAATGCCTTGCGCAACCAGATCAACGCCTCTTCGGCGTTCCCCGCCTCGGCCAGCACAGCGGCATAACTGAACTGCCCACGAAAATCTCCGCCGACCGCCGAACGTCGATACCAGTCACGAGCTGCCGTTAGATCCCTCGGACAAATCCGCCCTTCTTCCAGATAACGCCCAAGCAGGTTCATCGATTTCGCATGCCCCAGTTCGGCGGCACGGCGATACAGATTCAGCGCTCGTTGCGGGTCTTCAATCACACCCCGCCCGGTCGCCAGCAGATTGGCGTAGTTATACATCGCCCAATCCAGCCCGGCTTCGGCAGCGATTCGGTAATGCCGCGCGGCAACCGAGGCATCCGCCGCGCCGCCCCAGCCGTGTTCGTGACAACGGCCAAGCATGTTGCGCGCCATCAGGTGCCCGCCACGGGCGGCGATTTCGAACCAACGCAATGCCAACGGCTGATCCTGCGCGATGCCGTTGCCGTCCAGCAGGATTTGCCCAAGCAGCGCCTGAGCATCGAGTACGCCTTCGCGAGCCGCGATCAAAATTGCCTGGGCCGCGCGCGCCGGACTTTCCGCCAGCATGGCCTTGAGCGAATCACCGTCGAGAACTTCCTCCCTGCGCAGTTGATAAGTCATACCTCGACCCAACGACGCAACAGGTTGTGATACGTGCCGGTGAGGCGGATCAGCGAGGGGTGATCGGGCATGTCCTGGGTCAACTGCTGGATCGCGCCGTCCATCTCGAACAGCAAGGCGCGCTGACTGTCTTCGCGCACCAGGCTTTGCGTCCAGAAAAAAGACGCGTAACGCGTACCGCGGGTGACCGCGTTGACTTTGTGCAGGCTGGTACCGGGATACAAAACCATGTCGCCGGCGGGCAGCTTCACCCGTTGTGTGCCGAAGGTGTCCTGGATTTCCAGCTCACCGCCGTCGTAGTCCTCAGGCTCGCTGAAAAACAGCGTTGCCGACAGATCAGTGCGCACGCGCTCGATGCTGTTTTTGGGCTGGCGCACCGCGTTATCGATATGGAAATCGAAACTGCCGCCGGCCGTGTAACAGTTCAGTAACGGAGGAAAAACCTTGTGCGGTAACGCCGCTGACATAAACAGCGGGTTTTTCCACAGCCGCTCCAACATCGCCGCGCCGACTTCCTTGGCCAGCGGATGGCCTTCAGGCAGCTGCAAATTGTGCTTGGCCTTGGCCGACTGATAGCCGGCGGTGATCTTGCCGTCCGCCCAATCGGCCTGGGCCAGAGCCTCGCGAATGCGCTGCACTTCTTCTTTCGCGAACAAGCCGGGAATGTGCAGCAGCATGGCAAAGGCACCTGGGACCAAAGGGGTGCTAATGGTATTGATTCTTATTGCCCATGTAAAACCTTAACGACGGACGAAACAGCAAAAACCGTAAGGTTAAATTGTAAAGAATGTAAATTCTTCGCGAATAATAACGTTTCGCAATTGATACAAATACGCGTCTACCCTATATTCCGCGTCCTCAAATCCTTGGGGAGGGGAATTCAAATGTCACGTCAACAACCACACGTACCGGTCAGTTCACCACGTTTGCTCGCATCGGCCATTGGCATGGCGATTACTGCCGGCTCCGCGGGCCATATGGTTTTCGCGGCGGAAAAAGCCGACGAAAAAGCACCGGGTAATGTGATTTCGCTGGGCGCGACCGCCATCACTGGCGAGGCCCAGGACGAGACTTCCTACAACGTCGAAAAAGCCTCCTCGCCCAAGTACACCGCGCCGCTGGTAGACACCCCGCGCTCGATCACCGTCATCCCGCAACAAGTCCTGAAGGACACCGGCGCGATGAACATGCAAGACGCACTGCGCACCGTTCCGGGCATCACCTTTGGTGCCGGTGAAGGCGGCAACCCGCAGGGCGACCGTCCGTTCATTCGTGGCTTCGACGCCCAGGGCGACACTTACCTGGACGGCGTGCGCGACACCGGTTCGCAGAGCCGCGAGATCTTCGCCGTCGAATCGATTGAAGTCAGCAAAGGCCCGAACTCGGCCATTGGCGGCCGTGGCGCTGCCGGCGGCAGCATCAACCTGGTGAGCAAAAAAGCCCACTTGGGCGACTCGAATGACGCTGGTTTTACCTGGGGTTCGGACCAGACCCAGCGTTTCACCCTGGACAGCAACTACCAGTTCACCGACACCGCCGCCGGCCGTCTGAACCTGATGAGCCACGAAAGCAACGTCGCCGGCCGTGACAGCGTCGACTACGACCGCTGGGGCATCGCGCCGTCGCTGGCCTTCGGCCTGGGCACCGACACCCGCGTTAACCTCGACTATTACCATCTGGAAAGTAACGACACCCCGGACTCGGGCATTCCGTACACCATCCCGGTGGCCGGTTCGGCTGCGCGCACCAAGTCCAATCCGGACAAACCGAACGATGGCGGCGACAGCTCAAACTTCTACGGCCTGAACGACCGTGACTTCCGCAAGGGCCGCACCGACACCGCGACCTTCGCCATCGAACACGACCTGAACGACGCGCTGACCGTCAAGAACACCCTGCGTCACGGCACCAGCATGCAGGATTACATCCTCACCCAGCCGGACGACAGCAAGGGCAACGTCAACAATGGCAGCGTCTGGCGTCGGGCCAACACCCGTGTCAGCAACACCGAGACCACGACCAACCAGACCGATCTGTTTGGTGACCTGTACATCGCCGGGTTCAAGAACAGCTTCGCCACCGGTATCGAGTTCACCCACGAGGAAAACCAGAAGTCCTCGTACAACGTCAACACCGACACCACCCCGCGAACAGCCGCCGCCACCACCAACTGCTCCCCGGCATTGATCGGCGCGCCAAGTGGTTACAACTGCACCTCGCTGTCCAACCCGAACCCGAAAGATCCTTGGAACGGTGCGATCTCGCGTAACTACGCCGGCACCGACACCAAGGCCAACACCTATGCGCTGTATGTGTTCGACACCCTGGAATTGTCCCCGCAGTGGCTGGTGAACATGGGTCTGCGCTACGACCATTTCGACACCGACTACAAAACCTTCAACAGTTCCAGCGTGACCACGTCCAAGGGCGATGACACCAGCGAGTTCGTCACCGGTCAGTTCGGTGTGGTGTACAAACCGGCGGAAAACGGCAGCATCTATGCGTCCTTCGCGACGTCGGCCACGCCACCGGGCAACACCCTGGGCGAAGGTTCGGAAGGCAACCCGCTGGGCGGCACGCCGGATCGCAACGGCAACCTGCTGAAAAGCGACCTGGAACCGGAAACCACCAAGAACTACGAAATCGGTACCAAGTGGGACTTGATGAATGATCGCCTGTCCCTGACCGCCGACATCTTCCGCACCGAGAAAGACAACGCCCGCGTTCAGGTCGACACCACGAGCTATGAAAACGCCGGCAAAACCCGCGTGCAAGGTGTCGAACTGTCGGCCACCGGCAAGCTCACCGACCAATGGCAAGTGTTCGCCGGTTACGCCTACATGGACAGCGAGCAAGTCGACGGCGGCCCGCTGGGCGCCGCCAACGATGGCAACGAACTGCCTAACACACCGAAAAACAGCGCCAGCCTGTGGACGACCTATCAGGTCACGCCGAAGCTGACCATCGGTGGCGGTGCGTTCTATGTCGACGATGTCTTCGGCAGCGTGGCCAACACCACCATGGTTGATTCCTACGTTCGTTACGACGCGATGGCGGCCTACAAGCTGAGCAAAAACGTCGATCTGCAACTGAACGTACAGAACCTGACCGACGAAACGTACTACGACAAGGCCTTCTCGACCCACTTCGCCAACCAGGCGGCGGGCCGTACGGCATTGCTGAGCACCAACTTCCACTTCTGATTGCAGTCACTACAACACCTGTAGGAGTGAGCCTGCTCGCGCCTACAGGAATGTGGGTGAAGGCTGAAATCAGGGTCGGGCCCCGTTCATCTCCATGAACGGGGCTTTTGTGCGTAAAAAAGAATGTTTCTCGACAACCCACGGCATAATGCGCGCCGTGATGACAATTTTTAAACGAACAAGGCGAGTGACGTGTTGAAGAAAACCCTGTTCCAGTTGCACTGGTTTTTCGGCATCAGCGCCGGGCTGGTCCTGGCCCTGATGGGCATCACCGGGGCAACGGTGTCGTTTCAGGATGAAATCCTGAACGTGCTCAACCCCTCCGTGTTGCAGGTCGAGAAGCAGGTCGCCGGCGTCCTGCCGCCCGTCGAACTGGTCGAGCGCATCGAAGCCGCGTCCGGCAAAAAAGTCTCGATGCTTTCCGTCGAGACCGACAGCGGCCATGCAGCCAAGGTGTTTTTCACCCCGCCACCGGGCCAGCGCCGTGGCGAGATGCGCTACGTCGACCCGTATACCGCCGAACTCATGGGCGATGCCACCGGCCAGGATTTCTTCGGCTTCGTGCTGCAATTGCACCGCTTCCTGGCCATCGGCGACACCGGTCGCAACATCACTGGCGCGTGCACGCTGATCCTGGTGTTCTTCTGCCTTTCCGGCCTGTACCTGCGCTGGCCGCGCCAGTGGAACAAATGGCGGGCCTGGCTGACCCTGGACTGGAAGAAAAAAGGCCGCAGCTTCAACTGGGATTTGCACTCGGTCGCCGGCACCTGGTGCCTGGTGTTTTACCTCTTGGCGGCACTGACCGGGTTGTCCTGGTCGTATGAGTGGTACAGCAAAGGCCTGACCCGATTGCTCTCCGACGCCCCGCAAAACGAGCGCGTGCGCGGTGGTCGTGGTCCGGCGCCAAGCGGTCCGGCGCCCACCGCCGACTACGCGGCCATCTGGAGCAGCATCTACAGCGCCGCAGGCCCGGCACTCAGCGCCTACAACATCCGTATGCCGCCTGTGGCCGGCCAGCCGGCGACGGTGTTCTACCTGCTGAAAACCTCCCCCCACGACCGCGCCCTGAACCAGATCACCCTCGATCCGGCGACCGGCATCGTCAAGCAGCACGACCGCTACAGCGACAAGAGCCTCAAGGCGCAATGGCTGACCAGCATTTATGCACTGCATGTCGGCAGCTACTTCGGCATTGTCGGGCGAATCATTCTGACGATTACCGCACTGACCATGCCGTTGTTTTTCGTCACTGGCTGGATGCTGTACCTCGATCGTCGCCGCAAGAAAAAGCAGATCAAGGACGCGCGCATAGGTCTCGAACAACCGGGCAGCGATGCACCGGCATGGCTGATCGGTTTCGCCAGCCAAAGTGGATTTGCAGAACAATTGGCGTGGCGGACCGCCGGCCAATTGCAGGCCGCCGGCGTGCCGGTGAACGTGCAGCCGCTGGCGAGTGTCAGTGAACAGGATCTGCTGAATTCCACTAACGCGCTGTTCGTGGTCAGTACCTTCGGCGACGGTGAAGCACCGGACAGTGCGCGAGGGTTCGAACGCAAGGTGCTGGGTCGGGCGTCGAGCCTTGAGCGCTTGAACTACGCCGTGCTCGGCCTGGGTGATCGCCAGTACCAACACTTCTGCGGCTTCGCCCGACGCTTGCACACCTGGCTGGGCGAGCACGGCGGAAAAACCTTGTTCGCCCCGGTGGAAGTCGACAGCGGTGATCCGTACGCCTTACGCCACTGGCAACAACAACTGGGCCTGTTGACCGGGCAAGCACCGGTCGACACCTGGCAGGCACCGAGCTACGACCACTGGACGCTGACCCGCCGCGAATTGATGAACCCGGACAGCATTGGCTCGCCGGTGTACTTGCTGGGCCTCGCCGCCCCGTCCACCAGCAGTTGGCTGGCGGGTGATCTGGTGGAAGTACTGCCTCGTAACTGCCCGTGGGCCATTGAGCACTTCCTTGATGGCCTGGGCTTAGACGGGCGCGCTGCGGTTGCATTGGATGGCTTGTCACAACCGTTGGAGCAAGCCCTCGCCACGCGTCAGCTGCCGGAGAACCGAGCCCATCTGGTCGGCCTGCACGCTCAGGCCCTGCTCGATGCGCTGGTGCCATTGGCCATGCGCGAATACTCCATTGCTTCGATTGCGGCTGACGGCATTCTGGAACTGATCGTGCGCCAGGAAATGCACACCGATGGCAGCCTGGGCATCGGCTCCGGCTGGCTGACCGAACACGCTCCCGTGGGGGGCACCATCCGCCTGCGAGTGCGGCGCAACAGCGGGTTCCATCTGCCAGTCGAGCCGGTGCCGATGATCCTGCTGGGCAACGGCACCGGTCTGGCCGGGTTGCGCAGTTTGCTCAAGGCGCGCATTGCCGACGGACAACAACGGCACTGGCTGCTGTTTGGCGAGCGCAATCGGGAACACGATTACCTGTGCCGCGATGAGCTGGAGGAGTGGTTGATTTCAGGCGATCTGGAGCGACTGGATCTGGCGTTCTCGCGAGATCAGGCCGAGAAGATTTATGTTCAGGATCGCCTGCGTGAGTCGGCGGATGAGTTGAAGCAATGGCTGGCTGATGGCGCCGTCATCTACATCTGCGGCAGCTTGCAGGGGATGGCGTCGGGTGTGGATCACGTGCTCAATGAAGTGCTCGGGAGCGCGGAGGTCGATCGCCTGATCGAACAAGGCCGCTACCGCCGCGACGTCTACTGAATCCCCGCACTTCCTGTAGGAGTGAGCCTGCTCGCGATGAGGCCATCACATTCAACAGCATCGTTGACTGTGAGGTCGCCATCGCGAGCAGGCTCGCTCCTACAGGGGGCTGGCGTACAACCATCAGACCGGCTGCACTTTCTGCTCAAACACACTGACCCCATCCAGATCCCGCAACACCACGCTCATCTCCCCCGTCTGCCCATCAATATTCACCTCGCCAAAAAACTGAAACCCGGCAAACGGTGAAGTGTTCTGCGCCGGCGGCGCCTTCTGGAATACCACCTGCGGCCCGAACGTCTTATCCAGAGGATTCGGCCCAAAACTCCCGGCGTTCAGCGGCCCGGCGACAAACTCCCAGAACGGTTCAAAGTCCTGAAACGCGGCACGATCCGGGTGGTAGTGATGCGCCGCGCAGTAATGCACATCCGCCGTCAAAAACACGAAGTTGCGCACCTGTTGCGCCCGCAGGAAACCCAGCAATTCAGCGATTTCCAGTTCACGCCCCTGGGCCGGTCCCGGGTCGCCATTGGCGACCGCTTCCCAGCGCGCCACACCCGGGCTGACTTCACCGTCGGGCACGTCCAAACCAATGGGCATGTCGGCGGCGATGACTTTCCATTGGGCTTGCGAGCCTTTCAATACCTGCTTGAGCCAGTCCAGTTGCTCGCGCCCGAGAAAGGGTTTTGCCGCGCCGAGGTTGTCGTCGTTGGCGCCGCGGTAACTGCGCATGTCGAGTACAAACACATCGAGCATGGGCCCATAGCTGAGCTTGCGATAAATCCGCCCACCGTTATCGGCGCTCTGCAAACGCATCGGAGCGTATTCGAGCCAGGCTTGTCGCGCGCGGCCAACCAGGTTGTGGATATCTTTCTCCTGATAGCGCGCATCGAGTTGCTTGCCAGGCGACCAGTTGTTCACCACTTCATGGTCGTCCCATTGCCAGATCTGCGGAACCTCGGCGTTGAAGCGACGGATATTTTCGTCCATCAAGTTGTAGCGATAGTTACCACGAAAATCGTCGAGGTTTTGCGCCACCTTGCTCTTGGCTTCGGTAGTGATGTTGCGCCACACCCGACCACTTTCAGTAGCCAGTTGCGCGGGCACCGGGCCGTCAGCGTAGATGGTGTCGCCGCTGTGGATAAAGAAGTCCGGCAGGCGCAATCGCATGGCTTCGTAGATGCGCATGCCGCCGATGTCCGGGTTGATGCCGAAGCCCTGGCCGACGGTGTCGCCACTCCAGACAAAACGGAGGTCGCGACGGGTTTGCGGCACGCTGCGCAAATGGCCAAACCAGGGTTCGCTGGCGACACCGCTTTGGGCATCTTCGAAGGTCACGCGATAGAAAATCGCCTGATCGGCAGGCAGGCCGGTGAGTTCGACCCGCGCAGTGAAATCGGTGCGCGCATCCGCCAGTGGCGAGACAAATCGGCGCGGGTTGCTGAACAGGCTGCGGGTGTCCCATTCCACAACCATCCGCGCGGGGCGGTCGCTGCGGCTCCAGACCATCGCCCGATCGCCCAGCAGGTCGCCGGACTGCACGCCGTCAGTGAGTTGCGGACGATCCTTGACCGAGGCGATCACGGCCGGCGCCAGCGCCGGCAATAACAGCCCGGCGCCCACCGCTTGCATGACCCGACGGCGACCGAGGTCGAATTCGCTCATGGTGTTCTCCCTGAAAAGGAAAACTAAAGCACATGCCCATGAAACCGGTGTGACACATAACTACCTTGTAGGAGGGTGGTGGTCAGGCGTTGGCGGGCTCCAGTGCCTGCTCCACCGTTTCAGGCCGTTTGAGCAGCGCATACGCCACCGCCGTCAGCAGGCTCCCGGCGACAATCGCCAGCAAGTACAACAGCGCATGATTGATCGCATTCGGGATCGCCAGCACAAACAAACCACCGTGCGGCGCCATCAGCTTGCAGCCGAAATACATCGACAACGCCCCGGTCAGTGCACCACCGGCAATGCTCGCCGGGATGACCCGCAGAGGGTCTTTCGCCGCAAACGGAATCGCGCCTTCAGAGATGAAGCACAACCCCAGCACCAACGCCGCTTTACCGGCCTCGCGCTCGGTCTGGGCAAACTTGCGCCGTGCGATGATCGTGGCGATGCCGAGGCCAATCGGCGGCACCATGCCGGCGGCCATGGTCGCGGCCATCGGTGCATAGCTCTGTGACGCCAACAGGCCCACCGAGAACGCGTAAGCCGCCTTGTTGATCGGCCCGCCAAGGTCCACGCACATCATGCCGCCCAGCAACACACCGAGCAGAATCGCGTTGGTGGTGCCCATGCTATCGAGGAAGTGGGTCAGCCCTTCGAGCATCCCGGCCACCGGTTTGCCGACCACGTAAATCATCACCAGGCCGGTGAACAGACTCGCCAGCAACGGGATGATCAGGATCGGTTTCAGCGCCTCGAGACTCTGCGGCAAACGCGCGTAGCGGTTGATCGCCTGCGCCGCATAACCGGCGATGAAACCGGCAATGATCCCGCCGATAAAACCGGCCCCGAGGGTACTCGCCAGTAGACCGCCAATCATCCCGGGCGCCAGGCCCGGCCGGTCGGCAATCGAGTAGGCGATGTAACCCGCCAGCAGCGGCACCATCAACTTGAACGCGGTTTCGCCGCCGATCTGCATCAGCGCTGCCGCCAACGTGCCCTGCTCCTTGAAGGCGGTGATGCCGAACACAAAGGACAACGCGATCATCAAGCCGCCCGCCACCACCATCGGCAGCATGAACGACACACCGGTCAACAGGTGTTTATAGACGCCGGTTTTCTCTTGTTTGACCGGGCCGTTGGCGCCGCTGGCAGCGCTTTCCTGCCGACCTTCGGCCAGTGCATTGTTCAGCGTCGCCTCGGCCTGTTTCAGCGCAATGCCGGTGCCGCAGCGGTAAATTTTCTTGCCGGCGAAACGCTCAGTGGCGACTTCGATATCACAGGCCAGCAGCACCACGTCGGCATCGGCAATCGCCGCCGCGCTCAACGGATTGCGCGCACCGACCGAGCCCTGGGTTTCCACTTGCAGGTCGTAACCCAGACGCTTGGCGGCTTGTTGCAGGGCTTCGGCGGCCATGAACGTGTGCGCGACGCCGGTCGGGCACGCGGTGATCGCGACCAGTCGAGGCGCGTTCTTAGTGAGGACGGCGGACTCGGCGACCGCGTCAGGGGCAACGTACACCTGAGCTTCTTGAGCACCGCGCCGCAGCACCGCTTCAACATCTTGTAGGGCTTGCGCCGGGGTGCTCTGGAACACGCGTTTGCCGACGAATCGCGTCATGTCCACCGGCACGCTGGTCACCAGCAACACCCACTCCGCACCCTCGATCGTGGCCGCCGACAGCTGACGCTCCGGATGCGTCGCATCCACCACTTCAACGCACGTCATCCAGCCCTGTCGCTGAGCCGCCGCATCGAGCAAACGGGCGCACAGCACACTGGTGACCATGCCGTTCGGACAGGCCGTAACAATGGCTAACTTCATCACAAACCCTCTTATTGTTCTGTCAGGGGGCGCACGCGCACGCCCTGTTCGAGCTGCGCCAATTGCGCGGCATCGCCGATGCCGAAACCGATCTGGGTGACCGCCATCGCGGCAATCGCCGTGGCGGTGCGCAGGGTCTGTGCAGGCGTGTCGGCGCTGAGCAAACCATGGAGCATGCCAGCCAATAACGAATCGCCCGCGCCCACCGTGCTGGCGACGCTGACCTTGGGCGGCGTGGCATGCAGCGCCGAACCGACACTGAACCAGTTCACGCCATCAGCCCCGTGCGAGATCACCACGTGCTCGATGCCTTGAGCATGCAAGCGGCTCGCGGCCTGGGCCTGTGCCGCGACCGAGACAACCTCGCATCCCAGCGCATCGGCCAGCTCTTCGGTGTTGGGTTTGATCAGCCACGGGCCGGCCTTGAGCGCCGCCCGCAACGCCTCGCCGCTGGTGTCGAGGGCGACGTTTAACCCGAGTTTTTTCAAGCGCATGATCAACGCCTGCAACCAGTGCGCACTGACGCCCAGCGGCAAGCTTCCGGCGACGACCACAGCATCATGGCCGGGTGCGATCTGCTCAAGACGATCAAGCAACGCCTGCTGCGCCGCTTCACTCACGCGCGGCCCCGGACCGTTGACATCGGTGATGCGCCCGTCGCTTTCCGCCAGTTTGATGTTGCTGCGAATCTCGCCGGGAACGCGGATAAACGCGTCGACAAAACCACGTCTGGCAAACAGGGTTTCGAACGCCTGCAGATTGTCTTCCCCGAGGAAACCGCTGACGGTGAGCTGATGACCAAGGTCCGCGAGCACTTGCGCCACGTTTATGCCTTTACCGGCAGCGTGTGTGTGCATCGCGTCGCTGCGGTTGACCTGGCCGGGTTCAAGACGCGGCAACTGGACGGTCAGGTCCAGCGCCGGGTTGAGGGTCAGGGTTAAAATCCGGGCCATTACAGAGCCTCCACTAATGCGCGCACTTCATTGGCGCAGCCCACGGCCAGGGCCTGTCGAGCGAGAATTTGCGTCTGGGCGAGGCTGAGTTCGCGAATGCGCGCCTTGACCTCGGCAATGCTACGCCCAGACACGCTGAGTTCGTCCACACCAAGCCCGACCAGTACCGGCACCGCCAGTGGGTCCGCCGCCAACTCGCCGCACACACCGACCCATTTGCCATGGGCATGCGCCGCGCGCACGGTGATGTCGATCAGTTGCAGCACCGCCGGGTGCAAGCCGTCAGCCTGGGCGGACAAGGTCGGATGACCACGGTCGATGGCCAGGGTGTATTGGGTCAGGTCGTTGGTGCCGACGCTGAAGAAGTCGACCTCTTTGGCCAGCACCGGCGCCAGCAATGCCGCCGACGGCACTTCGATCATGATCCCCAGTTGCAGGTCGGCGACCGGGATTTCCAGGCGCAAGCGCTCGGTCATGTCCCGCGCCTGACGCCATTCATCGACGCTGCCGACCATTGGAAACATGATCCGCAGCGGACGGTTATCGGCGGCCCGCAGCAGGGCGCGCAATTGCGCTTCCATGATTTTCGGGCGCTGCAGGGTCAGGCGAATACCGCGTACGCCGAGGAACGGGTTTTCTTCTTTGGCGATCGGCCAATACGGCAGCGGTTTGTCGCCACCGACGTCGAGGGTGCGCACCACCAGCGGCCGACCGGCCAGGCCGTCGAGGACGCGACGGTATTCGACTTCCTGAGTGGCCTCATCGGGCGCTTGCGTATGGGCCATGAAAATCAGCTCGGTGCGCATCAAGCCAATGCCTTCGGCACCCTGCTCTACCGCACTGACTACACCGGCGCTCTCGCCAATGTTGGCGAACACTTCGACCGCGTGGCCATCGGTGGTCAGCGCCGGTTGATGACGTTGTTCAGCGGCCACTTTCAAGCGCTGTTCGCGGGTGTCGCGTTCTTCGGTGGCGCGTTGCAAGGTCAGCGCATCGGCGTCCACATGCAGGCGCCCGCGTTGGCCGTCAATCAGCAACCGCGTGCCCGGCGCCAACAGCAACACCGCCGCGCCAGCACCGACCAGCGCCGGAATTCCCAGCGCCCGGGCGACAATCGCGCTGTGCGCCGTGGCGCCGCCGCGAGCCGTGAGAATGCCGGCGACGCGGGCCGGATCGAGACGCGCGACGTCTGACGGACCGACTTCGTCCATCACCAGAATGTAGGGCTGGTCCGGCTCACTCGGGGTTTCGACGCCGCTCAGTTGCGCCAACACGCGCCGGCCGATGTCGCGCAAGTCCGCCGCACGCTCGGCGAGCAACGTATCCTGCAACGACTCCTGCTGCCTGGCCGCCGCTTCGATCACCGCCATCCACGCCGCTTCGGCGCTTTCGCCTTGCTTGAGGCGAGTGTCGACTTCATCGGTCAGTTCCGGGTCGTCGAGCATTTCCTGATGGGTGATGAAAATCTCGCGAATCGCCTTGGAGGTGCTGCGCTCGATCAGGCCTTCGATGTCGCGACGTACCTGCGCCAGCGCCTGTTTGAGACGCTCGCGCTCGACGGCGGCTGACTCACCGCGCAGCGGGTATTCGATGGTTTGCAACACTTGAACATGCGCCGGGCCGATGGCAATGCCCGGGGCCGCGGCGATGGCTTGAATCAGGCTGCCGGACGCCGGGGCAAGCAGCACTTCGGCTATCTCGGCGATTTCTTCGCGCTGCTGGCTCACGGCTGGCAACGGCTCGATTTCTTCGCCGAGGCCTTCTTCGATGGCGGCCAACAAGGCCGGCAAGGCATCGGCGGCGATGCTCGGTTCGGCGATGAACTCCAGCACCTGCCCCCGACGGGCGCCGAGGCTGAGCAGTTTGCTCAAGCTTTTCACCGACACCGCGCTGTCCTGGCCGTCGACGATGCGCACGCGAATTTCGCCTTCAAAACTTTTCGCTAACTGGGCGAGGATCTTCGCCGGGCGCGCGTGCAAGCCGTGGGCGTTGGCCAGTGCGATGCGCGCGCTCGGCCAGTCCGCCGGCAATTCACCGCCAAGGACTTCGAGCACTTTGCGGCTGCTGGTGGCGCGGCCCAGTTCGTGGCCACGGCCTTCAATCAGCAACGCACACAGACGTTCGAGCAAGGCCTGATGGGCTTCACCGAGGCTGGCCAGGCAGAACAGACCGCTGAGCGGCTGGCCAAGGTAGCGAATCGGTTTGTCCGGGGTGACGAAGGCCAGACCCGGGCGCTTGACCGTTTGTTCGCTGTGTAACCACCACAAGCCATCGCCCAGCGGCAACGCTTCGACCTGTTGCAACACGGCGGAGAAACCGTTGCTCACGCAATCTGCCTGACGCAGCAAACGCGCACCGCGCCAGACCAGTTCTTCGAAGTCATCGGCCGACACACCCAAGCCGATCATCTGCGCATCCAGCGCCAATTCCTGCGGCGCGCCTTGCAGCAGTTTCAACAAGGCCTCGGCGGAGCTTGCGCGACGCAGGGCCTGGCCCAGGTCGGTTTCGCCGAGGGCGCGGGTCAACAGTTGCAGCAAGCGTAAATGTTCGTCGGACTTGGCCGCGATGCCGATCGCCAGGTACACGATCTGGCCGTCGCCCCAATCCACGCCTTCGGGAAACTGCATCAGCCGCACGCCAGTGGAAAACACCAGGTCGCGGGTTTGCGGTGTACCGTGAGGGATGGCAATACCTTGACCGAGAAAAGTCGAGCCCTGAGCCTCACGCGCCTGCAAACCGGCCAGGTACCCGTCGGCGACCAGGCCATCGGCAACCAGATGCTCGGCCAGTAGCTGCAACGCAGCGGATTTATCCACAGCCGACTGGCCCATGGATATCTGCTCTAGAGTGAGCTCGAGCATGCTTTCTCCTTTTTGGCGTCTGAGGGCGCCAGGTATTGTTTTGAATGAATCAGCTTAAGCGCTTAACCGTCACTTTTGGCGGTTTCACGGCAGAACCGGCCAAGAGTGCTTATAACCCTGAAAATACGCCTGCTGAAACGTTTAATCTAGAACACTTGGCACGTTACTCGATAATGCCTCATCCTTGAAGCCCAACTTGTCGGATGTGCGTGAACAATAGTCGCCTGCCGGATTCGGGTAGGATTGACGGAAATGTCGGCCGAAAAACAAGGAAACCCGCGTTGAAACTCAGTGATATCGCACAGTTGGCCGGTGTGTCCGTAACCACCGCCAGTTATGTCATTAATGGCAAAGCCGAACAGCAACGCATCAGCAGTGCCACCGTCGAGCGCGTGCGCGCGGTCGTCGAACAGCATGGCTTTACACCCAATCCTCAAGCGGCCGGGTTGCGCAGCCGGCACACGCGCACCCTGGGTTTTATTCTGCCGGACCTGGAAAACCCCAGTTATGCGCGAATCGCCAAACTGCTGGAACAAGGCGCCCGGGCGCGCGGCTATCAGTTGCTGATCGCCAGCTCCGACGATGCGCCCGACAGCGAGCGGCAATTGCTCAAACTGTTCCGCGCCCGGCGCTGCGATGCGCTGATCGTCGCCAGTTGCCTGCCGACTGATGACGACAGCTATCGCCAGTTGCAGGCCAAAGGCATGCCGATCATCGCCATCGACCGGGTCATGGAGCCCGAGCATTTTTGCTCGGTGATCAGTGACGACCGCGAGGCCAGCCTGCAATTGACCCGCAGTCTCCTGGACCCGCTACCCAAGCAGATCGCCTTGATTGGCGCGCGTCCCGAGTTGAGCATCAGCCAGGAACGCGCTGCCGGCTTCAAAGAAGCGCTGCACGGGTTCGAAGGCCAGGTGCTGATCGAGCACGGCGAATCGTTCAGCCGCGAGTGCGGCAAGCAATTGATGGAAGAAATGCTCCAGCGTCTGGGGCATTTGCCAGACGCCCTGGTGACCACCTCCTACGTGTTGCTTCAGGGGGTGTTCGATGCCTTGCATGACTTCCCGCTAAAAACCCGTCCGTTGCGCCTGGGGACATTCGGTGACACCCAGTTGCTGGACTTCCTGCCGCTGCCGGTCAACGCCATGGCCCAGCAGCATCAGTTGATCGCCGATAAAGCCCTGGCGCTGGCGCTGGCCGCCATCGAGCAGTCCGATTACCAACCCGGCGTGCAGGCCATCGCGCGGACCTTCAAGCAGCGTATTCACCGGGACTGAACCGTGGAGCTGATCGACACCCACACTCATCTGGATTTTCCGGATTTCGACGCGGATCGTCAGGCGTTGCTGGCCGAAAGCCGCGCCTTGGGCGTGCGTCGAATGGTGGTGTTGGGGGTGTATCAGGCGAATTGGCAGCGAGTCTGGGACCTGGTGCAAAGCGATCCCGACTTGCATGCGGCATTCGGTTTGCACCCGGTGCATCTGGAGGACCATCGACCTGAAGATCTACAAGAACTCGGTGACTGGCTGACGCGCTTGGCCGGTCATCGGCAGTTGTGCGCCGTGGGCGAGATCGGTCTGGATTACTTCATCGAAACCCTGGACCGCGAGCGCCAGCAAGCGCTGTTCGCCGCGCAACTGCAACTGGCGGCGGACTTCAATCTGCCGGCGCTGATCCATGTGCGGCGCAGCCACGCGGCGGTGATTGCCACGCTGAAACGCTTTCGATTGAGTCGTGCCGGGATCATCCACGCCTTTGCGGGCAGCAAAGAAGAAGCGCGCGAGTACATCAAGCTTGGTTTCAAACTGGGTCTGGGTGGCGCCGCGACCTGGCCACAGGCGCTGCGCATGCACCGTGTGCTCGCCGAATTGCCACTCGGGTCCGTGGTGCTGGAAACCGATTCACCGGACATGGCACCGGCCATGTTTCCCGGCCAACGCAACAGCCCGGCGCACCTGCCGGCGATCTGCTCGGCGCTGGCGCAGATCATGGCGATCAGCCCTGAGCAATTGGCCAGCGCCAGCACGGCCAATGCCTGCGAACTGTTCAACTGGTAATCAGTCGGCGTGGGCCTTGGCGGCTTCCAGAATCAGCGTGATGTGTTGCCGGTGATGGGCGAACTGTATGACGACGAAGTAGAACAAAATGGCGGCCAGCGAAAAATTCAGCTGTTCGACGACGCTGAGCATGCCGATCCATTCCATGACCAACGCCACCAGGATCGCGGTGCACACCATCACCAGGGTACTCGCCCGCAGCAAACCGAGTGAATCGAGCGATTTGAAGCGTTTGATCTGTTTCGGGTCGCTCAATTGCAAGGCTTTGTGGCAGTGCGTGCAGGCGAATGATTCGTTGATCGCAATCGCGTTGAGTTGCCAGGCTTCCAGCCGCAGGGTGCTCCCGCAGTGAGCGCAGTGCCCCTGAATTCCCAGTGTTGCAACAGACATTACCGCGCCTCCTCAGGGCTGGCCAGAGTGAATGATCTTCCTTCATTGAAGACGAAAAATCAGAGCTCGGAGGAAAAGAGGACAAATCTCATCCGCAACGGAAACAAATATTACAGATTGTTCGCAGAACCTGTAGGAGTGAGCCTGCTCGCGATAGCAGTGTGACAATCAACTAATTTGCTGAATGTTTGACCGTTATCGCGAGCAGGCTCACTCCTACAAGGGGCTTTACACCCGGAAGGCGCTGATCAGGTGCTTGAGTTCCACCACCTGGGCCGACAACGCGCGGCTGGCATCCTCGGTCTGGTGCGCCCCTTCGGCGGTGCGCTCGCCTGCGCGGTTGATCTCGACGATGTTCTGATCAATGTCGTGGGCGACGGCAGTCTGCTGCTCGACCGCAGCAGCGATCTGCTGGTTCTGGTCCACGATCATGCCGACGGCGCCGAGGATGTTTTCCAGCGCCTGCTGGACCTTTTCCGACTGCCCGACCGTGCCATCGGCCACCTGATGGCTGATGCCCATGGCCTTCACCGCCGCGCCGACGCCGCTGTGAAGCTTGGTGATCATCTGCTCGATCTCTTCGGTCGATTGCTGGGTGCGCTTGGCCAGCGTGCGGACCTCATCGGCCACCACCGCAAACCCGCGGCCCTGCTCACCGGCCCGAGCGGCTTCAATGGCCGCATTGAGGGCCAGAAGATTGGTCTGTTCGGCGATGCTCTTGATCACTTCCAGCACGCGGCTGATGGACTGGCTGTCGCTGGCCAGTTGATTGATCACGATCACTGACTGATCGATCTCACTGGCCAATTGCGCGATGCTGCCTTGTTGGGACGCCACCAGACCGCGACCGCTGATGGTCTCGTCGTTGACGCTGTGGGCGCTGCTGACTGCGGCAGCGGCACTGCGCGCTACCTCAAGGGAGGTGGCCGACATCTGGTTCATGGCCGTGGCGACCTGCTCGATCTGCGAACGTTGCCCGGCCACCGCCAGGTTGCTCTGGGTAGAAACGCTTTGCACCTGCCCGGCCTGGCGCTCGACCTCATTGACGGTCTTGCCGACGCGTTCGATCAGGTCATGAATTTTCTTCACCGTGCCGTTGAACACCTCGCCCAACTCGCCGAGCTCATCGCGACTTTCTGCGCGGAAGGTCACCGTCATGTCGCCCGCAGCAACCGTGTCCATCATGGCGCCAAGACGCTTGAGGGTGGTGCGGGTCGACGCATAAAAGCCGCCGTAAAGGTAGAAAATCAACACAAACACCACCGACAACGCCACAGCCTGCAAAACCATATGGGTGCGGTTCTGCTCCAGTCGCTGCTGCAACTGAGTACCGAGGAACTTCAGGGTGGCTTCGTTGAGTTGATAGGTCTGGTCCATCAGGCCGGTGACCTGATCGTAAAAGCCCTGCCAGGGTGCATCGAGGGTGTCGGCCATCACCACTTGTTCTTCGAACAGCTCGCTGGCTTTTTTCAGCGAGGCCTTGCTGCTGTCAGCTTGAGCGGCCAGGGTTTCCCGTGCCGCTTTGCTGGAACCCAGTGCGTCCTGCAACTTCAGGCCGTATTCACCCTGGAGCTTTTCGATCTGCGCCAACAGTTCATCGAATCGAGTGCTCGACGCCGAGTTGAGAAAGCCTTGGCCGAGGGAAAAGGAACCCATCGCCCGGCCTTCGCCGAGCAGTTGGGTCACCGGAGGAGTGACGTTGGTAATCAGTTCGCTCAGTTGGCGCATGTCGCTTTGGCTGTCGCGACTGAGGCCGGCCTGAGTGGCGATGATCTGGCTGAAAATCTGCGCGTTGCCCAGCAGTTTGCCGATCATTCCGCTTTTACTTTGCAGGGAGGTTTCCGTTTGCTGGGCCTTGAACGCGGCGATCATTTCATCGCGTTTACCGTCGAAAACCGTGATCTGCTCAGGATCAGTGGTCATCGCGGTCAGCCCTTGCAGGCGCGCCAGAATGCTTTGCTCCAAGGTGCCGATCTTCGACTCGACGTTGCCGGCTTTGCCGGACTGGCCGAGCGTGACGTTGATCTGTACCAGATTGTTCAGGGTCTCCAGGTCACGCCGCAACGTCATGCCGCTGCCCAGCAGGTCGAGGCTTTGCAGCTCGACTTGCGTGCCCTGAAATTCGCGATAGGAGTCGCGCACCAGATAAAAGTTGGTGACCAGCATGGGCACAAGGAACAGCACGCTGATCAAGCTGAACTTCATGCCGAAGCTCAGGCGGTTCATCAGTGCGACGGCGGGATAGAGCAAGCTCTTCACTGGAAGTCTCCCATTGCATTCTTATTTTTATTTGGCAGGCGCGACTCGGCGGCAGATAGCCACTATTCAGCGCTATCCCTGTATATCTTAAATCGGCAGGGGGTTTTGTAACTTAAGGTTAACGAGGGCAGGCAAATCCCGGTAGCCGCTGGCGCAGGCTGCGTCAGCGGCTACCGGGATTGAGATGCTAAGGGAGGACTGTCCACAGCGCAAAACCGGCGTACCAAAGCACTGCCGCGCGCAACAGTAGCTCCCAGATCCGGTCCAGACTGTTGATGCCATCCGGTCCGACGACCGGTGCAGGGATTTCACCGGCCACCATGCCGACCTTCTCGATCAGTTGAGCGGCGCTGATGTTCCAGTTCAGCAACTCATGCAACATCACCCGGCCGACCGCCACAAAGTTGCCGACCAGTGCAAAACTTGCCGCCAGCAACCGCACGGGCACCCAATCAAAGGCGTGACGCAATTGTGCCGCGCGTTCGACCACGGCCGGGTTCTGTCCATGCTCTTCGGCCAGCGCCAGCAAGCGATAGCTCAGGGCGGCCACCGGACCCAGCAGGAAGTACCAGAAAATGACCGCAAAGAAACTCTGGTAAGCCTCCCAGAGGAGGTGCGCTTCGACCCGTTCCAGCAATTGCTCGCCGCTTTCGGCGCAAATATCAAGGTCTCGTTTGGCCACATGCGCGGCGGCTTGCAGGTCTTCCCGGCGCCAGGCATCGCGAAACGGCCCCAGCCCGGCCAGCAGATCACCGCGCCCCAGGCTGTAAATCACCACCAGCAAATGCACCGGTAACGCCAACAGACCATAGGCCACGGGCTCCAGCACCACCAGCAACAACCCCAGCAGCGCGACCGGCAACAACACCATAATGACCAAAATCAACCATGGCCGGTTGATCAGGCGTGGCATGACCTCAAGCTTGTTCAGCTCGCGCACCCAACCGCCATCACGCTGTACCCGATGGCGCAATGCCGAGAACTTCTCGATCCATACCGCCAACAGCAACACCAGAAAACTCATTGTCCTTCCTCTTTTGCCAGGGCCGCGCGATAGCGTGCCCAGTCGAACGCCGGTCCTGGATCGGTCTTGCGCCCCGGGGCAATGTCGCTGTGCCCGCAAATGCGCTGCGCAGTGATGTCGGTGTAGGCGCTTTGCAGCTGCCGGGTCAAGGCCGTCAGCACCTGATACTGAGCTTCGGTGAAAGGCAGATCATCCGTGCCTTCGAGTTCGATGCCCACGGAAAAATCGTTACAGGTTTCCCGGCCCTCGAAACTCGAGATGCCGGCGTGCCAGGCGCGCTCAAGACAAGAGACAAACTGAGTGACAGTGCCGTCACGCTCAATCAGAAAGTGCGCTGACACCCGCAAGTCAGCAATACCTTCAAAATAAGGATGCTCCGTGACATCCAGACGATTCTGGAAGAATTCCTGCACTTTGCCGGTCGCGAACTGCGCTGGCGGCAAGCTGATGTTGTGGATCACCAGCAGGGAAATTTCGCCCGAGGGGCGCGCATTGAAGTTGGGTGAGGGGCATAAACGCACGTCCTGGCACCAACCGCTCGCGGGGTCCAACTGCATACAGGTTCCTTCAGCGACGACTGTGTTGGTGCCCAGTATGCCGCGATAGCCCACCGGGACGCGATCACTTGCCGCGATTGAGGCGGCGCAGGTTACCGAGCACCGAGGCCAGCGCCCGGTCAAACAGCAACGTATTGTCCAACGCGCGCACCGCGCCGCGACGAAATTCCAGAGCCAGGCCCGCACGGCTGCGCTCCAACACTTTCAGGCCGGTGCGATTGACGAAGATGTAGTTGCCGGTGGCTTCAATGATCGCGGCCAGTTTACAGCGCAGGGGGTTTTCGTCGTCCTCCAGAAACTCCACCCAGCAGCCGGGATGCAGTTGATCCACTTGCAGCAGGCTGGCGTCATCCGCCGGCAAACGGGCGGACATCTCGACCGGTCCTTCGTCTGCGGTTTGCAGGGCGATTTCCTGCGTCATCCAGACCATCACCGGCGCCTCGACAGACGCGTCGTTTGCCTGCCCCGGATACATGAACAGTTGAACGTGCAAGGTTTCCAGCTCGCTGAAAAACTCGCTGGTGGCGAAAGGATCGAACGCCGAGCTGCTCAGCCCGTCACGCAATGACTTCAGTAGCCCAGGCACCAGCGCCAGCAGACGCTGGCTCGCATCGGGCTCGTCGTGACGCTGCACACTCCAGATCAGTTGCTCCATGGTGTGGAGGTCCGCACGCCATTCAGCCGAGTGCTCACCGTGTTTGAGGCAAGTCAGCAGCAGCACTTGGCTCCAGGCCTCCTGGACAAACACCACCACCGCTTGCGGCAGCACTTTGCCCAACAACGCCTGATTCAGGGCCTGCTCGACACGCTTGCGAGCCAGTTCGGTCCTGGCACGGCCCTCTTCGGCATCACGGGTGCGCTGCTCCAGTAACTCACTGCGACGGCGCTCATCACTGGTGAAGGCGAGAAAATCCGCCAGCAGCTCGGAAAAAATCGCCGGGTCGTCAGCAAAGTCGTTCAACAGATGCTGCACCACCTGTTCGATGCGCAGGTACAGGCTGTCGCGCTCATGGTCCTCGCACTCACCCCAGCCCATGGCCGCGGCGGCGATTTCGTTGAGCAAGCGTCGGGCTGGATGGCTGCTTCGGCTGAAGAAACTCTTGTCGAGCACCGCCACTTTCAGCATCGGGATCTGCAGGCGACCGATCAGCGCCTTGAGCGAATCCGGCAGGTTACGGTCATCGAGCATGCATTCAAACAGCATGGCAATCAGGTTGATCACATCTTCATCAGCGACCCCGACCACGCGCGACGTGCCGCTTTTGACACTGCCCCGTGTCAGCAGTTGTTCGAGCTGGTTACGCAGATCGAAATCGTCCTGAGCCGTCAGGGCCGGCACGTGTTGCTGCAGGTGCGAGAGCATGCGCAACAAGTCCTGCGTGGAAATGGGTCGTGTCTCGGCGCTGGCCTCAAGGGTCGGCGCGACACTGCCGCGCACAGGCAGCAGCAGTACCTGCAAGGCAGCAAAAACCTCGTCGATCTGTGCCGTGTCCGAGTGGCTGTTCGCCTGTGAAGGCTGGTCATCCGCGCTGGACATCGTACGATCTGCCGCACGCCGCGTGGGAGCCGGCTTGAGCTCGGGCAATACGCCGGTGGCGGCAAGTAACTGATTGGATTGAGCGTAGAGCTGATCGGCGCTACTGAGCACATAGCGCTCGAACAATTTGAGGATGATCAGCTTGACCTTGATCTCCACCCCCAGGTTGCGCCCGGCCTGCAAGAAATACTCGCACAGCATCGCCGGGCCCACGGGGTTGCGCTGATCGTCCAGCGGTTTACCGAGCAACACACCGAGCCGCGTGGTGAGCTGACCGAGGGCAACACCTTCACGGTTCAGCACTTTATTGACCATCGCCTCCACCGCGACGCTGCGCTCCCTGTCGTCGGGGCGTTGTGTCGAGGCGTCAAGGGTCAATGCCTGGGGCAATGCAGCCTGAGTCGTGTCGTATTGAGTGAGGCTGACAAACGCCTCGAAGAAGTGCTCGAGGAACCCACGCTCGATGCTTTTACGCTTGAGGCGCAAATCGCGCATGGCTTCAAAATAGAGGTTCTGCTCGACGTCATTGCGGGCCCGATCGGCCATTTCGAACAAGGTGTCGTCGGCATTATCGAACAGATCCTGCAATCCCTGCCGAAGCTGCAGTGCAGCCTTGTCGCGAACCTGAAGCAGAATCACAGGCAGGCGGGCGAGCGGCGAATGAGTCGCCTGATCGGTAGCGCCTTTGTGAAAAGGCACTACGTTCCCGTCGTTGTGCATCCAAGCCTCCTGAAAGGGTGATGTTCCGGACGGAAAACAATCCGAAAACACGTCAAAGCCATGACGTCAAAAGCAAGGCGAATTATCTTGCAAAAAGCACCTGCTGTGCCAGCAGACTCGTCATCTCCCTTCAAATAGACGCAGCGGCCGGGCGGCGACTTAGGCGATAAATCGACCAAATGCACGCTTGCGCGCAAACGGAAAGCCTCTGACTCCTTGGGTTGGCTCGTGCCATACCCCTATAATCGGACCACTTTGTTTGTGGAGTCCGTTATGCCGAATCTACGTCTCGCCGACTTGACCGCCGAAATCGAAGCCAACGTACGTCGTGCGTTGCTCGAAGACATCGGCAGCGGCGATATCACCGCACAGTTGATCCCAGCCGAACGCCTGGCGAAAGCCACCATCATCACGCGTGATGCCGCCGTCATTGCCGGCACGGCGTGGGTCGATGCAGTGTTCCGGCAACTGGATCCACGGGTCGCGGTGCATTGGCAGGTGCGTGATGGCGAACGGGTTCAACCCAATCAGGCGCTGTTTCACCTCGAAGGTCCGGCGCGCTCACTACTCACAGGCGAACGCAGTGCGCTGAACTTCCTGCAATTGCTGTCGGGCGTGGCCACGCGTGCGCAGCATCTGGCGGACTTTGTTGCCAGCACCCGGGTCAAGTTGCTCGACACTCGCAAAACCCTGCCGGGTCTGCGTCTGGCGCAAAAATACGCCGTGACGTGCGGCGGCTGCCACAACCACCGCATCGGTCTCTACGACGCCTTCCTGATCAAGGAAAACCACATCGCTGCCAGCGGTGGCATCCCTGAAGCCATTAATGCCGCGCACAAGATTGCCCCGGGTAAACCGGTGGAGATCGAAGTGGAAAGTCTCAAGGAACTCAAGGAAGCGTTGGCGGCGGGTGCCGACATCATCATGCTCGATGAGTTGAGCCTGGATGACATGCGTGAAGCTGTGCGCCTGAACGCGGGCAAGGCAAAACTGGAGGCCAGCGGCGGGATCAACGAAAGTACGCTGCTACCAATCGCCGAAACCGGGGTGGATTACATTTCGATTGGTGCGATGACCAAGGACGTGAAGGCTGTCGACCTGTCGATGCGCCTCAGCCTCTAAAACGCAGCTACGAGCGGTAAGCTCCAAGTTTCAAGCAGTTTTGCTTTTACTTGCAGCTTACCGCTTGAAACCTGAAGCGGCTCTCAGACCACCAGATTATTCATCTCGCAGTACTCTTCCCACTCAACGCCCAGCACCTCGGCTGCCTCCTTGTGCAGCGCCAGGCGCGCAGCCTCGAACTCTTCCGGGGTCGAGGTGTACTTGAGCGTCAATTCCCACGGCTGCAAGCCCTGTGACTCTGCCTCATCCTCGAACGCCCATTGAATCTGGTCTTTCTGATCGTCGGCCGGCAGGTCCTTGATCTCTTCGGCGAGCTGGGGCGAATCCAGCAAATACTTTTTGAGCGCTTCTGCGTGTCTGGCTTCTTGGGTCAATTCTTTAACGGTCATGTCGTTCTCGCTGATCTGGGGAATGGAAGATGGATCTGGATCATCAAGGATCTCTCTGACGCAAAAAACCGTGTGAAGCCCGGTTTGTCTGGCCTTCAGAACCATTCGGGGATCATCTGAAAACTGCAAGGTGATGCGTGTGCAGGCTCCGAATATAGGACGTTTGGTTGGCGATTTATATGGACTTGTACATCAAATCTACAAAAAAACGCTGAAGGGGCCTTTTTGAAAATATTGTCTCGCGTCGCCGGAACAACGCTATAACGGCAAAGTCATAGCGATGTGCCATATAGGCACTTCACAAGGAAGCCTAGTGATGTCCAGTCTTGCAAAGCATTCATCTGCCCTTCTCGCAACCAGCACGGCGGCCCTACTTCTCGCCGGCCTGGCACTGTCCAGTACCGCTCACGCCGGTTTGGAGTTCAGCACCAACAGTTCCAGCTCAAGCGACAAATTCCTCACCTTTCACAATTTGTATGGCAAAGATGTGATGACGAGGAGCGATATCAGTATCGACATGGTGACGCAATTACAGAGCACCGCTAAAACCAACACGACTGACATCCAGAACCTTGAGAAAACCGTCAAGGAACAATCCAGACTGATCGAAGAACTCAAAAAGAATGCGGGGTCCGGTTCAAGCTCGAGTGCCAGCGAAACCGCTAACCTCAAGCGAACCGTCAGCGAGCAGGACAACGCCCTGAAAAAACTCGCCAGTCAAATAGACGATCTCAAGCGCACCAGCGATCAGCTCAAACGTACCGTGGATGACCTGAGTAGAAAGGTGAAATAACAGCGGGGATGGTGCCCGAGACAGGAGTCGAACCTGCGACCTTCGCGTTACGAGTGCGCTGCTCTACCAACTGAGCTACACGGGCAGTGGGCTAAACCTAGCACCGGGTTCGAGGGCCAGCAACTTCACACCCTGTTTTGCAGACAAAAAAATGCCCCGCAGTGTTCACTGCGGGGCATTTTTTATAACGTTGAAGCGGTCAGGCGTGGGGAGTGATTAAACGCCCGAAGCCTTGGCTGCTGCTACGTCTTTGATGGACAGCTTGATACGGCCGCGGTTGTCCACGTCCAGTACCAGCACTTCCACTTCCTGACCTTCTTTCAGGATGTCGGTCACTTTCTCAACACGAGCGTCGCTCAACATGGAGATGTGAACCAGACCGTCCTTGCCAGGCAGGATGTTGACGAATGCACCGAAGTCGACGATGCGCTCAACCTTACCCACGTAGATCTTGCCGATTTCAGCTTCTGCGGTGATGCCCAGAACGCGCTGACGTGCTGCTTCAGCCGCTTCCTTGGTTTCGCCGAAGATCTTGATCGAGCCGTCGTCTTCGATGTCGATCGAAGCCTTGGTCTCTTCACAGATCGCACGAATGGTCGCGCCACCTTTACCGATGACATCACGGATTTTGTCGGTGTCGATTTTCATCGCGATCATGGTCGGAGCGTTTTCCGACAGTTCGGTACGCGACTGGCCAATGATCTGATTCATCTGACCGAGGATGTTCAGGCGCGCTTCCAGGGCTTGGCCCAGAGCGATCTCCATGATTTCTTCGGTGATGCCTTTGATCTTGATGTCCATCTGGAGCGCGGTAACACCTTTGGCGGTACCCGCTACTTTGAAGTCCATGTCGCCGAGGTGGTCTTCGTCACCCAGGATGTCGGTCAGGACGGCGAACTTCTCGCCTTCTTTAACCAGCCCCATGGCGATACCGGCAACCGGTGCCTTCATTGGAACGCCAGCGTCCATCAGGGCCAGGGAAGCGCCGCAGACCGAAGCCATGGAGCTCGAACCGTTGGACTCGGTGATTTCCGATACAACACGGATGGTGTAAGGGAACACGTCGGCAGCAGGCAGCATGGCCGCAATCGAACGACGGGCCAGACGGCCGTGACCGATTTCGCGACGACCAGCGCCACCCATGCGACCACACTCACCTACCGAGAACGGAGGGAAGTTGTAGTGCAGCATGAACGGGTCTTTTTTCTCGCCTTCCAGGGTGTCCAGCAGTTGTGCGTCACGGGCAGTGCCCAGAGTTGCAACAACCAGAGCCTGGGTCTCGCCACGGGTGAACAGAGCCGAACCGTGGGTCTTAGGCAGAACACCGACTTCGATGTTCAACGGACGTACGGTCTTGGTGTCGCGACCGTCGATACGTGGCTTGCCGTTTACGATGTTTTCGCGAACGGTGCGGTATTCGATTTCGCCGAATGCTGCTTTGACTTCGCTGGAAGAAGGCTGGCCTTCTTCACCGGACAGCTTGGCAACCACCTGGTCTTTCAGTTCGCCCAGACGAGCGTAACGATCGGCCTTGATAGTGATGGTGTAAGCCTGGGAGATCGCGTCGCCGAACTCGGCACGGATAGCGCCCAGCAGAGCGGTGGCTTCTGGCTGTGGAGCCCAGGCCCAGGTCGGCTTGGCAGCTTCAGCGGCCAGTTCTTTCACAGCTTGGATCACAACCTGGAACTCGTCGTGAGCAAACAGTACCGCGCCCAGCATCTGGTCTTCGGTCAGCTCTTTGGCTTCCGATTCAACCATCAACACGGCTTCCGAAGTACCGGCAACGACCATGTCCAGGCTCGAAGCTTTCTGTTGTTCGTAAGTCGGGTTCAGCAGGTAACCGGTGCTTTCGTGGAACGCAACGCGGGCAGCGCCGATCGGGCCATCGAAAGGAATGCCGGAGATGGCCAGGGCAGCCGAGGTACCGATCATCGCAGCGATGTCCGGATCGGTCTTCTTGCTGGTGGAAACGACGGTGCAGACAACCTGCACTTCGTTCATGAAGCCTTCTGGGAACAGCGGACGGATCGGACGGTCGATCAGTCGGGAAGTCAGGGTTTCTTTCTCGGAAGGGCGGCCTTCGCGCTTGAAGAAACCGCCAGGGATCTTACCGGCAGCGTAAGTCTTTTCCTGGTAGTGAACGGACAGAGGGAAGAAGCCCTTGCCTGGATCGGCTTGCTTGGCACCGACTACGGTCACCAATACGCTGACGTCGTCGTCAACGGTGACCAATACTGCGCCGGAGGCCTGACGGGCGATACGGCCAGTCTCGAGGGTAACGGTCGACTGACCGAACTGGAATTTTTTGATTACCGGGTTCACGGTGTCCTACCTTCTTTTGTGGCTCTTGGGGAACTTGTCTTCTTGCGAAATTCTTGGGCAATGTCGGGAATCGGCCCAACGCCTGTCCAGGGTAAAACGTGTGTCCAGATAAAACTTGAGGCTGGGAGCCTGCCATGCGCCAGCGGGAAACCCGCTGACGTACGACAGACAACCAACCTCTAGCGCAATCGCTTATTAGCGACGCAGACCCAGGCGACCGATCAGAGCCTGATAACGACCCAGATCCTTGCCTTTCAGGTAGTCCAGCAGCTTACGACGCTGGTTTACCATGCGGATCAGACCACGACGGGAGTGGTGATCTTTACCGTTGGCCTTGAAGTGACCTTGCAGCTTGTTGATGTTGTGGGTCAGCAGTGCAACTTGCACTTCTGGCGAACCAGTGTCACCAACAGCTTGCTGGTAGTCAGCTACGATTTGAGCTTTTTCTTGAACGTCGAGAGCCATGAGGCAATCCTTTTATCAGGAAACTGTTTCAAAGAAACAGCTTCAACAGGCCAGGGACAAATCCCTGTATCTAAAAATGAGTAGTGACCGTGCCTGTTGACAGCCACCCTCGTCCGGTCATTCTGACCGAATCAGTCGACGTGGCGCGATGCGCCCGTCTTCGCTCACTTCACCGATACCGATGAAGCGACCATTGTGATCCTGTACCCGTACCATGCCGAACTTCGGTGCATCCGGGGCTCGAACCGGCTGGCCGTTAAGCCAGTAGAACGAGCTGTGCTCCGAGAACTGCAACAGCGGCCAATCCAGCAGACCGCTGTCCGATGGCATCAGGAAGCGATCAACCGCTTCATTGCCGCCTTCGGCATGTACCGCTTCCAACTCTTCCAGCGTGACCGTCTGCGCCAGCGTGAAAGGCCCGGCCTGGGTACGTCGCAATTCAGCAACGTAAGCGCCACAACCGAGTTTCTCACCGATATCCTCCACCAGGGTGCGGATATAGGTGCCTTTGCTGCAATCCACTGCAAGCCGCGCAGTATCACCTTCGAAGGCCAGCAACTCCAAGCGCGCAATAGTAACAGAACGCGGTTCGCGCTCCACTACTTCGCCAGCACGGGCCAGCTTGTACAGCGGCTGCCCGTCACGCTTGAGCGCCGAGTACATCGGCGGTATCTGGCTGATTTGTCCGCGAAAACCGGGCAAAACAGCTTCGACATCGGCGCGACCAACGGTCACCGGGCGCTCCAGCAAAACTTCACCTTCGGCATCGGCCGTGGTGGTGGTTTTGCCCAATTGCGCCAGGGTTTCGTAACCCTTGTCGGAGTCGAGCAGGTACTGCGAGAACTTGGTCGCCTCACCGAAGCACAACGGCAACACGCCGGTGGCCAGCGGATCAAGACTGCCGGTGTGCCCGGCCTTCTCGGCGTTCAGCAACCAGCGAACCTTCTGCAACGCGGCATTGGAGGTGAACCCCAGCGGCTTGTCGAGCAGGATAATGCCGCTGACGTTACGACGGATACGTTTGACCTGAGCCACCGATTACTCCTTGGCGTCTTCGGGTTCAGCCGCTACAGGGTGCTGATTGTCTTCAGCCACCGCACGCTCGATCAGGGCCGACAGATGAGCGCCACGCACGACGCTTTCGTCGTAGTGGAAGTGCAACTGAGGAACGCTGCGCAACTTCATTTCGCGAGCCAACTGCATACGCAGGAAACCGGCGGCGGAGTTGAGCACCTTGATGCTTTGTGCGATGTCTTCGGCATTGTCCTGCCCCATCACGGTGATGAAGATCTTGGCGTGACCGACGTCACGGCTGACTTCAACAGCAGTAATGGTGACCAGGCCGACGCGCGGGTCTTTGACTTCACGACGGATCAACTGTGCCAGCTCACGCTGCATCTGATCGCCGATACGTTGGGTACGGCTGTATTCTTTTGCCATGTCTTGTTACCTGTTACTGCCCCACGGTGAAACCCGAGGGGTCTGAAAGCGGCAAACGCCCGGCCTGACAAAAGCCAGACCGGGCGTTGCGTTTAGAGTCCTGACGCGGTGCCGCGCATTTGCATGCGGCGGCTTGGCGTGGCCCTTGAAGTGCGCGAGTTAGAGGCTGCGAGCAACCTGAACCTTCTCGAAGACTTCGATCTTGTCACCGACTTTAACGTCGTTGTAGCTCTTCACGCCGATACCGCATTCCATGCCGGCACGTACTTCGGAAGCGTCATCCTTGAAGCGGCGCAGGGATTCCAGTTCGCCTTCGAAGATAACGATGTCTTCACGCAGTACACGGATTGGACGGTTACGGTGAACAACACCTTCGATAACCATGCAACCGGCGATCGCGCCAAACTTCGGCGAACGGAACACGTCACGCACTTCAGCGGTACCCAGGATGTTCTCGCGAACATCGCTGCCCAGCATACCGGTCAGGGCTTTCTTGACGTCTTCGATGATGTCGTAGATCACGTTGTAGTAACGCATATCCAGACCTTCCTGCTCGACGATCTTGCGAGCGCCGGCATCGGCACGCACGTTGAAGCCGAACAGTACAGCGTTGGAAGCCAGTGCCAGGTTGGCGTCAGACTCGGTGATACCACCGACACCGCCACCGACAACACGCACTTGCACTTCGTCGTTACCCAGTCCGTTCAAGGCACCGTTCAACGCTTCCAGCGAACCACGGACGTCGGATTTGAGGACGATGTTGAGCGTCTTCTTCTCTTCCTGACCCATGTTTTCGAAGATGTTTTCAAGCTTGCCGGCGTGAGCACGGGCCAGTTTGACTTCGCGGAACTTGCCTTGACGGAACAGAGCCACTTCACGGGCTTTCTTCTCGTCGGCAACCACGCTCATCTCGTCGCCAGCGTCCGGGGTACCGTCCAGGCCGAGAATCTCGACAGGGATGGAAGGACCGGCTTCCTTGATCGGCTTGCCGTTCTCGTCGAGCATGGCACGTACACGGCCATAGTTCGAACCAACCAGCACCATGTCGCCTTGGCGCAGGGTACCGTCTTGAACCAGAACGGTTGCAACCGGGCCACGACCTTTGTCGAGACGCGATTCAACCACAACGCCACGGCCTGGAGCCGACGGAGTTGCTTTCAATTCCAGCACTTCGGCTTGCAGCAGAACAGCTTCGAGCAACTCGTCCACGCCAGTACCGACTTTCGCCGAAACCGATACGAACGGGGTGTCGCCGCCCCACTCTTCCGAGGTCACGCCGTGAACCGACAGTTCGCTACGGATGCGATCGAGATCGGCGCCAGGCTTGTCGATTTTGTTCACTGCAACAACCAGCGGCACACCGGCAGCCTTGGCGTGCTGAACGGCTTCAACGGTCTGCGGCATAACGCCATCATCCGCTGCAACCACCAGGATCACGATGTCGGTCGCCTTGGCACCACGAGCACGCATTGCGGTAAACGCGGCGTGACCCGGGGTGTCGAGGAAGGTGACCATGCCGCGTTCGGTTTCAACGTGGTATGCACCGATGTGCTGGGTGATACCGCCGGCTTCGCCTGCAGCTACCTTGGCACGACGGATGTAGTCGAGCAGCGAGGTCTTACCGTGGTCAACGTGGCCCATGACGGTCACGACTGGTGCACGGGAGAACGCTTCACCTTCAAACTTCAGGGACTCGGCCAGGGAATCTTCCAGGGCTGTGTCGCTGACCAGGGTCACTTTGTGGCCCAGCTCTTCAGCAACCAGTTGGGCAGTTTCCTGATCCAGTACCTGGTTGATGGTCGCTGGAGTACCCAGTTTGAACATGAACTTGATGATTTCAGCAGCCTTGACCGACATCTGCTGGGCGAGATCGCCAACAGTGATGGTCTCGCCGATCTTCACTTCGCGCACAACAGGGCCGGTTGGGCTCTGGAAACCGTGGGCGTTGCGTTTCTTCAGCTTGGCCTTGCCGCGACCACCACGACGGAAGCCATCGCTTTCTTCGTCGGTAGTACGTGGCGCAACACGTGGAGCAGGCGCTTTCTCTTTGACCGAAGCACGATGCGGAGCGTTTTTGCGCTCGCCATCGCCACTGCCGCGACGATTGTTATCGTCGGCACGTGGTTTGTCCGGACGGCGCTGTTCGTTCTGCTTGTTGCGAACGTCAGCAGACGGTGCTGGTGCAGCGGCCACAACCGGCGCGCTTTCACGCACGGGTTCGGCAACTGCAGCAGGCGCTGCAACAGCGTCGGTCGTAGCGTTTTGCGCAGCAGCAGGCTGGCGACGCGCTTCTTCTTCGGCGCGACGCTTGGCTTCTTCTTCAGCCTTCTGACGGGCAGCGTTTTCTACTGCGCGACGTTCTTCCAGTTCGCGTTTGCGCTCGGCTTCGATTTCTTCCGGGCTGCGCTGTACGAAAACTTTCTTTTTGCGGACTTCAACGCTGATGCTTTTGCTGCCAGCAACACGCAGGGTGCTGGTGGTTTTACGCTGCAGCGTGATCTTGCGTGGTTCTTCCACTTTCGCCTTGTGACTGCTTTTCAAGTGAGTCAGCAACGATTGCTTCTCACTGTCAGTCACACTTTCTTCGGCGGCGGTGTGCGGCAGACCTGCCTCACGCATCTGCTGCAACAGGCGCTCTACCGGTGTTTTGACCTCATCGGCCAGTTGTTTCACCGTGACTTGCGTCATGCACTTCTCTCCTCAGGCCGCGCCTAATTACTCGAACCAGTGGGCTCGGGCGGCCATGATCAACTTGCCGGCACGATCATCGTCAATGCCGTCGATGTCGAGCAGGTCGTCAATAGACTGCTCGGCCAGGTCTTCGCGGGTAATTACGCCGCGCACCGCCAGTTCCATCGCCAAATCCTTGTCCATACCCTCAAGCGAGAGCAGGTCTTCGGCCGGATGGGCGTCTGCCAGCTTTTCCTCAGTAGCGATGGCTTTGGTCAACAAACGATCCTTGGCACGAGCGCGAAGCTCGTTGACGGTTTCTTCGTCAAAGCCGTCGATGTTGAGCATTTCTTCCAACGGTACGTAGGCAATCTCTTCCAGGCTGGTGAAGCCTTCATCTACCAGCACCTGTGCCAGGTCTTCGTCGACTTCCAGCTCGTCGATGAAGTTGCGCAGGATGTCGCCGGTTTCTGCTTGCTGCTTAGCCTGGATGTCCGATTCGGTCATCACGTTCAGGGTCCAGCCAGTCAATTGGCTAGCCAGACGCACGTTCTGACCACCACGACCGATGGCCTGAGCCAGATTGTCTGCGCCAACGGCGATGTCCATTGCATGGGCATCTTCGTCAACGATAATTGCTGCAACCTCTGCCGGGGACATGGCATTGATCACGAACTGAGCCGGGTTGTCGTCCCACAGGACGATGTCCACACGCTCACCGCCCAACTCACCCGACACTGCCTGGACGCGCGAACCGCGCATACCGATGCAAGCGCCCTGCGGGTCGATGCGTTTGTCCTTGGAGCGGACCGCGATCTTGGCGCGCGAACCCGGATCACGGGACGCAGCCATTACTTCGATCAGGCCTTCAGCGATTTCCGGCACTTCGATGCGGAACAACTCGATCAGCATTTCCGGCGCGGTACGCGACAGGATCAGCTGCGGGCCGCGGTTCTCGGTGCGGATTTCCTTGAGCAGCGCACGTAGACGCACGCCGACACGGAAGGTTTCGCGAGAGATGATGTCTTCACGAGCCAGCAACGCTTCAGCGTTGTTGCCCAGGTCGACGATCACGTTGTCGCGGGTCACTTTCTTCACGGTGCCGGAGATGATTTCCCCCAGGCGCTCGCGATAGGCGTCAACGACTTGAGCGCGCTCGGCTTCACGAACTTTCTGCACGATGACTTGCTTGGCAGTCTGTGCAGCGATACGGCCGAACTCGATGGATTCGATTTTTTCTTCGACTACATCGCCAACCTTGGCACCAGGATGCGTTTCGGCAACCTTGCTCGGCCAGGTTTCAATGGCCGGATCGTCCAGGTCTGCTTCTTCGACAACCGTCCAGCGACGGAATGTCTCGTAAGCACCGGTGTGGCGATTGATTTCCACACGCAGATCGACTTCGTCCTCAAAACGCTTTTTGGTAGCAGTGGCCAGGGCCAGCTCCAGCGCTTCAAAAATTACGTTTGCCGGTACGCCCTTTTCATTGGATACCGACTCAACAACCAGCAGTACTTCTTTGCTCATCGTACGCCTCGCCTTTCGCAAGCCATTGGATCCGCGGGATCCGCGTCTCAGTCAAAACTGGGAATAATGTTGGCCTTGTCGATCATATCGATCGGCAACAGGAACTCATGGTCTTCTACCTGCACCACGACGTCCTGCTCTTCTACACCGCGCAGAAGGCCCTGAAAGTTGCGTCGTCCTTCAAAAGGCGAGCGCAGCTTGATCTTCACTTGTTCACCGGCAAATTTTGCAAACTGCTCAATAGTGAACAGCGGGCGTTCCATGCCAGGCGAGGAAACTTCAAGGGTGTATTCAACGGCGATCGGATCTTCAACATCCAGGACACCGCTGATCTGACGGCTGACAATGGCGCAATCGTCCACCAGCACACCGCCCTCTTTATCGATATAAACGCGCAACATCGAGTGACGACCTTGAGCCGAAAACTCAATACCCCAGCATTCATAGCCCAGGGCCACGACCACCGGGGCCAACAAGGCCTGCAACTCTTCTAGCTTGCTCGACACCTGAACCCCCTCGTGCATGTATGTGCATGCTATGCAAAATAAAAAAATGGGCGAAACGCCCATCCTTGAAACGCCGTCGAACAGCGGCGTAGAAAGTATCCAGCTAACAAAAAGCCCCTGAAAAGGGGCTCCTTAAACTGGTTGCGGGGGCCGGATTTGAACCGACGACCTTCGGGTTATGAGCCCGACGAGCTACCAGACTGCTCCACCCCGCGACAAAGCTGGGGCGGAAGTATACGACCGATCCCTAACAGGGTCAATGTAACCTTCCACCTACAAGAAAGCCCGCAACAGCGGGCTCTCCTGATAATTGGTACCGAGAAGGGGACTCGAACCCCTACACCCTATGGGCACAACCACCTCAAGGTTGCGTGTCTACCAATTCCACCACCTCGGCAATACTACGTTTGAAACCCTTCTTACTTTTGCTCTTGAGCTGGAGGCACGTCAGTCGCTGGAGTAGCCGACTTTTGCTCTTGAAGCACCGGTACATCATCAGAAGCCGGTTGTTGCTTTGGAACTTCCAACACCGCTGGGTTTGGCAAACCTACTTGAGTCAGCTGGTGAGCTTTCTCTTTAGCAAAGTAACCTAACCCTAAGCTGGTTATGAAGAAACCTGCGGCAAGTATAGCAGTAAACTTACTAAGAAAGGTAGAGGAACCTTGGCTTCCGAACACAGTATTTGAAGCACCTGCTCCGAAAGACGCGCCAGCATCCGCACCTTTACCCTGCTGCAGCAATACGAGAGCAACTACGCCCAATGCACCCAGCAGATGAAAAACGACTACGACTGTTTCCAGCATTTTTTCAGTTTCCCGCGGCGCGACAGATCGCACCGAACTCATCTGCATTCAGGGAAGCCCCACCAATGAGACCCCCATCGATATCCGGCATGCCGAACAGTTCGACCGCATTGGCCGCCTTCACGCTGCCGCCGTATAGAAGCCGCACACCTTGCGCGACTTCAGAATTCTTTGCCGCCAACTGCGCGCGAATGGCTGCATGCACATCCTGCGCCTGTTGCGGCGAAGCAGTCAGCCCGGTGCCAATGGCCCAAACCGGCTCGTAAGCGATCACTGCTTTTGCAAATACACCGACACCCAGCTCATCGATGATGCTGTCCAGCTGAGCCGAGACAACTTCAATCGTTTTCCCGGCTTCGCGCTGCTCAAGGGTCTCCCCTATGCACAACACCGGGATCAAGCCAGATGCCTGTGCCGCTGCGAACTTGCGGATCAGCACTGCATCCTGCTCGCCCAATATCTGGCGGCGTTCGGAGTGCCCGACAAGTACCAGGGTACAACCTGCATCCACCAACTGACTCGGTGCAATTTCACCGGTCAATGCGCCTTGCATGGCTTCCACCGCAGAATTCTGCGCGCCGACCGAAATCGACTTGCCTTTCACGCCATCAATCACTTGATTGATGAACAAGCTAGGCGGGAATACCGCTACATCAACACCGCTCGGCAAGGCCAGATGACTAAGGCCGTCAATCAGCTCAGCGACGCTGGCGCGGGTACCGTGCATCTTCCAGTTACCAGCTACCATAGGGCGACGCATGCTGTACCTCGTCGGTCAAAGTGGGCGCAGATGTTACCCAACACAATCAAGGCTGGCAAGCCGAATTCAGGCAGAAACTTCAGTAACGAGTTTTGCCAGCTCTTCGGCATAACCGCGAACCTGCGTTTCGTCCTCGCCTTCGACCATGACACGCACCAACGGCTCTGTCCCGGACTTGCGCAACAGCACCCGACCACGACCGGCCATCACCTTGGTAACACGGTCGCTGGCTTCCTTGACCGCAGGATGATCGAGCGGACTCGCACCACCGCCAAAACGGACATTGATCAGCACCTGAGGGCACTTGCGCAGCGCTTGACGGGCCTGAGCCAGCCCTTCGGAGCGAGTCTTCAACGCCATCAACACCTGCAGTGCAGCAATGATCGCATCACCGGTCGTGGTGTGATTGAAGCAAACGATGTGCCCCGAGTTCTCACCGCCCACCAGCCAGTTACGCTCAAGCAAGTCAGCGATGACATAGCGATCGCCAACGTTGGCACGCACAAATGGAATAGACAGATCCGCCAGGGCCAACTCCAGCCCCAGATTACTCATCAACGTGCCGACCACACCGCCTTGCAGCTTGTCGCGCTCATGCAGATCGCGGGCGATGATGTAAAGCAGCTCGTCACCATCAACAATGGCGCCGGTGTGATCGACCATCAGGACACGATCACCGTCACCATCGAACGCGATACCCAGGTCGGCATGTTCAGCCAATACGGCAGCCTGCAATTGACCCATATGGGTAGAACCACAATTGTCATTGATGTTCAGACCGTTCGGCTGCGCGGACAGCACCACAACATCAGCACCCAACTCACGGAATACGCTTGGGGCAACCTTGTAGGTCGCACCGTGAGCGCAGTCGATCACGATCTTCAGGCCCGCGAAACTGGTGCCGGTCGGGACGCTGCTTTTGCAAAATTCGATGTAACGGCCAGAAGCGTCGTTGATGCGCGAGACTTTGCCGATCTTGCTCGACTCAACCACGGTCATCGGGGTGTCGAGCAACTCTTCAATCATCAGCTCGACTTCATCCGGCAGCTTGGTACCCTTTCCGGAGAAGAACTTGATGCCGTTGTCATCGTGAGGATTGTGCGAGGCACTGATCACGATACCGGCTTCAGCGTGAAAGGTACGCGTCAGGTAGGCGATCGCCGGGGTTGGCATCGGACCCAGAAGCATGACATCAGCACCTGCCGACGTCAGCCCGGCCTCGAGTGCAGATTCAAACATGTAGCCCGAGATCCGGGTGTCCTTGCCGACCAATACCTTGCAAGCGCCCATTTTTCGGAATGCCATACCCGCAGCCCAGCCGAGCTTGAGCATGAAGTCAGGAGTAATCGGGTATTCACCGACACGACCACGAATACCGTCGGTACCAAAGTATTTTTTGCTCATAAGTGCTCCATCATTCTTATTCGGCTGATTCCACCGCGGCGATCATCCGCACTACGTCCACTGTTTCAGCTACATCATGGACGCGCAATATACGCGCCCCGTTGGCTGAAGCCAGCGCTGCGAGTGCAAGACCACCATAAAGTCGCTCACCAACCGGCCGATTCAAGGCCTGGCCAATCATGCTCTTTCGCGAAACCCCGACCAACAGAGGCCGCCCCAAGGCATGCAAGGCTTCCATATGCTTAAACAAGCTTAGATTGTGCTGCAAGGTTTTCGCGAAACCAAAACCCGGATCAAGAATAATCCGCTCCGGCGGGATGCCCGCCAACGCGCACTGAGCCATTCGCTCAGCGAGAAAATCACCGACTTCCCTGGTGACGTCCTCGTAATGCGGATTGTCCTGCATGTCGCCCGGCTCACCGAGCATATGCATCAGACACACGGGCAATCCGGTGGCTGCGGCCGCATCCAGGGCACCGTCTCGACGCAGCGAGCGCACATCGTTGATCAACCCCGCCCCCAACCGCGCTGTCTCGCGCATGACCGCTGGAGTGGAGGTATCGACGGAAATGATCACATCCAGTTCGCGATGGATGCGCTCAACGATAGGCGCTACCCGCTCCAACTCCTCAAGCGGTGAAACCGCCCGGGCGCCTGGGCGGGTTGATTCGCCACCGACATCAATCAGTGTCGCACCCGCCAATACCATCGACTCGGCGTGGCGCAGGGCCGCATCGAGCTGGCTGTATCGGCCGCCGTCGGAAAAGGAATCAGGAGTGACATTGAGAATACCCATGACATGCGTCTGGGCCAAATCAAGAACCCGGTTGCCGCAAGGCAACCGGGTCGAGGACTGAACAGAAGTCATTTCAAACCTTATACGTCAGCAGCCGGACCGCCGATCGGTGTTTCCGGACGCTCGTCCTGCACCACCGGAGGTGTCCCGGAAGTACCGGTACCACCAGACCAGTCACGAGGTTCGCGAGGCGCACGACCGGCCATGATGTCATCGATCTGGTCAGCATCGATCGTCTCGTACTTCATCAGGGCATCCGCCATGGCATCAAGCTTGTCGCGGTTGTCCGTGAGGATCTGCTTGGCCGTGCCGTAGCACTGATCAATGATGCTGCGCACTTCAGAGTCGATCAGCTTGGCTGTCTCACCGGAGAAGCTCGCACTCTGACCGCCGCCGCCGCGACCGAGGAACACTTCGCCCTCTTCTTCGGCATACATCAAAGGACCAAGTTTTTCCGAGAGGCCCCACTTGGTCACCATGTTCCGCGCAATCTGGCTGGCACGCATGATGTCGTTGGACGCACCCGTGGTGACGCCATCGAAGCCCAAGGTCATTTCTTCAGCGATACGGCCACCGTACAGCGAGCAGATCTGGCTGATCAGTGCACGCTTGGACAGGCTGTAACGATCTTCTTCCGGCAGGAACATGGTCACACCCAGCGCACGACCGCGCGGAATGATCGAGACCTTGTAGACCGGATCATGCTCTGGCACGACGCGACCCACGATAGCGTGGCCGGCTTCGTGATAAGCGGTGTTCTGCTTTTCCTTCTCGGACATGACCATCGATTTGCGCTCGGCGCCCATCATGATCTTGTCTTTCGCCAGTTCGAACTCTTTCATTTCAACGATACGCTTGCCGGCACGCGCAGCAAACAAAGAAGCTTCGTTCACCAGGTTGGCCAGGTCAGCACCGGAGAAACCAGGCGTACCGCGAGCAATCACCGCCGGAGCAACGTCGTCGCCCATTGGCACTTTGCGCATGTGAACTTTAAGAATCTGTTCACGACCACGAATGTCTGGCAGACCGACCACAACCTGACGGTCAAAACGGCCTGGACGCAGCAACGCAGGGTCCAATACGTCCGGACGGTTGGTTGCAGCGATAACGATGATGCCGTCGTTCATTTCGAAGCCGTCCATCTCTACCAGTAACTGGTTGAGAGTCTGCTCGCGCTCATCGTGACCACCGCCCATGCCGGCGCCACGGTGGCGACCAACGGCGTCGATTTCATCGATGAAGATGATGCACGGCGCGTGCTTCTTGGCCTGTTCGAACATATCGCGAACACGGCTGGCACCGACACCGACGAACATTTCAACGAAATCGGAACCGGAGATAGTGAAGAACGGCACTTTTGCTTCGCCGGCAATCGCCTTGGCCAGCAAGGTTTTACCGGTACCCGGAGGACCGACCATCAGTACGCCGCGAGGAATACGACCACCCAGGCGCTGAAACTTGCCCGGATCACGAAGGAACTCGACCAGCTCGCCGACTTCTTCCTTGGCTTCGTCGCAACCGGCAACGTCAGCCAATGTGGTTTTCACCTGATCTTCGGAAAGCAGGCGCGCCTTGCTCTTACCGAAGCTCATCGGCCCGCCCTTGCCGCCTGCACCGCCCTGCATCTGCCGCATGAAGAACATGAATACAGCGATGATCACGAGGATCGGGAAGCTTGCGACCAGGAGTTGAGTCCAGATGCTTTGCTGTTCAGGCTGCTTGCCTTCGACCACGACGTGGTTGTCCACGAGGTCGCCGATCAGACCGTTGTCCTGGATAGCCGGACGAATGGTCTTGAAGCTGTCGCCATCGTTGCGTTTACCGGTAATCACGTAGCCGTCAACCGCTACGCGCTCGACCTTGCCATCCTTGACCTGCTGGATGAAGTCGGAATAGTTGAGGGTCTGCGGCTCGTTAGGACTGGAGAAGTTGTTCATCACCGTCACCAGGACAGCCGCGATGATCAACCACAGGATCAGATTCTTTGCCATATCGTTCAATTAACTACCCTCTGAAGCAAGCTCCGCTAATGGCGCGCGCTTCGCATGATATTCACCGGCCTAACTTACTACATTACCTACGACTCTGGCAGGCGCCGTCTGTAACCCTTTGTGAAACACTTTCTACACAATATTCGCTAATGCTCACGGGGCGAAATACGAAAAACCTATCGCCCCGCCAAAAAACCTCGTTTTACTCACTCCGCCCGCGGTAACCCCAAGCCAGCATGTATTGCTCGCGGGAACTGCCTCGAGACGAGTCTGGCTTGATCATCTGAATCTTGTCGAATTTCCGACGAGCATCCTTCAGGTAAACATCAAACCCTTCGCCTTGAAAAATCTTGATCACGAAATTACCACCCGGCTTGAGTATCCGTTCCGCCAAATCAAGCGCCAGCTCGCAAAGGAACATGGCTTTTGGCATGTCCACTTCAGGCGTACCACTCATATTGGGGGCCATATCGGAAATCACAAGGTCCACCTGCGAATTACCCACGGCTTCAAGGATCCGCGCGAGCACTTCGTCCTCGGTGAAGTCACCCTGGATGAAAGTCACGTCCGGAATGCTGTCCATCTCCAGAATGTCCGAGGCGATCAGACGCCCCTCACCACCGATCAGACGGCTAGTCACCTGCGACCACCCCCCGGGCGCTGCACCCAGGTCGACCACGCTCATGCCGGGACGGATCAGCTTGTATTTCTCCTGGACCTCCAGAAGTTTGTAACTCGCGCGCGAGCGGTAGCCATCCTTCTGCGCCTGCTTCACATAGGGATCGTTGACATGTCTTTTCAGCCAACCAAGGCTTGTCTTGGAACGCGCCATTGGGCACCTCGATGATAAGGGTCGTGATTAGTTGGGCGGATCCACGAGCCCTCGGGTAAAATGGCCGCCATTTTACAGAATCCAGACGAAAGGGTCAGATTATGCCGCTCACTCAAGAGCAGAAGAAACAGTACAAATCCATTGGCCACCATCTGAAACCAGTTTTGATTGTGGCTGACAACGGTTTGACTGAAGGTGTGTTAGCCGAACTTGAACGCGCTTTGGCGGATCACGAGCTGATTAAAATCAAGCTCAACATCCTTGATCGCGAATCGCGCCTGGCGTCCATTGCAGAACTCTGCAAGGTTGGCAAAGCGGATCTGGTTCAAGTCATCGGCAAGATGGCACTGATTTACCGCAAGAACTTCAGCGTCAACAAGCAGCTGTCGAACGTCCATCGCTTCAAGTGATGGCAAGGGTCAAGGGTGTGCTTCGCGCACCCTGCCACTCCATCCCGGCACCGGTTGCAACACCAGCACCAGCCCGGAAAACCCCAGAACCAGAAAGCTGAACACCTGCCAACGCAGCGCCTCCGGCCAACCAAAGCGCACCGCGAAAAACATCGCGCACGCGCACAGCGCCATCAGCAGCAGTTGCCCACGAATATCGCACCACAGACTGGAAAGGCCATCGGCCTGTACCAACACCAACGCCTGAAAAATCACACACGCTGCGGCAAATCCCACCACCAGCGCATTCAGCATGCCTGCAATTTCGTCGATCAGTAGCGGCGCCAGACCTATTTGGCCCAGCGCCGGCACCAGACCGATATGCAACAACCACAAGCCGCCGACCCACAACATCTGAGTCAGCTGCCAAACCATGGCGCCCGCGCGTAGCGGGCGCAGGCCTTTAGATGTGGCGGACTTCGACAATCTCGTACTCGATCACGCCACTCGGCGTTTTCACGGCAACCACATCACCCTCTTCCTTGGCAATCAAGGCGCGGGCCAGCGGCGAACCGACGGAAATCTTGCCGAGTTTGAAATCAGCCTCGTCCTCACCCACGATGTGGTAAGTGACGCGCTCATCCGTCTCGACGTTGGCGATTTCAACGGTCGTGCCGAAAATCACTTTGCCGGTATGAGGAATGGTCGTGACGTCGATGATGACCTGATTCTGAATCCGGCCTTCGATGTCACGAATCCGCGCCTCAACCATCCCTTGCTGCTCACGGGCAGCGTGGTATTCGGCGTTTTCCTTCAAGTCTCCCAACTCGCGGGCCGTTCCGATGTCCTGGCTGAGCTTTGGACGAACGACCTTGGTCAGGTGAGCGTGTTCCTCTTCCAGGGCTTTCGCGCCCTGGACGGTCATTGGGTATTTGATCATGCCTTCAATCCTGCGTGTAGATCCTGCAAGCGGCGCACGGTCTTCTCGGGACCGAACTTCAGCGCTTCGCAGATGGCTTCGCCAGCAGCAATAGTCGTGGTGCAGTAAATCTTGTGCTGCAGGGCATTACGACGAATGGAGTACGAGTCGGCAATCGACTGGCGACCCTCGGTGGTGTTGATGATCAGGGTGACTTCGTCATTCTTGATCATGTCGACCACGTGCGGACGACCTTCGGTCACCTTGTTCACACGGCGCACTTTCAGGCCTGCGGCTTCGATCAGCTTGGCAGTACCGGCAGTGGCGACCACTTCGAAACCCAAGTTGATCAGATCACGAGCTACACCTGCAACCAGTGGCTTGTCGTCGTCACGAACGCTGATGAACGCGGTACCACCGGTCGGCAGCACTTCGCTGGCGCCCATCTGGGCCTTGGCGAATGCTTCACCGAAGGTGTCGCCCACGCCCATCACTTCACCGGTGGACTTCATCTCTGGGCCCAGGATCGGGTCCACACCAGGGAATTTGGCGAATGGGAACACCGCCTCTTTCACGCTGTAGAAGTTCGGGATGATTTCTTTGGTGAAACCGATTTCCTTCAGGGTTTTACCGGCCATGACGCGAGCCGCGATCATTGCCAGGGAAACACCGATGCACTTCGATACGAACGGTACGGTACGGGAAGCACGCGGGTTGACTTCGATGACGTAGATGTCTTCGCCTTGCAGCGCCAACTGAACGTTCATCAGGCCGACCACGCCCAGTTCCAGGGCCATTTTCTTGACCTGTTCGCGCATCTCGTCCTGGATGTGGCCAGGCAGCGAGTACGGCGGCAGGGAGCACGCGGAGTCACCGGAGTGAACGCCAGCCTGCTCGATGTGTTGCATGATCGCGCCGATCACCACGTCGGTGCCGTCGCAGACCGCATCCACGTCCATTTCGATGGCGCAGTTGAGGAAGTGGTCGAGCAGCACCGGGCTGTCGTTGGACACTTTCACCGCATCGCGCAGGTAGCGCTTGAGCTCTTCTTCTTCGTAGACGATTTCCATCGCACGGCCGCCCAATACGTAGGACGGACGCACCACCAGCGGGTAACCGATCTTGGTGGCGGCACGAATCGCTTCGTCTTCGCTGCGCACGGTGGCGTTTGGCGGCTGACGCAGGTTCAGGCGCTCAACCATTTGCTGGAAGCGCTCACGGTCTTCGGCACGGTCAATTGCGTCAGGGCTGGTGCCGATGATCGGCACGCCAGCTTCTTCCAGGGCACGCGCCAGTTTCAGCGGGGTTTGGCCGCCGTACTGGACGATCACGCCTTTCGGCTTCTCGACGCGGCAGATTTCCAGCACGTCTTCCAGGGTCACTGGCTCGAAGTACAGGCGATCGGAGGTGTCGTAGTCGGTGGAAACGGTTTCCGGGTTGCAGTTGACCATGATGGTCTCGTAACCGTCTTCGCGCAGGGCCAGCGCCGCGTGTACGCAGCAGTAGTCGAACTCGATGCCCTGGCCGATACGGTTTGGACCGCCGCCGAGGATCATGATCTTGTCGCGGCCCGATGGCGCGGCTTCGCACTCTTCCTCGTAAGTCGAGTACATGTAGGCGGTGTCGGTGGCGAACTCGGCCGCGCAGGTATCAACGCGCTTGTAGACCGGGTAAACCTCGAGCTTGTGACGATGGCGACGCAGCGCCTTCTCGGTCACGCCCAGCAGCTTGGCCAGACGCATGTCGGAGAAGCCTTTGCGCTTGAGGCGGAACATCACGTCGCGGTCGATGCTGGCCAGCCCCAGGGTCTTGACCTTCTCTTCTTCCTTGATCAGATCTTCGATCTGCACCAGGAACCACGGGTCGATCATGTTCATGCCGAAGATGTCTTCGACCGACAGACCGGCGCGGAAGGCGTCAGCCACGTACCAGATACGCTCAGCGCCCGGCACGGTCAGTTCGCGCTTGAGCACGCTCATGCTTTCCGGGTTGCTCAGGTCGAGCTTCTCGTCCAGGCCGCAAACGCCCACTTCCAGACCGCGAAGGGCTTTCTGCAGGGATTCCTGGAAGGTCCGGCCGATGGCCATGACTTCACCGACCGACTTCATTTGAGTGGTCAAGCGGGCGTCGGCTTTCGGGAATTTCTCGAAGGCGAAACGTGGCAGCTTGGTCACGACGTAGTCGATGGACGGCTCGAAGGACGCAGGTGTAGCGCCGCCCGTGATTTCGTTCTGCAATTCGTCCAGGGTGTAGCCGATCGCCAGCTTGGCAGCGATGCGCGCAATCGGGAAACCAGTGGCTTTCGAGGCCAGTGCCGAGGAACGGGATACCCGCGGGTTCATCTCGATCACGACCATACGGCCTGTGTCCGGGCAGATGCCGAACTGAACGTTGGAGCCGCCGGTTTCCACGCCGATCTCACGCAGTACCGCCAACGAGGCGTTACGCATGATCTGGTATTCCTTGTCCGTCAGGGTCTGTGCTGGCGCAACAGTGATCGAGTCACCAGTGTGCACGCCCATCGGGTCAAAGTTTTCGATGGAGCAGACGATGATGCAGTTGTCCTTCTTATCGCGGACAACCTCCATCTCGTACTCTTTCCAGCCGATCAGGGATTCGTCGATCAGCAGCTCTTTGGTTGGCGACAGGTCCAGACCACGGGCGCAGATTTCTTCGAATTCTTCACGGTTGTAAGCAATACCGCCACCGGTGCCACCCATGGTGAAGGATGGGCGGATGATGCACGGGAAGCCCAGGCGTTCGAGAACGGCGTTGGCTTCTTCCATGCTGTGGGCGATACCCGAACGCGGGCAGTCCAGGCCGATGGACTTCATCGCCTTGTCGAAGCGCGAACGGTCTTCAGCTTTGTCGATGGTGTCCGCGTTGGCGCCGATCATCTCTACGCCGAACTTCTCCAGAACGCCTTCGCGCTCCAGGTCCAGGGCACAGTTCAGAGCGGTCTGGCCACCCATGGTTGGCAGCAGCGCGTCCGGACGCTCTTTCTCGATGATCTTGGCAACGGTCTGCCATTTGATCGGTTCGATGTAGGTGGCGTCGGCCATGTCCGGGTCGGTCATGATGGTCGCCGGGTTGGAGTTCACCAGGATGACGCGGTAACCCTCTTCGCGCAGGGCTTTACAGGCCTGGGCGCCGGAGTAGTCGAATTCGCAGGCCTGGCCGATAACGATCGGGCCAGCGCCGAGAATCAGGATGCTTTTAATGTCTGTACGTTTTGGCATGGGTTTGTCACTCAAATCCGCAGGTCAGTCGGCAAGCCGTCTTGTTCAATCTTTGAAGCCTTGAGGGGGCCGCCGGTGTCGGGACCGCCCTCAAGCCTTGCACCATCAGGGCGAGCGATCAGCGTCGCTTGGCCATCTCGTTGATGAAGCGATCGAACAATGGCGCTACGTCGTTCGGGCCAGGGCTGGCTTCCGGGTGACCCTGGAAGCTGAAGGCGCTCTTGTCAGTACGCTCGATGCCTTGCAGGGTGCCGTCGAACAGCGATTTGTGGATCGCACGAACATTGGCCGGCAGGGTCGCTTCGTCTACGGCAAAACCGTGGTTCTGGCTGGTGATCATCACCACACCGCTGTCCAGGTCCTGGACCGGGTGGTTGGCACCGTGGTGACCATGGCCCATTTTCAGGGTCTTGGCGCCGGAGGCCAGCGCCAGCAGTTGGTGACCGAGGCAGATGCCGAACACCGGGATCTCGGTTTCGAGCACGTCCTTGATCGCCTGGATCGCGTAGTCGCATGGCTCCGGATCACCAGGGCCGTTGGACAGGAACACGCCGTCCGGCTTCATCGCCAGCACATCGGCAGCAGGCGTTTGTGCAGGCACCACGGTCACACGGCAACCACGCGCGACCAGCATGCGCAGGATGTTCAGCTTGACGCCGTAGTCGTAGGCGACCACGTGGTACGGCAGTTCGGAAGCGTCGATGGTTGCGTGGCTGTCGGTTTTCAGATCCCAGACAGTCGAGCGCCATTCGTACTGCTCTTTGGTGCTGACGACTTTGGCCAGGTCCATGCCTTTCAGGCCGGGGAAACCCTGTGCGGCGGCGATGGCGGCGGCTTCGGAAATGTTGTCACCGGCCATGATGCAGCCGTTCTGTGCGCCTTTCTCACGCAGGATGCGCGTCAGGCGGCGGGTGTCGATACCGGCGATAGCCACAACGTTGTTGGCTTTCAGGTAATCAGACAGGGACATCGTGTTACGCCAGTTGCTCGCAACCAGTGGCAGGTCACGAATGACCAGGCCAGCGGACCAGACGCGGTCAGACTCGGCGTCTTCCGGCGTGGTGCCAGTGTTGCCGATGTGCGGGTAGGTCAGGGTAACGATCTGTTGGGCGTAGGAAGGATCGGTAAGGATTTCCTGATAGCCGGTCATTGCGGTGTTAAACACCACCTCACCAACGGTTTGACCGTCGGCTCCAATGGCTTCGCCGCGAAAAATGCTGCCATCAGCAAGGGCGAGTATGGCTGGCTTAGTCAAGAAGACCTCCCGTAAATAAAGCCTGAAAGGGCGATCGCAGGTTGTAAAAAAGCGGAGTGACGTATGGACACGTCACCCCGCTTCTTCACCGAATAATTCTGCGCGCTTTTAGTGGACACACTAAAGCTGTAGCTTACAGAAAAAGGCCTTTTTGGTCTACCGCCAATGAGCCCGAAAGGCTGGAGAATGCGACAGGACGTCGCCTGGCAGTGCAAAACCGGGCTCAAACGCTGGGTCTGAGCCCGATTTCGGGCGCATATTAACGCAAATCGAGTACGTCTTGCATGTCGTAAAGGCCTGGCTCACAACCCTCCAGCCACAACGCAGCACGCACCGCTCCCTTGGCAAAGGTCATGCGGCTGGACGCTTTATGCGTGATTTCCAGACGCTCACCTTCGCAAGCGAACAGCACCGTGTGATCGCCGACCACATCACCGCCACGAACCGTGGCAAAACCGATCGTTTCACGCTCACGCGCGCCGGTATGACCTTCGCGACCATAGACCGCAACCTTCTGCAGATCACGATCCAGGGCACTGGCAATCACTTCACCCATGCGCAACGCAGTGCCTGAAGGCGCATCGATCTTGTGCCGGTGATGCGCCTCGATGATTTCGATGTCAGCGTCATCACCCAGCACGCGCGCCGCCATGTCGAGCAACTTCAGCGACAGGTTGACACCGACACTGAAATTGGCCGCGAACACGATAGGAATGTCTTTGCCCGCTTCGGCCAGCAACTGCTTCTGCGCAGCATCCAGCCCCGTCGTGCCGATGACCATGGCCTTGCCAGCCTTGCGGCAGAACGCGAGGTTCTTCAGCATGACTTCCGGCAGCGTAAAGTCGATCAACACATCGAACTCATCAGCGACCGACTCCAGATTGCCGGACAACGGCACGCCGATGCGGCCCAGCGAGGCCAGCTCGCCGGCATCCACACCAACCAGTGTGCTGCCGGGGCGCACGATGGCCGCCGTCAGACCGGTCAGCGGCGCGCGCTGTTGCACGGCCTCGACCAGAATTTTGCCCATGCGCCCGGCAGCGCCCATCACAGCTATACGTCGCATGCCGACTCCTTACAAATCGCCGAAGAAGCGCTTCACGCCTTCAAACCAACCGGTGGTTTTCGGCGAATGGCTGTTGTCGTCCGCCAAAGAGCTGCGGAATTCTTCCAGCAGTTCACGCTGACGACGACCCAGGTTGACCGGGGTTTCGACCGCCACGCGGCACATCAGGTCGCCGGCACCGCCGCCACGCACTGGCGCAACGCCTTTGCCGCGAACGCGGAACTGCTTGCCGGTCTGGGTCCCCTCAGGGATTTTCAGTTTGACTCGACCATCAAGGGTCGGAATCTCCAGCTCGCCGCCCAACGCCGCATCGACAAAACTGATCGGCACTTCGCAGAACAGGTGCTTGCCGTCGCGTTGGAAGATCGCGTGCTCGCGCACATTGATCACCACGTACAGGTCGCCCGTCGGGCCACCCTGAGCGCCCGCCTCGCCTTCGCCAGACAGGCGAATGCGGTCACCGGTATCGACACCGGCCGGCACTTTGACGGAAAGGGTTTTGTACTCTTCGACACGCCCTTCGCCATTGCAGGAGTTGCACGGGTCGGAAATGATCTTGCCTTGTCCATGGCAACGCGGGCAGGTTTGCTGCACCGAGAAGAAGCCTTGCTGCATACGGACCTGGCCGATACCGCCGCACGTCGGGCAAGTGACTGGCGAGGAGCCTTTCTTGGCACCCGAGCCGTCGCACGGTTTGCAGTTGACCAGCGTCGGAACGCGGATATTCACGGTAGTACCGCGCACCGCTTCTTCCAGGTTCAGCTCCAGGGTGTAACGCAAGTCGCTGCCGCGCTGGGCACCGCCACGGGAACCGCCGCGACCGCCTCCGAAGAAGTCACTGAAGACATCGCCAAAGATGTCGGAGAAGTTCTGACCGCCAAAACCGGCACCGCCACCGCCCATGCTTGGGTCGACACCGGCATGACCGTATTGGTCGTAGGCCGCGCGCTTGCTGGAGTCGGACAATACTTCGTAGGCCTCATTGGCCTCCTTGAACATCTCTTCCGACGCTTTGTCATCGGGATTACGGTCCGGGTGATGCTTCATCGCCAGGCGGCGGTAGGCCTTCTTCAGGTCTGCTTCGCTTGAGCTGCGCTCAACACCCAATACTTCGTAATAGTCACGCTTTGCCATATGTCTTTGCACTCTTGAGGACGTTCGGCAAACCTCTCCTGAGCCTTGCCAAACTCGTTGAGCCCCAATACAGGCCCGGACCCAACTCACGTCAATTCAACGATCCTGGTCTTTGATTCATCGCGGTACTTTCGGCTCGAAAAGCAGGAGCATTCCCGGCCATACCAGCAGCACGCGAACGTTGTCGCATGCTGTAAAAATTCGCGTATTCCAGACACGCCAACGCGGGAGCAAGCTCCCGCGCGGCGACATCCTACCAGTCACCGCCTGAAGGCAGTCAACCGGGCGACCAACAACTTACTTGTGGTCTTTTACTTCTTCGAACTCGGCATCGACAACGTCGTCAGCTTTTTCAGCTTTTTCGTCTTGCGGTGCAGCGCCTTCAGCAGGCTGAGCCTGTTCGGCATACATCTTCTGCGCCACTGGAGCGGAGACTTTCGACAGCTCTTCAACCTTGGCGTCGATAGCAGCCTTGTCGTCGCCTTTAATGGCGGCTTCCAAGGCAACCACTGCCGCCTCGATTGCAGTCTTCTCTTCAGCGCTCACTTTATCGCCAGCGTCAGCGACCATTTTGCGCGTCGAGTGAACCAACGCATCACCCTGGTTGCGAGCGGTTGCCAGCTCTTCGAACTGACGATCTGCGTCGGCGTTGGTTTCAGCATCGCGAATCATCTGCTGAATCTCTTCCTCGGACAGACCAGAGTTGGCCTTGATCACAATCGACTGAGTCTTGCCGGTGGCCTTGTCTTTGGCGCCTACGTGCAGGATGCCGTTTGCGTCGATGTCGAAAGTCACTTCAATTTGTGGCACACCGCGTGGCGCTGGTGGAATCTCGGCCAGGTCGAACTTGCCCAAAGACTTGTTCTGAGCGGCTTGTTTACGCTCACCTTGCAGCACGTGAATGGTCACAGCGCCCTGGTTGTCGTCGGCAGTCGAGAACACTTGCGATTTCTTGGTAGGAATCGTGGTGTTTTTCTCGATCAGCGCGGTCATCACGCCGCCCATGGTTTCGATACCCAGGGTCAGCGGGCTGACGTCGAGCAGCAGAACGTCTTTAACGTCGCCAGCCAATACCGCGCCCTGGATAGCAGCACCCATGGCAACGGCTTCATCCGGGTTCACGTCTTTACGTGCTTCTTTACCGAAGAACTCGGTCACCAGCTTCTGAACCAGTGGCATACGGGTCTGACCGCCGACCAGGATCACGTCGTTGATGGCGCCAACGTCGATGCCGGAGTCTTTCAGCGCGATGCGGCAAGGTTCGATGGTGCGCTGAACCAGGTCTTCCACCAGCGCTTCGAGCTTGGCGCGGGAGATTTTCACGTTCAAGTGCTTAGGACCGGTGGCGTCTGCAGTGATGTACGGCAGGTTCACGTCGGTCGACATGCTAGACGACAGTTCGATCTTGGCTTTTTCAGCGGCTTCTTTCAGGCGCTGCATCGCCAGCGGGTCACCTTTGAGGTTCATGCCGCTTTCTTTCTTGAATTCGTCGACGAGGTAGTCGATCAGACGAATGTCAAAGTCTTCACCACCCAGGAACGTGTCGCCGTTGGTGGCCAATACTTCGAACTGGTGCTCGCCATCAACTTCAGCGATCTCGATCACGGAAACGTCGAAAGTACCGCCGCCCAAGTCGTAAACGATCACGGTGTGATCGCCTTTCGCCTTGTCCATACCGTAAGCCAGAGCGGCTGCGGTTGGTTCGTTGATGATACGTTTTACGTCCAGGCCCGCGATGCGGCCGGCATCTTTGGTGGCTTGACGCTGGCTGTCGTTGAAGTAGGCCGGAACGGTGATCACCGCTTCAGTTACTGGCTCGCCGAGGTAGTCTTCGGCGGTCTTCTTCATTTTCTTCAGAATTTCAGCCGAGATTTGTGGCGGCGACATTTTCTGGCCGTTCACTTCTACCCACGCGTCGCCGTTGTCAGCCTTGGCGATTTTGTACGGGACCATCTTGATGTCTTTCTGTACGACTTCTTCGTCGAACTTACGACCGATCAGACGCTTCACCGCATACAGGGTGTTATGCGGATTGGTCACAGCCTGACGCTTGGCCGATTGGCCAACTAGAATTTCGCCATCGTTGGCGTAAGCGATGATCGACGGCGTAGTACGCGCGCCTTCAGCGTTTTCAATAACTTTGGCTACGCCGTTTTCCAGCACGGAGACGCAGGAGTTGGTAGTCCCCAGGTCGATACCGATAATTTTGCCCATGTTCACTCTCCCGAAACTTTGGATTTGGATGCCGCAGCAGTGGTGGCTAACTGCGGTAGCACTTAAACGCTTGACTTATAAATGGGGGCCTTGCGGCCAATTTCAAGCCTGCTCGTCAATCGAAGGCGAAACTGGTGCCGGGGCCTTGCTGACCACGACCATGGCCGGGCGCAGCAGACGACCATTGAGCTGATAGCCCTTCTGGAACACCTTGAGCACGCTATTGGGCTCGACATCAGCGCTTTCCTGCATGGCCATGGCCTGATGCTGAACAGCGTTGAACGGTTCGCCATGCGGATCGATCGCTTCCAGCTGATAGCGCTTCAGGGTGTCCTGGAACATTTTCAGGGTCAGCTCGATGCCTTCACGCATTGGGCGGATGCTTTCGTCGTCCGGGTTGGACAACTCCAGGCCACGCTCCAGGCTGTCGATGATCGGCAGCAAATCGCCTGCAAACTTTTCGAGGGCGAATTTGTGCGCTTTTTCTACATCCTGCTCAGCGCGACGGCGGACGTTCTGCAGATCGGCGGCAACACGCAAAGCCTGATCCTGCGCGCCTGCCAGTTGCTCTTCGAGCACTTGTACACGAGCCGCCAGGTCATCACCCGAAGCCGCGGAGCCTTGGTTGGCATCTTGATTTTGCGTATCCACTGTCTGTTCGTCAGCCATAGATTTCTCCTTTCAATATCGTCCGTGAGCTCAACTCACGCTTCTGTCCCGGTATATGGGGCCGCAAAAATCAGCTTCAAGGGGCTCGTTGCGATTAACCCTACAAAAAGCGCTGCATTGCGATTACCCGACGCACTAAGCATTTCGTCAGACCGAGCAAATCGAGCTAAGCGAGGGCATTGTCAGGCGCAAATAAAACACTGTATAAATAACCAGACCTAAAGCCTGGGAGCGGCCTTTATGCTGGTGCACCTGTCCGTACATAACTACGCCATCGTTGAACACCTCGATCTCGAACTCGATCGCGGGATGAGCGTGATCACCGGGGAAACCGGTGCCGGCAAGTCGATCATGCTCGACGCCCTGGGCCTGACCCTGGGTGATCGCGCCGACAGTGGAGTAGTCCGCCCTGGCGCAGACAAGGCCGACATTCTGGCGACCTTCGACCTGGTCGATATCCCGGAAGCCAGCGCCTGGCTCGCCGAGCGCGACCTTGAAAGCGATGGCCCGTGCATCTTGCGACGGGTGATCACCGCCGAAGGCCGCTCCCGGGGCTACATCAACGGCACGCCCTGCCCGCTCGGCGACCTGAAGGCCCTGGGCGAACTGCTGATCGATATCCACAGCCAGCATGAGCACCAATCGCTGCTCAAGACCGACACCCATCGCCGACTGCTCGATGAATACGCCGGGGCCACGGACCTTGCACGCCAAGTGCAGTTGGCCGCTCAAAGGTGGCGCCAGACCCGCCAGGAACTGGAGCGCCTTTCCAACTCCGGCGACGAGCAACGCGCCCGCCATCAATTGCTCAGCTATCAGCTTGAAGAGCTGGAAAACCTTGGGCTCGGCGAAAACGAGCTGGAACAACTGGAGCATGAACACAAGAACCTGACCAACGCAGAAACCCTGCTGGGCATCTGCCGGCAAGTGGTCGAGCAGTGCAGCGAAAGTGATTCTGGCAATGTCCTAAATGCCCTCACCGCAAGCCTCAATCGCCTCTCAAGCGTCAACAACTCGATCGGCGCATTGGGCGAAGCCAGCAGCCTGCTGACCAGCGCACAGATTCAGGTAGAAGAAGCAGTGGGCGAATTGAACCGCTTCCTCGACAACTTCGACGCCGACCCGGCGCGCCTGCAATACCTGGAAGAACGCCTCGATGCGATCTACACCATGGCGCGCAAACACCGCATCCAGCCGACCGAGGTCGCGGAGATGCAGCAGCGACTGCTGGATGAAATCGAAACCCTGAATGCCAACGATGAATCCATCGAACGGCTGAGCGATGAACTGGCCTCTTTTGCCCGTCATTATCAGGAGAAGGCGCGCGAGCTGAGTGATTTGCGCCATCAAGCATCGAGCAGCCTGGCCAGCGCCGTTGAGCAGGAAATCCAGCGACTGGGCATGCCCGGCGGTCGTTTCACCATCGAGTTGCGCCCCAACAGCAGTGATGAGCTGCTGCCCAATGGCCTGGAACAGGTTGAACTGCTGGTGAGCGCCAACCCCGGCCAACCATTAAAAGCCTTGGCCAAAGTGGCTTCGGGCGGTGAGCTGTCGCGGATCAGCCTGGCGATTCAGGTGATCACCGCACAGACCTCTCGTGTCCCGACACTGGTGTTCGACGAAGTAGACGTGGGCATTGGCGGCCCGACCGCCGAGATCGTAGGTCAGTTGTTGCGGCGCCTCGGAGAGCGTGGGCAAGTGCTGACCGTCACTCACTTGCCACAAGTGGCCGCTCAGGGTCACCAACATTTATTTGTGCACAAGGTGCGGGGCGAAGAGGCGACCCATACAGCCGTCTCCAAGCTGAGCAAAAATGATCGCGTCGAAGAAGTGGCGCGGATGCTGGGCGGCATAGACCTGACCAAAGAATCCCTGGCACACGCGAAAAAGATGGTCGTCACCGCAAAGATTTAAGAACGGCAGACAGCACGAAGGCGACCCAGGGGTCGCCTTCGTTCGTTTCGCGAATATGAAATTCGCGCGACATGCTTACTTTTTCTTGCGTACGTACAGCACCAGATTGTGATCAACCATCTCGAAACCATACTTGTCGACGATGGCTTTCTGCAGGCGCTCGATTTCTTCGTCGAAGAATTCGATCACTTCGCTGGTTTCGACGTTGACCATATGGTCGTGATGCTTGCCGTCATCCAGCTCGAAGACCGCATGGCCTCCGTCGAAGTTGTGCCGCACCACAAGGCCAGCCGCCTCGAACTGAGTCAGTACACGGTAAACCGTGGCCAGACCGACGTCCTCACCAGCCTCCATCAGTGCCTTGTAAACATCTTCGGCACTCATGTGGCGCTGCTCGGCGGAATCGAGCATTTGCAGAATTTTGACCCGTGGAAGGGTCACTTTGAGGCCGGCTTTGCGTAGTTCGCTATTTTCAACCATGGTCAGCTTTCTCGCGATGCTGCTTCGCAGCTTCTCTTAATGCGGGTATGATCGGCGTTTACGTTGTCCCAGCCAAGATAGTGGAAGTCGCCCACCGATGCAAAACACCAAGCTCTTGCTAACCAGTTTCACCTTTGTGGGACTGCTCGCACTCGCCGGTTGTTCATTCCCCGGGGTTTACAAAATCGACATCCAGCAGGGCAATGTCGTCACGCAGGACATGATAGACCAGTTACGCCCGGGAATGACCCGCAAGCAAGTACGGTTTATCATGGGTAACCCTCTGCTGACCGACACGTTCCATGCCGATCGCTGGGATTATCTGTACAGCCTGCAACCGGGTGGCGGTGAACGCCAACAGGAACGCATCAGCGTTATCTTCAACCCAAATGACCAGCTTGTCAGCCTCTCTGGTGATTTCATGCCAGGCGTGAGCCGTGACGAAGCCATTCTCGGTAAGGACAGCGGCACGCAAGTCGCTGCACCAGCAGAAAACGCCGAGAAGCCAAAACCGGAAAAACCGGTCAAGCCAGGTTCGTTGCTGGACCAGATCCAGAAGGACGTCGACGGTGTAGAAACCGTTCCAGTCCCGACGCCAACACCGCTGGACACTTCGCCGCAATAATTTGCGACGCAATAAAAAACCCGGAATTTCCGGGTTTTTTATTGCCTGGCATTAGCGAATCACTGATTCCGTGCTTTGGCCTCGGCCGCCTTGGCGGCACGCAAGCGACGAACCTCCTTGGGATCCGCCAGCAATGGCCGGTAGATCTCGATGCGATCACCCGCTTGAACCGGACGCACCTCGGGATCAGCAATGACCTTGCCGAATATACCCACCGGGCAAGTGCCCAGATCCAGTTCCGGAAACTGCGCATCCACCGCTGATTTGCGCAACACCTCGCGCACCGACGTGCCGTCAGGCACAGCGACCGTCAGCAATACCTGACGATCAACCGCGGCATACACCACTTCGACCTCAATCACCGACTCAACCATGAATCTGCTTGGCGCGCTGGCAGAACGCGTCCACCAGCGTGTTGGCCGCCTGATTGAACAACGGCCCCAACGTCGCGCGAACAATCGGTCCGGCATAGTCGAACGACAGATCCAGACTGATTTTGCAGGCCTTATCCGTCAGCGGCTTGAACACCCAGATACCGTGCAACTGAGTGAAAGGCCCCTCTTCAAGGTTCATCTCGATCGACTGCCCGGGCACCAACGTGTTCCGAGTAACGAAATGCTGGCTCAAACCACCCTTGGCTACACCGACGCTGGCGCGCATGTGTTCCGGCGAGCTTTCCAGGACTTCGGCTGCCGAACACCACGGCAAAAACTCGGGATAACGCGCTACGTCGTTGACCAGGTCATACAGCGCCTGCGCCGGGTATGGCAGCAGGGCCGAGCGTTGAATATGCGTCGTCATGTCAGCGTCACTTCCACAGCTGGGCGGCAAACACTACAAGAATGCCGATGGGCGCCACATAGCGCATCAAGAACAGGGACAGGCCAAACAGTATCGGGCTGCGGATCGACAATTCGTCGCGCACCGCTTCACGCCCCATGATCCAGCCTGCAAACACCACGAAACACAAACCACCGAGTGGCAACATGATCCGCGAGGTGAAGAAGTCGATCACACCAAAGAAGTCCAGGCCGCCGGCCGCGCCCCATTGGTAGAGGTGGAACATCCCGCCCTCGTTCACGAAAAACTTGGCTTGCTTCCAGATATTGAAAGAGAACACGGTGCCCAAACCAACGAACCAACAAGTAAACGCCAGCCAGAACGTGACCCAGGCGCGGCTGATCTTGGTGCGCTCAACCAGATACGCGACCATCGGCTCGAGCAGCGAAATCGCCGAACTCCAGGCAGCAACTGCGACCAGCACGAAGAACACTACGCCCATCAACTGGCCAAACACCACGTTACCAAAGGCAAAAGGCAGGCTGACGAACATCAGGCCAGGGCCTTCGCTCGGGTTCAGGCCCGCGGCGAACACAATCGGAAACAATGCCAGACCGGCCACCAGGGAAACGAACGTATCGAGCAGTGCCACGCCAACCACGGTGCCGGAAATCGACGAGTTCTTCGGCATATAAGCGCCGTAGATCATGATCGACCCAACGCCCACGCTCAGCGAGAAGAATGCATGGCCCATGGCGGGCAGCAAGCCGTCGAGGACTTTTTCCGGGTGGAAGTCGAACATGAAATGCACGCCCTCCATGAAATGCCCGGTGGTCATGCTGTAACCCAGCAGCACGATGATCATCACAAACAGCAGCGGCATCATGATCCGCAAGCTGCGCTCAAGCCCGGCGACCACGCCTTTGGCGATCACTACGGCGGACAGCAGCATGAAAATCGTGTGCCAAAGTGTCAGGCGCCACGGGTCGGCGATCACATTGCCGAAGTACGCGCCGACCTGATCGGCCGTCACCCCCTGGAAGTCACCACGCCCCATGTCGATGATGTAATCCAGCGACCAGCCGCCGACCACACTATAGAAAGACAGGATCAGCAACGCCGTGATCATCCCGGCGAAGGCGCCCCAGGACCACTTGCCTGAATGCCCCGCCTCCAGCGCCAGCACCTTCAAGGCATTGGCCGGACTTTGCCGGGCACGACGGCCGATCAGGGTTTCGGCCAGCATGACCGGCACGCCGATCAGCGCGATACAGGCCAGGAACATCAGCACGAAAGCGCCGCCGCCGTAGACGCCAACCATGTACGGGAATTTCCAGATACTACCCAGGCCCACGGCCGAACCGGTCGCGGCGAGTATGAAGACCCAGCGGCTAGCCCAACTGCCGTGGACAGAAACCTTGTCTGTCGACATCGTTATCACGCCCAAGCGTTCAAAAAAGAGGCCGCATTGTCCGGGATTCAATCAACCTGCTCAAGCACGTAGCGATACCGTAGCCGACTCGCTTGCAACTCCCTATAATGCCGCCCCTATGGCTAAACAGAAGAAACACCCAACAGGGACCATCGCGCAAAACAAAAAGGCGCGACACGATTACTTCATCGAGCATAAGTTCGAGGCTGGTCTGGTCCTGGCCGGCTGGGAAGTAAAAAGTCTGCGGGCAAGCAAGCTGCAACTGGTCGACAGTTACGTGCTGCTCAAGGATGGCGAAGCCTGGCTGCTTGGTAGCCACATCACGCCGTTGATGACGGCCAGCACGCACGTCATCGCTGATCCGACCCGTACCCGAAAATTGCTCCTCAACCGGCGCGAACTGGAAAAGCTGGCGGCCGCGGTGCAGCAAAAAGGCTATGCCTGTGTGTGCCTGTCCTGGTACTGGAGCAAGCACATGGTCAAGTGCGAGATCGCACTAGGCAAGGGCAAGAAGGAATACGACAAACGCGATACCGAACGCGAACGCGACGCCGGTCGTGAACTGGCGCGTGCGGTGCGCAACAAAGGCAAGGAAGATTAACTTCCTACCCTGATCATTCCCGCGCTCTGCGTGGGAATGATCGTTTGCTGACTACATCCCCTTGCGCCGCTCCGCCCGAGCCATGCGCTGCACTTCCTGACGCACCTCTTCCAGCACTTCCTGCACATACAAAATATGGCGACTGGAAACTTCCCGCGCCTGCTCCGCCCGCCCTTCGATAATCGCCATGTACAACTCCCTATGCTGCGTGATCAGCATGTCGCGGGTTTCTGTGCGCTGCTTGTACATGCCACCAATGTTGGTCACCACGTTGCGCTTGAGCAGGTCGAACAACCCACGAATCGTGTGTAGCAACACCGCGTTATGACTGGCTTCCGCGATGGCCAGGTGGAAACTGGCATCCGCCGCACCCTCTTCGGCCCGACTTACATCGTCATGACGCGAATAACAGTCCTGCAGCACCTCAAACGCCGCCGTCAGCCGCTCACGATCGACATCGGTGGCGCGCAAAGCCGCGTAATAAGCGCAGGACGCTTCCAGGGTATGACGAAACTCCAGCAGATCGCGCTGCGCCTCGGGGTTGTTTTCCAGCAGATGCAGCAATGGATCACTGAAGGTCGACCCCAGCGAATCGACGACATAATTGCCACCGCCCTGACGACTGACCAGCAAGCCCTTGGCTGCCAGTTTCTGAATCGCCTCGCGCAACGAAGGGCGTGACACGCCGAACTGCTCGGCCAGTGCACGTTCGGCCGGCAAGCGCTCACCGGACTTCAGCGTGCCTTCAAGGATCATCCCCTCGAGCCGCTCGACAATATCGTCAGACAAACGGCGCTGACGTATCTGATCAAACCCCATAACTCACTTCTCCACGATCCCGACCGCTCGCCGGGCTCTCTATTCTGGCCTATTGGCGCGGCGTCAGCACCTGCCAGGAAGACGCTCGATCAAGCCGGTCAGCGACATTACACACGGCGTATTCGACAAAAGTTTTAGGGCGGCAAATTGACACACCGCACAGAAGGCTTTTACCCTAGCCAACAGCGATTGTAAATTGGTATTACCAATTAACCAAGAACGCTGCCCAGTGCCTGACCAACAACAATTAGGGGCCACCCCATATGCAAACCTGGCAACAGCTCTATACCCCGCTCGGCAGTCTCGGCATCTCCGCCCTCGCGGCCGTCATCCCCATCGTATTTTTCTTCCTGGCGTTGGCGGTGTTCCGCCTCAAAGGCCATGTGGCCGGCAGCATCACCTTGGCGTTGTCGATTGCCGTGGCGATCTTTGCCTTCCAGATGCCGGTTGACATGGCGTTCGCCGCGGCCGGTTATGGCTTCGCCTACGGTCTGTGGCCCATCGCCTGGATCATCGTGGCGGCTGTGTTCCTGTACAAACTGACGGTCAAGAGTGGCCAGTTCGAAGTGATCCGCAGCTCGGTACTGTCGATCACCGACGACCAGCGCTTGCAGGTGCTGCTGATCGGGTTCTGCTTCGGTGCATTCCTCGAAGGCGCTGCCGGTTTCGGTGCACCGGTGGCGATTACCGCCGCCCTGCTCGTCGGTCTGGGCTTCAATCCGCTGTACGCGGCCGGCCTGTGCCTGATCGCCAACACCGCGCCCGTCGCATTCGGTGCCTTGGGGATTCCGATCATCGTGGCCGGGCAAGTGACCGGTATCGACGCATTCAAGATCGGCGCCATGACCGGTCGCCAGCTCCCGCTGCTGTCGCTGTTCGTGCCGTTCTGGCTGGTGTTCATGATGGACGGCATGCGCGGCGTGAAGGAAACCTGGCCTGCCGCGCTGGTGGCCGGTTTGAGCTTCGCCATCACCCAATACTTCACGTCCAACTTCATTGGCCCGGAACTGCCGGACATCACCTCGGCCCTGGTCAGCCTGATTTCCCTGACCCTGTTCCTGAAAGTCTGGCAGCCGAAACGCGCTGCCGGCCAACACATTGCCGGTGCCGTCTCGGCGTCCGTAGTGACCGCCAGCGTCGGTGGTTTCGGTCAGCCGCGCACCACCGTGGCCTCGCCGTACAGCCTCGGTGAAATCTTCAAAGCCTGGTCGCCATTCCTGATCCTCACCGTACTCGTCACCATCTGGACCCTGAAGCCGTTCAAGGCGATGTTCGCGGCCGGCGGTTCGATGTACAGCTGGGTGTTCAACTTCGCCATTCCGCACCTGGATCAAATGGTGATCAAGGTGGCACCGATCGTGGCAGCCCCGACGGCCATCCCGGCAGTGTTCAAGCTCGACCCGATTTCCGCGACCGGCACGGCGATCTTCTTCTCCGCGCTGATCTCGATGCTGGTGCTGAAGATCAATTTCAAAACTGGTCTGACCACTTTGAAAGAGACCTTCTACGAACTGCGCTGGCCGATTCTGTCCATCGGTATGGTGTTGGCGTTTGCCTTCGTCACCAACTACTCCGGCATGTCGTCGACCATGGCGTTGGTGTTGGCAGCGACGGGCGCAGCGTTCCCGTTCTTCTCGCCGTTCCTCGGCTGGCTGGGCGTGTTCCTGACCGGTTCCGACACCTCGTCCAACGCCCTGTTCAGTTCGTTGCAAGCGACCACTGCGCACCAGATCGGTGTCAGCGATGTGTTGCTGGTGGCGGCAAACACCAGCGGCGGCGTGACCGGCAAGATGATCTCGCCACAATCGATCGCCGTGGCCTGCGCCGCGACCGGCCTGGTGGGCAAGGAATCGGATCTGTTCCGCTTCACCCTCAAGCACAGCCTATTCTTTGCAACGATAGTCGGCTTGATCACCCTGGCTCAGGCCTATTGGTTCACCGGCATGCTGGTGCACTAAGTACTACAGGTTAAAACGCAAAAACCGACGCCGGACCACGATTCCGGCGTCAGCAATTCACCACCTGGTCTGCAAGGCTGCTGAAAGCTTCCCGCTTTATATTCAGCAGCCTCAGCGGACGGATAACCGGGACCACCCGGAGACACGCCTGATGAGCGAGCTTTTTTACAACGCTGTGCCGAACGCGACCCGCGTCGCCCCGCCACTGCCCGAGCCTCGGCAATACCCCAGCGAGAAACCGTCACGGGTGTACCTGTTCGGGACTTGCGTAGTGGACTTGTTCTACCCGGAAGCCGGGATGGACGCGATCCACTTGCTGGAACGCGAAGGCATTCGTGTCGAGTACCCGCAAGGGCAAAGCTGCTGCGGACAACCCGCCTACACCTCGGGTTACACCGAGCAGGCCAGGACCGTGGCGCGTTCGCAACTGGCGCTGTTCGCCGGGGATTTTCCGGTGGTGGTGCCGTCGGGATCGTGTGCCGGGATGTTGCGCGAACACTATGCCGACTTGTTCAAGGACGAGCCGGACACGTTGAAGCAAATCCAGGCGCTCGCCGCCCGGACGTACGAACTGGCCGAGTTCCTGCTGTTTGTCTGCAAGGTGCAGCTCAAGGACAGCGGTGAGCCGGTCAAAGTGGCGTTGCACACGTCGTGCTCGGCACGCCGGGAAATGAACACCCACCTGCACGGTCGCGAGTTGTTGGCGCAATTGAGCAACGTGGAGCGGGTCAATCACGACCACGAAAGCGAATGTTGTGGCTTCGGTGGGACGTTCAGCGTCCGTATGCCAGACATTTCCGGCGCGATGGTGGCGGACAAGACCCGGTCGTTGAAGGAATCTGGCGCGCACAAGGTACTCAGTGCCGACTGCGGTTGCCTGATGAACATCAACGGCTCACTGGAGAAACAGCAGGAAGCATTGCGCGGCCAGCACCTGGCCAGTTTCCTCTGGCAGCGAACCGGAGGTGCCCGATGAGCACTTCCACGATTATTCCGACGGTCAGCGTCGACGAAGATTTTCGCGCCCGGGCTCACAAGGCTTTGGACGACAAGCAACTGCGAAACAACTTTCGCACTGCGATGGATTCACTGATGACAAAACGGGCAGCGTCCTTCAGCGATGCCCACGAGAGAGAACATTTGCGATCGCTGGGCAATGCTGTCCGCGCCCGCGCGTTATCCAAGTTGCCCGACTTGCTCGAGCAGCTTGAACAGAACCTGACCCGCAACGGTGTGACAGTGCACTGGGCGGAAACGGTGGACGAGGCCAATGGCATCGTCCTCTCGATCATCCGCGCTCACGAGGGGCGGCAAGTGATCAAGGGCAAATCGATGGTCAGCGAAGAAATGGAAATGAATCATTTCCTCGCTGATCAGGGCATTGAATGCCTGGAATCGGACATGGGCGAGTACATCGTCCAGCTCGACCACGAGAAGCCTTCACACATTATTATGCCGGCGATCCACAAGAATGCCGGCCAGGTCGCGTCCTTGTTCCACGACAAACTTGGCGTGGAATACACCAAGGACGTTGACCAACTCATTCAGATCGGTCGCAGAGTCTTGCGGCAGAAATTCTTCGAAGCGGACATCGGCGTCTCCGGTGTCAACTTCGCCGTGGCCGAAACCGGCACCCTGTTGCTGGTGGAAAACGAAGGCAACGGGCGCATGACCACGTCGGTGCCACCGGTGCACATCGCCGTGACCGGTATCGAAAAAGTCGTGGAAAACCTGCGCGATGTGGTGCCGCTGCTGTCACTGCTGACCCGCTCGGCGCTGGGCATTCCGATCACCACCTACGTCAACATGATCTCCGGGCCGCGCAAGGCGCATGAACTCGACGGTCCTCAGGAAGTGCACCTGGTCTTGCTCGACAACGGTCGCAGCCAGGCATTTGCCGACAGCGAACTGCGCCAGACCCTGAACTGCATCCGCTGCGGCGCCTGTATGAATCATTGCCCGGTCTACACCCGCATCGGCGGCCACGCGTATGGGGAGGTTTACCCTGGGCCTATCGGAAAAATCATCACGCCGCACATGGTCGGCCTGGCGAAAGTCCCGGATCACCCCAGCGCTTCCTCCCTTTGCGGTGCGTGCGGCGAAGTCTGCCCGGTAAAAATCCCGATCCCTGCATTGCTGCGCCGCCTGCGGGAAGAGAACGTCAAAGCCCCGGACAGCCCGCATCAAGTCATGCGCGGCCAAGGCAGCAAGTATTCGCGCAAGGAACGGTTCATCTGGAATGCCTGGGCGAAGCTCAACAGTTCGCCGACGTTGTATCGGCTGTTCGGTTACTTCGCCACACGATTGCGCGCGCTCACGCCGAACAATATCGGCCCGTGGACGCAGAACCACAGCGCCCCCAAACCCGCCGCCCGCTCACTGCACGACATGGCCCGCGAGCATTTGGCCAAACAGGGAGACCGTTGATGAGCGCCAGACAAAACATCCTCGCCAAGTTACGGAAAAGTCTGACCGGCACTACGCCGGTGCCTGACGAGTTCGACGTCGAACTGGTGACAGCGCCTTACACCTACACCGCCGAACAACGCATCCCGCAGCTGCGCAAATTGATGGAAGCGGTGCACACCGAAATCCACCTGACATCGGGCGAAGGCTGGCCTTCGCTGCTGGCCCAGTTGTTGCAGGATCGTCAGTTGCCCAGCCTGTTGATCGCGCCGACTACACCTCACGGGGAACACATCACTCAGCATTGGGCGAAAAATCCGGGGCTGCCAGCGCTCAAAGCCTACGACCGCCCGATTGAAGAATGGAAAGCCGAGTTGTTCAACGAGACTCCGGCCAGCCTCACCGGCACCCTCGGTGCAATCGCGGCCACCGGTAGCCTGATTCTGTGGCCGACGCGGGAAGAACCGCGCTTGATGAGCCTGGTGCCACCGGTGCATTTCGCCCTGCTCAAGGCCAGCGAAATCCGCGACAACTTCTATCAGGTACAGCAGGAATTCAACTGGGGCAAAGGCATGCCGACCAACGCCTTGCTGGTGTCCGGCCCGTCGAAAACCGCCGACATAGAACAGATCCTCGCCTACGGCGCGCACGGTCCGAAAGACCTGGTTGTATTGATCCTGGAGGACCAATGAGTCTACCGGCGGCTTTCCTGAGAGATGCACAGCAACTGATTCCCCAAGCGCGACGTTTCGACGACCCGCTGTCGACATTGGCCTTCGGCACTGACGCCAGTTTCTATCGGCTGATTCCGCAACTGGTAATTCGCGTCGAGTCGGAAGATGAAGTGGTGGCACTGCTCAAACTGGCGCAACGGGATCAGGTCCCGGTGACCTTCCGCGCTGCCGGCACCAGCCTGTCTGGCCAGGCCATCAGCGATTCGGTGCTGCTCGTGTTGGGGGATAACTGGAACGGTCGCGAGATCCGCGGCCAAGGTACGCAAATCCGCCTGCAACCGGGCGTGATCGGCGCACAAGCCAACGCCTGGCTGGCCCCGTTCGGACGCAAGATCGGCCCGGACCCGGCCTCGATCAACGCCTGCAAAATCGGCGGCATCGTCGCCAACAACGCCAGCGGCATGTGTTGCGGCACGGCGCAGAACACGTATCACACGCTGGCCGGCATTCGGCTGGTGCTGGCCGATGGCAGTCGCCTCGATACCGAAGACGCGGCCAGCGTGGCAGCGTTTCGACAAAGCCATGCCTCGCTGCTTGAACGTCTGGCCACGTTGGGCCGCGAGACGCGCGCCAATGCCGAACTGGCGGCAAGAATCCGCCACAAATACCGCCTGAAAAATACCACCGGACTGTCACTCAATGCCTTGGTGGATTTCGACGAGCCTGTGGATATCTTGAGCCACTTGCTGGTGGGCTCCGAAGGAACCCTCGGCTTTATCAGCGCGGTGACTTACGACACGGTGATCGATCACCCGAACAAAGCCTCGGCGCTGATCGTGTTCCCGGACGTGGAAACCTGCTGCAACGCCGTGACCGTGCTGAAAAGCCAACCGGTGTCGGCCGTGGAACTGCTGGACCGTCGCAGCCTGCGCTCAGTGCAGAACAAACCCGGCATGCCCGCTTTCGTACAACAGTTGTCGAACAACGCTTGCGCACTGCTGATCGAATCCCGCGCCGCATCATCCACTTTACTGCAAGAACAACTGACGCAGATCATGGCGTCGCTGACCTCGTTCCCGGTGGAAAAACAGGTCGACTTCACCGAAGACCCGGTGGAAAACGCTCGCCTCTGGGCGATCCGCAAAGACACCTTCCCCGCCGTCGGCGCCGTGCGCAAAACCGGCACCACGGTGATCATCGAAGACGTGACCTTCCCGGTGGAACAACTGGCCATCGGCGTCAATCGCCTGATCGAGTTGTTCGACAAACATCACTACGACGAAGCGATCCTTTTCGGACACGCACTGGAAGGCAATCTGCACTTCGTCTTCACCCAAGGCTTCAACAACCCGGAAGAAGTCGCACGCTATCAAGCGTTCATGGACGACGTGGCGCAGTTAGTGGCGGTTGAATTCGGCGGTTCGCTGAAGGCTGAACACGGCACCGGGCGCAACATGGCGCCGTTCGTCGAGCTGGAATGGGGCAGCGATGCCTATCAGTTGATGTGGCAACTCAAACGCCTGCTCGACCCCAACGGCATTCTCAACCCGGACGTGGTGCTCAGCGAAGATCCGCAGATCCACCTCAAGCACCTGAAACCGTTGCCGGCCGCCGATGAGATTGTGGATAAATGCATCGAGTGCGGTTTCTGCGAACCGGTGTGCCCGTCGAAAGGCCTGACCCTGAGCCCGCGCCAGCGCATCGTGATCTGGCGGGATATTCAGGCGAAAAAACGTGCAGGCGTCGACACCACCGAACTCGAAGCCGCTTACGAATATCAAGGCATCGACACCTGCGCGGCCACCGGTCTTTGCGCGCAACGCTGCCCTGTTGGCATCAATACCGGCGAGCTGGTGAAAAAACTCCGCAGCCGCAACGCAACGCGTACGAAAACCGCCAACTGGCTGGAAGGTAATTTCGCCACGGCACTGCAAGGTGCGCGTTTCACCCTGCACGTTGCCAATGGCGCACGGATGCTGCTGGGAGCGCCACGCCTGGCGAAGCTGTCGGCGACGCTGACGAAGCTGTCCAAAGGGCAGGTCCCGCAGTGGACCAACGCCATGCCGCAGCCGGAAAAAGCCATTCGCTTCAGCCCGACCGTGTCGGACGAACGCCCTCGGGTGGTGTACCTGGCAGCATGCGTGTCACGGGTCATGGGCCCGGCAGCGGGTGATAAAGAGCAGATGTCGCTGTACGACAAAACCCGTGGGCTGCTGGAAAAGGCCGGTTACCAAGTGGTCTTCCCGGACAATCAGGACAACCTCTGCTGTGGTCAGCCATTCGCCTCCAAGGGTTACGCCGAACAGGCCGAACACAAACGCCAGGAACTGATCGGCGCCCTGCTGCACGCCAGTCGTGGCGGGCTCGATCCGATTTACTGCGACACCAGTCCGTGCACGTTGCGCCTGGTTCAGGACCTGGGCGAAGTTCGACTGGACCTGTACGACCCGGTGCGTTTCATCCGTACGCATTTGATGGACCGCCTGGATTTCACACCGCAGGAAGCACCGATTGCGGTACACGTCACGTGCAGCACCCAGCACCTGGGCGAAAGTCAGGCGTTGATTGATCTGGCGCGCAAGTGCAGTAAAACCGTGGTCGTTCCTGAAGGGATTCACTGTTGCGGGTTTGCCGGTGACAAGGGTTTCACCACGCCGGAATTGAATGCTCATTCGTTAAGAACGCTCAAGGACGCGGTGCAGCATTGCAGCGAGGGGATCTCGACCAGTCGAACCTGTGAGATCGGGCTGACTCAACATGGCGGCATTGATTACCACGGGCTAGTCTATCTGGTGGACCGCGTTACCCAGGCTAGGGCGACCTGAGCAGGACCTCAAGGAAGGCGCATTCAGGCGTCTTTTTGAGTACTTCTTGCCAGAATCGACAGCAGTACCGCAAAAGTTTAGAACCCTGATGTGCCGCCGCAGTCCACTGATCAAGTCCTGCAAACGTGGGACCCTCCCAACACTCGGCAGCCCGTCCTGATGGTCAGAATGACTGACCTCAGTTCAAGGAGATACACATGAAACGTTCTGTACTGTTTGGTCTGTTCGTTACTGCCTCACTGCTGGCTTCCCCATCGTTTGCCGCCGAAAAAGATCAATGCGCGGTCAATCTGCAAACCATCAAAGACGCCGAAGCACAGATTCCTCAGGAAATGTCTGACCAGGTAGCGGACTCCGTCAAGCAAGCCCAAGCGGATCATGCAAAAGGCACCAAGGAAGGTACTGACGATTGCATCGCCGAGACCAACGACACCATCAAGATGATCAAGGACGCGAACAAAGGCGGGAAGTAACCCGGCTCTGGGCCGACCTTCGGGTTGACATACTGGCTCTAACCGATACACATCCAAAACCCGCCAATTGCGGGTTTTGGTGCATTTAGGGTTTGGTAATCCCTGTTAGTGCCATTGCTTCCATCAATCAATTTTTTCATCGCTTTTTTTTTGCACAAACCGAATTCCTGTGCCGCGCCGTAGTCTTTTGAATAAGCCCATCAATCGTGGCTGATTTTCAGACTCGGCCGAGCCGCCCGCCCAAACGGCAGCACCGAGACCATCTGTTGGAGGAGATACTCATGAAACGTACCGCACTCGCTGGTCTGTTCATATCCGCTGCAATGTTGGCCTCTCCGGTATTTGCTGCGGACAACAACCTGTGTACGAGCAAGCTGCAAGAGCTGGAAGCCAAAGTGAATTCGCTGCCAGCGACCGCCACCAATGCGCCGGAGATCAAAAGACTGTTGGCCAGCGCCAAAGCTTCACAAGCCGCCAAAGATGACAAAAAATGCGCCACCGAGGCCAGTCAGGCATTGGCGATGGCCAATTGAACGACGAACCAATCCATGATCAATCGAAGCCCACCTTGCGGGTGGCCTTCTGAAGCATGTTGGCGTACACTGCACAGGCCTGTTGCTCACTTTGATTCACCGAGCAACAGGCACGGGGCCGTTTAGGATTCGACGCCGGTCGCGAAACTTTAGGTGCATGCCGAGTTGGTAACAGAACTCGTAAATCCACTGTTGCAACTACTTATAGTTGCCAATGACGAAACCTACGGCCAGGAATTCTCTCTCGCTGCGTAAGCAGCTTTAGATCCTGAGCTTCTGGTACCTTCGGGTCCAGCAATCACCAGGGGATGTCTGTAAACCCAAAGTGATTGTCATATAGAACAGAATCGCCGTGCAGTACGTTGTGGACGAAGCGGCTAAAACTTACACAACTCGCCCAAAGCACCCTGCCCTTCGGGTCGCTGAGGGTTAACTTAATAGAAACGGCTACGCATGTAGTACCGACAGCGGAGTACTGGCGGACGGGGGTTCAAATCCCCCCGGCTCCACCAAATAGCAATTTAGACCTGTCTCAGACAGTCTACGAAACACCCCAAGAAGCCCGCCCCGCGCGGGCTTTCTTGTTTCTGGCTGTACCTCCTAACCTACCCCTATAAACATTGCCCGTGTATCCTGCCGTGTACCTTTTAAAATAATTGAAACTAGGGGATACACGCATTGAAGCGTAGCGAGATCAAGCGCCGCCCGTTGGCTGATACGGTCATTTCTACCCTCGAACCTGAGGTAAAGGAGTATCGCGAAAATGACGGAGATAGCTTGTACCTGCGCGTACGACCAGACGGAAATAAGTCGTGGCAATTGCGCTACAAAAAAGCTGATGGGAAATGGTCTTGGTTGGGGCTGGGAAGCTATCCAGGTATAAGCGGCGCAATGGCCCGTAAGAAAGCGGCCGAACTGCGAGCAGACGCTGCACAGGGCAGTAACCCACTTGCAACCAAGCGTGCAAGAAAAGCGGCCGAGGACGAAGCTGCCAGTCATACTTTTGAGTCGCTAGCCCGGGAGTGGTACGCGGCCAAACGCAAGAGCTGGAGCGATGGCACCGCAGTACGAACCATTGGAGCCTTGGAGCTTCACGTGTTCCCAGTCTTTGGAAAACGCATCTATCGTGAAATCCTGCCAATGGAATGGATGGAGTTTTTACGGGCCATGGAGCAGAAAGGAATCATTGAACAGACCAGCCGCGTCCGTGGTATGTGCCGTGAGATCTACGACCTGGCACGCGTTACTGGTCGTGCAACGCATAATCCGCTGGAGGGGCTGCACAAATTTCTCCAGACCAAGTCTGCTGAAAACTATGCCCATGTATCCCCAGAGGAGTTACCGCCACTCCTTAGGGCCATCCGTGCATACCCAAGTGCCACTGATATTCGTATCGGCCTTCACCTTCTGTCCATGCTCGCTTGCCGTCCTTCTGAACTACGCGAAGCGCGTTGGTCAGAGTTCGATCTGGACAAATCACTATGGTCGATCCCTGCTGAACGCATGAAACGTCGGCGTGAACATCTGGTGCCGCTGCCAACCCAAGCTGTCGAATTGCTGCGCAATTTGCAGACGCTGACAGGAGCCTATCCGATGTTATTCCCGGGCCGGAGCGATACAACCAAAGCCCGCTCGAATACGGTGTTCTTAATGGCATTACGTCGACTCGGATATGAAGGTCGCCAAACGGGGCACGGTTTCCGTCACATTGCATCGACAATTTTGAACGAGCACGGGTTTGAGGAAAACCACATTGAAGCCCAACTTTCCCATGTGAAAGAAGGGATAGCGGGTGTCTACAACAAAGCCGTCTACCTTCCTCAGCGGACAACCATGATGCAATGGTATGCGAACCATCTCGACAGCATGGCTGCTGGCACGGTCAGCTAGTTTGACCTCGACAAGCGTGCACACTCTGAACTTTCTAACCCACATAGACAGATATAGACTGAGAGCTATTACTGTTCGGATAGCCAGTATTCTGGCATTCAAACATTCTCGAGCAGCCTAGCCTTGCAGAGCGAAAAGCGGAAACCCATCCGCCTGGCTGGCCGATCATGAATTGGGTGCAATGGGCGCGACCAAATGAGTGATTTACCAAGCCAGGTTAAGGCGATCAGCTTTTATGCGCAGGAATATATCAACGACGTTGATCGTCTCGTTGAACGGTTCCCGGTCTTCGAAACACCTGCCTTGGCGGAAGTGGCGAAAACCATGAAGCTCACGCTGATAGAAACGTCACGAATGACCTTATCTCTTGTCCAGCTAGCTTTAGCCTCTGACGAGTCTAGAACGGCAATTCAAGAGGAGCTTGATCGCGGGGCCTTCATAATCAGCTCTCTTCGAGAGCAGATTCTTTTTCTAATGACAGCTTCGGCCGGCATTAACAAACAGCTCGACGAAGCTGGCAACGCGGTGGCCCTCAAAGCTGAACTTAATCTAGAGCGCATTTACCGGCAGGATGCCGAGAGAAGAGCGGAGATGGCAGAGACCACGCTCGACAACCTAATCCAAAACTTGGAAAGAGTCGCTGCCGGATCAAATCACAAAAAAACAGACAATCAACCCCCGCAATTGACAGGCCTAACATTCCCATACGCAACAAAAGAACTGCAAGCAATGCACAAAGCTGCTTTGAAATACTGGGCGGAATACACACCAGACAAACGCCAGCCGACGCAAATCGAAGTGCAACTAGAGCTCTGCGAGTTGCTCGGGCTTGTCGTTGGCAATGACGCTACACCGCCACGCAAGACCATTGCACTTGCTGGCGCCATCAAGCCAGACGTGCCTCTCAACGTCTAACGCGAGTCGGTGACAGAAGAATTGACAGTATGTCATGCCATTATGTCACCCCTATCTGACATGGCCCTGCGCCAATCAACCTACTTCCCGTCTATATCAATAACGGGAAACAAATTGTGCATACCATTCACTCGCTTCAACAAACCTCTTTAGCCACTGGGCAAAACTTCGACCCGGCGATAACCTTGATTCGAATGCCGGATCTGGAAGCCATTACAGGTCTTGCCCGCCCTACGATCTACAAACGCCTCAAAGACGATCCAACCTTTCCTCGCCCTGTGCCACTGAGCAATAGCAAATCGCGTGGTTCTCCCGTCGGTTTCGTGCTGGCCGAGGTACAGGTTTGGGTTCGCCAGCGTATCGCCCTGCGCAATGAGGCTTCGTAACATGAAACAAAGCACGATCCTCGTAGATAAATACGAAGACTCACAAGTTAATGTTACCGCCACCCCACTGGCTCAATATCAAGGCGAGCTCCGTGTGGATAGTCGCGTGCTGGCCGAGCAGCTGGGTACGAAGCACAAAAGCAGCATTGAGCTGATCGACAAATACGCCGACAAGATCCGTCGTTTTGGCCATCTTCCGTTTCAAACCGAAGTTGGTAAGCGCGTGCAGGGTGGCGGCAAAGCCGAACGCTTCGCCCTGCTGAACGAGGATCAAGCTTTCTTCCTCCTGGCGCTGTCTCGCAACACTGATCGCGTAGTAGCGTTGAAGTCGAGTCTGGTCATGGCGTTTCGCGAAGCACGTTATGGCATGGCCTGCCAAACACTGCAGGCTCGCATACGGGAAGCAAGTCAGAGCGGTCGCCGGCTGGCTCACTGGCGCTATGAAAAGCCGGGGGCCTATCAACATGTCGCGCACTTGCGGGAGCAACTGCAGCTCACCCTTGGCCTGGAGGATGTGCGCCCATGACTACCCCACAGCCATTTCTTCCCCTTGCGATGCACCCCCATAAGCGTTATGGTTTGCCCGTCGTTGCAAAATCAATGACCGACCTTGGCGGGTCGATGAGCAAAAGGCGCAACAGCGCCCCCATTTCGATTGCAGGCGCTTTTTTTGTGCCCGCACTCTCGTGTTATGGCGGGTTGCGCAGGAGCACCTTCGGGTGCGTCGGGTTCCTTTTGCCCCGATCCGCCAATCCTGTGCAACTCGCCACCCTTCTCTGCTTGGCGGCAGGCCGCGGTGGCTCCTCAGCAAAAGGAGCTACACCTATGCAGCACATCCACTCCCTCAATCCATCCAGCAACAGCCTGGCCATCGCCATCGCCATCATCGGCGCCGAGCTGATCGTCTATCGCGTCAATCGCTTGCCTGAGCAACGTGCTCACCTTCTTGGCTTGGTGCAAATGGCCGATACCCTCGGCGTACTGAGCAGCACCGACCGCGCCACACTCGCCATATCCCTGACCGACGGGATGGCGCAATGAACAACCTCCGCCAAATCACCGACGAAGCGCTCGACCTGATTGATGCCACCACCGATCACATCGGCTGGCTGACCGCCCTGATGACGGCCATTCGTGCCGACGCGAAACACAACAAGGGCCGCGACCTCGAAAAGCTGACCGGTTTGGGCCATTACCTGAGCATCGATTGGGACCACTATCTGGACGGGCAATCCAAGCGCCTGCGCGGTCAGCTTGATGTGATGGAGGCGTCCCTATGAACACCTTCAACTGCCTGCCTGATACACCGATTGTCGACCTGAACAGCGATCAACGCCGCACGCTGATTGACCTCATTACAGTCGAGCGCAGTCACGCGTCCCACTGGTGGTCGATGCTCAACGAAATGCGCTGCCGTGGGGAGTTGCCGCATTGGGTGAAAGAGCAAGCCGTCGGGTCGGCACCGGATCATGACCGTTGGTTAACTGATTGCTACTCCACCAACAAAGCGTTGTTCGGGCGCACCTCTGTGCGCGGTGAAGCCAGCCAGCAGATGTTTCGCTGCCACCCTGATCTGAGGGGCTAAATCATGACGAATTTTCAACACTGCCAAACGGCGGTGACGCCCTCGGCTTGCCTGAAGAAAGTCAACCAGCCATCTAGCGTCCCTCCTCACAAGGCCGCGCCGGTCCTGTTTCGCGACACCCTTCAGTCTGTTTATGGCTCACTCGATTGGCTACCGGAGCCAGATGGTCTGATTCATCGCTTTCACGTTCCCGGCGATAGACAAGGCAGCGAAAACGGCTGGTATGTCTTGTACCTGGACGGGATTATTTCGGGCGCGTTTGGCAACTGGAAATCTGGTGCTACTCACACTTGGTGCAGCCGTGAACCTGCCAATCCGCGCGAAGCCGAGCAAGTGCGCCAGCACATCGAGCAGGCCAAACGCCAACGCGAAGCCGAACAGCAACAACGCCAACTCAAGGCAGCGATTCGGGCTCAGCGTTGGTGGCGCGATGCGCGACGTGCTGATCCGGCCCACCCGTACCTGATCACCAAGGGCGTCCGTCCGCATGGCTTACGCCAGAGTGGTGACGCCTTGCTGGTGCCGCTGTATGTGGCTGGCGAGTTGGTGAACCTGCAGCGCATTGCCACGGACGGCAGCAAACGCTTTTTGGCAGGTGGCCGGATCAAGGGCAGCTATTCGCCTTTAGGCGTCATCGTCCCGGGCCAGCCGCTGTGCATCTGTGAGGGCTGGGCCACTGGGGCCACGCTGCACCAACATGGCTACGCCGTGGCTTGCGCCATGAACAGTGGCAACCTCAAGCCCGCTGCTCTGGCGTTGCGCACCCGCTACCCAGAGCAGCCCATCCTCATCGCTGGCGACGACGACCGGCTCACCGACGGCAACCCCGGGCGCACGGCTGCCAATGCCGCCGCCGCGCTCGTGGGTGGCCAAGTGGCGTTCCCAGAATGGCCAGCAGACGCCCCCGTCGACCTCACCGACTTCAACGACCTCGCCAATTGGAAACGCGCCCATGTCCCTGCCTGACAGTAACGTGATCAGCCTTCGGCCTGATGCGCCGACCATTGCACCTGAGCGCCCGTGCTGGGCCGTGTACGAGCAGTGGGTGACCAATGAGAAGGGCCGCAAGTTGCGCCCCGGCGTGTACCGCCACGGCTTTAAACGCGCAGCGGGCCAAGATGAGGACGACACCGACAGCGACACCAACGACCGCCCGATCATTGATGAATGGATCGCCAGCCCGGTGACCGTAACAGCGCGGACCACTAACAGCGATGACGGCAGCGAGGGGCGTTTGCTGCGCCTGTTCACTGACAGCGGCATCAAGGAATGGATCATCCCCATGGAGGTGTTCGGTGGCAGTGGCGAGGATGCCCGCCGCCAGCTGTTCGGCATGGGCGTCATCATTGCGTTAAAAAAGCGTGGCGCCTTTATGGAGTACCTGCTGGAGCAACGCCCGGAAGAAGTCTTTGCCACCACCAGTCGTCCGGGTTGGCACGAGTCGGGCGCTTTTGTTTTGCCGGGGCGCACCCTCGGCAGCGACAAGGTGCGTTATCAGGCCAGCAGCAAAGGCCAGAACCTGTTCAGCGCGCGTGGCGAGCTGGCACTCTGGCAAAGCGAAGTCGCCGCCAAGTGCGCGGGCAATCCGGTGCTGACGTTGGCCATCGGTTGCGCGCTGGCCGGGCCATTGCTGAGTCTGGTCGGCGTGCTCGGCGGCGGTGTGCACCTGGTAGGCGACAGCTCCAGCGGCAAGTCCTTGGCGCAGTTGATTGGCTCATCGGTGTGGGGTAACCCCGGTGTGTTCGCCGCCAGTTGGGACATGACCAAGGGCGGCTTGGAGATCGAGGCGGCCGGGCGCAATGACACCCTGTTGCCGCTGGACGAAATCAAACGCGCCGATCCCAAGCGCGTGCAGGAAATGGCCTACTCGCTGGCCAACGGTCAAGGCAAAGGCACCATGACCCGCGAGCGTGAAGGTCGGACCAAACTGAGCTGGCGCCTGCTCACCCTGTCCAGTGGTGAACGCTCCTTGTCCGAGCACGCCGCCATTTCCGGCAATGCCGCCCACGCGGGTGCTGAACTGCGCATGGTCGACGTGAATGCCGGTACCCGCGCCCATCGCGCCTTCGACGAGTTGCACGGTCTGGAGGGGGCCGACTTTCACCGGCTGCTCACTGTGGCCGTGGGTGCCCACCATGGCCATCTGGGGTCGGCCTTCGTCGAGCAGTTGCTCGCCAGCGATGACCGTCCCGGCCTGTTGGAGCACTTCGCCAACGTGCGCGCCAAGTTCGTCGAGGACAACGCCCAGGCCGGCCGGGTGGCCGACCGCTTCGCCGTGATTGCCCTGGCCGGGGAAATGGCCATCGCCTATGGCCTGTTGCCATGGGCACCGGGCAGTGCCCTGACCGACTGCCAGTTGCTGTATGGCGAGTGGCTGGCGCGGGTCGGCAGCGGCAATGCCGAAGACCGGCAGATCCTCGCCGGCATCCTCGACTTTATCGACAAACACGGCAGCAGCCGCTTCTCCGATGTGGACGACCACACACCCGACTCCAAGGTGTTCAACCGAGCCGGGTATTGGGAGGTATCCCTGGGTAAACGTCTGTACCTGTTCAACAAGTCAGCGCTGGTCGAAGCAGCCAACGGTTATGGCCTCAGCCGTGTGGTCAAGGCGCTGGATGGCGTCGGTGCTTTCGCCAAGCGCGACACCGACCGAGACAGTCGCAAGACCAAAAAATATCGCCTGCCCGGTGGCGGATCAGCGCGCCTGTATGTCGTCGACGCCGAAGCCATGGACCTGGAGGCCGCCCATGTATGACCACTCAACCTCAATGGCCGACTTCACAGGAACCTAGTTTTGTGGGGAACAGTGGGAACAGCCAATGTTTCCGGGGCTTTGGGGCGTTCCCCCTTATAGAGATGTTGGGGAACAGGGGGAACACACACCTGTTTTTCTATAAACGACCGTGCTTCTACCCAGCGATCTGGCGGGAGGTGCTCGGCACATAAGGCATGGCCAGCCGCCGATCTACCTCACCTAATTATTTTTTGGAGAACCACCCATGACGAACAACATTCAAGCCACGAAACCCAACAACGCCAAATTGCTGAAGGAGCTGGAGAGCAAGAAAGCCGAGTGAGAGCGGGAAGTTAACGTGCTCAAGGCATAGAGCGAGCCGTTGCGGGAGACACTCGATGGCATACCGTAATGCCTTGACGACTGCACTCAAGCACGGTGGAGCCGCGAGTGCTTCACAGGTGAAACCGGCCGAAGAGAAAGTGGATCCCTACCGCACATGAGCGCAATGGGCGGCGCAGGTACTGACCACGCATTACCTTTCCCGAGTGTATGCACTGGTTCGCCAAATCAGCGAGAAGGACGTCGAGACGGCTCAAAGGGAGGTTTTCGAAAGTTCGGTGATGGATGATGTGGTGGCCGTGGAACGGCAATCCCGCAGGCTTGCACCTCAAATACCAGTGGTTGGGGTTGTGGCCAAGTCATGCGCCATCAAGCCCGCAGAGCCGCGTAAAAATGTGAAGGGGCGACGCAGCATATTCCCGTAGCGCACAGGTACCAGTTTGGGTAAGCGGTAGCCTCCGCCAGCAGTTCAATGGGGCCACGATGTTTACGCGGCGGTTTCCACAAGGCGAGTAACGAATGCGGCAAGCTCTCTCTCAATCGCTCACCCGCGCTCATACGCTCCTTACGCGAGCGAAAAACGGGTTTATCCATTGTGGCGATGAGTTTGTTAACTGTTACGTTGGCTGACTTTTTCTTACGGGGCGACATACCCACTTCTTTGCAGCAGCAAAGGGGCAGATGCCCAAGCGTATCGATACAAGCGTAGCCCCCTGACCCCACCCAAAAAAGACGGCCCGAAGGCCGCCAAAGTACTGCATGGAGTTAGTTTGCGGCTGGCTGCTCAGGATGCTTGCCGGCGGGCACCTGCGGTAGCAGCCATGCCGCCAGTGCCGGTAGCAACAGGATGGCGCCCCAAACGTTGACCAGGAACATGAACGCCAACAGCACGCCCATGTCGGCCTGGAACTTGAGGGTGGAAAACACCCATGTGGACACGGACACCGTCATTGTCATGGCGGTGAACAACGAGGCAGTGCCACGCTGCTTCAGCGCTTCGACAAACGCCTGACGCAGGTCCGAATGACGTGAATGCATTTCGTGCTTGATCCGCTCGAACAAGTAAATGCCGTAATCCACGCCGACCCCGACGCCCAGGGCCACCACCGGTAGCGTGTTGACCTTGAGACCGATACCCAGCCATGCCATCAACCCGTTGCACAGCACCGTGACCAGCGCCAGCGGAAGGATGATGCACAGGGTGATACGCAGCGAGCGAAAGCTCAGCAGGCAGAGTAAGGTCACCGAGCCGAAAAGCGCGAGATTCACCCACTTGTCCGCCGCCTCGACCGCCTCATTGGTCGCGGCCATTACCCCGACATTGCCACTGGCCAGTTGAAAACGAAGGTCATCGCCGTCGTGGGTTACCTTGAACGCCTTAATCCGTTCGATGATGTTGCTGATAGTCGAGGCCTGGTGATCTTCGGTGTACAGCGAGATCGGCATGGCACTGCAGGTGGAGTTCATCAGTTCATTGCCAAGGCGTGTGGCGAAACCCACGCCTTGGGCAATTTGCGCCTGCTCCTCGGGAATGGTGCGCCATTTGATGAAGGTTTCCGCGTAGCCCTGGGTGATCTGCCCGACATAGCCCGCCAGCCCTCGCACCGTACCGACGCCCGGGGTCTGCTTCATCTCGAATTCGAAATCTTCGACTTTGCCCAGAATGTTGCGATCAACACAGGGTGACTCGTTGCCCTTTGCCTCAACCACCACCTGCAACAGATCAACGCCGATGGCGAAGTTACGGGTGACCATCGCCACGTCCTGGTTATAACGCGAATCGGCACGCAGCTCCGGGACACCCTGCCCCGTGTCTCCCACCTTCAACTTTCCCGCCTGCCACATGCCGACACCGAGCAGAACCACCGCAATCAGGATGACCGGCACACTGCCCTTTCGGGTTGCCAATCCCCCCAGGTGCTCCCACAGCCAGTCCCCAGAGGTTTCCTTGCCCCGCAGGCGCTCGGCATCCCTGGCCGAAATACGCATGTAAGACAGCAGGATCGGCAACAGCAGTTTGTTGGTGAGGATCATCAGGCTGACCCCCAACGTCGCGGTGATGGCCAGTTCCCGCACCATCTCGATCTGCACGAAGGCGATTACCAGGAACCCCAGTGCATTGGCCAGCAGCGCCATGGCACCTGGAATGAAGAGTTTCTGGAAGCAATTGCGCGAAGCGGTGATGCTGTCGTGACCGCGCAATACCTCCAGTTTCCAGGCGTTGGTCATCTGCACCGCATGGGAGACACCAATGGAGAAAATCAGGAACGGCACCAAAATCGACATGGGGTCGAGTGCCAACCCCAACAGCGGCAGCAGACCCAGTAGCCATACCACCGGGACCATGGCGCAAACCAATGCCCAGGACGTCAGCATCAGCGAGCCGCAATACCAATAAAGCAACAGTGCGGTGATCACGAAGGCCACGGCGAAGAACAGCAGCACCCCGGCGGCACCGTCCGCGATATCCCCGGTCGACTTGGCGAAGCCAATGATGTGCACACTGACGCCATCTTTTTCGTGCTTGGCGCGAATCGCCTCGAGGGACTGGCTGACCGCTTGCAGATCCAGGCGCAAGCCGGTCTCCGGGTCCACTTCCTGCAAGTTCGCCACCACCATGGCGGCGCTCAAGTCATTGGAGACGATACGGCCGACCCAATCGGACTTCAGCACATTTTCGCGCACCGCCTTCAGTTGCTCTGGAGTACCGGAGAAGTCGGCCGCAACAATGTTGCCGCCCCTGAAGCCGTCTTCTACCACCTCGTTGTAGCGCACATTGGAGGTGAACAACGAAGTGACCGAACTACGCTCGACGCCCTTGATGTAGAAAACTTCCTCGGTGACCTGATGCAAGCTCTCCATGAATCCGGGGTCGAAGATCTCGCCCTTTTCGTTCTTCAACGCCAGCAATACTTTGTTGGCGCCGCCGAAAACCGACTGATACTTGAGAAAGGACTGCATGTACTCATGCTGCAGCGGGATCATCTTGGAAAAGCCCGCCTCCACACGCAGTCGTGTGGCGGTGAAGGTAAACAGCAGCGTCAATAGAATGAAAAAAATCAGAAGCGGGCGACGCAAGTGAAAAATCCACCAGGACACCCGACCGACCAGACTACGGGAGAAGTGGTGGCGATCGAGCACCTGAACGTCGCCCACAAGCTCGAGCCCCTGATTGTCGTGGTACTTACTCATAGAAACCTCAATTGGCTGTCGCTTGCGTCAAGCTCAGAGACTGAACACCGGCATCGCCCACGGCCAGGGCACCGCCGGTCACGGCAACTATCTGCGAGAGCCCGCCACGGGCGGCATGACTCAGCTCAAAGCTTTTGCCATCGTCGTTACTCAGTGCCAGCAACCCGGCATTGCCGACCAGGGCGATACGCCCGTCAGGCAAAACCTGCCCCCCTTGCAGTGCAACCTTGGCGTCCAGGGGAATCAGCTGCCAGGTATCTCCCCGGTCGTTTGAGCGATACAGGTTGCCGCGCATGCCGAAAGCCAACAGCGCACCACTTGGCGTCTGCAGTCCGCCAAAAAAAGAACCCTCGTAAGGGGATTGCAACGCTTCCCAGTTCAGCCCCAGGTCACGCGAGCGCAGCAGGGTGCCGGATTCGCCGAAAAGGAACAGGTCACCACCGACCTTCAGCACTTTGGCGATGTGCCGATCAAAGTCCTCCCCCATCACCGTTTTCTTGCTCCAGCTCAAGCCAGCGTCGACGGATTCCAGATAGTGACCGAATGCGCCATAGGCGACGAAATGCTGGCCGCCCAGGTAGGTGACACCGAGCAGCGAATCATGACCGATACCGTCCACCCCTACGGCTGTCCATTGCTGACCGCCATCGGTGGTGCGCAACAGGGTCGCGCCATGTCCAACGGCGATACCCAGTCGGTCGTTGGCGAAAGCAAGCCCGGTCAGCGTTCGATCGGCTGACGTATGAATGCCCTGCCAATGTTGCCCATCATCCGCGGAACGAAGGATCCAGCCGCGCTCGCCGGCACTGAACAGTTGACTGCCCACGCGCTGGATATCGAGCAGGATGATTCGCTGTGAATTGATCCCGGTCTGGATCGAGCCAGGCGTCTCGGCATGTACAGCAGATGCCGCGATGAGTGCCGCCCACAACACCCTGTGAACGGACTTGCCCAAAATAGCCATTGGCCGCTCCTCTCTTGTATTTGTAATCGACGACCCGCAACCGGGTCGCCTTGAGACTGCCTGAGGGCTTAGTGACCAGCGCGACGCAGGGCATCGGGCTGGAAGTCGGCCTGACGTCCCTTGACGCCGAACTTCCAGGGTTGCTTGACCTCATTGTCCAGGCCCGAGACCATGTAGTTGCCGTTGCTCAGGTCATGGAAGATGTTGGCGCGGTACCACGGCACACCGACGTCATAGAACTGGATCATCGGGTGCACGCCAATGCGCCATAGCTGGCCGCGAGTGTCGTAGGCGTCTTCGAGCAACACGGTCCAGCTGTCCTCGTCGAGATACATCACGCGCTTGCCGTAGATATGCTTCTGCCCGGCCTTGAGCGTGCCCTCGACGACCCAGGTACGGTGGAGTTCGTAGCGCATCAGGTCGGCATTGACGGTGCCTTTTTGCAGGATGTTTTCGTATTTCAGCGACTTATCGGACAACTTGTAGTCGTTGTACGGAACATAGATTTCCTGCTTGCCGACCAGTTTCCAGTCATAGCGGTCGGGCGCGCCGTTATAGCCGTCGTACTGATCGGTCACCCGCATGCTCTCGGTGCCATCGCTGACGTTGTCATACGCCAGATCCGGCGCGCGGCGCACACGACGGGCACCGGCGTTGTAGATCCAGGCCGAGCGCGCTTCCTTGACCTGATCCACCGGTTCACGCACCAGGTAGACCGTGCCCTGCAACGTGGCCGGTTCGAGGAAGTAGCCCAGGAAGGAAAACAGGTGGTTGTCCATACTCCGATCCATGTTCTGGTCGAACACGCGGTTCTCGCGGAAACCAACCTTGTAGAACTCGCCGCTGCTACGTACCGGGAACCAGTGATAGGTTCGCTCGAAGCCACCGCCCAAGTAGCGAACCAAGTGGTTCCAGATTGCTTCCTGACCGTTCTTCGGGATCGGGAACGGTATGTTCGAGCCATTGAGGTTGCTCAAACCGAAACCCTGCAACTCGACCTGAGTGGACTGAGTCTTGGCTTTGGCGGTGACTTCAGCCGGCAGTGCGGCGGTGCGCCGGGTCTGGTAGATCGGCATCTTGAAGTTGTCATACTTCTTCAACAAAGCCAGGGTGCCGGGCGACAGCTTGTCTTTGTATTGATCGGCATTGGCCGCGGTGATCACCATCTGCGGCTTGTCTTGCGGGAACGGATCAACGTAGCCCTTCTCCGGACTCCAGCCTGCCGGAGGAGCCGTCAGGCCGCCCTGCCAGGCTGGAATGCTGCCATCGGCATTGCCGGCCTTCTCGGCGCCAACCGGAGTGAGGTCGTTACCCAGGCGAGCAGCCTCTGCATCGGTCAATTTGGCGAAAGCGTCGTTCCCGCCAAGCAACAGTGCGATGGCAATAGCCAGGGCACGCGGGGTGTGGCAAGTCTTTATTGTTTTCATGCCTTGTTCCTCATCAGAACTTGTAGCTGTAATTCATCGAGTAGTAGTCCCGGTCACGCAACGGGTCGTACTTGGCGTCGTTGTTGTACGTCACATAGTTGAACTCCAGGCTGTGGGCCTTCAGGTAGTCGAAACGAACGCCGGCACCGACGGTAAACCGGCCTTCGTTGAACTGACCGTCCATCGAAACCCCTTCCACGTCCTGCCCCAGAAACAAACTCGGATAAGTGCTGACGCCTACGCCCAACAGGTCCGGGTACTCCAGTTGCCCTCGCAATCTGTAGCCCCAGGCGAAGTCGGTGATGTAACCGTCGTTCTTGCAGCCGTCGGGTTGCGGGTTGGTCGCAGTGCCGCAGAGGTTCCCGCCATAGCTGGGCGCCGAACCCGGGCCAAAGATGAAACCGCGACCGTAACGAATGTCGCTGTCACCCTGAGGGATGTCGTTCCACTGGAAGGCAACTTCACCGGCCACCTGCAGGCTCGAGGCGCCCAGAACGTTGGGGAACAGGTTGATGCCGTTGATCTGCAGCTGGGTTTTATCGAAGCGGTCATACCCGGTGATATAGGCATTCGGGCCAGCGGCTCGCGCGCCCGCGCCTTGCGGCCCCACCCCTTGGGCAGCGGCGGCAAGCAGGTCGTTGCCGTTACGTTGTACCGGCGTGTTTGGCGAGTAGCTCAGTTCCGCACCGACCGACCAACTGGCCAACGTGGTGGCGGCGCTCAGGCCATACAGGTGGATGTCTTCGGGATACTCCCAGAAGGCAGTCGTCGAGGTCGCACCGAACGGCAGATTTTCATGGACCTGCACCGGGTTGAGGAAGGGTGCGCGCGCCCCGGCGGGGATCCGGCCCCAATCGCCGCTGTGGGCGGAAATGATTGGCGTACGCGAGTGGATGGTCATGGCGTAGGCACCGAGCTCGGTGTCGATCGATTCGACCAGATAGTGCAGCGCCACACCCCATTGCCCCGAATCCCGGGCTTCATCGCCAGTGCTCAGCGGGACGTTCATGCCATTGCGAAAGCCGACCGGGTTGCTGACGTTAGGCAGCGACGTGGCCATGGTGCAACCACCCGGATGAGTCGAAATGATGGTTTCGGTGGTCGACCAGTAGTTGCCACAGCCCTCAACGGCAGTAGGCTCCCACTTGAACTGGTAGAACGCATCCAGCGACAGCCCGTCACTCAAACCGAAGCTGCCGGAAATCATCCACACCGGCAGCAACGCTTCCTTGATCTCGGTGCCCGGACGGCGCAGTGAAGGAACGTCGATCGGGTTAATCTGGTTGAGCCCCTGAACAAAGATGCTCTCGCCCCAGTTCAGCACCTGACGACCCAGGCGCACCTGCAGCGGGTGATCGTCCAGGTGGTAGGTGTCGTAGACATAGGCGTCGAGCAGGTAAACGCCTTTGTTCCTTTGCAGGTCGTCAAAGCCGTTATCGGACAATGGCTTTTTCTGGTAACCGTTGGCCTGGTTGCCAAAGTGCACGTCTTCGTCTTCCAGCGCCTGGTCGTACCAGCCCTTCACGCGCAGCATGCCGCCCATGTCGCCGTTGTGCAGGTTCAGTTCGGTGAGGAACTTGCCGATGGTAGAAAACCGGTCGCCGCGATCGTAGTTGAGGTTGCCGCCATCGGTATTGGAGCCGCCCAGGCCGTCGGTCTTGCCGATCACCTGTCCGTCGAGTCGACTGTACAACTCGTTATCGCGCCCTTCGGCACGCCAGCTGCTGCCAACGGAAAGTGTGGTGTCGAGGCTCCCCGACCAACCGCTCTCGGTATCAAAATTGAATGCCTGGGCATTGCCGGCGCCCACTCCGAGAATTCCAAGCACGACTGCCTGACCAAGCTGATGCCGGACAAAGCCTGTTTGTGGCGAACTTATTCTTATCATTGTTCACATTCCTAAATAATCCCGACGCTACGGTTCAACCCACCACTCTTTGGCTCCTGGATTCCCTGTGAAAAACCTCCCTCCCCAACCACCCGGCCGCCAGAGACTGGCCGGACAAGTAAACATTGACTGCGCAGCGCTTAACCCTCCCGAGATGGGAGGGGGTTGGGAGGGAGGCAGGAAAGGGGGGGCACACAGCACTGGCGAATGGGAAATGCAGGCGCACGCCGCTGCCGGCTGTTGCGCACAACAGCCGGGGCGAATCAAGCAGGAAGGGAGAAACAGCCGGGTCGCAAAGGCTGTCCACAAGAGTTCATCGATGACTTGGCAGTTGCCGGCTCAAGTCATCCATGGTCGATTGCGCCCGGAGATGGGTCGCTCAACCAACACGCCGCGAACTGCCCTGCCAGAACGGTTCACGCAGTTCACTCTTGAGCACCTTGCCAGCGCCCGAGAGCGGTAACGCAGCACGGAACTCCACGCTTTTCGGCGCTTTGTAGCCGGCGATTTGACGCTTGCAATGGGCGATCAATTCTTCGCCATTCGGTTCAGTGCCAGGCTTGAGTACCACCACGGCATGCACCGCCTCGCCCCATTGCTCGCTAGGGATCCCGATCACCGCACACATGGCGATATCCGGATGGTTGCACAAGGCATTCTCGACCTCCGCCGAGAACACGTTTTCGCCACCGGTGACGATCATGTCCTTGAGGCGGTCGACAATGAAGATGTAGCCATTTTCGTCCATCCTGGCCCCGTCCCCCGTACGCAACCAGCCATCGCCAGGCAGAGCCGCCAGGGTTTGCTCGGGTTTGTTCAGGTACCCGCTCATTGCATTCGGGCCCCGAACGACGATTTCACCGATGCTGCCACGTGGCACCTCACGGCCATCGTCGTCGACGATCTTGACTTCCACCGCCCGGGTGGCGCGACCACAGGAGCGCAGCATGCCGGCAGCGGCGGCCGCCGCGGTGTGCTGAGCCGGGCCGAGCAGCGAAACAATGGGCGACATCTCCGTCTGGCCATAAGCCTGGAACAACTGCAGTTGCGGCAGCATGGCCTGCAGGCTCCACAGCGTCTGCTCCTGAATGGGCGAAGCGCCGTACACCAGGTGCTGCAACGAGGACAGGTCGTAATTGCCCACCTCGGGATGATTGATCAACAACTGAATCATGGTCGGCACCAGCATGGCCACCTGAATGCCATGACGCTGAATCGCCGCCATCGCTTCGATCGGCTGGAACGCCGGCAGAATGACGTGAGTCGCGCCTTCGAGCACACCGACATAACCGGTGGACATGTCCGCCAGATGGAACATCGGTGCTGCGCGCAGCATGACCGAATCAGGCGGTACCAGGCCCTCGACATCCAGCGCAATCTGGCTGCTCCAGAAGGCCGTATGACTGATCATCACGCCCTTGGGGAAACCCGTGGTGCCGCCGGTATAGAACACGCCAAGGAGTGAATCGCCGCCACGGCGGGCATCCTCCACGGGCGAGGCCTGGGCAATCAGCGCTTCATAATCCAGCATCGCATCTGGCGTGGTGCCGTCACCGACGTAGATGACATGACGCAACGAAGGAACCTGCCTGGATAACCGCAGACCGATGTCCTTGAAGGTCTCGTCAACCAACAGTACCGAGGTTTGCGAATCGGTCAGCGCATAAGCGTTCTCCTCCGCACTCCAGCGTGTGTTGCAAAGATTGAGAACGGCATCTGCCCAGGGTACGGCGAAGCAATATTCGAGGTAACGATCAGAGTTCAAACCCAGCATGGCGACGCAATCGCCGCTCTGTACGCCAAGCTCACGCAACGCCCCGGCCAGTCTCGCAACACGCTCGACAAACTGGCGCAGAGTGCGACTGCGATCGCCGTAGATCGTCATTAATCGCTCGGGCGCGCACTGTAGATTACGGTGCAAGGGCTGAGTGAAGTACATGGTCTCTCCTGAAGTTGCAGCTATTGTTATTGTCCGTGCCTTGACGGCAGGAGACGGCAATGCCGGGCGCTCACCGCTTGGGTGCAGGAGCATTGCAGGTCTGGAGCCATCAGCGCTCACATGAACCCTGCATGCACGGTTTCACCACCGTTACCCGGCACCCTACCCTAAGGTAAAAACCGGTAACCCTCCCATCTAGGGAGGGGTGGAGGCGCGGTTCACCGGTTCAATACCTGGACTTTTGCGAGGATGCCAAGGCTATGCTGCGCTAGTTAAGCAACCCGACTTGCCGCGCTTTGCTCACTGCATCCTCGCGAGAAAAGGCACCCAACTTGCCGAAGATATTCTTCAGGTGCCACTTGATGGTTCCAGGCGAAAGATCGAGGGCTTTGGCGATGCTCTTGGTTGACAGCCCACGGGCCAGATGTTCGACCACTTCAAGCTCACGGGGCGAAAGGATATCGCTGCCAGGCGAAGGCGCCCGACCACCCTCACCTGTCCCGCTCGAGAGGCTCTGCGAATTGGCGCCGTGCATCAGACAGTGTTGAATGTAGTCACGCTCCAGCGCTGTCAGCGCATCGACACTAAGCGATTGCAGCAGGCGCAGCCCCGCCGTTCCTTCATCAAGAAACACCCGGAACATCCCGTATTCGCAGGCATTGCGCAGTGCCGTGGACATGTGGCGCTGGGCCTCTTGTGGTTCATGGAGCGCGGTCCTGGCAATAGCGACACGGATTCGCAGCACGGTAGCTGGTTGTAACTGCCCCCACTCCTGACAGACCAGTGCCCAGCTTTCCCCTACCTCGACCGCGCATCGATAGTCGCCTTCGGCCAGGGCCAAGGCCGTGTGTGCCATTGCGCTGGCCAGGGGGATCTCCGCCCAGGCACAACCGCGCTTGTCCAGATAAGGCATGGCCAGCGCGCGCAGTCTGCGAAACAGCTCGCGCGCGCGGGCCAGATCATGCTGATGGCAGGCAATACGTATCTGCTCGGCAAAACGCCACGCCTGCAGGCGATCAAGGCCAATGCTTTCGGCGATCTCGCCCAATCGATCGAGGGTGGCGTGGGCCGCCTCCAGCCTGCCCGCAGCACACTGCAAATGCGACTGGGCAAGGTAGGTATACAAAATGCAGTCAGAGGTCCCCAAGACCTCGGCGACCCCGAAACAGCCTTCAACGTAATCCTCAGCGGCTTCCAGGCTGTTCAAGTGATAGCAGGTCAAGGCCAGGGTGGACTTGATGAAGATGGCGACATCCTGAGCCAGTGACTCGTTGCGCGTCACTTGCACCAGGACACCTTCGAGATCGCGCCGGGCCTGGTTCATATCGCCCTGGACAAAAAAACTGAGGCCACACAGTGCATCGAAAAACGGCCGGGCCCGAGGGCCTTGCGCGCGCCGGAGCAGACCTCGCGTGCTGTAGACCAGATCCCGTACAAACACTGTACGACCCGCTTTGAGCAATGCCACGCCGCCAAGGGTATAGAGCATCAGCAGGTGAAAGTGGCGCTGGCTGGGCGGCTGCGCCATCAAGGGTTCGAGCAGCGCCAGTACACCGGTCGTATCGTCCCTCCTGAGCAGGTACATGGCCCTTAGCAATTGCAATTCAGTGTCTATTTTCGGCCGGCTGACTTCAGGGTGTGATTCGATCGAGGCGAGTGTGAGTTCGAATCTCTCCATGCGATTGCAGGTGAGTTCTGCCCAGGCAACCGCCAGGAGCAGGTCAATCTGCTTGGACCAGGCTTCACGCGGCAACTCGTCGGCCAGCTGCAGCAGTTGTGCAAAATGCGCGTCACCGATCAGCGACCTCGCCGCCCGTGCCAGCAACTGCACGCTGCCCTCAAGATCCTGGGCTGCCTGAGCATGACGAATCGCCTCGACGTACAAACCGTGGTCAGCAAACCATTGGCTGGCGGCGTGATTGACCCGAATCACCTCCACAACCGGCAGCTCATTGCGGCGCCGTTGCAGATACCCGGAAAACATCTGGTGGAAACGGAACCACTGCAGGCGACCCTCGAGGTCGATCGGCAACAGGAACAGATTCTGCTCGAGCAATATGTCAAGCACCCCCGCGTTCTCCGGGCTGCCCGTCAATGCGACGCACAGCTCGCGATTGAATCGTCGGCAGGTCGAAACCTGGACCATGGCAGCGATTTGCCCGGCAGAAAGCACACGACTGATGCAGTCATCCAGATAGGCATCGAGACCTGACTCATCGATCGCCATGACCATGCCGCCACAGGCTCGCAGGCTCTGTTCAAAATTACCGCTGTGGCGAAGTGACAGGACACCGATCTGCAGGCCCGCAGCCCAACCGTCCGTCAGCTCATACAGACGTTGCTGCTGCTCGCCGGACAGGTTTTCGAGACCATTGAGCTCAAGCAGACTGAACTGCTCCTCGGCCGTCAGGCGCAAGTCGGCAAAATCAATCTGGGTCAGCTGCCCCTTGATGCCGATCGCCAACAGATTGAGCGCCGGACGCTGGCGCGTGGTGATCACCAGATGGAAATTGTCCGGTGCCAGATCGATCAGTCGCTGGATCATCGCCAACGCTGGCTGCGCTGGGAGGAAATGCAGGTCTTCGAGGAAGAGATAAATGGATCGAGGATGCTCGTAGAGCGCGTTGACCAGCAGTGACAGCAACACCTCCAGCGAACGCTGGTCAGTCCGCTCGCTCAGGCCAATGATGTCGTCGCCGACAGCCAGGCCCGCGGCCCCCAGGCTGGCGACCAGATACGCCGCCCAGAGCGTCTCGTCGTCGGCCCCCAGGTTGAACCAGGCGACGTCCAGCCCCGCACCGATCAAGCGCTGGCGCCATTGCGCCGCCAGCGTGCTCTTGCCACTGCCCGCAGGTCCCAGTATCAAGGTCAATTTACGCTCGCGTCCTGCCTCGATCAGTTCCAGCAGACGCTCGCGCGGCAGCGACCGGGGATCGATTCGGGGCGGCGACCATTTGGTGCGGATGAGTATCGTGTTGGAGGATTTCATAAGGCTAGCGAACCAATGAACTGCTCATGTCACGCTTGATGAATTCTAGCGCGCTGCCGTTCCTGCGCGAGGAAGGACGAGATGATCGGCGCAACGGTTTGCGCCCGGGCCACCAGGAACAGATGGCCATCGCCGATCACATGCAACTGCGAATTGGGAATGCGCCTGGCCAGCAGGCGCATGTTGGGCAGCGGAATGATCGGGTCGTCATCGCCGGCCAGAATCAGGGTCGGCTGATGGATCCGATGCAGCCAGTGAATGCTGGTCCAGCCCAGGCCCGCCAACAGTTGCAGGTAGTAACCGCGCCTGCCGCCGGAGCGCACCTTGCTGGCGAACGCTTGTGCCAGTGCAGGGTCATGGCGAAAAGCACCGCCATAGATGTCCGGCGCGATCCGCGCGCCATAGGACGGCTGGATGTAACGGCGCGGAGTGGCCATCCTCCACAGCACTTTGGGTTTGGCTGGCAGCATGGCCATGCCCGCACACGTGGCGGCCAGGATCAGTTTCTTGCAACGCTGTGGAAAGTCGTGGGCGAACTGTTGTGCCAGCGCTCCCCCCCAGGACACGCCGATCACGTTGACCTGGCCAACGTCCAGATAATCGAGCATGCGCGAAACCCGTTTCGCCAGGTCAGAAAACCGGTAAGGCAAGCTCGGCAGGGAGGAGCCGCCGACGCCGGGCACGTCGAAGGCGATCACTTCCATGTCCGGATCAAGCGCCCGGACGAATGGAAACAAAAGCTCCAGGTTGGCGCCAATGCCATTGAAGACTAGCAACGGCGGCAGATCGGCCTTGCCTGGACGAATGGCAACGCGCAGATGCCCGCCATCCAGTTCGATGGTGCGATAGACAAAGGGCTGTGACATGTTACGGAGGTTCCTTCTGCGGCGCCGGGCCAAGGGATCTGGAACGTGGACAGGACGGGACGCAAGCGCCCGTCCGGCTACAGCGAGTCAGCGCACGTGCACGTAGGTGCCAGGAGCCGCTTCAGCCGCGACATAAGCCTTGTTGCCAAGTTTGACGGGGGCCTTCCTGCTCTGACCGGAGCGTGCTTGCAACCAGGCCAGCCAGTGAGTCCACCAGGAGCCGGTCTCTTTAGTGGAACCTTCCAGCCAATCCTGGGCATCAACCGGCAGGCTGCTGCCGGTCATGAAGCGGGCCTTGGGGTTACCCGGCGGGTTGAGGATGCTCTGGATATGCCCGCTGTTGGACACCACGAACTCACCCTGGCCGCCGAACAGGTGCATCGAGCGGTAGCAGGCATCCCATGGGGTGATGTGGTCGGTCAGGCCCGCCATGCAATAGAAATCGCTGGTGACCTGCTTGAGATCAATTGGAGTGCCGCAGACCTCCAGGGCGCCGGCACGGGCCAACGGGTTGGTCTGGTACATCTCGATGAATTCGCCGTGCAGCGCGGCCGGCAGGTTGGTGGTGTCGTTGTTCCAGTAGAGGACATCGAATGCAGGCGGCTCGTTACCGAGCAGGTAGTTGTTGATCCAGTAGCTCCAGATCAGGTCGTTGGGGCGCATCCAGGCGAAGACTTTTGCCAGCTCACGACCTTCCAGCACACCCGCTTGATATGAACGACGCTTGGCCGCCTCCAGGGTTTTCTCATCAGCGAACAGCGAGACCTGGGTGTCGGGGCGAATATCGAGCATGCTGACCACCAGGGTGAACGCATTCACCTTGCTCTCGCCCAGTGCCGCGTAGTGGCCCAAAAGCGATGACATGGTACTGCCTCCGGAGCACGCGCCAAAGGTGTTCAGATCAGTGCTGCCGGTAATCGCCAGCACTGCGTCGACCGCCTCTTTCAGGGCTTCGACATAGGTGGACAAGCCCCACTCGCGCTGCGCCTTACCCGGATTGCGCCAACTGACGGCAAAGGTCTGGATGCCACTGTCAAGAAGGAAAGCAATCAGGCTCTTCTGCGGCGCCAAATCAAACAGGTAGAACTTGTTGATCTGGGGCGGCACCACCAGCAACGGGCGTTCCAGCACCTGCTCGCTTCGAGGTTTGTACTGAATCAGTTCCAGCACCTCGTTTCGAAACACCACCGCGCCAGGCGTCGTGCCCAGATTGCCGCCCACCTCGAAAGCCGCCTTGTCCACCTGGCTGGGCATGCCACCGTTTTCAATCAGATCGCGGGTCAAGTGCGCGAATCCATCCAGAATGCTCTTGCCACCGGTTTCAAAGAAACGCTTGAGGGCCGCAGGGTTGGCCAGGGTGTTGGTCGGCGCCATCGCCTCGGCCAGCAGGTTGATGACGAACTGGCCACGGCTGGCATCCTGATCGCTGAGGTTGCTGCTACTGATCCAGTCGTTCATTTCCCGGCACCAGGCCAGATAGGCTCGCATATAGCGACGATACAGCGGGTTGCCCTGCCAGGCTGGCTCATCGAAACGCTTGTCCCCCGCCGCCGGCTTGAGATCCGAACGGTCGAGCAGGATGTTTTTCAGTTCCATGCCGAACGCAGCCATGTGTCGGGCGCTGTGCACGGGTTGCTTCAACACTTGTTGCAGGACCATGCGAGCGCTGCTGAGTATGTCGCGCCCGCGAGGGCCGAACGCTGGATTCAGGCTAAGCGTGTGCTTGGCGGCTTGCAGGGAGAGCTCTTTATCATTTTTGTCCATTGTGACACCCCATGCTTGACACTAGGCCCCTTGGTGGCTCGGGGCCTTGATCGCTTCGTGGAAGTAACTCGAATCACAGACAGGCTCACAGGTGACGCGCGTCTTCCTTGAGCATGGCGGCGGCCTTTTCACCGATCATGATGGTCGGCGCGTTGGTATTGCCCCCGGGAATGGTCGGCATGATCGAGGCGTCTGCAATCCGCAAGCCTTCGACACCGCGCACTCGCAGACGCGCATCGACTACGGCCAGGGGGTCACTGTCAGGGCCCATCTTGCAGCTGCCTACCGGGTGATACTGGGTATCCGCGCGACGGCGAATGTCCTGCTCGATCTGCCGGTCGTCATTCCAGTCGACGGGATAGATCAGTTGCGGCCCGAAACGGGCGAAATGGGTGGACTCGAGGATCCGGGCCTGGGTCTTCGCCGCCTGGATCAACAACTCGATGTCTTCCCGTCGATCGAAAAAGCGTGGGTCGATGACCGGCGCGTCGAGCGGATCGCGGCTGCGCAGGGTCACGGTGCCTGTGCTTTTCGGGCGCAGTACCTCGATATGGCAGCTGTAGCCATAACCCCAATGCAGGTGACGACCATGGTCGTCGACCACGGCGGTGACGAAGACCATCTGCAGGTCCGGTTTGTCCAGCGCCGGATCGGAGCGCAGGAAGGCGCCGGCCTCGGCGAAATTGGTGGTCAGCATGCCGCTGCGCTTGCTCGCCCACTCCACGGCAGCAGCCGCCAGCTTGACGCTGGAACCCACGGTGAGGCCCAGGCAACCCTCCGGATGACTGACCTTGTACGGCACCGTGTAGTCGATGTGATCCTGCAGGTTCTGGCCGACGCCTGGCAGGTCCACCAGCACCGGGATACCCAGCCGGGTCAACTCCCCGGCCGGCCCGATGCCCGACAGCATCAAGGCCTGTGGAGTACCAAAGGCACCAGCGGCGAGAATCACTTCACGGCGGGCACGCACTTCCTGCACATCCTTGCCGTTGTGGTAACGCACACCCACGCAGCGCTTGCCCTCGAAGATCAGGCTGTGGAACGGAGCGTTGAGGTAAAGCTGAAGATTTTTCCGTTCAAGGATCGGCCACAGGTAGCCCTTGGCCGCGCTGCAGCGTTCTCCGTCCTTCTGGGTCACCTGGTAGCGGAAACAACCGTCCTGCTGGCGACCGTTGTAGTCGTCAGTACGGGCGATGCCCTGCTCCTCGGCGGCACTCATGAAGACTTCGCACAGCGGGCTCGGCGACTTCAGTTCAGCGACATTCAGCGGGCCGCCAGCGCCATGGAACTCGGTCTCGCCAAAGCGCTCGTTGTGTTCCGACTTCTTGAAATACGGAAGAACCTCCTCATAACTCCAGCCGGGGTTGCCGAGGTTCTCCCAATGGTCATAGTCCCAGCGATGGCCGCGGACGTAGACCATGCCGTTGATCGAGCTGGACCCGCCCAACGCCTTGCCACGCGGCTGGTAACCCTTGCGCCCGTTGAGCCCCGGTTGGGGCACGGTTTCGTAGGACCAGTTATGAAAACCTTCACGCATCATCACCACTACGCCCGGTGGTGCCTGAATCAACACTTTCTTGTCACTGCCGCCGGCCTCGAGCAGGCAAACACTGACCTGAGGATCTTCACTGAGGCGCGCCGCCACCGGACAGCCACCCGAGCCGCCACCCACCACCACGTAATCGAACACATTCTGACTCATATCAATCTTCCTCAAGACTTCACATCCGCATCCGGCTTGCCCAGGTAAAACGCCAGCGCCAGGCTCTGCAGCCGGCCGCCAAAGGGTGGATGGAAGAGATGGGTGGGAAACCAGGTACGCCTCTTGAACACGGTGCGCGCGTGACTGAGCTCGCGAAACCCTTCTTCTGCGTGATAGTTGCCCATACCGGAATTTCCCGTGCCACCGAAAGGAGCACCGTGGTTGAAAGCGTGCCAGCCCCAATCGTTGATGGTCACGCCACCGGAATGGGTCCGTTTGAGCAATCGATCGATGCTCGTCGTGTCGGTTGAAAAAATGTACAGCGCCAGGGGACGTTGCCCGCTGTTGATGTGGGCCACCACACCGGTGAGGCTGTCATAACCCAATACCGGCAACAGCGGACCGAAAATTTCTTCCTGCATCACCCGCATTTCCGGCGTCACCCCCGTCAGGATGTGCAACGGCATCCTGCGCCCCGGGGCAACCTCGCCACAGACAATGATCCGGGCGCCCTTGGCCCGCGCATCTTCAAGCAGGCCCTGGAGGCGCTGAAACTGACGATCATCGATGATCGAACTGTAGTCATCGTTAGCGGCAGGCCGTTCGCCGTACAGCGCCTGGAACTGGCGGCGCACTTCGCCGACGAAGCGCTCGATATCGTCCTGGGGAACCAGGGCGTAGTCCGGTGCGATGCAGATCTGCCCGCCATTGGTGCCCTTGCCGTGAACGATACGTCGTGCGGCATCGCTCAGGTTGTAGTCAGCCAGCACCACCGCAGGCGACTTGCCACCCAACTCCAGTGTCACCGGCGTCAGGTTTGCTGCGGCGGCACGCATGACCAGACGCCCGACCCCGGGGGACCCGGTGAAGATGATGTGGTCGAATGGCAGCGAAGAGAAAAAGCCCGGGTCTTCAAGCTCACCACCGACCAGGGCCACTTGCGAGTCGTCGAACACCTCTGCCAGCAGACGCTTGAGGACCTCGTTGGTGTGCGGGTTGAACTCGGACATCTTGAGCATCACCCGGTTGCCTGCGGCGAGCGCACTGACCAGACCCGCAATGGCGATGTAAACCGGAAAATTCCATGCCGATATGACCCCCACCACGCCTTTCGCCTGATACTCCACCCACAACTGATTGCCCTTGAACAGCAGCTCTGTGGGGCGTCGGCTTGGCTTCATCCAGCTCCCCAGATGCTTGAGGGTGTGATTGATGTGCAAGATGCAACCCATCAGGTCCAGGAACTTGGTGTCGACGGCGGAGCGATGGCCAAAATCGGCGCTCATCGCCGCGACAATGGCGTCCTGGTAACGCCGTAGCTGGGTGCGCAGTGCGATCAGATTGGCCTGGCGCTCAGCCAGCGAGGAATGAGGTTGAGCACGGAAAGCCTCACGCTGGGTATTGAACACGCGGGCCACTCGCTGAACCGCCATTTCCTGGATCATGCCTTGATTCCTCTGAACTGAAGACCACCAACACCCACTGTCGCGTTCAACCTCAGGTATCGCTGCGTGAACAGAGGGTATGGCCGTCACTGTGGACTTCAAATAGCCGAAGACATCAAAGCTATTGCACTTGACCTCAGTTGCTGGCCGCCTTGCCTGGCACGACACTCGGGTAAAATCTTCGTCGCGCCAATAAAAATGCCACCCGGAGGTGGCATCGATGGGTTACTGCTGCTTCTGCTGCCGCGCGTTCTCTTCGATCTGCGCATCCACCCGCTTGCGCACCTGGTCGATACTGAAGCTGGCCGGTTTCTGGCTGGGCGGGTACTCGACGAAAGTTTGCAGGAACTTCGCGGCTTTCATCGTGGCCACACCAAGCAGGTAGGCGTTCTTGATTATCCAGTCGTAGTACTGATTGGAAACAACGTCCGCCCTTTCATAGGGGTCCATGCGCAAGTTGAAGATCTTCGGCGCCCGCAGACAGACGAAAGGTTCGCTCCAGACCTCGAAACCTCCTGGCTTGCGCTGCTCGCAGAACACCGCCTTCCAGTCACCGAAACGCGACGCGACCAGCACGCCGTCGTCGTTGAAGTAGTAGAACTCCTTGCGCGCACCGCTCTTGGCCTTGCCGGTCAGATAGTCGAGCTGGTTGTAGCCGTCCAGGTGCACCTTGAAGTTCTTGCCCGAAAAATTCGCCCCCTTGAGCAGGCGTTCCTTGACGTCGGTATCACCCGCTACCGCCAGCAAGGTCGGGAACCAGTCGAGTCCGGAGAACATTTCAGTGGACACTTCACCCGCCTTGATCTTGCCCGGCCAACGAACCATCGCCGGCACACGGAACCCGCCTTCCCAGTTGGAGTTTTTTTCGTTGCGGAACGGTGTGGTTGCCGCGTCCGGCCAGGAAAACTGATTCGGACCATTGTCGGTGGTGTAGACGACAATGGTGTTGTCGGCGATCTTCAGGTCGTCGAGGGTTTTCAGCAGTTTGCCGACGTCACCGTCGTGCTCGAGCATGCCGTCCGCGTACTCGTTGCCGGGCATGCCACTCTGGCCTTTCATCGAGTCGCGCACGTGGGTAAACAGGTGCATGCGGGTGGTGTTCATCCACACGAAAAACGGCTTGTCTGCCTTGACTTGTCTCTCCATGAACGCTTGAGCAGCGGCGGTGGTTTCGTCGTCGATGGTTTCCATGCGCTTGGCGGTCAGTGCGCCGGTGTCTTCAATCTTGCCATCGGCATAGGAATGGATGACCCCACGCGGTGTCGCTGCCTTGACAAAGTCCGGATCATCTTTAGGCCAATTGGCACGCTCGGGTTCTTCTTCGGCGTTGAGGTGGTACAGGTTGCCGAAGAACTCGTCAAAACCGTGATTGCTCGGCAGGAACTCATCGCGATCGCCCAGGTGGTTCTTGCCGAACTGACCGGTCGAATAGCCCCGAGCCTTGAGTGCCTGAGCAATGGTAATGTCGCGCGCCTGCAGGCCGACTGGCGCCCCGGGCATTCCGACCTTGGTCAGGCCGGTACGCAACGGCGTCTGGCCGGTGATGAACGAAGAACGTCCTGCGGTGCAACTGTTCTCCGCGTAGTAGTCAGTGAACATCATGCCTTCGTTGGCAATGCGATCGATGTTCGGTGTTTTGTAGCCAACCACGCCGTGGCTATAGGCACTGATGTTGGTCTGGCCGATATCGTCGCCGAAGATCACCAGAATATTGGGTTTATCCGCCGCCCCGGCTGTCGCCGAAAGGCCTATCAACGAGACGCCCACCAGGGCTATCCGCGACAACCACGCGCGCTTGTCTTTCATGATTTGTCCTTGTTGTTTTGACTGAATGCTTCGGATTGCCCGGACAGCGGTGGCGCTTAGATTCCGGTCAGACCGCCGCTACAGATCAACGTCTGGCCACTGACATAGTCGGACTCGGGGATGCAGAACATGTACACCGAGCCGGCAGCTTCTTGCGGGGTGCCGGCACGCCCCAACGGAATGCTGCGCTCGAGCATGGTCATCAGGTCAGGGTTGATACCGACCTTGATCTCGCGACCTTCGATCTCGGCGGTGGCGTTACCGTCGGCGGTGGCTTCGGTCAGACGAGTCTTGATAAAGCCGTAGGCCACGCAGTTGACGGTGGTGTTCAGGCGCCCCCACTCCTTGGCCAGCGTCATGGTCATGCCGGTGATACCGGCCTTGGCGGTGGAATAGTTGGCCTGACCGGCATTACCGAACAACCCGGCAACGGAGGAAATGTTCACCACTTTGCGAATGTTACGCAGGCCGGCGTCCTGTTCAGCCTTGACCAGGCTGCGGATGACCGGCTGCGCCGCGCGCAGGATGCGAAAAGGCGCGGTAAGGTGCACATCGAGCATGGCGTACCACTGCTCGTCAGTCATCTTCTGGATCACGCTGTCCCAGGTGTAGCCCGCGTTGTTGACGATGATGTCCAGCCCCTTGTAATGCTCGACCGCGGTGCCGACGAAGCGCTCGGCGAAGTCAGGCGCTGAAACGCTGCCGATACAGGCGACGGCTTCACCGCCCATGGCCTTGATGGCCTCGACCACTTCCTGAGCCGGCTCGGCGTCGAGGTCATTGACCACCACGCGGGCACCATCGGCTGCCAGCTTCAAGGCGATGGCGCGGCCGATGCCACGACCGGAACCGGTAATCAGGGCAACTTTACCTTCGAGTTTCTTGCTCATCTGTCTCTTCCGCAAAAGGTTGATAAAAGGGGTTAGCCAATGGCGATGGCGATCAACGCGTCGCCGACGATCTTGACCTGTCCGTACTGGTTGACCGTGGCCACCTCGACCCTGGCGCAACGTTCGCCGTTGACTTCGACGATCTCGGTTACCTGGCCCTTGCAGGTGATGACGTGCCCCAGGTGAGTGATGCCCTGGAAGCGCACGCCAAAGCTGCGCAGCCGGCTTTGCGGCACCCACTGGGTCAGCAGGCGACCCAGCCAGGCCATACTCAACATGCCGTGGGCAAACACGTCCGGCATGCCGGCCTTGCGGGCGAAATCCACGTCGATGTGAATCGGGTTGAGGTCGCCCGAGGCGCAACCGAACCGCGCCAGCGTGGTGCGGTCGACCGCCGCCAGCGTCAGGGGTGGCAGCCGGTCACCGACCTTCACGTGTTGCAGTGAATGACTCATGGTCGGGACTCCTCAGTTGCGGACCACGAGCACGGTGCGCAACTCGGCGACCAGCTCGTTTTTGTCGTTATGGACTTGCGAGGTCTTGACCAGGAACTCCAGGGCGCCGTATTTCTTGTCGAAAATATCGGCGATCCGCGACTTCACGGTGACCGTTTCCCCAGCACAGACCGGTTTGTGATAGGTGAAGCTCTGTTCACCGTGAAGAATTTTCGCGATCGGGATTTCCAGATCCGCCAGCATGCTGTCCACGGTGCCGGCATCCAGCTCGGCCCCGAACAGGAATGTCGGCGGGACCAGCACGTCACAGAAGCCGGCTCCTTGGGCGGCAGCGAGATCGGTGTACAACGGATCGGTTTCGCCAATGGTCCGGGAAAATGCGCAAAGACGCCCGCGCTCAAGCGTCATCGTGGTGGCGGCCAGTTCGTGGCCGATCCACTTCTTGTCGATCATCCGTCGCTCCTCAGACTTTTTCGTAGAGGGTGACGACGCAGGCGCCGCCCAACCCGAGATTGTGTTGCAGAGCCAGACGCGCGCCGTCTACCTGACGTGGACCCGCCTCGCCACGCAACTGCTGGACCAGCTCGGTGCACTGGGCCAGGCCGGTGGCACCCAGTGGATGGCCTTTGGAGAGCAACCCGCCGGAAGGATTGGTGACGAATTTGCCGCCATAAGTGTTATCGCCATCCTCGACAAAACGCTCCGCACCGCCGATCGGGCACAGGCCCAGCGACTCGTAGGAGAGCAGCTCGTTCTGTGCGAAACAGTCGTGCAACTCGACGACCTGGATATCTTGCGGACCGACACCGGCCGCCTCGTAGACATTCTGCGCAGCCGTGCGGGTCATGCCGAAACCGACCACTTCGCGCATGTCTCTCGCATCGAACGTCCTAGCCGTGTCGGTGGTCATGGATTGCGCACGAATGCGCACTGCGCCCTTCAGGCCGTGGCGCTTGAGGAAGTCCTCCGAACAGAGGATCGCCGCCCCGGCGCCGCAGGTCGGCGGGCAAGCCATCAGGCGCGTCAGCACGCCAGGCCAGACGGCAGGCGAGTTCATCACGTCTTCGGCGCTGACTACGTTACGGAACAACGCCATCGGGTTGTTGGCGGCATGGCGGCTGGCTTTGGCGCGGATCTTGGCAAAGGTTTCCAGACGGGTGCCGAACTCCTGCATATGCGCCAGGCCAGCACCACCGAAGTAGCGCAGCGCGAGCGGGATGCCGGCGTGCCCGACCAACTCATCGGTGGCCAGGTCGAAGCGCTCGAAGGGGCTGGGGCGGTCGCTAAAGAGCGTGCCCAGCGCACCCGGACTCATTTGCTCAAAACCCAGCGCCAGGGCACATTCCGCCGCACCGCCGCTGACTGCCTGATTGGCCAGGAACAGCGCGCTGGAACCGGTGGAACAGTTGTTGTTGACGTTGACAACCGGGATACCGGTCATGCCGACTTCGTAAAGCGCGCGCTGGCCTGCAGTGGAGTCACCATAGACGTAACCGACGTAAGCCTGCTCTATCTGCGCATAACCCACGTCGGCATCGACCATCGCGGCACGTAAGGCAGCAGCGGCCATTTGCGGATAGGGCGCGTTGGCGCCCGGCTTAACGAAAGGGATCATGCCGACCCCAATCACATAGACATTGCGACTCATAGCGGCTTTCCTGAATTTAAGTTGCGGCACGGTGTGACTTTGTGGGCTTAATGTGATGGCCGTGCGCAAAACCGCCAATGTCATAGCGCCGCAAATGACTTGCAGAATCCACCAATGTCGAATCCAACCCCCGTTACCTTCGCCTCCGTTTTCGTCTCCTCCCTGCTTGCCGCAGCCCGTGATCGCGGCTACGAGATCGAGGGCTTTCTACGCGACGCAGGGATCGATCCACAGCAGCCTCAGGACTTGGACCACCACGTCACCGTCGACCAGTACGTTGCGCTGCTGCGCAAGACCATCAAGGGTCTCGATGACGAAGGCATCGCGCTGTTTTCGCGAAAATTACGCCGCGGCAGCTTCATGCTGATGATGCGTTCAGCCCTGACCGGCGACACTCTGTTCGGCGCCCTGCGGGAATTCACCCACACCCTGCGGCTCCTGCAAGACGACCTTGACCCGGTGCTGCTGGACGACGGTCGGCACGTGCGGGTCGAACTGCACTTCCTTACCACTCAGGTCGAGTCCCGCGATTTCGCCCACGTGCTTTTTTTGCGACTGATCTGGCGCGTCATGGCCTGGCTGGAAGGCGGGAGCCTGCGCCCCGTCGGTATCGACGTGGCATTCACACAACCTGAATCGGTTGGCGACTACCGCAAGCTCTTCCCTACCGAACTGCGCTTCGGCACAGCCTTCTCGACTATCTGGTTCGACTCCCAGGCACTACAGGCACCCGTACGTCGTGACAGTTCTCATCTGCATGAATACCTGGACAAGGCCCTGCTCGATCTTCTGGTGCCCGCCATACCCGCACGCGTCAGCGACCGGGTGCGGGTCTATCTACGTGAAGAACGAGCACACCATAGCGGCTGGCCAGACCTTGAACAGACCAGTGCCGCCCTGCACTGCTCGGCCAGTTCATTGCAACGTCACCTGGCTCAGGAAGGCGCCTCTTTCCAGAACATCCGCGATAGCCTGCGCCGCGACTGGGCGATCTACCGACTGAAAACGAGCAAGCTGCCGACACCGGTGCTGGCAGAGGAGCTTGGCTTCGCCGACAGCGCCTGCTTCCAGCGCGCCTTCAAGCGCTGGACCGGCCAGACTCCGGGCCAGGTTCGCAAGGGCAACTGACAGATTGAGGCCAAGTGCAACAGCTTTGGGGCTAGCGGCTATTTGCGCGCACAGACCCTCGTTCTAGGCTCGCTTTTCGCACGCTGCCATCAGTGGCGAAGCCCAAAATTGCGGAGACCGAGCTTATGCTGCCCCAACTGCACCAACATTCCTGGATGGATAGCGACATCGAGGCCTATCGCGACCAGGTACGTCGCTACATCGCCAATGAGATGACACCGCACAACGATGCCTGGCGCGAACAGGGCTACGTGCCGCGCGAGATCTGGCAGGGCTTTGGCGAGATGGGTTTTCTGCTGCCGGAGATCAGTGAGGAATACGGCGGTGCTGGCGCGCCGCTGTCCTATCAACTGGTCGCCCTGGATGAACTGGCTCGTGCCGGAATGCCGCCCAGTACTGCGGTGCACTCCATTGCCACCCACTACATCCTCGACTACGGCACCGAAGAGCAGAAGCAAAAATGGATTCCCCGCCTGGCCAGCGGCGAGCTCTTCGCCGCCATCGCCATGACCGAACCCGATTGCGGCTCCGACCTCAAGACCCTGCGCACACGCGCCCGCCGTGATGGCGACGAGTACGTGATCGATGGTTCCAAGACGTTCATCACCAACGGCTACAGCGGCAACCTGGTGGTGATCGCCGTGCGCACTTCCGACGATGGCGCCAAGGGCATTTCACTGGTGGTGATCGAGACAGAGAACCTCAAGGGGTATAGCGTCAACAAGCTGAAAAAGATTGGTCTGCATGGTTCGGACACTTGCGAAATGTTTTTCGATAGCGTGCGCGTACCGGTCGCCAATCTGCTCGGCCCGGTCGAAGGCAACGGGTTCATCCAGCTGATGAGCCAACTTTGCTATGAACGCATGTTGCTGGCTGTTCCCGCTGTGGCGGTCATGGAACGTGCGCTGGAGCTGGCCACAGACTACGCCAAGGAACGCCGGATGTTCGGCCAGAAACTGTTTGACCTGCAGAACACCAAGTTCAAGCTTGCCGAGTGTGCCACCATCACCCACATCGCCCGCACATTCGTCAACGACTGTACCCAGCGCCTGCTCGACGGCAAGCTCGATCCTCAGGCCGCCTATATGGCCAAGTTGTGGTGCAGCGATATGCAGTGCAAGGTTACCGACGAACTGCTGCAATTGTTCGGTGGTTACGGGTATATGGACGAATACCCTATCGCCCGGATGTTTGTCGATTCGCGCGTACAAAAGATCTACGGCGGTGCCAATGAAGTCATGAAGGATCTGATCGCTCGTCAGCTGTAGGTCTGGGCTGCGCCTTTTTCTTTGGCCGCCTCCCCTCCCTAGGGTCTGCTTATTTTGTCAAATGAAAAGCCCGCTTATCGAAGCGGGCATTTACTGTTGTTGCCTCCCTCCTCCAGGTCCTAAAGGCAGCCTTTAGGCTAACACTCCCGACCGACGCAGTTGCTCCAGCCGATCTACTGCCACCGTCGCTAAAAGCGGTGCTTGTTCCTGACGACCGACTTGAAGAATCGCACCAGGGGTACGAGAGAAGCGTGGCGCCGGGTTGGCCTGGACAATCGGCTGAGTCTGAAAAGTATTGCGTGCAACATTGTGCGGATGAACGGCCGCTTCCATGGGTGAAAGCACGGGAGCGAAGCACACATCACTGCCTTCCAACAACGCGCACCAGTGCGCACGCGGCTGGCTGCGGAACCTCGAGGTCAGGCGCTCCTTGAGCGCGGGCCACTGAGCGAGGTCATACTGAGCCTTGACCGCGACATCCGATAGTTGCAACCGCTCCATCAGCTGCGCATAGAAGTGAGGCTCCAACGGCGCCAAGGAGATCCACTCGCCGTCGGCGCACTGGAACAGGTCATAGAACGGCGAATCATAGAACGCGCTGGGTTGCGAACCACCGATCTGCCCAGCGGCATGAATGAAATGCGCAATTGAACCGAGCACCGCAACCATATCGACGATCGCTGCATCGACGACCTGCCCCTTGCCGGAACTGCGCGCCTCGAAAGCTGCTGAAACGATACCGAAAGCCATGCCAAGAGCACCAATGGCATCCCCAGCCAAGGTCGCCGGTGGACGTTGCGGATCACTGCGCCCACCGGTTAGACCGAGCAACCCGGTCAGTGCTATGTAATTCAAATCATGACCTGCGGTCTGAGCCAAGGGGCCGTCCTGCCCCCAACCAGTCAAGCGACCGTAGATAAGACGCGAATTCTTCGCCAGGCATTGTTCAGGCCCGAGCCCCAGACGCTCCATGACACCCGGACGGTTGCCCTCGATCAGGGCATCAGCCTCGCCCAACAGATCCAGAGCCAGGGCGACCCCTTCCGGCTGCTTGAGGTCGACGACCACCCGATGCTTCCCGCGCTGGAGGATTTCGAAGTCGACATCCCCACCCAATTGCTTTGTGAGGGCGACGCCCCCCTTACGGGCAATCACTGTAACTTCGGCGCCCATGTCAGCAAGGAGCATCCCCGCCAGCGGCCCCGGCCCTATCCCTTCAAACTCTACGATTTTAAGCCCGGCTAATGGTCCCATCACTTTCCCCATCAGTATTCACAATTCAATTCACTCGGAAGGCCCACCCTGTCTATGACAGGCCGGAGATCATGGCGACAGGGAAGCCTATGGAGGAGACGGCGCGCTGCCTATAGCCGCACAACCCAAGACGGTTGCATTAAACTTCAACGTCAACGTGGCCACATTCATTTCACTAGCTAGGTTTGTAACGTTGTGAAACGGCAGTTTCATTCCCCAGCTTAGCGGACGCTGAAACCTACATTGCCCAGTTCGAAGAGCGGATTGAGGCTGCCTCTCATACACTTGCCCAAGATGGTGGAACCCCGGAGGTTAATTAAGCAGCTCGTAAGATGTCGCCTATGAGGCCAGCCTACATTCGCGACCTGATTACACCCGACGAAACTGAGCATTGATCATCATCTGTTCTAACAAGCATTGGGTGACCGGTTCATCACCCGGTACACCGCGCTGCCGCTGGCATCCGCTTTGATGATGCTGGCGTCCACGGCAAAGCCTTCACCTTTGACCAAGCCTGCGTCCATGCAACGACGCAGCACTTCATTGAACAGCCAGCGAAAGAGATCGCTGTCCCGAAAACGGCCGTGTCGATTTTTGGAAAAGGTCGAGTGGTTGGGGATTTCGTCTTCAAGGCTCAACCGGCAGAACCAGCGATACGCCAGGTTCAAATGGGCCTCTTCGCACAACCGCCGCTCTGAGCGAATGCCGTAGCAATAGCCGACGATCAGCATGCGGATCATCAGCTCGGGATCAATCGACGGACGCCCGATCGGGCTATAAACATCGGCGAGGTAATGGCGCAGGTCGCTCAGATCGAGACACCGATCAATGCTGCGCAGAAGGATTGGCTGGAATGTGATCTTCAAGGTTGAACGAGTAAAACAGCCGATCCTGACCACTCGATAACTGTCCCATCATGCTGCGTGCTTCCCTGCTGGCCAATGCAGATATTTTGCCGCAGGCCAGATAGAGGAGCTACTTTTTCAACAGAATCGGCCAATAACGGACGTGGGATGATGACCGCTTCGCCTCCCTGAGCACCAACTCGAAGGTACCTCCTAGCACCGTTAGATACGGGTTCAATTCGGTCACGGTTCAGACAGACAGGCGTTAGATTTAAAGATTCGCATAACCGCCCGCACGCCACGAACGGCGGAACCTGCGAGACGATTGCACAATTTGTTAATGCCGAGGTTTGAAACGGCGAGTGAGAGCGTTTTTAGCGTCCTGGCAATGCTTAGCCCCAACGTGGAAAACAACGATGGCGGGGGGCAGCTGCAGCCGAGGGTAATGGCGCAGATCTGCTCCATCCACCACTGGTGGTCGGACCTCAAATTGAGGGTGGAGAGATGCATCCAGATTTGGACGCATCTCTACTTGAGGCCGGAAAGCCTGCGCAGTAGATACCTCAATTCCAAGGTATGTAGATCTCGCTCACAGTTGGTGGATGGGACGGGCAGTCGACCAGCGAAATTCTGAGGGTTAAAGGTGGGATTTTCCCACTTTGGGTAACGCTCGCACCGTTACCTGATCATTAGCGGCGATGCGCTCAAATCTGAGCGTATCCCCACCCTGCGATGCAGGCCGGCCCCCCCTGCATCGCAGGATGTATCTAGACCGAGCCGAAAAAGGACGTACTACAGGTTGACCGGCTTTAGATCGGAAGATTCTGGTACTGCGCTGGAACGCACAGAACACAAGGCTTTCGGGGTTATTCAAGAAACAACCATAGTCGAGGATTAAAAGTGGGCAACTGAAGCTATTTTTTCCGTCCCGGCGAGACCTGCCTTTGCAGACAGCAGGTCTTTGAGGTCACGGCTCAGGTTGACCGGTGTTAGATCCGGAGATTCTGATAATCCTCTGAAGGCCTTACACAGCAAGGCCTGCGATGCCCTTCAAGAAACAACCATACGAGAGGATTAAATCTGTGGAAAAAGTCCATCGCACAGCAAGACAGGAGCAAGATGCCAGGAAGAGCAAAAAGCGCAGAGAACCACGCCGTGTCGAGACTGGGGCCGAAAACAGAAATTAATCTTATAAGAGGATTTAATACGACGAAGCTGATGAACCCGAGGCCGGCTCGGGCCTCAACGGGGGCCTTTCATCGACAAACCTAACCTCTGTTGGGCGCGACCAAATCTACAATATGACCGGAAGCAATCGGCCAGAACCGGTTGGGCGAGCGTCTAAACTCAGACCTTTCCTACAGACTCCCCTCCACTTGGTGCGGTAATCTCCCGGGGCCTACAAAACGCTTTTGGCCTCCACTCGGAGGCTTTTTATTGCACGACAAGGATGACGAATGACTCCCTCCGCTCGATTGGGTGACAAGCATGTCTGCCCAATGCCCGGTCACGGCACTACCCCGATTGCTTCCGCCAGTGGCGACGTAAACATCAACTTCATGGGATCTGCGCGGGTTGGCGATACCTGTGGCTGTGGAGCCGTAATCACCACAGGGTTCCCCTCCATTCAAGTGAACGGGCGCCCTATGGCCCACTTAGGCAGCCCAACCAGCCACGGTGGAACGATCATTACCGGGTCAGGCGATGTCGGTGGCGGTTTTGTCATGGGCGATGCTGGTGGTGCAACCATCATCAACTTCATGGCACTGGGAGCGTTCCGTCCAGATGGCACTGTGGATGATGAGAAAATGGCCACACTGCTCGCTGATCCAAAGTTGAAAGAGAAAGCGATTGCCGCAAACGCGTTGGTAGATTCCAAAGCCGTCCCGAAAAAGCCAGAGGCAGAGCCAGAACCGAAAGCCCCCGTTGCGTGCAAAGACCCTGACATGATGGAACAGGTGGCCAGCTATATTGCCGGGGAAATGAACCGCAACATCACACACCCATCCGTGCTGAAAATGAAGAAGCTAACCAGCTTTGACGCGGAAGCGGAAAATGCAAAATTTCAAAAGCTCCCTTGGTATGCACGCCTTTCACCACCTAATTTCCAAGCGATGGAGCTTGGTAACACTTCTGCTGCGATGGCCCTTTGGACTGAGCGGGTTGGTCAAAATCGGCCATGGGACCACAAAGTGACGATTGGGCAAAAGTTCGACGGGACTTGGCAAAAGCAAGGTCAACTGGACTACTTCTACGATATCTGGTCGAACATCCACTATGGCTACATAGGTCGCGCTGGTGGCCTTTCTGAAAGCGTTCTTCTGGACGGCGCTGGGCTTGAACAGATTGCATCAGACTCTATTCGAAAAGTTCAGAAGTGGGACGAACGAAAAGGGCCTCATCGTTCAGCAGACATCGAAGGAATGCGGGCTTGGGACGACATAGGCGACCGAGTCTCTATCGGCATTGGAGTCAAACTGTACAAGCAGCACCCAAACGGCAGGATTACGGCAAAGATGCTCATGGACGAAGTTTTAGCACTACCGCGTTCAAGCTGGGGAGATGGCACCCGTGACCACGTCTGCAAATAAACCGAAACGGCATTGCTGGCGCTGGGTGATGGCGCTACTACTCGCTCCCATCGTATTTTGGTATGTCGCCACACCCCAAGTGAGCTTCCATTTCTCTGACAAGGGACAGGGGCGTCTCGGATACATTTTGAATGTTCAGCACGACATCTCAAAGGGCGAGATCTATCCCGGTGAAGCAACAGGTGGGGCTGGGCACATCTTCCCGAACAACCAATTTTTTATGGAGTTCAATTGGAACAACGGTGGAATATCGCACTGCATCCGGGTTAAACCGAAGTGGCCGACCACCGATGTCTACATCGGGGCAGATGGTGCTATCGACAGCCGCACTGATGGCAAATTTATTGAAGCATGTGGGCCACTCCCAAAATAGAAAACTCCGAGAACCAGGCCCTTTCTGCGACGTGATGGTTCAGGGCTAGGAGAGGCTGCTTCCGGTCTCTGGACAGCCCCTCTGACGGCCGATAGGTGGTGCACGACGACACCTGCAACGTCGAAGACCATACGCCTTTGTCGGGCCATTCAGAAAAATCAATGGGTCCTCCCGAAGGGGTGGGGCTAGGGGGTAATTCGGACCCCGCGCCTTCGGTATATATGACCTATTTTCGGTGGTTGGTTGTTGTTTTGTCGATCACCGCAAGCCCCGCCCCCTATGGGACCTGCGGTCCCATACATCGCAACAACTCAGGCCAGTCATATCGATGGGTGAATGGCCTAGGTTGGACTAGGGTACATCACTCGTGAGTTGTGGGCCGCAGCTCAGCGAGTATTTCAGCCGATGAGGAGATTTGTCCAAAATGGTGCTTCCAAAGTTTAATTCCTAGCTGTCCAGACCTGTCGAGCGATGAGCCAACGGTTAGATCAGTAATCAATGTTGGGCGCAGGCCCAAATCGAAGAGAGCAAAACCCGCGGCTAACACACAGGTCTCTGTTTGGATTCCACAGACTAGTACGCGATCTGGATTGAGAGACTTTAGGTAGGTCAGTGTCGCTTCGGAGGGCGCGTAACCATATTTGATGAAGACATGATCGGTGTCTATGAGGCTCTTGTCATTCACAGCGGGGCACCACCCGAGTTGCTCATAGAAAGGAGTACATTTCTCATCGTACAACTCGATGGTCGCGATAGCCGGAACATGTTGGGTTAATGCCCTGATACCACTTAAAAGCCAATCGGGAGGGGAGAAAGTGGATTGGACATCCACGACAAGAAGAATTTGCCGCATGGCTCTATCCTTATGCTCGGCAGATTACCCTATCACTGTAGCTGTCGACTGTGGGAAAACCTTTCAGCCAAGATTAGCATCGTGCATGGGAGCACCTTGCCTTCCATACACTCGACGACTATTTCAACGTCGATAGGATTGAAGGGCCGGGTAGGGATGCACTTACGCCGCGCCACACCACATAGTGCTCAATCCTTCCCCGAAACACGCCGGGGACCCTGGAAATTTCGTCGAGAGACGGGTGCTGAAACTCGCGCCAATTCGTTAGCGGCACCTCGCCAAAGTTAGTTAACTGGTTAACTCGTTTAGCTAACTAAGCTGAAAGCCTTGCAAAACATGGCTTGTAGCCCGGTTAACCAATCATTTTTGCTGGTTAACTCGGCTATCCGTCCAGTCGCTTGAGAGCCAAGCGGGCCGTGGCTTTCAGAGCGGTTAACTAAGGAGTTAACCGACTAAAATACTCGGTTAACTGGTTAACCGCTAGAAATGAGCGACTAAATCGTCTGAAAATCAAGCGGAGCGGGGCTTTCAGGCAGTTAACCTAGGAGTTAATCGACTGAATTACTCGGTTAGCTCGGTTGGTTAACTGGGCTGAAAGCCTTGGAAACCATGGCCTGTAGCCTAGTTAACTTAGCATTTGAGCTGGTTAACCCGACTGTGGAGCAAGGTGGCAGCTGACAGTGGTTGAGGCAGGTACGTTTTAATTGTGGCCATACCCCACGTTTAAACAGTCCGGCCCAAAGTGATTCCGTAACTTCATTTCGACCAATTACAACGGGAATATTCGGGGGTGTCATTCCTCAAAACGACACCCACCAACGCGGAGACTGTGTCGCATTTTGGTTTTTACTGAACGGCTGTCTTTTCAGCTGGACTGTCAGCTAATTCGGCCATTGCTGTTCCCCCAAAAAAACACTGGGGTACAAGTTCCCCCGCTCATCCCCCCGGAAACATTGGCTGTTCCCACTGTTCCCCCGTTCCCCCGTTTTTTGAATTCAGTCACACATTGGATGACGAATAGTTGCGACAGATTGGGGGGAGTTAATCTGTTGCATCGACCGGTTGAATCCACAACCCAAAGCTGACGGTGATCACAGGTAAGAATCGCCCCCAAATAGTTAATCCGGTTGCTGTTTTTTGCCAAAATGAAAAAGCCCGCGTGGGCGGGCTTTGGGACTCACAATAAACGTCTCGGCCCCATCAGCTCACTAGGTATAGCGTGAGTTGGAAACAAACAACTGAGCGCCGAAGGTGTGTAATAGAGGGGGGCGTCCGCCCACTCGCGGACGCAAGGGAAGAGCCGTTACTATTTCTTCTGCTTCATTTTTTCATCAATTTCTTTGTCTACATCGGCACGAATCTGATCGATGCTGAAGCTCGCCGGGCGCTGGCTTGGCGGGTATTCGACAAACGTCTTCAGGAAGGCTGATGCTCTTTGAGTGCCGTCAAATAACAGGTAGTCGTTCTTCGTGAGCCAATCATAGTATTGGTCAGACACGACGTCGGCACGCTCAAAGGGGTCCATCCGCAAGTTGAAGAGTTTGGGAACGCGTAGGCAGCTAAATGGTTCGCTCCAGACCTTAAATCCACCCGGGGCACGTTGTTCACAAAAAACGATCTTCCAATTGTCGTAACGCATGCCCACCAGATCGCCGTCATCGCTGAAATAGTAGAATTCATTACGAGCACTTTGGTTGGTCTTGCCGGTCAGGTAGTCGAGCTGGTTGAAGCCATCCAGATGGACTTTGAAGTTCTTTCCTCCTACATCAGCGCCTTTGAGCAGGCGGTCTTTAATATCGGTATCCCCCGCTGCGGCCAAGAGTGTCGGAAACCAGTCCAGCCCAGAAAACATTTGCGTAGAAACCGTTCCGGGTTTTATTTTTCCAGGCCAACGTATCAAAGCAGGAACCCGGTAAGCACCTTCCCAGTTCGAGTTTTTTTCATTACGGAACGGGGTGGTCGCCGCATCCGGCCAAGACCACTGGTTAGGGCCGTTGTCGGTGGTGTAGATCACGATAGTGTTGTTGTAGTGGTCTAATGAAACCGGACACCCATTTAGGCGAGAATGCTCGCCCGATCGAGGTGTCAGATGACCAAACAACGCCGTTCCTTTTCTGCTG